>JAEUPQ010000030.1 GCA_016789405.1 Lysobacteraceae bacterium
CCCTCCACCCTCTCCCTGGTGATAATAGCTGCGTGGAACCACCCGATCCCATCCCGAACTCGGAAGTGAAACGCGCACGCGCCGATGGTAGTGTGCATCTAGCATGCGAGAGTAGGTCATCGCCAGGGTCTTTATACCGAACCCCCAACTGCATTGCAGTTGGGGGTTTTCTTTTTGTCTCGGATTTTCTCACTAGCGACTCGGTCAATCGACTTGACCCGCACCTCCTCGAACCCTACGCTGGCGAACGGTAGGTGCAGCTACGCATGGAGGTGATTGTCGTGCCAGATCCCAAGACCGAGTCGCAGACAGGCGAAGTGACACCGCCGTCCGGCGACCCTGTGATCGGATTGTCCGCGCGCTGGCGTGGCGGGTTGCTGGATGCAAATGCATGGCGTTTGACGCCGTCTTCGTATCGACTCGATCTGGATAACCGATTCGATGAGAGAAATCGAATCGGTACTCACCTCGATGTGAGTACGGATAACGGACTTGCGATCGATCGATATGGGCTGAGTGGGCGCTTCGGCTTTGGCTCGGCGACTATGCTCAACGCTGATTTCCTTCGCACGCGCGACGGCCAGGTCTACGGAGCGGATGGTGCGTTCAAGCTCGGCAAGGACGGCAACGGCACGGCCGCGTTCCGTGTCGGCGAGCCTGCCGGCACCTCGATGTTCAACACGAATCTGAAGTTCGACGAGTTCTCGCATCTCAATGCCGACTGGCAGCGCACGCGCGACGGGCAGGTCTACGGCGCCGATGGTGCGTTCAAGCTCGGCAAGGATGGCAACGGCACGGCTGCGTTCCGTGTCGACGAGCCTGCCGGCACCTCGATGTTCAACACGAAGCTGAAGTTCGACGAGTTCTCGCATCTCAATGCCGACTGGCAGCGCACGCGCGACGGGCAGAACTACGGCGCGGATGGTGCGTTCAAGCTCGGCAAGGATGGCAACGGCACGGCTGCATTCCGTATCGACGAGCCTGCCGGGACTTCGACGTTCAACACCAAGCTGAAATTCGACGAGTTCTCGCATCTCAATGGTGACTGGCAGCGCACGCGCGACGGCCAGATCTACGGCGCCGATGGTGCGCTCAAGCTGGGCAAGGACGGCAACGGCACGGCTGCGTTCCGTGTCGACGAGCCTGCCGGGACTTCGACGTTCAACACGAAGCTGAAGTTCGACGAGTTCTCGCATCTCAATGCCGACTGGCAGCGCACGCGCGACGGGCAGAACTACGGCGCCGATGGTGCGTTCAAGCTCGGCAAGGACGGCAACGGCACGGCTGCGTTCCGTGTCGACGAGCCTGCCGGGACTTCGACGTTCAACACCAAGCTGAAATTCGACGAGTTCTCGCATCTCAATGGTGACTGGTTGCGCACGCGCGACGGCCAGATCTACGGCGCCGATGGTGCGTTCAAGCTCGGCAAGGACGGCAACGGCACGGCTGCGTTCCGTGTGGACGAACCGGCCGGCACCTCGATGTTCAATACCAAGTTGAGGTTCGCGGACGGCTACGGACTCAACGCGGATTACACCGGCACGCGGTTGGGCGCGATTTACGGTGCAGACACGGAGTTCAAGCTGGGCAAGGAAGGCCAGGGGAGCGGCGCGTTCCGCGTCGACGAGCCTGCGGGCACGTCTTCGATGAATGCGCGCTTGCGTTTAGGCAATGGCGACAACTTCAAGTTCGATCTCGAGAAGGGGCGCGCAGGCGCCGTGATCGATGCCGAAGGCGCGTTCGGATTCGGGAAGGACGCCAGGGCTCAGTTCGGTGTTCGCATCGACCAGCCGGCTGGTCGTGCGGAGTACCGACTGGGCACCGAGTTCGCGAATGGAGACAGGCTGCGTGCTGCCTTGGGAACAGGTCCGCAAGGGACTTCGCTCAATCTGGGCGCGAATGTCGGCTTCGCGAAGGATGCCGGGTCGTTGGCGCTGGATGGTACTTTCGGACCCAAACTCGACTTCGGCGCGGCGGTCGACTACCGGAACCCGCAGATGGCGTTGGGCGGAAAGATCCGCTTCGACAACAGCCAGGGCCCGGTGCGCGTGTCGGAATTCGGGGCGACCTTCCGCACGGTCGACAACCCTCGGCATCAGTTCTCGCTGGAAGCCGGTTATCGTCCGGAAGCACGCGATGCCTTTGTGAAAGTAGGCTGGACCTTCACGTTCGGTGGCGGCTCGCGGCCTTCGAAACCGATCGAATCGGCGCCCGAGCCATCGTTGCCATACATGCCGGCGACGAGCGTGGTCGAGCCGCGTACGGCGCTGTCGCCCAACGATCGTGCGCTTCATGACGCGGCTTTGTCTGGCGTCCGTCGACTCAATGCCGGAGGCGCGGGACTGCCGGTCGACGAGACGGCGGCCAGCCTGGCGGCGCTTGCGAAACAGCAGGGGCTGCGTGGCATCGGCTACGTGGAGATGGGTGGTCTGACGGCGACTGGACAGCAGAACCTGTTCATCGGCGAAGGCGACCCCGGCGACCCCGCCGGGCGGCGTGCCTTCATGGACCGCTCGCAGGCGGCGGCGACGCCGGTACAGGAGAGCCTGTCGAAACTGGCCTCGCAGGGCGGGAATGAAGCGCTGGACGTCAGTACCCAGCAGAAACGCGTGGCGATGCCATAAGGCCCGCAGGGCCGGGCGCTGCGATGCGCCCGCCCTTGGGACTCGAGTGTCAGCCGAGCAGCTTGCGCGCCTTCACGGCGCCGCAGGCGATCAATCCGAACCCGAGCAGCCAGCCGGCATCGATCGGCGAGCCGGTGGTGTATTGCTCGATCCCGACCAGATAGGTGTAGAGCTGGTTGGCGATGAAGTACAGGATGATGCCGCCCACCACGTACCACCACGAGGTGGCAACCGCGCCTCCACGGAATGCGCTGGCCGTCAGCAGGGTGACAGCGATCAGGATCGGGTCGAACAGCAGGTAGCCGATCGAGACCAGCAGCATGAAGATGCCGGGATCACCCAGTCCCTTGGCGTTGGCCAGATAGGCGAAGTAGCCGAAGACCGCGAGTGCGGCGGCGGCGAGTGCCTTGCCCCAGACCGGCGACTCCAGGCCCCCCGAGCGTTTGAACAGAAGCAGGCCGATCGTCATCAGGGGCGGGGCGAGCAGATAGAACGGGTCTGCCAGCGACGGATAGGGCGTGTCCGCGCCAGCGTTGAGGATCGGATAGGCCGCGAAGATTCCAGCCGCGATCGCCCACGCGAGCAGGCCGGCGCCGATCGCCCCCCAGACCTTGCCCAGCGGGCTCTGCGACGGGAAGGCGCGCATCGTTGCGAAGCAGTACATCGAGGACACCAGCGTCACCAGTACCTGTCCCGCGTTGGAGTAGTACAGGCGCATGGCGGCGTCCACGCTGAGCATCGGCATGATCAGCAATCCTGCACTGACCAGCAGCCACAGCGAGGCCATCAGACGATTCGCGGACATCGGGACTCTCCTTCCGGAATGTTGGGGATGCGGGCGGGGATGTTTGGCGAACTTTTCTTCAGCCGCGGCGATGCAAGCGCTCGGACTCAAGGCGATCGTAGAGCGGACGGAACAAGGCCTCCGCCTTGCTTGCGCCCAGCATCACCGAGACGTGCTGCTGGCACTGCAACAGGAACTCCTGCGGGCGTTCGGCTGGCGGGTGGATTCGGGCGAACTCATCGATCTTTCGTGTCGCACTGACGCCGAACAGCGGTTCAAGCAGTCTGAGCGCTTCGGTGCGCAGCTCGATGCCGGGCGCAGCCAGGATCGCGACGAATTGCGCGGTCGAGCCGGGGTCGGGCGACGGGGCGGATGCGGTTGCGCTTGCGGCGACTGGCGTCGCGACCGGCGCAGGCGGCGGGGACGAAGCCCTGCGCAGGCGTTCGCGCAGGTCCGAGATCAGCTGGGACAGGTCGACGGATGCCATGTGCGCTGCCGGCCGGACTTCGCTCATCTGCAGCGATGCGACCTTGACCAGCTTCAGTGCTGCGATGGCGTCGATCGCGGCGGATGCGTCGAGCTGTGCGTGGTCGATATGGGCGCGAACGCCATGGTCCACGAGGATGGCGCCGTTGCGGAGTGCCACGCCGTCGTCGCCAACGTAGTAATAGGACACTTTCGCGCTTTCGCCGCTATTGGCGAGCGCCTGGAGCGTGTTGCACAGATCCTGCAGATCCGCCATGGGAACCCCCCGGTGGTTGCCGGCGCCTGCGGCTGGGCGCCCCGATCGCAACACTCGTCCTTGTGTGTCCCGGACATTAGCCCAGTGTCGACGGCAGGACAAGGCACCGGCTAGTCCGTCGTGCGCCGGCTTTGCCGACGCAGGGGGAGTGTCCTGCGCCGGTGCGATCAGAGGTTCTGGTAGTTCGGGCCCGAGCCGCCTTCCGGCGTCACCCAGTCGATGATCTGGTACGGGTCCTTGATGTCGCAGGTCTTGCAGTGGACGCAGTTGGCGGCGTTGATCTGCAGTCGCTTGCCTGCGTCGTCGCTGACGATTTCGTACACACCGGCAGGGCAGAACTTCGTGCAGGGATTGCCGTATTCCTCGGCGCAGCGGGTCACGCAGACCGAGGTGTCGCGCACCTTGAGGTGGACCGGCTGGTCTTCGTCGTGCTCGGTGGCGGCGAAGTACACGCCCGCCAGGCGATCGCGTGGTGCCAGGGTGCGGTCGAGGTAGTCGCGCTTCGGCTGTTCGTGCGCGCCGAGTTTGTCCAGCGAGGACCAGTCCGCCTTGTTCTTCAGCGTCCAGGGCGATGCGCCGCCCGTGAGCGTTTCCCAGGCCGCATTGAGCATGCCGAACCACAGGCCGCGCTTGAAACCGGGCTTCACGTTGCGGACTTTCTTCAGTTCGGCCATCGCGTCGGAGGCACGCAGCCTGGCGTCGAATCCTTGCGGCGACAGCGACGAAGCGACCAGGTGTTCGGCGGCGAGCATGCCGCTGCGGATCGCCTGGTGCGTGCCCTTGATCTTCGGCACGTTGAGCAGGCCGGCGGTGTCGCCGATCAGCAGCGCGCCCGGCATCTCGACCTTCGGCAGCGATTGCCAGCCGCCGGTGACGATGGCGCGGGCACCTGCCGAGACGATGCTGCCGCCGTCGAGCAGCGACTTCACCATCGGATGGTTCTTCCACTGCTGGAAGGCTTCCCACGGCTTGTAGTCCGGATCCTTGTAGTCGAGGCCGCTGACGTAGCCCAGCGCGATCCGCCCCTTGTCCAGGTGGTACAGGAAGCTGCCGCCGTAGGTGTGGCTGTCGGCCGGCCAGCCGAAGCTGTGCACGATCTTGCCTGGCGTCACGCGGTCTTCCGGCACCTGCCAAAGCTCCTTGATGCCGATCGAGTAGCCCTGCGGGTCGCTGTCCTTGTCGAGCGCGAAACGCTGGACGAGGCGCTTGGTCAGGTGCCCGCGCGCGCCTTCGGCGAGCACGGTGACCTTGGCGCGGATGTCGATGCCGGCGGTGAAGCCGGGCTTGTGCGAACCGTCCTTGGCCACGCCCATGTCGCCGATGCGCACGCCGATGACCGTGCCATCGTCCGCATGCAGGGTTTCCGCGGCGGCGAAACCCGGGTAGATCTCGACACCGAGTGCCTCGGCCTGAGGCGCCATCCAGGCGCACATCGCGCCGAGGCTGACGATCACGTTGCCGTGGTTGTTCATGCCAGGCGGCACCGGCAGCTTGCGGCCGCCGGTCTTCGAGAGCAGCCAGAACTCGTCTTCGGTCGCCGGCACGCAGATCGGCGGCGGGTTGTCGCGCCACTGCGGCAGCAGCTTGTCGAGCGGGCCGGTCTCGATCACCGCGCCGGACAGGATCTGCGCGCCGATCGTCGAGGCTTTTTCGATCACGCAAACACTGATCTCGGGATTCAGCTGCTTGAGCCGGATCGCGAACGCCAGGCCGGCCGGGCCGGCGCCGACGGTGACGACGTCGTACTCCATGACATCGCGTTCGACGTCGGTCTGTGCGTGTTCGCTCATCTGGCTGTGCTCCGGCTGTCGCGATGTGTTCCGGACGGGATCTGTCGCGGGTCGCCGATTTTCGCGGTTTGCGGCGGCGGGGGCAAATCGGCAGCATGCGCAGGATGTATACGAATCACCGCTTGGAACCGCTGGAATTGCCCGGAGCCGACCTTCGCCTTGCATCGGCATGGCTGCCCCCGGACGACGCGGACGCGCTCTTTTCCGAACTCCATGCGGCGATTCCGTGGGAGTGCCATCGCATCCGGATGTTCGGGCGCGAGGTCGATTCGCCTCGGCTGAGTTGCTGGATCGGCGACCCGGACGCGGTCTACACCTATTCGCGCACCCGGTTCACGCCGCATCCATGGCCGGACGCGCTGCGACCGCTGCGTGCGCGGCTGGAGGAAGAACTGGGCCCGGCATTCAACAGTGTCCTCGCGAACCTCTACCGGGACGGTCGGGATCGCATGGGCTGGCACAGCGACGACGAGCCCGAACTGGGGCCGCGACCGGTGATCGCCTCGATCAGCCTGGGGGCGACGCGTCGCTTCTCGCTCAAACCGCGGGCCGGCGGCGCCGCTCTGGCGCTGGATCTGGCGCATGGCAGCCTGCTGGTGATGGCGGGCGATACCCAGGCCCGATGGCGCCATGCCCTTTCCAGCACCGCTCGACCGGTCGGGCCGAGGATCAACCTGACCTTCCGCCGCGTCCTTGGCGCCGCAAGTGGTTGATCGAAAAGGCTGACGACCGGCGGCGACGGCGATCCGTTCTTCCCCGCGCGTCGGCCCGACCTTGTGCCGAGGACCCCGGAATCGCTAGAATCGCCGGTTCCCACACATCAGTCGGACGGCCTCGTGCCGCCGGGAGCCCCATGGCCCGCATTACCGTTGAAGATTGCCTGCAAGTCATCGATAACCGTTTCGAGCTCGTGATGATGGCCGCCAAGCGCGCCCGCCAGCTCGCCAACGGCGTCGAACCGCAGCTGGACAACAGCGAAGCCAACGACAAGCCGACCGTCCTGGCCCTGCGCGAAATCGCCGCCCGCCGCATCGACCATGGCTTCGTCGACGCCGTCGAGAAGGCCGAGCGTGAACGCAAGGAACGCGAAGCCCTCGAATGGGCTGCCGCCGAAGTGGTCGCCGACGACGATCTGTCGAAGGGCGACGACCTCTGAGAACGGTTCGCCGGCAGAGCGCGCATCGAATGCATGTCACGAAACCCCGCTCCGGCGGGGTTTCGTCGTTCATGGAGAGCCACATCACCTTCGGTGAATCCCGGGATGCCTCGATGGCCACTGCGGGTTTCCCCCGTCTCCCCAATCCGGCGTTTTCCCCTTAGTCTTCGGGCATGAGCCAGCTCGAACCCATCGTCTCCGGCCCCACGCCTGCGCCCGCCGCGGAGTTGCCGGATTACGTCCGCGTGCTGCTGGCTGCCGCCGACTACCTGCCTGCCGATCAGCGCGACACCCTGGTGCGCGCCTGGCGCGTCGGCGCGGACGCGCACGCGGGCCAGATGCGCAAGTCGGGCGAGCCCTACATCACGCATCCGGTCGCGGCGGCGACGGTGCTGGCCGAGCAGGGCGTGGACATCGAGACGCTGGTCGCGGCGATCCTGCACGACACCATCGAGGACACGCCGCTCACCCGCGAGGACATCGCAGGTCCGTTCGGCGCGACGGTAGCGGAGCTCGTCGAGGGCGTGACCAAGCTGGACAAGCTGCAGTTCCGCGACCGCCAGGAAGCGGCAGCCGAAAGCTTCCGCAAGATGATGCTGGCGATGGCGCGCGACCTGCGCGTGATCCTGATCAAGCTGGCCGATCGCCTGCACAACATGCGCACGCTCGGCTCGCAGAGCACCGAGGCGCGCATGCGCATCGCGCGCGAGACGCTGGAGATCTACGCGCCGATCGCGCAGCGCCTGGGCATGAACCTGATCAAGGCCGAGCTCCAGGACCTCGGTTTCCGTGCCATGCATCCCTGGCGGCATGCGGTGCTGGCGCGACGCATCCGCACGCAGCCGGTGGTGCGTCGCGAGGCGCTGGCGAAGATCGAGGCGCAGCTCGCACAGAAGCTCGGCAAGGAAGGCTTCCAGTTCCGCCTGATCGGCCGGATCAAGTCGCCGTGGAGCATCTACACGAAGATGCGCGCCGAGGGAAAAACCTTCGCGCAGGTGATGGACGTGTTCGGTTTCCGCCTCGTGGTGCCCAGTGTGCCGGAGTGCTATCACGCATTGGGCGTGGTGCATTCGGCGTTCAAGCCGCTGGACGGACGCTTCCGCGATTTCATCGCGATCCCGAAGGCGAACGGATATCAATCGCTGCACACGGTGCTGTTCGGACCTTACGGTTCGCCGATCGAGGTGCAGATCCGCACCGAGGAAATGGATCTCATCGCCGAACGCGGCATTGCGGCGCACTGGTCCTACAAGCACGGTGGCGCGGCCAGCGGCGCGCAGAATCGCGCGCAGTCGTGGGTGGCGAACCTGATCGAATCGCAGCGATCGACCGGTTCGTCGCTGGAATTCCTCGAGAACGTCAAGATCGACCTGTTCCCGGACGAGGTCTATCTGTTCACGCCGAAGGGCGACATCATGGCCTTGCCGCGCAATGCGACGACGCTCGATTTCGCCTATGCCGTGCACACCGACGTGGGCAACCATGCGGTCGCGGCGCGCGTCGATCGCAAGCTGGTGCCGCTGCGCACCAAGCTCAGCAGCGGCCAGTCGGTCGAGATCATCACCGCGAAGTCCGCCGCGCCCAAGCCGCAGTGGCTGGAGTTCGTGGTCACCGGCAAGGCGCGCACCGGCATCCGCCACCAGCTCAAGCAGCTGGAGCACGAGGATGCGGTGCAGTTGGGGCATCGCATGCTCGATCGCGCGCTGGAAAGCCTCGGCACCTCGCTGGATCGACTGCCGTCGGCCCGGCTGGAATCCTTCATCGCCGAACACCGCTATCCGCGGCTGGAAGCGCTGCTCGCCGACATCGCGCTGGGCAACCGCATGCCTGGCCAGGTTGCGCAGGTGCTGGCGCACAGGCCGTCCGAGCAGGACGGTGGCATCGAGCCGATGCCGTTCGTCGCGCGGGGCGAGCAGATCCTGATCACCGGCGCCGAGCGTGGCGTCATCACGTTCGCCAACTGCTGCATGCCGATTCCGGGCGACGAAGTGATGGGCTACCACACCGCCGGCCGCGGCATCGTGGTGCATCGCATCGAGTGCGCGAACGTCGCCGAATACCGCAAGTCGCCGGATCGCTGGGTGTCCATCGGCTGGGATCGCGAGGTCACCGGCGATTTCCACGTCGCGCTGCGCGTGGAGATCGAGAACCGCATGGGCGTGCTGGCCCAGGTGGCGGCGGCCATCGCGCAGGCCGATTCCAACATCGAAGGCGTGGAATACCTCGACCGCGACCGCAACATCTCGGTGATCCGCTTCGACATCACCGTCAGCGACCGCACGCATCTGGCCGACGTGATCCGCCGCGTGCGGCGCCTGTCGGTCGTCGTGGGCGTGCAGCGGATCTGATCGAGGCAACTCGATGCGCCGAGATCCCCGAGCCCTTGCGGGCCCGGGGATGGTTTCAGGATCGATGACGTGCGATCAGAACGTGAGCGTCCAGGTGTCGATGCGGCCGATGTCGTTGACGGCGTTGTCGTTCACGCGCAGCTTCCACGTGCCGTTCTTGACCTCGCTCGACAGGTTCACGTTGAACGTGCGGTTGATGTTGTCGGCACTTCCGCCGGCGCGGTTGTGAAGCACGTAGACCGATCCATCCGGTGCGACCAGGTCGACTTTCAGGTCGCCGATGTAGGTGTGGACGATACTCACCGCGACCGTGGCATCGCTCGGCGCGTTCTCCGGCCGATTGGTCACCGTCACCGGGCTTTCGACGGTCGCGTTGTCGTTGATCGCGAAGTCGTTGCCGTTGGTGTATGAGTCGCGCGGCGGGGTGCTGACCCCGACGGCGACCGGTGCCGACTTCGTGTGGCTCAGGCCGCCGTTGTCGGTGACCGTGAGCTTCACCGTGTAGACGCCGGCGTTCGCGTAGGTCTTGGTAGGGCTGGCGAGCGTCGACGAGGTGCCGTCGCCGAAATCCCACGAGCGCGATGCGATGCTGCCGTCGCTGTCGGTGGAGCGGTCGGTGAAGGCCGCGGTGAGGTTGCTGTGCGTCACGTTCGCCGTGAAATCGGCCACCGGTGCGACGTTGCCACCGCCGCTGGTGATGTTCAGGATCACCGCGTTGGGCGCGCCTGCGGCGCCCGACGCATCGACGCCCTGCACGTAGACGATGTGCCGGCCCGCGCTCAGCCCCGAGGTGTTCAGGCTGGCGGTGACGGTTTCGCGCGTGCTGTTGAAGCTTCCGTCGCTGGCCGACATGGTGATGCCGTTGGCGCCGGATTCCCACGGTGCGACATCGACGTAGACCTTGGCCGACGCGATGTTCTGCGCGGCTTCCGTGCCGTTGGTCTGGTTGAAGCGGGTGTCGTCCAGCGTCGCTGAGATGGTCACCGCCGTGCCGGCAGGCACGCTCGCAGACGAGGTGGTGACGCTCACGCTGTCGGGACCCGAGGGATAGCGATATGGGGCCGACAAGGTGCGCGCGGCGTACTTGAGCGCGGCCAGGTTGCGCGGCAGCACGCTCGAATCGAACGACGAGCAGCTCTCGAAGAACGCATTGCCCAGTTCGAACGCAAGGCTGGGCGTGCCGAGCAGGCCGTAGATCGTGTCGACGCTGCTGCCGTCGGCCGTGTACAGCTCGGAGATCGTCTGCGGCTTGGCGCTGTTGTGGTACGCCACGCGACGGCCCAGCGTGCGCAGCGCGGTGCCGTTGGGCGCGGCCGAGGAGGTGTAGCCCCAGGGCCACATCACCAGCTGGCCGTAGGCGTGCACGTCGATGTACATGCCAGTGGCAGTGTCCGATGCGGCGCTGGACGCACCGTCGGCGCGCAGGTCGGGGAAGATACCACCGCTGTAGGCGCCGCTGGCGCCGGGCGTGCCGGCGATCAGGCGGAGCAGGGCCTGCGTTTCCGGTTCGGACTGGCGCGACGGGCCGCGATAGGTCTCCGCACAGGCGTTGCCGCTGGAGCCGCCGGAGCCGCTGCTCCACTGGAACGGGAAATTGCGGTTGAGGTCGACGCCGAAGGTGCTGGCGCTGCAGCTGCCGTTGGTGTTGTTGACGTTCTTGCGCCACGACGCGCCGGCTTCGGCCTTCTTGCGGCCGTCCGGGTTGGACTGCAGCACGATGTAGAAGACGTAGTTGTCCATCAGCCAGGTGGCTTCGGCATCGGTGCCGTAGCCGTTGACCAGCCATTCGCCGAAGCGGGTGACCAGTTCGACCGGCGCGTATTCGCGCGGATGCACGCCGCCGGTCAGCACCATCGCCGGCTTGTTCGGGCGGGCGCTGTTCGTGGCCGAATTGGTCAGGCGCAGCACCTTCAGGTCGTAGCCACCGCTGCCGCGGCTCTTGAGCCAGCTGCTGCCGATGTTGGACACGCTGGCCAGCGCCGGCTTGTTCGCGGAGAGCTGGTTGAGCGTGGTGTAGGTTTCTTCGACGGTCCGGTAGCAGCTGTAGCCGGAAATGCTGCGCGTGCCGAAGCCGCTGCGGGCGATGGCGTTCTCCGAGCGACGCAGGGCGAGGGTGGCGTCGCGATCGATCGTGACGGCCAGGCCCTGCGCGCGCAGTTGGGCGATGTCGCGGCCCGTGGCGTCAGCGCGGACGGTCCGCGCGCGGCGGTCCACCTGCACATGCTGGAAGCGATCGCCGAGCGCCTGCAATTCGGCCTGCGTGCGATAGCGGATGACGACGACCGACGAGGCATCGTCGGAGGCGCCGGGGAGGTTCGATGACGCGGCTTGCGATGGGGCGACGACGGGAACGGATAACAGAAGCAACGCCGACAGCAGTTCACTACGGTACCGCATGGTGTTCTCTCCTTGATCGTTTTTTGATGTGTTGTTGTGTGCGGCGTCGTCCGTGCCCGGCGCCGATGGGCAGGACGCGAGGCTTGCGATGCGCGGACGGGGCCCCCTCGAACAACCCGTCGTCATGAGCCGGTGCGGAACATGCGGTAACGACCGCCTGTCGCCGATGCCGGGTGCGACCGCCGGACGGACGCCGCGGGTCATGCTAGGTGCCTGCGGAAGCACAAACTTCGAAGGCGATCATGAAGTCGGACCCTCGGCGGCCGGCCTTCATGACGTTTCAGCATGACGATGCCGATGCGAGGTCGCATCGGCGCGCGCACTGTGCCTGCGCGCCTGTGCGCGCACCTGTGCGCGACGCTCAATTCTTTCTCAAATCCTCGCGATGACCGCCTTCGACCCCGGCGCTACACTAGCGGCCCGTCCGGCGCGTCCATGCGGATTCCGCCAGGCCTCTCCCGGGCGCATGCCTTGCGCGCCCGTCCCGCAGATCCCCCACGTTCCGAACGAGCGCACCATGCCCCGCGAACCGATCAATACCCCGAACGCTCCCGCTGCCATCGGCCCGTACTCGCAGGCCACCCGAGTCGGCGACATGGTCTTCCTCTCCGGCCAGATTCCGCTGGATCCGAATTCCGGCCTCATCGTCGAAGGCGACATTTCCGCCCAGGCGCGCCAGGCCTTCGCGAACCTGCGCGAAGTCTGCGAAGCGGCCGGCGGTTCGTTCGCCGACATCGTGCGCGTCGGCCTGTACCTCACCGACCTGTCCGAATTCGCTGCGGTCAATGCGGTGATGCAGGACGTGTTCCAGTCGCCGTTCCCGGCCCGTTCGACCATCGAAGTCTCGGCGCTGCCGCGCGGCGCGAAGTTCGAGGTCGACGCGATCATGGTCCTGGGCTGATCGCCCCGGCATCCATGCTTCAGCTGCACGACGCTGCATGACGACCGGATCGTCCGTCCATGGCGACACCCGCGACAGCGGCCGGCATCGCGCCAGCGACAGCGCCTACGACAGCGCCGCAGCCACGCCGCTCACGCGATTGAGCGGCGTCGGCGACAAGGTCGCCGAGAAGCTCGCCGCACGAGGCCTGCTCACCCTGCAGGACCTCTGGTTCCACCTGCCGCGACAGTACGAGGACCGGACCGAACTCGTGCCGATCCGCATGCTGCGGCCAGGTTTGCCGGCGCAGGTCGAAGGCGTGGTCGAAGCGGTCGAACGCGGCTATCGCGGACGACCCATGCTCAAGGTCGCCATCGGCGACGATTCGCAGGCGACGCTGGTCCTGCGCTTCTTCCATTTCCGCGGCACCCAGGTCGCGCAGTTCGCGGTCGGCACGCGCATCCGCGCCTACGGCACGCCGCGTGCCGGCCAGATCGGCCTGGAAATCGTCCATCCGAGCTATCGCGTGCTGGGCGCCGGCATCGAACCTGGCCTGAGCGAATCGCTCGACCCCATCTATCCCGCCATCGACGGCGTCGGCCCCGCCGTGTTGCGCAAGCTGATCGGACAGGCACTTCAGCGCCTGCCCGACGGGGCATCGATGGAACTGCTGCCGCCCGATGTCTTCGCAGGCGAACCGCTGTGCGCGCGATTGCCTTTGCTGCGCGACGCCCTGATGACCCTGCATCGTCCGCCCCAGGGCAGCGACGTGCAGGCGCTGCTGGCCGGCACGCATCCGGCGCAGCGCCGGCTCGCGATCGAGGAACTGCTCGCGCATCACCTCAGCCTGCGTCGCCAGCGCATCGCGATGCAGTCGCACGGCGCACCATCGCTGCGCGCGGCGCGGCGACTCGATGCCCTGCGTGCGGCGCTGCCGTTCGCACTGACCGGTGCGCAGGAGCGCGTGCTGGCGGAAATCCGTGCCGACCTTGCCAAACCCGTGCCGATGCTGCGCCTGGTGCAAGGCGATGTCGGCAGCGGCAAGACCGTCGTCGCGGCGATGGCGGCGCTGCTGGCGGTGGAGGAGGGCAAGCAGGCGGCGCTGATGGCGCCGACCGAACTGCTCGCGGAACAGCACCTGTCGAACCTGCGTGCCTGGCTCGAACCGCTCGGTGTGCGCGTGGTCTGGCTGGCCGGAAAGGTCACCGGCAAGGCGCGCGACGCAGTACTCGCCGATATCGCGGGCGGTGCCGCCCAGGTCGTGGTCGGCACGCATGCGCTGATGCAGGAGGGTGTCGTCTTCCGCGACCTCGCGCTGGCCATCGTCGACGAGCAGCACCGCTTCGGCGTGCACCAGCGCCTCGCCCTGCGCGACAAGGGCAGCAGCGGCGACAGCGTGCCGCACCAGCTGGTGATGACTGCGACCCCCATTCCGCGAACGCTGGCGATGGCGGCCTATGCGGATCTGGACGTGTCTGCGATCGACGAATTGCCGCCCGGGCGCACGCCGGTGCAGACCGTGGTGCTCAGCGCCGAGCGGCGGCCGGAACTGATCGAACGCATTCGCGCCGCCTGTCGCGAAGGACGGCAGGCGTACTGGGTCTGCACCTTGATCGACGACAGCGACGAAGTCGTCGCGCAGGCGGCGCAAAGCACCTACGAGGCCCTGACCCAGCAGATGCCCGAGCTGCGCATCGCGCTGGTGCATGGCCGGCTCAAGGCCAGCGAAAAACAGAAGACGATGGCGGCCTTCAAGGCCGGCGAGGTGCAGTTGCTCGTCGCGACCACGGTCATCGAGGTCGGCGTCGACGTGCCGAACGCATCGCTGATGATCATCGAGAATGCCGAGCGCCTCGGGCTGGCGCAGCTGCACCAGCTGCGCGGGCGCGTCGGGCGCGGCAGCGCGGCGTCGAACTGCGTGCTGCTGTACCAGTCGCCGCTGTCGCGGATGGCGCGCCAGCGACTGGAAACGATGCGCGAGACCAGCGACGGTTTCGTCATCGCCGAAAAGGATCTGGAACTGCGCGGCCCGGGCGAATTGCTCGGCACGCGCCAGACGGGACTGGCGGCGTTCCGCATCGCCGACCTGGGCCGCGATGCGGCCCTGCTGCCGACCGTGCAGCGCATCGGCGAAGCCCTGCTGCGCATGTCGCCGGAGACCGCCGAACGACTGACCCTGCGCTGGATTGGTGGCGCCGTGCGCTACGCCAGCGCCTGAACCAGGATCGTCGGGTTCAGCGCAGCGGGTTCAGCACAGCGGGTTCAGCACAGCGGGTTCAGCACTGGCCGTCCTGGTCTTCCGCCGGGCAATAGATGTCGTGCAGGGTCCGCATCAGTCGGTGCACCGGGCCGTCGGCGACCGAATAGAACACGTTCTGCGCTTCGCGGCGGGTCTGGACCAGTCCGCCTTCGCGCAGCACCGCGAGATGCTGCGACAAGGCCGACTGGCTGAGCTGGACCTCGGCATTGATCTCGCCGACTGTCTTTTCGCCGTCGATCAGCAGGCACATCACCCGCAGGCGCTGCGGGTTCGACAGCGCCTTGAGCAATTCGGCCGCTTCCTCGGCCTGGGCCTGCATGCGTTCGCCCATCGACGGATTGCGCATGTCGGGGTTGCGCGTGTTCACGAGGCCACCTCGTCGGCGCCGCCGTCTTCGCGCCAGCGCAGCCAGCCGCCGGCCAGCGACAGCGGCTGGGCGAAGCCGAGTCGCTTCAGCGACTCCGCGGCCAGCGCCGAACGCCCGCCGGTGCGGCAATAGACGATCACCGGCGCTTCGCGATGCGACAGGTGCGCGTCGCGCGCGCAGTTCACGGCCGGATGGCCATCGACCTGGAACTCCAGCACGCCGCGCGGGATGTTCGCGGCGCCGGGGATCCGGCCCTCGGCGAATTCGCCCGGCTCGCGGACGTCGATGACAGGGGTGCCGGACGACTGCAGCGCCCGCAGGCGATCGGCGTCGATTTCCTCGATGGCGGCGCGCGCCTGCGCGACCAGGTCCTGGGCGGTGAATGACATTGGGGGCCTCCGGGTTGGATGTTGACAGTGTAGCAAAGTCTAAATAAGATAAATCTAATTTAGCAAATCAGGAATCTCAGCCATGCGCCTTTCCCTGAATCTCGACCGCGCCGTGATGGCCTTCGCCGGCCTGATGGTCCTCCTGAGCCTGCTCCTGACCCACTTCGTCTCGCCATGGTTCTGGCTGTTCACCGCGTTCATCGGGCTGAACCTGCTGCAGGCCAGCATCACCGGCTTCTGCCCGGCGGCGATCGTGTTCCGCAAGCTGGGAGTGAACAGCGGATGCGCCTTCAAATGACCCTGCACGGGTTCCGCCTGCCGCTGGGTCTGGCGCTTGCCGCAACGCTCGCGGCCTGCGGTGGCGACCCGGTCGCCGTGCCGGTGAAGTCGCCGGTGCTCGACACCTTCGTGGTTTCGGCAGGCGCCGGCCCCGACGGTCGCGCCTGGGATGGCACGGTCGAGGCGGTACGCGAGGCCGAGCTGTCGGCGCAGACCAGCGGCCGCGTCGCTTCGGTCGAGGTCGACGTGAACGATCGCGTGGCCGCCGGACAGGTGCTGCTGCGCCTGACCTTGGTCGAACAGCAGGCTGGTGTCGACGCCGCGCGCGCCCGGTTGCGTGCCACGGAGGCGGCGGCGGTCGAAGCCGAGCGCCAGTTCCAGCGCTTCGCGTCGCTCGCCCGCGACAGGTATGTGTCCGGTGCGCAGCTCGACCAGGCCCGCGCCGCGCGCGACGCCGCCGGCGCCGCCCGCGATGCCGCGCGTGCGCAGGTCTCTGCCGCCGGACAGAACGCCGACTACACGACGGTGCGCGCACCGTATGCCGGCATCGTGGCCGCGCGCCGCGTCGAACCCGGCGAAACCGTCGGCCCCGGGCAGCCGCTGCTGACCGTGTATGCGCCGGACGATCTGCGCATCGAAGTCCGCGTGCCGCAGTCGGCCGCCGATGCGATCCGGGCGAAGCCGCAGGCCCGGGTGGTGTTCGACGACGGCCGCAGCGTCGACGCGCGTGAGGTCGTGGTTCATCCGACGGCCGATCCCGCGAGCCACAGCGTGCCGGTGCGTGTCGCGCTGCCACGGATCGATGGCGATGTGCCGGCGCCGGGCACGACCGCGCGAGTGGTGTTTCCGATCGCAGGCGCGGGCGACAGCGGCGTGCGCATTCCCGCCAATGCCGTGACGCGACGCGGCGAACTCACCGCTGTCTACGTCCTGAAGGATGGCCGCGTGCTGCTGCGCCAGGTCCGCCTTGGCGCGCGACATGGCGAGACGGTCGAGGTCCTGGCCGGCCTGGCCGCTGGCGATGTCGTCGCGCGGGACCCCGCCGAGGCGCTGCGAATGCTGGCTTCGACGCGTGCGAACCGGAGCGATCGCCATGGCTGACGCGACGCCGCGCCTCGGGCTGTCTGGACGGCTCGCGCGCGCTTTCCAGACCAATCCGCTGACGCCCGTGCTTGCCCTCATGGGCCTGATCCTGGGCCTGGTGGCGGTGCTGGTCACGCCGCGCGAGGAAGAGCCGCAGATCGACGTGACGATGGCGAATGTCTTCGTGCCGTTCCCCGGCGCATCGTCGCGCGATGTCGAACAACTCGTGAGCTATCCGCTGGAACAGAAACTGTCCGAGATCGAAGGCGTCAAGCACGTGTACTCGATCAGCCGGCCCGGCATGGCGGTGTTGACGGTGGAATTCACCGTCGGCGTCGAACGCCAGCCCGCGATCGTTCGCCTGTACAACCAGGTGTATTCGAATGCGGACATGCTCGCGAACGGCGCGATGCCCGCCGGCGTGGGCCAGCCGCTGATCAAGCCCAAGGGCATCGACGACGTGCCGGTGATGGCGCTGACACTGTGGTCCGACGACGCCGATACCGGCATCGAGGAGCTGGCCGCCGTCGCGCGCACCCTGGAAACCGAACTCAAGCGCGTGCCTGGCACGCGTGATGTCTACACCATCGGCGCGCCAGACCGCGTGGTCGCGGTCACGCTCGATCCCGCGCGACTTGCCGCCTTCGGCCTGAGCATCGGCGAAGTCGCGCAGTCGCTGCAGGCCGCGAACGTGGTTCGTCACGCCGGCGAGCGCGTCGGCGACGATCGCGCCGTGCCGGTGACGACGGGGGCGTTCCTCGCCGACCGCGACGACGTCGCCGAACTCGTGCTGGGCCTGCGCGACGGCAAGCCGGTGACCATCGCGGACGTTGCCGACGTGCGCGCCGGCATCGATGTGCCTTCGAGCTACGTCTGGCATGCCGTGCCTGCCGGCCAGCCGGGTCCGAAGGCCGGGACCGCGCCGGCCGTGACGGTGGCCATCGCCAAGAAGCCCGGCAGCAACGCCGCGGACATCACCGCCGCGATCGCATCGCGCATCGAAGCCCTGCGCGGCGAACTGATCCCCGATGCGGTCCAGGTAGAGATCGTGCGCGACTACGGCGCCACCGCGACCGACAAGGCGCAGAAGCTGATCCAGAAGCTCATGTTCGCCACGCTGTCGGTGGTGCTGCTGGTGCTGTTCGCGCTGGGGCGCCGCGAGGCATTGGTGGTCGGCGCCGCCGTGGTGCTGACGCTCGCGCTGACCCTGTTCGCCTCCTGGGCGATGGGCTTCACGCTCAACCGCGTGTCGCTGTTCGCGCTGATCTTTTCGATCGGCATCCTCGTCGACGACGCGATCGTGGTGGTCGAGAACATCCACCGGCACATGGCGCGCGGCGGAAAGACGCTGCTCGAAGCGATCCCGCCTGCGGTGGACGAAGTCGGCGGACCCACCATCCTCGCCACCTTCACCGTGATCGCGGCGCTGCTGCCGATGGCCTTCGTCAGCGGCCTGATGGGCCCGTACATGCGGCCAATCCCGATCAATGCGTCCGCCGGCATGCTGATCTCGCTGGCCATCGCACTGGTCGTGACGCCGTGGCTGTCGCTGAAACTGCTGAAACCGCATGCGGCGCATGGCGATGCACCGCACGGCGATGCACCGCGCGAGGAAAGCGGCGAATCGCGCCTGCACCGCCTGTTCCGCAAGGCGATGACCCCCTTCCTGGTGGGCACCCGCGCACCGCGTCGGCGGCGTTGGCTGTTCGGTGGCATGGTCGCGCTGGTGCTGCTGTCGGCCAGTCTTGCCGCGGTGCAACTGGTGGTCCTGAAGATGCTGCCCTTCGACAACAAGTCGGAGCTGCAGGTCGTGGTCGACCTGCCCGAAGGCAGCACGCTGGAGCACGGCAATGCGCTGCTGACCGAGCTGGCCGCGCGCGCGCTGGAACTGCCGGAGGTGGCCAGCGTGCAGGGCTATGCCGGCACCTCGGCGCCGATCAACTTCAATGGCCTGGTGCGCCAGTACTTCCTGCGCAGCGGCGCCAATGTTGGCGACCTGCAGGTCAACCTGGTCGACAAGCATGCGCGCGACCGCAAGAGCCACGACATCGCGCGTGCGATCCGCCCTGCGCTCGACGCCATCGGCCGGCGCTACGACGCTTCGGTGAAGGTGGTCGAAGTGCCGCCCGGACCGCCGGTCCTCGCGCCTCTGGTCGCCGAGGTCTACGGTCCGGATCCTGCCGCGGCACGCGCCGTCGCGAAGGCGCTGGAGGCGCGCTTCCGCGCGACCGAAGGCATCGTCGACATCGACACCACCGTCGAGGCCGACGCGGCGCGTGAAGTGCTGGTCGTCGATCGCGCCCGCGCCGCACGCCTGGGCGTGGACCAGTCCGCCATCGCGAACACGCTCGCCGCCGCGATCGGCGGATACGACGCCACCCACGTGCAAGATGGCATGTCGCGTCATGCGCGGCCCGTGCGCCTGCGGGTGCCGGTGTCCGAGCAGGCCAGCCTCGATCGCCTACTCGCACTGACCATCAAGGGCGGGCAGGGACAGATGGTGCCGCTGTCGGAAGTCGTCACGCCGGTGCGTGCCGATTGGGATGGCGCGATCCACCACAAGGACCTGCTGCCCGTGGTCTACGTGACGGGCGATGAAGCCGGCGTATTCGACAGCCCGCTGTACGGCATGTTCGATCTCGTTGGCCAGGTGTCCGACCAGGACATCGGCGGTCGACGGCTGCAGCAGACCTTCATCCGCCAGCCCGCCGACACCGCCGTCGAAGCGATCAAGTGGGATGGCGAATGGCAGATCACCTACGAAACCTTCCGCGACATGGGCATCGCCTATGCCGCCGGGCTGGTGCTGATCTACCTGCTGATCGTCGCGCAGTTCCGCAGCTACCTGGTGCCGCTGGTGATCATGGCGCCCATTCCGATGACGGTGATCGGTGTGATGCCGGGACATGCGCTGCTCGGCGCGCAGTTCACCGCGACCTCGATGATCGGCATGATCGCGCTGGCCGGCATCATCGTGCGCAATTCCATCCTGCTCGTGGACTTCATCAACCACGCGATCGCGGAAGGGCGCGCGCCCGCCGAAGCGGTGATCGAAGCCTGCGCGGTGCGTGCCCAGCCGATCGTGCTGACCGCGCTGGCCGCGATGCTGGGTGCGTTCTTCATCCTCGACGACCCGATCTTCAACGGCCTCGCGGTCTCGCTGATCTTCGGCATCCTGGTCAGCACCGTGCTGACCCTGGTCGTGATCCCGCTGTTGTATGTTGTCCTCTTGCGGGGCGATGCCTCCCCGCGCACCGAACAGGAGCACTGACATGGCCGAGCATCAAGACAAGGAACAGACCGGCATCCGCATCGTCCTGGAACAGGAAGGCGCCTACGCGTTCAAGGTCAGTTTCGAAGGCACCGACATCGATCCGCTGTTCACCGACGAGTCGCCGCCGCTGGGCGAGGGCCGCGACCCGAATCCTTCGGCGCTGCTGCTGGCCAGCATCGCCAATTGCCTGAGCGCCAGCCTGCTGTTCGCGCTGCGCAAGTTCAGGAATTCGCCGGGCCCGATCCGCGCCGAGATCGTCGGCGACCGGGTGCGCAATGCGGAGGGCCGCTGGCGCATCCCGCATGCGCAGGTGGCGATCCACCTGTCCGACTCGGCCGAAGCGCTGGAACACCTGCCGCGCGTGCTCGCGCAGTTCGAGCAGTTCTGCGTGGTCACGCAGAGCGTGCGCGAGGGCGTGCGCGTCGACGTGCGCATCCACGACGCCAGCGGGCGCGTGATCGAAGCGGAGCCGCGCGATGGACAGTGATGCGCTGAAGATCGCGTGCCCTTCGTGCCACGCGCTGAACCGCGTGCCGGTCTCGCGCCTCGCGGATGCGCCGGTCTGCGGGCGCTGCAAGCAGGCCTTGTTCGTGGCGCACTCGCTGGCCCTGGGCGTCGCGACGTTCGACCGTCACGTCGTCGATGCCGACCTGCCGGTGCTGGTGGATTTCTGGGCGCCGTGGTGCCAGCCGTGCCTGATGATGGCGCCGCATTTCGAGCAGGCAGCCGCGCATCTGGAGCCTGCGATCCGCCTGGCCAAGGTCGACACCGAGGCGGAGCCCGCGCTCGGCAGCCGTTTCGACATCCGCAGCATTCCCACGCTGGTGCTGTTCCATCGCGGCCGCGAATTGACCCGGCGCTCGGGCGCGATGGGCGCGGCCGACATCGTGCGCTGGGTGCGTACCCAACTGGAGGGCTGAGGCCATGGCGCATGTTCGCAGTCGAAAGATCCGCCTGCTGGTCGTCGCCGCGCTTGCGATGGTCCTCTCGGCCTGCGCGGGCGTGTCGTCGCGCGCCTTGCCAGCCATGGCGGCAACCCCGGCTGGAACTTCGGTGCTGCAGCCCGCGCCGGACATGTACGTCAGCGCCCAGCCCGCGGCCGGCGACTGGCGTGCATTCGCCGACGCGGGTGTCGGCACGGTGATCAACCTGCGTACCTCAGGCGAAATGCAGGGCCGCGACGAACGTGGCGAAGTCGCGGCCGCCGGCATGCGCTATCTCGAATTGCCGATCGATGGCGCAGGCGCGGTGACGCCGGACAATGCGCGTCGCCTCGGCGAATTGCTCCGCGACGCGCGCGGCCCGGTGCTGCTGCATTGCGCCAGCGGCAATCGCGTCGGCGGCCTGCTCGCGCTCATGAAGGCCGGCGAGGGGATGCCGGCCGAGCAGGCGCTGGCCTTCGGTCGCAGCGCGGGCATGAAGTCCACCGAGGCGAAGGTGCGCGCCACTCTCGGCGTGCCTGCCGAGCCGACACCGGCGCGCTGACCCCGAGCGGTCGTCCCGGGAGGGCCCTCGCCTGCGAATGGTTCGCACTGGATTCAGCGCCCGGCGTGGATCGTGGGCGGGCTTCCGCGCCACCGGCGCGGACCTGACCGGACACCGTCGGATGAACCGTCCCGCATCGCCATCGTTTCGGCTTCCCGCTCGCTTCCTCCCGGTTCCACTCCTGCTGCTTTCGATCTTGCCCGTGCTGGCGCTCGCCGCGCCGGGCGCTGTCGACGAACGCGTGGATGCGTCGATGTTCTGCGAGGATCCGGCGCAGTCCGAAGACTGGGGCGAAGCGCCGCGCCTCATCGTGCTGATGCCGGCGCGCAGCGAATACGGCAGCATGCTGCGACTGGCGTTCGGTGCCTATTTCCGCCGCGGCCACGCACTGCCGCAGTCGGTGTCGCACGAACGATTCCCGCGCACCGTCTTCGTCACCGGCTCCGACGCAACGGAGGACGACGGTTTCCCCATGCTGATGGGCGATCACTGCATGCCTTCGAAAAGCCCCGAGGCGCTGGCGCGCATCGCACAGGCCACCGGCGTCGAACTGCCCAAGTCCGACCGTGCCGATGCCACCGTGCTGCTGGTCGACAAGGACGGCATCGTCCGCTGGCGCGACGACGCGTTCCGTGCGCAGGGCGAGCACCTCAAGCCGCTGGAAGCAGCCGTGAAATCCCTGCTGGGTGTCGCGGACACCGTGGCACCTGCCCCGGCCGAAGATCCGCCGGAGGTCGGCGATGCCGCCCCCGACTTCGTCATCGACATGCCGCAGACGCCGCCGTGGGCGCGTCGTGGCGGCGGCAGTCGGGTTCCCGCCGAAGATACCCGGCTGTCCGCACTGCGCGGCAAAGTGGTCGTGCTGTCGTTCTACCCGGCGGCCTTCAGTGGCACGCTGCCCTTGATCGAAGGGGATGCCGAAGAGATCGCCGTGGCCGCGCGCGACCGGGAACGCAAGCGCATGATGAGCTGCGCGATCCAGCTCGACGAACTGGATGCGCTCGCGCCGGACCATGCCTTGCTCGGGGATGTGGTGAAACTTGCCGTCAGCGCGTCCACGCCTGAGCTGCTCGATGCCTGGCGGCGGACCCTGCGCACCAGGGACCTCCATTACGTCAACGATGCCGACTACGGCATCGCGCGTCGCTATGGCAGCTACGATGCCAAGGCCGGATACAACCTGCGCAAGGTGTTCGTCATCGATGGCGCCGGGCGCGTGGCCTATGTCGACGAAGACTATCGTCCCGGCGACGCCGGTGCGCTGTCCGAGGCGATCGCCCGGGCTGCGCGCAACTAGGCCGGGTCGTGGCGCGCTACATCCGGTCGATCGGCAGTTTCAGGTAGCGCACGCCGTTGTCCTCCGGCTCGGGCAACTGCCCGGCGCGGATGTTCACCTGCACTGCCGGCAGCAGCAGGGTCGGCATCGCCAGCGTCGCGTCGCGCGCGGTGCGCACGGCGACGAAGTCGTCTTCGGCAATCCCGTCGCGCACGTGGATGTTGCCGGCCCTCTGTGCGGCGATCGTGGTTTCGCAGGCATGGGCGCGCCCGCCCGGAGCATAGTCGTGGCAGACGAATACGCGGGTCTCGCCCGGCAGCGCGAACATCCGCTGGATCGAGCGATACAGCGTGCGTGCGTCGCCGCCGGGGAAATCGCAGCGCGCGGTGCCGCCGTCGGGCATGAAGATCGAATCGCCGACGAACAGCGCATCGCCGATCCGGTAGGCGATGCTGTCGCTGGTGTGGCCTGGCACGGCGATCACTTCCGCGTCGATGTCGCCGACCGCGAAGCCTTCACCGTCCGCGAAGAGTCGGTCGAACTGCGAACCGTCGACGGGGACATGCTCGCCGAGGTTGAAGATCGGCCGGAACGCCTTCTGCACCGTGCGGATGCCTTCGCCGATGGCGAGCGTGGCGTCGGGGCAGTGAGGCTTCAGCCAGTGCCCGGCGCTGAGATGGTCGGCGTGCGCATGCGTTTCGAGAAGCCAGCGCACGTCGAGCCCGTGTTCGCGGACATGGTCCAGCACCTGCCGTGCAGAGGTCGTCGAGGTGCGCCCGGACTTCGCATCGAAGTCCAGCACGGGATCGATGATGGCTGCCTGCCGGGTGGCGGGGTCGGCGACCACATGGGTCCAGGTGCTGCTGTCGGCGTGGAAGAAGGGCGTGACGGTCGGGTGCATGGCGGTTGCTCCGCTCGGATCGCGGGATTCTACGCCGCGGGGCTGGCGTGTCCTGCGGCCATCGGCATAATCGGTCGATGACAGACAAACTCCCCCTGCTGATCGACACCGACCCGGGCGTGGACGACGCGCTCGCTCTGCTGATGGCCTTCGATGCCCCGCATCACGAGGTCATCGCGCTCACCATCGCCGCCGGCAACGTCGGCCTGAAACACACCGTCGCCAACGCGTTGAAGCTCTGCGAAGTGGCCGAAGTCGACGTCCCGGTGTTCGCCGGCTGCGACGCGCCGCTGCTGCATGCCGCGCCGGATGCGTCGTATGTGCATGGGCGCGACGGCTTCGGCGACATCGGCTATCCGCCGGCCGCGAAGCAGGCCGAGGCCGAACACGCCGCGCAGGCGATGATCCGGCTCTCGCACGCGCATGCCGGCAAACTCGTCGTCTGCATGCTCGGGCCGCTGACCAACCTGGCGGTGGCGCTGAAACTCGATCCGACCCTGCCGTTGCGCGTCGGCCGCATGGTCGTGATGGGCGGCGCGGTCACGGGGCAGGGCAACACCACGCCGATGGCCGAGTTCAACATCGGCTTCGACCCCGAAGCCGCGCACATCGTGTTCGAAGCCTTTGCGGCTGCGGGCGTCGTCGTCGAGGTCGCGGACTGGGAAGCGGTGATCCGCCATGGATTCCTGCATGCCGATGTCGAACGCTGGCTGCAGGCCGATCATCCGCGGGCGCGGTTCTACGAGGCGATCTCGCGCAAGACCCGCGAATGGTCCGCCGGCCTGCGCGGGGATCGCTGGCATGCGGCCGATGCCCTGGCGATGGCGATGCTGGTCGCGCCGGAACATGTCCGCGAGCGCGCCGTGCGTCCGCTGCGGATCGAGCTGGTCGGGACCGAAAGCCGGGGCGCGACCGTGGTCGACTGGAACCGCCGTTCCGGCCGGGCCGACAACGCCGACATCCTCATGGCCTTGGACCAGGCGGCCTTCGAGGCCCTGATCCGGCGGGCCCTGCGGGCCGAATGACCGGCGGGACGGCCCCGTGGGATGCGGGGGCTGGCGGACCAGCCGACGGGCGGCTTGAGCCGGGCGCATGCTCTCGGCTACAATGCCCGGCTTTCCGCTCAACTCTGGTGCCGCCATGAAGGCCGATATCCATCCCGAATACCGCCAGGTCGTGTTCCAGGACGTGACCTCGGACTTCAAGATCCTGACCCGCTCGACCCTTGGCAGCAAGGAAACCGTCAAGTGGGAAGATGGCAACGAATATCCCCTGATCAAGGTGGAAATCTCGTCGTCGTCGCATCCGTTCTACACCGGCCAGCACCGTGTCGTCGACACCGCCGGCCGCGTCGACAAGTTCCGCAAGCGCTACGGCAAGTAATCGCCGTCGCCGCCCCCGGCGGCCCGCGCGCCGGACAGCGCAGTCAAGCCTCAACGGCCGCTCCCGAGCGGCCGTTGTCGTGTCCGCGGCTCGCGATGACCAAGCACATTTTCGTTGCCGCCGATGCTGCGCGCCGGCGCGACGCTGCGTTTCCCCGATGCCGCCGGATTCGACCAAAGTCCAGAGCAGGCGCTCGAATGTCGATATGCGATAATCGCCCGTTGTCGCGACGGTCAGTTGCGGCTTCCTTCCCCCGGGCGCGCCGCGGCCTTTCCGCGTTCCCGCGTTCGATGACATTCAAGCTTTCCGGGAGTGTGCCGTGTCTCAACAGGATTCCACCATTCCGACCCAGGTCACCGTGAATGCCGGCGAAAAGTCGGCCGTCCTGCCGGTGTACCAGCCCACGCTGGGCAGCCCGTGCGTCGACATCGCGAAGCTCCCGAAGGAGACGGGCCTGTTCACGTACGACTCGGGCTTCACGGCCACCGCGTCGTGCCGTTCGGCGATCACCTACATCGACGGCGACGAAGGCGTGCTGATGTACCGGGGCTACCCGATCGAACAGCTCGCCGAGAAGTCGAGCTTCCTCGAAGTCGCCTACCTGCTGATGAACGGCGAACTGCCGAACCAGCAGGAATTCGCCAAGTTCGAGCATGAAGTCACGCATCACACGATGATGCACGAGGCCTTCCGCACCTTCCTGTTCGGCTTCCGCCACGACGCGCATCCGATGGCGATGCTGGTCGGCATGCTGGGCTCGATGGCCAGCTTCTACCACAACACGCTGGACCTCGAAGACGCCGAGCAGCGTCGCATGGCCGCGATCCGACTGATCGCGAAGGTGCCGACGATCGCCGCCGCCTGCCACCGCTATTCGATCGGCTGGCCGAGCCGCTATCCGAAGAACAACCTCGAATACGTCACCCGCTTCCTGCACATGATGAAGGAAGTGCCGAGCGAGCCGCTGGAACTCAATCCGGTCGCCGCCAAGGCCCTGGACCTGCTGTTCATCCTGCATGCCGACCACGAGCAGAACGCGTCGACCTCGACCGTGCGCCTCGTCGGTTCGACCGGTGCCAATCCTTACGCGTGCGTCGCCGCCGGCGTCGCGGCGCTGTGGGGCCCGGCACACGGCGGTGCGAACGAAGCCGTGCTCAAGATGCTCGAAGAGATCGGTACTGCGGGCAACGTGCAGTCGGCGGTCGACAAGGCGAAGGACAAGAACTCGGGCTTCCGCCTGATGGGCTTCGGCCACCGCGTCTACAAGAACTTCGACCCGCGCGCGAAGATCATCCGCGAGATGTGCCACAAGGTGCTGAACGAGCTGGGCGTCAACGACCCGCTGCTCGAAGTGGCGATGAAGCTGGAAGAGGCCGCGCTGAAGGACGACTACTTCGTGCAGCGCAAGCTGTACCCGAACGTCGACTTCTACTCGGGCATCATCTACAAGGCGCTGGGCATCCCGACCGAAATGTTCACGGTCATGTTCGCCATCGCCCGCACCGCCGGCTGGGTCTCGCACTGGCTGGAACAGCAGAACGACCCGGAAGCCAAGATCGGTCGTCCGCGCCAGATCTACACCGGCTACGCCGCGCGCGATTACAAGGCCGCCGACCGGCGCTGAGCGCTGGCGTCGTCCGACCCGGAAAGCCCCGCGAATGCGGGGCTTTTTCGTTTGCGTGGAGAGAGAAGCGTCAACCGTGCACGGTGCCGCGCGTTGACGTGCATGGCCCGCATGGCCGGGCCACTTCCCCATCGACAAGGATTCGATATGTCATCTCATGCAACGAAGGCGCTGCGCGCGTGCGCGGCGTTGCTGGCGGCGCTTTGCTTCGCGGGCGGCGCGAAGGCGCAGCAGGGCTGCGAGCCCGTCCCGCTGCCGCCGGGCGCGGAAGGCCCCGGGCTGTGCTACGGCCGGGAAGCCTGGCGCGAGCCGACGCTGGGCCACAGTTGGCGGACGCAGCGGTTCGATTTCCATCGAGCCCCATCGAGCGGGCCCGCGCCGTTGATCATCTGGGCGCATCCGAACGGCATGAGCAAGTCGCTGGTGCCGGGCACAGCCCATTTCGAAGCGCTGGTCGTTCCGGCGATCCATGCGGGATTCTCCTTCGCGTCGATCGAGTTCCGTCATCCGGTCAC
Organism: Lysobacteraceae bacterium; assembly: GCA_016789405.1. GTDB lineage: Bacteria > Pseudomonadota > Gammaproteobacteria > Xanthomonadales > Xanthomonadaceae > Lysobacter_I. The sequence goes on from JAEUPQ010000030.1 coordinate 27,558, forward strand.
GAACGAAGACGAGGCCAACAGCGCGACCGATCCACGCGTGCCGCATTACGACATCGCGCGCGCAGTGCAGTTCATCCGCGCGAACGCCGATGCGCTCGGCATCGACAAGCGCAATATCTTCCTGGTCGGGCAGTCCAGGGGCACGCTGGCGATCTGGACCGCGCTGCAGGACGACATGGCGCGCGCCGGCACCGGCGACCCGGTCGACAGCGAGTCCACGCGCGTCAACGCGGTCTACGGCGTGCAGGCGCAGACGACCTACGCCGGCAAGGAGTTCGCGCAGTTGTTCATCGTCAAGGACGATCGCGACGACTTCATGCGCGATTTCAATGCGCAGCATGGACGTCCGGAGCAGTACGGCAGCGCGATCCGCAGCGTCAGCGCGGGCCTGGATCCGGACCCGCCGGTCCGCCTCATTTACGACGCACCCGTGCCGCCGCGGCGCCTGACCCATGACGAGATGAAGCAGGTCGATGCGCTGCACTATCCGGGATTCGGTCCGGCGCTGTGCCAGGCCTACGTGGCGGCATTCGGCAACAGCGCGCGCTGCAGCTACGACGCCGACCGTCGCTATCGCGGCAATCCGATCGAAGCGTTCAAGGGCTACGTCGAGTTCTTCAAGGCGCATCGCGTGCCCTGAGTCGATCGGGAGCAGGACAGCAAAAACCCCGCCGAGGCGGGGTTTTTCGCATGCGTTGCCGTGGACGGATCAGGCCAGCAGCGAGCGCAGCATCCAGGCGTTCTTCTCGTGGATGTTCAGTCGCTGGGTCATCAGGTCGACGGTCGGATCGTCTCCGGCGTTGTCGGCGGTCTTGAGCACCTTGCGCGCGGTCCGGCACACCGCTTCGTTGCCGAGGACGAGTTGGCGTACCATCTCGCGCCAGTCGGTGCCTTCGACGCGGTCGCCTTCGTCGGCGCCTGCATCTTCGATCGACGTGAGCTTCGCGAACTCGGCGTAGGATCCCGGGGCGCGGTAGCCCAGCGCGCGGATGCGTTCCGCGACGGCATCCAGCGCGGTCCAGGCTTCGGTGTACTGACCTTCGAACATCACGTGCAGGCTGTTGAACATCGGGCCGGTGATGTTCCAGTGGAAGTTGTGGGTCTTGAGGTAGAGGGTGTAGCTGTCGGCGAGGAAGTGCGAGAGGCCGTCGGCCACCTTCCTGCGGTCGGCCGCGGACAGGCCGATATCGATCTGCGGCACGTCGCCGGCCTTGGGCGGGGTCTTCTCGGTCTTCGGGGTCTTCGCCATCGGAGCGCTCCTTGGGGACAAAATGGCAGCCTACGCCGGGCCGGCTGACTGTTCACCCAGACTATCGCCGCGATCATTTCGATTGAAATCAATTATTCAGACGTTTTTCATTGATGAAACCTATTGATTCACAGGGGCAGGCGGAATTGCGCCGCGCCCGTGCCGCCGTGGATGGCGCGCTGTCCCGCGATCGCGGGCGGCTGCTCGGCCTCTGGTCGCGCTGGAGCGGGAAGCCCGGCGACGCTGGGGCGCAGGCGGCGTTCGCCGAGGCCCTGGCGGTCTCGGTTGCGGCGCGCGAGGCCCGCGCGGCATCGCTGCCGACGGCCGTGGCGGTCGACCCGAGCCTGCCCATCGCCGCCGAGGCCGAGCGCCTGGTCGAACTGATCCGCAAGCACCAGGTCGTCGTCATCGCCGGCGAGACCGGCTCGGGCAAGACCACGCAGTTGCCGAAGCTGTGCCTCGCGGCTGGCCGGGGGGCCGCAGGCATGATCGGCTGCACGCAGCCGCGGCGGATCGCGGCCCGCGCCGTGGCGAGACGGGTCGCCGAAGAACTCCAGACCCCGATGGGTGGGCTGGTCGGCTACCAGGTGCGATTCAACGAAAGCGTCGGCGATCGCACCGCCGTGAAGTTCATGACCGACGGCATCCTGCTGGCGGAAATCCAGTCCGACCGCTGGCTGTCGGCCTACGACACGATCATCGTCGACGAAGCGCACGAGCGCAGCCTCAACATCGATTTCCTGCTCGGCTACCTGAAGCAGCTGGTGCAGAAGCGTCGCGACCTGAAGATCATCGTCACGTCCGCGACCATCGACACCGAGCGGTTCTCGAAGCACTTCGACGACGCACCGGTGATCAGCGTGGAAGGCCGCGGCTATCCGGTCGACGTGCGTTACCGGCCGCTCGAAGGTGGCGATGAGGACGACACGGGTGAGGCGCGCGGTAGCGAGCGGACCGTCGTCGACGGCATCGTGGGCGCCTGCGACGAAATCATGCGTCTCGGTGGCACCGGCGACACGCTGGTCTTCCTGCCCGGCGAGCGCGAGATCCGCGATGCGCACCAGGCGCTGGAGAAGCGGAAGTACCGGCACACCGAAGTGCTGCCGCTGTACGCACGGCTGTCGGCGCGCGACCAGGACCGCGTGTTCAATCCCGGTCCGCAGCGACGCATCGTGCTGGCGACGAACGTGGCGGAAACCTCGCTGACCGTGCCGCGCATCCATTACGTGGTCGATCCCGGCCTGGCGCGCGTGAAGCGCTACAGCCCGCGGCAGAAGCTCGATCGGCTGCACATCGAGCCTGTCTCGCAGGCCAGCGCCGACCAGCGCAAGGGGCGCTGCGGACGCATCGCGCCGGGTACCTGCTTCCGCCTGTATTCGGAAGCGGAGTTCCTCGCGCGGGATCCGTACACCGATCCGGAAATCCGCCGCGCCGCACTGGCCGGCGTGATCCTGCGCATGCTGTCGCTCGGCCTGGGCAGGATCGAGGACTTCCCGTTCCTGGAACCGCCGGATCCGCGCGCGGTCGCCGATGGCTGGCAGCAGCTGACGGAGCTGGGCGCGATCGACACCGATCGCAAGCTCACCCGCATCGGCCGGACCATGGCGCGACTGCCTGTCGACGTGAAGCTGGCGCGCATGCTGATCGCCGCCCAGCAGCACGGCTGCCTGCGCGAGATGCTGGCGATCGCGAGTTTCCTCGGCATCCAGGATCCGCGCGAACGTCCGGCCGACCAGCGAGGCGCCGCCGACGCGGCGCACGCCGAGTTCGCGGATGCGAAGTCGGAATTCGTCGGCATCCTCAAGCTCTGGGAGGCGTATCGCGTCGCCCACGAGGAGATGACGCAGTCGCAGCTGCGCAAATGGGCCGACCGGCATTTCCTCGGTTTCCTGCGCCTGCGCGAATGGCGCGAGCTGCATCGCCAGCTGAAGCTGCAGTGCGACGAGGTCGACTGGGCGAACGATCGCGTGGGCGATCCGCAAGCGAAAGAGCGACGCCATGGGCGGCAGCGTGATGACGCCGCCGCGCCTTCCTCCATTGATGCAAAGGGCGAGGACAAGCAGGGCATCGCCGTCGACTACGCGAAGCTGCACCGGGCGCTGATCGCCGGCCTGCCGACGCAGATCGGACATCGCGGCGATCGCGGGCTGTACGACGGTCCGCGCGGACGCAAGTTCACGATCTTCCCGGGCTCGCCGCTGGCGAAGAAGAATCCGCCGTGGGTGCTGTCGGCGACGCTGCTCGACACCGAGAAGGTCTGGTCGATCACCAATGCCGCGATCGAGCCGGAATGGGCGATCGACGAATTGCCGCACCTGCTGGCGCGCCGGCATCACGACCCGCACTGGGCGCGCTCGCAGGGCAGGGTGGTCGGCAGCGAGCAGATCAGTCTGTTCGGGCTGGTGCTGGCGCCGAAGAAACCGGTGCATTACGGCGCGCTGTTCCCGGAGGAGTCGCGGGCGATCTTCGCGCGGGATGCGCTGGTGACCGGCGAGATCAACACGCGTGCGGCCTTCGTCGCCCGCAATCGCGCCACGCTGGCGAAGGCGACCGAAGAAGAAGCGAAGCAGCGTCGCGCCGGCCTGGTGGTCGACGAAGACTGGCAGGCGCAGTGGTACCTCGACCGCCTGCCGCCGCATGTGCACAACGCGCAGGCGCTGGACGCGTGGTACGGCAAGCTCCCGCCGGCCGAGAAGGCGGCGCTGGAGTGGTCGCTGGCCGACCTGATGGTGGGCGGCCCCAGCGATGCCGAGCGCTTCCCGCCCTACCTGCCGCTGGGCGACGTGCGCCTCGCGGTGAAGTACCGCTTCGAGCCCGGTGCACCGGACGACGGCATGACCGTGGCGGTGCCGCTGCACCTGCTCAATGCGCTCGATCCGGCGCAGCTGTCATGGCTGGCGCCCGGGTTCGTGCAGGACAAGGCCGCGGCGCTGATCAAGTCCTTGCCCAAGGCCCTGCGCCGCAACTTCGTGCCCGCGCCCGACTTCGCGCGCGCGTTCGCCGAGGCATTCCCGCAGCGTGACGCCGATGGTTTCGAAGGCGCGATGGCGCGCTTCCTGAAGAAGCTCACCGGCGTCGACCTCCTGCCCGTGGATTTCGATGCGGCATCGATCGACGCGCATCTGCGCGCCAACCTGCGCCTGCTCGACCGCGACGGTCGAACCGTGCTCGCGGAATCGCGCGACCTGGACGACCTGCGCGCACGCTTCGGCAAGCGTGCGGCCGATGCCTTCTCGGCGCGCGCGGCGGAGGGGCTCGCACAGCGCGGTCTCACCGATTTCCCAGCGACATCGATCCCCGCATCGGTGCCCGGTGCCGGCGGCGTGCCGGCATACCCTGCGCTGCATGACGACGGCGACAGCGTGTCGCTCGCGGTGCACGCCGATCGCAACGAGGCGCATCTGCACCACCCCGAAGGCGTGCGCCGGCTGTTGCGGATCGCGCTGGCCGAGAAGATGAAGCAGGCGAGGAAACAGCTGCCCGTGCAGCCGAAGACCTCGCTGCTGTATGCGGCCATCGAGAGCCGCGATCCACGCAACGACGGCCTGAAGGACAGCGACCGTTTGCGTGCCGACCTCGTCGAAGGCGCGTTCGCGGCGCTGTCGGCCGACGGCCTGCTGGAGATCCGCGATCCCGATACTTTCGCACGGCGTCGCGACGCCATCGGCAAGGAGCTGTTCGGCGAGGCGATGACGCGGCTGAAGCAGGCCGAGGCCATCCTTGCCCGCGTGGCGGAGGTGCGCGTCGCCCTCGAGTCGAACCTGATGGGCTGGGCCCGTGCCAACCTCGACGACCTGCATGCGCAGCTCGCGAGCCTGGCCGCGCCGGGTTTCCTGCGTGACGTGCCTGCCGACGCACTGGCCGAATATCCGCGGTATCTCAAGGCGATGGCGCTGCGTGCCGAACGTGCGCTCCGCGATCCCGTGCGCGACCAGGCGCGGATGCTCGAGCTCAAGCCGTTCGTCGATGCACTGGGCGATGCGCGCGATCGCGGCATCGATCAACAGCCGGACTGGCAGGCGCTGCGCTGGGACCTGGAGGAGTTCCGGGTGTCGCTGTTCGCACAGGAGCTGGGTGCGAAGGGTGGGGTGTCGGCGAAGAAGCTGGCGACGCGCCTGTCGCAGCTGCGCTGAGATTCCGAACGAGCGTCGCGAAATCGGAGACAGCGGGCCGCTACGCTGTCCTCGTCGTCCGCGCATGTGCCGCCGAGCGCGGGCGGCGATCGGCGAAGGCGAGTGCGCCTCGCGCCGTCGGAGATCGGCGGTCTGCAAAACGAAGGAATGTCATGTACAAGACGATGATGCACGGGGCTGCGATCGCCCTGCTTTCCGCTGCCATGGGTTTCAGCGGCAGTGCCGCAGCCGTGCCGGGTGGCCCGAGTACGCCCTGCAGTGAAGCCAACTGGGGCGAGATCGCCTCGGTCGAAAGCTACAACCCCCGGACCGGCTATACCCAGCGCATCTACGAATGCACGCAGTATGGCTGGTCGATCATCGCGCGCTGCGACGACAACGGCTGCATCTACTACTGAGCTTGAGCGGGCCGCCAGGTCCTGCGCCAGCAACGCGAGCACGCCCTCGGCCCTGGCCGGGGGCGTGTCGTTTCAGGCGGGAACGGGTTGTCTGGCCACGGCGCGCGCCGGGGTGGCGTGACTTCCGGGCCCTGTCTGCGAACCACGGCTGTGTCACAAATGCCGCCCGCTGGCGTCATGGTCTCGAACAACGGTTCCGTCCGTGCGCATCCGCCCTCGTGTCCCAGGAGCTTTCCATGTCCCACCTGATCGATATCTACCTGCAGCCCGGCAAAGTCTTCGCCGCGCTCAAGGACAAGCCCACCTTCCTCGTGCCCCTGCTGCTTTCGATCGTGGTCGGCCTGGTGATGGTCGCGACCTACTTCGCCCAGGTCGACGGCCCGTGGTTGGTCGAGCGCATGCTCACCGCGAATCCGGAAGCCACGGCAAAGGAAATCGAGCAGGCGCGCAAGGTGATGCCCGGTGCGCAGGTCATGGGCTATATCGCGATGGCCGCGGTCGTGGTGATGACCGCGCTGGTCGCGCTGGTGATCGCCCTCTATTACTGGATTGCCGGCAAGATCGCCGGGCACGCGCTGTCGTTCCGCCATGGCCTGAGCCTCACCGCATGGTCGGGCATGCCGATGCTGCTCGGCGGCATCGTGGCGCTGGTCGGTGCAATCACGATGACGCCGCAGACCACGCTCGAATCGCTGCAACTGCTCAACATCGACCCGCTGTTGGTCGAACTGCCGATGGACCATGCCTGGAGCTCGTTCGCCAAGGGCTTCAGCCTGCTGATGCCCTGGGCCATCGGCCTGGCCGCGCTGGGGTGGCGGACCTGGTTCCGCACGGGCTGGGGGCAGGCGATCTTCGTCGCAGCGCTGCCCTATGTCGTGTGGTTCGGCGGGCTCGCGATCGGCGCGCTGCTGAAGTGATCGCCGAATTTCCCCTGGATTCCGGATTGTTTCGATGAAACCCAACCGCAAGTGGCTCATTGCCGCCGGCATCGTGCTCGTGCTGGTCGTGCCGATCGTCATCAAGAAGAACCGCGGCGCGTCCGCGACCGAAGTCGACCTGGCCACGGCCGCGCCGCAACTGGTGCAGCCGTCGATCCTCGCCTCGGGCACGCTGGCCTTCCGCAATGAGGTCAACCTGACCTCGGAAGTCACCGGCAAGGTGGAGACCATCCTGGTCAAGGAAGGCGACACCGTGGAAGCCGGGCAGACCCTCCTGCTGCTCGATCCGGAGCTGTACAACAACGCGATCGAGCGCGAAGAGGCCGGCCTGCGCCAGACCCGCATCGCGATCGAACGTCAGCGCGCGCAGGTCGCACTGCGGCGCAAGCAGTTCGAGCGCAGCCAGGTGCTGGTGGCGCAGAAACTGATCGATCGCAACCGCTTCGACGAAGACCGCAACCAGCTGCAGGTCGCCGAAGCCGACCTGCGCACCAGCGAGGAATCGCTGCGTCGCGCCGAGTCCGTGGTCAACGACGCGCGTGAACAGCGCGCGCGCACCGAGATCCGCTCGCCGATTTCCGGCCGCATCGTCTCGCTGCCGATCAAGGTCGGCGAGACGGCGGTGCCGTCGACCTCGGCCTTCGCCGGCGCGCAGCTGATGAAGATCGCCGACACCTCGGAGATCATCGCCGAGCTCAAGGTCGACGAAGCCGACATCGCCAAGGTCGATGTGGGACAGCGCGTGGAAGTCTTCGCGGCCGCCTATGCCGATGACGCACTGAAGGGCAGCGTCGAACAGATTGCGCTGGCGCCGACCATCGAAGGCCAGGGCCGCGCGTACAAGGTCACGGTGAGGATCGTGCCGCCGAAGGGGTTGGCGCTGCGCTCCGGCATGAGCGTGCGTGCCGACATCTTCCTCGGCGACGGCCAGCGCCGCCTCGCGCTGCCGGTCGAAGCCGTGTCCACCGAGACCGACGACGCCGGCAAGCCCAAGCGCCATGTCTGGCTGGCGAAGGGCGGCAAGGCGACGCGCGTGGAAGTGCAGACCGGCGCGTCGGACGACCGTTGGGAAGTGGTGACCAAGGGCGTGGCGGAAGGCGACACGGTGATCGTCGGTCCGGCGAAGGCGCTGCGCGGCTTGAGCGAAGGCGCGCAGGTGAAGCGTCGCGACCCAGACAAGGCGAAGGACGACGACGGCGAAGACAAAACGGATGATAAGTCCGACGACGCGAAGGACGCCGGATGATCGTCCTGCGCGACATCGTCAAGCGCTACACGATGGGCGAGGAGGTCGTGCAGGCCCTGGCCGGCGTCGACCTGGAGATCTCGCGCAATGAATACGTCGCGCTGACCGGGCCGTCGGGCTCCGGCAAGTCGACGCTGATGAACCTGCTCGGTTGCCTCGACACCCCGACCGAGGGCACCTACACCCTCAACGGCCGCGACGTGTCGGGCATGAACGACACCGAGCTGGCGCAGGTGCGCAACCGCGAGATCGGATTCGTGTTCCAGAGCTTCCACCTGCTGCCACGCATGACCGTGCTGCAGAACGTGATGCAGCCACTGGTCTATCGCGGCATGCCGCAGGACGAGCGACGCGCGCACGCCGTCGAAGCGCTGGGCAAGGTCGGCCTGGGCGATCGCATGGGCCATCGCCCGAACCAGCTGTCCGGTGGCCAGCGCCAGCGTGTGGCGATCGCGCGTGCGCTGGTCGGCGCGCCGTCGATCCTGCTCGCCGACGAACCCACCGGCAATCTCGACACGCGCACCTCCGCCGAAATCATGGCGCTGTTCGATGCGCTGCACGCACAGGGGCAGACCGTGATCCTGGTGACCCACGAACCCGACATCGCCGCGCACTGCCACCGTGTGCTGCGCGTCAGCGATGGCCGCATCGTCGAGGATCGGCGCCAGGCGCCGGTACGCGCCGACAAGGCCGCAGACGCCGACAAGGCCGCAGACCGAGGAGCGCACTGATGCAGGCCTATCTCGAAGCCTTCCGCGCCGCGCTGACCAGTCTCGCGGCGCACCGCATGCGCAGTTTCCTGACGACGCTGGGCATCCTGATCGGCACCGGCTCGGTGATCGCGGTGGTGTCGCTGGTGCAGGGCTTCTCCGACTCGATCAAGGGCCAGCTCTCCGACCTGGGCGGCAGCACGCTGACCCTGCGCGCGGTGAACGACAACGAGAACTTCCGCACCGGCAAGATCAACACGATCACCTTCGACGACATCGACGTGCTGCGCTACCGCGTCTCCGGCGTGAAGGACGTGGCACCGCTGATGGTGGTGCAGGCCGCGGGCGCAAGCTATCGCGGCCGCAGCAGCAGCCCGCAGGTGCAGGCGACCACGGCCGACTACACCCTGGTCAACAATCGTTTCCCGGAGTTCGGCCGCTTCATCGTCGACAGCGACGACAAGGGCCATCGACGCGTCGCGGTGATCGGCACCGACCTGCGCGACGAACTGAAGATGCCGAAGAACCCGGTCGGCGAATACTTCATGATCGGCAAGGAGTGGTTCAAGGTCGTCGGCGTGATGGAGAAGGAGGGCGAGATCTTCGGGTTCAGCCGCGACAACTACGCCATCATTCCCTTCGACGTCGGCCGCGCGATGATGGGCAACAGCAACGATCCGCTGATCCAGGCCTCCTTCACCGTCGCCAACCTCGAGGAAGTCGAGGCCGTGCGCGAACGCGTCAAGCGCGCGGTGCGCGCCTCGCGCAAGCTGGTCGCCGAAAAGGACGACGACTTCAAGGTCGAGGCGGCGGATTCGGTGCTCAAGCAGTTCGAGAAGATCACCGGCACGGCGACGATGGTGGTCGCCGGCGTGGTCGGCATCTCGCTGCTCGTCGGCGGCATCGGCATCATGAACATCATGCTGGTGTCGGTGACCGAGCGCACCCGCGAGATCGGCATCCTCAAGGCACTGGGCGCCACGCGTCGCGACATCCTCGTGCAGTTCCTGGCCGAGGCCGGCCTGCTCGCGCTGCTCGGCGGCATCATCGGCATCGGGCTCGGCTACGGGCTCGCGCTGCTGATCTCGGCGCTGGTGCCGGGTTTCCCGCCCGCGCACGTGCCGGTGTGGGTGGTGATCGCCGCCGCCGGTTTCTCGGCGATGGTCGGCGTGCTGTTCGGCATCATGCCGGCGTCGAAGGCGGCGGGACTCGATCCGATCGAGGCGCTGCGTTACGAGTGAGGGGCTTGGCGGTGGGCGCGCGGCTCGCGCCGCTCAACCGCCCTGCGTCAGCCGCGCCAGTTCGTCGGCCTGGTGTTCGCGCGCCAAACGGTCGATGAGGGCGTCGAGATCGCCTTCGAGGATGTTCGGCAGGTCATACAGGGTCAGGCCTTCGACGCGGTGGTCGGTGATGCGGCCCTGCGGAAAGTTGTAAGTGCGGATGCGCTGGCTGCGGTCGCCGCTGCCGACCTGCAGCTTGCGGTCCTGCGCCTGCGCGGCTTCGCGCTTCGCGGTCTCGGCTTCGACCAACATCGCCTTCAGCCGCTTCATTGCCTTGTCGCGATTGGCGTGCTGGCTGCGCTCGGTCTGCGATTCCACGACCACGCCGCTCGGGACATGGGTGATGCGGATCGCCGATTCGGTCTTGTTGACGTGCTGGCCGCCAGCGCCGGAGGAGCGGAAGGTGTCGACCTTCAGGTCGGCGGGATTGATCTCGACGTCGAGATCGCCGGTGTCCTCGGCGATGATCGCCACGGTCGCGGCCGAGGTGTGGATGCGCCCCTGCGATTCGGTCTCGGGCACGCGCTGCACACGATGCGTGCCGGATTCGAATTTCAGTTTCGAGTACGCGCCACGGCCTTCGACGCGCGCGATCACTTCGCGAAAGCCGCCGTGTTCGCCCGGATTGGCCGACTCCACCTCGATCCGCCAGCCCTGGCGTTCGGCGTAGCGGCCGTACATGCGGAACAGGTCGCCAGCGAAGATCGCGGCTTCGTCGCCACCGGTGCCGGCACGGACTTCCAGGTACAGGCCGCCGTCGTCGCGGGCATCCTTCGGCACCAGCTGCGCCATCAGTTCGGCGTCGAGTCCGGCCAGTCGCGCCTGTGCGGCGGCGACTTCCTCGTCGGCCAGTTCGGCCAGCTCGGGGTCGCCGCGCATCGACTCGGCGGCGGCGAGGTCCTCGCGCGCCTGGCGTTCCGCAGCCAGGCCGGTTGCGATCGGTTCGAGCTGCGCGAACTCGCGCATCAGGCCGCGATAGCGCGCGGCGTCCTCCACCGTCGCCGGATCGGCGAGCAGGCGTTCGATTTCCTCGCGGCGTTCGGCCAGCGCTTCAAGCTTGCGGCGCAGGGTCGGCGTCATCGTCGCGATCGGGGAATGTGGCGTGGTCGGGATGCAGTTGGCGGTCGAGCGCTTCGGACAGCGGGGTGTGCGTCGGCGCGCGATGCTGCGGCCCCTTGTCCGGGAACATCCGCTCGGCGGCGCGCATCAGGTCGATGTCGCCGTTGATCGCCGCCTCGCGCAGGGCCGTGGTCGGCGCATGCAGCAGGCGGTTGGTCAACGTGTGCGCCAGTTGCTGCAGCACGGCCGCCGGGTCCTGCCCGGACGCGAGCAACTGTTGCGCCTTCGCCAGGCTTTCGTCGCGCGCGGCTTCGCCGTGTGCGCGCAACTGCTTCAGCGGGCCGTGGTGCGCGCTGGCGTTCAGCGTTTCCACGAAGCGCGCCACCTGCAGGTCGACGATGGCTTCCGCGGCATCGGCGGCTTCGCGGCGGCTGCGCCGGTTGTCCTCGATGACCCGTTCCAGGTCGTCGACGGTGTAGAGGAACACGTCGCGCAGTTCGGCGACGTCGGGCGCGATGTCGCGCGGTACCGCCAGGTCGAGCAGCAGCATGGGCCGATGCCGGCGCTGCTTCAGCGCGGCCGCCACCTGCGGCTTGTGCAGGATCGGGTCGCGCGCGGCGGTCGCGGAAAACACGACGTCGGCCTCGGCGAGATGGCGTTCCAGCTCGGTCAGGGGCAGGGCGACGCCGCCGTGGCGGCTGGCCAGTTCCTGGGCATGGGCGAGGGTGCGGTTGGCGAACAGCAGCCGCTTCGCCTTCGCCTGCACCAGGTGCAGCGCGGTCAGCTCGATGGTTTCGCCGGCGCCGATCAGCAGGATGCTGCTGTCGGACGGACGTGCGAAGGTTTCTTCGGCCATGCGCACCGCCGCCGAGGCCACCGACACCGGGTTCGCGCCGATGCGGGTGTCGGTGCGCGCGCGCTTGGCGGTGACGAAGGCGTGCTGGAACAGCCGGTCGAGTCGGTTGCCGAGGGTGCCGGACTCCCGCGCGGCAGCCCAGGCCTGCTTCACCTGACCGAGGATCTGCGGCTCGCCGAGCACCAGCGAGTCCAGCCCGGTGGCTACCCGGAACAGGTGGCGCACCGCAGCGGCATCGGCGTGGCGATACAGGTAGTCGTGGAGGGCCAGCGGCGTGCGCGCATGGCCGCCGTCCTGCGGGTTGGCGGCCAGCCACTCCACCAGCGCATTGCCATCGCCGCCGGTGAGGGCGTAGATCTCGGTGCGGTTGCAGGTGGAGAGCAGTGCCACTTCCTCGACGCCGGGCAGCGAACGCAGGGCCTCCAGGGTCGCCGGCAGCGCCTGTTCGGAAAACGCCACCCGTTCGCGCAGGGATACCGGCGCGGTCTGGTGGTTGAGTCCGAGGGCGATGAGAAGGGACATCCGGGCTGGCTGCGATCGTCTGGCTGAGGTCGTCTGGTCGGGGCGTGACGACTGGCTGAGGCGGCTCTGGCGAGTTCGGTTAAGCTGGCAATCCGCATAGTTTACGGCCCATGCCGCCGATGCCCGAAGCCGTTTTCACAATTCGCCGTTTCGCGGCCGTCGCGTTCGGGGCCGCGCTGTCGGTCCTGTCGCTCGCCGCGTACGCCGAGGGCGAGGGTTCCCGGCGGGCGGTGGCGACGGCAGAGCCATCGGCAGGGACGCCGCAATGGATGGGAAGCGGTCCCTTGCCGGCTGCGATCGCGGGCGAATATGCGCTGCAGGCGGGCAAGCTCGATGACGCCGCACGGTGGTACCTCGATGCCGCGCGCGTCGCCGACGGCGATGCCGTCCTCGCTGAGCGTGCGACACGCATCGCCTTGCTCGCCCGAAACCAGGATTTCGCCGGCCAGGCCCTCGCGCTCTGGCGCGAACGCGCGGGGCGCACGCTCGGCATGCGCAATGCCGAGGCCACCCTGGCCCTGCAGCGCAAGGATGAAGCCACCGCGCGCCGCGAGCTGCGCAGCCTGCTGCTCGGTCGCGGCGAAGGCCTGAAGTCCGAGAAGGACGGCTGGCGCTACGCCCTACTTGCGATGGACGCCGGTTCCGGCGATCCGGACATGATCGGCCGCCTGCTCGCGGCACTGGTCGATGACATCCCGAAGGACCTGCCTGCCTGGCTGGCCTTCGGTGAATTCGCGCAGCAGGTACAGCGTCAGGATGTCGCCGCGAAGATCATCGGCCGCGTCCTGCAGTACTACCCCAACGAGCCGGGGGTGTCGCTGCTGCATGCCAACCAGTTGCGGCGCTCCGGGAAGGAGGCGCAGGCGCGGAAGATCCTCGATCGCATGAGCGCCGCGGCCATCCTGTTGCCGGATGTCGCCTACGGGCTGGCCCGCGAATTCGGGGCGCTTGGCGATTTCACCGCGGCCGCGGCCGTGCTGGCGCGCGGACCGCAGAACGACAACACCTACATCCTGCGTGCGTCCTATCTCGCGCAGGCCGACGACAAGACCGGCGTCGCGGCGGTCTACGAAGAGCTCAAGCGCGAATCGGCATCGCCGAACCCCGCGCGCCGCCTGCTGCTGGGCCAGGTCGCCGAATTCATCGGTCGCCAGGACGATGCGCTGGATTGGTACGCCAGCGTGCCTGGTGGCCCGCAGCGCTGGCAGGCGCGCCTGCGCACTGCGCCGGTGCTGCACAAGCTCGGTCGCGCTGAAGAGGCGCACGCCCGGATCCGCGAAATCCAGACCGATGCCACTGCGGCCGACGAGACCCGTCGCGATGCCTACCTGCTGCAGGCGGATCTCTACAAGAACGAGGGACGCCTGGCGGACGAACTGGCCACCTTCGATCGCGGTCTGGCCGCCTATCCGGATGAGCCGCAGCTGTTGTACGCACGCGCGCTGATGTGGGAGCGTCGCGACGACATCGCGCGCGCCGAGGCCGACCTGCGCCGCATCCTCGCGCTCGATGCCGACGACGTGAACGCGTTGAATGCGCTGGGCTATACGCTCGCCGACCGCACGAATCGCTACCAGGAAGCGCTCGAACTCATCGCCCGCGCCTACGCCGCCGACCCGGACAACGCCGCGATCATCGACAGTTATGGCTGGGTGCTCTACCGGCTCGGCCGCAGCAAGGAAGCGCTGTCCGAGTTGCTGCGCGCCTTCACCAAGCAGAAGGACGCCGAGATCGCCGCGCACGTCGCCGAAGTGCTGTGGGTCCTGGGGCGCAAGGATGAGGCCGTGAATTATTTCGTCGAAGCGCGTCGGATCGACCCCGACAGTCGTTCGCTCAAGCGCGCGCTGGACAAGACAGGCGCCATCCTGCCACCGCTCGCCGACAAGGCGGGCGCATGAAGGCGCGGTCGGGGCTGGCGCTGGCGATGCTGGCCCTCGCGCTGGCCGGCTGCGCCTCGGCACCCACCCGCGCCCCCGCGCCCGCACTGGCCGGCGACGCTCTCGATGCGCGCCTGCGTGAGCGCGATGCCTGGATCGCCCGGACCGAGGCCTGGGGATTTGCGGGCAAGGCCGGGATCAGCCGTGCGGGCAAGGGCGGCAGCGGCAGGATCGAATGGGACCAGCGTGCCGGAGGTGCCTACGAAGTCGCCTTGAGTGCGCCGATCACCCGGCAGAGCTGGCGGCTGAGTGGCGACCTCGCCACCGGCACCGGGCGCATCGACGGCATGTCCGGTGGCGTCCGCGAAGGTGCCGACGCGGAGGCGCTGCTGGAAACGGCGACGGGCTGGCGCGTGCCCCTGCGCCTGCTCGGCGCCTGGGTGCGCGGCGCGGTCGCGACCGGGGTGCCGGCACCTGCGATCGACTACGACGCCGCCGGCCGGCCGCAGCGTTTCGAACAGGCGGGCTGGACCGTCCGCTACCTGGAATGGCGACCTGGCCCGGCCGGAGCGCCGGACCTGCCGGTGCGCATCGATGCCGAGTCCGGCGACGCCCGGGTCCGGCTCGTCATCGAGGAATGGACGTTCGCAAGCCCATGAACGATTTTTCCCCCGCCGATGGCTGGAGCACCTGGCCGGCACCGGCCAAGCTCAATCTTTTCCTGCAGATCACCGGTCGCCGGCAGAACGGCTACCACGAGCTGCAGACCGTCTTCCGCCTCCTCGACTGGGGCGACACCATTTACCTGCGCCTGCGCGACGATGGCCTGGTCCACCGCATCGGCACCACCATTCCGGGCATCGAAGAGGATGATGATCTGGTCGTTCGGGCGGCCAGGCGGCTGCAATCGGCCGCCAAGATCGCGCAAGGTGTCGATATCGCCGTCGAAAAGCGAATTCCGACCGGTGGCGGCATGGGCGGGGGGTCGAGCGATGCCGCGACCGTACTGCGTGCGCTCGACCTGCTGTGGGGCTGCGCATTGGGTGAGGAGGCGCTGGCCGCCCTGAGCCTGAAGCTGGGCGCGGACGTCCCGGTCTTCGTCCGTGGCCGGAATGCCTGGGCCGAGGGCCTGGGCGAGATCCTCACGCCGATCGAGCTGCCGCCGGCCTGGTACCTGCTCGTGGCCCCCGGGGTTCATGCGTCCACCGTGGCCCTGTTCCAGGCGGCTGAATTGACGAGGAATGCTGCGCCCGCGACAATGTCGGACTTCGTTTCGGATCCGTTCCTGCAAGGGCAGGCGCTCGGCAATGCGTTCGAGCCCGTCCTGCGCCGCCGCGAGCCTGCCGTGGATGCCGTGTTCAACGTGCTCCGCGGCGTCGGCGCGCCGCGGCTGACCGGTTCCGGCAGCGTCTGTTTCGTCGAGTTCGCCGAGCGCGAGCCCGCCGAGGCCGCGCTGCAGCGACTGCCGCGGGGCTTCGATGCCCGCGTCGTCGCGGGAGCCAGGCGTTCGCCATTGCTGGATGCGCTCGAAACGAAGGCAGGGAATCGGGAATAGGGAATCGGGAATCGCATGCGCCCAGCGCACGCCGCTTCCGATTCGCAGCGCCCGGTTGCCGTCTCCCCAGGGGCGTCGCCAAGTGGTTAAGGCACCGGGTTTTGATCCCGGCATTCGTAGGTTCGAATCCTTCCGCCCCTGCCAATTTCCGTCGTGATCCGTCATTCGTGGCCGGCTCGCGACGCCATTCCCGCCCAGGTCAGAGCGAAGCGGACACCGCCATGCAGGACGATCGTCAGTTGTTGATTTTCTCGGGCAACGCCAACCGGCCGTTGGCCGATGCCATCTGCCGCCAGCTCGGCGTGCGTCCCGGCAAGGCCCTCGTCGGCCACTTCTCCGATGGTGAAGTGCAGGTCGAGATCGAGGAAAACGTGCGCCGCCAGGAAGTGTTCGTGGTCCAGCCCACGAATGCGCCGAGCGCCGAAAACCTGATGGAGCTGCTGGTGATCACCGACGCGCTGAAGCGCGCCTCGGCCGCCAGCGTCACCGCCGTGGTGCCGTATTTCGGCTACGCCCGCCAGGACCGCCGCCCGCGCTCCTCGCGCGTGCCGATCACGGCCAAGGTCGTCGCCAAGATGTTCGCCGCCGCCGGCGTCGACAGCGTGCTGACGGTCGACCTGCACGCCGACCAGATCCAGGGCTTCTTCGACATCCCGGTCGACAACGTGTACTCCTCGCCACTGCTGCTGGCCGACATCTGGCGCAGCTACGGCACCGACAACCTGATCGTGGTCTCGCCCGACGTGGGCGGCGTGGTCCGCGCCCGCGCGATCGCGAAGCGCCTCGACGACGCCGACCTGGCGATCATCGACAAGCGCCGTCCGCGCGCCAACGTCGCCACGGTGATGAACATCATCGGCGACGTCTCCGGCAAGACCTGCGTCTTGGTCGACGACATCGTCGACACCGCAGGCACGCTCTGCGCCGCCGCCGCCGCGCTGAAGGCGCAGGGCGCGCAGCGCGTGATCGCCTACTGCACGCACCCGGTGCTGTCGGGTCCGGCGATCGACAACCTGAACAAGTCGCAGCTCGACGAACTGGTGGTGACCGACACCATCGCGCTGTCCGAGGCCGCTCGCGGCTGCGGCCGCGTCCGCCAGCTCAGCGTCGCCGAACTGCTCGCCGAGACCATCCGACGGGTGGCCTTCGGCGAATCGGTCAGCTCGCTCTACGTCGACTGACCCCGCAATCCCGGCTTCGGCCGGAACCCGGCTCCCCTGGTCGCGGGGGAGTCGCATCGCCGCCGCGAGGCGGTTCATTCCAAGCAAAAGTGAGCAAGACAATGTCCGAACACAACATCTCGGCGACCAGCCGCAAGGACGAGGGGAAAGGTGCGAGCCGCCGCCTGCGTCATGCCGGCCTGATCCCCGCCGTCATCTACGGTGGCGAAGCCGCCCCGCAGAGCATCCAGCTCGAGCACGAGAAGACCTGGCTGGCCAGCCAGCACGAGTGGTTCTACTCGTCGATCATCGACCTGAGCGTCGACGGCAAGGTCCAGAAGGCCCTGCTGCGCGACATCCAGCGCCATCCGTTCAAGCAGATCATCATGCACATCGACTTCCAGCGCGTCGATGAGAGCAAGGCGCTGCGCACCGCCGTGCCGCTGCACTTCGTCAACGAAGACAAGTCGCCGGCCGGCAAGTCGGCCGAAGTCGTCGTGACCCACGAGCTGAACGAAGTCGTGGTCGAGTGCCTGCCGAAGGACCTGCCGGAGTTCATCGAGATCGACCTGGCCGACCTGGCCGTCGGCGCGATCGTCCACCTGTCCGACCTCAAGCTGCCGGCTGGCGTCTCGATTCCGGAACTGAAGCTCGGCAAGGAACACGACCTCGCCGTCGTGATCGCCAAGCACGGCAAGGAAGAGGCCGATGCCGAAGCCGCGCCGGCCGCCGAAGTGCCGGCGTCGAAGGTCTCCAAGAAGGACCAGAAGTAATCGCCCTGCGGCGGCGCGCCTCCGGGCGCCCCGTCGCAGCGATCTTCGCGACTTCCGATGGCAGGCCTTCGCCTCATCGTCGGGCTCGGCAACCCCGGCCCCGAACACGCCCGAACCCGGCACAACGCCGGGTTCTGGTTTGTGGACGCCCTCGCGCAGCAGTGCGGGGCGCGTTTCGGTCTGGAGAGCAAGCTGTTCGGCGAGACCGCGAAGGTCGAGGTCGCCGGCCAGTCGGTCTGGCTGCTCAAACCGGCCACCTTCATGAACCTCAGCGGCAAGTCGATCACCGCCGCGCTGCGCTACTGGAAGATCGAACCCGAGGAAATGCTGGTCGCCCACGACGAGCTGGATCTCCCGCCCGGCGTTGCGCGCTTCAAGTTCGACGGCGGCCACGGCGGCCAGAACGGCCTGCGCGACACCATCCAGCTGCTGGGTCACGGCAAGTTCCACCGCCTGCGCGTCGCCATCGGCCACCCGGGTCACAAGGACAAGGTCACGCCATGGGTGCTGGGTCGTCCCGGCAAGGACGACGAAGCCCTGATCCTGCGCGCGATCGACGACGCGCTGTCCGCATTGCCGCTGGCGGTGCAGGGCAATTTCATGGATGCGATGACGAAACTCCACACGCCCAAATGAGTCCAGACGTCGGCGGCCTGGCCTGCGCCCGGCCGCCGACGTCTGCATTCCGGACAGGACAACAACCATGGGCATCAAATGCGGCATCGTCGGCCTGCCGAACGTCGGCAAGTCGACCCTGTTCAACGCGCTGACCAAGGCGGGCATCGCTGCGGCCAACTTCCCCTTCTGCACGATCGAGCCCAACGTCGGCGTGGTGCCGGTGCCGGATCCGCGCCTGAACGCGCTGTCCGAGATCGTGAAGCCGCAGAAGTGCATTCCGACGGCGGTCGAGTTCGTCGACATCGCCGGCCTCGTCGCCGGCGCGGCCAGCGGCGAAGGCCTCGGCAACAAGTTCCTCGCGCACATCCGCGAAGTCGACGCGATCACCCACGTCGTCCGCTGCTTCGAGAATCCTGACGTCATCCACGTCAACAACAAGGTCGACCCGATCGCCGACATCGAGACGATCGACACCGAGCTGGCGCTGGCCGACCTGGAGTCGGTCGACAAGGCCCTGCAGCGCGCCGAGCGTTCCGCCAAGACCGGCGACAAGGACGCGAAGGCGCGCGCCGAAATCCTCGGCCGCATCCGCGTGGGCCTGGACGACGGCAAGCCGGCGCGTTCGCTGGGTCTGTCCGATGAGGACAGGCTCGCCGTCCGCGACCTGTTCCTGCTCACCCTCAAGCCGGTGATGTACGTCGCCAACGTGCTGGAAGACGGTTTCGAGAACAATCCGCACCTCGACGCCGTGCGCGCCCGTGCGGCGGGCGAGGGCGCCGAGGTGGTGCCGGTGTCGGCGGCCATCGAGGAAGAGCTCAGCCAGCTCGACGACGCCGATCGCGACACCTTCCTGGCCGACCTCGGCCTCGAAGAGCCCGGCCTGAACCGCGTGATCCGTGCCGCCTACAAGCTGCTCGGCCTGCAGACCTATTTCACCGCCGGCGTGAAGGAAGTCCGGGCCTGGACGGTCCGCGCCGGATCCACGGCGCCGCAGGCCGCCGCGGTGATCCACACCGATTTCGAGAAGGGCTTCATCCGCGCCGAGACCATCGCCTACGACGACTACATCAAGTACCGCGGCGAGTCCGGGGCGCGCGACGCCGGGCGCCTGCGCCTCGAGGGCAAGGAATACCGGGTGCAGGAAGGCGACGTGCTGCACTTCCGCTTCAACGTCTGAGCGAAGGAGGGGCGGCGGGCCGTCTGCCGGCGTGGCCGCGGGTGTTCCGCGCCCCGGCTTTCACGTATCATTGCGCCCCCGCGATCGTGCGCTGCCGGCCCGGCGGCGCGAGGGGCTCCGAAAGGATGGGAATCGGCATTTTCCC
The DNA here is from genome assembly GCA_016789405.1 of Lysobacteraceae bacterium. Classification (GTDB taxonomy): domain Bacteria; phylum Pseudomonadota; class Gammaproteobacteria; order Xanthomonadales; family Xanthomonadaceae; genus Lysobacter_I. Next base: position 47,254 of record JAEUPQ010000030.1, read on the forward strand.
GTTGACATCCTCTCGATCCCCGGTCAGAATTTCGGGCTGTTTTCACCGTGTTGTGTTTTACCGGACGTTGTTCAGCCGGAGGGATACCCAAGCGGCCAACGGGGGCAGACTGTAAATCTGCTGGCTTACGCCTTCGGTGGTTCGAATCCACCTCCCTCCACCATCTCAAGGGCGTTCGTCGCCGGGGTGTGCTGAAGAAAGTCCGTTCCGCAAGATGCGGGAGTAGTTCAATGGTAGAACCTCAGCCTTCCAAGCTGATGGTGCGGGTTCGATTCCCGTCTCCCGCTCCATTGCGGCGCCATCGACACTCCGCTTGCGGAACTTGATCCGGAATGACCAAATCCGGATGACCACATCGCTGCTCACGTAGCTCAGTCGGTAGAGCACCTCCTTGGTAAGGAGGAGGTCGAAGGTTCGATTCCTTTCGTGAGCACCACCCCTTCGTTAAACCCAAATTGAGTTCAAAGAGAAGCAATCATGGCCAAGGGTAAGTTCGAGCGCACCAAGCCGCACGTGAACGTGGGCACGATCGGTCACGTTGACCACGGCAAGACGACGCTGACGGCGGCGCTGACGAAGATCGGCGCGGAGCGTTTCGGCGGCGAGTTCAAGGCGTACGACGCG
>JAEUPQ010000005.1 GCA_016789405.1 Lysobacteraceae bacterium
CTGCGTGCAGCCCGGCGAGATGTGCGTGGGCATCGAGATCAACGCCAATCACCTCGTCGCGGCGCGCGACGGCATCGTCACCGGGACCGCGCGGCCGTTGCACGTGGGACGTCGCACCCAGGTCTGGGAGATCCGCATCGAGGACGCCACCGGCCGCCTGGTCTGCATCTCGCGGCTGACCCTCGCCGTCGTTCCGCTGCCGAAAGGCTGATCTGCGCAGGCTCGAACGCTCCATCGTGCTGCGTACGGGATGCACAGCCGCGCCCGGGTTCGGTATCGTTCCGGGATGACCGTCCCCCCCACGTCTTCGCCGGCCGCCCGGCTGCTCCGCTATGCCTACCGCACCCCGCTGCTCGCGTGGCATGTGCTCGTCGACCTGCCGGTCATCCTGATCCTGATGTCGCCGCCGTTCGGCGGCCTGCGCATCGCCGGCGATCCGCTGAAGCACCGCGTCGTTCGCTGGTGGCAGCGCTGCCTGATGCGCGTGTTCGGCTTCCGCATGCGCTGCATCGGCACGCCGCTGCCGGGCCCGGTGATGTTCGTCGCCAACCATGTCAGCTGGATCGACATCGTCGCGCTGCACGCGTATCGCATGATGGGCTTCGTCGCCAAGCGCGAGATCGCCTCGTGGCCGCTGGTGGGCTGGCTGGCGACGATGGGCGAGACCATCTACCACCAGCGCGGCAGCCAGGAATCGCTGGGCGGCGTGCTGCACGAGATGCTCGCCCGCCTGCACGACGGCCGCGCGGTCGGCGTGTTCCCCGAAGGCCGCACGCGGGGCGGCGATGAGGTCGGCCCGTTCCACGCCCGCATCTTCCTGGCGGCGGTCGAGGCCAATGTCCCGGTGCAGCCGGTCGCGCTGCGCTACGGCGCGCAGGGCAGCGCGCAGACCATCGTCGCCTTCGGGCCGAAGGAAAGTTTCGCGGCCAATTTCCTGCGCCTGCTCGGTGAGCCATCGCGCGACGCCGACATCGTCTTCCTCGAACCGATCCTGCCCGGCGACGCCGAAGGCCGGCGCCGACTGGCCGACACCGCGCGTTCGCGCATCGTCGAGGCGATGGAACAGGGCTGAGCACGTCCAGCCCGCGCGGCGCTCCCGCGCTGCGCAACCCGACGTCCACTGCAACGCCGTGACACCGGGCCCGACTGGGCCGATCGGTGAGCGCGCGCGTTCGCGCTCGCCAGCCGTACCGTCATCGTCAAGGAGACCCTGATCGTGCTACCGCCCACCAAACGCCGGCCGAAGCGCTGGCTCAAGCGACTCGCCTGGTTCGCCGCGATCCTTGCCATCTGCGTCCTGCTCATCGCGTGGTTCCTGCTGTCGCGCGCCAGGCTGGCTTCGACGCCCGGCGGTGTGCATGCAAGCGTACTGATCCCGGTGGACTCGCGCCGCTCGGTGGCAATTCCGATCTACACCGGCAGCGGCGAACGCGTCCGCATCCCGGGCTTCCTCGACGGTCCGGTGGTGCGTCGCGGCGCAGACGGCGCCTGGGATGCGCGCTGGTTCTGCGAGGATCGCGAAGGCCGCGCGGGCGGCAACGGACGCACGCTCGCGATCGATTGCGCCGGCAAGCGCCACGTCTTCGCGCTCGAAGCATCGCAAGTGCCCGCGCCGGTGCAGCCGATGCCTGCCGACGTGATCGTGCTCAGCGACATCGAAGGCAATCGCGCCTTCCTCGATGAAGCCCTGGTCGAACTCGGCGTGATGGACGCCGCAGGTGCGTGGCGCCATGGCAAGGGACATCTGGTCATCCTCGGCGATTCGGTCGATCGCGGTCGCGACGTGTTCGCAGTGCTCTGGCGCCTGCACGATCTGTCACGCCAGGCGGGCGATGCCGGCGGTGCGGTGCATGTGCTGATCGGCAACCACGAGCAGTACGTGCTGCGTGGCAACGTCTCGCGCATGGATGTCGAGCATCTGCATGGGCTGCGTCGCATGGGCGGACCGACTGCGGCGTTCGCGCGGGACACGGTGATCGGCGACTGGTTGCGCCGGCTGCCGGTGGCGGTCAAGCTGGGCCGCACGCTGTTCGTGCACGGCGGCATCTCGCCGGAGGTCGTGAAGTCCGGGCTGTCGGTCGCCGATCTCAATGGCGCGATCGCGGGTTACTGGGCGGAACGCACGCGCGACGTCGCCCACGGCCCGCGTTACGACGCGGTGCTCGGCATGCGTGGCGTCACCCAGTACCGCGGCCTCGTCGAGGCGGTCGAGGGTTCCTACGACGCGCCGTCGACCGCGGAAGTGGACAGGATCGCCGCGCACTTCGGCGTGGATCGCATCGTGGTCGCCCACACACAGGTTCCGCAGGTCGAAACCCGCCATGGCGGGCGCGTGCTGGCGGTGAACGTCAACAGCGACACGGCGAAACAGCAGGCGCTGGCGTTCCGCGCCGGAGAACCCTGGATCATCGACCTGCGCGCCCGACGCAACCTCGGCGAAGACGCCGACCCGCCACGTACGCTGCGCGACTTCGAACTGTCGTCGGAGGCCGATCGCGCCATCGCGATGGAAGCGGTCGAGGCCATGCGCCGGATGTCGAGGCTGCCGCACCCCTACTGACCGTCTCCGCAGGGAAGGGCGCGACGTGGAATACGCGTCGCGCACCGGCGCGCCGGGCCGGGATAGGATGGAACACCGACCGTTGGAACCCCCGCCACGGATGACCCTGGCCGCATCCCCCTATCGTCCGCCTCTGCCGCTGCGCAGCCCGCACCTGCAGTCGCTGCTGTCGACCAGTCCGTTGCGGCGTTCGCGCGGCGCATGGCTCCTGCGCCGGACCGGTGCGGTGAATACGCCCTATCTCGTCGACGGTGGCGATGGCGTGCGGCTGGAAGGCGTGCACAGCCGCCTGCCCGGGGTCGCGCCGCGTGGCCTCGCGCTGCTGCTGCATGGCTGGGAGGGCAGCGTCGAATCCAGCTACATGCGCATGACCGCCGTGCAGCTGCTGCACGCGGGGTTCGAGGTGTTCCGCCTGAACTTCCGCGACCACGGCGACACGCACCACCTCAACGAGGCGCTGTTCCACTCCAATCGCATCGATGAAGTGGTGAACGCCGCGCGCGATGTCGCGACCCGCTTCCTCGGCGACGAGGGCCGACCGATGGTGCTGGCCGGCTATTCGCTGGGCGGCAACTTCGCGCTGCGCGTCGCCTTGCGCGCAACGCGCGCGGGCTTGCCGCTGGCGCGCGTCGCCGCCGTGTGCCCGGTGCTGGACCCCGGCCTGACCATGAACCGCATGGAGCAGGGCATCCCGTTCTACCTGCGCTATTTCGAGCGCAAGTGGCGCGAATCCCTGCGCCGCAAGCGCGACACCTTCCCGCAGTACTACGACTTCGACGACAGCGTGCTCATGCTCGGCATGCGCGACCTGACCCGCTGGATGGTCGAGCGTCACACCGACTTCGACAGCCTGGACGCTTACTTCAACGGCTACTCGGTCGCCGGGGATCGCCTGGCCTCGCTGGCGATCCCCGCCGACATCCTCACCGCCGCGGACGACCCGGTGATCCCGGTCGAGGAGTTCCACGCCCTGAGCCTGCCGGCGGACGGCAGGATCGAGATCGCCGCGCATGGCGGCCACTGCGCGTTCCTGGAGACGCTCCGCCTCGATGGCTATGCCGAGCGCTGGGTCACCTCCCGGCTGTCGCTGGCCCTCGGGGGCTGAACCGCCGAGGCCCGGGTCTGGGCGGTACGACGGGCGCGTGGCGGATGCGTGCAGCCCGTCCGGGTGCAGGGCCGCGGGCGCCGGGCGGACCCTGCAGGCCCCCGGTACACTAGACGGTTCCGGGCCCCGTCCCTGCCGTCCAGAACCGCAACCCCATGCAAGAACGAATCCTCGACGCCCTGCGCACCGGCGCCAATGCCGACGCCCTGACGCTGGCCCGCGAAGCCGTCGCCGCGACCCCGCACGACGCCAACAACTATGCGCTGCTGGCCCACGCCGAACGTGTCAACGGCAATGCCGCAGCCGCGCTGCAGGCCATCAACCGTGCCGTTCTGCTGGGACCGGAGGACGCCAACCTGCATTTCCAGCGCGCCGGCTTCCTGCTGGCCGAATACCGCCTCGACGAGGCGCAGGCGGCGCTGGCGCGCACGCTCGACCTGGATCCCAACCAGTTCCCGGCCTACATCATGCAGGCGCAGATGGCCTTCGGCCGGGGCGACATGGATGAAGCCGAGCGCCTGCAGCGCTATGCCGCGCGCGTCGCGCCCGAGCATCCGTGGGTGCGCACCATCGAAGGCATGATCGCGCTGCGCCGCGGCGACGCGGGCCGCGCGCTGTCGCTGCTGACCGCTGCGTCCAAGCAGATGCCGGACGATCAGCAGGTGCTGTATGCACTGGGCTTCGCGCACATGGAACAGGGTCACCTGGCCTTCGCCGAGTCCGCGTTCCGCCGGATCGTCGAAGCCTCGCCGAACCAGCATGGCCTGCGTGGCCTGCTCGCCGACGTGGTGATGCGCCAGGGGCGTGCGGACGAAGCGCGCCAGATCGTGCAGCCGCTCCTCGACAATCCGGAAACATCGACGCATTCGCTCAAGCGCCTGACCGCCGGCCTGGAGCTGCGCCTGGGCCGCCTGGACGAAGCCCTGGCCCTGCTGCGCGCATCGATCGAACAGGAACCGCGCGATCCCGAGACCTGGTCGATGGCGGCCGACGTGTGGCGTCGCAGCGGGCGTTTCGATGAAGGGCGCGAAGTCACCGAAGCCGCGCTGGCGAAGCATCCCGAGGCCGCGCCGCTGTGGCGCCTGCGCATCACCCTGGAACCCACCGGCAGCGACGAGGCCAAGGCCATCGTCGACCGCTGGCTCGCGCTGAACCCGGACGACGTGAATGCGCTGGAAGCGCAGATGCTGATGATGGAAGTGCGCGGCGATCTCGAAGCCCGCGACGCGCTGGCCCAGCGGATCATCGAACTGGAGCCGGGCCGCGGCACGGCCGAGACCCGCGTGTTCGATCGCCTGCTCGGCCAGGCGCCGGACGCCGCGATCGCCCACGTGCAGGGCCTGCTCGACAAGGCCCAGGACGACGGGGTGAAGCGCGGCCTGATGGCCTGGCTGGGCATGGCCCAGGACCGCGCGGAGCGCTACGCGGAAGCGGTGCAGACCTGGCATGCGATGAACAGCGCCGAAGCCATGGTCCGTCGTCCGCTGACCGTCCCGGGCAATGCCATCGGCGCATGGCCCGAACTGGCCGACATCGCGCAGGGCGTGCCGCCGCTGGCCTACCTCTGGGGCGTGCCGGGCTCGGGCGTCGAGAAGGTCGCTACCGTCATCGGCCACGCCGGTTACCCGCTACGCGCCGATCGCCTCGGCCCGAATCCGCCGCGCGATGCCATCCAGGATCCGGCCTGCATCGCCGCGTTCAACGACGGCACGCTGACCGGCGAGCGTGCGCTGGCAACATGGCGCAGCGCGCTGCCGCTGCGCGGCGTGCCCAACGGCGCGATCATCGACTGGCTGCCGTACTGGGACAACGCGCTGCTGCACATGATCCGTCCGCTGCAGCCCGAGGCCATCGTGCTGATCGCGCTGCGCGACCCGCGCGACATGCTGCTGGAGTGGCTCGCCTTCGGCAGCGCGATGCAGTACGCCGTGCCGTCGGCGAACGATGCAGCGCTGTGGATCGCACGCCAGTTGCAGCATGTGCTGGTCATCACCCGCGACCTGCTGGTGTCGCACAAGGTGATCCGCACCGACCATGCGATGGACGACCTCGAAGCTTTCGCCGGTGAAGTCGGTGGCGGCCTGGGTCTCGAGCAGATCCTGATTCCGCCGGCGGAGCTGTTCGGCCGCCATCGCTTCGAACCGGGTCACTGGCGCAACTACGCCAAGCCGCTGGCCGAACCGTTCGCGCTGCTGTCCGACGTGGCGCAGGCGTTCGGCTATCCGGCAGAGTGAGGCCCATCGTTCCCTGATCGAAGGCTGCGCGCCCGCATGCCGGGCGCACGAACAAGGAGATTTCCGATGAAGATCGCCAGCGAGAGTTTCGAACACGGCAAGCGCATCCCGGCGGAATTCGCCGCGGGTGCGCCCGACGGCTTCGGCGGCAACCGCAATCCGCAGTTGCGCTGGAGCGGCGCGCCGGCCGGCACGCGCAGCTTCGCGCTGCTGTGCATCGATCCGGATGCGCCCACCGATCCCGCCCTCGTGCAGGACGACGCGCGCCCGATCCCGGTCGAGCATCCGCGCGGCGACTTCGTCCACTGGGTCGTGGCGGACATTCCGGCGAACGTCGGCGAGATCGCCGCCGGCGCCTGCAGCGACGGTTTCACCGCGCGCGGCAAGGCCGCGCCGTCCGGGCCGGCGGGCGCCCGCCAGGGCGTGAACGACTACACCGGCTGGTTCGCGGGCAACGCGGACATGCGTGGCGACTACCTGGGCTACGACGGCCCGTATCCGCCCGGTCATGACGCGCGGCTGCACCGCTATTTCTTCCGGCTGTTCGCGCTCGATGTCGAACAGCTCGACCTGCCGGCACGCTTCACCGCGGCCGACGTGTTCCGCGCGATGCACGGCCACGTGCTGGCCGAGACCGCGACCTACGGCACCTATTCGCTCAATCCGGACGTGAAGGGCTGATTTCCACCATGCAGGACGACCTTCGGGACAATCCCTACGGCGCGCCGGCTGCGCCGATCGAGGCGGAACTGCCGTCGGAGCGTCTCGCCATCGAGAACGCGGGACGCTGGCGGCGACTGTTCGGTTTCCTGATCGATTACGCCGCCAGTACCCTTCTCAGCGCGCTCATCTCCGTTCCCTACGTGATGTACCTCTACTGGCAAGGCGGTGACGCTGCGCTGGATGCACTGGAAACCGAGCAGAACCTGCTTCGGGACTACGTGATCGGCCTGAGCGCGACGCTGCTGTACTACGTCACACTCGAAGGTTTCTTCGGCTGGACGATCGGCAAACTGGTCACCGGCACGCGCGTCGTGAACGAGAAAGGTGGACGACCGAGCTGGAAGCAGATCGTGGGCCGGACCCTGGGGCGCTTCATTCCCTTCGAGCCGTTTTCCCTGCTGTTCGCCAACGACAACGACAAGCGTGGCTGGCACGACTCGCTGTCGAAGACGCACGTGGTGCGCCGCCGCTGATGCGACGGCGTCGTTGCGTGAAGGAAACGCGGCGCCTCAGATCTTCATCGGCAACTGTTCGAACTCCAGCACCTGGCCGTCGTCGCTCGTCAGGCGCAGGCGATAGGGCAGGGGTTCGAGCAGTTCGGCCTTGAACGACCGGTTCATCAGTTCGCTGAAGGCCTGGTCGGCGCGGTTCTTCTCGTCGGTGCACGACATGCGCGTGGCGATCGCGATCTCGAACGCCATGCGCTTGCCCGACACGGTGTAGGAGCCGCGCAGGTCGTTGCAGCCACCGTTCGCGCGCACATCCTTTCCGGTGAACGACAGCTCGAAGGCCACGCCCGGCGCGCGCAGGGTCTCGGCCTGCGCGCCGCTGGCGGAGGCCAGCTTCCAGCCCCCCGTGTTGACCAGTTCGTTGCGATCCACGCGCAGGCTGCGGGCCTTGTCGCCGCCGTCGGCCGAGGTGATGGGCACAGGACCCGCGCAGGCGCTGGAAGCGAACAACAGCGCGGCGACGGGCAATGCGACGAACAGGTGCGACTGGCGCATGGTGGTTCTCCCGGTGATGCGGACGATGCTTACTGCGAAGCGCCGGCCGGAACGGTTTCGGACTCGATGGACAGTTCCATGACGTAGGCGATGTTGGTGCCGTCGTCCGGACGGCCATCGCGACGATAGCGCTTCACGCGCAGCACGTTGCGGATGCCCGGTTCGTGGGTGAAGCCGTCGATCTTGTCGTAGAACAACCGCCACGGGCCGGCATTGGTCTTGATGCCCTGGTCGTCGTACTGCACTTCGCGGACTTCCAGGCAGGTTTGCGGTGCGGTCGCCATCGGCGGCTGGCACGGTTTGGTGAATGCGGCGACTTCGACGAATGCGGTCTCGCCCTGGCTGCCGTAGCGCGCTTCGGGCGTCATGTCGCCGACGAAACGCAGGATGTCGCCGTTGGCGGCGCGCCACTCCAGCTTCGGCGGGCTCTTCGACTGCGTGTTGCCCGGTTGCGCGGTGAAGCGCGACGAGCCCTGGACGCGCAGGCTCATTTCACCGTCCAGCGCCGCGACTTCCGGTTCGACGCACTGCATCTTGGTGCCGATCAATGCTTCCACGCGCAGTTCGTCGCCGAGCCGCTGGAACACGCCGCTCAGGCCGTTGCAGGTGTTGTGCACGTTGATGCGGCTGTCGACGAAGGTGATCTGGATGGGCTTGTCCGGACGGACCAGCAGCGCGCCGATCGTGCGGCCCTTGGCATCGACGGCTTCCTTCAGCGACCAGCGATGGCGCGTGAGCAGGCTGTCGTCGACGTAGGGCGTGGCGGCGGGCGCCGAAGCGGGCGTGGTGTCGGAAATGGCGCTGTTGTCGGGCGCCTCGTCGGCCGGGGTGGTTTCGGTCTCGACCGGGGCCTTGGAACAGGCAGCGAGCAGCAGGGGAACGATCGCAAGGGACACAACCGGGAAACGACGCTTCATCGGAATTCCTGTCGGGATGAGATGCGGGTGGGCCGGGGGGACGGGTCTTCGAACGGATCAGGGAACCTGGGGGTGAACGGGGGGCAGCGGCGCTCGGGGTTGGCCGGGGCTCATTCCCCGGCAGGCAACCACAGCAGCAGCGCGGCGCCGAGCGCGAAACGATACACCGCGAACGCCGTGAACCGGTGCGACTGGATGTAGCGCAACAGCCATTTCACGGAGATGAACGCGGTGACGGCCGAGGCCACGAAAGCCACCGACAGCGCTGTCCAGTCCTCCTGGCCGATGCCGCCGTCCTTGTAGAGATCGAGCAGTTCGTAGCCGGTGGCGGCGAACATGGTGGGAATGCCGACCAGGAACGCGAACTCGGTGGCGGCCATGCGGCTGGTGGTCCCGGCCAGCAGCGCGACGAAGATGGTCGCGCCTGAACGCGAGGTACCGGGAAAGACGCCGGCCACGACCTGGGCGATGCCGACGAGGATGGCGACCGTCCAGGTGATCGTCTCGCGCTCGCCGAGCACGGCCGCGCGCTTGGCCGCGAAATGTTCGGCCGCGATCATCCACACGCCGCCGAGGATCAGTGCCCATGCCACCGGAGTGACGGTTTCCGGCAGCTCCCAGCCCAGCGCTTTCACCAGCAGGCCGCCGACGGCCGTGACGGCGAAAGCAGTGCCGAGCTTGATGCCGTAGTCGCGATTGGCGGGCTCTCGGAAGCCGATCAGCAGGTTCCACAGGCGCTGGCGGTAGATCGCCACGACCGCGAGGATCGCGCCGGCCTGGATGGCCACGTTGAACAGGTCGCTGCGTGCGCCCAGCCAATGCTGCGCGATCAGCAGGTGGCCGGTGCTGGAAATCGGCAGGAACTCGGTGATGCCTTCGATCACGCCGAGGAGGATGGCTTCGAGATAGGGATGCATGGGCAGCTGTGTGCAGCCGGGAACGGCGGGCGCTAGTGTACAGAGCCCGCCGGCCATCCACTTTCGCACCGCCTCCCTACGCGAGGGAGGGAGGCGGCATCGGATCGATCGGTGGTCGATCGATCAGGGACTGGTCACGAGGGTGAGACCGGGGAATGCAGCGAGGACCGGGGCGATCGGTTGGTAGAAGGAGCGCGTGGGATCTTGCAGTGGGCCGACAAACGAGCAGGAGGCCTCATGGCTGCGCGTGCCCGAAAGTACGCCCTGTGCCTGCCCTTCCGGTGTGACGAACGAACCGCCGGAATCCCCCGGGTCGGCGCAGGCCGTCGTTGACGACAGCTGCCTGACCTGCCCTTCGGCATAGTTGACCGTTACATTGGTGTGGAGCAAGGTCCCGCAGGAAGCGCCAGACGTCCGGCCGGAGCGGCAGACCGCCGCGCCGATCACTGCCGGCTGGGCGCCACGCACCACCACGTTGCCGCCGTACTGGTAAGCGTTCACCCAGGGGCGCGGGATGCCCTGCGGATTGGTGTTGTGAACGACCGCGTAGTCGGTTCCAGGGAACACGCTCTGGTAGATGTAGCCGATCGACTGGCCATTGACGTGGGTGAGGTTCTGCCCCGTGGGGCCGCAATGGCCTGCGGTGACGAAACCGTTGTTCACCCCCAACGTGACGGCAAAACCGATCGAGCACCTGTTCTCGTAGCCGGGTCGTCCGGGTGTCGGGTAGCTGTAGCCGTCGCCGCCACGGATATCGAAAGCGGTCGTGCGCGGGCGTGCGGCGGATTCCTTGAAGGTCACCATCCGACGATCGACACCCGCGACATAGACGAATTCGGCCGCGCGCGCGCGCGCGCCAATGTCCGTGGTGATCACGACGCGGTTGCTGCGCGGGTCGACATGCCAGGAATGAATGCGCACATCCAGGCCAGTGCCTTTGACGCTGCGCAGCGTGGTGCGGGAGGCATTTCGCGCCACGGCATCGAGTTTTGCCTGCGCGCTTTCGAGCGTGCGCAGGCTGTAAGCGACCACGCGCGTGGGCTGGCCGATACCGCGCACCATGACGGTACCCGGGTGCGTGGAGGCGACGACGGTACGGTAGTTGCCCCGCGCGTCGCGTTCCAGCCATGTACCGGCGTATTGGGCACCCAGGCGGGTGCGGGCTTCGCGCTCGACGCCCGCGGCGCCACGCTCGGTGTCGAGATACTGCTGCAACTGCTGCGGCCGGATGCCGAGATCGCGCTGCATCGCGAACCGCAACTGCGTCGGCATGGTGTCGGCGGTGGGCGGCGCGGCCGATGCTGTGGCGGCGACGAGCAGCGAAACGGCGAGGACACCTGCAGACGTACGAGTATTGCGCATCGAAAACTCCTTTTTTTGCGGGGATGCGACGCAGGCTGGTCCCGCGTCGGTCCGCATGGGGCATGCCGGGACAACGCGACATCGATGCGTGGGGGCCCTTCCGCCGCGTCGACATCGCGCGCGGCCTTGTCATGTCGACGCCGCTGTGCGGTGGTCGACACGTACGCGTCCATGCGTGACGTGCAAAGCGTAGCGTGTCGGTTTCTCATGATTCGCGACCCGCCGCGCCGGTCGAACGGACGCGCGGTACCGTTCGTCCGCGATGCCGGCCGGTGAGGGCGGTCAGATGGATGATGATCCTGTTGCTGGTTCCTTTCCGCTCCCATCCATGCCGGTTGCTGTCGCGGAAGAGTGCGACGGACAATTCCCGTGCACGCGCAGGCCGCGCGTGTCATCCGATGCCAAGGAGTGTTCCATGTCGTGCAGCAAGTACATTGCGGTTGTTCTGTCCGTCCTGCTCCCGATGTCTGCCCATGCCGCAGACCGCGTCTTCGAATTCACCGGAAAGGTCATCCATGGCGGCACGCTCGCTCCCGAGGGTGCCGAGGTCGCGGGGTCGTTCTCGTACGATCCTTCGACGCGACCGTGGTTCGAGATCGGCACTGACGCCCATTACCTCATTCCCGCGCCGCATTACATCGAGGTGCGTGTCGCCGGGCAGCAGGCGCTCGGCACGAATCTCGTCGCTTACGTCAGCAACGACTTCGGCGGAAACGTCGAGGATGTGGTCAGCATCGACAATTCCGGCGGATTGACGCTGGATGGCGCCTACCTGCCGGAGGGCACGCTGTCCGTGGTGTTCGCCAGTGGGCCGGGAAGCACGGGCGCGCTGCATAACCGGCGGTTGCCGAGGAAGTACGACCTGGTCCGCTTCGACGCACCGGGCGGTTCGGGTGGCATCCTCCGGCGCAATGGCGAACAGGATGGCACACTGCTGCAGTTCTCGATCGAGACGATCGTGGCCCGGAGGATCTGCCCCGCGGCGAATGATCGCGCCGAGACGTCGCAGTGCGTCGAGCGGTGATGCCGAAGCCACGCGTCCTTGCCGATGCGTGAGCAGACGGGCGCGCTGCCGATGCTTGTTCGCGACGAAAGCACGCCCCCGGGACGACGGGGGCGTGCGTCGCGATCACGATGATCGCAACGCGAACATGCCCGCGCGACCGTGGTGCGTTCAGTCCGGCTGCCCCAGGCGGAAGAACACCGCTTCTTCGCCGCCTTCGGCGAGGCCCAGGCCGAAGTAGATCGGGCCCAGCGGCGTATCGAGCGCGGTGTAGACGCTGCCGCCGAAGATCGTGCGTTCCAGCGAGGGTTCCTGCCCGCGCCCCCACAGCTGTCCGGCTTCCAGCGAGCCGCCGATGAACAGCGGGTACTGCATGATCTGCGCCAGCGGATAGTTGAACTGCAGCGTGCCCAGGGCCGCGCCGTTGCCGCGCAGGGTGTCGATGCCGTAGCCGGAGAGGCGGAACGGGCCGCCGAGCGTGGCGACATCCTCGAAAGCGTTGCCGCGACGGTCGTGCGTGCGCATGCCCAGTTGCCAGCGCCCGCCGAGTCCGGTGAATGCCATGTTCGCGTTGAGCCTCGACGTGAAGCCGCGCGTGTCCGCATCGAGGATCGACAGATAGCGCGTGTGCCGCGCCTGGAGGTACCAGCCCTTCGACGGGAATTCCGCATCGTCCTGGGTGTCGATCACGAAGTTCAGGTCGACGCCCGCGCTGGTCGTGGTGCGCGGGATCGCGGTACTCACCGAGTCGCGACGCAGGTCGAAGTGGTTGCGGCGCGCGAACGGCGCGATCGAGGCCTCGCCCCAATCGCCGAGCACCGCGCCCACGCCGGTGCGCGCCTGCCAGAAGCTGTAGCGGTATTCGCCCGTGGCGTTGCCGCCGTCGAGCAGGGTCTCGTTCTCGCCGCGCCATTCCAGCGACGGCCGGAAGAACACGCTGCGTTGCAGCGTGAGCGGCTGGTTCAGTTCGGCGAAGGCGCGGTTGCGGTCGCCGATGCGGGCTTCCAGCAGCAGCTCGCCGCCGAATCGGTTGAGCTCGCGCTTGCCGTAGCGCGCGCCGAGCTGGTATTCGCCCTGGCCTTCGAAATCGTCCTGCATCAGCAGGCCGAGCTTGATCGTGCCGTCTTCTTCCCAGCGCCGGCTGCGCGCGACGTAGGTCAGCACCGTGTCCTCGCGATCGTCCGATTCGACGGTGTAATAGACGCGCGAGAATTCGCCGAGGCCGTACAGGCGGCCCAGGTCATGCTCGATCTTCTTCGTGTCGATCGTGTCGCCGGGTTTGGCGGACATGCGCGCGAGGATGGCTTCGTCGTCGACGCCGGAGGTGTTGACCAGTTCCACGCGGTCGATGGTGCCGATCGGCTTGAGCCGTGCCGTGCGGCCTGCGCGCCATGCCGCGTAATCGGCCTCCGACATGCGCATCGCCTGCAACTGCGGCAGCGCGGCTTCGGCGGCCGCTTCGCCCAGCGGAACGCCCTTGTCCATCCCGCCGCTGAAGTCCGCCGAACCCAGGTCGCCCAGCGTCGGCACGATCAGCACGTCGCGCGGACCGAGCCGGTCGCGCTGGCGCTGGCTTTCCTTCTGCATCAGCGCGGTGATCATCTGGTCGGTGATGCTGAAGGGATCGAGCAACTGGTCGCGCGTCTTCAGCGTCGCGGCGATGTCCACGGCGATGATCCGCCGCGCGCCCCACTTCTGCGCGACTTCCACCGGCAGGTTCATCGCCACGCCGCCGTCGATCAACGACCGGTCGCCGTAGCTCACCGGCGAGAACGCGCCGGGCACCGCCATGCTGGCGCGCACCGCGTTGACCAGGTCGCCTTGGTCCATGGCGACCGCGTCGCCGGTCTCGAGATCGGTGCCGACTGCGCGGTAGGGAATCGGCAGGTCGTCGAAGCGTGGAATCGTCGCACTGGGCAGCAGCGCGGCGCGCAGGGCGATGGCCAGGCGCTGGCCTTCGAACAGCGATGGCGGCACGCCGACCTTGCCATCGCGCAGGCCGAAGCCGCCCTTGGCCAGGAAGCTGCGATCCTCGGCCTTGCGCCGCGCGGTGAAGACGCTGCGATCGATGCGATCGACGAACATCGTGCCCCAGTCGAGCGCACGCATCTGCGTTTCGATTTCGGCGGCGCTCAGGCCGCTGGCGTAGAGGCTGCCGACCACTGCGCCCATGCTGGTGCCGACGATGCAGTCCACCGGGATGCGCTCGCGTTCGAGCACCTTGATCACGCCGATGTGCGCCATGCCGCGTGCGCCGCCTCCGCTGAGGACCAGGCAGGTGTCTAATTCGGCGGCGTGGGCCGCCCCGGGCGCGACCAAGTGCGCCAGCGAGAGGGCGAGGGTCGCGGCGAGCAGACGCGAGGTCTTGCGCATGACGGGGAGGCCTGATGGGACTGCCGCGCAGTCTATCGTGCCGCAGCACAGCCCCGACTATGATCCGGCGCTGTGCCGGGCATGTCCCGGGGTAGGGAGGGACGGGATGAAGACGATCCGCTGGGGCATCATCGGGTGCGGCGCAGTGACGGAGGTCAAGAGCGGCCCGGCATACCAGCAGACGGCGGGTTTCGCGTTGCAGGCGGTGATGCGCCGCGACCTGGCGAAGGCCGAGGACTACGCGCGCCGTCACGGCGTCCCGCGCTGGACCGATGACGCCGATGCGATCATCCGCGCCGAGGATATCGACGCGGTCTACATCGCGACGCCGCCCGACACCCATCTGCACTACGCCCTGCGCGTCGCCGCCGCAGGCAAGCCCTGCTGCGTCGAGAAGCCGATGGCGCGCACGCCGGAGGAATGCGCCCGGATGAACGCCGCATTCCGTGAGGCGGGCGTCCCCTTGTTCGTTGCCTACTACCGGCGTTCGCTGCCGCGTTTCGAGCACGTCGCGCAATGGCTGGCCGCAGGCCGCATCGGCGTCGTGCGGCAGGTCCGCTGGGCGTTCTCGCGGCCGCCCAAGCCCGCCGATCTTGCGGGTGCTCCGGACTGGCGCACCGACCCGGCGACGGCCGGCGGCGGATACTTCGTGGATCTCGCCAGCCACGGCCTCGATCTGCTGATGCACCTGCTGGGCGACATCGACGGCGCGTCCGGCACCGTCGAGCGCCAGCTGGGCCTGTATCCGGCCGAAGACGCGGTGGTCGCCCACTGGCGCCATGCACCGCAACCCGACGGCAGTCGCCCGCTCGGTTGCGGCTACTGGAATTTCGCTGCGGATCGCCGACGCGATGCCGTCGAGATCGTGGGCAGCCAGGGCGCGATCCGTTTTTCGGTCTTCGACGACGTGCCGCTGGTGCTGGAATGCGAAGGCGTCCGGACCAAGCGCGTCATCGCGCATCCGCCGCATATCCAGCTGCCGCATGTCGCGAACATCGCCCGTCACCTGCGCGGGGAGGCATCGCATCCTTCGACGGGCGATCGCGCTGCGCGCGCCACCGAAGTCATGGCACGGATACTGGGCCGCGCCTGAGGCGCGGCATCGCGTATCGCGTCGTCGTGGTCAGCCTGCGTCCCGCGCCCGCGTCGACACCGTGTCCACGTCTGGCGGTTCGCGGAAGGGCAGCAGGAACATCCGCCACAGGCCGGGCTGGGTCGGGCCGATGCCGGTCTGGCGCACCGGGCCCCGGCTGAAGGTGCCGAACAGACGGTCCCAGAGGATCGCGTTGCAGGCGTAGTTGGTGTTGCTCTCCTCGAACACCATCGAGTGGTGGCGGCGGTGCTGGTCGCTGGAGGTGACGAACAGGTTGAAGACCGGGGTGTCCATGCGCACGTTGGCGTGGGCCAGAGTCGCGTTGGCCAGCAGCAGGATGCCGGCGGCGCCGGTCGCCTGCTCCGGTGCACCGGTCAGCGCGGCCAGCAGCACCATCGGCAGGGTCAGCAGCACCAGTTCGAACGGGTGGTTGGTGCCGGTGTTGATTGCGTGCAGGTTCTGGAAGCCGTGGTGGAAGCCATGCCCGGTCATCCGCCACAGCGGCGCCCAGCGATGGATGGCGCGGTGCGCCCAGTAGTAGATCAGGTCGGAGGCGAAGAACAGCAGCAGCGCCTGCACCAGGGTCGGCCAGCCGGCCGGCCAGAGCACGGCGCCGATGCGTTCGCGCAGTGGCTCGAGCGCCTCGGGCAGCAGCGATTCGTAGCCCGCGATCATCAGTCCCGACAGCAGCAGCCCGAGCAGATACACGCCGCCCAGGCGCAGGTGCGCGCCGAGACCCAGCCGCCATGCCGGCATCGCCGGAACCAGACGCTCCAGCGTCATCGAAGCCGCCAGCACCGCGATCAGCACCACGAGGGTCGTCTCCTCGGTCGCACCCAGCGCCCACCACAAGCCCAGGGCCCCGGCCAGCAGCAGCGGATGGCCGGCGAGGGCGATGGCGCGGGCGAGCCGGGGATGGCGGGACGGAAGGGCGGTGTCGTCCATGGGGCGTGCGGTTTCGCTGGGGAGCATGGTTGCAGTCTGTGATCCGCCATGCGTCGCCGGCGTGTGCCATCGGTCCGGGGCACGAGTGGGGCGCGTCCGGCACGTAGATGGTGCAAAACCGGATCGTTTGCACCAGATCGGTGCGTCGCTCGTGATAGGCGATATCCCGATCGATTGAAATCAATGACTTGGATGCGATCCCGGGCTGGCACGCCCCTTGCAATGGGAGAGCCATTCCTCACCCTTCCGGAGTTTCCGAGATGTCCCTCGACCACGTCGAAAAACTGATCAAGGACCACAAGGTCGAATTCGTCGACCTGCGCTTCGCCGACATGCGCGGCGTGCAGCACCACGTGACCTTCCCGGCCTCGATCGTCGAACCCAGCCTGTTCGAGGACGGCAAGATGTTCGACGGCTCGTCGATCAGCGGCTGGAAGGGCATCAACGAATCCGACATGGTCCTGCTGCCCGACCCGTCGACCGCGTTCCTCGATCCGTTCACCGCCGATCCGACCCTGGTCCTGACCTGCGACATCCTCGACCCGGCGACCATGCAGGCCTACTCGCGCGATCCGCGCGGCGTGGCCAAGCGCGCCGAAGCCTTCCTCAAGGCCAGCGGCATCGCAGACCAGGCCTTCTTCGGCCCGGAACCGGAATTCTTCATCTTCGACAGCGTCCGTTTCGCCAATGAAATGGGCCACACCTTCTTCCACATCGACTCGGAAGAAGCGCACTGGAACTCCGGTCGCGAATACGCCGGCGGCAACACCGGCTACCGCCCGATGGTGAAGGGCGGCTACTTCCCGGTCGCTCCGCTCGATTCGCTGCACGACCTGCGCGCCGAGATGTGCAAGACGCTCACCTCGCTGGGCATCGAAGTCGAAGTGCACCACCACGAAGTCGCGAACGCCGGCCAGTGCGAGATCGGCACCAAGTTCAGCACGCTGGTGAAGAAGGCCGACGACCTGCTGACGATGAAGTACGTCATCAAGAACGTCGCCCACCGCAACGGCAAGACCGCGACCTTCATGCCAAAACCCATCGTCGGCGACAACGGCAGCGGCATGCACGTGCACCAGTCGCTGGCCAAGGGCGGCGTGAACCTGTTCTCCGGCGACGGCTACGGCGGCCTGTCGCAGATGGCGCTGTGGTACATCGGCGGCATCTTCAAGCACGCCCGCGCGATCAACGCCTTCACCAACTCGACGACCAACAGCTACAAGCGCCTGGTGCCGGGTTACGAAGCGCCGGTGATGCTGGCCTACTCGGCGAGCAACCGCTCGGCCTCGTGCCGCATCCCGTACGTTGCGAACCCGAAGGCGCGCCGCATCGAGATCCGCTTCCCCGATCCGATGAACTCCGGCTACCTGACCTTCGCCGCGCTGATGATGGCCGGCCTGGACGGCATCAAGAACCAGATCGATCCGGGCGAGCCGAGCAACAAGGATCTGTACGACCTGCCGCCGGAAGAAGAGAAGAGCATCCAGACCGTCTGCCACTCGCTGGACCAGGCGCTGGAAGCCCTCGACAAGGATCGCGAATTCCTCAAGGCCGGCGGCGTGTTCACCGACGACTTCATCGACGGCTACATCGCGCTGAAGATGCAGGAAGTCACGCGTTTCCGCGCCGCGACGCATCCGCTCGAATACCAGATGTATTACACGATCTGATGCGCGACCGTAGGCTGGGTCATATGACCCAGCCTGCCTGGCATGGGTGCATCAACCATGGACATCCGCATCGACGACCTGCGCGGTACCGCGATCGCGGTGTTCCTGCAGGACCATCTCGACGACATGCACCGGCACTCGCCGCCGGACAGCGTGCATGCCCTGGACCTGGAGACGTTGCGCCGCCCGGAGATCACCTTCTGGACGGCCTGGGATGGCGAGGCGCTGCTCGGATGCGGCGCGTTGAAGGCGCTGGATGGCGCGCATGGCGAGATCAAGTCGATGCGCACGGCACCGGCGCATCGCAACCGGGGCGTGGCCGCGACGGTGCTCAGGCACATCGTGGCGACGGCGCGCGAACGCGGTTACCGGCGGCTGAGCCTCGAAACCGGCTCGCCCGAGGCATTCGCGCCTGCGCGCGCGCTCTACGCGAGGTTCGGGTTCGTGGAATGCGGTCCATTCGCGGACTACGTCGACGACCCGTGGAGCATGTACATGACGCTCGAGCTGTAGCGGTTCGGGCAAGACGGAGGACAGCGGGATCGCCCCGATGCGGGGCAGCGTGAGTGCGGTCAGCGACAGGGCGCAGTGCGCCGGTCGACATCAGTTCAAGGCCGTGCGCGTGCTTCGACGGAAGGCGCGGGCGGCGACGAGGTCGCGGGAGACGCATCGCAGCTTCCTTCCCCACGTCGGAATGCGGTGCGGTTCCCCAGACGGGAGCCGGCGGGGCGGATCGACGCCGGCGTGCATCGATCCGCCACGACCGGCGTTCATCCTGGAGCGCGCGATGCGCTTGTGCAGGCATCCGTGGCTCCGTCCACACGGGGAGAGCGCATGAAACTGATCACCGCCATCATCCGGCCGTTCAAACTCGACGAGGTGCGCGAAGCCCTGTCCGAGATCGGCGTGTCCGGAATCACCGTCACCGAAGTGAAAGGCTTCGGGCGACAGAAGGGTCATACCGAGTTGTATCGCGGCGCCGAATACGTCGTGGATTTCCTGCCCAAGATCAAGGTCGAGGTCGCAGTGTCCACGGACCAGCTCGATGCCGCGATCGAGGCCATCCAGCAATCCGCCGGCACCGGCAAGATCGGCGACGGCAAGATCTTCGTCGTCGCGCTGGAACAGGTCATCCGCATCCGCACCGGCGAAGTCGGCGCGGACGCGCTCTAACCCTCATCTCGGAGACCGTCCCATGACGACTGCCCTGTCCGGGTCGCGCGCCCGTGCATTCGCCTTCGCGATGCTGCTCGCCGCGACCACCTTCTGTTCCGCTTTCACCGTTTCGGCGCAGACCGAGCCTGCCGAACCCGCAACGATCGCAGCACCGGCCGCGAGCGAAGCCGCGCCGCCCGATGCTGCTGCACCCACCGCCGCACCCGCCGAAAAGCCCGTCGAAGCCGCTGCGACCGAGCCGGCGCCCGCCGAAGCGGCCGCAGCCCCGGCGCCGACCGCCGACAAGGGCGACACCGCGTGGATCATGGTGTGCGCTGCGCTGGTGATCTTCATGACGCTGCCCGGCCTCGCGTTGTTCTACGGCGGCCTGGTGCGCAGCAAGAACGTGCTGTCGATCCTGATGCAATGCCTGGTGGTGTTCTCGCTGGTCGCGGTGCTGTGGGCGCTGTACGGCTACAGCCTCGCGTTCACGCCGGGCAACGCCTTCATCGGCGGTGGCGATCGGCTGTTCGGCGCGGGCCTCAACGGCGCGATGGCTGCGACCTTCACCAAAGGCGTCTACATCCCGGAGCTGGCGTTCTTCGTGTTCCAGGGTGCGTTCGCGTGCATCACCTGCGCGCTGATCGTCGGCGCCTTCGCCGAACGCGTGAAGTTCGCCGGCGTGCTGCTGTTCACGGTGATCGGGTTCACCTTCGCCTACACGCCGATGGCGCACCTGGTGTGGTTCTTCCCCGGTCCGGATGCGTTCACCGATGCCGCAGCCGCGAAGGCCGCGACCGAAGCCGCCGGCTTCCTCTGGGCCAAGGGCGCGCTGGATTTCGCCGGCGGCACCGTGGTGCACATCAATGCCGCGATCGCCGGCTTGGTCGGCGCCTACGTGATCGGCCCGCGCGTCGGCTACAAGCGCGAGGCGATCAAGCCGCACAACCTCACGCAGACCATGGTCGGTGCCTCGATCCTGTGGGTCGGCTGGTTCGGCTTCAACGCCGGTTCCGCGCTGGAAGCCAACGGCGTGGCCGCGCTCGCATTCGTGAACACCTTCCTCGCCACCGCCGCGGCGGTGCTGAGCTGGAGCGCGATCGAATGGATCGCGCGCGGCAAGCCGTCGATGCTGGGCGGTGCGTCGGGCGCGGTCGCGGGTCTGGTGGCGATCACGCCGGCCGCGGGTCTCGTCGGCCTGATGGGCGCACTGGCCATGGGTGCGATCGCGGGCGTGGTCTGCTTCTGGGGCGTCACCGGCCTGAAGAAGCTGCTGCGCGCCGACGACTCGCTCGATGTGTTCGGCGTGCATGGCATCGGCGGCATCGCCGGCGCGTTGCTGACCGGCGTGTTCGCGGCGCCGTCGCTGGGCGGCGCGGGCCTGTGGGACTACATCACCGAAACCGCCGTCGCCGACTACAGCATCGCCACCCAGGTCTGGGTGCAGTTGCAGGGCGTGCTGGTCACCGTTGCGCTGTCGGGCGTGGTGTCGCTGGTCGCGTTCCTGATCGTGAAGTACACGGTCGGCCTGCGCGTGAACGAGGACGCAGAGCGCGAGGGCCTCGACATTGCCTCGCACGGCGAGGCGGCGTACGAGCATTGAGGCTGGACCCGCGGCGCCGGACGCATCCGGTGCCGCGGGCATCCCGAACGATCCGGCGACATCAACAAAGCCGTCCGCGCGCATCCCTGTGCGCGGACGGTACCGAGGAAGGTGATCCGGGGCCAGTCAGGCGTGGTGCGCCGTCAGAGCAGTTCCCCGCTCAATGCCATGTGGTCGAAGGCCGGTTTGTCGTTGGCGTAGGGCAGCTCCGATTGCGCCGTGTAGTCGAGCAGGCCCATGCCCATAAACGTGGCCCACTGGTCCTGGAGCTGGCGCTGGTACAGCACCACGCCGTTCGCGCCGAGGACCGTGACGGTCGTGTCCACCGTCGGCTGGGCGACCGTGCCCTCTCCAGTTTCCGTAGGGGTTCCGACCCCGTTCCTGATGATGGACATGGATGTGTCGATGCTGGCCTCGCCGAACTTCGACACGGGCTCGCCGATCGACTCGGGCAGGTGCGGGTCGTCGATGAAGCCGTCGCCTGCCACCGTGCGCGTACGCTGGCTCCAGAGCAGCTGGATCGGAAGGGCATGCGTGTTCGGGTCGACCGCGATCCTCGCAACGGTGCTTTCGATGACATGCGTCGGATTGCCCGGCTCGCTCGGCCAGGCGCGCCGAGATTCGATCACAAGCAGTTCCGGCCGTCCGCTCGCGGTCATCTGCTTGCGCACGCGGTACAGCGCCGAGATCTGGTGCGGATGGGTCGTGGACAGCGGATGGGTCCACCGCAGCTCCAGTTCGGCGACATCGAACCAGTCGCCCGCTGCCGCGAGCGGCTTGCCGTCGACGCTGAAGTCGAGGATGTGGCGCACCTCGCGGCCGGGGTCGTTCGCGCGGATGTCGGGCAGCACGAGCGTGCCGTAGCCGGCGAAGTCGGCATCACGGATCGGCGTGGCGTTCAGGTGCGCCGTGCCGGCATTGGGGCCCGGCACCGGAACCTGGGTCCCGGTACGGCATGTGCCGGTGTCCCAGCCATAGGTCCTGTTCTCCTTGTCGACGGGTTGTTCGAGCGCTGCCTTCACGTCCTTGTGGCCGTCCATCGTGTACGCGAAGAGGAACCACGGTTCCACGCCTTCACGGGGCGCACGCACGGGGTCCTGGGCCTGCACGATGTCCAGCGACAGGCTGGGACAGGGCGGAAAGGCGAATGCCGTCCGGGCGCAGAGGGCAAGCAGGAGGGCGATGGGCAGGGCGGATCTCGACATCTGATGTGTTCCTTGGTTTTCGTGCCTACTAGCAGCGCAAATGCGCGTCCGACAGGATCATGGGGTGAGGTGGCAGGCGGGAAGGGCGGCGTCGGCCGGGCACGGCCTGGATCGTCGCGATCAGCGCGTGACCGTCGCCAGGCCTGTTGCCAAGGTCGCCGGGAGCGGTTGGTCGAGCCGCCGCCACAAGGCGTGGATGGCTTCGATCTCCGCGCGTGCCTGCGCCGGGTTGCCGACGGCCAGCGCGGCTTCCGCGAGTGCCAGGCGCAGGGCGCTCAGGCGTTCGGCGTCCGCGGTGTCCTCGGGATCTCCCGGCGGGTCGGAGAGCGCTTCCAGGCAGGCGCGATGCCGCCCCAGCCTGTTGAGTATCCGGGCCCAGGTCAGCTCGAAGGTCAGCACATCGGCATGCGAGCGCGATGCCGCCTTGCGACCGATCGCGACCGCCTGCGCGAAGTGCGGTTCGGCCAGGTCCGGGCGGCCGCGCAGGCTCGACTGGTAATCGCCCATGTTGTACTCGGCGTAGGCGCGGCCGAACGAGTCTGGGCTGAGCTTGGCCCGGTGGATCGCGTAGGCCTTCGCCATCAGCCGGTCCTGCTCATGGCTGTCGTCGATCACGCCGACTCGGTATTCGTAGGCCTTTGCCGCTTCCAGCGAATCCGCGCCGTACAGGCGCACGGCGGTGTCCTCCAGGCGGGCGGCGGCGCGCATCTGCGCGACGCGCGCGTCCTTTCGCTCGCGCAGCACGCGCAGGACCAGCCGCAGGACGCGGATCTGCAACGCCGGTTCGTAGCCGTCCAGCGATTCGCGCGCGAGCGCATCGCCGATGCGGCCTGCATCGGCGGGGCGATCGGCGTCGAGCAGCGCATTCCCCAGTTCCACGCGCAGTTGCAGCGCGTCTTCCGATGGTATGGCCGCGCCATGGAGGCGCCAGGCGTCCTCCAGCGTGCGCGCACCTGCGCCGAACTGCGAACGCCTGGCGTGCAGGCGTCGCTGCAGGCGCGCAACGTGCACCTGGCGCGACGGCGTGTCGGCCATGTGCCGCAAGATCTCCAGTGCGGCATCCAGCGCTGCATCGTCCGCACCGTTGTCCAGCTGATTCGACAGGCGCAGTGCATGCATGCGCCAGCGGACCGTAGCATCGTCCGCGGCCAGGCGTTCGATGCCGGCCTGGTAGCGGTGCAGCGTGGCATCGCTTTCGCGCAGCAGGCCCAGAGCGGCATCGCTTTCGGCCAAGAGCAGCGCAAGCTCGGCCTGCACGTCCGGCTGTGCGTCGAGCGTACTCAGGCGATGCTTGCCGCGCTCGATCAGTTCGCGCACGAGCAGGCCGCCGACCTGGGCGCTGCCGGGGTTGGCTTCCTCGAAGATCTCGCGCACGAACGCGGCGACGGCGCGCGCGCGGTCGCGGTCGATCTCGGAATGGCGGCGCGCGACATCGGCCGCGTCGCGCTGCCGGCGCAGTTCCGTGGCCTGCCACAGCGTCACTGCAAGCGCGATCAGCACGCCGGAGGCGATGACCGCAGTCAGGGCTGCCGTGACGCGATGCCTGCGCAGGAACTTGCGAATGCGGTAGGCACGATCCCCGTGCGCGATCGAGATCGGATGCCCCGACTGCCACGCACGCAGGTCGTGCGCCAGCTCGCCGACGCCGGCGTAGCGCTCGGACGGGTCCTTGCGCAGGCAGTGCGCGACGATCGCATCGAGATCGCCGCGCAGTACCTGGGCCGGAATGCGTGTCGATGCCGCTGCCGCATGCTCGACGACGTCGCTCATGCGCGGCGGCACGGCATCCAGGATCGCATGCTGCAATTCGAGCGGCGGCAGCCGGCGGGTCTCGAAGGGCAGGGTGCCGGTCAGCAGCTGGTGCAGCAGGGCACCGAGGGCGTAGACATCCGCGCCGACCGACACGCGCTCGCCGCGGATCTGCTCCGGCGCAGCGGTCATCGGCGAGAAGAATGCATCCTGCGCCAGCGTGTGACCGTCCGCGTTCGGCGCCAGCGATCGCGCGATGCCGAAGTCCAGCAACTTCAGGTGCCCGGCTTCGTCGACCAGAACGTTGCTGTCCTTCAGGTCGCGATGCACCACCAGGTTGCGATGCGCGTATTGCACCGCGTCGCACAATTGCAGGAACAGCGCGACGCGCGCGCGCAGGTCCAGCCTGCGCGCGGCGCTCCACGCGCACAGCGTTTCGCCGGGCACGTATTCCATCGCCAGCCACGGGGTGCCGTCGTGGAGTTCGCCGCCGTCGAGGATCGTGCAGATGTTGGGCTGGTGCAGCTGCGCCAGGATCGCGCGTTCGCGGGCGAAGCGCGCGCGACCTGCCTCGTCGCCGGCGAAGCGCGGCATGATCTTCAGTGCGACCTGCTGCGCGAACCCGCTGCGACGTTCGGCCAGATAGACCACGCCCATGCCGCCTCGGCCGATCTGGCGCAACAGCCGGAATGGCCCGATGTCGTTGATGCCGTCCAGCGGATCGGGCAGTTCGTGCGGCATCACGCTGCGCGCGGTGTGGGCGCGGTAGGCATCGTCGATCGCCAGCAGGCGCCTCAGGCGCGCGGCCAGCGCCGGCGCTTCCGCGTCCAGGCGAGCGAGCTCGCGCAGGCGCGCGCCATCGGTCATTTCACAGAGGGCTTCGAACAACCGTCCTTCGTCGACGCCGCGCGTTTCGGCGTCATTGTCCTGCTCAGGCATCCGGGGGCGGCTCCACTCCGAAATGATCGATCAGCCATGCGCGGGCATAGCGGTAATGGCGGATCACCGTCGCGCGCGACAATCCCATCGCCTCGGCGATCTTTTCATTGGTCAGCCCGGCGAAGAACTTCAGCTCCACCACCTGCGCGGCGGCCTCGTGGTGCTTCGACAACTCGGTCAGGGCCGCATCCACGGCGATCCAGTCCACGGTGTCGTTCAGCGGCGCGGCGGCCTCGTGCTCGATCCTGTCCAGCTTCTCGAACGGCAGGCCGCTGCCGCGCTTCTCCGCGCTGCGCCGCCGCAGGTAGTCGACCACGATGTTGCGTACGATCCGCGCTGCCAGCGCGTAGAAATGCTCGCGGTTGTTGAACCGGCCCGGGAAGTCGTGCATCAGCGCGATCCAAGCATCCTGCGCCAGGTCCGACGCCTGCAGGGTCAGGCCGCTGCGTCCCTGCAGCTGCACTGCGGCCAGGCGTTCAAGGCGCGGCCACAGTTCGGTCGCCAGAGCCTCCAGTGCCGGCTTGTCGGCGGCATCGCGCCGGTTGATCAGCTCGGTCAGGTTGGCGGGCGGTGCCACGGACATGACGACGGACTCCTGTGACGGCGCATGCGCCGCGTCGGCGGTGCGCGCTGCAACGATGGGACGACCCCGATTCCTGGAGCGCGCTTGCCCGGACCAGACCGGGCGCGCCGCGATCATAGCGCGCACCCCCGCCCCAGCCGCCCGTGCCTGAAGGCCCGGGCCGGCGCGCGCCCAGGCGAGCGCGTCAGTCCCGCGACAGGTGGGACAGTGCCGCCGTCGCGGTTTCGCGGTCGTTGTCGTCGAACGGGGTCACGTGCAGCTCGACGATGCTGTCCGGATCCAGGCAGTGCACGTTCACGCTGTAACCGTCGGGATGGCTGCGCGGCACGTAGAACGACTTGATGCCGCAGTGACGGCAGAACAGGTGGTGCGCAGTACCCGTGTTGAAGCGATATCCGGTCAGCGCGTCCTCGCCGGAGACCAGCCGGAAGCGCGATGCCGGCACGATCAGGTGCAGGAAGCCGGTCATCCTGCAGATCGAGCAGTTGCAGTCGAGGGCTTCCACCACCGCCGGTGCGTCGACCTCGAAACGGACACGGCGGCAATGACAGCCGCCGTGGTGGGTGATGTGCGACGTGGATGCGTCGGTCACCGTCGATCAGTCCTTGCCTTTGCCCTTTCCGTGCCCCTTGCCGCCATGGCCGGGACCGTGCCCGTGATCGTTGCCCTTGCCCTTACCGCCGTGGCCCGGGCCGTGGCCGCGATCAGGTCCGCCGCCATGGTGCTTCGGGCCCTTGCCGCGTCCCGGGAAGTCGCGTTCCAGCTGCGCGTCGAGGCGGATCGGACGACCCCAGCGGTCGTAGCTCGGCACCATGCCGCGCTTGAGGCGATGGAATTCGGCCGAGCCGGGCTTGATGCCCATGCGCTTGGCGATCGCGCCCCAGCCCTGGCCGTGGTCGCGTTCCCACACATCCACGACATAGCGGCACGGGCGGCCGATCTGTCGGGCCAGCGCGCAGGCGAAATAGATGTCGCCGGGCGCCCAGCGGCGGCGCGTCAGCAGGTCGATCACCAGCTCGCGCGGTGCGCTGTGGTGGCGGACGAGTTCGTCGACGAACGGATCGCGGTAGCGGCTGCCGTAGCGGTTCATGTCGCTCAGCCAGGTGTCGACCCAGACGTCGCCGCTGCGCGGATTCCAGCCGATGCTGAAGTCCTGGGCCTGGGCGGAGCCTGCGGCGAGGGCCAGGGCGAGGAGGGAAGTAGCGATGGCGTGGCGCATGGCGCGGCTCCTGCGGTCGGGATGGCGCATCTTGGTGCGGAAGCCGGGTGTCGTCCAGCCACGGCGTCGCACTTCGTGCCGGAAAAGCGAACGCCGCGCGGGGCGCGGCGTTCGCGGTCTTCGGGTGGGGATCAGTCGTGATCGCGCCAGTGGCGGCGACGGTCGTCGCGGCGATCGTCACGCCAGTCGTCGCGACGGTCGTAGCGGGGGTCGTAGTAGACGACCCTGCAGCGGCCACGGCTGTCGCACTGCTGGCGGCTGTAGCGGTGGTCGCGCGTGCGGTGGTAGCCGTAGGCGTTGCCGTAGGGCGGCCCATCGCGGTGGTAGCCGCGCGGCACGTGACGGTAGTACACCGGGCGGCCGCGACGGTCGCGTTCCACGATCAGGCGGTCGTTGTAGCCGTAGCTGCCGTGGCGGTAGTAGGGGTGGCCCGAGCGGAACACGATGTCCGGCAGGTCGACGATGACGCGGATCAGATCGTCGCGGGCCTCGGCCGGTGCGGGGATCAGGGCGCCGGCGCCCAGGGCGACGGCGAGGGCAGCAGGGGCAATCCAGCGGGCGAGGATCGTCATGAGGGTTCTCCAGCGGGTCGCGACAGTGCGACACGAGGCAGACGATGCGACCACGCGGGTGAACCGTTTTTTAATTTTTCCGATGGCGCCGGAAAGGCCCCGTTCTCGTTCAGTTTCGCCGTTCAGCCGGTCGCCAGTGTGCGGATCGCCGCCGGCAGGCCGGCAGGGCCTTCGACGGTGAGGATGCGGTCGGGGGCGACCGGTGGCGCGGTCTCGTTCTCGTGCGCCCAGGTCACGTGGTACGGCATGTGCACGCCGCAGCCGCCCAGCGCCACCACCGGCACGATGTCGGAGCGCAGCGAATTGCCGATCATCGCGAACTGCGCCGGCGAGATGTCGAACTCGCGCATCAGCCGTGCGTAGGTGGCTTCGTCCTTTTCGCTGACGATCTCGATGCGGCGGAACAGGTGGGACAGGCCGGAATCGCGCACCTTCGCTTCCTGGTGGAACAGGTCGCCCTTGGTGATCAGCACCACCGGCCAGTCGCGGGCGATGTCTTCCACGGCTTCCCGGATCCCGGGCAGCAGCTCGACCGGATGCTGCAGCACCGACTTGCCGATCTCGACGATGCGGTGGATGTCGGCGCCGCCGATGCGCGCGTCGGTGATCTCGATCGCCGCTTCGATCATCGACAGCGTCATGCCTTTGGCGCCGTAGCCGAACAGCGCGATGTTGCGCTTCTCGACGGCATAGAGTCGGTCATGCGCATCGTCGAGGTCGACGTAGGTGCCGATGATGCGTTCGAATTCCACCTGGGCGTCGCGGAAATAATCTTCGCTGCGCCAGAGCGTGTCGTCGGCGTCGAAGCCGATCATCCTGAAATCGCGTGTCATGCGGCCAGTATGCCGGATCGGCGCGGCGTCACGCTGGCTTTGGTGTCGCGGCCGGCGCGTTCTGCGACGCCTTCGGCGGAACCTGCGTCGGTGCTGGCTGCGCAGGCGGCGCGATGTCCGGACGCGCGACCGCGTCGGCCGGGCGCTGCGGCGGCGGCGACAAGGCGGCCTTGTAGGCGTGGTAGAGGGCCTGCACCTTCTCCAGGTATGCGCGGGTTTCCGCGTAGGGCGGCACGCCGTCGTAGCGCGTCACCACGCCGGGGCCTGCGTTGTAGGCCGCGATCGCCAGCGCCGCGTCGCCCTTGAATCGCTTGAGCAGCGAAGTGAAGTAACGCGCACCGGCATCGATCGATTCCGCAGGCGAAAACGGGTCGATGACGCCTTGCTCCTTCGCGGTCTCCGGCATGAGCTGCATCACGCCCTGCGCGCCCTTGGGGGACACGGCCTTCTCGTCGAACAGGCTTTCGGCGTGGGCGATCGCGCGCAGCCAGGCGTCTTCGACCTTGTGCTTCTTCGCAGCGGCCTTGAACAGCCGCGCGTGCCGGTCGAGCTGCGGTCGTCCGACCTTGCCCAGGCCTTCGTGCGCGGGCTCGCCCGGCGGCGTCGCCACGGTGAAGCGCAGGAACTCGCGCGCGCCGGGCAGCTTGCGCGTGCCGTACACCAGCCTGCCGTCCTGCTCGCGTTCGTAGAGCGTGCCGCTGAACACGCCCATCTCGCCCCACAGGTTCGGCGTCTGCACGGCGTTGTCGTCGATCTGCTTCGCCTCGCACTTCGAGCCGGGCTCGGGTGCGGTCGACAGGCTGACCGTGTTGTTGCGCACGCAGCGATAGACCGTGCGCGCCTGCGCAGGCGCACAGGCGAGGGCAGCGCAGAGCGCAAGGATCGAGGCGGCGGTGGCGGTCGGACGGCGCATGGGCGCGATTCTATCGGCAGGCCGATGCCGGGGCCCCGTGCCGGAGTGCAGGCACGGGCGGCGGTTTCAGTAAGATCGTCGCGGGCCGATGGGGTCGCGGACAGGGTGGGCACGATGATCGACATGGCAGGGATCTGGCGCAGGATCGGGCTGTGGCGGATCCGGGGGCAGCACATCGATCGCCCGGCCGTGCTGGCGCACATCGACGCCGGCGCGGTGCTGGACGCGCGCTATGCCCTGATGGTCACGCTGGCCTGCGGCATCGCCCTGCTGGGCCTGCTGCAGAATTCGGTGGCGGTGATCATCGGTGCGATGCTGATCTCGCCGCTGATGGGGCCGATCATCGCGCTGGGCATGTCGCTGGCGACGTTCGACTTCGCCAGCATGCGACGCGCGCTGAAAACGCTCGCGGCGGGGATCGCGCTGGCCCTGGCGATCGCCATCGGCATCGTGCTGGTGTCTCCGCTGCAGGAGGCCACGCCGGAAATCCTCGGCCGTACCGAGCCGACCCTGTTCGACCTGCTGGTCGCGGTGTTGTCGGGCATCGCCGGTGCGTACGCAACGATCACGCGCAAGGGCGAAACCATCGTCGGCGTGGCCATCGCCACGGCCCTGATGCCGCCGCTGGCCGTGGTCGGCTTCGGCGTCGCCACTGCCAACGGCAGCATCGCCGGCGGCGCGGCATTCCTGTTCATGACCAACCTGCTCGCGATCGCGTTCTCGGCGACGATCGTGGCGCGCTGGTATCGCTTCGGCGCGGCCGATTCGCCCAAGCAGTCGGCATGGCAGGCGGGCCTGATCGTCGCCGGCTTCCTGCTGCTGTCGATCCCGCTGGGGTTCGCGCTGCGCGACATCGCGGCGCGCGGTTTCGCCGAACGCACCATCCGCACCGCGCTGGATGTGGCCGCGGCGGATGCCGGCGGCCGGATCAGCGCGCTGCGCATCGATCGCGACGGCGAGGTCTATGCCGTCGATGCGGTACTGCTCGCGTCGAAGCATCGCACGGGTCTTGCGGCGCGCATCGAATCGCAGGTGGAGTCCGCGCTTGGCCGGCCGTTGCGGCTGCAGCTGCGCGAGGTGCTCACGACCGACGACGGTGCGATCGCTGCACAGGCGGATTCGCTGGCGCGCCTGCGCGAAAGCGTGGCCGCGCTGCAGTCGGATGCGCAGCGGCGCACGGCCGCGCAGGCGGCGATGGACGAGGTGCGCGCGCAGGCCATCACCCACCTCGGCGCGTTCGATGTCCTCGATGGTGGCAAGGCAGCGCGCTGGCGGCTGCGACCGCAGGCCGGACTCGACATCGCGGCGTCGCGCGCGCTGGAGTCAGCGATGAATGCTGGCGGCAAGGACATCCGGGTCGAGGTGGTGCCGGCATTGCAGGCACTGCCGACGGTGAACTTGGCGCCCGAGGGGATCGACAAGGAGGACGCCATCGCAGCCGACGCACCGGCCGTCGCGACGCTGGCGTCGATCTCGTGGGCGCTGTCGCGCTGGGGCGTGGCCGACGTGCGTGTGGTCGCGGGCGATCGCAGGCGCGCCGATGCCGTGGCGGCATGGCTCGGCGCACGCGGGATCCGTGCCGAAGCTTCGGTGTCGGACGATGCGGACGACGACGTGACAGTCAGCCTGCCCTGACGACACCCGCGAGCAGCCGGGCCATCCGCATGGCGAGGGGACGGAATGCGTAGGCCGCGATGATCGCGGCCGGCAGCGCGATGGCCCAGGCCTTGAGCCAGCGCAGCGCGAGTCCGCCGTCGATGCCGGTGTTGATTGCGGTCACGACGGCGGCAACGAACGCGGACATGCACGTCGCGAGCGTCGCGGGCAGCAGGCGCTGCGCGCGTGCATGCGCAGCGTCTTCCGTGCTGCCGGTGGCAGGCATCGCGTCCGGCATCCGGACGTCAGCGCTTGGACGCAGGTTCGAGCGGCCACGCGCGCGCGCTGCCGCGCAGGCGCATGCGGTTGCGGTCGTGTTCGTCGTGTTCCTTGCCGTAGCGGCTGATGATGGTGTTTTCCAGCATCTCGACCACGCCGGTGTCGCGGCGGAACAGCATCGTGCCTTCTTCGCGCAGGGCCAGGTCCTTCGGACGGCCTTCGCCGCTGGCCGTGTCCAGGCCACCGGCCGTCAGTTCCGAGACCAAGCCCCACAGCGGTGCGGGATCACCCGAGGTGTCGAGGGTGTGCGTCCACTCCACGCGGGCCAGGGTCGGGTCGTCCTTGTCGATGGTGAAGGTGAATTCGCGGCGTGCCGGCAGCTTGCGGCCGAGCAGCGGCGATTCGATCGGCTCGGCGTCGCTGTAGCGCTTGCCGACTTCGTAGTCACCGCCGGCGAACCAGGTGATGCCCTTCGCGCCGCCGCTGGTCATCGCCTCGATCATTTCGTCGGTGAAGAACTTCTTCATCATCTCTTCCATGTTCCGCCTGGCGACGGCGATGATCATTTCGCGATCGGCAGGCGCCATGTCCGGGTCCATGCGCGCGCTGATCTGCTCGATGCTGGTGCCGGTGATCGGCAGCATCACCCGGCGCACCTTCGCGGCGGTTTCGCCAAGGTTGCGCAGCTTGCGATATCGGCCGTCGGGACCCAGTTCGATCTGCACCACGAAGCCCTCGAACTCGTCGAGCAGCGGCGCCACGGCATCGGTGGTCGACCGGTCGCCTTCGATCGTCTCGATCCGGCTGTCGCGCGTGATCCAGTGCTGCAGGTAGCCGGACGGACCGGCTTCCGCGATGCGGACTTCGGTGGTGTCGGTGCTGCGCGACACCCGCGTGCGGCCGTCGTCCAGATCGCGCTCCAGCGATTCGGTTTCGTAGACGAAGGACTGCCCGACCTTCCAGTCCACCGGCCAGCGGATGCGTTCCTGCGCCAGCGTCGGCAGCGTGGCGAGCAGCAGGGTAGCGAGCAGGGGCGTGCGCAGGCGAAGGGCGGTGCGCGGGGCGGTGACGGTCATGTCGACTCCTTGGGTGGTCGGCCCGGGGGCGGGCTCAGGCATCGCGCGAGATCAGCTCGCGCATCCGTTGCAGCTTGGGGGACACCATCGGGATGGTGACCATGGTGCTCAGTACGGCCATCAGCAGCAGCGCGGTGAAGGTGGCGCTGGTGATGATCTGCTTGTCCAGCAGCACGTTCGCGAAAATGATCATGATCAGCGCCTTGGTCTGCAGCAGCCAGCCGATGATCGACGCTTCGCCGGGCTTCCAGCCGAGGATGCGCCCGGCCATGTGGATGCCGGCCAGCTTGCCGGCCAGCTGTGCCGCGAACAGTGCCGCCGCAGCGACGAACACCATCCAGCCGCCGACGCTCCAGCTGGTGCGCAGCCCGGTGCTGAGGAAGAACACCGGCATCATGACCAGCAGCACGTTGTGGCGCAGGACGTCGAGCTTCTTCTGTTCGAACCAGTGGTGGTCCATGACCATGCCGGCGAGGAAGGCGCCGACCATGAAGTGCAGGCCGGACCAGTCTGCGCCGAAGGACACCACCGCCAGCCACACCAGCGCGACGTACCAGCGGTCGCGCTCCGACAGCCGCACCATCAGCTTGCGGAAGCCGATGCAGGCCACGGCGAACAGCGCGAGGAAGGTGCCCTGGCGGCCGATGCGCTCCCAGTCCATCAGCACCAGCGCGAGCACGCCCCAGATCGCGACGTCGTCGAGGCTGGCATAGCGCAGGATCCGCTGGCCGATCGGCTGGCGCAGGATCTCCAGCTTCTCCATGAACAGGATCAGGATCGGCAGTGCGGTCACCGCGCAGGACATGCCGACGCCGATGACGAACTGCCAGTCGAGGCCCTTCTCGCCGATCCAGCCATCGAAGCCGAGCATGCCGACCGCGACGATCGCACCGAAGACCAGCGGGGTGCCGAGCGCGAGGCCGGCGGTGATGCCGCTTTCGCGACGATGCTTCCAGGCTTCGCGCAGGTCCAGTTCGATGCCGGCCAGCCACACGAACAGCATGACCGCCCACCAGGCAAGGCCGTTGAGCGACTGCACCACGTCCTTGGTGAACACGAAGGTGTAGTAGTCGGGATAGATCGCGCCGAGCACGCCGGGCCCCAGCAGGATGCCGGTGATGATCTGCACCACCACCAGCGGTGCGAAATACTCGGTGCGGCCGAGGCGCCAGATCAGGTACGGCACGCAGAAGATGATCGCCATGGCGATCAGGTACAGCTCGGTGGTGGTGATGGCGTGCGGCATGGGTACGGCGGCGGTCGTGCATGAGGCAAGGCCGCACAGGATAGCGGCACGCGACCCGTCCAAGCGCGCACCCTGGCAGGCGGAGCGGGGCGCCGGGCGCGACGGGCCGCCTTGTCCGTGGCCGTGATGCTGCCGGTGAATCAGCTGCCGGTGGTGTCGCAGGTGGATGGGCAGGGCAGCGCCAGGTTCATCGTGTCGCCGGACAGGCGGCCCTGGCTGTCGATCGCGCGCAGCAGCAGCGTGTCGCGGCCGGAGCGGTCGCGGACGAGGTGGCTGCTAGACGGCGCGATGTCGGCGCAGGTCGGCGGGCAGGGATTGGCGACATTGACGTTGTCGCCGCGCGCCACGTGGTCGGTGTCGACGCCGTACATCATCCGCGCGCAGCGACCGGTCGCCGGGTCGGCCGAGCAATCCGACACGATCCCGACGATGCCGGGCTGGCCGAGGAGATGGTTTCGCGGGCACAAACCCCGGAAGATTCCCTGCAAGCCATTGTTTCGATGGCTTTCGCGATGGCCGATCCGGCAGAGTCCCAGGCTGAATTGCGCCGCGCGGGATGCGTCCAGGGCATCGGTCCGCGTCGATGCCCCGTGCTAACCTCTCGGCGTCGACCCGCCGGATGAGGCGTAACCCATTGATTCGTAGTGCCATGCCCCGTCTCGTGACGACCGCGCTGGCGTTGGGCCTGACGGCCTGCGCCACCCAGGCGCCGCCCCCGGCGCCGCCGGTCGTCATCGCGCCGCCCGCTCCGCCGGCCGCGCCCGCGTCCCCCCTGCTGCCCAAGGTTCCCCAGCCACCGGAGCGCCCGGTGGCGCCACCCGACGTCACCGACCCGGCGCTCCCGCGCGAGCAGCGCATCGCGGCCTTCGTGGACTACACCGCCCGCACCTACGGCGTCGAGCCGCAGCGCATCCGCGACGTGCTGGCCCAGGCCGAATACAAGCAGAGCATCATCGATGCCATCACCCGCCCGGCCGAGGCGGTGAAACCCTGGCGCGACTACCGCCTGATCTTCCTCACGCCCGCCCGCATCGATGGCGGACGCGACTTCTACCTCGCCAACCGCGATGCGCTCGAGCGCGTGTCCGCCGAGACCGGCGTGCCGGCCGAATACATCGTCGCGATCATCGGGGTGGAAACCAGCTACGGAAGGATCACCGGCAGCTTCCGCGTGATCGACGCGCTGTACACGCTCGCCTTCGATCATCCCAAGCGTGCGCCGTTCTTCGCCGGCGAACTCGCGCAGTGGTTCGCGCTGACCGCGCAGGAGCCGCAGCTCGACGTCGTCGGCATCAAGGGCAGCTACGCCGGCGCGATGGGCATGGGCCAGTTCATGCCGTCGAGCTATCGCCTGTGGGCGAAGGACGGCGACGGCGACGGCCGGCGCGACCTGCTGACCCACAAGCCGGACGTGTTCGCCTCGATCGCGAACTATTTCGTGATCCACGGCTGGCAGCGCGGCGGCCCGGTGGTCGCTCGTGCCGACCTCGACGCCTCGAAGCCTGAATTCGTGCCCGAGACCGTGGACCCCGTGCATCCGCTCGCCACCTTGGCCGAACGCGGCTACCGCGCGCGCGCCGGCGAGCCGGTGGCCGAGGGCGCGACGGTGGTGAATTTCGACGGCGAGGGCGGCCGCGAATACTGGCTGGGCTACCGCAACTTCTACGTCATCACCCGCTACAACCGCTCGCCCATGTACGCCATGGCCGTGCACCAGCTGGCGCAGGCCATCCGCGCCGGTGTCGACGGCACCAGGATCGGTGCGATACCCGCCGGCACGGATGCCGGAACAGGCCAGGGCACGCGCCAATGAGCGCGCAGCGCCTCCTGACGGCCGCCGGGCTGATGCTCGCCCTCGCTGCCTGCGGCACCGCGCCGAAGAAATCCGCGCCGCCTCCGGACACCGCCTCCCGCCCGGCGCCTGCGCACCAGGCGCCGGCGCACGGGCCCAAGCGCTCGCCTTACGCGCCGGCGCAGGAAGATCCGTCCAAGCGCGGCGATTACGTTGCCGGTGGCCTGTACGCGCCGCACATCAAGGACAGCATTCCCGAGGAGTTGCCCGACGTCGACGCGATTCCGGAGCCGGAGGTCAAGCACGAGCCGCGCTCCAAGGTCGGCAACCGCAGCTACGCGGTGCTCGGCAAGCGCTACCAGGTGCGGGATTCGGCGCACGGCTACGTCGAGGAAGGCCACGCCTCGTACTACGGCAGCAAGTTCCACGGTCGCCGCACCTCCAACCAGGAGGTCTACGACATGTATGCCTTCAGCGCCGCGCACAAGACGCTGCCGCTGCCGAGCTACGTGCGCGTGACCAACCTGGCCAACGGCAAGTCGGTGGTGGTGCGCGTCAACGATCGCGGCCCGTTCCATCCCGGCCGCGTGATCGACCTCAGCTATGCCGCCGCGGCCAAGCTCGGTTTCGTGAAGCAGGGGACGGCGCGCGTCGAAGTGCGTGCCCTTGTCCCCGAAGGCGAGGCGGGACGCGAACTGGCCGATCGCGGCGACCGGGACGGCCGCGACGACATGGCATCGCCCGCCGTCGTGCCCGACAACTCGGTGCGCGCCGACGAATTCGACCGCTGGATGCAGGAGAAGGGCATCCGCTTCGCTGCGGGCACCTCGACGCCGGCGCGTGCGGATGCCTCACGTCCGGTCGGTGGCGGTCCCAGTGCCGCAGCGCCCGATGCATCCGTCCCCAATGCATCCGTGGTCGCCACCGCGCCGGCACCGAGTGCGGTCGCATCGGCGACCGTCGCCGATGGCGTGCTGCTGCAGGTCGCGTCGTTTTCGACCCGCGACAACGCACAGCGCGCGCACGGTCGACTGCGCGATGCCGGCGTCGAGGCCCTGCGCATCGACGAAGGCCAGGCCAACGGCAAGCCGGTCTGGCGCCTGCGCGTCGGTCCGGTGCCGAAGGCGAGCGCTGCGGAACTTTCCGGGCGCGTGGCCGCTCTCGGTTTCGACAGCGTCCAGCTCGTGCCCGCGCAGACCGTGCCCGCGCAAGTCACGCACGACTGATACCGTTCGACCGGTTCGCGCTGCTTTCCTGCAGCCGATCCGACAGAATATTCGTCCGACATTGATCATCGAACGGCCTCCGCGCCGTTCGCCGGAGTAACGATTCGATGAAACATCCGCTTGCGATGCGCAGCCAGGCCAAGCGCCTGATCGCCGGTTTCTGCGCCACGCTGGTCTTCGGCACCGTGCTGGCCCAGCAGGCGACGCCGCCGTCCCCGAAACCCGCTGCCATCGCGCCGCCGCCGCTGGCCGCCCCGCCGGCACCCAAGCCGGTCAGCGCCAAGGCCTGGCTGCTGATGGACGACGCGACCGGCAAGATCCTGGCCGGAGAAAACGTCGACACGCGCCTCGAACCAGCCAGCATCACCAAGGTCATGACGTCCTACGTGCTCGGCGCCGAATTGGCCGCCGGCCGGATCAAGGCCACCGACAGCGTGACGATGACCGAGAACGCCTGGCGCACCGGCGGCGCGGGCACCGACGGCAGCTACAGCGGTTTCGAGGTCAACAAGGCCGCGCCGCTGACCGAAATGGTCAAGGGCATGGCCATCCAGTCGGGCAACGACGCCGCCATCGCCCTGGCCGAGCACACCGCCGGCAGCGAGGCCGCCTTCGCCGACCTGATGAACCAGTACGCCGCGCGCATCGGCCTGAAGAACACCCGCTTCGCCAACGCCACCGGCCTGTCCGCGCCGAACCACTATTCCACCGCGCGCGACCTGGCGCTGCTCGGCCGTGCGCTGATCCGCGATTACCCGGAAGAGTACGCATACAACAAGATCCGCGAATTCACCGTCGGCCCGATCACCCAGCGCAATCGCAACCTGCTGCTGTGGCGCGACGAGACCGTCGACGGCGTGAAGACCGGCCATCACTCCGGCGCCGGCTATTGCCTGCTGTCCTCGGCCAAGCGCGGCGACCAGCGCCTGATCGCGGTCGTCATGGGCGCGGCTAGCGAGGAAGAACGCGCGGTCGATTCGCTCGCGCTGCTCAACTGGGGCTTCCGCTTCAACGAAACCCATCGCCTTTACCAGGCCGACACCGCCATCGCCACGCACAAGGTGTGGAAGGGCAAGGTCGACGAAGTGAAGCTCGGCGTCGCCGAGCCGCTGCTGGTCAGCACCGCGCGCGGCCGCTACGCCGACCTCAAGCCGCAGATGGACGTGCCCAAGGTGCTGGAAGCGCCGATCAAGGCCGGCACGGTGATCGGCAAGGTGCGCGTGATGCTCGATGGCCAGGTCGTGGTGGAAGCGCCGCTGGTCGCGGTCGAAGGCGTGCCCGAGGCCGGCTTCTTCAAGCGCCTGTGGCACGAATTCCTGATGTGGTGGGATTCGGTCTAAGCCCGATTCGACACAGGGATTCGCCAGAACGGATTCGACAAGACCGGCGCGATGCGCGCAACGAGGAGACGACCATGGACCACGGTGAATTCCTCGCGCTGATCGTCGCGCCGGAGACGCCCGAACTGCAGCAGTTCGAGCGCGTCGCCGCCTTCGCGCACGATGCCGACAAGGCGATGCTCTGGGAAGCGCTCGGCCGCACCGGCCTGCACCCCTTCTATCGCAACCTGCTCACGCAGGCCCTGCACCAGCGCGTGCTCGAAGAGATCGAGCACGAACGCGAACGTGAGCGCGAACGCCTCCGCGCACTGCAGGAAGGCGACGCGGCACAGCAGGAAAAAGCGCAGGAACCGCCGCGCCGCAGGCGCGTTCGCTGAGAGCGGCCCCTGTGTCGCTCCACGCACTCACACCCATGCTGCGCACTTGGGACTTCCCCGGCACGCTCGCGTTCTACACCGGCACACTCGGTTTCGACTGCGTCTCCGGTGGCGTCGAGGCCGGTTGGGCGGCGCTGGCGCGGGACGGCATCGAGATCATGATCAGTGTGCCGAACGCGCATCTCGACGAGCATGCGGCTGCATTCACCGGGTCGTTCCATTTCCGCACCGACGATGTGGACGGCTGGTGGGCCGCGCTCGGAGACAAGGCGCGTGTCTGCTACCCGATCGAGGATTTCGACTACGGCATGCGCGAGTTCGCGGTGTACGACAACAACGGCTACCTGCTGCAGTTCGGCCAGCCCTTGCCTTGATGGCTGCCGCCTGACTGCTGACATCGGGTGCCGCGATCCGGCGTAAGCTGCGGCCATCCACGTCACGGAGGTCCGCCATGGCCCATCGCAGTCGCCTCGCAGGTTTCATCATCGATTGCCAGACCGATGATCTCGACGCCGCCGCGCGTTTCTGGAGTGATGCGCTCGGCCTGCCGGTTGGTGAACTCTCGCCTGAGGAGTCGGCGACCTACGCCAAGCTCGACGATGCGCCCGGCGGCTTGCACGTCGAGGTGCAGGCAGTGTCGCACCCGTCGCGGGTGCATCTGGACATCGAGACCGACGACATCGAAGCCGAAGTGCGCCGGCTCGAAGCCCTCGGTGCGAAACGCCTCAAGGCCGTGCATACCTGGGTGGTGATGGAAGCGCCGACCGGCCAGCGCTTCTGCGTCGTGCGCATGAAGCATCCCGAACGCGGCGCCACGCCGAACGCGTGGTAGCGACCTCGCTCCGCAGCGATCAGAGCATCGAGATCGCGATCGGCGTCGCCCGCTTCGGCGACAGGTCGAGCAGCCGCCCGCGCGCATCGAACACCAGCAGGCCATCGCCGTGTTCGCGCACGCGCGGCGCGGCATCGGCGGGCCAGTCTCCCGTTTGCACGCAGAGGCCATCGTCGTGGCGGTAGATGTTGATGCGCGTCGCGAGCGGACGGTCGCCATCGGTGATCATCGCGGCCAGCCACAGGCCATGCAGGGTGTGCTGCAGGTCGACATGCGCCAGCGTGTGCGCGGGATCCAGCGGCATGCGCCGATTGCCCTGCGGTGACGACGCACCGATGCTGAGTTGCACGGCACCGTAGCTGTTGGACGGAGCCTGGGCAGGCGCCTGCCATGCGATACCTGGCGGCGACGCAGCACCTTTCGCGAAATCGACGAACAAGGCACCGTCTGCGCTGCGATGCAGGTTGCCTTCGAGTACGCCCGAGGGCGGCACAAGCAGGAGCCGCCGTTCGGGATCCGGCTGCACCATGTCGCGCGCGATCATCTTGCGCGCTGGCAACGCGTACGACCACAGCTGGAAGATGTTGCCGCTGCGGATCAGGTGCAGCTCGTGCGACGCCGTGTGGCGACTGGCAACCACCGGGCCGGGCAGGTCGCCGACGTGCCAGAGCACCTCGCGCAGCGACTTCGCAGTGTCGAGCACGAGGATGCGGCCATCGGCGACGATGCTCCAGCCGATGCCGTCGAAGCGCGGCGCGAAATGCTGCAGCACGAGCGTACCCAGGTCGGTCGCGGCCTGTCGATCGAGATCGATGCGGGTCACGCGGACGGCCTGTTCGCGGCCGGCGACCGCGAGCGCGATCGCGCCGTTGTCGGCGATCACGATGCGATGGCAGGGCACCGGATAGCGGTGCAATGCGCGGCCATTCTGGTCGATCACCGCCAGGCCGGATTCGCCGAGCGCCACCAGGTAGCGCCTGCGCGGCAGCGGGACGGCATCCTCGATCGCATGCAGGCCAGCGGCAGGCGCCGACCACGGTGCGGTTGCGGCGGTGGTCCAGTG
This sequence comes from Lysobacteraceae bacterium, assembly GCA_016789405.1. Lineage (GTDB taxonomy): Bacteria > Pseudomonadota > Gammaproteobacteria > Xanthomonadales > Xanthomonadaceae > Lysobacter_I. The sequence goes on from JAEUPQ010000005.1 coordinate 39,505, forward strand.
CGAAGTCGTCGTCGATGCCTGCGGCGTTCGCCACGCGGGCACGTCCGCGGCGAGCGCGGGATCGTTGGCGCGGGTGAGCAGCCGCTGCAACTGGGCGGCATCGAGATTGTTGAGCGATTCGGCGCGATCGGCGGCCAGTGCCGGCAGGATGCGCAGCGCCATTTCCGAGAGGGCATCGCTCGACGCGGCGGCATCGAGCAATGCCCGCGCGACCGCGTCGCGCACGTCCGGACCGGTCGCCGGATCCGACAAGGCCTCGATGCGTTCGCGATAGTCGTCCAGCGTGTCCGGCAGCAGCGCGGCGCGACGCACCAGTGCGCGCGCCGACAGGGTTTCGCCAGCGCGTTCGGCGGTGCGCAGCCATTCGATGGCGAGATTGCGCGCCTGCGGCACCGGCCACACGGCATCGACCGCAGCCAGCCATTCGCCCTGGTCGGCCAGCGTTTCGCCCCAGGCGATGCGCAGCTTCAGCGCGAGCGCGGGGTCCTTCTTCTCCAGTTGCGGCACCACGGCGGCGAAGGCGTTTTCGCGTCGCGCCAGCAGCACCGCGCGCGACCAGTCGCCGCCGAGCAGCAGCAGGCGGGTGCAGGTCGCGACCGGCATGTCCCAGCCGAGGGCGAGGTCGGCGGCCTGGCGCGCGCGGCCGTGGCGCTCCAGGTAGTCGAGACATTCCTGGCGCGCGTTGAGCAACTCGGCGAGGACGAACGCCGCTTCATCGATGCGTCCGAGCTTGTCCAGTCGCTCGAAGGCCTGGCGATAGACGCGCTGCAGGTGCGTCTGCAGGTCGTCCGGCACGTGGATGTCGTAGCTGCCGCCCACGCCCTGGCTGAAATTCAACGAATCCCGGCGCCCGGGCGTCGAGAAGGCCTGACCGAGCGACGGCCCGCTGCCGTTGAGCGGGATCGCGTGGCGCAGGGCTTCGTTGAGGTCGCCGTCGTCGAAATGACGCATCATCCGCTGCAGGTAGGCCGCCTGTTTGCGACCGATCAGCGACGACACGCGCGTCGCCAGCGCGAGACGCGTCATCGCCTCGCGCAGTGCCGAAGGTCGCGCAGGCGCGCTGCCTCGCGGCTGCAGCGCCTGTGCGGCCTTCGCCGCGGCACCCGCGAGCCAGCCTGCGACGCCGCTTCCACTGCCTTGCCTGCCGCCCTGTGCATCGCGTGCGTTGCCGCGCAGCGCGGCGAAGGCGCGCATCAGGCCTTCGCGTTCCGGCGCCGCACCCGGCACCTTGTCGCCGAACACCGTGCGTGCAGACTTGCCTTCGAGCGCGCCGACCCGGATCGGTGGCGTCGGATCGCTGCAATCGTAGGTGTCGTGCAGCGTGTATTCGCCCGTGTCGATCCAGCGAGACGGATCCAGCGCAATGCCATCGCGCAGGCGCAGGCCATGGGTGCGCGCATTGCGCACGATCACCAGGTCGGCGTCGCCGATGTCCGCGCGTTCGGCGCGCGACAGCGGCGCGCTGCCGAGGCGGTCGCCGTCGAAGCGACACAGCGCCTCGCCCGGTGCGTCGGCGCAGCGCAGGGTGACGTCGGCCGGAAAGCGCAGCAGATCGCCCTCGGCGAAACGCAGCGCCTGCGCGCCGGTGCGCCATGCGGAAAGGATGCGTTGCGCACGCACCGCTTCGGGCAGTCGTTCCGCGTCGAACCACAGCGCAGCGACGCGCTGCGTGCCCGAGAGCAGCGGATGGCGGACGATCGCGTCGGGCGTGCTCATGCCTCGGATCCCTTCGCCGCCGTCGCTGTTGGCGGATGCCATTCCAGCGGGCCGTTGCCGCCGGGCGTGAGCACGATCAGCCGGCCGTCTTCGGTCGTCGCGGCGATCATGTCGCAGTCGGTCGCGACCGATGCCGCGGCGATCGGCGTCGTCGTGCTGTAGAGCGTGCGACGTTCGTTGCGCTGCACGAACAGCACGGCCAGCCGGTTGGCGCTGAGCGCGACCAGTCCGTACTGCGCGGTCTCGTCGCGACTCACGCCGACCACCTGCGCGCCCGATGGCACTTCGATGATCTCCCGATGCACCGTGCGCTCCTCATCGGTGCGGACCTGGCAGAGGCGCCAGCAGGCTGGCGATCCCGCAGTCTCGGTGGATTCGGCGAACGCCCACGCGCCGACCCAGGTGCGACGCAGGACCTGGCCGTGCAGCAACACGCGGTCTGCGCAGCCCGGCGCCTGTACCGCAGCGACCACGTGCGTGGCGCCATCGTTGCGATGACGCAGCTCGATGCGGATCTCGGTGCCCACGCGGCATGCGTAGATCAGGCGGAGGTCGTCGCCGCGCGCCAGACCCAGCGTCGTTCCGGCGACCGCCTTGATGCGCTGTTCGCGATGCGCGTGCGCGCCACACCATTCGATGAGGAAGCCCTCGGCGTCGATCAGGTACAGGTGGTACGGCCGCACGCCGCTGGCGAAGAACAGGCAGGGCATCCAGTGCCCCGGTGTCGGCAGCTTGGGCGCGTCGGCTTCCTTGAGCGGGATCGGCGTGAGGCCGTCCAGCCGCCACGGATAGAGATGGCTGGCATCCGCGATCAGCCCGGCAAGCGTGTGCTTGTGGATCGCACCGCAGAGCAACGACTTGTCCTTGCCCCAGGCGCTGCTCTTCGGCTTTTCGTCGAGGCGCGACGGATTCTTCGGCAGACGGTGCACGACCGCGCGCTCGATGCCGGCCAGCAACACGCCGATGGCATAGCCGCGCGCGCCGAAGACCGGCGCGCGGGACGGGTCGATCGGGGCGTCGTAATTGTTGATCGGCAGGGCCACGCGCTCGATCCGGAACGCACCGCGCAGCAATGCCTGCGCCATGGCGTTTCCCGGCAGCGGCACACGCACGCGCCTGGACTGCGACGGTGTCTGCAGCGAGACCGACAGATGCGCGTGAAGATCGCGTTCGATCCGCGCCAGATGACCGAAGCCTGCTTCATGCGCGGCCGCGTCCATCCCGGGTGCGCCGATCAGCCAGCGCTCGGCGACAGCATCGGGATCGTCCTGCCACAGCGTGCGCCAGCCCATCAGGTCGGCTTCGGCAGGACGGCCGAGATGACGCGCGCCGAGCAGCGCCTTCAGCGCCCGATCCTCGCGCTGTTCCATGAACTGCGCCGGTGCGTGCAGCAGCCCCCATTCGAAGGTCGCGCCCACGTCGGCCGCACGACGCGCGAGCAGGATCCACAAGGCAAGGTGCGCCAGTCGCGGCGCGCCGAGTTGCAGCGCGCCGCAGTCGAACACCGCGACGATGCGGCGCTGCAGGCGCCTGGACTCCCGGCGTGGCGACAGGAACAGATGCTCGCCGCCGCTCGCGCGACGCAGGAACTCGTCCGGCATTTCGTCGGCCAGCAGCCATTCGCTGAGCAGCAGTCGGTCGTAGGGGCCGCGGCGACGCAGGTCGTCGATGCCATTGGGTTCGTCCGTGCCCAGCTTAGGCGGCGCGCGGAACGGCCCCAGCGCGTGCTGCAGCGGCAGCAGCATCGCGCCGATCGCGGCAGCCTGCTCGGCATCGAACATCGCCAGCCAGTCGTGCCATGGACGCAGTGCCGGGGGCAAGGCCATCGTCGTGGCGCTTGCCGTCGAGCCTGTCGTGATGTTCGCGCCCGTGCTCATGCCGTGCTCCAGTGCTCAGCGATGCGCGACAGCAGCGTGGCATCGACCGGGCGGGCGCGGTCCAGCGGGACCAGCTGTGCTGGCGCGGGCCAAAGCAACAGCGGGCTGCGCGCGTGCCGGCGCAGCATCGCAGCGCCGAGCAGGTCCAGCGGCAGCGTCGGGCGCTGGTGCGTCGGCAGCCACAGCATCGGCGCGTCCGGGTGCGGCGCGATGTAGCGAACGCCGTCCAGCCACGGCAGCGCATCGGCGGCGCCCAGCACGACCAGCGCGTCGTGGTGCGCGGTCGCGCGCAGCGGCGATGCGGTCGCGCCATCGAGCGAGCGCTGCAGGCGGGCCAGCAGCGCACGCGCGTCGTCGCCGAGCGCGATCACGCCCTGCGGCGCGGGCGGGGCTTCGTCGTCGATCCAGTCGAGAGCCATGCGCGTGTCCGGAAAACGCATCCGTCGCGATCAGGCGCCGGGCAGCAGCGCCCGCAGCTGCGTGCGCGCTTCGGCCAGGTCGGACGGAAGCCGCTCAGGCGCAAAGTTCGCATCGATCTCGCGCAGCAGCGCTTCGGCCAGCATCGGAGCGGCAGGATCGTCGGTGCGCGCCAGGCAACTGCGCGCGGCCTCGACCAGCCGGGCCACGCGCGACGCCGGCTGCAGCGACGCCTGTTCGGCGGCGGCACGCAGCGTCGGATTCGCGGCCACGGCGAGGCTGTCGCGCAGCACTTCGCGTGCGCTGAGCTGCGCCTGCTGCGTGGGCAGCACGTAGAACAGCGGCCACAGGTCCGCGGCGGTGGCGGTGGTCCGCCCGGCCAGCACGGTGGCCGCGGCGATCAGGCGCTGGGTCTTCACGATGCGGCGATCTGACAGCGACAGCCCCGCCGCGCGCAGCTTGCGGATGGCATCAGCCAGTTGTACGCGCGCCGCGTCCATGTCGACCGCGCGTGCGGCATCGCACAGCAGGCCCAGTTCGGCGAGGTCGGCGCAAGGCGCGACCGTCGTGCGCTCGCTCGCCCAGCCACCGGCGAGCAGCGCCTCGAGATCGTGGTCCGGCACCGATTCGACGAACAGGTGCAGCAGGAAGCGGTCGGCGAACGCCGCCAGGGATTCGTCGTCCGGCAGCGCGTTGGCCGCGCCGACGCAGACGCGCAGCGGGCACTGCAGCACGGTGTGGCCGCGACGGAAGCGGCGTTCGTTGAGGATGCCCAGCAGCGTGTTCAGCACCGCCGTCGAGCCGAGGAAGACCTCGTCGAGGAACGCGACATCGGCCTCCGGCAGCATGCCGGTGACGTCGGTCTCGACCACGCCCTCGCGCAGGCGGCGCAGGTCGACCGGGCCGAACAGCTCGGACGGTTCGGTGAAGCGGCCGAGCAGGTATTCGAAATAGCGGCCGCCGAGCGCGCCCGCCACGCGGCGCACGATCGCGCTCTTGGCGGTGCCCGGCGGGCCGATGACCAGCAGGTGTTCCTGCGCGACCGCGGCCAGGACGATCAGTTCGGCCAGGTGTTCGCGGCCGATCATGCCCTGGGTGGAGGTCTGGACCACCTCGCGCAGTCGCGTGGCGTGTTCGGTGAGGGATGCGGTCATGCGGGGATGCTTCCGGAGGAGTGCAGGCACGCGCGAACCACCAGCGTCGGGAGCGCGCGTGATCGAAAAGAGGGGCTGGGGCACGACGACGATCCCCACCGGCATCGTGCCGGGCCATCATACGGCGTCGCGACGGCTTGCGTCACCGCGTCGTCAGGCAGGCTGTTTCGCCCGTCGCCGCAACCACCCGCGACGCACGAAGAAGGCCGTGGTCATCGCGGCGAGGAACACGCCGTAGCCGAGCGAGGTGGCGAGGATCTGCGGCCACATGCGGCCATGGGAGCGATCGGCGATGTCCTGCGACCAGTGGATGCTCCACACGAAGGCGGCGGTCGACAGCGCCAGTGCGGCGAGATCGAACAGCACGCGCGCGGCGTCGCGGGGCTGGCGCGGATAGGCCCAGTACAGGACGCCGAGGATCAGGAACCAGGGCAGGAACAGGATCAGTGCGAGGTTGAGCTCGGCGAAGGCGTTCATCGTGTGCGACCTCAGCCGGCCCTGGCCTGCTCGCGCTCGTCTTCGGCGCGCTTGAGCGCGTCCAGCGCCTCGCTGGCGCGCATCGCGTCTGCGACGGGTTCGAGCAGTGCGTTCGCATCGGCCAGCGCGGCGGCGCCCTCGCGTTTGAATCGGGCCACCCAGGCGCCGGCGTCCTTCGGATTGTCGAAGCCGTGGCTCTGCAGCAGCACGTCGTCGCCGTCGGTGAGCTTGAAGTAGAACTTGCCGTCCTTCTCGCGGTACTGCTTGATCTGTGGCGGAACTGCGATCTTCTGCGTCTCGACGTTGTCGGAAACCGGCATCTTCGACAGGTCGCGCAGGCCCACGGCTTCGCGCAGTTCGCGGAGGAACGGCGTGCCCAGGCGTTCGCGCGCGGTGCGGGCGCCTTCGCGCAACTGTTCTTCGATCACGGCCGGCTTCGCCATCAGGTCTTCGTAACGCTCGCGCAGCGGTGCGATTTCGGCGTCGACGCGCTCGAACAGACGCTGCTTGGCGTCACCCCAGCCGATGCCGTCGGCAAACGCGGCGCGCATCCCGGCCGTCTCATCGCTGCTCGCGAACGCCTGGTACAGCTGGAACAGCGCTGAGCCTTCGGTGTCCTTCGCTTCGCCGGGCGCGCGCGAATCGGTGACGATCGAGAAGATCAGCTTCTTCAACTGATCGCGCGGCGCGAACAGCGGGATGGTGTTGTCGTAGCTCTTGGACATCTTGCGGCCGTCGAGGCCGGGCAGGGTGGCCACGTGTTCCTCGATCACGGCCTCGGGCAGCACGAAGTGTTCGCCGTACAGATGGTTGAAGCGCTGCGCGAAGTCGCGCGCCATCTCGATGTGCTGGATCTGGTCGCGGCCCACCGGCACCTTGTGCGCGTTGAACACCATGATGTCCGCGGCCATGAGTACGGGATACATGAACAGCCCGGTGGTGATCCCCGCGTCGTCGTCCTCGCCGTCCTCGCGATTGCGGTCGACCGCAGCCTTGTAGGCATGCGCGCGGTTGAGGATGCCCTTGCTGGCGACGCAGGTCAGGAACCAGGTGAGCTCCGGAATCTCGGTGATTTCGCTCTGCCGGTAGAACCACACGCGATCGTTGTCCGGCTGCAGGCCGCAGGCCAGCCAGCTCGCGGCGATCTCCAGCGTCGAGCGCTGCACTTTTGCCGGGTCCTGCACCTTGATCAGCGCGTGCAGGTCGGCCAGGAAGTAGAAGTTCTGGGTGCCGGGCGTGCGGCTGGCGGCCACAGTCGGGCGGATCGCGCCGACGTAGTTCCCCAGGTGCGGGGTGCCGGAGGTGGTGATGCCGGTGAGGATGCGGGTGACGGTCATGGGCCAGCGCGGGGGACGTGAGACAGGCCGGCCAGTTTACCCGTGGCTGAATGCGGGCGCCCGGACGACGGTCCAGGGGCAAACCCCATCCGTGCCCCACGGCGTTCAAGGGAGTGTCCATGTCGGACATCACCGAACGCCGGAGTCCTCCCATGCTGCGCACCACTGCCGCCCTGCTCACCGCGCTCCTCGCCGCCACCGCCTGCGGGCCGTCGTCCGCGCAGTCGCTGGTGGACATCGACCTGATCGACCGCGATACCGGTCAGTGGCTGCCCGAGTACCGTCATCGCAGCCAGACCTGGGTACCCGGCGTCCCCGGCCACCGCTACAGCGTGCGCCTGACCAACACCACCGGCGAGCGCGTACTCGTGGTGCTGTCTGTCGACGGCGTGAACGCGATCAGCGGCGAAACCGCCGGCACGGGCCAGGCCGGCTACGTGCTCGGCCCCTGGCAGAGCACCGAGATCGCCGGCTGGCGCAAGTCGCTGCAGGACGTGGCCCAGTTCTACTTCACCGACCTGCCCGACAGCTACGCTGCCCGGACCGGCCGTCCGGACAATGTCGGCGTGATCGGCGTGGCGGTGTTCCGCGAGCGCGCCTATCCGCAGCCGTACTACGAACCTGCGCCGATCGCCCGCGATCATGACGATTACGGCCGACGTCGCGACCAGGCTGCACGCGCCGAGCGCAAGGCGGCCCCGGCCGCTCCTTCTGCCCGCGGTGCGCGCGAATCGGCCGAGGCCGACAGTCAGGGTGGCGTCGGCCAGAGCATTGGCACCGGCCACGGCGCGCGCGAATGGTCGCCGGTCAATCGGACGGAATTCGTTCGTGCCAGCCGCACGCCTGCCCAGGTCGCCCAGGTCCGCTACGACGATGTGCCCAATCTCGTGGCGATGGGGGTGATGCAGCGCCCGTACGAATGGGATCGCCGGCATCGCCGTCCGTCCGGCCCGCAGGCCTTCCCCGGTGGCTTTGCAGCAGATCCGCCCGGGCGCTGGTAATCGGTCACGATTTCCCGGGTTTGCGCTACCAGAACGGGCCGGCCATGCCGGCCCGTCGTCGTTGGGGGGTTCCTTGCGGCACGGGTTGTGCCAGTATTTGTGCTTGCATCGATCACAGATTGGCGACGACGTTCGTCATGATCGATGCCGACGGAATGGAGTTCCGCCGAAGGAAGGAGACGTCACTGTGGCAAGAGTTGCCGAAGGAGAGGGTAGGGGGCGGCTGTCGCAAGGATGGCCGCATCGGCCTCGTATATTCCGTGGCCGGCCCGTCGCGCACGCGCGGAGCCATCGAACATCCACATCATCGAGTCGGATCATCGAGCATTGACGCCGTGAAGCATGGATCGCGCATGCGGTCGTGCTGAGTGGCGCTGCGCCCGGGGGGGCGTGCGGGATCGATCCCCGTGGGGACGGTTCGGTGCAATCAGGGGACGCGGTGCCGCCGGAGCGGCTGCCGTCTGGAACAGATCAAGGAGCAGGAGCATGCAGGACATTCAGGATGAATCCAGGGCCACAGGCATTGCGGCCTTCACGCTTCACCGTGCAATCGAGGACTGGGCGTCGCGCGCGCCCGACCGGCTGGCGGCGATCTGCGGCGAAGATCGTTGCGACTATGCAACGCTGAACGCGCAGGCCAATCGCCTGGCACGGCATCTGCGCACGCTGGGCGTGGCGCCCGAGCGCAATGTCGCGCTGTGCATGGCGCGCGGCGTGGGCATGCTCGAAGGCATCCTCGCGATCCTGAAGGCCGGCGGCGCCTACGTGCCGATGGATCCGGAATATCCGGCCGAGCGCCTGTGGGCGATGGTGGAGGATGCGGTACCGGTGGTGGTGGTGACCGATGCGACGGGTCGCGCGGCCATGGCGGCGGCCATGCAGGGCATGTCGGGTGCTCCGGCCTGCGTGTCTCTGGACGATGCATGCGAGTGGTCCAGCCTGTCCGCTGAAAACCTCGACGATGCCGGCGAAACCTCGGCGTCCTCGCGCCGCGCCTATGTGATCTACACCTCGGGTTCGACCGGTCGGCCGAAAGGCGTTGAGGTCGAGCACGCCGCGGTGCTGCACCTGTGGCGCGCACTGGATGCCCTGCTGCATCCGCACGGTCGCGACGTGGAGCGTCCGCTGCGCGTGGCGATGAACGCGTCGCTGTCGTTCGACGTCTCGGTGCAGGGCTGGAGCCGGCTGCTGGGCGGAGACTGCGTGGTGGTGGTGCCGCAATCGGCGAAGCAGGACCCGGACGCGATGCTGTCGCTGCTGGAGACCGAGCAGGTGGACCTGTTCGACTGCACGCCGTCCCAACTGGGTGGACTGCTCGAAGCGGGCCTGCAGCGCCGCGCATCGCTGTCGGGTCTGACGGTGGTGGTGGCCGGTGAAGCGATCCCGGTGCCGATGTGGCGTGCGATGGCGTCGAGCACGACGCAGCGCTTTTTCAATGCCTACGGTCCGACCGAGGCGACGGTGTACGCGACCGCGATGGCGATCAACGACGCGGGCGATGCGCCGCGGATCGGCGTGGCACTGCCGGGGGTGCGGATCGGTTTCTTCGACGGATCCCTGCGGCCGGTGGCCGATGGCGACAGCGGCGAACTGCTGATCGCCGGCGACGGCCTGGCGCGCGGCTACCTGGCACGCCCTGAACTGACCGCCGAACGCTTCGTCGAGATCGACGGGGAACGCTGGTACCGCACGGGCGACCTCGGCCGCGTGCTGCCGGACGGGACGATCGAATACCAGGGGCGCAACGATTTCCAGGTGAAGGTGCGGGGGTTCCGGATCGAGCTGGGCGAGATCGAATCGGTGCTGTCGACGCTGCCTGGTGTGCACGACGCGGTGGTGCTGGCGCGCGACGAAGGCGGCGAGGGCAAGCAGCTGGTGGCGTATGTGCGCATGGACGGCATGCACGCGGACGGCATGCGCGGCGACGAGAGCGATCCGGCTGCACTGCGCGAAGCGCTGTCGACGCGACTGCCGGCGTTCATGGTGCCGACGGCGTACGTGTGCGTGGCGAATTGGCCGCGGACGGTGAACGGCAAGCTCGATCGCGCCGCGCTGCCTGCGCCGGGTCCTGAGGACTATCCGTCGGAGGCGTACCGCGCGCCGGAAGGCGAGGTGGAGGCCGGCCTCGCGGCGCTGTGGTGCGAACTGCTCAAGCGCGAGCGGGTGGGACGCGACGACCGCTTCCTGCTGCTGGGCGGCGACTCGCTGCGTTTGATCCAGCTGTCGTCGCGGATCCGCCAGCGGTTCGGGGTGTCGTTGCCGATCCATGCACTGTTCAAGCCGATGACGCTCACCGAGATGGCGAACCTCGTGGTCGACACGCATGTCGACGCGGTCGAACGCGTGGACGAGGGCGGGTTCGACGAGGCGCATCTCGAACGCCACGCGGGACTGCATGCGCCCTTGTCCTACCAGCAGTACGGTTTGTGGGTGCTGGAGCAGCTGACGTCGACGTCGACGGCCTACAACGCCCAGAACGTGATCCGCATCCGCGGGCATTTCGTCCCCGAACGCTTCGGCCGTGCGATCGAACTGCTGGCCGAGCGTCACGAAATCCTGCGCACGACATTCCATGCCGGCGCGGACGGCGAGCCCTACCAGCAGGTGCATGCGTCGGCGCCGGGCATGTTCGAGTATCGTGATCTCGAAGGGTCGGCCGACGAAGCCACCATTGCCGCGCTGGTGGATGCCCAGGTGCATCGACGCTTCGATCTCGCGCAGCTGCCGCTGGCGAAGTTCACGCTCGTCCGCCTGTCGGAAAGCGAGCACCTGCTGGTCCAGGTCGAGCAGCACTACGTGCACGACGGCTGGAGCATGAACCTGATCCTGCGCGAACTGCTCGCGATCTACGACGCGCTGGGTCGCGACGAGGTGCCCGACCTGCCGCCGATGGTCGCGCAGTTCGGCGACTACGCGGCCTGGCAGCGCAGTGAAGCCGCTGCCGCGCGCTTCCGCCGCCAGGCGCGTTACTGGAAGGACAAGCTCGCCGGTGCTGCGCTGCAGTTGCCGATGATCACCGACCGCCCCCGGCCTGCGGTCCCGAGCTATCGAGGTGGGCAGGTCCGCGTCGAGCTGCCGAAGGCGCTGGTCTGCGAACTGCACGCGTTCTGCCGCCGCGAGGGCGTCACCCTGTATGCCGCGATGCAGGCCGTGTTCCAGCTGACCATCTCGCGCTATGCCGCATGCGACGATTTCGTCATCGGTTCGGCTGTCGCCAATCGCGTGGCGCGTCGCACCGAAGGCATGGTCGGCATGTTCGTGAACATGGTGCCGGTGCGCTGCAACCTGTCCGGTGATCCGAGTTATCGCATGTTGCTCGACAGGGTGATGGCGGATCTCGCCGAAGCCTACGACCACCAGGAAGCGCCGTTCGAATGGGTGGTGCGCGAAGTACAGCCCGAACGAGACGCCGGCCGCAACCCGCTGTTCCAGGTCGCCTTCAGTTCGCACAACTCGACAGGACCACGCCTGCAGTGGCCGGAGTTCGCATTCGACATCCACGAGGTCTACAGCAACAACACCTCGAAGTTCGATTTCGACGTGATCATGATCCCGCGCGCACGCCACGATCCCGAGGGCGTGACGATGCTGTGGAGCTATGCCGCCGATCTCTATGACCACGGCACGATCGAGGGCATCACGCGCACCTACCAGCATCTTCTGGCGGCGTGCATCGCCGATCCCCTGCGCCCGCTGGCGGCGTTCGAGGCCTGCGATCCGCAGGCGCGTGCACGGATCCTCGCGCTGTCCTCGGACGTGCGCGAACACGATCGGGATACGCCGATCCACCTGCGTTTCGAGGATCGGGCCGCACGTGCGCCCGATGCGGTGGCGGTCAGCTGCGGCGACCGGGCGCTGCGTTACGGCGAACTCAACGCCCGCGCCAATCGCCTCGCCCACTGGCTGCGCGCGCAGGGCGTCGCGCCGGAAAGTCGCGTCGCGATCTGCATGGAGCGCGGCATCGGCGTCGTCGAGTCGGTGGTCGCCGTGCTCAAGTCCGGCGGCGGCTACGTCCCGCTCGACCTGTCCTACCCGGCCGATCGACTCGCCTATGTGCTGGCGGACGCAAGACCCGCGCTGGTGCTGGCCGACGCGGCTGCAGTGCCGTTGCTTGCCGAGTCCTTGTCTGCGGTCGCTCCCGATGCCCGCCCGCGCATCGTCGACATCGACGGCGACGACGGCCTGTGGTCCACGATGCCCGGCAGCAACCCGGATCCCGTCAACATCGGCTTGCGCCCGGACCATCTGGCCTATGTCATCTACACGTCGGGATCGACCGGTCAGCCCAAGGGCGTGATGGTCGAGCATCGTCAGATCGATCGCCTGTTCACCAGTACCGCCAGCTGGTCGGGTTTCAATGCAGACGACGTGGTCGCCCTGTTCCATTCGTTCGCGTTCGATTTCTCGGTCTGGGAAATCTGGGGTGCGCTGCGACACGGTGCCCGTCTCGTGATCGTGCCACGCGATGTCACGCGATCGGCCGATGCCGTATACGACTTGCTGTGCCGCGAACGGGTCACCTTGCTCGACCAGACGCCAGGAGCCCTGCGCGCGCTCATCGAGGCGCAGGGACGAAGCGTCGATCGGCACGCGCTGCGCATGCTGATCGTCGCCGGCGAGGCGCTCGATGCGAAGATGCTCAAGCCCTGGTTCGCCGATGCACGAAACGCCAACACGCGGATTGTCCAGGCGTACGGCATCACCGAGACCACTGTCATCTCGACCTGGCGCGAGATGCTCGCGTCCGACCTCGATCATGAAGGACCGAGCCAGATCGGCGTGCGCTATGACGATGTCAGCCTGTATGTCCTCGATGTGCACGGCCAGTTGTGCCCGTTCGGTGTCGTCGGCGAAATCCATATCGGTGGCGATGGTGTCGCACGCGGATACCTCGGCCGAGACGCATTGACTGCGGAACGTTTCATCGCCGACCCGTTCCGCCCGGGCGAGCGCATCTATCGCTCCGGCGACCTCGCGAGGATGCGTGAGGACGGCAGTCTGGAGTACGTCGGCCGCAACGATTTCCAGGTGAAGGTCCGTGGCTATCGCATCGAACTGGGCGAGATCGAGTCGCGCCTGGCGGCACTGCCGGGCGTGCGCGATGCCGTGGTGCTGGCGCGACAGGATGCCCGTGATCGCGCCGCAAGACTGGTGGCCTACTACCGCCTCGATGGCGAGGCCTCGGTGGACGCATTGCGCGCCGGCCTGCAGCGCCAGATGCCGGAATACATGATGCCGTCGGCGTTCGTGCAGGTCGATGCCTGGCCGCTCAACGCGAACGGCAAGCTGGACCGAGGTGCACTGCCTGCGCCGGATGTCGACGACTTTGGTGGACGAGCCGCATACGTGGCGCCGCGCACGCCGATCGAAGCGGAAATGGTCCGCATCTGGTCTCAGCTGCTGGGTGTCGCGCAGGTCGGCGTGCACGACAACTTCTTCGCCCTCGGCGGCCATTCGCTGCTGGCGACGCGACTGGCGATGGCCACGCAGGACACGCTGGGTGTCGACGTGAGCCTGCGCGACCTGTTCGAGGGGCCGACGATCGAACGCCTGCTGGAAGTGGTCTTCGCGCGGATGGAAGCAGAGATGGCGGAGATGGCATGAATGCGTGTGGCCTGCCGTCGTGGGTGTCGGTTCGGCAGTCCTGGATGGCGAGTCGATCGCAACCGCAAGGGCTCGTGTGCATGCGTACCTGGGCAGGGCCGGATTCGCACGCTGGCTTGTCGTCCCGGCCTGTCGTGGTCTCGGGCCGCGAGGAGCAGGCTCAGCGCTCGCGCGCCCTGCGCCGGATCCGGCATGCGTTTCGGCCGTCGCATCGCATGTCGCGCCACGCATGCAGATTGAAGAAGAAATCTGCCGGAAGATTCGACCCGGCGATGCGAAGGTCGGGTTGAGGCGGGATGAAGTATCGCCGGCTGCGCGCGTGCGTGCCGGCTGCAATCGAATCGAAGGGAGCAAGAGATGTTCACGAAGGACATGCTGAGCAGGATGACGCCCGATCAGCTTCGAGACATGCGACGCACATCGGAGCGGATTGCATGCCAGCCACGCGACGGCCGCGTGCTCCCGGCATCGTTCGCGCAGCAGCGACTGTGGTTCATGGCGCAGGGGGCTTCGGATGCCTGTCCGATCTCGCGTGCGAGCGAGTTGCAGGGTCCGCTTGACCGGGATGCGTTGCTCTGGGCCTTGTCGCGCCTCGTGACGCGGCACGAAAGCCTGCGCACGTGTTTTATCGTCGTGGATGGCGAACCGATGCAGCGCATCGAGGCTTCACCGGAATTCCTGGTCGCCGTGGACGACCTGTCCGGCATGGCCGAGGACGATTCGCGTGTGGCACTGGCGAGGCTGCAGCGCTCGGAAGCCGAGCATGCGTTCGACCTGGGGCGCGCGCCGCTTCTGCGTGCGCGATTGGTCCGTCTGGGCGAGGAACGCCATGTCCTGCTGCTGACCGTGCATCACATCGTGTTCGATGGCTGGTCGATGGCCGTCTTCATGCGCGAACTCGATGCACTGTATGCCGCGCGCCTGCGGGGAGAGGTCGATCCGCTGCCACCGCTGCCCCTGCAGTATGCAGACTTCGCAGTCTGGCAGCGATCGCGCGACGACGATGCGCGCATGCATGCATCCCTGGCGTACTGGAGCGACAGGCTCCGTGCTGCACCGGCGCTGCTCGAATTTCCCACGGATCGCCCACGGCCGGCACGACAGTCTTTCCGTGGCGACTGGTTGCCCGTGCGACTCGATGCCGGGTTGGCCGCGGGGTTCAAGGCACTGGCCCAGCGCGAAGGCGTCACCCTCTACATGCTGCTCCTGTCGGCCTGGAGCGCATTGCTGTCCAGGTTGAGTGGACAGACGGATGTCGTGGTCGGCACGCCAGTGGCAGGGCGTGACCGTCCCGAGCTGCAGGACACCGTTGGCTTCTTCGTCAACATGCTGGCGATCCGCGTGGCCGTCGAGGGCGACACGCGCAGGCTGGTCGCGCACATGCGCGAGGCCGTGCTTGGCGCGCACGCTCATCGGGACGCGCCGTTCGAGCGCGTGGTCGAACGGGTCAATCCGCCGCGGAGTCCGTCGCATGCACCTCTGTTCCAGACCGTGTTCGCCTGGCAGGACAACGATCCGGGCGACCTGCGCCTGCAGGGCATTCGCGCCACGTCGCTGCTGCAGCCCCATCTCGTATCGAGATACGACCTCATGCTCAGCCTGGGCGAAGGCGTCGACGGTGGCCTGGAAGGCGGCATCGAGTACGCGACCGCGTTGTTCGACGCGTCGACGGTGCAGCGTTTCGTCGGCTACTTCGAGCGCTTGCTGCGCGGCATGGTCGCCACGCCGGACGTGCCTCTGTCCGATCTGCCGATGCTGGGTGATGCCGAGCGGACCCGCCAGTTGCGCGACTGGAACCGCACGCGGATCGCCGGGGTTCCCGGACTGCTGCAGGATGGTTTCGAGGCACAGGCCGCACGCATGCCGGATGCCGTCGCCATCGTGCATGGCGATGCAGCGACGAGCTATTCGGAACTGGATGCCCGCGCGAACCGCCTCGCGCATCGCCTGCGTGGGCTGGGCATCGTGCCGGATGCACGCGTGGGCATCGCCATGCCCCGTGGCATCGAACTCGTGGTCGCGATGCTGGCGGTGCTCAAGGCCGGTGGGGCCTACATGCCGCTCGACCCGGCGTATCCACCCGATCGTCTGGCCGGCATCCTGGACGATGCCGGGCCGCTGGCGGTGATCGCCAGTGGCATGGGTGCCGATGTGCTGAAACGCGTCGGCGACGCACGTGCGACACCACTTCCGCCCTGCATCGATCCGCTCGACGATACCGATCTTGCGTCGATGCCGATGACGGCGCCGGCGCGAAGCGACATCGGTCTGTCGCCATCGCATCTAGCCTATCTCATCTACACCTCGGGCTCGACCGGCCGGCCGAAGGGCGTAGCGATCGAGCATCGGCAGGCTTCGAACTTCATCGAATGGGCATTGCGCTCGTTCGATGCCGGGGAGCTGGAGAACGTGTTGTTCTCCACCTCGATCAACTTCGACCTGTCGATCTTCGAGTGCTTCGTGCCCTTGTCCGCCGGTGGCCGTGCGACCGTGGTCGAGAACGCGCTGTCGCTCCTCGACGCGGCGCCCGGCGTCACCCTGGTCAACACCGTGCCGTCCGCGATCGCCGAGCTGGCCGCCGCGGGTGCGATTCCGGCGAGCGTGCGCACCATCAACCTCGCAGGCGAAGCACTGCGCCGCGAACTCGGTGAGCGCCTCCTTGCGCTGCCGCACCTGCAGCGCCTGTGCAACCTCTATGGCCCATCGGAAACCACGACGTACTCGACCTGGGTGTCGATGCGGTCCCGGGATGGTTTTGCCGCGCATATCGGCCAGCCCATCGACAACACGCGACTCTACGTCCTCGATGCCGAACGCAGGTTGCTGCCCACGGGTGCCGTCGGCGAGTTGTACATCGCCGGCGCCGGCGTCGCACGCGGCTACCTCGGGCGCGACGACCTCACCGCCGAGCGCTTCCTCGACGATCCGTTCTGCGACGCTCCATGCAGCGACGACGCGCGTGTCGATCACGATGGACGTCCGCCGCGCATGTATCGCACCGGTGATCTCGCCCGCTGGCGCAGCGATGGCAGCATCGAATACCTCGGACGCAACGATTTCCAGGTGAAGATCCGCGGCTTCCGGATCGAGCTGGGCGAGATCGAAGCCCGTCTCGCCGGATGCGCGGGCGTGCGCGAGGCCATCGTGGTTGCGCCCGAGGACGCGCAGGGTGTGCGCAGCCTCGTGGCGTACTGCATCGCCGGTGCGGATTTCGACGCCGGCAGGGTGCGTGCGGAACTCGCGCGATCGCTGCCCGCGCACATGGTGCCGTCGGCGTTCGTCGCGCTGGAGCGCTGGCCCCTGACGCCGAACGGCAAGCTCGATCGTGGCGCGTTGCCGGCGCCGCTCGCGGACACGCCTGCGGATGGACGTCACGCGATTCCGGAAACAGCACAGGCCCAGGCCATGGCCGCGCTGTGGCGCGACGTGCTGCGGCTGCCGGACATCGGCTATCGCGACGATTTCTTCGCCCTGGGCGGACATTCGCTGCTCGGTGCACGACTCGTCGCGCGCGTGCGCACGTCGTTTTCGGTCGAGATCCCGCACACCGCCCTGTTCTCCGCGCCTACCATCGAAGCCCTGCTGGGCCTGGTCGACGCATGCCAGCGCGAAGCCAGGGAAGAAGCCAGGCCGTCCAGACGCGATGTCGTCAGCAGAATGACGCCGGAGCAGTTCAGGGCGATGCGCCGCAGGGCGAATGCCATCGTGCCGCGTGCGCGCGACGCCGGCGATGTGCCGGCATCGTTCGCGCAGCAGCGACTGTGGTTCCTGTCGAGCCATGCCGGCACGGTCGATGCCTACATGATCGCGCAGGCCACCGAGCTTCGCGGTCCGCTGGATCGCGATGCCCTGCAATGGGCGCTCGATCGCATCGTCGCGCGCCACGAAGCCCTGCGCACCCGGTTCGAGGCCGTCGATGGCGTGCCGATGCAGCGATTCGACCTGCCACCCGTGTTCCCGCTGTCCTGCCGAGACCTCTCGACGCTGGATGCCGAGGTGCAACAGGCGAGCCTGCAACGCGTGCTGAAGGAGGATGCATCGACACCGATGGACCTCGAGCGCGGCCCCTTGCTGCGCGGCGCGCTGGTTCGCATGGATGCCGCACGCCACGTGCTGCTGCTGACGATGCATCACGTCGTGTCCGATGGCTGGTCGCTGGGCGTGTTCGCGACGGAGCTGGAGGCGCTGTACGCCGCGCGACTGCGTGGCGAGGACGATCCGTTGCCGCCGCTGCCGGTGCAGTACGCCGACTACGCCCTCTGGCAGCGCGAGCGCCTGTCCGGCGAGCGCGCGGCGCGCGAGGCCGCCTTCTGGCGCGAGACCCTGCAGGGCGCACCGGCGCTGCTCGAGTTGCCGATGGATCGTCCGCGCCCGGCCGTGCAGGACCATCGAGGCGAGTGGGTCGACGTGCGCATCGATCCAGCGCTGTCCGCAGCGCTCAAGGACTTTGCGCTGCGCGAACGCAGCACGGTCTACATGGTCGTGCTCGCGGCCTGGGTTGCGACGCTCTCTCGCCTCTCGGGCCAGGACGATATCGTCGTCGGCACACCCGTGGCCAATCGCCTGCGCGGAGAGGTCCAGGGCTTGATCGGCTTCTTCGTCAACACGCTTGCGATCCGTGTCGGCGTGGATGGCGAGGCGCCGGTGTCGGCGTTGCTCGACCACGTGAAGGCAGCGGTGCTGTCCGCGCAGGATCACCAGGACCTGCCGTTCGAGCAGGTGGTGGAGCAGGTGAACCCGGCGCGCAGCCTGTCTTATTCGCCGTTGTTCCAGACGGTGTTCGCCTGGCAGAACAACGAGTCGGGCGAGCTGCGCCTGTCCGGAGTCCAGACGGCAGCCATCGAACAGCCGCATGCGGTCTCGAAGTTCGACCTGACCCTGAGCCTGGGCGAAGGCGACGATGGCGCCATCACCGGCCTGATCGAATTCGCGACCGCGCTGTTCGACGTCGGCACCGTGCGCAGGTTCTTCGATTGCTTCGTGCGTGTCCTGCAGGCCTTCGTCGCCGACACCACGCAGCCGGTGGATCGCCTGCCGCTGCTGGACGATGCGCAGCGTCGCGAGGTGGTGGAAACGTTCAACGCGACCGCGCGCGACGTCGGCCCGTGGCGACCGGTGCACGCCTGCTTCGAGGCGCATGCGGCCTCGC
>JAEUPQ010000031.1 GCA_016789405.1 Lysobacteraceae bacterium
GCGAGGAACGCGCGGTGCCGAGGATGCGCAGCCCGGCGGGCAGCAGCCCGTCGCGATGCAGGCCGTACAGCGACGGCAGCAGCATGCGCTGTGCGAGGTCGCCGGTGGCGCCGAAGATCGTCAGCAGCGTGGCGGGAGAGGGAACGGCAAGTGGGCTCATGTCAGTGCGGTAGAAGTCGGATGCGATCCAGCACCCACATCGCGGGTCGGGTGTCGCCGGTGAAATACACGCAGAGGTCCTTCGATCCGGTCTGCGCGGGCAGCGGCAGGGTGAGTTCGAGGAAACCGTTCGCGCCGGGCGATGCCGGCAGCGGTGCAGTCGCGAGCGTCGGGCCGTCGCAACCCGCCTTCAGCACGGCTTCGCCATGCGGTGTGCTGGCCGGCTTGAACTTGCGATGGGACTCGTCATGCGCGAGCTGGAAGTAGTAGGGAATGCGCCCGACGCGCAGCGAGACCGCGCGGGTCGATGCCAGCGGCGCCTTCACCCATTCCCAGCAGGGGTTGAAGATGTCGACATTGAAGATCGCGCGTTCGCCGTCGACGGTGGTGTCGTCCTCGAGACGCAGCTTCAGCGCGCCGGTGCACATCTTCATCGTCTCGTCGGTGCGTTCGAGCAACGATGCCGGCGTGATCGCGAAGCGGTCGGCCGACTGCAGCGGCTTGCCGTCGACGAAGACCGCTGCGTGCACCGTGGCGGTCTGCGGTAGCGACAGTGCGGCTTCGTAACGCGGCGAAGTCGCCGTCGGCTCGGTGCCATCAGTGGTGTAGCGGATGTCCCGATAGCCGGTGGCGTTCGACAATGAGACAGAAGCGAGGCCGTCGTTCGCCGCGCTGGCATCGATACTCACTTCGAAGGGCGTGCGCGCAGGCGCGATGCCGAGCATGCGATAGCGGGCCAATTGCGCGGGCAGACGCGCGAGGAAGTCGTCGTAGCTGCGTGTCTGCGACGTGGACCAGCCCACTTCAGCCAGTGCGGCCATGCGCGGGAAGAAGGCATGCTGCACGCGATCGTAGGTACGCATGTGCTCGGTCCACGCATTCGCCTGGACGCCGAGGATGTGGTGGCGGCGATCGGCGGCGAGGTCATCGGGCACGGGCTCGAAGTCGTAGAGCTTGCGCAGCGTGACGGTGGTCGGGCGTCCCGGTGGTTCGTTCGGCGACTCGGTCTGCAGGTAGTCGAGGTACAGGTGCGAGACCGGCGACATCACCACGTCGTGGCCCTTGCCTGCCGCCTGCAGGCCGCCCTCGATGCCGCGCCACGACATCACGGTCGCGCTCTGCGGCAGCTCGCCTTCGAGGATCTCGTCCCAGCCGACCAGTCGCTTGCCGCGTGCGGCGAGGAACTTTTCGAGGCGGGCGACCATGCGACTCTGCATCTGCATCTCGGTCTTCAGGCCGAGCGCCTTCATCTGTGCCTGCACGCGCGGCGATGCGATCCACTGGTCCTTCACCGCCTCGTCGCCGCCGATGTGCACGTAGCGCCCCGGGAACAGTGCGACAAGTTCCTCGAAGACCTGCTCCATGAACACCATCGTCGAGTCTTCGGTGTTCAGCAGGTTGACGAACACGCCCCACTCCGCGACAGGCTTGAGCGGCTCCGTGGTGGTGCCGAGTTCCGGATAGGCGGCGATGATCGCGGTCGCGTGGCCGGGAATGTCGATCTCCGGCACGATCTGGATGTTGCGCTCGGCCGCGTACTGCACCACGTCGCGGATCTGCGCCTGCGTGTACCAGCCGCAGTAGCGCACTGGTTCGCCATTCGCATTGGTGCCGGCGTCGCCGGATGGCTGCCTGCAACCGCCGACCTCGGTGAGTTTCGGGTAGCGCTTGATCTCGATGCGCCAACCCTGGTCGTCGGTGAGATGCCAGTGGAAGACGTTGAGCTTGTGCACCACCATCGCGTCGATCAGGCGCTTGACCTCGTCGACGCTCTGGAAATGCCGCGCGGAGTCCAGCATCGCGCCACGCCAGGCAAAGCGCGGCGCATCTTCGATGCGAACCGCCGGCAGTGTCGAACGAGGACCGTTCGCGTCGGTCGCCAGCTGCCACAGGGTCACCGCGCCATGCTGCAGCCCCCTGGCGCTTCTGGCACGGACAAGCGCGCGTTTCGCGTCGATGTCGATGACATAGGCCTCGTCGTTGTTGCCGCGCAGCGCCGGATCGATCTCAAAGGCGATGCTGCTCGCGGATTGCTTCATGCCGGTGCCCGGCGCGAACCCGTGGCTGCGTTTCACCAGGTCCGCGAACAGCGCCGCTGCCGGCTTCGATGAGGCCTGGGACGCATGCAGCGCCGTTCCAGCGTCGAATCGCAGGCTGCCGCGGTTCCGGACCAGCGATGTCGGGATGGGGATCAGCGTCGATGAAGCGCTTTCCGGCGTGGCGAGCGGCTTTCCGGCGGTGGATGTTCCGCAAGCGAACAGCGACAGCGGAAGCAGGAGCAGGGCGGCGGATACGCGGGACGTGGCCATGGATACCTGTCTGTACGAAGTGGGTGTGGCGCGACGCGGCGGGCGTGGGTCTCGAGTTCGACTCTACGTCAAGCCGCTGCGGCGCACCGGAAAAAAAGCGGGCCCGGTTTCACCAGGCCCGAAGGGGGATCGTTCCAGCACCCGGAGGAGGAGAGAGATGAGCCGGGCCCGGCGCGGGGCCGGGCCCGTTGTGGAGCATCAGAACTTCATGCGGAAGGTCAGGTAGTACTGGCGGCCGTTCTGGTAGATCGAACGCGGACGGTCGCGGTTCTCGGCGTAGTAGGCGGTCTTCGGGTTGTTGAGGTTCAACGCGTCGAGTGCGATCGAGTAGTTGTCGTTGAACTTGTAGCCGAACGATGCGGAGACGTTGTCGATCTCGTCCTGGTAGAACGCCGAGGCACGATCCAGGCCGCTGAAGAACTCCGAGCGGTACGTGTAGTTCAGGCGCGCGTTGAAATGCTCGTTCTCGAAGTAGCCACCCAGATTGTAGGTGTTGCGCGAAGTGCCGAGCATGTCGTAACCGTCATCCGTGGTGCCTTTGGCGAAGGTGTAGTTCGCGAACACGCCGAAGTAGTCGCCGAACGGCTGTTCCCATGCCACTTCGAAGCCGCGGACCTTGGCATTCGAATTGACATAGGTCTGCACGTCATAGTTCAGGAAAGCACCGGTCGGGTAAGTGGAATTGATCGTGAAGTACGAGCGGTTGATGTTCGTGAATGTGACATAGTTGTCGATGTCCATCAGGAAGCCGCTGACCGACAGCAGCGCACGTTCACCGTAGTACCACTCGAACGTCGCATCGAAGTTGGTCGACAGCACCGGTTCCAGGTCCGGGTTGCCGCCGACGCCAGTGAGGTTGCTGTCGTTGAGCGTGACTGCACCCGCGATCGCCGAGTAATCCGGTCGGGTCAGGGTGCGCGACAACGCGAAGCGCAGCAGCTTGTTGTCGTCGATCGAGTAGCGCAGGTTCAGGCTCGGCAGCCAGTCCTTGTACACGTTGCGGACGATGTCCTGGCGATAGGCGCCGAAGGCCGAGGTGGTGATGGCGCGCGGGTCGGTGGCCGAGGTGTTCACCCAGTTCGCCGCTTCCATGTCGGTGCGCACGTAGCGCAGGCCGAAATTGCCGGCCCACTTCTCGCTTTCGAAATTCGCCTGGAAGTAGGCGGCCGTGCTGCGCTCGTCCAGGCCGTACTCCGCCGGGAAGTAGCGGCGCGTGACCGGATCGCGGTTTGCCAGGCGGTTGAACTGCGCCAGCTGCTCCGGCGTGTAGTACCAGATGTTGCGCGGGAAGTTGCCGCCCAGGCCGGAGGCGAAGTTGCCCGGGTAGTTCCGGTAGCCCTGCGGCCAGGTGCTGGGGTCGAACGGACCGGGCGTGGCACTGAAGCTCGGGCCCTGCGCCACGACGTTCTCGAGCGTCCGCTCATGGCGTGCGTCGCGCAGGCCGAACTGCAGCGAGGTGAAGGTGCCGTCGAGGAAGACTTCGCCATCGAGCTTGAGCCAGCGCTCCTTGTCGACCACATCGACATCCTGGAAGCCGAAGATCCAGTCGAGGTTGATGTTGGTGCCCGGGGTGCCCGGCGCGCCGGTGTTGGTGTTGCCAAGATTCCAGTCGGCCGCGCCGACGCCGTTGAGGCGCCAGCCAGCGCCGCTGCCCAGGCCCACGTCCCATTCGGCCACGTCCTGCGTCGGCGTCTTGCCGCGACCGGTCGAGGTGCCGAGCTGGCCGCTCAGGCGGAAGGAGTCATTGACGTCCCACTGGAAGTCGCCGCTGATGAAGTTGCTGCTCGACTCGGCGCCCGGTCGCGAGATCTGGTCGTAGATGCCGTACTGGCGGGTGGCTTCCGGCGTGAAGGTGGCGCTGACCAGCGTGTTGTTGCGGATCACGTAGCCCGGTGCCGGAGCCTGCGGATTGGTCGTCGCGTTGATGCGTTGACCACGATTGAGGATCCTGCTGCCCCACAACATGTAGTTGCGGTTGTAGTTGTCCGCCTTCATCCGCGAGGTGAAGCCGGTCAGGGAGAACTTGAAGTCGTCGGTCGGCTTGAACTCGGCCGAGACCAGTCCGCCGGTGCGCTTGCGCTCCTGCTCGAACAGCGCCGAACCGATCAGCGTCGGGTAATACACGCCAACGAGATCCGGGTTTGAAAGGCTGAGGGCGGTTGGTGTGACACCATCGGTCTCGAATCGCTGAATCTGCTCGTAACCCAGCAGTTCCTGTCCATCGCGGCGCAGGTGGCGCTCTTCGCTGAAGGCCTGGACCATGAAGCCGAAGCTGCGCGCGTCATTCGTCCAGTTGGCGAGTGCCGAGAGCTGCGGATCGGTCTTGCCCGGCAGGTTGGCGTGCACCGCGCCGAGCGAAATGTGCGAGGTGAAGCCATCGCCGAAGTTCAACGGGCGACGGGTGACGATGTTGACGTTGCCGACCGCGCCGCCTTCGACGAGGCGTGCTTCCGACGACTTGATCACTTCGACCTTCTGCACCAGTTCGGACGGGAGCAGCGAGTAGCTGACGCTGCGACCGACCGTGCCGCTCTGGTTGAGCACGAACCAGTCGCCGGAGCCGATGTTGTGGCCGTCGATCAGGGTCTGGGTGAAGCTCGGGCTGGTGCCGCGCATGCTGACGCGATCGTTTTCGTCGAAGGCGCCTTCGTTCGCGCTGGCGGCGCTGATGTTCACGCCGGCGATGCGCTGCAGCGAATCGGCCACGTTGTGGTCGGGCATCTTGCCGATGTCCTCGGAGGTGACCACTTCGATGCGGTTCTTCGCTTCGCGCTTGGCGTCCTGCGATTTCTCGATCGAGCCGCGGATGCCGACGACGACGACGGTATCCAGATCGTCCGCCTCCTTGTTGCCCGCCGACGCGCTGTCCTGCGCGAAGGTCTGCCCGGCGAAGCCCAGGCCCGCCAGGATGGCGATCGAGAGCGCGGTTTTCTGCAACTTCATGTGTGTACTCCCCTCATCATTGGAATGTCGGAGCGCGCTTGACGCTGCAACGCTGCCGGGCTGTGTTGACGATTGCGAAGCTTGGTGCGGATTGCGGACTTCCTGTCCCGTTGCTGTCGATCCTCTGGTCTGGACATGCGTCCGGACGTGCTATCCGGACTCGATCCGTCGCGCCTCGCGCTGGTGCATGTACCAGTTCGCGGCGCCGATCACGCCCAGTTGACCGTGCTCGACCAGCCGCACGGGAATGCGTTCCAGCGCCGTGCGCATCGGTCCCTTGTCGAGGAACCGCGCGACGAAGCTGGAGTGGAGGAGGAAATCGCTGATCTGCGGCAGGATGCCGCCGGCGAGGTAGACGCCGCCGTTGGCGCCGTAGAGCAGCGCCATGTCGCCGACGACGCTGCCGAGCAGGCCGCAGAAGATATCGAGTGTTTCGCGCGCGAGCGCGTCTTCGCCCGCGAGGGCTGCGCGGGTGATCTCGCCGGGATGCGCGTAGCGTTGCGGCTCGCCGCGGATCGCGCACAGCGCGGCGTGCAGATTCATCAGGCCGGGACCGGACAGCGCCGATTCCACTGGCACGTGGCTGCGCTGCTTCATCAGTTCGGCAAGCAATGCCATTTCGACGGCGTTGCCGGGCGTGAGCGCGGCCTGGCCGGCTTCGGTCGGCAGCACGAGACTGCGACCTTCGCTCTGCACGGACAGCGCGGCGCCCAGGCCGGTGCCGGGGCCGAGCACGAGGATCGGTCCGGAGGCTTGTGCGTCCGCCGGGCCGCTGAGCAGCACGGCGTCGCGCGGATCGACTTCGGCGATGGCATGCGCCACGGCTTCGAAGTCGTTGACCACGCGCAGCTCGCGGAAGCCGAGGCGTTCGCGCAGCGCGGCGGGCACAAGCGGCCAGGGCAGGTTCGCCGCGATGAGCGAACCGTCTTCGAGGAGGTAACCAGCGCTGGCGATCACCGCTTCGTCGACCTGCACGCCATCGTCGAGGCGGGTGAGGAAGTCTTCGAAGATCTCGGCGGGCGAGGGGTAATCGGCGCAGGCGTACTTGCGGTAGTGCTGCACCTTGACCGGAGCGCCCGCGCCAGCGGGACGGATCAGGCCGATGCGCACGTGCGTGCCTCCGACGTCGGCGGCAATGAACGGACGCGTGGTCGCGTTCAGAGGTAGCACCGTCGTCGGCTTGGGGTTGGCCACAGCAGGTCCTTTGTCGAGGGGCGACCGTGGGGAGGTCGGTCCGGCGGAGTGTGGCGATCTCTTGACAACGTTGTCAACAAATCACGGGCATGCATTACCGACGCATGGAGAATCGGCGCATGCGTGTGGTGAATCAGGTTTTCGTGATGGGATTGAAGGCAAATATGCGGACAAACAGCTGCAATTGAGCGCCTTATGAAATCAGCTCATGTTGCAGTGCACACAAACCTGGAGTGCCATTCGCCCCCGTATTTTTCGGAGGATTTGCGTCGGGGAGTGGTTTTTGCGCGAAAGTTGTGACAACGTTGTTTTCGCCTGCGGCCCCCGAACTGCCTCGATTGCAGACCACCGCACGGCCACTGCCCTGTTCCGCCGCTGTCCGGTCATTGCCGGATGCGCCACGACGACCCGCCTCACGGAGTCCGCACGACATGACCGCAGTCCGCCACACCACGTCGATCGCCATCATCGGCGCGCTGTTCTTCATTTTCGGGTTCGTGACCTGGCTCAACGGGCCGCTGATCACCTTCGCCCAGCTGGCCTTCGACCTGGATGAGGTCAACGCCTTCCTGATCCTCACCGTGTTCTTCCTGTCCTACTTCTTCCTCGCGATTCCCTCGTCCTGGATCCTCAAGCTCACCGGGATGAAGAAGGGCATCGCGGTCGGCCTGTTCACCATGGCGGTCGGCGCGGCGGTATTCGGGGAATTCACCACGCAGCGCTGGTATCCGGGTGCACTGGGCGGCCTGTTCACCATCGGCGCGGGCCTTGCCCTGCTGCAGACCGCGGTGAATCCGTACATCAGCATCCTCGGCCCGATCGAAAGTGCGGCGCAGCGCATCGCGGTGATGGGCATCTGCAACAAGGTCGCAGGCATCCTCGCGCCGCTGGCGATCGGTGCGCTGGTGATGCAGGGCATCGGCGACCTCTCGGCGAAAGTCGAAGCGGCGGATCCCGCGACGCGCGAAGCGCTGCTCAACGAATTCGCCGCGAAGATCCACACGCCGTACCTGGCGATGGCCGGCCTGCTCGCGCTGCTCGCGGTGGGCGTGCTGTTCTCGCCACTACCCGAAATCAAGGCCGCCGAAGTGAATGCCGGTCGCGGTGCGGACGGCGACGATCGCCGCAGCCTCTGGCAATTCCCGCAGCTGTGGCTCGGCGCGCTGTGCATCTTCGCCTACGTCGGCGCCGAGGTCATGGCCGGCGATGCCATCGGCACCTACGGTCGGGGCTTCGACCTGCCGCTGGACCAGACCAAGTTCTTCACCTCGTTCACGCTGGGCGCGATGCTGGTGGGCTACGTGGTCGGCCTGGTGATCATCCCGCGCTTCATCTCGCAGGAACGCTACCTGTTCGTCTCTTCGGTGCTGGGCATCGTCTTCACCGTCGGTGCCTTCCTGACCACCGGCTACGTCTCGGTGGCGCTGGTCGCGGCGCTGGGCTTCGCCAACGCAATGATGTGGCCGGCGATCTTCCCGCTGGCGATCCGCGGCCTCGGCCGCTTCACCGAGCTGGGCTCGGCGATCCTGATCATGGGCATCGTCGGTGGCGCGATCATCCCGCGCCTGTTCGCGGAACTGAAGCAGCACTACGACTTCCAGTGGGTGTTCCTGCTCCTGATGGTGCCGTGCTACGTGTACATTCTGTACTTCGCGTGGCGCAGCCAGCGCGCCGAGGCTCCGGTCGCCCGCGATGCGGCAGGAGCGGCGCCGGCCCAGGCTTCCGCGATCGAACGGGCTGCCGGCACCAATGGCTGACATGCCCGCCTGAAAAGTACGGCTGAAACAACGCCAGCAAAGAGCAGCAGCATGCGCAGACCCACCATCAAAGACGTCGCCGAGCGCGCACAGGTCTCGTTGAAGACCGTGTCGCGCGTGATCAACAACGAAACCTCGGTGATGCAGGGCACCCGCGCGCGGGTGCTGCACGCGATCTCCGAGCTCGGCTACGAGCCGGACGTCACCGCACGCAACCTGCGCAGCGGCACGCCGTTCGTGATCGGCCTGGTCTACGACAATCCGAATGCGTACCACATCATGGGCGTGCAGAACGGCGTGCTCGCCGCCTGTCGCGAAACCGGCTTCGGCCTGCAGATCCATCCCTGCGACGCGACTTCGCCGCTGCTGGCGGAGGAACTGATCGAGTTCGTGAAGCGCTCGCGCCTGGCGGGATTGGTGCTGACCGCGCCGATGTCCGAGAACGCCGAGCTGGTGCAGGCGCTGGCCGCGCGCGACGTGGCGCTGGTGCGGATCATCGCCGCGACCGAGGATCCCGACGACGGCCATCCCTGCGTCTACGTCGACGACCGCGACGCTGCGTACGAGATCACCGAACACCTGATCCAGCTCGGCCACACCCGCATCGGCTTCCTGTGGGGCGGGCTGGCGCACAAATCGAGTACCGAACGCTTCGCCGGCTACGAGCAGGCGCTGCAGGATTACGGCATCACCCTCGACAAGCACCTCGTCATTCCCGGCGACTACACCTTCGACGACGGCTTCCGCGGCGCGCGCCGCCTGCTCGCCCTGCGCGAACCGCCGACCGCGATCTTCGGCTCGAACGACGAAATCGCCGCGGGCGTGCTGGCCGCCGCGACGTCGGCCGGCATGAACGTGCCTTACGACCTGTCGATCGCCGGTTTCGAGGACAGCCCGTTCTCGCGCCAGTCGTGGCCGCCGTTGACCACCGCGAAGCAGGCGACCGAGGACATCGCGCGCCAGGCCGCGCGCCTGCTGATCGCCGGCATCCGCCAGGATGCCTACGACGAACATCCCATCGCCATGCACAACCAGGGCTTCGCGCCGCAGCTGGTGGTGCGTGGTTCGACCGCGCCGATGCGCCGCGATCGCGCGCAGGAGCGACAGGTCGAACGCCTGCCCGATCGCGTACCCGAGCGCGACGATGGTGCCGGCGGCAGCTGACGCCCTTCTTCCCCACCACACCCCATCGCCCACGTGAACGCACCCATCGACGCTCCGCTCGCCGTGCCCGCCCCCGAATCCACCCTGATGCACAGCGAAGCGGCGCAGACGGCCGATGTCGTCGCCGCGCAGTTCAAGCGCAATGCGCAGGCGGTGGCGGCCCTCGCAGAAGAGCTTCGCGCGACGCCGCCGGCGTTCATCGCAACCTGTGCGCGCGGCAGTTCCGATCATGCCGCGACCTACGCCAAATACCTGTTCGAGACCCAGCTCGGCGTGGTGACCGCCTCGCTGTCGCCGTCGGTGCATTCGGTGTACGCGGCGCGGCCGAACCTGCGCGGTGCCTTGTTCATCGCGATCTCGCAGTCGGGCAAGAGTCCAGACCTGCTGCGCAACGCCGAGGCCGCGCGCGATGCGGGTGCGCGTGTCGTCGCGCTGGTCAATGCCGAGGATTCGCCGCTGGCACAGTTGGCCGATGTCACCTTGCCGCTGTGTGCGGGCCCCGAGCGGAGCGTGGCGGCGACCAAGAGTTATCTCGCCTCGCTGTCTGCGGTGCTGCAACTCGTGGCGCACTGGCGCGGCGACGGCGCGCTGCACGATGCGCTGGCGGCGCTGCCGGATGCGTTGCGTGATGCCTGGCGCGCCGACTGGACGCCGCTGGCCGATGGCTTGGTCGATGCACGCAACCTGTTCGTGCTCGGTCGCGGCCTCGGCCTCGGCGCGGCACAGGAAGCTGCACTGAAGTTCAAGGAAACCTGCGGCCTGCATGCGGAGGCCTACAGCTCCGCGGAAGTGAAGCATGGGCCGATGGCGCTGGTGGGACCCGGATTCCCGGTGTTGTGCTTCGCGCAACCGGACGAAACCGGCGCCGGCACACTGGCGATGGCGCGGGAATTCCGCGAACGCGGTGCGCAGGTGTGGGTGGCGTCCTCGCAGGACGCCGCACCGGGCGTGCGACTGCCGCTCGATGCATCGCATCCGGCATGCGCACCGTTGCTCACGGTGCAGAGCTTCTATCGCGCGATCAACGCGCTGGCCCTGCGTCGCGGCTTCAACCCCGATGTGCCGCCGCACCTCAACAAGGTGACGGAGACGGTGTGAGCCGCGCACCGGCCGCCTCCATGAATCGCATCGCCCTCGCCAATGCGCGTGTCCTGTCCGGCGAGACTCTGCGCGACGGCCTGGCGGTGGTGATCGAAGGCGATCGCATCGCATCGATCTGCGACGAGACCGCGTTGCCGCCCGATTGCGTGCGCCGCGATCTCGATGGCGGGACGCTGCTGCCCGGCTTCATCGATGTGCAGGTGAACGGTGGTGGCGGCGTGCTGTTCAACAACGCGCCGACGGTCGGGACGCTGCGTCGCATGGCCGAGGCGCATCGTCGCTTCGGCACGACCGGCATGTTGCCGACCCTGATCAGCGACGATGTCGCGGTGATGCGCGCCGCCATCGCGGCGGTCCGCGAGGCGATCGCGCAGCGCGTCCCGGGCATCCTCGGCATCCACCTCGAAGGCCCTTACCTCGCTGCGGCACGCAAGGGCACGCACGATTCGGGTCGCTTCCGGGTGCCGGGCGATGAAGAGATCGCGCTCGCATCGTCGCTCGACAACGGCGTCACCATGCTCACCCTCGCACCCGAGTGCGTGCCGGACGCGACACTGCGCACGTTCGCCGCGCGCGGCGTGGTGCTGTGCGCGGGGCACACCGCGGCGACGTACGAGCAGACGCGCAAGGGCCTCGATGCCGGCATCCGCGGTTTCACGCACCTGTACAACGCGATGACGCCGATGCAGGGCCGCGAACCCGGCGTGGTCGGCGCCGCGATGGAAGACCGCGACAGCTGGTGCGGCATCATCGTCGACGGCCATCACGTGCATGCCGCGGCGCTGCGTGTCGCGCTCGCGGCGAAACCGCGCGGCAAGCTGGTGCTGGTCACCGACGCGATGCCGCCGGTCGGCGCCGATGATCCTTCGTACACGCTCTACGGCGAAACCATCACCGTGCACGACGGCGTCCTGCGCAATGCACGCGGTGCGCTGGCCGGCTCCGCGCTCGACATGATCGGCGCCGTGCGCAACACGGTGGCGTGGCTGGACGTGTCGCTGGAGGAAGCCGTGCGCATGGCGTCGACGTATGCCGCCGACTGGATCGGCCTCGGCGATGTTCGCGGGCGCATCGCGCCGGGCTGTCGTGCCGACCTGGTGCTGCTCGACGACGCGATGCAGGTGGTCGAGACGTGGGTCGATGGCGCATCGATCCGTCATTCCGAATGACATGAGCGCCGCGCCGCGTTTCGTCTCGGTCGACGCGCTGCGCGGCCTGACCGTTGCGGCGATGCTGCTGGTGAACAATCCCGGCGACTGGTCGCACGTCTATCCGCCGCTGCTGCACGCCGAATGGCACGGCTGCACGCCGACCGACCTGATCTTCCCGATGTTCCTGTTCGTGGTCGGCGTGTCGATCGCGCTGGGCATCGTGCCGCGTGTCGAGGCTGGCGATGCGCAAGCCTCATTGCGCCGGGCCGCGCTGTGGCGGGCCGCGCGCATCGTCGCGCTTGGACTCGGCCTGCACCTGCTTGCCTGGTGGTGGCTGGATCGCGACTACTTCCGACTTTGGGGCGTGTTGCAGCGCATCGGCCTGTGCTTCGCGGTCGTCGCGCTGTGTGCGATCCACCTGCGACCGCGCGTGCAGTGGCAGCTCTGCATCGTCCTGCTTGCCGGCTACGCGGCGCTGCTGGCCTGGGGCGGCATGGCACCGTTCGACAATCCCGCGAGTCGATTCGACACCGCGCTGTTCGGACCGACGCTCTATCAGTTCGATGCCGCGACGGGACGTGGCCATGATCCCGAAGGTCTGTTGAGCACGATACCCGCGATCGCGACCGCGCTGCTCGGTCTGTTCGCGGGTGCGTGGCTGCGTGCGGGCCATTCGCGACGTCTGGTCGTTGCTGCGGCCGTGCTGCTGCCGCTGGGTTGGCTGGCTGCGCAATGGCAGCCGATGAACAAGAACCTGTGGTCGCCGAGTTACGTGCTGTGGACTGCGGGCTGGGCGATGCTGGCGGTGTACGCCTGCCATCGCGCATTCGACGCGTGGCGCTGGCCGCCGCTCGGCCGTGCCTTCGGGATCAATGCGATCGCCGCCTATGCCGGGTCCGCGATCGCGGTCTACGCTTCGGCAGCGCTGGGCTGGGGCGAATGGTTGTATCGGACGGTGTTCGTCGCGGCGATGCCGGCCGGCACCGATCCGCGCCTGCCGTCGCTGCTGTTCGCGCTGTCGTTCGTCGCGGTGTGGTGGTGCATCGTGGTCGTGATGCAGCGGATGGGCTGGCGCATCCGTCTGTGATCCACGCATCGTTGTAGAGCGGAGCTTGCTCCGCTCATGCTTTTCCCGGGAAGAGCAGCGGAGCAAGCTCCGCTCTGCACGTCGGATTACGCGGTTTCGACCAGTTCCGCGCGCGCCGGCAGCGACCAGTCGATCGGCGTCTTGCCGCGTCGCTGCAGGTATTCGTTCGCCGAGGAGAAATGGCCGCAGCCGAGGAAGCCGCGATGCGCCGACAGCGGCGACGGATGCGGCGCCTTCAGCACGCGATGCCGCTGCGCATCGATGACCTTGCCCTTGGCCTGCGCGTAGCTGCCCCAGAGCAGGAACACCAGGCCCTCGCATTCGCGATTCAGCACGTCGACCACGTGATCGGTGAAGCCTTCCCAGCCCTTGCCCTGGTGCGCGCCCGCGCGACCGTCCTCGACGGTCAGCACTGAATTGAGCAGCAGCACGCCGCGATCTGCCCAGGGCGTGAGGCAGCCATGGTCGGGTCGGCGGATGCCGAGGTCGCGCTCGATTTCCTTGAAGATGTTGTCCAGCGACGGCGGCACGATCACGCCGGGGCGCACCGAGAAGCACAGCCCGTGCGCCTGTCCCGCACCGTGGTACGGGTCCTGGCCGAGGATCACCACCTTCACTGCATCGAACGGCGTGGCGTTGAACGCGGAGAAGATCTGCGCGCCGGGCGGATAGATGCGCACGCCCTGCGCCTTGCGCTGGCGCAGGAAGATGCCGAGCGCGGCCATGTCCTCGCGCTGCAGGTAGTCGCCGATGCGGCTTTTCCAGGAAGGATCGAGTTTGATGCGGTCGTCGTCGGTCATGACGCAGGATTATGAGTGTTGTTGTAGAGGTGCGCGGCGTAGAGTCAGATCAGCGCGCTTTCGTGTAAAGACGCAAGAATAAGCGCGTGCCGCAGTGCGTACACCAACCGCCGAACGGTATCCACAGCGAGAATGGTCCCTTGCCGACGACACCGACTTGATTCCCGCATTGCGGACAAGACCAATGCGCGGCTGCGACCGAGCATACGGTCCACAACACGGCCATGCACAGCCGAATGGCGATGACGTCGAACAGGAAACTTGCGATGCAGGCAAAGGTAAGAGCCCACCACGCCAATCGCATTCGGCGGTACTGGGCCCAGGGACTACCGTCGCGCCGGGCAAACATGGGGTTCAGCCAGCCGCCGAACGTTCCCGCAGCTTCGCCATGCGCAGCTGGAAGAAGGTCTTGGTGATGAGCATGCGTTCCTCGATCGGCTTGAGCACCAGATCGTTGGCGCCTTCGCGGAGCAGGTTCGACTGCTTGTCGCGGTTGCCGTCGCCGGTCATGACCAGCACGGGCAGGCGGCGCTTGCCGTAACCAAGTTCATTGCGGATCACGCGCAACAGGTCCAGGCCGCTGACTTCGCCGTCCAGGGTGACGTCGGTCAGTACGAGGTCGGCGCCGATGTCGTCCATGCCGGCCTGCTCGCGCAGGTAGGCCAGGGCGTCGTCGCCGCGGCTCATGTGCATCACGGTGATGTCGTGCGCCTGCAGCATGCGGCGGGTGGCCATCGCCACGGTCACGCTGTCCTCGACGTAGAGGACGCGGGCGTCGGGGATGGCCTGGGGCTGGATGTAGCCGCGCAGGAAGGCCGCCAGCGCGGGGTAGCCGTTGGCCTTGTCGAAGTAGTCGGTGACGTCTTCGGTGAACCGGCGCGACTCGAGGTGGTTCTG
Source organism: Lysobacteraceae bacterium (assembly GCA_016789405.1). Lineage (GTDB taxonomy): Bacteria > Pseudomonadota > Gammaproteobacteria > Xanthomonadales > Xanthomonadaceae > Lysobacter_I. Next base: position 14,563 of record JAEUPQ010000031.1, read on the forward strand.
TGCTTCGCCGGAGACCACGATCACCGGGACGTAGCGCTGGCCGGCGCTGGCGCGCACCTGGCGGGCCAGCTGCATGCCGTCGCCGTCGGGCAGCGACAGGGACGTGGTGACCAGGTCGAACGGCCCGCTGGCGAGCGCTGCTTCGGCTTCCGCCAGGCCGGCACAGCCGACCACGTCCACGCCGGGCAGGTCCGCCTTGAGCAGGTCGCCGATCAGCTTGCGCACCAGTTTCGAGCCGTCGACCACCATCACCCGGGGGGTGTCGGTGGTGATGTGACGGACGTCGCGGGGGGCCTTGGGCATGGGGCGTGAAACCGGCAGGAGACGCGCGCGAGCGCTTCAGTCCCTAGTTTGACGCAGAAAATGCCCGGTGACCACGCCGGCGCCGAGCCATCCCAATGCAGATGCGATAACCAGCACGAGGCCTGCCTGCATGGGGTCGACGGCCTCCAGCGCGAAGCGGCTGCCATAGCTCTCGGCCAGCGCGCGCAGCGGCTGGCGCAGCGCGAATTCGGCGGCGGTGAGCAGGCCAAGGGACAGCGCACCGGCAGTCAGGCCATACACCGCGCCCAGATAGAGGAATGGACGACGGATGAAACCGTCGGTGGCGCCGAGCGACTGCAGCACCGCGATTTCCTCGCGCCGCGACTGGATGTCCAGCCGGACCGTGTTGCCCACGACCAGCAGGGCGCCCAGTCCGAGCAGGGCGGCCAGCACCCAGGCCACGCGTGCGCCGAAGCCCAGCCAGCGATCCAGGCGGTCGCGCCAGATCGCGTCGTGCTGCACGAAATCGGTTTCGGGCAATGCCTCCAGTGCGCGCGCCAGCGCGCGTTCGTCGCCGCGCGGGCGCACGATCAGCACGTTCGGCAACGGATTCTCGCCCACCGCGGCGATCGCGTCGGCATAGACGCCGGTGCTGCTCTCGCGCAGGCCGGCCAGGCCTTCCTCCGGCGTGCGCAGGGTGAGCGACGCCACGTCGGGACGTGCGCGCAGGGTGCGTGTGAGTGCGTCAGCCCGTGCCGGGTCGATCTCCTGCTTCAGGAACACCGCGACTTCGCGCGACTGTTCCACCGTGCCGCCGAGGCGGGCCACGTTATCCAGGACCAGCCACAGCCCCAGCGGCAGGGCCAGCGCAACGGCCATCACGCCGACGGTCAGCAGGGTCGCCCATGGCTTGCGCAGCATCCGTCCCAGGCTGGCGACGAGGCTTTGCAGATGATGGTCGACCCAGGCGGCGATCGCCGGACGGGGCTTGGCCGTGGTCGCGCCGGCAGAGGGATTCGACTTAGCCATCGGCCAGTTCCTCCGGCGAGATATCGTCGACGAGGTGGCCGTGGTCCAGCACCAGCACGCGTTTCTTCATGCGCTTGACCAGGCCCAGGTCGTGGCTGGCGACCAGCACGCTGGTGCCGCGCTCGTGCAGGCCGGCGAACAGCGCCATGATCTCGGCCGACAGCGTGGGATCGAGGTTGCCGGTGGGTTCGTCGGCGACCAGCAGCGAGGGTTCGCCCACCAGGGCGCGGGCGATGCCCACGCGCTGCTGCTCGCCTGCAGACAGCTGGGTCGGCAGCGCGTCGGCGCGCGTCCCCAGGCTCACCCGGTCCAGCACGCTGCGCACCCGCTTGCGGATCTCGTCGCGGCGCAGGCCGCGCAGCACCAGCGGCAGCCCCACGTTCTCGGCCACGCTGCGGTCGGTCAGCAGGCGGTGGTCCTGGTAGACCACGCCGACCTCGCGTCGATGCATGGCCACGCCGCGACCGGAGACATTGCGCAGGTTGCGTTCGCCGAACAGCACGGCGCCGCGTGTCGGGCGCTCGGCAAGGTGGATGAGCTTGAGCAGCGTGCTCTTGCCGGCGCCGGAGTGCCCGGTGACGAACAGCATCTCGCCGCGGTTCACCGAAAAACTCATGTCGGTCAGCGCCTGCTGCCCGCCGGGATACTGTTTGCTGACGTTGTCGAAGCGGAGGACGGTCATGCGCGAAGTATCGCAGAACGATCGTTCGCCGGATGAGCGGCAGGGAGAAGGCGTCCCGGCGCGTGGCCGGGACGCGTCGCCGACTGGACTCAGAGCAGTCCGATGTAGACGGAATTCGTCGAGCAGATGAACTGCCCGTCGCGATAGATCAATGCGTAGCGGATGTAATCGCCGGCGACGCCGCCCGGGTTGTAGGTGTCGACCACTTCGGTGTAGTTGCCGGCGGCATTGAACAGGTGCTGGCCGCTGCCCGTGTCCCACACGCCGTTGCGCGTGCCGTGGAACACGACTGCGAACGGCTTGTAGCTCGACGGCGGGTACGGGCCGAAGTCGACGAAGGAAATGTGCACGGAGACGCTGTAGGGCTGGCCAACGGGCACCGGGTTGGAGGCGCTCTCGACGCCGAGCGTGCACTGGTAGGACGCGAGCGCCTGGCCGGAGGCGAGACCTCCGAGCACGAGCGCGGCGGCGAACAGGGATTTCAGGGTCATTGCCACTCCTTGGATGATGCGGAAACCCTCGGGTCGCCGCGAATGGTCCATCGCGCGGCGGCACCGGCATGGCCCGAGGGTGGTGCCATGCCGGTGCGATGTCCGTGATGCAGGCATCGCGGACGGACACGCCGGGGGCATGCGAATCCGTTCGCATCGGGACATCCCGATCGATTCTTCTTTCGTTCGATGACGCTCGCAAGCCGCAATGTCGACGGAAATCCAGGTTTCCGTCGACGAGGGTCACGTTTCGAGACTTCTGTTGCGGCCCGGATGCGGATTCGCTTGCGAATCGACCCTGCGCGATGGGCAATCGCGGGACGACGGGGTCCCGCGATCTGTTCGGTCAGTGGCGCGAACTGGGCGCCCGCGTCACCAGCGACTTCAGCTTGCTGCCGATGCGCGAGATCAGCGACGGCTTCGCGTCGCTGCTGGGCTTCACCGCGACCGGCGCCGGGGTTTCGAGTGCACGCACGGCCTGTGTGACGGGGTTCTGCGTGGCCGCGCCTTCGGCACCATCGATGCGCTTGCCGCCACGACGGCGACGACGCTTGCGCGGACCGCGCTCGCCTTCGGCCAAGGCCACGGCAGGCGCGGCATCCGGTGCGGATGCCGGGGTCTGTGCTGGCGTCTGTGCTGGCGTCTGTGCTGGATCGCGCGGCGGGCGCGGCGTGCGTTCGCGACGCTCGCCCGTGCTGCCTTCGCCACGGCTGCCTTCACTGCGGCCGCCTTCGCGACGCGGGCCGCCGGAGCGTTCGCCGCGACCGCCGCTGCGTCCACCCGGGCCGCCGCGACCGCTGCCGCTGCGTCCGCCGCCACGCTTGGCGTCGTCGGCCGCGCGCTGCTCGCGCGCTTCGCGGAAGATCGTGCTGATGCTGTCGTCGACCTCGCCCTCTTCGCCTTCGACGGCCGCCGGGCGTTCGCGCTCTGGGCGGGGCAGGGCGGTGAGCAGTTCCGGAGTGACCGGTTCGGACGGGATCTTCTGCTCGATGTAGCGCTCGATGTCCGGCAGGCTCATCGCGTAGCGCTCGCAGGCGAAGCTGATCGCGTCGCCCTCGGCGCCGAGGCGCGCCGTGCGGCCGATGCGGTGGACGTAGTCCTCGGCATCGAACGGCAGGTCGTAGTTGTAGACGTGGCTCACGCCATCGATGTGCAGGCCGCGCGCGGCGACGTCGGTCGCCACCAGCAGTTCGAGCTGGCCGGCCTGGAACTTCTTGAGCAGGGATTCGCGCTTCTTCTGCGGCACGTCGCCGCTGAGCACGCCGACGCGGTAGCCGGCACGTTCCAGCGCGCGGGCCACGCGTTCGACGAAGGCCTTGGTGTTCACGAACACCATCGTGCGTGCGCCTTCGCTGCGCGAGAGCAGGCCCAGCAGCAGCGGGATCTTCTCGTCGTCGGCCGGGTAGTAGATCTTCTGCCGGACCTTCGCGGCGGTGATGAACTCCGCCTCGACCACGATCTTCTCCGGCTCGTTCATGTGCTCGTAGGCCAGCTCCAGCACGCGATGGCTGAGCGTGGCGCTGAACAGCAGGGTCTGGCGGGTGCCGCGCTCGGGCATCCGGCGCAGCAGGAAACGGATGTCCTTGATGAAGCCGAGGTCGAACATGCGATCGGCTTCGTCCAGCACGCAGACTTCGCAAGCGTGCAGGCTGACCACCTTGTGCTGCTTGACGTAGTCGATCAGTCGGCCGGGCGTGGCGATGATGACGTCGGCGCCGGCCTGCAGCAGTTGGCGCTGCTTGTCGTAGTCCACGCCGCCGTAGACCAGGGCGAACTTCAGCCCCAGGTCGGAGCAGAACTTCACCGCGTCCTTGTGGATCTGGATCGCCAGTTCGCGGGTCGGGGCCAGGATCAGGGCGCGCGGGTCTTCCGGCTTGCGCTCGGCCAGGGCCGGGCGGCTGAGCAGGCGGTTCACCACGGTCACCAGGAAGGCGAGCGTCTTGCCGGTGCCGGTCTGGGCCTGGCCGGCGACGTCGCGGCCGGGCAGGGTGACCGGCAGGGTCAGGGCCTGGATCGGGGTGCAGCGGGTGAACCCGGCGTTTTCGAGGCCGGCCAGCAGCGCCGGATGCAGCTCGAAAGAGGAAAAAGTGATGTCGGTTAAGGGCTTGTCGCTCATGAGCCTGGCGTTGGATGCGTGAAGGCGCGGCGGCAGGATGCCGGTCGCGCGCTTGCGTGCGAGGGCGCGGGGCAGCAGACTGCCGGCCTCAGCGCAGGGATTCGGACGTGACGCTCGGCCCGAGGGACTGTCCCCTTGAAGCCGGCGATGCGAGCCCGCAGTGTAGCAGCCTGCGGACTTTCCGCCCGTGACCGGGCCGGAGCCCGGCTTCTCCCGCATCCCCACCGGACCCCGCGTCCGCAAGCAGCCTCCCCGGAGACACGAAGTGAGCGACAAAGTCATCCATGCCACCGAAGCCGATTTCGATACCCACGTCCTGCAGTCCGACGTGCCCGTCCTGGTCGACTTCTGGGCTCCCTGGTGCGTTCCCTGCAAGATGATCGCCCCGCTGCTGGACCAGCTCGCCGACGAATACGAAGGCCGCGCCAAGATCGTGAAGGTCGACATCCAGGAGCACCAGAAGCTCGGCATGCGCTTCAACGCGCGGAGCATCCCGATGCTGCTGACCTTCAAGAACGGCCAGGTCCACGGCACCCAGATCGGCGCCGTCGGCAAGCCCCAGCTGGCCCAGCTGATCGACAAGGCGCTCTGATCTTCTGATCCGCGCCACCCCGGCGAAGCGGGCCCGCGCCCGCCTCGCCACGCCGGTCCGGCGGACCGGCCGACATGAATGCCGCGGCCCGCGGCGCTTGCCGCAGCGCCGGTCCGGTGCTAGCTTCTGGCGAACAGACGCGCCCGTGGCGCCCTCTCTCTCGATTCCGACCACCCACTCCTGACACCGTCCGCGCACCGCGGGCGCTCGCAGACGCGAGGATTTCCGCTTGTCCGACAAGACCCCCGAATCCGGCGAAACCGCCGAGAAGCGCGTGCGCAAGCCGCGCGCGCCCAAGACCGCCGCCGTCCAGACCAGCATCCCGCTGCCCGAGGCACCCAGGCCGGTCGATCCACCCGCACCCCCGCCTGCACCGGCACCCGCGCCAGCGCCGGCCCCCGCAGCCGCCGCACCGGCTCCAGAATTCTCCGCGCCGCCTCCGGCGCCCGCGCCGCAGTCCGATGCAGGCGCTTCCCAGCAGAACAACACCCAGAACCAGGCCTCAGGCGGGCAGAACGACGGCGGCGAAGGCCGCGGCGACCGCAACGAGCAGGGCCAGGGCGGTGAATTCCAGCGCTTCAATCGTCGCGACCGCTTCCGCAACCGCCGCGACCGCTTCCGCAACCGCGACCAGCAGGGCGAAGGCGAAGGCAACGGCGACGGCAACTACCCGCCGCAGCAGCAACAGCAGCAGTTCCAGCCGCGTCCGCAGCCAGCGGTGCCGGAAGGCTTCCCGCAGTACTCGCTCAGCGATCTCAAGCGCATGCCCGCGCCCAAGCTGCTGGACATCGCCGAGCAGCTGAACATCCAGGAAGGCGTCGCCCGTGCGCGCAAGCAGGACGTGATCTTCGCGCTGCTGAAGGTGCTGACCCGCCATGGCGACGGCGTCGCCGCCGACGGCGTGCTGGAAATCCTGCCCGACGGCTACGGCTTCCTGCGCGCGGCCGAAGCCAGCTATCTCGCCGGCCCGGACGACGTCTACATCTCGCCCAGCCAGATCCGTCGCTTCAACCTGCGCACCGGCGATTACATCGACGGCAAGATCCGCTGGCCGAAGGACGGCGAACGCTACTTCGCGCTGGCCGTGGTCGACACCATCAACGGTGAATCGCCGGAGGCGTCGAAGAACAAGAACCTGTTCGAGAACCTCACCCCGCTCTTCCCGCGCAAGCGCTTCCGCCTCGAACGCGGCGATGGTTCGACCGAAGACATCACCGGCCGCATCCTCGACCTCATGGCGCCGCAGGGCAAGGGCCAGCGCTCGCTGATCGTCTCGCCGCCCAAGGCGGGCAAGACGATGATGATGCAGCAGATCGCCAGCGCGATTACCTACAACCATCCGGACGTGCACCTGATCGTGCTGCTCGTCGACGAGCGCCCGGAAGAAGTGACCGAAATGCAGCGCACCGTGCGCGGCGAAGTGGTCAGCTCCACCTTCGACGAACCCGCCGCGCGCCACGTGCAGGTCGCCGAAATGGTGATCGAACGCGCCAAGCGCCTGGTCGAGCACAAGAAGGACGTCGTGATCCTGCTCGACTCGATCACACGTCTCGCCCGCGCCTACAACAACGTCGTGCCCAGCTCCGGCAAGGTGCTCACCGGCGGTGTCGACGCCAATGCCCTGCATCGTCCGAAGCGCTTCTTCGGCGCTGCGCGCAACGTCGAGGAAGGCGGCTCGCTGACCATCATCGCCACCGCGCTGATCGACACCGGCAGCGCAATGGACAAGGTGATCTACGAAGAGTTCAAGGGCACCGGCAACAGCGAAATCCACCTCGATCGCCGCATCACCGAGAAGCGCGTCTATCCCGCGATCGCGGTCAACCTCAGCGGCACCCGCCGCGAGGACCTGCTGATCGAGCCGGACCTGCTGCAGAAGATCTGGATCCTGCGCAAGCTGCTGCACGGCATGGACGAAATCGCCGCGATGGAATTCCTGCTCGACAAGATGAAGACCACCAAGTCGAACGACGAGTTCTTCGCCTCGATGCGTCGCTGATCCCGACTTTCCCGAGGCATGCTTTTCGGGGTCGGCTGGTGCGTGTTGCGATCGTCGCAGTTGCCTTACGCGACTGCGACGATCGACGATCTGCATGCTGTCGATGCGCAGGTTGATGCTGCCGATGAGCAGCTATGGCGGGATTTCCGTGCATGGATGAGCGAGAACGCCTCGCCATTCTTGTCGTGGACGTTACATGAGCAACACAACAACCACCGCGGAGTCCTTCAGTGCTTCGTTTCGCGCAATCATCGCAGCTCGCCGTTCTGGCCGATGCTTGAATGGATTGCAGAGCACGGGCCGGGAAGCTATGGTCTTTTTCACGTGCAGGATGACGAGGATCTCGGCGACTTCGGCGACAGGAAAAGCGGGGACGATCACAGCAACGTCTTTCGCATCCACAGGGTATTGAACGGCCGCGTCGACGAATTGCCGGATCCTTTCTTCGGCAAGATCGTTCCGGATATCGAATATCCGTTTCCCGAGACATGACAGCAGCCTTCAACGCCCCGCATCGCGGGGCGTTCGCTTTTTGCGGCACCAGAAACGATCCGCAACTGATACCGCATCAATGCCCGATCGCGCCTAGATTGCGTGCATCCGATCTCCGCGCAGGACGCGCGGCCATCCATCCGATCTGGTTCGGGACGGCGCAAGGCCGTGCCATCGCGTGCCCGCCGGCCGGCGGGCTTTCATGTACGTCAACAAGGAGAAGTTCGACATGAGCAATACGATCCAGGTGTCCGCGTGCGACAACGAACTCATCATCCTGGCCTACCAGGAAGGCGTGAGTTACGAGATCGGCAGGATCCTCAGCGGCAACGGTGAAGCGGTGAACGTGAGCATCGATCTGCTCGCCGGCGATTACGTCGGCACATCCCTGTTCAACGGCATCATCACGCCGCTGGATGTCAGCATCACCACCTACATCCCGTCCGGCAGCTACAGCCTGCTGTTCCTCGGCATCAACTGGGGCGGGCCGAGCAGCTTCACCGTCAGCGTGGGCGGCACGGCGCTCGGCGGCACGGTGGGCCAGGGTCTCGGCCTCACCTGGAACCCGGGACCGCTGGCGATCACGGTCTGATCGCATGCAGCACCGGCGACGCCCGTTCGCGGGCGTCGCCTCATGCCGTTGCGGCGTGTGGCTTCGCCCTGATCGTCATGAGTGCCGATGGCCTTGCCCGATAGACTTCCGTTTTCGCAGCGACGCAGACGACCGGCATGATCAGACTCGGTGTGGTGGGCATGGGCGCCATCGGCGGCTGGATCGCCGGCTTCCTCGGGCATCGCCTCGGCGCGGATGCCGTGCGGGTGTCCGCGTACGCGCGCGGGGGCACACGCGATGCCCTGCGCGCGCATGGCCTGCGCCTGGACAGCGGCGACGAACGCATCGTCGTGCCGGTGCAGGCGAGCGATCGCGTCGACGACCTCGGCCCGCAGGACCTGATCGTGCTTGCGGTGAAAGGCCCGTCGCTGCGCGAGGTCGCACCGGTGGTGGAAGACTGGCTGGCCTTGTGCGATGCCGATGCGCGCGTGCTCGTCGCGATGAACGGCGTGCCGTGGTGGTTCTTCGACGGTGCGGGCGGATCGTGCGAGGGCCTGCGACTCGATGCGGTCGATCCGGATGGCGAGATCGCGCGCCGCATTCCGACATCGCGCGTCATCGGTTCCGTCGTGCACGCCAGTTGCGCCGTCGATGCGCCCGGCCACGTGCGCCACGTCATGGGCATGGGTCTGATCCTCGGCGAGCCTGCAGGCGGCGTGTCGCACGCGCTGGAACGCATCGCTGCGCCAATCGCGCGCGCCGGTTTCAACGTCACGCTGTCGCCGCGCATCCAGAACGACATCTGGTACAAGCTCTGGGGCAACATGACGATGAACCCGATCTCCGCGCTCACCGGCGCGACGACCGATCGCATCCTCGATGACGACCTGGTGCGCGACTTCGTCAGCGCCGTCATGCGCGAAGCCTCCGCCATCGGCGAACGCATCGGTTGCCCGATCGAACAGACACCCGAGCAGCGCCACGCCGTCACGCGCAAGCTCGGCGCCTTCCGCACCTCGATGCTGCAGGACGCCGACGCCGGCCGACGCCTGGAAATCGACGCACTCGTCGGCGCCGTCAGCGAGATCGGCCGCCACGTCGACGTGCCCACGCCGCATACCGATGCGCTGCTGGGATTGACGCGATTGATGGCGAGCGTGCGCGGCCTTGGTTGAATCGATCAGGACGCGGAAACTGCGTCGCAACTGATACCGGCGAATGTGATGCGGTGGCCTACAGTCGATGCGAGTACCGGACCGGAGTCCCGGTCCGGGTCATCCGCGATCACGCAGGGAGATTCGCATGGACACGGCAGTCAAAAGCAGTGCGGGCGCACAAGGCGTCCAGGGTCAATCGTTCACGGTGCAGGCCAACACCACGCCGGCGAACGCCTGGCAGAAAACCGGCCTGACGGTGCCGCCGGGCATCGAAGTCACCATCGCCTACCTGAGCGGCCTGTGGACCGCCGACCCGTCGAGCAACAATCGCCAGCTGTATGACGCCAACGGTTGCCCGGGTTCCATCCTCCCGGCCAACCTCACCGGCTATCCGGTGCCCGGTGCGCCCCAGGGCGTGCTGGTGGGGCGCATCGCCGGCGGCGCACCGTTCGTGGTGGGCAATGGCCCGTACGCCATCCTCACCACGCCCGGCGGCGAGCTGGAACTGTGCATCAACGACGATATCAACGCGGAGTACGGCGCCGGCCTCGCCGACAACATCGGCAGCGTCACCGTGCAGATCAACGCGTACTTCCCGCCCAACACGCGCGCGGATTTCTCCAAGCCGCTCGCCGCCGATCCCGCGCAGGCATCGCCTCCGGTGCCGGTGGCCGCGCTCGGTCCGCTCGCCTACCTCATCGGCACGTGGACCAACCAGAACCTGCCCGGCACCAATGCCGGCGGCCCGGATTCGCCCTACGCCTACAACGTGATGCCGCTGCCGCAGGTCGACCCCAGTTCGCCCACCGGCTACATCCTCAAGAACTTCAGCTACTACGAGGAACTCACCTTTACCGCGATCCACGGCAACGCGCCCAATCGCGGCGGCATCGGCCAGCAGGTGTGCTACACCCTGTTCTACGAGCAGCGCGTGTACTTCGCCGAAGGCCCGAACAAGGACGCGCTGATCCACGCCGAGAACGGCTCGCTGCTCTACATCGTCGACACCACGCAACCGCTCGGCCCCTACGGCAACGGCGACCAGCCCGGCCTGGGCAACCAGATCGTGCAGAACAGCGTCGCGCCCACGCAGCCCTTCAACCTGGTCAAGCAGGTGTCGGTGCCGCACGGCAATTCCATCCTCGCGCTGGGCAACTACACCGGCGCGAATGCGGCCTCCGGCGTGCCGCAGATCCCGGTCGCCTCGGTGCTGCCCGGCGTCGTGAACACGCAGCAGTACACCGTCGACGACCCGGTCAGCAACCCGCAACCCTCGCTCACCGCCAACCCGAACCAGGTGCTTGTCAACGCGCTCGCCGCGCGCCCCTGCACCAACTTCCTGCACCTCGGCATGAGCAGCACCAACGGCAAGGGCGCGGTCACCAACATCGGCTACGAACAGCAGCACGCCAACGTCGCCCAGTACGATTTCGACTACTGGCTGGAAGCCTTCGACAACACCGACAACTACACGCAGCTGCAGTACACGCAGACCATCACCCTGCAGCTCCCGATCCCGGGCCAGCAACAGCTTGTCACGTTCCCGCATGTCACCGCGAACACGTTGACGAAGGTGTCGGGTCTGTAAGAACGCGGCGGCGCCACGCCGCGAACGCGCGATGTCCCTTGGAGGGGATGGCCGGGAAGGGATGGGCACCGTCGGGGGACGGGTGCTTGTTCCTTCCCGGTTTTTTTGGCTAAAGTGAAATTGGTCCAATCCTAGATCGAATCCAGGCGGAATCCGCTCTGCGGGTTATGCTTCACTAGTTGCGCCACGAGAATTGCGGCAAAAACGTGGCAACTCGAATACAAGAAAAGGATCGCCAAAAAAATGGCAAGCAGCATTATCAAAACTCTTTTGAGCTCGCTTGATAGTGAAATGCTTGAAGAGCTAGTGCTTTCTTATGTGAATGAAAAGTACGCTCCGGAACCATCCGCGAAACGAATTGGCACTAACGGGCAATCCCAGAATGGCGTCGATGTGTATGCATATGTCCGCCAACTTGGTCACATGGGTTTCCAGGCCAAAGCGTACGTTGGTAAGAAGCTAACCACGACATCGCTCGATAAGGAGTTGGGCCTTTGCCATACGTTTAGTCCACCACTGGATTTCTATACATTTGTGACGACAAAAAAAAGAGATGCGAAATTACAGTCTCACGTTCGTTCTATGCTTCTGCATGGCGAAGAAAATCGAGTTTCCATTATCGCGCTCGAGGATCTGGCATCCCTCGTAGATAGCTCAACGCTTTTAAAAAGCCAGCTAATTGGGAATACGATACGTGCTTCGGATCTTAAGCAAATTAAAGATCTCCTGGATTCACCGAGTGGAGCAATATCGACTGTACCTATCCAGGAGAGTGAACAGTTTCTGCCAGAAGACCTTAAGATCGCCGATGAATGGGTGGATAGCGGAATGCCGCTTAAGGCCCTATCCGCCCTTGACACTCGACAAGGGCGTGGTGCGCAGGATGCGGCTACCTTAATACGCTGTCGAGCCTTGTATAGCCTTGAGAGATACGTAGATGTTATCTCGATCGCCCATACAGAAGCTTCAGCTAAAACGCCACACGCGCCAGTACTAATTCTTGGTGCGCTGGCAGCATACGAGGCAGGTGAAGCTGATGCTGCGGAAAAGTTCGCAGAATCCGCATTTCAATTAGCTACAGACAGTACTCGTAAAAATGTGGTTGGTGGATTAATTCGGCTACGTGCAAAACGCAGTGGCGCTTTAGTTTCTGATCTTGAGACGTTTGCTGAAGAACAGCTGGGAAGAGCGGATAAGGTGGCAGTGGCACTCGCAGACTCTGCTGCAGCACTCGGCGACTCATCTCGCGCAGCACATTGGTTCAAGATAGCAAGAGAATCTAGACCATCACTCCCGCTTGGGATTCAGATAAATGAACTGGCTACGGCTCTAACTATCGCCACAGATCGATCCGACAAAGATGAACTTTCGAGAATAGTTTCAAGGCTCGAACAAATTCTGGATTCGATACCGGCGCCAAAAGAGCCATCACTACAACGGGTTATTCAGATCAACCTTGGTGCTGCATTTAGTGCTCTTGGAAGGACACAAGAAGCTGCTTCAATATGGGATCAGGTTCTATCTCAGAACAGTGACCAACGCAATGTCTGGATTCATCGTTGCCTATTAAGCGAACGCGATGGGGACGTGCAACCTCCCAGCAAAAAAAATGCTGAGATTCATGCGGTCGATGCAATAACAAAGCTTGCATATGCATCTTCGCTCATCTCTGTCGGTCATCTGTCCGAAGCGAGTCCCTTAGTGACTGAGGTTCTCGAAGCTTCTGGCACGACATCGGAGGAAAGATCGATTGCGCACGTAGAGCGTCTCCGCATCAAACTCAGGGCCAATGGGCGAAAAGAGGCCATCGAAGACGGTCTTAAACAAGTGAAGCAAGACGGCTACCCCGCGCCCCTGCTGAATTGGCTTTCGTCTCAGCATCGGAAGGCTTCGCAGGAAGATAAACGAAGAATCAATGAATGCTTGCGACAGGTTGATCTGTCAACTCTCAGTGATGACGCGGTAGTTGCGATTTCATCACCTATAGCACTGAGAAGTTCTGCGATAGCACTGAGCACTTGGATTGCTCGGCTTCAGGAAATCTCCTTTGATTCCAACGGCGAGATTAAAAATAAGCATGCAGCCACTGTGCTCGCAGAAATCCAATCAGACACGCTCGACTTTACTGGATGCATCCATACCCTAACTGCGCTATCAAAAATTGATGACGATAGCGAGAATTTAGTGCGATTGGCCCAAGCATACTATCAGGCGGGTGATCGTATCGTTGCATTTGACATTCTCCAAAGAGCAATAACTTACCCAGATGCCTCTGTGCTATCGGTACGCAACTGGGCGAAGCTTTCTGTAAATATAGGCCGTCAGAGACAAGCTGCGAAGTTCTTTAGATACATGGAGAAGCCAAAAGTCAAATCACCAAACGACTACATTCTACTGATGCAAACAAGGCTGATCCTCGGCATTAAGGAGGATGATGCGGATGCAGCGGAATTTCTCCGAAGCGGTAATGTCACGCAGGAGAGAGCGTCTCAACTTTTTACGCTAGGAGTTGGTCGAAAATCGCATCGAAATATCGATACAGTTGAGCGCGGAACTTTTGTGACTATATCTATAGAAAACGAGTTGGAAAATACATTTTACATCAGCGAGCCAAATTCAAATTCTATGCCTGGTGTTCGCTCCTTTGATCCGGAAAGCTATCCGTGGGTTGCACAGCTTATCGGTCAGAAATCCGGAGCGGAGATTGAACTCGTCGGGCAGCCATTTGATGGGAAAATTGTAAAAGTGAAAGCTGTCCGCAGTGCGGCAGATCATCTATACATCGAAGCATTACAACAGATTGGCATGAGCTCCACCGAGAAGACCGGCGTGCAGCATTTAAGTGGGAATGCTGAGTCTTTGTTGAGTGAGACAAAAAAAATACTCGAAAACCACAATAAGAATATTGAAGAAAGACTAACTATAGCTAGGCAGGGTTATTTGCCGGCGTCCCTAATGGCTAAGTTCTTCCACACGACACCTCGAGAATTCTTATTCAAGTCTAAAATGTGGACGCCTCAATCTCACTCAGGAACCGCGACGGAAATTCAAGCAGATGAGGCTGCGACAGAAAAAAGCGGAGGATGGATTTTTGATGCCACTACAGTTCTTCTCTTGGCGCTAATTGACGCAGAAGAATTTCCAAATCGCCTCCTGAAAATTCCTCGCATAACTAAAACAGCGGTCGCTCAGCTGTGCGATTGGCGTATGTACGATCGTGATCAGCGCAGAGCAGCGGGACACATGAACTTGAACGAGGATGGATCTTTGTATTTTACGGAAAATACGACTGCAAGTCGTATGGCGCATTTAAATTTCTGGAAAAAAGTGGAGAGGATCAAGGAGCAGTGTCGGGTCATCGATGTTCCAAGAGTCGATATGTCGAATGAATCCATCCAGTTGTTGGATATATTGGACCCTGAGACTATTGCTACCTTTAACGCCGGAAAATTCCATAAACTGACACTAATTTCTGAGGAGATTAGCGTAAGAACACTTGCTTCATTATCCACTGGTGTTTCGTCAGCCTCCCTTACGGCTTTGCTTGTCGAGTCCTATCGACGTCGTTGGATCAAGAGTGATCAAGCAATGATTTGGATTTCTCGGCTAATTGAGCTTGGTTGGACTTGGGTTTGGTTCCCGGTCGAATGGTTGTGGCAATGCTTTCAGCTATCGGATTCGGATCGATCAAGAGTATTTGATGCGCTTTACAGTCGAATGCAGGCTGCAGATCCGAAGGCAGCTATCCCCGCTGTATTGAGCGCACTGAGAGTTCTCGATAAGGCAAATTTACCATTTCCGGATCTTGAAAAATATCGAAAAACTGCTATCGACAGCCTGCCTAAAGTCGATATAACAATCAGGAGAAAATTGCTTCAAGCATATATGGCCTTGCCTATTCGCGATCGTGCTTCCGAGAAGACAATGAAACAACTTGTGGAATGGTCGAAGATTAGCGCGTGACTTTGGGCGGCTAGGTAAAAGAGTCAGGGTCATTTCCTAATGAGTGTGCCCCGTTGCCGTCCCACTCTCGCACCGTGCTCGGCGCGTCAAGGTCGAGGCGAGTTGCTACGCAAACCTTGACGCGCCTGCGCGCGATGCGTGTTGGATTCGCCAACGGCGCCCACGGTGGGCGTCGGGCGAATCAAGGAATGCCGTCATGTTGAAGCAGCCCAACGTCCTGCTCGTCGAAGTCCCGGCGCAGTTCATCGCCCTGTGCGAAATCACCGGCGTCAGCCCTCAAGCCGCATTGCGCGGCATGGCCGCGATGGTCTGCGGCCTGCAATACGATGCCGATAACCGCCTGGTGCCGCTGGAAGGTGCCGCCGTGTAAGGCCCGCCCGGGCGCGGGCGGTGCCTGCGCCCGGGGTTCCTCCACTCTGTCCGACGAGGCGCCGGTCACGCTCCGGGGCTGGTTTTGACCTGGGCGGTGACTCTTGGACGGCGGCAGGGCGAGCTCGGGTCCGTCGCAAAGCTGCCGCAAGTGTGCGGACGGTGCTTACGGACTACTGTGATTCCTGAGCAGGTGCAGTATCACGAAACTTCTGATACGTGTCTTCAATGACTTTGCGGAGAGTATCCACATTAGCGTTCTGGATATTCGTCAGAATCGTCCGACAAGTCGTGTTTGGGTCCGGGTCGTGTTGCCTGAGGATGCTCAGCCCGTGTGTGTGGACATCTGTAATTTTCTGGCGAAAGCTTTCTTCGACGGGCGCATTGAACTCGGGGTCGTTCTTGAGTCTTTCCATAAGTGGCTTTCCAGCCTCAGCGAGCTTGTCAATCAATCCTGCTCGTTCTTCGAGAAGATCATTCCTGATCTCGGGGACCTTCTCTGAACAGTAATCAATGACCGGATCCACGGTGCGCGCTGGTATCGAGATGAGAAACTGGCCGACTGTTTCGGTCTCCCCGGTTTCCGCTGACGCAAAGCCTGTCAAAACAAACAGCAATGCAGCAGCAGTCATAATAAAGCGCATCTGAACGCATCTCCTGGAATCTGAGCTGATCGGGACCGCTTTCCGGCCGGGGCAGGGTCACCATCCTACGATCTTCTGCCGATGCAGCGAAGCGACTCGGCTTGCATGAATGGTCTTGATGGAGCCGAAAAATGGTCAGGCTCATTTCCTCATGGGTTGGCCCCGTTGCCGTCCCACTCTCGCACCGTGCTCGGCGCGTCAAGGTCGAGGCGACGCGGACCGGTGGTCCGCACTACGCAAACCTTGACGCGCCTGCGCGCGATGCGATCCGGATTCGCCAACGGCGCCCACGGTGGGCGTCGGGCGAATCAAGGAATGCCGTCATGTTGAAGCAGCCCAACATCCTGCTCGTCGAAGTCCCGCCGCAGTTCATCGCCCTGTGCGAAACCACCGGCGTCAGCCCGCAAGCCGCGTTGCGCGGCATGGCCGCGATGGTCTGCGGCCTGCAATACGATGCCAACAACCGCCTGGTGCCGCTGGAGGGTGCCGCTGCGTAAGGTCCGCCCGGGCGCAGGCGGTGCCTGCGCCCGGCGTTGTGCCACCCGTTCCGCCACGTCGTGGCGCACAAGGGTCGGACGGCCCATCGCGCCGGGCGTGCCGGCAGGAAAATCTATCATCTAGTTGTTCATGGCGTCAACGTTAATTTGCACTATGATCAAACATATTGTTCAAAAAAAAGGATGTGATTTCTGGCACAGAAGAGACAATGCCGGCTTCTTGTCCTTTTGCGCGAGCGATTTCGGCGCGGGCATGCAGCAGTCGTGTCTGGGATTGATAGACTGATAGGGACTAGTGCGCCTCGCTTGCGTCTTGTTGCACGCAATGCCATCGAAGTCTTGCGCGATGAGTGCGGCCACTCAACACTGGAAACATGCTATCGGCCTGCCTAATCTCGTAGGCTCGCTACAATTTCACAAGGAACTGACGAAGTGAGCCAAAGCCTGGTCTCTGACATGCAGTTGGGCCACCTGACGCTGTCCTCTCACAGCATCTGGAAAATTCTGCTATGCGCTGCGCTTTGCAGCTCGGGGATGCAGTGAAGCTGCGCTTGCTTCTGCACGTAATCTTCAGGATATTCACGGCCATCGCATTGGCGATGATTGCCGCGACCTACCTGTGGGTACATTTCACATACTCGCTTGCCATGGAGGCGATGGAGGGCGGACTACCGCTGTCGTCGGATCGCGTCGCCATCCGGTCGGCCATTCCCGTCTTCATCGCATTGTTCTATTGCGCTTGGGTATTCTTGCGACATGCAGCGGGTCCCCGGGACGCCATTCGGGTCTGGCTGCGCGACGGAAGTCTGTTCCGCTGGGATACGCGACAGCGTTGCCTCTCGGCCTTCGATTGGCTTGTCCCCCCGCATGGTCAGTTGCCGCGTCAAATGCGCTCGTCCTGGGCGAAGCGATACCAGCATTCCGCTTGGGTATGGGGCGCGAAGCCAGCGCTGATTGGCTTGCTTGCGGTGCTTTCTGCATCGCCTCTGCTGCTGGTTTCGCCAATCGTTGGCGAGATCATGGATCTCGACATCACTTTGAATGGAGTGTTTATACTGGCCGCTGTCCTATGGGCTGCCGCGACGGCCGCATATCTGACTGCGCGCAAGACGGGCTACCTGGATGAGAACGATCGAACTCCATCAAAACGCGCGGCGATAGAAATGAAGAAGGCGCGAGCGTCCGCGCAACGTGGCAAGGGCATCGAGAAGGACTCAGGAGCGTCGATTACCGACGAGAGGAGACAGACGCAAATGTCCGAGCAGAATGGTGGGGATGTGGATAGGTATCCACGTCTGTCGATTGCCGATACTGCGCGAGATCTGCTGTCGAAGGCGTCAGCGCATTTCCAGGCAAGAGAAGACGAAGATGCGCTTCTACTCTACCGGCAGGCGTTGCGGACAGCGCTGGGCGAGTTTCAGCATTCTCAGCATGGCGAATTGCTGCATCTGTCATTGTTGGCGTATCGCGGAATCGCGGTCGCCGCACTTACGACCGGCCGGAACGGCGAAGCGGCTGTCGCGATCGAAACGGGAATTGCCAGTGCTGAGCTCGGGCTGCGACATTGGCCGGATGCGCCACCGTTGCTCGAAGAAAGATCCGAGCTATCGACGTTGAAGGAGAAAACCGGATTGACGGGATATGTATATATTCCGGAGGATTTCAGTCAATGGATAAGCGATGACTGATCGCATGCATTTACAATGCGTCATTGCGCGCTCAGTGACGCTATTTTTTTATGAATTGAAAGCATCTAAACACAAAACAGTGATTCAGAGTCGAGTTGTTGCCACTGCCGGAAGCGCCGAATGAAAGCCATTCCGATTCCTGATTCTCAACGTCAACTGCGATAGCACAAGGAACCGATGCTGTGACTGATCAAGACGCATCCGCGAGTTTGCCCAATGGCTTGCCTCAGCCGCCGATCCCGCAACGGCTGCGGGAACTGCTCAAGGACTATCCAGGGCACCTCGCGCGGATACAGGACGATCTCAACAACATTGTTGAAGACCCGTTCAAATCGACGCCCCTGTTCGAGCAGGCGATCTGGGCTTTGGAGGGCCGTACCAGCGCCTTCATCAGGGAAGCGCAGGCAGAATTGGAGGCTGCCCAAGAAGCTGGCGAACCGAACGCGATCGCGAAGGCGGAAGCGAAGGAAGAATTGATGTTCAGTGCCAGAAGCGCGAATGATGGATTGGGCGATCTGAAAGAGCTTCGCGAATACCTGAAGATTCACAAGGACCGCATCGGATGAGCGAGCCATTGCATCGGTTAAGTAAAGAGGATCTGGAGCGCGTCCTTCGAGAAAAGGTGTTGCCAATAGCCCGCCTGGACGAGTTGACGTCCCATGAAACGCCTAAAGCTATAGTTCTCGCAGGCCAACCAGGTGCGGGAAAGGGGGCGTTGGTTCGCGCGGCACGAGAAGAGTTCCGTGGCGACATTCTCGTGATTGACCCCGATGAGCAACGAGAGCGTCTCCCAGGTGTCCGCCGTCTCCAGGAAGCCGATCCTTTCGGCTGGCCCGAACAGACCAACAAGAATGCATTTGCCCTTGCAAATGGCTTGCGCGATGCAGGCATCAAGCAGCATGTCAATCTCGTCATCGACGGTTCGATGAGCGACCCTGGCAACAGTAGTCGCTTGATCGAAGCGCTACAGAAGAAGGGCTACGAAGTCGAGGTTCGTGCGATCTCAACGCATTGGCTCGAAAGCGAGTTGGGAATTGACCAGCGTTTTACGAGGCAGATTGACCAGTTCGGCGTGGCCCGCGACGTCGATATGAGTTTTCACAACCGGGTCTACAATGATCTGCCAGAAAGTCTGGATAAAGTCGCTGAAAGAACGGGTGTGCAGATGCGCATCTACGATCGCGAGCTGAATGAGGTTTACGACAACCGTCGTGATGTCGGGGCGCCCAGCGAAGTGCTGCGCGAAACACGCGCGGGTCGCATGGAAGATCCCGAAGTGCGGCGCCAACTGCAGAAGGGTTGGGAACGGCAGCAGATGTGGCATGAAGCCATGCCGGAGACGCTCCGTTCTCGCCAGGATGTTCCATCGGCGATGGCAGAGACCTTGATTGCCGGAAGCGCCGAGCGAGGAAAGGCGGAACGCGCAGTGACGCGGGCAGAGAGCATCGCTGCCATCGAGATCCCCGCGCAGGCGGCCGAGCCGTTTTTGCCGCGCCTCGGTCGCGCCGGCGCTACAGCCGGTCTAGCGGGTCTCGGCGTGGCGGCAATGGCTTACGATGCGAAAGAAACCGGCGAGCGGATCAACACTGCTTTGGCGCAGGACAACCTGTCCGCCGTGCGTTCGGAAGCGACGCACTTCACCGCGCGGGGCGTGGGCGGTGCGGCGGCCGTGTTCACGCCGATGGCGGCAGGCGTCAGCGGTGGGCCGGCGGTCGCGCTGGTCGTCGCGGATGCCTACTTGTTGACGGAAGCTTTCGACCGTGGCGCGAAGTGGCTCGACAAGGAACAGATCGTCCACCAGGCCGATCGCGACGGCGTGAACTGGGAGTTCACCGGCCGGCAGTGGATCCGCGAGGACCTGAAAGCCGATCTGCGGGACGACGGCGTCGACCAGGCGCGGGGGCAGAGGTTCTCGGCGCTGCCGGACAAGGCGCGTGAGCTGAGCTACCTCGCGAGCGTTGAAGCAGTCGGCCAGGCGATCGGCAAGGCGGACCCCCGCAATCCGTTCGAGTTGCCGGCCGATGCGAGCGATGCGCCGAGCAACCGCCCCAGCCCTTGGCATCTCGATGCGCAGAGTGGGGCGTGGACGCGCACGCGCTACGAGGACATCGACCCGACTGATCCGCGGTTGCCGGACCGGGAAGTGCTCGAGACCGCTAGACCCGAGCGCGCCGCGGAGTTGAACCGCCAGGCCTCGCAGATCATCGACGAGAACATCGCGCGCGGACCGGCAGCTTTGGCCGCGCAGTACCAGATCGGCCACAAGCGCAACGGCTTCGACCAGTTTGGCGACGCGCCCATGTCCGTGCAGGCGGCGCTGAACCCGAATACGCTGGAAGCGTCTGACGGCAAGCAATACGTGCGCAACGCCCAAGGGCAGTGGTCGCATGAAGGCACTCTCGCAAGCCCTAATCACGCGCTCGAGCTGGAGACAACGCGCGAGCGCCTGTTGCCCGCTTTGGAGCAGCACCAGACGCGACTGGCCGCGATGCCGGAATGGCAGCCGTTGACGCCGGAACAGCAGGACCGGGCCAACCTGCGCCAGCTCTATGCCGACAACGGCGTGAACCCCAATTCGGAACGCTTCGAAGCGGCCTACCAGGCAGTGAAGGAAGCGCGCGAAGCGCAGGGCATCAACGCTGCGGCGACGTCACTGGCACTGGAGCCGCGCGCCGCTGGCGGCTACGACATCAATACGCCGATCCAGCACCTCCAGATCGAGGGCGATGGGGTGGTGCGCGTGACGGCAACGACCACGGCCGCCGACATCCAGCGCGTCGAGACAGCCCTGAAGGGTTCCCCGCATGAGATCGAAGCACCAAGCGTGCAGACGCGCGACGTGCACATGCAAGCCGAGCGTGAAGAAAACCGGGCAGGACTGTTGCGAGACGAGACGCAGGCCGCCGTACGTACGGTGGTCCCGACGATATCCGCGCCTAATGCGCACAATGGGAAATCCGAAGAACCAGATCGCGTCCCCCGGGAAGAATCCAAACCGGAACGGTGCGGCGCGATGCTGCTCGACAATCCAGCCCACCAGAACCATGCAATGTACGCAGCCCTGCTGCGCACTGTTCACGAGCGCGACAAGGAACACGGTCGGGAACCTGATGAGTTCAGTCGACAACTGGCGGGCGGCCTGGTCGAGAAGGCGCGAGAGCGTGGTCTGGAAACGATCGGTGCGGCGAAGTTTACGCCCGATGGGACCAAGGTTGGTATGGCCGACACTGCAGACCTGTCGGCGCCGTGGGCAAAGACCGCAGTGGGTGATGTCGGTCAGTTGGTAGGGCAGAAGTTGTCGCAAAGTAGCGAGAATGTGGCTGCGATCAACCAGCAACAAGCGCTGGCGCAGAGTTTGAAGCCGTCGCAACCGACCCAGTCGATGGAGGGGCCGGAGGGACCTTCAGTGAAAGGGACACGGGTCGCCTAAGGCAGGACGCATCATTGAGTGGACCAGGAAAGCTGGAGAAGAGCTGCGGGCCGTACGAGGCGATACGTCTTCGTAATGCATGCGCGAATGGACGTGGAATGCCCTGCGACAATGGCGATCTTGAGCCCGCCCGGCACATACATCCTCCGGAGAATCCATGAGAATCGATCAGGTTGAAATCTATTCCGATGTGCCGAATGCTGCCGTCATGCGGCATCCCGGACGCCGATTCCCGGGCGTGCTTGTTCAGGGCGACACGCTGACGAATCTGGCGGGTTGCTTGTCGATAGCAGCGAGGGAAGCCGAGACGTCAGGATTGTCGGAAGACGCGATCGGGGCGATCGAATACGCGCATCAACTGTTGTCCGGCTTGTCTGCACACTATGCGGGCGTACTGAAGCAGCACGACATGGAGCATCCGATCCCCAGCATGTCCACCAATAGCAACACGTCAGGCTGAGTCGACAGGAGGGCTTCGCAAGACCGCAACAATTGGCAAGGCGTCGGGACAAACGCAGCACGTCGGGGATGGAAGGTGAAAGATCGTTGGAAGCGCTTCGCCTATCCGATCCACTCAAGCCGTCGGTTCGGGAACACATGGTCAAAGCCGAGGCCATGTTCCGGATTGAATGCCTGCTCCGTGCCATCAGGTGCGCGGTAGTAGCATGCGAATGGAGACTTTTTCCCGTTGCGAAATGCGGCCGTGAGCGATGTGAAGCGGTTGAACACGCTTGATTCGCCAAGAATCGCGGCTGTCAGCAGTTGCTCGGACTCGTGGAAGAAGAGAAGCGTCATCGGGTAGTGGCCGATATGCTCGAGACGCATGTATGCGTCTTCGAATTCCATGTCGAGCGAGAGTCGTTCCGGTGCGCGGCATGGTTGATAGAGGAATCCGGCTTCGGCGTCTCCCCAGGCATCGCACCCCCGAATCACTGCAAGCGTGCCGAAAAGCTCCTCTGCGGTGACGCTGTCCTGGCCCTCGGCCGCAGCTCGGCAGATGTCACTGAGTTTCATGTGCGATCCAAGAGCCAAGAGGATGGGTCGTAGCAAGTAGCCCGGGCAAGCGCAGCGCGCCCGGGGATACCTCAGTTGTCCATCCCGGGTGCGCTGTGCTTGCCCGGGCCAAGAGAGTCCGCTGTCCTGAGTCAGTGCCTGCGGCTCACCACATCAAATCATCCGGCACCTTGAACTGCGCGTAGTACGCGTCATCTTCGGAGGTGGCGGCTTCGGGTTCCGAACCGGTGTCCTGGCCGTGGTCGAGGACGATCATGGTGTCATCGCGTTCGCGCACCTTGTCGGCGGCAACGCGGGGCAGCAGTTCGAAGCGGTCGTCGATGCGGGCGATGACCAGCGCACCGGACGACAGCTTCCTACGCAGGTCGTCGTTGACCAGCAGGGTGCGGATGCTGCCGTCGACCACGAAGCGGTACTCGCTTTCGCCGGAACGCGGCACCTTGCGATCGTTGATGATCTGCCGCGCCTGGGCGCGCAGTTCGGCCGCGCGGGCCTGTGCTTTGCGCTCGGCTTCGAGTGCGCGGTCGCGCTCGACCTTCTCGAGGCGCGCGCGTTCCGCTTCCAGCTGGATCTCGCTGGGGCCGGACGCGGCCTTGGCGTGCTTGGCCTTGTGCTGCTCGCGGGCCACTTCGGACACCTTGGACTTCTTCACCAGGCCGGCCTTGAGCAGCTGTTCCTGGAGCGGGTTGGGTTTGGCCATCTTGCAGTTTCCTGCGGTGGAATTCGGGCTCATGATACCTGCCGTCCCCGCCGCCCGCCCCCTGCCGATGGATGCCCTGAAATACCTCGCCGGCTACCCGCAAGACCTGCAGGCGCGGGTGCGCGCGTTGATCGACGCGGGCCGGCTGGGGGCGATGCTGGCCGAGAAGTACGGTGAGGCGCATGCCGTCCGCAACGACGGCCAGCTGTACGACTATGTGCAGGACCTCAAGGACCGGCACCTGCGCAAGGCGGTGCCGCTGGGCAAGGTGGTCTACGACAGCAAGCTGCAGGTGATGAAGCATGCGTTGGGCACGCACACGGCGATCTCCCGCGTGCATGGCGGCAAGCTCAAGGCGAGCCGCGAGATCCGCATCGCCACCGTGTTCCGCGATGCCCCTGCCGACTTCCTGAAGATGATCGTGGTGCACGAACTGGCGCACCTGAAGGAGTCGGAGCACAACAAGGCGTTCTACCAGTTGTGCACGCACATGGAACCCGACTACCACCAGCTCGAATTCGACCTGCGCCTGTATCTGACGCATCTCGAACTCGCGCAGCCCTGAGCGAGCTCGCGACGCCATGCAGCCGGAAGCCTTCCGCGAACTGCGTCACAACTGATACCGCTGAATGCATTCGATGCGCCTAGAGTGCATCCATCGGGTGTCGCCATGCATGGCGCGCCGCGCGCGGCGATGGACACCAGAGCGTGTTGCCGGGGGACGTCGCAAGGGATTCACACGTCACGGGACGGACGCACATGGATGGATTGACGATCGGCAGCAGCCTCTCCTTGCCGGACGATGCCGGCATCTACGCTTTCAAGCTCTGGGTGGTGGTGCCCGCGAACCAGCCGACGGGCGTGCTCATCGATGCCTTGCAGACGAACGACCAGGTCATCGTCAACCAGACGAAGAACTTCAACGGCCTGGCGGCATTCACCAAGAGCAAGATGCCGGACATCGCCGGCATCGTGGGCATGGCCAACTACGTGCGCAACCGCGGCAACAGCCTGCTGTATCCGGACCAGACGGCGGCGACGCCGTTCGTGAATGCGTGGTCGCAGGCGTTCGATGCGATCAAGCAGGCAGCGAAACAGAACAAGATCGAGCACAAGCGACGCAACGTGTTCGGCAAGGACCCCGGTGGCGACAAGAAGTACGCGCTCGACGAGGGCGGCGTGATCCTGTGCATGCCCGAAGCCGCAGGACCGATCTATTCGAACAAGGACACGCGGCCGGCATCGGGCAGCAAGGACAACGGGCGGCTGCCGAAGTATTGGCCGGAGCGCGTGAAGCAGTTGAATTCCGGATTCCTCTACAAGAGCCTTCCGGGTTTCATCGTGGGCGGCGCGACACGGCCGGGTGGACTGGTGGTCGTGGCGTTCGATGAAGGCAATGCCTTCAACGACAACAACGGTGCCTATGCCATGGAAGTCATCATCATCCGCAGCAGCAACAGTCCGGCAGGCATGACCCAGTCGGACATCTTCGATCGCATGAGCAATGCGCCACCGCTTTCGGGCATCGGCGATCTCGGCCTCAATGGCTGACCATCAATGAATGACCATCAAGGGAGATGAACATGAGCGACGGGAACAGCGCCAACACCAGCACATCCACCACCACGAGCAGCAGCATCACGCTGCCCTCCAGCGCGGACAGCAACTACTGGGGCTTCAAGATCATGGTCGGCGTGTCTTCGAACGATCCCGTCGGCGCGCAGATCGCGGGACTCGAAGCCGGCGATTACATCGGCATCGGCGAAATGGCCGGCGAGGCCTCGTTCGCGACCAGCAAGGCGAAGCTGATCAAGTGCATCGTCAATATCGTCAACAAGATCGTCGGCGACACGGTCGACGTGCTGACCGACGGCGCGGCCGAACCGATCGTCGATGCCTGGAACGACAGCCTGGACCTGATGGAAAAGGCCTTCAAGGACGGCAAGCCGGTCAAGCAGCGCGATGCCTGGGGCGAGACGAAGGACGGCGGCTACGCGACCGACGAGGGCGGCGTGCTGGTCTGCCTGCCGCAGGCCGGCGGTTCGCTGCACCAGGGCGACATCAAGCTCGACAAGGACGCCGGCAGCAACGGCCGCCTGCCGAAGTACTACCCGCAGGGCAAGGCGTTCTTCCCGTGCAACCTGCCGGGCGGACTGCTGTATGCCGAAGCCACGCAGGCGGGCACCGCGAGCATCCTCGCGTACGACAGCAACTTCGACGACAACCAGGGCGTGTACAACGTCGAAGTGTGCGTCTACCGCCCGTCGAAGGCGCCTGCGGGGACGACGCCCGATGTGGCCATCGAGAAGATCCTGAGCATGCCGCCGAACAGCGGTCTGATCAATCCGGACGCGAGTTGATCAGTAGAGATCGCCGGGCTGGCGCTTCGGGTAAGTACGCTCGGCCTTGGCTTTCGCGATGACCCGCACGGCGCTCGCACGTGCGGCCCGGGTCAGGCCGGAGTCGTCGGCATGCATGCGCATCTGCGGCGACTCCGGTGCCTGTCCTCGTTCCGGTCCCGGTTCCGGTGCTGCTTCGACCGGCGCGCCGCGCGCTTGCCGGCGCCGTGCGTCGTCGCACAGGACGCGTTGGCGATCGGCTTCGTCGCCGGTCGTGGTCGGCGCCTGCGAGCAGGTGGCCGCAAAGGCGGCCCGGTCCTCGACCAGGCGCACGACTTCGGATTCGTGGACGTCTCTGCTGCGCTGGTCGCACGCCAGCATGAGTGCGATCGGGCCCTCGTACTCCGACCTGCCGGGGCAGATCGCGTCGAGGCGGGCCTTGTCGGCCATCAGGGCCTGGACCTCGCGATCGGTGCGCTCGCGTTCGGCCGAAGAACAGGCCATGGTCGCGAACGCGGCGCGATCCTGCGGCAGGGTGCCGTCCGCGCAGATGATGGCGTAGGCCTCGTCGTCCGCGGCAAGCTGCGTGGCCAGTTCGGACTCCAGCGACGTCTGGTACGAAATGCAGCCGAAGAACAGCGCGCCCTCGCGTTCGCGGGCCGGCGTCGCCTCGCAGTCCGCCGCAAGCCTGTCCGGATGCTCCAGCGCGAGCAGCTCGCCGGCCTTCTGGTCGCGGTCGGACTGCGCAAGACGGCAGGCTTCCTGCAGACCTGGCGAGCGCTGGCCCTCCGGCGTGGATGCGCATTGTCGATCGAGCGCTTCGGGTGATTCCCGCAGGGCCATCGCGTCGTTGAAGGCCTCGTCGCGCGCCTGGCGTTCCCGTGCGCGGCGATCGCAGGCGGCCTTCGCATTCGCGGTGGTCGGGCCGTAGGGCGGCGGCATGTCGTTGCGGCGACACGCGCGGTCGACCCACTTCGAAGAGGACAGGGCGATCGGGAAACGGTCGTCGTCGCGATGCGATATCGCGTCATGCAGGCCGGACGCATAGTCGGCGAGCGCGCTGAGATCGTCCGGCGTCTCGTGTTCGGCGTTGCCAGGCAGCGACGCGAAAATCGCGTCCAGCAACGCCTGCGCGTCGTCGAAGCGGCCCAGCTCGCGCAACGCATTCGCGATCAGCAGGCGTTCGCTGCGCTTCTCCATGTCGGAGGCGTCCATGGCATCGACCAGGGCGGAGCCTTCATCGGCGATGCGCTTGACGAGGCGCATGCGGTCGGCGGCATCGGTCGTCGCCCAGCTGCCGCGGACCAGCAGCTTCCAGCGCAGCGATGCCGGCATGCCGAGCGCCGTCCCCAGCCATTGCGCGCGCTCGTGTCGGCTCCGCTTGCGCAGCGCCCGATACGCCTCGCTCGCGATCAGCTCGGGCAGGCGCGCGGACTGCGCGGGCGTGTAGGCGAGGTAGGCCATGCGCTGCGAGGTCGCGACGGCATCGTAGTCGGGCAGGATCACCAGGCCGTTGTCCGGGCACTCGGGGATCTGGGCATCGATTCCCGTGTCACCGAGCCAGCTGCCGTCCGCGAACTGCACCAGCACCAGGCTCGAATAGCCGACATCCTGCGTGAAGGTCTCGCCACCGATCGGACAGGTGAACGAGCGGACATCGAAGCCCGTCGCCGACGATTCGGCGCGCGCCGCAACCGGCAGCAGCAGTGCGAAGCAGAGCAGGGCGAGGACGCGGCTGCGAACGGGCATGGCATGGATCCGGTGGCGACAGAGGTCGGTCGCGATGCTAGCACCCGGTGCCGACAGCGATGGCAGGCCCTACACTGCCGCGATCCGCAGACCGGTATCGCCATGACGTCCGCCATCCTTCGTGAAATCCGCCTGTGGCTGGGCATCGAGCGCAACCAGACCAGCCACGCCGAAAAGGTGATCTCCGCCTTGGGTGCCCTGGTGGGCGTGGTCGCGGTCTGCGTGATCGCGCGCTTCGCCTTTCCCTCCGGGCTCGCCGGTTCGACCGGCGGCATGCTCGTCGTCGCATCGATGGGCGCATCGGCGGTCCTGCTGTTCGCGATCCCGCACGGCGCGCTGTCGCAGCCATGGCCGGTGATCCTCGGTCACCTGGTGTGCGCCTTCATCGGCGTGAGCTGCCAGAAACTTTTTCCGGGGCATGCGTGGACCGGCGGGCTCGCCGTCGGCGCGGCAGTGGGCGCCATGTACTACCTGCGCTGCATCCATCCGCCGGGCGGCGGCACCGCGCTGGCCCCTGTGATCGGTGGCGCCGACATTCACGCCTTGGGCTTCGATTACGTGCTGCTGCCGGTGGCGACCAACGTGCTGATCCTCGTCGCGATGGCCATCGCCTACAACGCCTTCTTCTCCTGGCGACGCTATCCCGCGCACCTGCACAGGCGTCGCCAGCCACAGCCGGCGACGCAGCCCTCGCAGCGCCGTTTCGAACTCACCCAGGAGGATTTCTGGGCGGCGATGGAGAAGCTCGATTCGTACGTCGACATCACCAGCGAGAACCTGACCGAACTGCTGGAACTCGCCAAGCAGCATGCCGAGTCGAACAGCACCCACCCCGAGCGCATCGAGTCGGGCTGCCATTACAGCAACGGCAAGCTGGGGAAAGCCTGGGGCGTGCGCCAGGTCATCGATGCGCCGGGCGAGCCCGGCGCGGGCGTCATCGCCTATCTGGTCGTGGCGGGCGAAGACGCGGGCCAGGTCGGTCATTGCACGCAAGAAGCGTTTCGCGAATGGGCACGCTTCGAAGTGCGGCAACAGGGCAACGGCCGCTGGGTGAAGATCTAGCCGGCACCACCAAGCCATCCCTCGCCTGCGGCTCGGGATGACGGCAGAACGGGATCATGCCGTTCGCGCGTCGGGCAGCTTCGCGATCACCTTGATCTCGAACTGGAAGCCGTACAGCCATGTCACGCCGATGCCGGTCAGCGTCGGATGCGGTGCCTCGCCCCAGAACTCCGGCACGATGTTCCATGCGGTCTCGAAGTTCTTGTCGGGATCGACGATGAACACGGTCACGTCGACCACGTCCTCGAACGTGCAGCCGGCGGCCTCGAGGATCGCGTTCAGATTCCGGAACGCGAGCCGCACCTGCTTAGCGAGATCCGGCTCCGGTGAGCCATCCTCCCGGCTGCCGACCTGGCCGGAGACGAAAAGGAAACCGTTCGAGCGGATCGCGGGCGAGTAGCGGTTGCGTTCGTAGAGCGCCTGGCGCCCGGCGGGAAAGACCACGTCGCGTGTCGTCATCGGATGTTCCATGGGGTTGTCTGGGTGGGCGACTCTAGACCGGCGCTTTCCCGGGATATACGCATCCGCCCGGACATCACTGTTTGTAGAATCGCGACAATCGTCATCCCGATCGTCATCTGCAGGAGCCGGCATGGACCGTATCGACGCGATGCAGGCCTTCGTCCGCGTGGTCGAGACCGGCAGCTTCACCCGGGCCGCCGACACGCTGCAGCTGAGCCGCACCACCGTGACCCACCTCGTGCAGCAGCTCGAAGCGCGCCTGCAGGTGAAGCTCCTGCATCGCACCACGCGCAAGGTCGCCGTCACCGCCGATGGCGCTGCGTACTACGAGCGCGTGGTCCGCCTGCTCGCCGACATCGACGATGCCGAGACCGGGCTGTCCGCCGCATCCGCATTGCCACGAGGACGCCTGCGCGTGGATGTGCCCAGCCCGCTCGCGGCCCTGGTGCTGATACCAGCGCTACCCGGTTTCCACGCGATGTATCCCGACATCCAGCTCGACATGGGTGTGAGCGATCGCGCCGTCGACATGATCGACGAACGGGTGGACTGCGTGGTGCGCGGCGGCGGGATCACCGATACCTTGCTGATCGCGCGCCGCGTCGGCGATCTCGCGATGGGTGTCTACGCCGCACCTGCCTACCTCGCGCGCGCCGGCATGCCCGGACATCCGCAGGCGCTGGAGGAATCGCAGCACCACATCGTCGGCTATCGCAGCGCGCGTACCGGAAGAGTGCTGCCGTACGCAATGCGCCGAGGCGACGAAGGCCTGCACCTCCCGCCGCGCCACGTGCTCGCCGTCGACGACGGCAACGCCTATCTCGCCGCCGGCCTCGCAGGCCTCGGCATCCTCTGGCTGCCCGACTACATGGCTGCGCGGCATGTCGACACCGGCGCGCTGGTGCGACTGTTCGAGGACTGGCAGCTCGAATCGATGCCGCTGCACATCGTCTGGCCGCCGAATCGACATGTCAGCCGCAAGCTGCGCGTGTTCATCGACTGGGTGGCGGAGCTGCTGGCGCGGGATCCTTCGACGGCAGCGAGAGACGTTGTCGCCTAGACCGCCAGTCCCGCCGCATGGCCAGACGCCCAGGCCCACTGGAAGTTGTAGCCGCCGAGCCAACCCGTGACATCGACGACTTCGCCGATGAAGTGAAGGCCGGGAACGCGTTTCGACTGCATCGTGCTCGACGAGATCTCGTCGGTGTCGACGCCGCCCAGCGTCACCTCCGCGGTGCGATAGCCTTCGGTGCCGTTCGCGACCAGCGGAAAGGCCTGCAGGAAGGACGCGATCTCGCGCAGTTCAGGATCGTTGTACTGGCGGATCGGCCGGCTGGGGAACCAGATCTCGCACAGGCGCTCGGCAAAGCGCTTCGGGAACAGGTCGGCCAGTGCCGTGCGCAGTTCCGCGGCGGGACGGCGCGCACGCAACGACTTCAGTGTGTCGAACGCATCGGCCTGCGGCAGCAGGTCGAGGTGCAGCGCGTCACCGACATTCCAGAACGAGGAAATCTGCAGGATCGATGGTCCGCTGACGCCGCGATGGGTTATGAGCATGAAGTTGCTGAATTCGCGCCCGTTGCAGTGCGCGGTGATCGGCAGCGACACGCCACTGAGGTCGGCGAAACGCTCCTGGTGCTTGCCGGTGAGCGTCAGCGGCACCAGCCCGGCGCGTGTCGGCAGAACGGTGTGGCCGAACTGACGCGCAAGTTCGTAGCCGAAGCCGGTCGCGCCCATGCTCGGAATCGAAAGTCCGCCGGTGGCGACCACCAGCGATGGTGCGCGCAGTTCGCCGAGCGTGGTCCGCATGCGGAAGAATCCGTCGCCGGTCTGTTCCACCTGCTCGACGCTGCAACTGGTGTCGATGCGCACGCCGGCATCGGCGCATTCGTCGAGCAGCATCTTCACGATCAGCTTCGAGGACTCGTCGCAGAACAGCTGCCCGAGTTCCTTCTCGTGGTAGGCGATGCCGTGGGCTTCGACCATGTCGATGAAGTGCTGCGGCGTGTAGCGCGCCAGCGCGGATTTGCAGAAATGCGGATTGTTCGAAAGGAAATTCGCCGGCGTGGTGCCGGTGTTGGTGAAATTGCAGCGTCCGCCGCCCGACATCAGGATCTTCTTGCCGCAGCGGTTGGCGTGCTCGATCACCCGCACGCGCTTGCCGCGCAGGCCTGCGACGCGCGCGCACATCAGGCCGGCAGCACCGCCGCCGATGATGATCACGTCGGTCGTGTCGTGGGTGCGGGATGTGGTCATCGAATGGACCGGTCGGGAACGGCAGGGTGGTGCATTGTAGGGAATTCTCCCGGAGGACATGGAAAATCACCGTCATCCTCGCGAAAGCGAGGACCCAACTCAGCCAACGATCGTGCATGGGTCCTCGCTTTCGCGAGGATGACGATGTTTCGAATTCATCCGCGACGTCCCATCCCCCGCACGGAGGGATGGGACGAGAACCTCACAGCCTCACTGCATCTGCGTGGGCCCGCACTTCGGCAAAGGTCCAGTCTCGCAGCAGTTGTCCGTCTTCCCAGACCGTCACCATCGCGTCGTCGAAACCCGCCGGCATCTCGACATCGGCCAGCGATGCGGCTTCCGGCGGCACCGGCACGGTCTTGTAG
Source organism: Lysobacteraceae bacterium (assembly GCA_016789405.1). Taxonomy (GTDB): domain Bacteria; phylum Pseudomonadota; class Gammaproteobacteria; order Xanthomonadales; family Xanthomonadaceae; genus Lysobacter_I. The sequence continues at coordinate 46,064 of JAEUPQ010000031.1, forward strand.
CTGCCGTATTCTCGGTGGCGGAGCAGGGTCATGCGACCGCGCTTGCTCTGCTTGCCCTTGTCGGTGATCGGGTCCTTGTAGACATCGATCCACTGTCCGTCGACGCGCGCGGCGCTGCACTTCAACGCGAACTTCTGCGTGTCGCGGTTGAGCTGCTGCAACAGCGCGCCACCCATGCCGAAGGCCAGGTTGTCGGTCGCATAGCCGTCGCTGGTGATGCGTTCGAGGATCGCGCGCAGGCTGGTCGGGTTGATGCCGTCGCCCTGGATCACGCGCACATGGTTCAGCACCTTGTAGCCCTTGCTGTTGACCGTGTGCTCGAAGGCCTCGTCGAGCAGCTCGAGGCACTGGTGCACGACGGCGACCGGATCGCCCGAGTCCGGACGCACGACCAGCGTGGCGCCGGAGGCGATCACCTCGTCGCGCAGCGCCTTGCCCCAGTGCTCGCGGATCGCGTGGTAGATGTCGTAGCTGTCGGAGACCACGGCGACGATGCTGCCGGGCTTCGCGAACTGTTTCAGCATGTTGCGATAGGCGTCGAGCTCGCGTTCGCGTCCCCAACTGGTGATCGTGCTGTGCTCGGCGGCGGGGATCGAGAAGCCCGCCATCGGCTCGTGGTAGTGCGCACGAGCGAGCAGCAGGCCAGACACGGTGTCGGTGCCCATGAAGTTCACCAGGTGCGCCGCGCCGCCGAGCGCCGCCGATTCCAGGCTCGAGACACCGCGCGCACCGAAGTCGTGCAGCTTGAACGGCAACTGGCCTGCAGGGTCGTCGCTGGTGCGCTCGAGGAACTGCCGGATCGTCTGCTTCGCGTGCCAGCTGATCGTGGCGACGGTGATCGGATACCAGATGCGCAGCAGCATCGTTTCGAGATACGACGGCACCCAGAAGGCGGCGGGATCGGTCGACTCGATGGTCATCAGCGCGTGATGCGTAGGCACGACGCTGCCCTCGGGGACGGCACGGATGCGGATCGGCAGATGGCCGCCGAGGCGGTCGACGATGTCGCGCCAGCCTGCTTCGTTGAACGGCTCGCCGTGCGCGGCGAACAGGTCGCGCGCTTCGTCGATGTCCGCATGCGTCACGGGCCTGGACAGGTATTCCTTGAGGATCGCCTGCAGGCCGAAAAAGACCGTGCGATCGTGCACGCCGCCGCGCGATTCCACGTAGAAGAACGTGGCGTCGGTGCCGGACGGATATTGCAGCCAGTGGCTGGCCTTGTAGCTGTCGGTGTTGAGCAGCAGGTTGTTGAGGCATTGCATGACGGGAAGCTCCTTCGCGTCGGTGGAAGCCGCCGGTCTATCCGGCGGCGGAGGTGTCGGTCGCGCGCATCACACGCGGCCGAGGAAGAATTCGAGGATATGCAGGTGGTCTTCGTACAGCTTCGGCCCCATCTCCAGCGCCTCGCTGACCGGCACCCAGCGCGCCTTGTCGGCGTCGTCGCCGCCGCGCACGTCAGGCAGTTCGCCGCTGGGAAAATCGAAGTGGAACGCATGGGTGATCGTGCGGCCGCGCTGGCTGCGCTCGGGATGGTCGAACACGTGCTGGCGCTTCAGCGAACCCTTCAGCACGGCGACCGGAATCTTCAGCCGGGTTTCCTCGCGCAGTTCGCGCAGGCAGCTGTCGAGCAGCGCTTCGTTCTGGCCGACGAAACCGCCGGGCAATGCCCACAGGCCCTTGCCGGGTTCGGCACGCCGACGGACCAGCAGCACGTGGCCCGAATGCACCACCACTGCATCGGTGGTGACGAAGGTCGGTGCGTACGGCGCGTCCTTCCACGCCGCCTTGTACTGCTCGATGAAACGGTATTCCGCGACGAGCTGCGTGTACGCCGGCGAACTCTTGCGGAAGGCCTCCAGCATTTCGAACACGGGCTGCGGCACGTTCGCGCGCAGCATCAGCAAAGCACCGTGGAAGTCGATGTCGCCGGCTTCGAAGAGATAGCGGCGCAGCTCCGTCGCCGACAGCGACTCGGTGTGCTGCACGTCGACCAGCGGCCATTGCGGGAATTCGCGGAGGTAATAGCTCGACGCATCCTTGTCGAAACCGATCAGGCCGATGCGCCCGTCGGCATCGCCGCCGTCATCGCGGATGGCATCGGCGACGGTGCGTTGCACGCCGGCGATCCAGAGGCTTTCGTTGTACAGGTGGTCGCGCAGGGGGCGCAGGATCAGTCGGTCGCCGACACCATCGAGCGCCGCCTGGATCATCACCGCGCGCTCGGCGACGGACCACGGGTTGCGCAGTGTGCGGGGCGTATCGGCTGAGCCGATCAGGAAGATGACTTTCTTCGCGCGCCCCAGTGCGTGGCGGGCGACGGCCGCGTGGCCGTTGTGGAAGGGCTCGAAACGCCCGATGAAAACGAGATAGTCGAAATCGACGGTGGTGCGGTCATTGCTGCGATCCATGAGGCTCCCTCACGGTTGGGTGGACGGCCTCGGGTCTCTCCCTCGGCTCGCTTTCGATGCTACGCCGATGGCCGGTGGTTTCAAGTGCCTCGTCCCTGCAACGTTACGTACCAGCACGCTTGATTGACCCGGCCTTCAGGCAGGCGCAGAATGCGCGCCTTCCTCCTCCCACCCGGCCAGACCATGACGCGGACTCCGCTCCTGATACTGCTGAACCGCCAGCGCGCGAGCGCGGGCCGGGTGCGCCTGCCTCATGGAACGGATCGACGCGGATTCCACTGATCCCGTCGCACCAGGTTCCACGCCGAGCAAGCACCCGAACGGGTGCTTTTTTATTGCCCGAAGTACGAGCGCAGCGGGCACGTCGTGTCCTGCGCCCAGCCCCGATCCCTTGAACCCGTCCGCATCCGGACATCGCCGAAACACCCGGGAGAACGTGCCATGAGCATCGCCGCCGAGACCCAGACCTAGCCGCGCATTCCATCGCCAACGGGAGTGCGCGGCCCCGCATGTTGGCGATCGAGAAACGCGGTATCCCATGAACACCAGAACACTTTCCCGCTGGCGCAACCTCGGCATCATTGCCCATATCGACGCCGGCAAGACCACGCTCACCGAACGCCTGTTGTGGAAGGCCGGCGCGATCCGTCGCGTCGGAGAAGTCCACGATGGCGCGGCGACGACCGACTACAACGACATCGAACGCCGACGCGGCATCACCATCGGTGCGGCAGCCGTTCGCCTGAGCTGGACGCCCGAAGGACGCGACACGCATCGCCTTACCCTGATCGACACGCCCGGCCACGTCGACTTCGCGATCGAAGTCGAACGTTCGCTGCGTGTGCTCGATGGCGCGGTGGTCGTGTTCTCCGCGGTCGACGGCGTGCAGCCGCAGACCGAAACCGTGTGGCGGCAGGCGCAGAAGCACGGCGTGCCGCGCATCGCCTTCGTCAACAAGATGGATCGCCCCGGCGCATCGTTCGATCGCGTGCTTGCGCAGATGCGCGAAACCCTCGGCGCGCGCCCCTGGCCGGTCGGCATGCCGATCGGCGTGGAAGCCGGGTTCGAAGGCTGGGTCGATCTCGTCACGCGCACCGTCGTCCGCTGGGACGCTGACGGCCATGCGACGCGCACGCCCTGGTCTGACGACGAACACGCGCGCTGGCAGCCGCATCGCGATGCATTGGTCGAAGCGGTGGCAGGCGTCGACGACACGCTGGCGACGGCCTTCCTCGAAGACCGTGCGATCGACGACGCCAAGCTCCGCGACGCGCTGCGGCGCGGGACGCTGGCCGGCAACGGCGTGCCCGTGCTCGCGGGTTCTGCGATCCGCCACATGGGCATCGACACGCTGCTTGACGCGATCGTCGACTTCCTGCCGTCGCCACTGGATCGTCCGGCGGTGGAGGCGATGCGCGACGACGCCACGGTGGCGCTGCCGGCCGATCCGACGGGGCCGCTCGCGGCGCTGGTGTTCAAGGTCGAGCACCAGGACCACGGCGCGGTGACGCACGTGCGCGTGTACTCGGGCACGTTGCGCGTCGGCGACACGGTGTGGACGTCGCGCCATGGGCGCACGCGCCGGATCGGTCGACTCGCTGCGGTACAGGCCGATCGCACGCACGACATCGCGGAAGCGGTGGCGGGCGAGATCGTCGCGATCCTGGGTTGGAAGGACGCGTCCAGCGGCGAAACGCTGGCGCGTTCCGAAGACCGCTTCGTGCTCGATGCCATCGAGGCGCAGCCGGCCGTACTGGCGTGGCGCCTGTCGGCGGCCAGATCGGGCGACCTGATCCGCTTGGCGCAGGGATTGGCCACGCTGGCGCAGGAAGATCCGTCGTTCCGCATCGAGACCGATCCCGAGACCGGCGAAACGCTGGCCTGGGGCATGGGCGAGCTGCACCTGGACGTCAAGGTGGAGCGGCTCAGGACCGACTGGAACGTCGATGTGCGGACCGGCGAGCCGCGCGTGGCCTACCAGGAGACGCCGGCACGCGCGGTGTCGGGCATCGAAGGCCGCCTGTCCAAGCAGAACGGCGGCCATGGACAGGCCGCGCGCGTCACGATCGACCTCGCGCCGCGCGACGACGCCGAGGTGACGTTCGTCGATGCAACGACGGGCGGCGTGGTGCCGAAGGCGTTCGTGGCGGCGACCGAGAAGGGCGTGCGCGCGGCGCTGTCGGAAGGCCCGAACGGCCATCCGGTGGTCGGCGTTTCGGTGGTGCTGGTCGACGGCGAGACCCACGCGGTCGATTCGTCCGACCAGGCGTTCCAGCGCGCTGCATCGGATGCGGTGAAGGCTGCGCTGGCGATCGCGGGTACCGTCGTGCTGGAGCCGGTGATGACGCTCGCCATCGAGGCGCCGACGGCGCACGTCGGCGATGTCGTCGGCGACCTGCAGCGGCGCCACGGTCGCGTGCTGGCGATCGAGGATCACGGCACGCGCGTCGAGATCGCCGCGCATGCGCCGCTGTCGAAGCTGTCGGGGTATGCCACCGCACTGCGCTCGCTGACGCAGGGACGCGCGACGTCCAGCATGGTGTTCCATCGCTACGAGGCCGCACGCGCGGCATGAAGACGCGGGATGCGTCGTGAGGGGTGCCGGGCAGCCGGCGCCCCTCTTTTTTGTCAGTCGCCCACGCTGTCCAGATCGCGCTCGCCCACGATCCAGAGCGCGCCTTCGCGCCGCATCTGCACCCGGCCGCGGCGCTTGATGTCGTCGCGGTCGGTGCCTTCGACCCACAGCACCACGTGGTCGCCGATCTCGCGCGCACTGAAGACGACGGGTGCGAGCGGTTGTTCGTCACGCAGGCTCTTCAGCGATTCCCTGGCGCGATCATCGTCGCTCTCGGGAAACTGCCATTGCCCCGATTCGCCGAGCATGCGGCGCAGGGCGGGGATGTCGCCTTTCGCGACGGCGGCGGCATAGGCCTTGTACGCGGCGCCGGCTTCGCCACCGTCATCGGGCAGTGTCTTTCCAGGGGCAGGCGTGATCGCGACGTCGAATCGCAGGTCGAAATCGTAGGTCTTGCCGAAGAAGTCTTCGGGTTCGGAGAGCACCCAGCGCCCCACGATGCGCTTGTCGGTGCGCGTTTCGATCGACAGCGCACCGTAGCCGGCGGAATTGAATGAGTCGCTCGGTTCGTTGCGCTGGAAGTACAGGCCGCATTCGCCACCGGTTGGTGGCAGGCAGATGCGGACGAAGCCGCCGCTGCGCTCGCGGTACTGCGCCTGCGCACCGTCGTCGGGATCGAAGGCGGCGGCGATGACCGCGGGGTCGAGCGGCTGGTCGCTGAGGAAGACGTAGAGGTCGTCGGTCTCGGGATCGTTGGTTTCGAGGTGATAAGCGGCGACCGCATGCCGCACCTCGATGCGCGAGTCGCCCTTGCGGAAGTGGCCTGAGGCCTTGTCGGCGGCCTGGACGGGCATCGTCGCGAACGTGATCGATGCGATGAGGGCGAGACCTGCAGACATCGTGCGGTGCATCGTCGATCCTCCTTGCAGCCGTTGCCGGTGTGAACGGCAACGGCGATGTCGCGCGGTCAGCCGCCCATCAGCGGACTGGTCAGGCGGCGGCTGTTGCCTGGACTGTGGAATTCGTTCGGCGTGAGCGCGTCGGTCTGGTCGGCGGTCAGGCCCTGGCTGTCCGCCCAGGGAATGACCTTGCGTGGGCCGGGGATGTAGGACTCCCACTTGCCTGGTTGTGGATCGAGTTCCGCGTAGGCATTGAAGCTGACCGGCATGATTCCGGTCCAGTGCGGGGCGTCGACATCGGGACCGGTCGTCGGTGGCTGGAACGTCCAGCTACTGACCGCCTTGACGCTCGCGCTGCTGAGCAGATTGCGCCAGAGCGCCATCTTGTTTTCACCGCCGATCGTGCGCAGGTTGACGTGGCTGGCGTCGATGTTCATGACCTTGCCGTCACGACCAACGCGTATTTTCAGGTAAACGGTGCCGCTCACGTTGTTCTGCTGGAGAGCCCGCGGGTATTGGATCTGGGTGCTTTTGCGCGCAAGGCGGACGCGGGCTTCCTTCGGCAGATCGGCGCCGAAGTTGGCACTGCGCAACTCCAGTGCCACCTTGCCGTCATCCTGCCGCCTGGCGACATACAGCAGCCGCATCCGCGAGCGGCTGGCCTTTGCGTCCCCCAGCGGGGCCGGCTCGAACGTCCATTTCGATGCCAGGTGCGCGGTCAGCGCAGCGATCCCCTCGGGTAATGTCTCCGCGTCGTCGAGCCTGTGGCTCAGCACCTTGCCGTCGGCACTGATGGTGATGTGGCCGCTGATGAGCAGGCTGGACTCGACCATGCGCTCTTGCTTGCCCGCCTGCGCGGTCAGCGCAAGGCCCAGGCACAGCAGCGTGGCGAACAGTCGGGCGGCGGTGCGGGGTTGCAGCAGGGCGGATCGCATGGTGGCGTGGTCTTCGGGGCGTGAGGCTGGAAGCGTAGCAAACCCGTGCATCCGGTGATGGTCCGTTCCCCGTGCGAGATTGCGGCTTGCGGGATGCACCGTTAAGGTCGTCGCCGGAGGTGTCCATGCACGGTAATGGTCTGCAACTCGCGTTGGTTTTTCTCCTGGCGGCGGTGATCGCTGTGCCGCTGTTCAAGCGCTTCGGCCTGGGCGCGGTGCTGGGCTATCTGGCGGCCGGCGTGGTGCTGGGGCCGTTCGGCGCCAAGGTCGTGCCCGACGCGGCGCCGGTGCTGACGGCGAGCGAGATCGGCGTGGTGATGATGCTGTTCGTGATCGGCCTGGAACTGTCGCCGGCCCGGCTGTGGGTCATGCGCCGGCCGGTGTTCGGCATGGGCGGCCTGCAGGTGGTGCTGTCGGGGGTGGCGCTGGGCGGCATCGGCCTGGCGCTCGGCCTGGGCTGGAAGGCGGCGCTGGTGGTGGGGCTGGCGCTGGCGCTGTCGTCGACTGCGGTGAGCCTGCAGCTGCTGTCCGAGCGCAAGGCACTGAATACCGAGCACGGCCGGATCGGATTCGCGATCCTGCTGTTCCAGGACATCGCGGCCATTCCGCTGATCGCCGCAGTGCCGCTGCTGGGTGCGGCCGCGGCCAGTCCCGACCCGATCTGGCAGGACGTGCTGAAGGCCGTCGCGGCGATCGCTGTGGTGGTGGTCGGCGGGCGCGTCCTGCTGCGCCAGCTGTTCCGCATCGCCGCGCGCATCGGCGTGCCGGAGATGCTCACCGCCAGCGCATTGTTCGCCGTGCTGGGCGCGGCGTGGGTGATGCACCTGGCCGGCTTGAGCATGGGCCTGGGCGCGTTCCTGGCCGGCGTGCTGCTCGCCGACTCCGAGTTCCGCCACGAGATCGAATCGCAGATCGAACCGTTCAAGGGCCTGCTGCTGGGCCTGTTCTTCATGGCGGTGGGCATGAGCATCGACCTGAATCTCATCGCGGCCGAACCCGGGGTGATCGTGTTCGGCACGATCGCGCTGCTGCTGGTGAAGTCGCTGCTGCTGTTCGGGATCGGCCTGCGTCCCGGGCGCATGGGCTGGCGCGAAGCGCTGCAGCTGGCGGCGGTGATGGCGCTCGGCGGCGAATTCGCCTTCGTGGTGCTGTCCGAGGCGGTGAAGGCGCGCTTGATCGACGACGTGCTGCAGAACCGGTTGATCGCCATCGTCGGCCTGTCGATGGCGCTGACGCCGCTGTCGGTGATCGCGGCCTCGCGCGTGCTGCGCGCGCATCCGGATCGCGCGCCGGTGCGCGAGTTCGATGCGATGCCGTCCGGGCATCCGCAGGTCATCCTCGCCGGCTTCGGCCGGTTCGGGCAGATCGTCGCGCGCATGCTGGTGGCGCAGAAGATTCCGTTCGTCGCGCTGGAGACCGATGCCAAGCAGGTCGATTTCGTGCGCCGGTTCGGCAACGCCGTCTACTACGGCGATCCCTCGCGACCGGACCTGCTGCGTTCGGCCGGCGCGGCGCACGCGACGCTGTTCATCAATGCGATCGACAACGCCGAGGCCAACGTGCGGGTGACGCGCGTCGTGCGCCGGCTGTACCCGACCATGCGCGTGTTCGCCCGCGCGCACGATCGCCGGCATGCGTGGCAATTGATGGACCTGGGGGCCGAAGTGACGCGCGAGACGTTCGCATCGGGCCTGGAGATGGGACGCGACGTGCTGATCGCGCTCGGCATGAGCGAAGAGCAGGCGCGTGCGCGCGTGGAGAAGTTCCGTCGCCACGACGAAGCGCTGCTCGCGACGCAGCACCTGATCTACGACGACGAGGCCGCGCTGCTGGAAAGCGCCAGGCAGGCGCGCAGCGAACTGGAACAGCTGTTCGAGGCGGATGTGGAAGACGCGCGGTCGGACGACGCAGGCCCAGGACCGCGCTGATCGATCGAGTGCCGATTGCGGTCTTCCGCCGCCGCCATGGCGCGGCGACGGATCACTCGCGGTCTTTCAGGAACCGCGCCATCGACAATTGACCGGTCTGCGGCGCGAATTCCGCCGCGACGTCGATGAAGCCGCGCATCACCGCGATCTCGCGCGGCGTGCGGTTCAGCGCATCGCGCGCATCGGGTTCGGCGCCGTCGCGCATCAGCTGCTGGGTCACTTTCAGCAGGCCGTGCAGCGCCGCCAGGTGCAGCGGGCCGAAGCCGCGCGGGTCGCGCACCTGCAGGTGCGCGCCTTCGTCGAGCAGGCGTTCCATGCCGGCGATGACCACGTCCTCGTCGCAGGCCGTGCCCGGTTCGGCGCGCGCGCCGAGCAGCAGCAGCAGCGGCGTGACGTTGCCGGCGGCCGGCGTGTCGGGATCGGCGCCGGCCAGCAGCAGGGCATCGAACAAAGCAACGAGGCGACGTCGGTCGCGGCAGGTGAAACCGAACAGCGCGGCGCAATGCAGCGGCGTCAGCCCCTGCGCATCGCTGGCGTTGATGTTCGCGCCGGCGGCGAGCAGGCGCGAGCACACTTCCGGCAGGCCCAGCGCGGCCGCCAGCATCAACACGGTGACGTCGCCGGGCAGGCGCTGTTCGAGGGTGGCGCCGGCAGCGAGCAGCCGGTCGACGATTTCGATCTGGCGCATGCTCACCGCTGCGGAGAGCGGCGTTGCGCCGGTGCGCGCAGCGAGTTCGGGATTGGCGCCGCGCGCCAGCAGCAGTTCGATCACGCCGCGATGACCGCCTCCGGCGGCGCGCAGCAGCGCGGTGCAGCCCTGGCTGTCGACGGTGTCGATCGGCATGCCCAGGTCGAGCAGGCGGCGCACCGCATCCGCATCGCCGGCGGTGGCGGCCTGCGGCAGGTCGGCGGGCCGCAGCGCGCGGCCAGGCAGCTGCCAGTGGCGCCAGTCCAGCCAGTCGGCCAGGTCGCGACGTCCGCTGGCCAGCGCCACGCCCAGCGGCGTCTGGCCGTCGGCGGCGCGCACGTTCGGCGAGGCGCCGTGCAGGATCAGCTGCTTGAGGATCGGCTCGCGGCGCAGCGCGGCGGCGAGGTGCAGCGCGGTCATGCCGTGATGGTCGCGCGCGCCGAAGTCCGTGCCGATCTCGATCAGGCGTGCGATCAGGCTGCTCCAGCCCAAGCGCACGGCGAGCGTCAGCGGCGGATCGCCGGCCGGGCTTGCCGCGAACGGATCGGCGCCACGCTCGAGCAGGTCGAGCGCGAGTTTTTCCAGGCCGCGGTCGGCGCGATCGGCCGTCACGCAGGCAGCGAGGAAGCGCGACAGGCCACCGGCACCGGCGGGCGATACGCCGCGACGCAGCAGCAGCTGGATGGGCGTGGTCGCCACCGGTCCCAGCGCCAGCCACGCGAACAGCGGCGTGTCGCCGTGGCGGTCGCGCGCCTCGGGGTCTGCGTCGTGGCGCAGCAGCCAGTCGATGTGCAGTGGCTCGGCAGGCGAGTCGCCGTCATGCAGCAGGCTGCCCAGTTCGCCGGCCGACACCAGCGGCAGCAGGCGCGGCAGCAGGTCTTCGCGGCCTTCGTACAGCGCGTCGCGCAGCATCGCGATCGGTGCGCGATCCGGCGGTGGTCCTTCGTTGTCGGCATCGGTGCCAACGCTGGCCGGCAGCAGGTATTTGGGATCGATGGCCGACACCAGCGCCCAGCGCCCGGCAGCGGCGGCGCAGTCGATCGCGGCGCGGCCGTCGGCATCGCGATGGCCGCGGTCCAGGCCGAGGTCGAGCAGGGTCGCGATCAGCGACGGCGAGGGCGCGTCGGCGAGGCAGGCCAGGATCAGCGCGTGGCGGCCTCGGGCATCGACGGCGTGCACATCGGGCCGCGCCGGCAGCAGCGCCTTCAGCGCCGGCAGGCGCGCGCCGCGCGCGGCATCGAGGAAGGGCGTGCGCTGCTCGCCGTCGCGGGCGTGCACGTCGGCGCCGGCACCGAGCAGGATGCCGATGATGTCGGGATGTCCGGCGAACGCGGCCTCGTGCAGCGCGCTGCGTCCACGCGGATCGCGTGCGTCGACCTTCGCCCGGTGCTTGAGCAGCAGCTGCACGCCGGCGGGATCGTCTTCGTCGCCGCCTGCCGCCGCGTGCAGTGCCGGCACCGCGCCGGGCAGGTCTGCCTTCGCACCGCGTTCGAGCAGGAAGCGTGCAAGGCGCCAGTTGCCCGACATGCAGGCGATCGCCAGCGGCGAGGCGTGTTCGTGGTTGAGCGGATCGATCTCCGCGCCCGCATCGCGCAGCAGCGCGGCGACGCCGGGGTCGGAGCTGCGCGCGGCGTGATGCAGCGGGGTGTTGCCCTCGCCGTCGGCGATGCGCGGGTCGGCGCCGTTGGCGAGCAGGGTCATCACTGCTTCCGGACGGCCGTGCCAGCTGTCGCGCGTGGCGGCGACCAGCGGCGTCATCCCGCCGTGCGGCGCGTTGACGTCGACGCCGTTCGCGATCAGGCCGCGCAACAGGCGCAGGTCGGGCAACACGGCGGCCAGCATCGGCAGCGTCCGCTGGTCGCGCGCATCGCTGCGCGGCAGGGCGTGCGGATTGGCGCCGGCGTCCAGCAGGCCCAGTGCGCGTTCGACGCGGCCATGGCGCGCGGCTTCGTACAGGGCTGCGTCCAGATCGCCGTCATCGATGGCCTCGGGCTGGGCCTCGTCTTCGGCCAGCGCTTCCTGCAGCAGGGCCTCGGCGCTGAGCGGAGAAGGCGCGGCCATGCGCAGCAGGGCGACATGCGCGAGCGGCCAGAGCACGGCGCAGGCCGCGACCGCTGGCCAGCGCGCGGCGCCCGGCAGCAGTCCCGGCCAGGCCAGGACCAGGATCCCGGCCAGCGGCAGGATCAGCAGCAGCGCTGCGACCAGGCCGTGCCAGTCGCGCGTATCGGTGTTGCCGAGCGCGCGCCAGTGTTCGGCCAGCGTGCCGCCGTCGCCTTCGAGCCAGCGCCACAGCGGCCAGGTGCGCCACAGGCCGATCAGCGCGCCGCCGACGATCGCGCTCACCGAGAGCGCCGCGCCGAGCGTGCGACCCTGCAGCAGCGAGGCCAGCGGCCAGGCGACGAGTGCGGCGAACACCAGCAGGGCCAGCGCCCACAGTGCGAGCAGCGGCAGCGCATCCTGCGCGCGGCCACGGCCGCGCATCCCCAGTGCGAACGCCGGCTGCGCGAGCAGGCCCGCGACCACGACGAGGCAGGCGCCCAGCCCGCCACCGACCACGGCGGTGCCGATGCCGGCCACGCCGGTCAGCGCGAATCCCGCCGCCAGCGGCATCGCGGCCGGACGCGTGCGCGGCGCGGTGTTGAGCACCTTCTCGTTCGGGGACATGCCGTCCACGGGCATGCGGTCCACGGGCGCGTGTTCAGGCATCCGTGCCCCAGTCGTCGGTCATCGGATCGAACACGGTCTTCGGAAACTGCAGGTGGAAGCCGCGTTCGGCCAGGTTCGCGCGCACCACGCCGGCGTCGGCCTGGGCCAGTTTGCGACCGGGCGTCAGGGCGACATCCAGCACGAACTGCAGCGCACCCAGTTGCGCGCGCACCGGCGGCGGCAGGCAGTCGAAATCGTCGCGCGTGGCGAGGTAAACGTAGGTGTCGGCCTTCCGCTGGCTCTTGTAAACGTAGGCATGCATGGCCGGTGGTGCGCCTCGGAGCGGACTGGTGTGACAGGGAACGACGACCGGCCCGCAGGCCGGCGGCAGTGCGACACGCCACAGACCCGGATGAGTCTGCCCCTGTCAAATCAATCACTTGCGAGACCGATCTGCGGCGGATGCGTGGGAGTATCGCCCAACTGCCCGATATTGTGGAACTTCGCGACGAATTGTGCGGGAAAGCACGCTTGCGGGCTAGGTCGGGGACAGGTGTTGCGCCCATGTTCCGACGACCGGCCGGGCATCCCGCAGGGCGTGACGCGTGTCGTGGTCGTGCTGGTGTGCGCATCTTGGCCCGCATCGCGGGCGGGTCCGATGGCGCATGAAAAAGGCATCCGCAGGCTCTAAGCTTCGGCGTCTTTCACCCGCCGGCGCTCCACATGACCGTTCGTTCCCGTGCTGTCCGCTTCCGTGCCCCGATCCGCGCGCTGCTCGCTTCCGCCGTGATCGCAGGCTCCGTCCATGTCGCGCAGGCGGCCGAACCGCTCACGCTCGAGACGGTCATGGCCGACCCGGACTGGATCGGCAATGCGGTCGAGCAGGCCTGGTGGTCGCTGGACGGCAAGACCGCGCTGTACCAGCGCAAGCGCGAGGGCGCGACCATCCGCGACCTCTGGCAGGTGCCGGTGGCCGGCGGTGCGCCGGCGAAGGTCGGCGATGCGGCGCGTGCGGACCTGGATGCGGCGCGTGCGGTGTACGACGCCACCCGCAGCCGCGCCGCCTTCGCGCGCAACGGCGACATCTTCGTCCGCGACCTGCGCAGCGGCGCGCTGACGCAGCTGACCCGCACCGAAGCGCAGGAGTCGCGCCCGCAGTGGAGCCGCGACGGTGCGCTGGTCTGGCGCACGGGCAACGACTGGTATCGCTGGACCGCCGCGCTCGGCGCGATGCAGGCATCGAACCTGCAGGCCGCCGACGATCCGGCGAAGCCGCCGCCCGCCGACGACCTGCGCGACCGCCAGCTGCGCCTGATCGAAACGCTGAAGACCGATCGCGACCGTCGCGAAGCCGCGCGCGCGCAGGAGGTGGCATTGCGCCGTGCCGATCCCACGCGCGCGCCGCTGCCGACGTATCTGGGCAAGGGCGTGGAGATCGCCGACAGCGCACTGTCGCCTGACGGTCGCTGGCTGCTGGTCGTCACCACCGCCAAGGGCGCGGACGGCGGCCAGGGCGGCAAGATGCCGAAATACGTGACCGAATCGGGCTACGAGGAATTCGAGGAAGTGCGCACCCGCGTCGGCCGCAACGCGCCGCTGCCGCACACCCTTTGGCTGGTCGACGTCTCGGCGGGAACGGCGACGGAACTGAAGTTCGACGCATTGCCGGGCATCGCGGTCGATCCGCTGGCCGAACTGCGCAAGGCCGCGAAGCAGGACCCGCTCAAGGGCAACCGCCCGGTGCGCATCGAAACCGACGGCGACGGCACCGGTCCGGCCATCCACTGGAGCCGCGACGGCGGCAACGTCGCGGTGCTGGTGCGTGCGGTCGACAACAAGGACCGCTGGATCGCGACCGTCGACCTGGCCGGCGCGAAGCTGCAGGTGCGCCATCGCCTCACCGATGCGGCGTGGATCAACTGGAACAACAACGAGTTCGGCTGGCTGCCCGATGGCCGCACGCTCTGGTACCTGTCCGAAGAGACCGGCTATTCGCACCTGTACGTGCTCGACGGCGCGAAACCGCGCGCGTTGACCTCGGGCAAGTGGGAGGCGTCCTCGCCCGCGCTGTCGGCAGACGGCAAGCGTTTCCTGTTCGTCTGCAACCGCTCGTGGCCCGGCGACTACGAAGTCTGTGACGTGCCGGTGGCGGGCGGTACCGTGCGCGAACTGACCTCGCTGGACGGCGTCGAGGATTTCGTCGAATCGCCCGAAGGCGGGCGGCTGCTGGTGCGCCATTCCGACAGCTACGTGCCGCCGCAGCTGGCGGTGGTGGCCGACGGTGCCGCACGCGACCTCACCGACACCCGCAGCGACGCGTTCAAGGCGCGCACGTGGCTCGAACCGGAGTACGTGAAAGTCCCGTCGAAGCACGGCGCCGGCGTGGTCTGGGGCAAGTACTACGGCCCGAAGGCCCTCGAAGCGGGCAAGCGCTATCCGATCGTGATGTTCGTGCATGGCGCCGGCTACCTGCAGAACGTCAGCGACCGCTATCCGAACTATTTCCGCGAACAGATGTTCCACCAGATGCTCGTCGAGCAGGGCTACATCGTCCTCGACCTGGACTACCGCGCGTCCGAAGGTTACGGCCGCGACTGGCGCACCGCGATCTACCGGCACATGGGCGAGCCGGAGCTGCAGGATTACCTCGATGGCCTCGACTGGCTGGTCGAGACGAAGCAGGGCGATCGCGATCGCGCCGGCATCTATGGCGGCAGCTACGGTGGCTTCATGACCTTCATGGCGCTGTTCAAGAAGCCGGGCGTGTTCAAGGCCGGCGCCGCGCTGCGTCCGGTGACCGACTGGTCGCAGTACAACCACGAATACACCAGCAACATCCTCAACACGCCTGTGCTCGACCCCGAGGCCTACAAGCGTTCGTCGCCGCTGGAGTTCGCGGACCATCTGCAGGACCACCTGCTGATCGCGCACGGCATGATGGACGACAACGTGTTCTACAAGGACTCGGTGATGCTGGCGCAGCGCCTGATCGAATTGCGCAAGGGCAAGTGGGAACTGGCCAGCTATCCGCTGGAACGCCATGGTTACACCCGCGCGGCGTCGTGGTACGACCAGTATCGCCGCATCCACGAGCTGTTCGAGCGCACCTTGAAGCCCTGATCCGGCAAGCCGCGTTGCGGGGCACGCGCCCGCAACGCGGCCTTAACGCCAGGCTAGCGGAAACTTGAGGTTCGCCTCATGTTCCGCTAATCCGGCGCGGGCATGCTGCGCGCATGTCCCATCCCGCGAAGTCGTTCCGCCCGGCGCTCGGCGCCGGCTCCCTGCTGCTGCTGGTCGTTGCCTACCTCGTCGCCGCGTTGAACACGCGCTTGTGGAGCATCGTGTTCGCATCTCCCGGGATGGCGGGCGTGCACGGTGCGAAGGTGGCGATGGCGGTGGCCGCCGCGCTGTTCGCGCTGACCCTGCTGATGCTGTTGCCGCTGAGCCTGCGCTGGACCTTCCGGCCCGGGCTCGCGGCCGTACTGCTGCTGTCGGCGGCGGCGGCGTTCTTCATCGGCGACTACGGCGCGGTGATCGATCGCCACGCGCTGGCGAGCGTGTATGCGACCGATGCGCGCGAGGCCGGCGAATGGCTGAGCCCGCGCATGCTGGCCTTCATCGCCGGTCTCGGCGCGGTGCCGGCAGCGCTGCTGTGGTGGGTGCGGATCGAGTGGCGCAGCGCGCCGCGCGAAATATGGTCGCGATTGAAGCTCGCCGCGCTCGCGTTCGCACTGCTCGCCGCTGCCGCAGGCGTCGCCGGCAAGGACGTCGCTTCCTTGCTGCGCAACCGGATGGAACTGCGCCATGTCGCCAATCCGTTCGCGCTGCTCGCCGCGAACCTGTCCTACCTGGACCATGCGCGCGATGCCGATCGCCCCTTCGTGCGCATCGCGACCGATGCCCGGCGCGGCGCCGTGCTCGCACCGACGAAGCGACCGGTCGTTCTGGTGCTGGCGATCGGCGAATCGATGCGTGCGGCCAGCCTGGATCTCAACGGCTATGGCCGCGACACCGACCTCGACCTGCATCCGCTGCCGATCGTGAACTTCGGCCATGTCAGCAGCTGCGGCACGAATACCGCGACTTCGCTGCCCTGCATGTTTTCCGACCTGGGGCGCGAGCACTACGACGATGCCGAAGCGAAGCATCGCGAGAACCTGCTCGACGTGCTGATGCGCGCCGGCTACGAGGTGCTGTGGCTGGACAACAACACCGGCAGCAAGGGCCTGGCCTCGCGCGCGAAGGAAGTCTCGGCCGCGAAAGGCGCCGATCCCGCGCTGTGCAACGCCGATGGCTGCTACGACGAGGTATTGGCGGCTCGCCTGAAGGCCGTGCTGCCGACGATCCGGCGCGACACGGTGGTGGTGGTGCATCTGCTGGGCAGCCACGGCCCGGCCTACCACGCGCGCTATCCGGCGACGTTCTCGGTGTTCCAGCCCGAGTGCAGGACCAACGAGCTGCAGGACTGCAGCGATGCGCAACTGCGCAATACCTACGACAACTCCGTGCTGTACACCACGCATGTGCTGGCGAAGATCGTGTCGATGCTCGGCGAGTCGCGCGCGCTGGTGGACCGCATGTCGCCGGAAGCGATGCGCTGCCATGCGCTCCGCGGCCATCACGGCGATGCCTCGTGTCCGCCGATGCCGTCGGCGGTGGACGTCGTCGATCCGGGCGTCGATGCCGCGATGCTGTTCGTGTCCGACCACGGCGAATCCCTCGGGGAAAAGGGGCTCTACCTGCACGGCGCGCCCTATGCGATCGCGCCGGACGAACAGACCCACGTGCCCATGCTGCTGTGGACGTCGAACCGCTTCGCCACGCGCCGCGGCCTCGATCTGGACTGCGTGCGCCGCGCCGCGGACCGGACGCTTTCGCACGATCACTTCTTCCACAGCGTGCTGGCGCTGGCGGGCGTGAGTACCCGCGCACGCAAGCCGGCGCTCGATCTGTTCGGTGCGTGCATGCCTGCGCGCTGAGCGTGGCTCAGGCGTCGGCGGTCTCCGCGTCGCGGGCGAATTCGTCCGCATGCAGCCATGCGGCCTGGCGCACCGTGCGGCGCGTGCGCTGCCACTCGTCCATCATCGATGGCGCAAGGCGATTGAGTTCTTCCAGCTGGCCTGGCTTGGCGGTGTTCGCGGCCAGCTCGATGCGGTGGCCGCTGGGGTCGTGGAAATAGATCGACTGGAAGATCTCGTGGTTGGTCGGGCCGATGACGTCCAGGCCCATGCCTTCCAGTCGCGTCTTCGCCGCGTGCAGCGCGTCCAGGCTGTCGACCTCGAACGCGAGATGCTGCACCCAGGCCGGGGTGTTGTCGTCGCGGCCCATGGGTGGCGAGTTCGGCACCTCGAAGAACGCCAGCACGTTGCCACGGCCCGCGTCGAGGAAGATGTGCATGTACGGATCGGGTTCCCGAGTCGACGGCACGCGATCCTCGGAGATGGCCAGCAGCAGGTCCATGTCCAGCGCGCGCTTGTAGAAGTCGACGGTGTCGTTGGCGTCGCGGCAGCGGTAGGCGACGTGGTGGATGCCTCGGGTCAGTGCCATGGGCGTGCGTTCCTGTGGAAGTGGTGTGTGGACGCGGGCTCAGATCACGCCGCGACGTTCCTGGTCTTTCTCCAGCGAGCGGAACAGCGCGCCGAAGTTGCCCTCGCCGAAGCCGAGGTGCTCCGCGCGCTGGATGATCTCGATGAAGATCGGCCCGATCAGGTTGCGGGTGAAGATCTGCAGCAGGTAGCCGTCCTCGTCGCCATCGACCAGCACCTGGTGTTCGCGGATGCGCGCGCGATCCTCGCGCACGCCGGGCACGCGGTCGAAGACCTCGGCGTAGTACGCGTCGTCGATCTCCAGGGTCTCGATGCCGCTGCCGCGCAGCGCATCGAGCGAGGCGAGGATGTCGTCGGTGAGGAAGGCCAGGTGCTGCACGCCGGGCCCGCGGTATTCGCGCAGGTATTCGGCGATCTGGTCCTTGTCGTCCTTCGGCTGGTTGATCGGGATGCAGAAGGAGCCGTCGGGCGAGCGCAGCGCGTAGCTGGTCAGGCCGGTCTTCGCGCCCTGGATGTCGAAGTAGCGCACTTCGGTGAAGCCGAAGATGTCCTTGTAGAACGACGCCCACCGGTCGCGTCCGCCGATCGGCACGTTGTTGGTCAGGTGGTCGACGACGAGGAAGCCCTTGTCCTTCTGCACGATCGGTTGGTCCAGCGGCACGAAGTCGCGTGCGTAGATGTCGGCATGGATCTCGATGAAGTACAGCACGCTGCCGCCGATGCCCCATACCGCCGGCCAGGCGTGATCCTTGCAGTCGGCGGGCACCGCTTCGGCGCCGCGTGCCACGGCGGTGGCCAGCGCGGCCTCGGCATCGTCGACCAGCCAGCCCATCGCGCTGATCGCCGGGCCATGGGCACGGGCGAATTCGGCGGAGTGGCCCTCGCGCTCGCCGTTGAGCAGGAAGTGGATGGCGTTCTGCCGGAAGTGGACGATGTCCTTCGCCGGGTGGCGATGCAGCTTCGAGAAGCCGAAGGCGAGGAACAGCCGTTCGAGTGCGGCGAGGTCCGGCCCACCGGCCGTTGATGCGCAGAACTCGGTGAAGGCGATCCCGCGAATGCCGCAGGGGTTGGTGGCGGTGTCCATTCGATGCTCCTCGTCAGGCGGGGCCGGCACGGATGCCGACGGATTGACCCGGATTCTGGCGAGGCCGTAAATTCGAAAAAAGCGAATTGAATTGCGTCTCTCTTTCAGGAAATTCGAACATGAAGGTGGACCTGGAGGCCCTGCAGGCGCTGGACGCGGTCATCCGCCATGGCGGTTACGCCCAGGCCGCCGTGCAGCTGAACAAGGTCAGCTCGGCGCTGAGCTACCAGATCCGCAAGCTGGAGGACCAGCTGCGACTGCCCCTGCTCGACCGCAGCGGCTACCGGGTGCGGCTGACGCCCGAGGGCGAGGCGGTGCTGGCCGAGGGCCGGCGCCTGCTGCAGCAGGCGGGGCGGATCGAGGCCCTGGCCGAACAGCTCGCCACCGGCTGGGAAGCACGCTTGCTGGTCGTGGTCGACGGCATCCTGCCGCTGGCCGACACGCTGCAGGCGCTCAAGCGCCTCGCCGACGAGGGCGCACCGACCCGGGTCCAGCTCAAGATCGAATTCCTCGGCGGCGTGCAGTACCGCTTCGAGAAGGAGCGCGCCGACCTGATGCTGGCCAAGGACTACCTGCCCGATCCGGCCTGCCGGGCGCAGGCGCTGCCGGCGGTGGAGTGCGTGCTGTGCGTGGCGCCGGGGCATCCGCTCGCGACCTCGGACCGCGCGACCTCGGACCGCGCGGCCTCGCTGGCGGACCTGCAGTCGCATGTCGAGCTGACGGTGCAGGACTCGAGCGAACGCGGCGCGGACCGCAACCTGTTCGGTGGCGAGCGCGTGTTCCATCTGTCCGGCTTCGTCGCCAAGCGCCAGGCGCTGCTGATGGGCATGGGCTTCGGCTGGCTGCCGCGCTACCTCGCCGACGAACACCTGGCCGATGGCAGCCTCCGTGAGTTGGGCTACGAGGGCGGATCGCGCTACCGCTTCACGCCGTGGCTGGTGGAACGACTGGATCGCCCGCCGGGACGCGCAGGACGCCGCCTCGTCGACCTGTTGTCCGGCCGTGACGAGGCATGAAAAAACCGCAGGCCCGGGGAGACCTGCGGCGGGCTGGCCCGTGACGCCTGTGGCGCACGGGCTGCTTTCGAGGAATGGGTGGATCAGTCGTCCATGGTGCCCGCATCGTCTTGCGCGGATGGCGCTTTCGTCGATGTAGCCGGACATGAGGTGCCGAGACCCGTCCCGCACAGGCGCTGGCTGCGTGCGAGGTAGCCGCGCAGCGCGCCGTCGGGCGGTGCTGGCGCCGGGCCGCCGAGATGCCGGTGCAGCATCGCTTCGAGCAGGTAGAGATTCGCCTCGCGGGCCAGCGGCGCGCGATTGACGTGCCCGGCCGCGTCGTCGACGAACAGGCTGACGTCCCTGCCGGCGAGCTTCAGGCGTGCGGCGTACTCGACCACGCCGGCGATGCCGACCCGCCGGTCCTCGCCACCGGCGACCAGCAGCACGGGGCGGCGCAGCTTGGCGATGTTGGCCATCGGCGACTGCGCGCGCAGTGCGGCCATCTGTGCGCGGTCGCCGGTGTCCAGCGACAGCATGCGCAGCATGTCCGGCATCGACACGGTGCGGCCCAGCGCGATGGCCTCGGGGTTGCGCAGGATCCAGCGCAGCGTCCAGGCCATGTCGGGCGGCGGTACGAACGCGATCGCGGCCTTGAACAGCTCCGGCTCGAAGGTGGCGCCGAGCAGTGCTGCGTAGCCGCCGAAGGAGGCGCCTGCGATCGCCACCCGCCGTGGATCGCCGATGCCCGAGGCCAGCAGGTGGCGCGTGCCTTCGACGATGTCGCGCTGCACGCGCCCGTTGCCGAAATCCCCGTCCGCCGCCAGCGTGTAGGCGATGCCGTGGCCCGTGGAGCCGCGGAAATTCGGCTCGAACACGACGTAGCCGCGCAGGGCGAGGAACTGCGCGATGCCGTTGTACTCCGGCCGTGCGTGGTTCCACGGCCCGCCGTGCGGCAGCACCACCAACGGCGCGCGGGCGACATCGTGGCCTGGCGGCACATGCACGAAGCCATGCAGGCGCATGCCATCGCTGGCCCGCCATTCCATCGGCTGGCGGCGCGCCAGCGATGCGTCCGCGATGTGGACGGCCGCCGTGCGGTCGCGCGCATGCAGCGGCGCGTCGTCGAACAACAGCGACAGCGCACCGCTGGCCGGATCGTAGAGATGCCAGCGGAGGCCCTGCTGCTGGCCGCCGCGTGCTTCGACCAGCCAGCGTGTCGCGGGGCCGCGCGACAGCGACAGGCGCAGGTCGCGCCCGGGCAGTCGTGCGGCCAGCGCATCCACGTGCGTGCGCAGCACCGCGTCCAGCGCGTGGTTCCGCCCCACCGTGCTGCGGTACGCGACGATCTGCGGCTGGTGCGTCGCCGGATCGATCACGACGCCATCCAGATCGGCTTCGCCGTGCGGGTCTGCATGCAGCACCTGTCGCGTGCCGTCGCGCGCGAGGCGCATCAGCACCATGCGTTCCGCGCCGTCGCCGGTGTCGGCGTGCGCGCGCAGCAGCAGGCTGCCGTCGTCGCGCGCGGCGAGCGGCGAACAGCTGCGCATGTGCGTGCAACGCAGCACTTCCGTCGCCCGGCCATTCGCTTCGATGCGGCGCACGACCAGCGACAGGCCTTCGACGCGCTGCACGAAGGCCAGCCGTCCGCGAGGGTCGAGCGCGAAGCCGAGGATGCGCTGCGTCGCGCTGTGCAGCACTTCGCGGCCGCCGCGCGCATCGATGCGGACCAGATGCCAGCGCGCCTGCGCGGCGATGCCGCGCGGACCTGTGGTTTCCATCACGATGGCGGCGGCGGGCCGCGTGGTGTCGATGCGCAGCAACTCGCGGCGCACGCGCGGTCCGAGCGTGGTCATCCGACCCGAGGTGCCCGTCTGGGAGCGACCCTGGTCGGCGACCGACAGCGCGTCGAGCTGGTCCGGCGATCCGAGCATCAGCCAGCGACCGTCCGCAGACCAGTCCAGCGACTGTGCCGGGGTATGCGCGAGCAGGCGGCGCGTCGCGCCGTCGTCCAGCGTGCGCAGCCAGACTTCCCGCGCGCGGCCGGATTCGCGCAGCCAGGCGACGCGCCGGCCGTCGGGCGACAGCGTCACCGAGGACACGGCGGGCTGCAGCACGAAGGCCTTGCGCGGCAGCGCGGCGGGCGCCTTGCGCAGGCGCTCCGTGCGCAGCCAATCCGTGGTCGGTGTGGCTGCGTGCGCGGTCGCGGTCGCGAAGAAGGACAGGAGGCACAGCGCGAGCATCGATGCCACGCTGCGCATCGGCGCCCGGCGGGCGGACACGGTGGATCGCGTCGCGGATCGTGTCGCGAACGGGGTCGTCAACGGCATGGGTGGACTCCATGGCGCCGGATCGGCATCGATCCGGCCAGGTGGGTTCGGTGGCGTCAGTGCGCGTGGTCCGCGTCGGTGCGCGGGTCGACGCCGTGCTGCGCCAGTGGGAGGTCGCCCGGACGATGCAGCAGCCACAGCGCGCCGAGTGCAGGCGGACCGAACACGAGGCAGGCGGCGATCCAGGCCGAGCGATGCGTCGGCGCGAGTCCGAGGCGACGCGTGCGCCACCAGCCGCCGAGGCCTGCGAGCAGCGACAGCACGACGGACAGCCACCACATCGATCGCGGAACCGGCGTCGGCGTCGTGGTTTCCAGCGGCAGCGGCGGCGCGAACAGCTTGAGCCCATGGTCGCGCACCGCGTACAGCAGGGGCGAGATCACGAAGTTGCGATAGCGGGACACGGCGGGGTAGTCGTAGCGGAGCCTGCGCGCGGCGATGGTCTCGATGCGCCCGTCGTCGTGCGCCCGCAGCACGTACTGCGTCGGCGCGGCGCTGCCTGCGGTGTATGCGCCGTAGCTGTTGCTGAAGACGAACAGATGGCCGTCGACCAGCTCGATGATGTCGATGTTGTAGATGTCGTGGTAAGTGCCGGGGATCGGCACGCGCAGGCGCGGCGTCATCGTGTCGCGATGCTCGGCCGCCTCGCGGGCGTCATAGAGATACAGCGCCTTGTCGCCGATCACGCCCAGGGTTTCGCCGAGCATGCCCAGGCCGACCACGTACTCGCCTTCCGGCAGGCGGATGCGCGGATGGATGCGTCGATCGTCGCTTGCGTACTGGTAGGTCGTATTGCCGGACAACAGCAGCACGTCATCTTCCGCGCCACCCGGCGCAGGGCCGACCGGGACCGCAGGCGCCGGGAATGCCGACTGCGCATCGCCGATCCCCAGCGTGCCCACTGCGCTGCGATCGTTCAGGCGCCAGCCGTGGAAACGCATGTCGTCGTGGCTGAACACCCAGCGCACGCCCTGTCCGCGGTCATCGAACTCCATCGGCATCACGTTCGCCAGTTCGTGCCGCTGCGGCAGCCTGCGCAGCTGCGACGGAATGCCCATGGTTTCGGACAGTGCGATCTGCTCGCGCAGCAGCGGCGCATCCGGATGGCGGCTGCCTTCGAGCGCGAGGCGCATCCGCGTCGCCGCGTTGGCCTTTTCCACTTCGTTGTGCCCGCCGCGTGGCGGCGTAGGCGTGTTGTTCGGGTGCGAGCCTTCTGCGATCCAGGCGAACTCCGCGCCGAACAGGGCCAGCACCAGCAGCAGCGACACGCCGACCTGCAGCGGCAGCGCGATGATCGCTTCTCCCAGCGGGTGCGTGGGTGGTGCGTCGAGATCGGGCTGGAACGAGGCGAGCACGACGGCCGCGAGGCAGAGCACGCACAGTGCCTGCAGCGCGAGCATGCCGAAGCCGGTGGCCGAGGCCATCGGCAGCAGCATCACGAAAGGCAGCGCGACCACGGCGCGGCGCGGTCCGCCGAGCATGCCCTGCGCGCCGGCGAGATAGCCGATCGTTGCGATCTGCACTGCGGACAGCGCCAGCAGCCAATGGCGCTGGTCGACGACGCGCGCCGTCATCGTGTCCTGCCACAGCGCGACCAGCAGCATCGGGATCGCGACCACGACGGCCAATGCGGCGATGCACGCGAGCATGATCGCGATCGCGACGCGGCGCGGCGGCAGCGGTCGGTGCAGCAACGTGAGCCAGACGCTCGGCTTGCGATACGTGCCCATCTGGTACAGGCCGGCGAGCAGGCCGATCGCGAGATGGCAGCCACCGATGGTCCAGTGCACGACCAGGGGTTGCTGCGCGAGATCGACGACGCGGGTCATGAAGGCCAGCACGACCAGGTGCACGCCTGCCAGCGTCAGCGCCAGCAGTCGGAAGCGCAGGAATTCGGCCTTGAACAGTTCGAACATGATGCTGCGCTCCTCAGTGCGTCGCGCCGGGCGCGATGTGGTTCTTGGCGAGGAAGGCATTCACCGCGCGATCCAGGCTCACCGGCATGCATTGCACGTTCCGTGCACCTGCGCCTCGCAGGAAATCGCCGAAGGCCTCGTCCTGGTCGAAGACCAGGTAGTGCTGCAGGCCATCGATGCGCTGGCGTTCCAGCAGGCCGGGGATCCCGGCGGCGTCCGGGCCCTTGAAGGGAATGTCCGCGATCCAGTGGCTGACGCGTGCGCAGAATTCGTCCGGCGCCGACATGTGCACCAGCCGTCCGCGTTCGAGGATGATCAGGTTGTCCGCGACACGCTCGATCTCCTCCATCTGGTGCGAGCAGTAGACCACCGTGCACTGCTCGGTCGCGTTGCTGTACATCAGCGACTCGAGGAATGCGCGCTTGGCGACCACGTCGAGGCCCAGCGTCGGTTCGTCGAGGATCAGCAACTCCGGCGATCGCGCCAGCGCCAGCGCGAGGTTGAAGCCGGCGCGCTCGCCGCGCGAGAGCTGGCCGACCTTCTGTTCCGGCAGCACGTGGTAATGGCCGATCACTTCGTCGTAGGCGCGCGCATTCCAGCGCGGGTACTCGTTGCGCTGCATGCGCGCGATGTCCGCCACGCGCATCCAGCCGGGCAGGGTGTGCTCCTCGTTGACGAAGCCGATGCGTGCCCGGTCCTGCGGCGACAGGCGTGCGCTGTCGCGGCCGAGGATGCGCGCGGAGCCCGCGCTGGGCGAGAGGAAGCCCAGCAGCACGCGGAAGAGGGTGGACTTGCCGGCGCCGTTGGCACCGACGATGGCGTGGATGCGACCGCGCGGGATGCGCAGGTCGAGGTGGTCGAGCGCGAGCTTGCGGCCGTAGCGCTTGCTCAGGCCCTCGGTTTCGATGACGTGGTCGGCGTGGGACATGGCGGGATCCAGGGCGGTTGTCGAACCGGATGGAAGGGCAGGAGGGCACGTCGCGGCCGGAACCCGGCACGACGCGTTCGCGCCGGATGCGGCGCGGGAATGGCGGCACTGCGGACCGATCGGAGGGCGCGGAGCGACCGCGCGCCTCAGCGGCGGTCGTCAGGCGGTCTTGCGGGGCGCCAGCGCGCGAAACTCGGCATCCATGCGTTCATGGACCTCCTCGACGGTGGCATTGAGCGGAACCACGTCGTTCACGAAGCGCTGCACGGCTTCATCGAAGCGGCGCTCGCGCTCCGCATCGCTCAGGCGCTGTCGTGGCGGTGCGACGAACAGGCCGAGGCCCTGGCGGCTGTCGACCCAGCCTTCGGTCGTCAGTTCGGCATAGGCTTTCGCGACGGTGTTCGGATTGATCGTCAGCTGCTGCGCCAGGCCGCGCACGCTGGGCAACTGGTCGCCGGCCTGCAGCTCGCCCGTGGCGATCTGCATCCGCACCGCATCGACGATCTGGCGGACGATCGGACGCGTGTCGCCGGTGGCGATCTGGATCATCAGCGGGCGGGTTCGTGCCATGTGCGCTCCGTACCATCTGTACTGGTTTTAATAGTACAGCGCGAACGAACGAGGCTGTCAACCCACTTCAGGCAACACGCGTCGGGCAAGCCGCTTCGGGCGGATGGAATGACCTCGTGCCTGGACTTGTGCGGCTCGCCCGATGGCTCGTGCGGTGCGCGCGAGCCTGCCGGCAGGGCTGCGGCCGCGATGCCGGTTACGCCTCATCACTCCCGCAGGCGGATCAGGGCGGGTCCGCAGCCGCCTCCGGCACGTCCTTGCGAGGGCGCCCATGGAATGCGCGCTGCACCAGGACGAAGAACAAGGGCACGAAGAAGATGCCGAGGAACGTACTCGCGAGCATGCCGCCGAACACGCCGGTGCCGATCGCGCGCTGCGCGCCCGCGCCGGCACCGGTGGCGACCGCCAGTGGCAGCACGCCGAAACCGAACGCGAGCGATGTCATCAGGATCGGCCGCAGGCGGCTGTGCGCTGCGAACACGGCCGCATCGATCAGCGACCTGCCCTGCGCCATGTGCTGCTTGGCGAATTCCACGATCAGGATCGCGTTCTTGGAGGCCAGGCCGACCGTGGTCAGCACGGCGACCTGGAAGTACACGTCGCGCTCCATGCCGCGCAGCAGGGTTGCCATCACCACGCCGATGATTCCCAGTGGAACGACGAGCAGGATCGCGATCGGCAACGACCAGCTCTCGTACAGCGCCGCCAGCCACAGGAACACCACCAGCAGCGACAGGGCGTACAACCAGGGAGCCTGCGCCACTGCTTCGCGCTCCTCGAACGACTGGCCGACGAATTCGGCTGCGAACCCCGGGGGGAGCTGCGCCACCAGCCGCTCGACCTCGTGCATCGCTTCGCCGGTGCTGACGCCCGGCACGGATTCGCCGTTGACGTTCATCGCCGATACGCCGTTGTAGCGTTCCAGCTGCGGGGGGCCGAATTCCCAGCGCGAGGACGCGAATGCGGACACCGACACCATCTCGCCGTCGCCATTGCGCACATGCCAGCGACCGAAGTCCTCCGGACGCATGCGATAGGGCGCATCGGCCTGCAGGATGACCCGCTTGACCCGGCCCTTGTCGACGAAGTCGTCGATGTAGCGGCCACCCCAGGCGACCGAAAGCGTGTCCTCGACGTCGCCCATGTCCAATCCGAGCGAGGCGACCTTCTGCGGATCGATGTCGATGTAGAGCTGCGGCGTGTCGTCCTGCCCGTTGGCGCGCACGTTGCTGAGCAGCGCGCTCTTTTCGGCCAGTGCCAGGAACTGGTCGCGCGCAGCGGTCAGCGCCTTGTGGCCCTGTCCGTACACGTCCTGCAGGTAGAAGTCGAAGCCGACCGAGGTGCTCAGCTGCACCACCGGGGGCGGTGCGAAGGCGAAGACGCGCGCGTCCTTGATTTCGGACAGCTGCGCCGCTGCACGTTGCTGGACCGCGGTGACGCTCAGTTCCTCCGACTCGCGCTGGCTCCAGTCGCGCAGCTGGATGAAGCCGAAGCCCGCGTTCTGGCCGAGGCCGCTGAAATTGGAGCCGGCGACGGTGAACGTGGATTGCACCGCCTTGCCTTCGCCCTGCAGGAAGATCTTCTCGACCTGGCCGAGCACGTCGAGCGTTCGTCCCTGGGTGGCGCCGACGGGGCCTTGCACCATCGTCAACAGATAGCCCTGGTCTTCTGCCGGCAGGAACCCGGTGGGCAGGCGATGGAAGAGTCCGAGCATCAGTGCGGACAGCACCACGTAGACCGAAATCCAGCGAAGGGGACGACGCAGGATCGCTGCGGTCAGCGCTTCGTAACGTCGATTGAGGCGATCGAAACGCTGGTTGAACCAGCGGAAGAAGCCGCGATCTCGATTGCGGGCATTGTCGTCGCGGGGTTTGAGCAGGGTGACGCACAGCGCCGGCGTCAGCACGATGGCGACAAGCATGGACAACACCATCGCAGACACGATGGTGATCGAGAACTGCCGGTAGATCACGCCCGCCGAGCCTTCCAGGAACGACATCGGCACGAAGATCACCGACAGCACCGACGCGATGCCGATCAGCGCGCGCGTGATCTGGCGCATCGAGCGCGACGTCGCCTCGACCGGCGACAGTCCTTCTTCCTGCATCAGCCGCTCGACGTTCTCGACCACGATGATGGCATCGTCGACCAGCAGGCCGATCGCGAGCACGATCGCGAACATCGTCAGCATGTTGATCGACAGGCCGACCGCGGCCATGACGATGCAGGTGCCCAGCAACACCACCGGGACGGCAATGGTCGGGATCAGGGTCGCGCGGATGTCCTGCAGGAACACGAACATGACCAGGAATACCAGACCGATCGCGACGAGCAGGGTTTCCAGCACGCCGATGATCGACAGGCGCACGTAGGGCGAAGTGTCGAACGGGTACACAGCGTGGAGCCCGCGCGGCATCTGCTGTTCGAGGCGGGCCAGTTCGGTCTTGACGCCTTCGATCATGCGAAGCGAATTCGCTCCATCGGCCAGGGTGATGCCGATGCCGGACGTCGGCTTGCCGTTGTAGCGAGCCAGCCGGCTGTAGTCGGCGCGTCCCAGCTCGACCCGGGCGACATCACCGAGGCGCAGGCTGGCGCCGCTGCCGTTCTCGTTGCGCAGCACGATGTTGCGGAATTGATCCTCGGTGCGGAGCCGGCCGAGCGCGATCACCGAGGCGTTGAGTTGCTGTCCCGGTACCGCCGGGGTATCGCCGAGCTGGCCGATCGAGGCCTGCGCGTTCTGCGCGCGGATCGCACGGGCGACGTCGTCGGGGGTGAGCTTGTAGGCAGTGAGCTTGTCCGCGTCGAGCCAGATGCGCATCGCACGCTTCGAGCCGAACAGTTGCACCGTGCCCACGCCTGACACGCGACTGAGTGAATCGAAAACGGTGGTGGCGACGAAGTCGTCGATCTCGTCGGTGCGCAGGCCGCTGCCGTCGGCGGCGACGAAGGCGACGACCAGCTGGCGCGCACCGCTGGCCTTGCTGACCGAGACGCCCTGCTGCTGCACGATCTGCGGCAGCAGCGGAATCGCCTGCTGCAGTTTGTTCTGGGTCTGGATATGGGCGATGTCCAGATCGGTGCCGGCGAGGAAGGTCAGGCTGACGGTCACGTTGCCGTATCGATCGCTGCTGGAGACGATGTCGCGCAGTCCCTCCAGGCCGGTCACGTTCTGCTCGATGATCTGCGTGACCGATTCCTCCGCGGTTTCGGCCGACGCACCGGGATAGCTGGCTTCGATGTCGACCGATGGCGGCGCGATGTCTGGATAGCGCGAGACCGACAGCCTGGTGAGCGCATGGATGCCGGCCAGCATGATCACGATCGCGATCACCCATGCCAGGATCGGGCGCCTGATGAAGAAATGGGACATCCTGGTCTCTCCGGCGTCAGCGTGCGGCAGCGACCGGAGCCGGCGTGGTGACCGGCACGGGTTTCATGATGACCGCTTGCACCTGCATGCCCGGCTCGACCTTCTGCACGCCCTCGACGATCACGCGGTCGTCCGCCTTCAGTCCATCCTCGACCAGCCACTGGTCGGCGACGGTACGCGAGACGCGCACGCTGCGTCGTTCGACCTTGCCGTCGCGGAGCACCACCCAGGCGCTGGCCTTGCCGTCGGCATCGAGCGCGATCGCCTGTTGCGGTGCGAGCACGGCGTCGGGCAACACGCCTTCACGGATGACTGCGCGCACGTACATGCCCGGCAGCAGGGTCAGGTCCGGATTGGGCACCACCGCGCGCAGCATGAAATTGCCGGTGCTCGGGTCCACGGTCACGTCCGAGAACTGCAGTTGGCCAGGGTGCGGATAGCGCGCCCCGTTCTCCAGCTGGATGCTGACCGTCGCACCGTCCGGGCTCGAGCGCAGGCGACCGGAATCCATGTCCTGCTTGAGCGTCAGCCAGCTGGTACTCGACTGGTTCACATCGACATGGATCGGATCGAGCGCCTGCACCAGGGCCAGCGGCATGTCCTGGTTGGCCGTGACCAGCGAGCCCTCGGTCACGTCCGACTTGCCGATGCGTCCGGCGATCGGCGAGACGATGGTGGTGTAGGCCAGGTTGACCCGTGCGCTCTCCAGCGCCGAGCGCGCCACACCGACCTCGGCCCGTGCGAGATCCTCTGCCAGCATGGCATTTTCGTGGTCCTGCGCGCTGATCACCTGGATCCTGATCAGCTCGTTCGAACGCCGCGCGGCGAGCCGTGCCGCATTCAGGGTCGCTTCCGCCTTGCGCAACGCAGCCTGCGCGCTGTTGTACGAGGCTCGGTATGTCGCATCGTCGAGCTGGTAGAGCGGCTGGCCGGCGCGCACCACCTGGCCTTCGACGAACAGGCGCTTGTGGACGATGCCGCTGACCTGCGGCCGGATGTCGGCCATCCGCATCGCACGGGTACGACCGGGCAGCTCCCGCGTCAGGTCAAGCGGGCCGCTCCTGAGGACGACCACGCCGACCTGCGGCGGTTGATCGCCCGCGTCCTCCTGCGAGCGGCTTTCGCCGCAGGCAGGAAGGAACAGGGCGATCGCGCACGCGGTCGACAGTGCGATGGTGCGTCTTGCGGCAATGCCCACGATGCCCATCTCCTAGCGACCGCCAGGCATGGTCGCATCGCCAGCATCGAGAACGAGCGGGTCGATGTACGCGACGCTTTCGAGGATGTAGAACTTGCGCAGGTGGAATGTGTCACGGTAGATCGGCTCGTCGCCCTTGGTGATCGACGGACACAGGCCTTCGCGGCACAAGCCGGCGAGTGGATCGATCAGTCCGGCCTGGTTGTCCTCGGCGATCTGGCGCAGGCGCGCAAGGAACGGCTCGTAGGCTTCAAGCAGCTTGCCCTTGTCGGCCGGGGCGCTGTTGACCTTGAAGCCGGGCGAAAACACCGTGCGCGTGACCATCTGCCGCGGTGCGAAGCCCGAGCTCAACGGCGCGTTGAGCACGATGTAGACCTTCTTGCCCGATTGCGCGAAGCCCTCGACCATGCGCCGCACGTTCTCCAGCGCCGGATCGGCCACCGGCAGCAACGGCCGGGGCTCACCCATGTGGTCGCCGTCGCGATTGCCGGTGAGGTACGAGTACCAGGAGAACCCGATGACCACCGATTCGATCGGCGCCGTCTTGCCCATCGCGATGGCATCGGCGAGCAATTTGCGGCACTTGGCATGGGCCACGCGGGTGATGTCGTCGTGGGGCGCGCAACCCGGGCGCCAGGCGAAGATCGCGCCGCGGCTGTTGCCCGGATTGGCTTTCAGCACCTTTTCGACACGGCCGTGATACTGGGCCAGCGTGCTGTCGCCGATGAACAGGACCTTCTTCGCGCCGTCGCCGATGCTGAAGATGCCGGGTTCGTCCGGGTACGGATAGTCTTCGTTCTCGGCAGCCAGGATCTTGGCGACGTCGGCCGGAATCGGGCGCGCCGGGATGTGGGTCTTGTAGGTGAGCCAGCCGCCGACGGCGCACACGGCCATCGTCGCGAAGAGGCCGCTGGCGACCTTCAGGGTCTTCGGCGAACCGCGCAGCGGACGTTCCAGGTAACGATAGGTCAGCCACGCAAGCACGAACGACAGCGCGATCAGCCCGACGCGAAGGGTCGGGGTGTATTCGCGCCAGTCCATGGTGTGGGCCAGCGACAGGAGCGGCCAGTGCCACAGGTACAGCGGATAGCTGATGAGGCCGACGAACACCATCCAGCGCTGGCTCAGCACGCGACGACTGATGAAGCTGTCCGGGCCCGCGGAGATCAGCAGCACCGAACCGAGCACGGGCGCGAGCGCCCACCAGCCCGGGAACTCCATCTTGTTGTGCAGGAATGCGAACGAACCCAGCAACAGCAGCGCGCCGAGGTTGGCGCGGGCGTTGTCGCCGAGCAGGCCGGTGCGCGGCACCCATGCCGGCAAGGCCTCGTGGCCGTCGTGCGCGGTCTTGTTCTGCACCGCGAACGCAAGCAGGCCGCCGAGCGAGAGCTCCCACAGGCGGCTGCTCGGCAGGTAGAAGGCCTGCAACGGATCCTCGTGCACCGAAGCCACGTTGAGATAGAACGACACCACGCTGATCGCGGCGAGCAGCGCGACCTGCCAGCGACCCAGCCGCCAGGTGGCCCACAGCAACAGGGGCCAGACGAGGTAGAACTGCTCTTCCACGCCCAAGGACCACAAATGCACGAGCGGCGCCTCGATCGCGCCGAAGTACAGGTTGGTGTCGACGAACAGGCTCAGGTTGAGCACGAATCCCGCGCCGGCTGCGACATGCTTGCCCAACTGCTCGAATTCGTCGGGCAACAGCAACAGCCAGCCGAGCACGAAAACAGTCGCCATCATCGCGATCAGTGCGGGGAAGATGCGCTTGATTCGACGGCCGTAGAAACCGGCGAGGCTGAACTGGTCCCGGTTGAGCGCGCGAAGCAGGATGCCCGTGATGAGATAGCCGGAGATCACGAAGAAGATGTCGACGCCGACGAAGCCGCCCGGGATCAGCTCGGGGAAGGCATGGAAGATCACCACCGGCAGCACCGCAACGGCGCGCAGGCCGTCCACGTCGGGGCGATAGGCAAGGTGCGGCACGGCGGTGTCGCCGGTTCTTTCCTGGGTCGGCGCGTTGGCGGCGACAGCGGGTGAAATGGACATGGGATTACCTGTATTCGACGGATTGGATACCCGGAACCGATCTGGTTCCGCACTGCGGTTTCACCTGGCGACCGGGCGGATGCTCAGCCGTCGCCGGGCTTGCGCCTGCCCTCCTCGCGCCAGCCCTTGCTTCGCGTCTTGAGCCAGTCCACGCGGTCCAGCAACACGCGGACGTAGGCGTCCGTGTAGGCCCGTGCTCCGGTCCGGGAGAGATGCGACCACTCCGGGATCTCGAGATCCTGCATCTGCGGGTAGTCCTCGAAATGGACGCCGAAGCTGCCGGTTTCCTGCAGCATGCGATCCCATGCCGCCGCGCGCGGGAAGCGTCGGCGTTCGGCGTCGAGCAAGGGGCCCGACGAGGGCGCGCGCAGCCACACCACCTCGCCGCCACGCGCGCGAATGCGATCGATGTCGAGCTTGGCCTTCGCGATGGTGCGGTCGATGGTGTCCTTGGTGGCGGGATCGCCCATCCAGTATTGCTCCCACACATGCCGTGCATGGGCATTCAGGCGGGGGTCGGTCGCGACCCGATTCCACAGATACAGCTGGCGGTCGTCATAGGCCTCGCTGATCTTCCATACCTCCAGCGGCTCGGTCCCCGGGCGCACCGGCCAGTCGAGTCGCTCCAGCAGGTCGAAGGCCTTGTAGTTGCTGTCCAGGAACGCCACATGCCGCGACATCTCCTTGTGCAGGAAATGGCCGGAACGCTGCGACGGCGTCTGTTCTTCGAGGTACTTGAGCACCGATACGCGGCGGCCGTACTCGTCGGTGAACAGGCTCGGCTCGCTGATGCCGATGACCACCAGGCCAGCGAAGCGCGCGTCGTTGGCAAGATCGTGGAGGAAGGGCAGCGAACTGGTGGCCGGAAGCGCGAGCTGCACCGGCCGGCGCCCGGTCAATTCTTCCCACCTGGACAACTCCGTGCCGAACAGGATGCGCGAATCGCCGATGATGACCACCGAATCGGCTGGCAAGCGGTCGAGCCTGCGCCGCTCTTCGACCCAGAAATCGCGGTCGTCGTCCAGATCGCCGGCGACCAGGCCGAGGTTGCGCATCGCCGCTTCCCAGCCCAGCACCAGCGCGAAGGTCGTGACCAGCACCGCAAGCATCATCCTGGGCCACGGATGATCGGGCACCGGCCGTGTCAGCCCCGTGCCGAAGTTGCTTTCGGGATTGGCGGTCGAGATGGCCGATTTGGGCCGCTGCGACGGATCCGGCCCGAGCAGGTCCGGCGCGACCGCAGTGCCGTCAAAACTGGAAGTAGATGAAACCATCGCCATTTCCCTGGGTAATGATGGTCAGGAACAACATGGCGCTGAGTGCGCCTACCACGACCCACGACGGCGTCCTCGCCACCACGGTCTCCAGCGCCTTGTCGCGCATCTTCCAATGCGCGAACAAGGTCGCGGCGATGCAGAGCGTGCTCAGGCCGATCTGGTACAGCGAAAGCGCCGGCAGGGCGCTGCTGTGCAGGCCGACCATGCTCTCGTACAGCGACATCGCTTCGGTCAGCGTCGGCGAACGGAAAAGCACGCGCATCGACGAGACAAGGACGAAGGTCAGCAGCATCAGGCAGACCGCGAACCACACGCCCTGCGGGAAGCGCCAGCCCTTGGTCCAGCGGCGCAGCAGGCGCTCGCCGCACAGCATCAGTCCGAACAGGCCGCCCCAGGCCACGAAAGTCCAGTTGGCACCGTGCCACAGTCCGCTGATGAGCAGCGTGATCATCAGGTTGATGTTGGTGCGCAGTTCGCCCTTGCGACTGCCGCCGAGCGGGTAATAGACGTAGTCGCGCAACCAGGTCGAGAACGAGATGTGCCAGCGTCGCCAGTATTCGGCGACGCCGGTGGCTGCGAACGGGGTCCGGAAGTTGTCCGGAATGCTGAAGCCCATGCACATCGCCGCGCCGATCGCCGTGACCGAGTATCCGGCGAAGTCGAAGAACACCTGCACGGAGAACGAGATCGTCGCGACCCAGGCGTCGATGCCATTGACCGGCTCGCCCCAGCCGTAGACCGTGTCCGCGGCCGGCGCCAGCACCGCATCGGCCAGCACCACCTTCTGGAACAGGCCGAAGATCATCAGCGCCAGGCCCCAGCCCATCTGGTTGGACGTGGCCGTGCGCGGTTGCCGGAATTGCGGCACGAGGTCGGCAGTGCGCAGGATCGGGCCGGCCACCAGCTGGGTGAAGAAGGCCACGAACAGGGCGAAGTCGAACAGTTTCCCGATCGGCTCGACGCGCTTCCAGTAGACGTCGAGCGTGTACGACATCGAATGGAAGATGTAGAACGAGATGCCGACCGGCAACAGGATGTCCCACTTCGGCGCGACGTACTCCACGCCGATGAGCTGCATCAGCGCCGCCCAGTTCTCCTGCAACCAGTTGCCGTACTTGAAGAAGCCCAGGAAGCTGAGATTGAACAGCAGCGACAGGATCAGCCAGAACTTGCGCCGGCGGGGATCGGTCTGGCGATGGATCTGCAGCGCGGCGGCCCAGTCCACGGCCGTGGATGCCCACAGCAGCAGCAGGAACGGCGGGTTCCAGGCGGCATAGAACAGGTAGCTGGCGACCAGCAGGTTGACCTTCTTCACCGACCACGGCAGTCGCAGGTTGTGCAGGAACAGCACGACCACGAAGAACACCAGGAACGTGAGCGAGTTAAAGACCACGGGTACTCTCCAATCCATAGAAACCGGCGCACGCAACGCGCGCCGTCGTGTCCATACCGATGGTGCTCATCCCTGCCACCACCCTGCTGCCGCAATCCCGCTTGCTGCCCGGGCCGTGCCGCAGCCCATGATCCCGGATCCGCTCCCCTCGGCAGGACGCGCGCGTCCCGCCGCCCGGG
The DNA here is from genome assembly GCA_016789405.1 of Lysobacteraceae bacterium. Lineage (GTDB taxonomy): Bacteria > Pseudomonadota > Gammaproteobacteria > Xanthomonadales > Xanthomonadaceae > Lysobacter_I. The sequence continues at coordinate 80,978 of JAEUPQ010000031.1, forward strand.
TGCGTGCACGCAAGCGAACATCACTGCACGGCAACCGCCCGCCTTCCCGGCGCGCCCGGTGCGGGGCGCTGTCCGGGCGCCCGCACGCGGTGAATCCGGCCGATTGTACTTTCTTGTACGTGACGACAAAGGCCTCATTGCGGCCCGGAGGCGGCACCGGTACCGGCAGCGGCACCGGATCGGCCTCCACGGCCTCGACCGGGGTCATGCGTCCGGCGCGCCGCAGTGCGCGCAGTCCGGGCCGCGCCCCCCCGGTGGATCCCCGGCTGGGCCTGGTCATGCGGGGACCTCGGCCTCGACCGATGCATCGGCGGCCATGGCGCGCATCGCCACCTCGGCGACGATCAGCTTCTCCAGGGCCTCGTTGAACCTCGCAGGCTTGAGCGAGCTTCCGAGCCGGTAGAGGTATGAGCGCAGGAACGCAGCACGTTCTTCGTAGGTGTACTGATCGCGGGTCATGAACGGCAGGTCCGACTCCACCATCAAGCGGATCGCCAGCATCGGCACCGGGCTGCGCAGCGGCCGGAATTCGGGATTGCGCAATCCGGGGCTGTCGTTCATCGAATGGAACTCGCCGAGCATCATTCCCCGTTCGACGAAGCGGGGCTTGAGCATGTACTGCACCCGGTCGACCAGCGAAGTCCCCTCCGGACCGAGTTCGACCAGGTTCGGAAACGCGATGACGAAGGCCTTGTTGATCGACTGCGGCATCTTGCTCGGCTCTGTTTCGAGAAAGATGCTGCGGCATTCGTCGATGATCCGGCCGATGCTGTCGACGGTCGGCGCTGCGGACGTCATCACGGCGAACCAGATGGTGTCCAGGCTGAGCGCGCCGGGCACGAAGGGGCAAATCGAACCCGGGCGCCCGAGTTCGGGATGCGGCGCGCCGATGTACTCGCGCACCCACCGCAGCATCTGCGCATGCACCGAGTCCGCACTGCATTCGTGTTCGACTTCGCTGACCCGCATCAGTCGCGGCACGTGTTCGTGCTGCGTCGCAGCGGGTGCTGCCTGGTTCCGTCCGGCCACCGCGGCCGCGGCGTGCGGGCAGGTTGCGTCGGCCGCTGTCCGCTCGGTGTTCATGTCTCGCTCCTTTCCATGGATGTCACATGCCAGCATTGGCGTTCGACTGCAGACTTCCGTTCCATCGCTGCGATTCCTTGTTTGAAATGGCACGCATTGCGCGAGGGCCTGACGATCCGCGCCTGCCTCAGCAGGAGGGCTCGGCCAGGGCCCTGTTGTGCGGTTCGGGTGCCACGGCGTCTTCCATGTCGTCGATCCGCCGGATCGAAGGCACGAGATAGGCGCGCAGCGCGACGAAGCTCATGGACAGGCCGATGAGCACGAACATCAGGCCGATGCCCCGTCCCGGCCCGACACCGATCACGCTGCCGACCGAGCCGGCCAGCCAGCCGCCTTCCCGCAGCATGGGCTCGAAGGCGTAATCCGACAGAGGGCCGGCCAGGCAGTAGCCGAGCGCCATCGATGCGTTGAGCACCACGTCCTGGATCGCGAAGCAACGGCCCTGCAGGTGCGCGGGCACCTTGCTCTGCCAGAGCGAGTTGTTCGATGCGTCGATGACCGGAAGCATCGAGAACAGCGCGAACCCGAAGACCGCGATCAATGCGAAGGCGGGATAGACGCCGTGCCCGGCAAGCAGCACGCCGCCCGCCATCGAGAACAGGAGCACCCCGTCGACGCGCCTCGCGGGACCGCCCGTCAGCGTGACGGCCAATCCGCCCAGGAGCAGGCCGACACCGCTGATGGCGTACTGCACGCCGACCCACTCGGTGGTGGTGAACGACAGCAGCAGCGGTGCGATCAGCACGCTGGCGACCGCGAAGACGAAATGGTTGTAGCCGTAGACCTTGAGCAGCCCTGACAGGCCGGGCTGGTTGCGCACGTATTGCAAGCCTTTCATCGCTTCGATCCAGGGGCTCGCGCGCCGCTCCTCTTCGTGGCCAGCGACACGCGGGATCACGATCAGGCCCAGCGTCAGCAAGCTGACCACGAAGGTGAGCGCGTCGATCAGCAACACGCCCTGGAAATCCATGGTCGCGATCAGGAAGCCCGCAAGCAGCGGCCCGACGATGGACGCCGCCGCATCCCCCGAGTGCACCAAACCGTTGGCGCGAGGCAACTGATCGGCCTTGACCAGCAGCGGCACGCTCGCCAGGAATGCCGGCGTGCGGAAGGTGTCCAGCAGCGAGGTCAGCGCGGCGACGGCATACACGTGCCAGATCGCCAGATGCCCGCTCGTCAGCAACAGGGCCAACGCACCCATCAGCATCGCCGAAAGCACATCGCAGCCCATCAGGATGCGTCGTCGGTCCCATCGATCCACCAGGGCCCCGGCCAACGGCGCGAAGAAGATCGCCGGCAGCGCGGTGGCGATGAAGGTGATCGCGAACTGGGTGGTCGAGCCGGTCGTGCGAAGCACCCACAGGCCCAGGGCGAAGCTGGACAGTCGCGAGCCGATGCCGGACATCATCTGGCCGATCCAGAGCAGGACGAAGTCGCGGGACAGGGCGAGTCGGCGCCGCGGCTGCATGGGTGGGGGCGCGGTCATGACGGCAACTCCATTGCTTCGTTCAAGCGGTCGCTGGACTGGATGGCCAGTGCTGCGGTCAGCGCACCGGCAAGGACTTCGATCCGTGGCGACTGCATCATCGAGCGATGGTTGCCGGGCACGGTCTGCAAGCGCAGCGCGGAAGCCGGCACGCAACGCTCCCAGCCGAGCGTCGACGGCATGCCCTCGTCACGCAGTTCGGCGACGAACACGCTGACGACGGCATCGATCGGCAGGGGGTCATAGTCGAGCGGCACGTCCTCCTCGCCGAGCAGGACCTGGCCCAGTGCCGGCGGCAGGCGACGCGTCGACAGTTCGTGCAACAGGACCGGCAATGGCGACTGTGCGGCGATGCCGGCATCGGCGACCGGATGGGCTGCATCGCCTGGCGCGTGTCCCTGGAGAGGATCCTGCGCATGCAGCGCGGCGGCATGCGGCTCGGGCTTCTCGCGGTGCATCGAAGGATGCAGCGAATCGACCAGGCCGAGGAATTCGATCCGCTCGCCTTCCTCCCTGAGTTGCCTTGCGATTTCGTAGGCGAGCACGCCACCGAGCGACCAGCCGCAGATCCGGTAAGGGCCGTGCGCCTGGATCCCGCGGATCGCTTCGCGCATGGCGGTGGCGGTCGCCGGTACCTGCTGCGGATCGGGCGAATCCACTGCAAGCACGCCGTACACCGGCAGGCCGGCAGGCAGTTGCCGGGCCAGCGCATGCATCCATGGATCGTCGCGATCGCCATCGTGGCAAAGGAACAGGACGTTGGCGCCACCCTTGCGCGCATCCCCGGGTCGGATCGGCACGATGGCACTGGGCGTGGCCGGCGCCGCGGACACGCGTGCGGTTGCCGCCAGGGCCGCCAGGCCTGGCTGACGGAACACGTCGGCCAATGCCAGCGCGATGCCCTGCAGGTGCGCGCGGTCGATCATCTGCATCGCCAGCAACGAATGTGCGCCGAGATCGAAGAAGTCATCGTGTCGTCCGACGCGGTCGTGCCCGAGCATCTGTTCCCAGATGCGCGCCAGCGCGACTTCGGTCGCGCCCGAGGGCGCCTCGAAAGCCTGCGATTCGCAGGCTTCCGCCTTCGGTGCAGGCAGCGACCTCCGGTCCAGCTTTCCATTGGCCATGGTCGGCAATCGATCCAGTCGCATCACGGTCGAAGGCATCATGCGCCTGGGCAGCACAGCGCCGAGGTGCGCACGCAAGGCATCGCGATCCGCATCGCCGACCACGTACGCCACCAGGCGCCGATCGCCCGGCACGTCCTCGCGCATCACCACCACGGCCTCGCGCACGTCCGCATGCGCGCGCAGCTGGGCCTCGATCTCGCCGGGATCGATGCGGACGCCGCGCAATTTCAACTGGAAATCGTCGCGGCCGAGGTACTCCAGCGTTCCGTCGTTGCGCCAGCGGCCCAGGTCTCCGGTCCGATACATGCGCTCGCCCGGCACGAAGGGATCGTCCACGAAACGTTCGGCCGTCAGCACCGGCTGGTTGAGGTAACCGCGCGCCACCCCCGCGCCTCCGATCCAGATCTCGCCCACGGCGCCCTGCGGCAGCGGTCGATGCTGCGCATCCAGCACATGGATGCGGGTGTTGGCGATCGGCCGGCCGATGTGCGGCGCGAACGCGTTGCCGCGTTCCATCGCCACCCAGGTCGAATACGTCGTGGTTTCGCTCGGTCCGTAGAGATTGCACAGGCGCTGCGCGGACGTCTGCGCGAAGACGCGTTCGGCCAGTTCCCGCGTGAGCGCTTCGCCGGCGACGTTGATCGTGCGGACGTGCGGACCGATCGCGCCGGCATCCAGCCATGCCTGCAGCACGGATGGGACGGTATTGAGCAGGCAGGCATCGGTGTCCGGGCGCAGCGCCAGCGAATCGTCGACGAGTTCCACGCAGCCACCCATGCTGAGTGGCGCGAAGCACTCGAACACGGACAGGTCGAAGTCGAGCGAACTCGAGAACAGCGTGCGTGCCAGCGCCTCGGTGCCGAATGCATCCGTCGCCCACGTCACCAGGTTGACCGCATTCCGGTGCTCGACCATCACGCCCTTCGGCGTGCCGGTGGAGCCCGAGGTGTAGATCAGGTAGGCCAGGTGATCCGGGCGCAGCCCGAGCGCGACGGCGTCCGGGTCATGCTCCATCGCGACTGCGACATCGTCCGGCGTCAGCCACGTCGCCGACAGGGTTTCGGGCAGCGTCGCGCGCGTGCTCGCCGAACTGATCACGGCATGCGGTGCGCTGTCATCGAGGATCCAGTCCAGGCGTCGACGCGGATGATCCGGGTCCAGGGCCACGTAGGCGCCGCCGGCCTTGAGCACGGCCAATGCGGCGACGATCAGGTCGGGACAACGCGGCAGGCACAGGCCGACGCGGGCTTCGGGGCCGATGCCCGATGCGATCAGCCGATGCGCGAGACGGTTGGCGCGCCGATTGAGTTCGCCGTAGCTGGTGACATGGCCGGCGTGGGCGATCGCCGGCGCATCCGGCGTCAGCGCCGCCTGCGCCTGGAACCGCTCGTGCAGGCAGATCCACGGTACGTCGCGATACGCGCCCGTGCCCAGCGCCAGGACGCGTTCGAGTTCATTTCCGCCCAGAACGTCCAGGCGGTCGAGCGGCGTTGCCGGGGCCAGCTCCAGCGCCTGCGTCAATCCGGCCAGTGCCGTTTCGAAGGCGGCACCGACACGATGCGGGTCGATCACTGCGTCGACCTGGACGCTGAAGCCGATTCGGCCGTCATCGCAATCGTCGACGGATACCGTCAGCGGATAGTTGGTGCGTTCCGACCATGCCAGCGCATGCATCCCGTCGATCGCGCCTGGATCGCCGCCGCCGGTGGTCTGGTAGCGGTAGTTCAGCAGCGAGGAGAACAGCGGTTGAGGCGCCGGGACGGCGCTGCAACGATGCGCGAGGCTGATCGGTGCATGCTCGTGGCGCAGCAGTGCCGTCAGCCGCTGATGGGTCTGCCGCACGCCCTCCGCGACCGGGGTCGCGTCCACGCGCAGCCGCAGCGGCAGCGTGTTGATGAACGGTCCCATTGCACGGCCGGCGTTTTCGCCGGCGTGCATGCGCCCGAACATCACCGTGCCGAACACGACGTCGTCGCGCCCGCAGGCCCGCGCAAGCAGCAGGGCCCAGGCCAGATGGCACACGCTCGCGGGCGCCACGCCGGCCGTGCGCGCGGCGGTGCGCAACCGCTGGCCGAGCCCGTCGTCGAGTTCGAAATGCGCTTCGACGATGCGCTCCCCGTTGCCGCGCGTGTCGAGCAGCCCGAACGGTGCCGTCGGCGCATCGATGTCGCCCAGCATCTCGCGGAAGAACGCTTCGTGTTCGGCGCGCTTCGTGCCCTGCCGGGTGAGCGCGATGAACTGGCGGAACGGCACGGGCGCGGGAAGTTCCGCCTCGCGGCCCGACAGGATCGCCGCGACTTCCTCGTGGATCAATTGCAACGAGGTGTGATCGCCGGTGGTGTGGTGCATCAGCTCCAGCGCGAGCCAGCGATCGTTGCGTTCGTCGCGCGCGATGTACCAGCGCCATGCCGGCGCTTCGCGCAGGTCCAGCCGGACGCGCGCGGGGTTGAACTGCCGGAGCAACCAGGCGGCGACGTCGGCTTCGCCCTGCTCGGGCTCGACCTCTTCGACCACGAGGGGGGCTCGCCGCCACACCACCTGCACCGGTTCGGGCAGCCCTTCCCAGGCCAGCGCGGTGCGCAGCACGTCGTGGCGTTCGATCACCTTCTGCAGGGCGCCGATGTAACGATCGAATCCGGCGCGGTCGCTCACCGCATGGAGGGTCGGAGCAAGGAAGGCGTCGCCACGCTGGTCCAGCGCGTGATGGAACAGCAGGATTTCCTGCAGCGGCGCCAGCGGGTAGATGTCCTGCACGTTGGCTGCGCCACCGGGGACGCCGGCGACGATGCGATCGATCTCGGCCTGCGCCAGCGCCACCAGCGGCAGCATCTCCGGCGTGATCGCCTCGCAGCCGTCCGGGATGCGATTGTCCGGGACCGCCATGTCCGTGGCGTCGCCCGCACCGACCTCGGCGGCCAGCGCCTGCAGCGTCGGTGCGGCGAAGAGGGCGCGCACGTCCACGTCCAGCCCGGCCGAGCGCATGCGTTCGATCAGGGTCACCGCCAGCAAGGAATGCCCACCGAGTTCGAAGAAGTTGTCGTTGCGGCCGACCCGATCGATCTTCAGGACGTCCGACCACAGTCCTGCCAGCACGCCTTCGGTGGCGCCAACGGGTGCGACGTACGGGCGTGCGAGATAGGCATCGGCGTGGGGAGCGGGGAGCGCCTTGCGATCGATCTTGCCGTTGATGGTCAAGGGCATGCGATCGAGCACGACGTATGCTGCGGGCACCATGTATTCCGGCAACGCTGCACTCAGTCGTGCATGCAGGCCTTCGATGTCGATCGTCCCGTCGCCGCTCGCGCGGACATAGGCGACCAGGCGCTTGTCGCCCGGTCGATCTTCGCGTGCCAGCACCGCGACTTCCGCACAGCCCGGGCACTCGGCCAGGCGCGCCTCGATCTCGCCGAGTTCGATGCGGAAGCCGCGGATCTTGACCTGGAAATCGTCGCGCCCGAGGAACTGCAGGTTGCCGTCCGCGTTCCAGCGCGCGCGGTCGCCGGTGCGATAGAGTTTCGCGCCCGCCACGTCGGCGAACGGGTCTGGCACGAAGCGCGCGGAACCGCTCGCCGCGCCCTGGTACCCGTCGGCGACGCCCAGGCCACCGATGCACAGTTCGCCGGCCGCACCGGAAGGCACCAACGCGAGGCCTTCGTCCAGCAGGTAGACGCGCACGCCGGGCAGCGGCCTGCCGATCGGCAATTCCGCACCCGGGATGTCGGCGCCATGGACGTTGCTGCCGTCATGCGTGGCCAGCATCGTGGCGCAGACGGAAGCTTCGGTCGGTCCGTAGTGATTGTTCAGCGCGACCCGCCCGCCAGTCAGCGCGCTGAAATTGCGCACCAGCTCCAGCGGCACGCTCTCTCCGCCGAACATCATCAATCGCAGGCTCGGCAACGCGGGCTCGCCGCTGGCGCCATGCAGTTCGACCAGGCCGTTGGTCCATCGTCGCCACAGCGCCGCGGGTGCATCGATCGCGCTGACGCGGTGTTCCGCGCAGAAGCGCTGCAGTTCCCGTGCGTCCAGATCCACGGGTGATGGGTGCAGGACGAGCGCGGAGCCGACCGACAGCGCCGGGAAGACGTCGCCGACCGAGGCATCGAACACCAGGGGGGGAATCATCAGCACACGCTGCCCGGCGAAGTCGTGGCCGGCGAGGAAGCCGCGCACGAGGTTGAGCGCGCCGCGATGGGGCACGATCACGCCCTTGGGCATCCCGGTGGAACCGGAGGTGTAGATCACGTAGGCGGTATCGCTTCCGCTGGCGCGCTGGACAGGCGCATCGTCGCGGGGCGCAACGGCCGTCACGGCGAGGATGCGCGCGGACAGCACGTCGTGTCCTTGCGCGACGCGCTCGGCCTGTGCGGCGTGGTGCGCGTCCGGAATCAGCAGGGCGGAGACACCGGCATCGTCGAGGACGTAGGCGATGCGCTCGTCCGGGTAGCCTGGATCGATCGGCACGTAGGCCGCGCCTGCAGCGAGGATGCCGAGCGTGCCGATCAATGCATCGATCGATCGGTCGGCAAGCAGCGCGACGCGGTCTCGCGGTTGCACGCCGAGGGCGCGCAGGTGCCAGGCCACGCCGTGGGCGCGTTCGCACAGTTCGCGATAGTCGATGCTGCGGCCCGGCTCGATCGCGGCCGGTGCGTCCGGCGTGCGCCGTGCCTGCGCGAGGATCGGCGAATACAGGTCGTGCATTCCCGGCAGGAGGTCGATGCGCGCCTTGCCTCCGTCGCCCAGCGCGAGCAATTGCGCGCGTTCCTCTTCGCCGACCAGCGCAATCCCGGCCACCGCGCGCTGCGCGTCGGCGGCCATGGCCGCCAGCATCCTCCGCAGGTAGTCGACGTGGCGTTCGACGGTGGCGCGATCGAAGAGGGCGCTGGCGTATTCGAGCTGGCCGACCAGGCGATCGCCGGCTTCGCTGAGGTCCAGGCCGAGATCGAACTTGGCGATCCGGTACGCCGCGTCGACGTCGGACACGTCCAGTCCCGGCAGGCGCAGCGTGCCTTCGTCGAGGTTCTGCCACGCCAGCATCACCTGGAAGATCGGGGCATGGGCGAGGTTGCGCGCCGGATTGACGATCTCCACGACCTGCTCGAACGGCAGGTCCTGGTGATCCTGTGCTTCCAGTACGCGGATCTTCACCTGGGCCAGCAGTCCCGCGACCGAACCCGGTGCGGCATCGCCGCCCAACCGGACGCGAATGGCCTGGGTGTTGACGAAGAATCCGATGAGCGGCTCGATCTCCGGTCGCGTGCGATTGGCGACCGCAGTGCCGACCACGATGTCGTCCTGTCCCGACAGGCGCGAGAGGACGGCCGTCCAGGCCGCGAGCACGACCATGAACACCGTGGCGCCTTGGCGCTGCGCAAGGCGCCGCAGGGCGGCAGTCAGCGTGGCGTCGAATTCCACCGGCACGGCGTCGCCGACGAAGGATTGCTGCTGCGGGCGGGGCCGGTCGGTCGGCAACTCCAGCAGCGCCGGTGCGCCGGCAAGAACGTCCTGCCAATAGCGGCCCTGGATTTCGAGTACGTCCCCGCGCAGCCATTCGTGCTGCCACAGCGCGTAGTCGGCGTACTGGATCGGCAGCGGCGGCAGCGGGTCGTCGCCATCGACCAGGTACGAGGCGTACAGCGCGCCCAGTTCCTCGGCGAAGATTCCCATCGACCAGCCATCCGAAACGATGTGGTGCATGGTGATCGCCAGCACGTGCACGTCGTCGGCGACGCGCAGCAGCTGTCCGCGGACCAGCGGGCCGTGCACGAGGTCGAAACCTGCGCCCGCTTCGTCGTCCAGGCGCTGCTGGAGGCTGCCTTCGGCGCCGTCTCGGAGGTCGTGGACGGCCAGCCTCAGGCCGGCATCGGCAGGGGCGATGCGTTGCACGGTGTTGCCATCGATGCGCGCGAACGTGGTGCGCAGGACTTCGTGACGGGCGACGATCCGGTCGAGTGCGCGCCGCAATGCCGGCACGTCGAGCGCGCCTTGCAGGCGCAGCGCCATCGGCATGTGGTATGCCTCGCTGGCGCCCTCGAGCTGGCTGAAGAACCACAGCCGCTGCTGCGCGTGCGACAGGGGCAATGCCGCATCGCGCGAGGCGGGCCTGATGGCCCGCTGCTCGCGACGCGCACGACCGTGCAGCTGCGCGGCCAGATCCGCCAGCACCGGGTGGGCGAAGATGTCCTTGAGCGAGACGTCCAGCGACAGCGCACCGCGCATGCGCGACAGCATGGTCACCGCCAGCAGCGAATGGCCACCGAGTTCGAAGAAATGATCGCGACGACCGATGCGGTCGCGCTTGAGCGTGTCGGCCCACAGTTCCGCGAGCGCGGTTTCCAGCTCGCCCGAGGGCGCTTCGAATTCGCGCCTGGCGTAGTCGTGCATGTCCGGTGCCGGCAGCGCCCTGCGGTCGACCTTTCCATTGGCAGTGACCGGCAGGCGATCGAGCAGCACGTACGCTGCGGGCACCATGTAGGCCGGCAGCGTCGCGGACAGGTGCGCGCGCAGTGCGGCGATCTCCGGTGCCTGTCCTTCCGCCGCCGTGACGTAGGCGACCAGGCGCAAGTCGCCGGCGCCCTGATCGAGCGCGACCACCACCGCTTCGCCGATCTGCGCGTGCGCGACCAGTCGTGCTTCGATCTCGCCCAGCTCGATGCGGAAGCCACGGATCTTGACCTGGAAGTCGTTGCGGCCGAGGTAATCGAGGCTGCCGTCCGCGTGCCAGCGGACGAGGTCGCCGGTCCTGTAGAGCCGGTCGCCGGCGACGAACGGACTGGCGATGAAGCGCTCGGCGGTCAGTTCCGGTCGATCGAGATACCCGCGCGCGACCTGCGCGCCTCCGACATGCAGCTCGCCGACCACGCCGATCGGTGCCGGTTGTCCGTGGGTGTCGAGGACATAGGCACGCACGTGGCGCAATGGCCGGCCAATGGCGTGCGGGCGGTCCGGGTCGCCGGTCGCCGCCAGCATGGTCGCATCGACCGTGGTTTCGGTCGGGCCGTAGGAATTGATCAGAGACGGACGCGCGCGCCCGTCGTGGAACCAGCGCGCGAGCAGTTCCGGATTGGCCTTTTCGCCGCCGATCACCACGTAGCGGACGGTATCCGGGATGTCGCCGAAGTGCTCGGCGCCCAGTTGGTGCCAGAAGGCGGTCGCCACGCCTGCGTGGGTGATTCCGTGTTCACGGCAATGGTTCCAGAACGTGGCGGCATCGGACAGCCAGGCGTCGTCGCGCAGCACCAGTGCGGCGCCGCTGCACAGCGCGCCGAAGCATTCCTCGACGGAGGCGTCGAAACTCAGCGAGGCGAATTGCAGGGCGCGGTCGCCCGGGCCGAGCCGGTAGCCGTCCGCCAGTCCGTGCAGGAAGGCGGAGACCTGGCGATGTTCGATCATCACGCCCTTGGGCTGGCCGGTCGAACCGGACGTGTAGATCACGTAGGCCAGGTGGTGCGGCCGCAGCCCCAGCGCGTCGCGGTCGGGATCGGTGTCGGCGCAGTCCGCGGCAAGGCCGTCCTGGTCCAGCGCCACGACGCCCGGCTGGCCGGGTGGCAGCGCGTCGCACAGGCTGCGGACGGTCAGCACCGCGCGTGGCGCGGCGTCGGCGAGCATGTAATGCAGGCGTTCGCGGGGATAGGCCGGATCCAGCGGCACGTAGGCACCGCCGGCCTTGAGCACGGCGAGCATGCCGATCAGCGCGTCGAAACTGCGGTCCATGAAGATCGCGACGCGTTCGTCGCGCTGCAGTCCGCGTGCGATCAAGAAGTGGGCCAGTCGATTGGCGCGCCGGTTGAGCTCGCCGTAGTCGAGGCGCTCGTTGCCCAGGATCAAGGCCGGTGCACCCGGATCGCGCGCGGCGTGGGCCTCGAACGCCGCGTGCAGGCAATGTGCGGGCGGCGCGTCCGGGGCAAGCGCGTCGCGCTGCCCGAGTACCATGCGGCGTTCGTCAGGCGGCAGCACGTCCAGCGCATGCAGCGCGGTGTCCGGCGCCTGTTCCAGTGCATGCACCAGCGAGCCCAGTGCGGTCGCGAGCATCGCGCAGATGCGTTCCGGCGCGATCCCCGGCGAGGACACCTGGAACTGGAAGTCGAAGCGGCCATCCAGCCGATCGTTGATGGACAGGTCGAACGGGTAGTTGCTGCGTTCCTCGTCGCGCAGGAACTGCATGCCGTTCCAGGCCTGGGCCGGCGCGGCGTCTCCGTTCCCGGCGTCGGCAGGCACTTCATGGCGATAGTTCAGCATCGCGCTGAACAAGGGCAGCGGTGGTTGCACCGCGCTGCAGCGCTGGGTCAGGTTCAGCGGCGCGTGTTCGTGGCGAAGGAGGTCGGTCAGCAGGCGATGGGTGCGACGCACGCCATCGCGCGCGCCGTCGGTGCCGGTGCGGATGCGCAGCGGCAGGGTGTTGATGTAGACACCCATGCCGCGTTCGCCACCGGCGTGCATGCGTCCGAGCATGATCGTGCCGAACACCACGTCATCGCGGCCGGTCGCATGCGCCAATACCAGGCCCCATGCGAGATGGCACAGCGCAGCGGGACTCACTTCCGCGGCGCGTGCGCAGGCCCGCAGGCGCGCGCACAGCGCAGCATCCAGTTCCCATGTCGCTTCCGCGATCTCGCGACCGTCTCCGCGCACGTCGGTCAGGCCGAACGGCGCGGTCGGCTCGTCCACGTCGCCGAGCAGATCGCGGAAATAGGCCTCCTGCTCCTCACGGCCCGCATCCAGGCGCGTGCGCGCGATGAAATCGCGGAATGGCTGCGGCGGACGCAGCCTGTCGGCGCGGCCTTCCAGGATGTCGTGGATTTCCTGGTTGACGAATTCGATCGTGGTGTGGTCGTCGATCAGGTGATGGATCATCTCCAGCATCACCCAGCGATCGTTGGGCGCGTCGTGCGCCACGAACAGCTTCCACATCGGTGCCTGGCGAATGTCGAACCGGTAGTGGCTGGGATGGAAGCGTGCGACGAGCTGCTGGCCGATGTCGCCATCGGCTGGATCGAGGTCGAGCGTCTCGACCTCGAGCCGGGCCTGCCGCCAGACCACCTGCACCGGCTCGGGCAGTTCGTCCCACACCACCGACGTGCGCAGGATGTCGTGGCGATCCACGACCTGCTGCAAGGCCTCGGCATAGCGATCGATGCGTTCGCGGTTCTCGCTGCCCAGCAGCGTCCAGGTCAGGTAGACGTCGCCCTTGCTTTCCAGCAGGTAATGGAAGAGGAAGCCCGCCTGCAGCGGCGCCAGCGGATAGATGTCCTGGATGTTGCCGGCGCCGCCCGGCACGAGGGCGGTGATGCGGTCGATGTCGGCCTGCGCCAGCGCCACCAGCGGCAGCATGCGCGGCTCGATCCGTTCGCAGCCGGCCGGGATCATGTTCGGCGGTACCTGCGGTCCCTCCGCGCCGCCACTGACTTCGAGGGCCAGGGCCTGCAGCGTCGGTGCGGCGAACAGCACGCGGACATCGGCCTTCAGGCCGATCTGGCGCATGCGCTCGATCAGCGTCATCAACAGCAGCGAATGGCCGCCGAGGGCGAAGAAATTGTCGTTGCGGCCGACGCGCTCGCGCTTGAGCACGTCTTCCCAGATCTGCGCCAGCGCGGATTCCACCGGTCCGACCGGCGCCGCGTATTCGCGGGCCAGCCAGGCGTCCGCATCGGGTGGTGGCAGCGCCTTGCGATCGAGCTTGCCGTTCGCCGTCAGCGGCATCCGCTGCATCGACACGTAAGCCGCCGGCACCATGTACGCCGGCAGGGTTTCGCCGAGGTGGCGCCGCAGATCGTCGAGTCCGACATCGCTCGCCGCACTGAAATAGGCGACCAGCCGCTTGTCGCCGGGTCGATCCTCGCGCGCCAGTACCGCCACTTCCTGCATGCCGGGATACTGCGCCAGCCGCGCTTCGATCTCGCCCAGTTCGATGCGGAAGCCACGGATCTTGACCTGGAAGTCGTTGCGGCCGAGGTATTCGATCGTGCCGTCGCTGCGCCAGCGGCCGAGGTCGCCGGTGCGGTACAGCCGCCCGCCCTCGACGAATGGATCTGCGATGAAGCGTTCCCGGGTGAGTTCCTGCCTGTTGAGATAGCCGCGCGCCACGCCTGCGCCGCCGACGTACAGTTCGCCGGTCGCGCCGATCGGTGCCGGACGGCCCCTCGGGTCCAGGATGTAGGTCCGCAGGTCGGGGATGCGCGCGCCGATCGGGCTGCGACCCCGGTAGTGCTGCAGATCCTCCGGATGCAGCGCGTGGTACGTCACGTGCACCGTGGTTTCGGTGATGCCGTACATGTTGGCCAGCTTCGGCGCATCCGCCGCGTTGCGCTGGTACCACGGCGCCAGGCTGCGCAGTTCCAGCGCCTCGCCGCCGAACACCACGTGCCGCAGGCAGTGTGCGTTTCCGCTGGTGGCCTGCGCGGCGATCAGCTGGTTGAAGGCGCTCGGTGTCTGGTTGAGGACGGTGACGCGCTGTTCGCACAGCAACTGGTAGAAATCGCCGGGCGAGCGCGAGGTTGCATACGGCACCACGACCAGCCGTCCACCGTGGAGCAGGGCGCCCCAGATTTCCCAGACGGAGAAGTCGAACGCGAAGGAGTGGAACAGCGTCCACACATCGTCCGCGCCGAAATCGAACCATTGCGAAGTGCGGTCGAACAGGCGCACGACGTTGGCGTGCTCGATCATCACGCCCTTGGGCATGCCGGTCGAGCCTGACGTGTAGATGATGTAGGCCAGGTGCCGCGGATGCAGGCCGATCGCCTCGATGTCGGGATCGGCTTCGCTGCAGGCGTGCCATCGAGCAGCGTCCGCTTCCAGGTCGAGCACCCGCAGCGTATCGGCCGCCGCGCCGAGCGCGATGCGCGCGGCGGCATCGGTCAGCACCGCCACCGGCGCGCTGTCGGCCAGCATGTAGGCGATGCGCTCGGGCGGATAGACGGGATCGAGGGGAACGTAGGCGCCGCCTGCCTTGAGCACGGCCAGCACCGCGACGACCATCTCCAGCCCGCGCTCGACGCAGATCGCGACCCGGTCGTCCGGACGCACGCCCAGCGCGATCAGGTGATGCGCCAGGCGGTTCGCGCGACGATTCAGTTCGGCATAACCGATATCGCGCCCTTCCCATGTCAGCGCAACGGCGTGCGGTGCGCGCGCGACCTGGGCCTGGAACAGCGCATGGATGCAGGCGTCGTTCGCGGCAGCGACGCCGACGGCATCGATGCGGTTCCATTCGGCGACCACGAGATGGCGCTCGTCGTCTCCGAGGAGATCGACATCGGCCAGCGCAACGGCATCGTTGGCGGCCATGGCGGCCATCATCCGCTGCAGGTAGCCCGCGTGACGTTGCGCGGTGGCGCGATCGAAGAGGGCCGTGGCGAATTCCAGGTGGCCGACGATGCGGCCGTCCTGCTCGGCCAGATCGAGGCTGAGGTCGAACTTGGCGCTCGTGTGCGCCGAGTCCATCGCGGTGGCGCGCATGCCGGGCAGCGCGAGTTCGCCTTCGTCGTTGTTCTGCCAGGCCAGCATCGTCTGGAAGATCGGTGCATGGGCGAGGCTGCGTTCCGGGTTGACGATTTCCACCACGCGCTCGAACGGCAGGTCCTGGTGGTCCTGGGCATCGAGCACCCGCGTCTTCACCTGCTGCACGAACTGCGCAATGCTGCCACCCACGCTGGCACGCAGGGCCTGGGTGTTGACGAAGAAGCCGATGAGGCCTTCGATCTCGGTGCGCATGCGGTTGGCCACCGCAGTGCCGACCACGATGTCTTCCTGTCCGGTCAGCCATGACAGCGTCGCCATCCAGCCTGCAAGCACGGTCATGTAGACGGTCGCCCCGTGGCGCTGGGCGAGCTGCTTGATCGCGCCGGTCAAGGGCGCGTCGAACGCGATGGGTTCGACCGCGCCTGCGAACGACTGCTGCGCCGGCCGCGGCCGGTCGGTGGGCAATTCCAGCAGCGCAGGCGCGCCGGCCAGCGCGTCGCGCCAGTAGGCGCTCTGCTTCTCCAGCACGTCGCCTTCGAGCCACTGCCGTTGCCACACGGCGTAGTCGGCGTACTGGATCGGCAGTGGCGGCAGCGGATCGTCCTCGCCGGCCAGGTACGCGGCATACAGTGCATTGAGCTCTTCGGTGAGCACGCCCATCGACCAACCATCGGAGACGATGTGGTGCATGACGATCGCCAGCGCATGGGCGTCTTCGCCGATGCGCAGCAGCAGGCCGCGCACGAGCGGGCCGTCACGGAGATCGAACGCGGGCACGACCTCACGGTCGAGGCGCTGCTGGATGCGCGTCTCGTCGGCGCCGATCAGATCCTCGACGCGCAGGTCGAATCCCCGATCCGGCGCGGCGATGCGCTGCACGGTGCGTCCGCCTTCGCGCTCGAAGGTGGTGCGCAACACCTCATGGCGGGCGACGATCCGGTCCAGCGCGCGACGGAGCACGGCGACGTCGAGCGCCCCTTCCAGACGCACTACCATCGGAATGTGATACGCCTCGCTGCCGCCGTCGATCTGGCCGAGGAACCACAGCCGTTCCTGGGCATGGGACAGCGGCAAGGCGGTATCGCGCGGGGTCGGCACGATCGGCCGCTGTTCGTGGTGTCCCTGCGCACGCAGGTGCGCCGCCAGGTCGGCCAGGACCGGGCGTGCGAACAGGTCCTTCAGCGACACCTCGACGGCGAGTGCACGGCGCAGGCGCGACAGCAGCGTCACGGCCAGCAGCGAGTGGCCGCCGAGCTCGAAGAAATTGTCGTGACGGCCGACGCGTTCCAGGCGAAGCAGCTCTGCCCAGGTCCTGGCGACCGTCGTTTCCAGCGCGCCGACCGGGGCTTCGTAGTCGCGCGTGCGGTAGGCGCCAGCCCCCGGGTCCGGGAGCGCCTTGCGATCGAGCTTGCCGTTGGCGGTGAGCGGCATGTGCGCCAGCACCACGTACGCCATCGGCACCATGTATGCCGGCAGCGACTGCGCCAGGTGCGCGTGCAGCGCCTCGCTGTCGATCGATGCGCCGGGTTCGGCCTCGACGTAGCCGACCAGCCGCTTGTCGCCGCCAGCGTCGCGTGCTTCCACCACCGCCTCGCGCACGCCGGGACATTGCGCCAGCCGTGCCTCGATCTCGCCCAGTTCGATGCGGAAACCGCGGATCTTGACCTGGAAATCGTTGCGGCCGAGGTACTCGATGCTGCCGTCCGTGCGCCAGCGACCGAGGTCACCGGTCCGGTACATCCGTCCGCCGGTCGCGAACGGATCGGGCAGGAAGCGCTCTGCGGTCAGCTGCGGGCGGTCGAGGTAGCCGCGTGCGACCTGCGGGCCGCCGATGTACAGCTCTCCCACGGCGCCGGCGGGCACGGGTTGCAGATGGTGGTCGAGCACATAGATGCGTGTGTGGAGGATCGGCTTGCCGATCGACGCCTGAGCCTCCGGGTCGCCGTCGACCACGCACATGGTCGCGTCCACCGTCGCTTCCGTGGGACCGTATGCATTGATCAGCCTCGGACGATGGCCGTCGCGCTGGAACCAGCGCGCGACCATCTCGGTGTTGACCTTCTCGCCGCCGATCATGATCTGGCGGACGCTGTCCGGTACCGCGCCGCCGCGATCGTCCGCGAGCTGGTGCCAGAATGCGGTGGGCAGGTTGAGCACGCTGATCCGCTGTTCCGCGCAGTGTCGCCAGAACGTTTCCGGATCCGCGATCCACTCGTCGTCGCGCAGCACCAGCGTGCTGCCGGCGCACAGCGCACCGAAGCATTCCTCCACCGACATGTCGAAGCTCAGCGCCGCGAACTGCAGCAGTCGGTCGTCTTCACGCAGTCCGTAGCCTTCCTCCAGGGCTTCGATCAGCGTCACCAGGCTTCGATGCTCGATCATCACGCCTTTCGGCAGGCCGGTGGAGCCGGAGGTGTAGATCACGTATGCCAGGTGATCCGGCTGCAGGCCGAGCACCGAGGGATCGGGGTTGCCGTCTGCGAATCCTTCGCCGTCGCTGTCGTCGCCGATCAGCTCGATCACCTTCGCCGACGTCGCCGGCAGGTCGCTGCGCAGCCGGGGCTGGGTCAGCACGGTGTGTGCGCCGACGTCGCCGAGCATGTACGCCAGGCGTTCCGGCGGATACGCCGGATCCAGCGGGACGTAGGCGCCGCCGGCCTTGAGCGTGGCGAGGATCGCGACGACCATCGCCACGCTGCGTTCGAGGTAGATGGCGACGCGGTCGTCGGGCTTGAGCCCGGAATCGATCAGTCGGTGGGCCAATCGGTTCGCACGGCGGTTCAATTCGCCGTAGCCGACATCGATGTCGCCGTGGACGACCGCGACGGCGTCGGGGCGTTGCGCTGCGCGGGCCTCGAACAATGTCTGCGCGCAGGCGGAAGCCGGCGGTGCGGCATCGCTGCGATTCCACGCGTCCAGCACCTGCCGGCGCGCGTCCGGCGGCAGCACTTCCAGCGCGTGCAGCGCCGACTCGGGTGCCTCTTCCAGCGCCTGCGCCAGCGAATCCAGCGCGGTTTCCATCATCGCGCAGACCCGCTCCGGCGTTGCGCCGATCGCTTCGATCCGCGCGTCGACCTGTGCGTCGAGGCTGAAGGCGTCGCCGCCGCGATCGTTGATCGAGATGTCGAAGGGGTAGTTGCTGCGTTCGTGGTCGCCCTGCGGGTGCATCCCGGCCCACACCAGCGAATGGCCGCCGGCCCTGGCGTCGTCGTCGGCGTCGATCGTCGATGCGTGGCCGACATGGCGATAGTTCAGCAGGGACGTGAACAGGGGCAACGGCGCACGCACCGCACTGCAGCTCTGGGCGAGGTTCAGTGGTGCGTGTTCGTGACGAAGCAGTCCGGTCAGCGCTTCCTGCGTCCGGCGCACGCCCTCGATCACGTGGGCGCCATCCAGCCGGAGGCGGACGGGCAGCGTGTTGATGAACAGGCCGACGGCCCGGTCCGCATCGCCGCCATGCATGCGCCCGAACATGACCGTGCCGAACACCACGTCGTCGCGATCGCAGGTGCGCGCGAGCACCATCGCCCACGCCAGGTGCGCCAGTGTCGCCACGCTCACGCCGGCCTTGCGCGCAACGCGGCGCAGGCGTTGACCCAGTTCCGGCGACAGCTCGCGATGCGCCTCGCGCGTGCGATGACCGTCGCCGAAGGCGTCGACCAGGCCGAAGGGCGCGGTGGGTTCGTCGATGTCGCCGAGCAGGCGACCGAAGTAGGCCTGGTGCGCCTCGCGGCTGATGCCCATGCGGGTGCGGCCGACGAACTCGCGGAACGGCACCGGCACGGGCAGAGTCTCGCCTCGCCCTGCCAGGATCGAGGCCACTTCCTGCTGAACCAGGTCGGCCGAGGTGCGATCCTCGATCAGGTGATGCAGCAGTTCCAGCGCGACCCAGCGATCGTTCGGGGCGTCCCGTGCGATCACCAGCCAGCGCAGCGGGGCCTGGCGGAGGTCCGCGCGGTAGTGGCGCGGATCGAAGCGTTCACGCAACTGGGTGAGGACGTCGCCGTCGCCCGGGTCCAGTTCGATCTCCTCGACGCGCAGCGGCGCATCGCGCCAGACGACTTGCACCGGCTCGGCGAGGCCGTCCCAGAAGAACGAGGTCCGCAGGATGTCGTGCCGCGCGATCACGTGGCGAAGCGCCTGCGCATAGCGCTCGATGCGTTCGCGCCCGTCGCTGACCAGCGCCGTGGCGGTCAGGTACAGATCGCCCTCGCTTTCGAGCAGGTAATGGAACAGCAGCCCTTCCTGCAACGGCCCCAGCGGATAGATGTCCTGGATGTTGGATGCGCCGCCAGGCACTGCGGCCGCGATGCGATCGATCTCGTCCTGCGCCAGCGTCACCAGCGGCAGCATGTGCGGCTCGATTCTCGAGCATCCGGGTGCGATCCCGTTCGCCGGGATCACGGTCTCCGTCGCGTGCGTGCCGGCCTGCGCCGCCAGCGCCTGCAGCGTGGGTTCCGCGAACAACGCCTGGGGATCCACCTTCAGCCCGGCGCGACGCATGCGTTCGATCAACTCGATCGCCTGCAGCGAGTGGCCGCCGAGCGCGAAGAAGTTGTCGTGCCGGCCGATGCGCTCGTGACCCAGCATCTGCGACCAGATCTGTGCCACCGCGACCTCGGCGGGCCCCTGTGGCGCCTCGTAGGCCTGCAGCGCATAGGCGCCTAGGTCAGGTGCCGGGAGTGCCTTTCGATCAAGCTTGCCGTTCGACGACAGCGGCCATCGTTCCATCAGCACGTAGGCGGCCGGCACCATGTGCTGCGGCAGCCTCGCGCCGAGATGCGCGCGCAGCATTTCCGGCTGCGGCGCATCACCGGCGGCGGTCACGTAAGCCACGAGGCGCAGGTCGCCCGGATGTTCCTCGCGCGCCAGCACGACCGCTTCGTGCACCTGCGGGTGTTCGCACAGGTGCGACTCGATCTCGCCGAGCTCGATGCGGAAGCCGCGGATCTTCACCTGGAAATCGTTGCGGCCGAGATATTCGATCGTTCCGTCGTCGTGCCAGCGCGCCAGGTCGCCGGTCCTGTACACACGACTGCCTGCCTTGAACGGATCGGCAATGAATCGCTCCTCGGTCAGTTCCGGGCGATTGAGGTAGCCCCGGGCGACCTGCACGCCGCCGATCAGCAGCTCTCCCGCCACGCCAACCGGGACCGGTCGCAGGTGCCGGTCGACGACATGCAATTGCGTGTTCGCGATCGGCCGGCCGATCGGCACCCACGTCGCATGCGGACGGCACTGCCAGTGGCTCACTTCCACTGCGGCCTCGGTCGGACCGTAGAGGTTGTGCAGCCCGATCTCCGGCAGGCGGTCCAGGAAACGGTTCTGCAGGCCTGCCGGCAGCGCTTCCCCGCTGCACATCACATGGCGAAGGCTCGCGCAGCACGACAGATCGGCCTGGTCCAGGAACGCCTGCAGCATCGACGGCACGAAGTGGACCGCTGTGATCCTGCAGGCTTCGATGCATTCGGCGAGGTATTGCCGGTCCTGGTGTCCGCCTGGCCGGGCCATCACCAGTTCCGAGCCGGCGATCAGCGGAAGGAAGAGTTCCCATACCGACACGTCGAAGCCGAACGGCGTCTTCTGCAGCACGCGGTCGCGGCCGTCGAACGCGAATTGCCGGTGTCCCCACAGCAGGCGATTGACGACGCCGTCGTGCTGGTTCATCACCCCCTTGGGCTTGCCTGTCGAA
Organism: Lysobacteraceae bacterium; assembly: GCA_016789405.1. Classification (GTDB taxonomy): domain Bacteria; phylum Pseudomonadota; class Gammaproteobacteria; order Xanthomonadales; family Xanthomonadaceae; genus Lysobacter_I. The sequence goes on from JAEUPQ010000031.1 coordinate 101,823, forward strand.
CCGGAGGTGTAGATCACGTACATCATGTGCTGCGGCGTCAGCCCCACCGGCGCCGGGTTGTGCTCGGGTGTCGACAGCTGCGACAGATCGTCCAGCCAGAGGATCGGCATGGTCGCATCGCCGATCAGCGTTTCCACTTCACGTTGCGCAAGCAGCAGGGGTGCCGCGCTGTCTTCCATCTGGTAGGCCAGCCGTTCGCGCGGATACGCGGGATCGAGCGGCACATAGGCGCCACCCGCCTTGAGGATCGCGTACAGGGCGATCACCATCTCCAGGCTGCGTTCGGCGCAGATCGCCACGCGCACATCGGGACCGACGCCCAAAGCGATCAGGTGGTGCGCGAGCCGGTTCGCCCGGCGATTGAGTTCGGCGTAGCTCAGCGATTGCTCTTCGAAACGAAGGGCGATGGCATCGGGCGTGCGTGCGACCTGGTCTTCGAAGAGGTGATGCACGCACTGGCCGGCGGGAATGTCGACCTCCGTGGCATTCCAGGCCGCCAGTTGCGCGTGCTCGGCCTCGTCCAGCAGATCGATGCGATCCAGCGGCTGCGTGTCGTCGTGCGCCATCAGGCGCAGCGTGCGTTTCAGGTACCCGACATACCGTTCCGCATCTGCGCGCCCGAAAAGCCCGCGTGAATAGGCAAGGCGACCTTGCAGGCCGTCGTCGATCGTCGTCAGTTGCAGGTGTGCTTCCAGCGCTTCATCGCGGCCGAAAAACAGCGATACCGATGCATCGCTGTCCAGCGCGGGGGCGCAACGGCCCAGTGCCTCGATCCACTGTGCGACCGGATTCGCGGGATCGGCCGCGACCATGCGCGATTCGACGCATTGGGCATCCGCATCGGCGGCGTCCACGCGCATCTCCTGCGTGACCGGCACACCCAGGCGGAGCTGTTCGCAACCGTGCAGTCGCGAGAGCGTGCCCAGTGCCGCAACGGCGACGATCGTCGCCATGTCGCTGCGCAAGCGCGCCGAAAGATCACGAAGTGCGTGCGCCGCAGCGTGGTCGCATTCGAACTCGAACGCTTCATCGAGGCTTGCATCGGTGGGAACGTGATGGCGCTGCCGATCCGTTCCTGCCGCCGAGGAAGCAGCTGCGTCCATCTGGAGCCGGGCGACGCCCGGCAGTTCGCCCGCCGCACGCAGGTTGCGCGTATTCATGAGCCAGTCCTTTAGCCATTACTGCAGTCCATTTGAATTTCCAGTGCCGGATTGGCCGCGTTCTCCTTGCGGCCATGGGGCGTGCAGCCATGGATGACGCCCGGCTCCCATCAATCGGGGAGGGACGGCTCGTCCTGTCCTGCTACGTCCACAAGCACTGACCCAATCTCTCGATCTCGCCGGGTCCGGACATGATCCGGGCGCAGCCGGCCCTCGGCAGTCCACCTGCCGGAAGGCCATCACATGCATTCATTGCCAGATCCTTGGAGCTTTCAACGCAGTCCATGCGCCCCTGGGGCGTCGGTTCCGACCGTGGCCGCCTCTCGGCGATCGACGGTGGTTCAAGCCCTCGCATGGGGTAACGACGACTGTCCCGGCTGCATTCGCAAGCACTCGCCGGGTCGCCTGGTCCGATGGCGACCCGGCGAGTATACAGATTCCGATTCGGTCGACTTGCAGCGGGCCGAGGGCGGGAGTGCCCGAGCTGTCCGCAGGCTTTCCGGTCGGAATCACGCCGCCTGGCGGATGAGAGCCTACGTGCCCGATTTGCCGACTCGATGACAGTCGCCCACTTGAGACGGGGCTCGTCGGCCGAGATTGGCCGCCCGTCGAAAATCACGATGCCGACCCCGGAGATCGCCGGGCGGAGCCAGCCGGGACATGCGTCAACAGGGCATGCGCCAGGCGGCGGCCACCATCGATTGGCACATGAGGATCGGGCGGAGGCCACGGTAGCCTGCTACCGGACAAGCGAGGCCATGCCTTCCTCATGTGGTCGTTCAGCGTCGCGATCCGGGAGGCATGTTCATGTTTTCATTGGTTTTTTCACCAAGACCCTGGATTGGCTCTGAGTCCGAAGTCGCGGTATTGATTCTTTCCACGTCGGCACCATAGATGTGGTTCCGACGCCGTTGTGTGGCAAGCGCTTTCAATTTCCTGGCGATGGACCCCGGCCCCGGATTCGATTCGCAACATGAATGGAACGCTGGGGAACTTTAAAGGCATTTAGCACTCCAAGCAGGCGACTGCTAAGATCGGAACCCATGAACCAGACCACTGCCCTGATCCCGAACAGCCTGCCGGTCCCGAGCGCACTCGGTTCGCTCGAGGCGTACATCGGCGCGGTCCACCAGATCCCCGTGATGACGGCCGAGGACGAGCAGGCGCTCGCCCGCCGCTACCACGAACAGGACGATCTCGACGCCGCGCGCGAACTGGTGCTCTCGCACCTGCGCTTCGTCGTCCACGTCGCCCGCGGCTACAACGGTTATGGCCTGCAGATGGCCGACCTCATCCAGGAAGGCAATATCGGCCTGATGAAGGCCGTGAAGCGCTTCGATCCCAGCGTCGGCGTGCGCCTGGTGTCGTTCGCGGTCCACTGGATCCGCGCCGAGATGCACGAGTTCATCATCAAGAACTGGCGCATCGTGAAGGTCGCGACCACCAAGGCCCAGCGCAAGCTGTTCTTCAACCTGCGCCGCAGCAAGACCCGCCTGGGCTGGCTCAACGCCGAGGAAGTCCGCGCCGTCGCCAAGGACCTCAACGTGTCCGAACGCGAAGTGCTGGAGATGGAATCGCGCCTGTCCGGTCGCGACATCGGATTCGATGCGCCCGATGACGTCGACGACGACCACGCGCCCCCGGCGCCGGCTGCGTACCTGATGGCCGAAGGCCTGGATCCCGCGCAGACCTACGAAAGCGCCGACAGCGAGGCCGACCAGCTCGACCTGCTGCGCGAAGGCATGGCTCGCCTCGACGAGCGTTCGCGCGACATCATCAAGCGCCGCTGGCTGGAGCCCGACAGCAAGGTCACGCTGCAGGAATTGGCCGACGAGTACGGCGTGTCTGCCGAACGCATCCGCCAGATCGAAGCCAATGCGCTGAAGAAGATGAAGGCGCTGTTCGCGGCCTGATCCCTCGGGCACCGCATCCAGGACAACGGCCCGGGAAACCGGGCCGTTGTCGTTTGTGCTCGCCAGGGCAGTCCTGCAAGGGGCGGGGCGTGGGCGCATGCCAGGCTTGCGGCGCCTCACGTCGTGCGAGGAGACAGCAGGCGTGCATACTCGGTGGGCCCGCCGAAGTGACGGGCATTCCGATGAACACATGGAGGTTATGCATGATCGTGAAGTCCCTTTCGGCGGCGATGGCCGCCGGCCTGCTCTCCGTCCTCGCGATGGGTACGCCGGCCACCGCGCAGGCAGGCAACGTCGCCAATGCCACGCTCGGCTGCTACGTCGATACCTACGCCTACGACTACATCACAGACGGCGCCTGCTTCAGCGGATGGACCCCGTGGGGCGCGACGAACCCCTCTGTCGCCGTCTTCGAAGTTGGCAATCTGCCGGCGGGTACGTATTCGTTCACCTGGCGCGACAGCAGCACCAACCAGGTCGTCTGCCAGGGCAGCAGCAACTCCTGCGTTCGCGACATCGCCGTGAACGAAACGCTCGGGGTCACCGTGTACGTGCAGGATGTGCAGACCGGTGCGACCAGGCAACTGAGCGCCATTGCCGCGTTCTACGACGCTTACAACTGAACCACCATCGCGCCCGCCGATTTCGGCGGGCGCGCCTCCCCACCTGATAGGCTTGCGCTTTCCGACACGGGAGTCGCGACATGGACGACAGGCTGCGGATCGCGCTGCTGATCGATGCGGACAATGCACCGGCGGCCAAGATCGATGTGGTGCTGGCCGAGCTGGCGCGCCATGGCATCGCCAACGTCCGCCGCGCCTACGGCAACTGGAAGAGCCCGAACCTCGGCAAGTGGGAGCAGGCGCTGCATCCGAACGCGATCCAGCCGATCCAGCAGTTCGCGTTGAGCACCGGCAAGAACGCGTCTGACATGGCGATGGTGGTCGATGCCATGGACCTGCTGCACAGCGGGCGTTTCGATGCCTTCGCGATCGTGTCGAGCGATGCAGACTTCACGCCGCTGGCGATGCGCCTGCGCGCGCAGAACATGCGCGTGTTCGGATTCGGTGAGAAGAAGACGCCCGAGCCCTTCGTCAACGCCTGTTCGACCTTCCTCTACATCGACGAGCCGCCCGCGGATGCGAAGTCGACGAGCGAAGACGCGGCGCCGCGCGCACCCGTACCCACCGCGAAACTGCGCCAGGACACGAAACTGGTGAACCTGTTGCGCGATGCGGTGGAAGCCGAGAAGGACGACGATGGCTGGTCGAATCTCGCGGCGGTCGGCCACAACATCAACAACCGTGCTTCCTTCGACCAGCGCAACTACGGCTACGCCAAGTTGAGCGCGCTGATCGAGGCGACCGAACTGTTCCAGACGCGTCGCGAGGGCCTGCACGTGCAGGTACGCGCGAAGCCGAAGAAGGTCGCGAAGGCGCCGGCCGAGTCGAAATCGGGCTGACTGCAGCCGGGTGTCGTGACCGGATCCGGATATCGCGCCGTTGCCGGACGCGCGAGGATGCGCTCCCGTCCTGTCCCGGAGCCCATCGATGTCCTTCCGCATCCACGCCTTGCCCCTCGAACCCTTCGCGCCGCTGTTCGCGCTGTCCGATGACGCACTCCGTGCGCACGGCGCGCGCCGTGTCGTCGCCGACGGTCGACCGGTGTATCCCTGTCGCGTCAGCCTGCAGGATGCGACCGAGGGCGAGCGACTCGTGCTGCTGCATCACGAGCATCAGTCCGCGGATACGCCGTACCGGGCAGCGGGGCCGATCTACGTGCGTGAAGCCGCGATGCGCGCTACGCCCGCCGTCGACGAAGTTCCCCATCTATTGCGCAGCCGACTGCTGTCGCTGCGTGCCTACGATGCACGCGGCATGATGGTCTGGGCCGACGTGCGGCCCGGCGAGGATCTCGAAGCGGGCATCGCCGAACTGTTCGCGATCGACCGCGTCGACTATCTGCACCTGCATTACGCGAAACCCGGCTGTTACGCCTGCCGGGTCTCGCGTGCGTGAGCGGCGACGATCGCTGCGACTGCTGTCGCATCAACCTTCGCGATCGCCGCCGAGGATGATCCGCGCGCTGCGCTGGTAGCTCCAGTAGGCCTGCGCCCAATCGATCAGCACCACCAGGCGATTGCGGAAGCCGATCAGGAAGAACACGTGCGCGGCCAGCCAGAACCACCAGGCAAGCAGGCCCGAGAACTTGAGGCCGTGCAGGTCGACGACGGCGGCCATGCGACCGATGGTGGCGAGATTGCCGAAGTCGCGGTAGCGGAAAGGACGGGGTGATGCGCCGCGCAGTCGCGCGAGGATGGCGCTGGCGACATGGCGGCCCATCTGCTTCGCCGCAGGCGCCACGCCGGGCACCGGCTTGCCGTCGCACTGGATCGATGCGAGATCGCCCGCGACGAAGATCGAAGGGTGGCCGGGTACGCTGAGATCGGATTCGACCTGCACACGGCCGGCACGATCGAGCGGCGCGCCCAGGTCGCGGGCCAATGGCGATGCCGCGACGCCGGCGGCCCACAGCACGGTCTTCGCATCGATTCGGACGTCGCCCAGCTGCACGCCGTCATCATCGATGGCGGCGACCGGCACGCCGGTGCGCACCTCGACGCCCAGCCGCTGCAACTGCGCCCGCGCCTTCTCCGAGAGGGACTCCGGGAAGCTCGACAGCACGCGCGATCCTGCTTCGAGCAACAGCACCCGTGCCTTGCGCGGATCGACGCGGCGGAACTCGCCGCGCAGCGTATGTCGCGCGATCTCCGCGAGGGTGCCGGCAAGCTCCACGCCGGTGGGGCCTCCGCCGACGATGGCGAAGGTCAGCCACGCATCGCGCCTCGCCGGATCGTCCTCGGCCTCGGCGCGCTCGAATGCGGTGAGGATGCGCCGACGGATGCCCAGTGCGTCGTCCAGCGTCTTGAGTCCGGGCGCGTGCGATGCCCAGTCGTCATGTCCGAAGTAGGCATGGGTGGCGCCACTGGCGAGCAGCAGGTGGTCGAAATCGAGCGAACGGCCATCCGTGAGCGTCACGTGCTTGTCGCCCGGCGCGATGCCTGCGACTTCGCCGAGCAGCACGGTGACGTTCTTCTGGCGACGCAGGATCTGGCGCAGCGGCGCGGCGATGTTCGGTGCGGAGAGGCCTGCGGTGGCGACCTGGTACAGCAACGGCTGGAACAGGTGGTGGTTGCCGCGATCGAGCAACGTGATGCGAACGGGTGCACGGGACAGGGCCCGCGTGGCCCAGAGGCCGGCGAAGCCGCCGCCCACGACGACGACATGCGGGATCGGGTGGGGCGAGTCCGGGTGATGCGAGTCCGGGTGAAGCGATGTCATGACAACGTCCTTGGCGCAATGGGAAATCCTTCCGGCGTCGCATTCGCAGCGGGCGCGGGCACGCCGATCGTGCGCGGCGCCCGGCCGAGCAGGGCCGGCAGCCGGTTCTCGCGCGGGCAGTTGTCGCGCTGGAGCAGTTCCCAGTGGCCGTACGAAAACGGCGTGACGTGGAACAGGTCGCAGACATGGGCGACGAGCCGGGCGAGCGTGTCCGGGATGCGCAGGCGGCGCGCGGGCGCGGGTGCGTGCAACGCGCGGATGGCGGCGAGGTGGCCGCCGAGCGTGCGGACGTGCAGGCCGCCGAGCTCGTGCTCGCGAACTGGTGGCGCTGCATCGAGTGCCAGGTTGGCGATGGCCTCGCCGAGGTCGCCCACGTCGAGCATCGCGATGCGACCCGAGGCGCCCGGCGGCAGCGGATGCACCGGCCAGCGTGCGACGCGCCGGATCCAGCGCGCACCGAAACCGCCTTCGCCGTCGAGCAGCGAAGGTCGGACGATGTGCCAGTCGGCGCCGCTGGCACGCAGTGCGGCTTCGCCGTCGTGCTTCGAGCGCAGGAAGCGGCTGTGCGCGGGCTCTTCCAGCCCGAGCGCGGAGACATGGATCAAGCGCAGTCCGCGTGCGGCGCAGGCGGCGGCGAGCGCGGCGGGGGCGCGGTGGTGGACACGGTCGTAGGTTTCGCGCCCGCGTTCGCGGAGGATGCCGACGCAATTGACCACGACGTCGCAGCCTTCGACGAGCGTGCGCCAGTCGTCGGCATCGAGGAGGCGTTCAAGGTGGGCCTCGCGGCCGGGCAAGTCGGCGAAGCCGTGGCGGCGCAGGCGGCGATGCGGTCGGCGGCTGCCGACGATCACCTGCAAGCCGCGGGCGCGCAGGGCAGCCACGACATGGCGGCCGATGAAGCCGGCACCGCCCAGGACAAGGACGACCGATGCGGGATGGCCGGCAGGAGGCTCGGCATCGGAGGGGACCAGTACTTCGAGAGCGCCCATGCGCTGCTCCAGTTTGACGGAATTGTCGGTTATTTCTGTCTTGACAGAAATATATGACGAACCTAGGCTGGCCGCAAGCCTCGCGGATCCAGTCCGGAAAGCCGCAGCCTGCCACGGTCATCCGCCATGTCGTCCTCGTCTTCGTCCGATGCTGCCGCCGCCAACGATCCGCTGTCGCCGTTGAGCCGACGCTTCGTCCTGCACTGGGGCGAAATGGGTTCGCGCTGGGGCGTGAACCGCACCGTCGCGCAGATCCATGCCCTGTTGTTCCACGCGGGCCGGCCGATGCACGCCGAGGAGATCGCGGAAACCCTGTCGGTCGCGCGTTCGAACGTGAGCACCAGCCTGCGCGAGCTGACCAATCTCAACCTGGTGCGCACCGTGCACCTGCTCGGCGACCGCCGCGACCACTTCGAGACCTCGAAGGACGTGTGGGAGCTGTTCCGCATCATCACCCGCGAGCGAAAGTCGCGCGAATTCGACCCCACCGTGGCGCTGCTCAAGGATCTGGTGGCCGACGACGCCTTCGCGAACGAACCGGCCGATGCGCGTGCGCGCATCAAGGAGACGCTGGCGCTGATGAGCGCACTGTCGGCCTGGGGCGAGGAAATGCTGCGCCTCGAACCGGCGACGCTGATGAAGGTGATGAAGCTCGGCGGCAAGATCCAGAAGCTGATGCGCGAATAGCCGACGCGTTCGCGCGACGCCAGGCGCCCAGCCGCTACACTCCGTCCGGGGCCGCAGCTGCGCGATTCGCGCCATGCGGTGACGTATCGTTTCGCGGCGCCGCCAACCGTGCCGTCGCATGCTTACGGAGTCGATCGGCACATGAATCGCAGGGATTTCCTGATTGCATCCGCCGCAGGTGCTGCGGCGTCCGCACCGCTGGCGTCGCTGGCCCGGCCGCGCACGTGGAAGCCGGGCGAGACACTCGAGGTCGGCATCCTCGGCGTGGGCATGCGCGGCCAGGTGCATCTGAAGGAACTGCTGCGTCGCGACGACGTGGCGATCACCGCGATCTGCGACATCGATCCGTACATGATCGACAAGGCGCTGGAGCGCATCGCGAAGTCCGGCAAGCCGAAGCCGAAGGTCTACACCGGCGACGCCGAGACCTGGCGCGAGATGTACGCGAAGTCCGGCATCGACGCGGTGTTCATCGTCACGCCGTGGGAACAGCATGCCGTGCAGTCGATCGAGGCGATGCAGGCGAAGATCGCGGTCGCCTGCGAGGTCGTCGCCGGCATCACGCTGCAGGACCACTGGGACGTGCTGCGCGCGCAGCTGCGCACCGGCACCCCGTACATGCTGCTGGAGAACGTGTGCTATCGACGCGACGTGCTCGCGGCGCTGAACATGACGCGCAAGGGCCTGTTCGGCGAGATCGTGCATCTGGAAGGCGGCTACCAGCACGACCTGCGCGCGGTGAAGTTCAACAGCGGCGAACCGGGCAAGCCCTACGGCGGCGGTTACGAATTCGGCGAGAAGGGCTGGTCGGAGGCGCGTTGGCGCACGGACCATTCCGTGCGCCGCAACGGCGAGCTGTATCCGAGCCACGGCATCGGTCCCTGCGCGATGCAGGCCAATATCCATCGCGGCAATCGCTTCACGCGCCTCACCAGCTACGCCAGCAAGGCGCGCGGCCTGCACGACTACCTCGCGAAGAACGCGCCGCACCATCCGAACACGAAGCTCGCCTTCAAACTCGGCGACGTCGTGCAGACCCATCTCGCCTGCGAGAACGGCGAAACCATCCTGCTCAGCCACGACACCTCGCTGCCGCGCCCGTATTCGCTGGGCTTCCGCGTGCAGGGCACGCAGGGCCTGTGGATGGACGTCAACAAGGGCGTCCACATCGAAGGCCAGTCCAAGCCGCATGAGTGGGACAAGGCCGAGGACTGGTTCGCGAAGCACGATCATCCGCTGTGGCAGCGCTTCGCCGAGGCCGCGAAGGAATCGGGTCACGGCGGCATGGATTTCTTCGTTGTGAACGCCTTCGTCGAAGCATTGCGCCGCGGCGAACCGATGCCGATCGACATCTACGATGCCGTGGCGTGGAGCGCGATCACGCCGCTGTCGGAGCAGTCGATCGCCGAAGGCAGCCGCACGCTGGACTTCCCGGATTTCACCGACGGCCTGTGGGCGAAGCGCAAGCCGATCTTCGCGTTCGACGCTCGCTACTGAGTTCGCCGAACGCGCGGATCAATACAGGTCGACCGGATCCACGTCGAGCGACCAGCGCGTCTTGCGCGCTTCGGGCAGGGCGTGGATCACGGGCAGGGCGGCGTCGAGCGCGTGATGCAGCGCGCGTCGCGTCGATGCGGTGAGCAGCAGTTGCGCGCGGTACATGCCGGCGCGGCGCGGCATCGGTGCGGCGACGGGGCCGTTGAGGACGAGGCTGTCGCCGCCGTCGCGATGGGCGGGAAGATGCGGCTGCAATGTCGACTTCGCTGCCTGCAGGAACTGCATCGGCGCGTCGGCGTGCTGCGCTTCGGCGCGGAGCAGGGCGAGGTGCGCGAACGGCGGAAAACCGGCGGCTTCGCGCACGGCCAGTTCCGTCTCGGCGAAGGCGTGGTAGCCGCCGTGGATGAGCGTGAGCAGCAGCGGATGCTCGGGATGATGCGTCTGCAGGATCACTTCGCCGCGCTTGTCTGCGCGACCAGCGCGACCAGCGACCTGGATGAGAAGCTGCGCGAGTTTCTCGCCGGCGCGGAAGTCCGCCGAGAACAGGCCTTCGTCGATGCCGACCACCGCGACCAGGGTGAGGTTGGGCAGGTCGTGGCCCTTGGCCAGCATCTGCGTGCCGACGAGGATGCCCGGCCGCGTGCCGAGTTCGGCGAAATGCTTTTCGAGCGCGTCCTTGCGCCGCGTGCTGGCGCTGTCGATGCGCAGCACGGGCACATCGCCGAAACGCTCGGCGAGCAGTTCCTCCAGGCGTTCGGTACCCACGCCCTGCGGCTGCAGCGCGAGGCCGGCGCAGTCGGGGCAGGCCATCGGCGGGCTCTGCCGCGTGCCGCAGTGGTGGCACTGCAGGCGGCGGCCACCGCCGTGCACGGTCATCGGCGCCGCGCGCAGCGGCGTGCTGCAGCGGCGGCACTGCGCGCTCCAGCCGCAGTCGTGGCAGAGCAGCACCGGCGCGTACCCGCGGCGGTTCTTGAACACCAGCACCTGTCCGCCATCGTCGAGTGCCTTGCGCATCGCACGCAGCAGGTCGGGCGAGAGGCCTGCCTCGAGCGGACGCTTGCGCACGTCGAGCACGCGCACGGCAGGCGGCTGTGCCTCGCCCGCGCGCCGCCGCAGGCGCAGGTGTGCGTAGCGGCCGGACTCTGCGTTGTGCAGGGTCTCCAGCGAGGGCGTGGCGCTGCCCAGCAGCACCGGCACGTCCAGGGCCTTGCCGCGCACGAGGGCGAAGTCGCGGGCGTGGTAGCGGATGCCGTCCTGCTGCTTGTAGCTGCCGTCGTGTTCTTCGTCGATGACGATCAGCCCGGCGTCCGGCAAGGGCACGAACACGGCGGAACGCGTCCCGACGATCACCCGGGCCTCACCGCGCCAGGCGGCAGCCCAGACCCGGGCACGCTCTCCGTCGGCCAGGCCCGAGTGCAGGGCATGCACCGGTACGCCGAGGCGGCGACGGAAGCGCTGCAGGGTCTGTGGCGTCAGGCCGATCTCGGGGACCAGCACCAGGGCCTGCTTGCCGCGCGCAAGGCAGTCGGCGATGGCATGCAGGTAGACCTCGGTCTTGCCGCTGCCGGTCACGCCGTCCAGCAACGACGCCGCGAATCCGTTCCGTGCACGCAGGCTGTCCAGCGCGGCGTCCTGTTCCTCGTTCAACGCCGGCCCGGCATCGGGCTGTGGCGCCAGCTGCGATGCGGGCACGGCGACGCGCTCGACCAGCCCGCGCTTGAGCAGCGCGCGGGCGGCAGGCCGCCAGTCGTCCATGCGGGCATCCAGGGCATCTTCATCGAGACCGGCATCGCCCAGCAGTTCGGCCAGCCGTGCGGGGCGGCCGCGCAGGCGTTGCCCGGTCGCTTCCGGCGTCAGTCGCCAGGCCCATGCGTGGGTGTCGGGCAACGGCTCGCCGTGGCGCAGCAGCGTCGGCAGGGCGGTGGCGAACACCTCGCCGAGCGGCGCGTGGGTGTAGCGCGCCAGCCAGCGCAGCGACTCCAGCAGCTCGCCCTGCAGCAAGGGGGTTTCGTCCAGCACCGCTTCGGCCTGGCGCAGTTCGGCCAGGCCCGGGTCGGCTGGGCCCATCTCCGCGACGACGCCCACGAGGCTGCGGCTTCCGAACGGTACGCGCACCCGGCAACCGATCACCCCCGGGCGATCGGTCGGATGGCCCGCCGGTGGCAGGTAGTCGAAGAGGCGGGGCAGGGGGAGCGGCAGGGCCACCCGGAGCACGGCGTCGGGGGTGTGCATGGCCGGCAGTCTACCGGTTCGCCCCCATCTTCCCGCGTCATCCACACAAGCTGTGGATAACGCTGTGCATGGCCTTGTGGGGCGAGCGTTCCACGCCCTTGAAAACATGGGTTATCGGAAAAATGGCGAAATTGTGTCCACATGAGATGCTTTTGGAATCAATTGGTTGCGCGTGGAACAGGGCGATCCACGCGAGCCATTGCGCACATTCCCCCCGGAAACGGCGCTGCCGATGCGGCTGTGCACAATCGCTTGCGAACAGGCTTGACAGCCGGGGGCTTTCAGGCATCTCCAGACGCCACCGCATCGGATGCGCCGAGCTATCCACACAGCCTGTGGATAAGCGTGTGGATGAACGTGTGCGTGGCGCGTTCCACGCCCCGGTTTTCGTGGGGTTCCGAAAAGATGGCGAAATAATGACCATCTCAGATTCCAATAAAATCATACGGTTAGCCGTGAAACCGGTTTGCGCACATGAATTGCTTTGCCGAAGCCCATGTGCATCAAGCCAAAAGTGGGCTTGTGCACAATCGTCCTGGAACCTCTTGACAGACCCATCGACAGACGTCCGACCCGACCCGATCCGTACCGGGGCGTTCCAGGGGGCGAAGGAAGCAGGGCGACAGCCATCCCGGGAGCAAATCGGAGGGGCTAGGAAATCAGTCGCGGAAGGCGGCACGACGTCGTCTCATGAGACGCGACTTGCACTGCATAGCTGTCCGACGTCACATGATTGCGGGCTAAGTCACGGATCGGAAAAGGAATCGCGTTTTATCCACACAAGCTGTGGATAAGTTTGTGCATGACGGTCGGGGACGGCGCCCCGATGCCGGAAAACCAAGGCTTTGCCCAAGTCTGGCGAAAAAAGCGCCATGACAAATGATGCTTTCAGAATCAATCGTTTATCCGTGAAACATTACGGTTGTGTCATGTCCCGAAACCGGCTTCGGCCTGACATGACAGTCGCGTGACCGCTGTGCACAACCTTCGCCAACCATCGGTCCGGCGCGGACAGGTCGGAGCCTGTTTCGTGACGATTGTCAAGTCGAGCTGGTCGGTCGCAAGGCATCATGCGTCGCTTCCGAAATCCGTCCCCCGCACACTGATGGCTCTTCCCAACACGCTCGACAGTGCAGCGTCCGCTGGCACCGCCCTGGGGAACTTCCTGCGAGGCATGGAACGCCGCGCCGCACTGCTCGCCGAACTGCAGTGCGGAGACCAGGCCCATGGCGACCGCGCCCTGGCCGCCGCCATCGAAACCTTTGCGCTGCAGTCGCCGGGCCTGCCACAGGACAGCTGGCCGCTGCAGTTCTGGACCATCCTGCTGCAGTCGCCGGTGCTCAACAGCGAGCCGGTGGCGCCGTACTGGAATGGCGATTTCGCCTCCTTGGCACGCCTCGACTTCGGTACCCGCGCGGTGCTGCTGCTGCGCGTGGTGGCCGGCCTGGACGACGCCCAGGCGTCCGCCGTGTTCGGCGTGGACACGACCGAATTCAAGCAGGCGCTGCAGCGCGCCCTGCCGCAGCGCGAAGACGGCAGCCTGGACGGGGAAGCCTGGCTGGCGCTCAACGACGAGGCACGCTTCGTCATCAAGCACATGCCGCCGGAGCGCGTGGCATCCATCGCCCGGCTGCGCGACGGCGCGGTCGCCGCCACCCTGGTCGAGGCGCCGACACGCGGCGCGCAGGGCGGCAAGGCGGGCTGGCTCGGCCGGATCTGGCCCGGCCGCAACTGAGTCTGTTCGACGCGGGCCGAAGCTGAAGGTCGCCCGGACTCAGCGTCGGGTGGCGCGCAGGACGCGCCGCGTCGCCTGGAAGCGGCCACCGAAGCGCGTCATGCCGTCGGCCCGCAGGCGTGGCGCGTGGTCGCGCAGGTAGTCGTCGAGCGCCGCCTGGTCCTTCAGTGCGTACTGCACGCAGATCGCGACACGGCCAGCGCTGGCCGGCGGGTCCAGGACCTCGAACACCTTGGCGCCAGTGAAGCCGGGCAGGGCGAGGATCTCGGCAACGTGTTCGTGCAGCCAGGCGCGGTAGTCGTCATGCGCAGCCACGTCGACCTCGATGTTCACTTCGTAGATGACCGGCTTGGCGCTTGCGGGCTTGGCGGCGGGCTTCGCGCGGAGGGTTGTCATCGGCGGGTCTCGGCGCCGCGAGGCGCAGTGGGGTGGGGACGCCATTATCCGTGCCGCCCCCGCTGAGGCGCCATCGGGGGAATCCCCGGGACGCCGCGCTCAGCTGGTCAGCCCCGCCAGCACGGCATAGACGATCGCGATCCCCAGCAGGGCCGAGTAGATCGTGCCGACGACGAAGTACTTGAGCAGCGTCAGCGGCCAGCCCTCGGCGTAGACGCGCTTCTGCATCAGCAGCAGGTAGACCGGCACGGCCACGCCCAGATCGAGGCTGGCTGCGAGCGCGGCGAGCACGGCGATCCAGGCCGGCAGGCCGGCGATCGATTGCAGGCCGACGAGCAGGAAGGTCAGCAGCAGCGCGGCGAGCATGAAGCAGTGGCTGTACAGCGCGACGACCAGGTGTTCCAGGTAACCGCGACCGGAGCCCAGGTAGAGCAGCTTCAGGCACAGCGCGAACAGCGGTACCAGGATGAACAGCGCACCGGGCAGGGCGCCGAGGAACAGCGGCACGATGGTGTTGGGGTCCTTGCGGATGTCGTCGGCGTTGCGCTGCATGCGATCGAGCTTGCCCTGCCACCAGCTCGACAGCGCGCCGCCGGACGGGTCCGGGATCGCCGGAGGCTGCTTGCCCAGTCGCGCGGTGCTGGCATCGCCTGCCGCTGCGACCTGTGCCGGTGTCGCACCGATGGCCTGCATGCGCTTGCGCGCGCTGGCCAGCAGCTGTGCCTCGGCCTCCTGCGTGTAGACGTCGACGAAGCTGCCGACCACCGGAATCTTGCGCGCTTCGTTCATGTCAGCCAGCTGCGCATCGCGAGCCTTGAGCACCGCTTCGGGCGTCGTCGCGGCTTCGATCGCGCTCGTGTCGACCTGGACCGAGCCGCTCGGCCTGGCGGCGGTGGTGGCTGCCGTGGTCGCTTTTGTCGTTGCCCTGGCCGCCGCCGCGGCCGCCGTCGCGCCCGGAGTGGCCTGCGGCGCCGGCGCGATGTCGATGTGCAGGGTCAGCTTGCCGATGAAGAAGGTCAGCAGGCTGAGGATCACGAACAGCCGCAGCGGCGGCAGGTAGGCGACGCGTTGCCCGCCCAGGTAGTTCGCGGCGAGGCGCCCGGGGAACAGCAGGTCGCGCAGGGTGCGGAAGATGCGTCCGTCGAGGTGCCAGAAGGACTCGAACACGTCCTCCACCGCATGCGCGAAGCTGCGCAGCGGGTTGTGAGCGTGCTGGCCGCAGATGTGGCAATAGGCGCCCACCAGCGGGGTTTCGCAGTTGTCGCAGCGCGAGGCGAGATGGTCGTTCATGTGCGCTCCCCGGGCGCCGCCGTTCGGCCGGGTAAGATAGCAGTCCCCGTGTCCGCGCCCGCGAGCCTGTCCGTGGCCGCGCCGGCCGACTTCGACGACCGAGATGACCCAGACCCTGCCCTCCACGCCGCGCTTCCGCGACGAGCTGCGCACCAGCGCGCGTCTGGCTGCGCCGTTGATCGCCGGGCATGTGTCCAGCGGCCTGATCGGATTCGTCGACGCGGTGATCGCCGGCCATCACGGCACGGCGACGCTGGCGGCGGTGTCGATCGGCACCGCGCTGTTCTGGCTGCCGCTGCTCGTGCCGATGGGCACGCTGATCGCGCTGCCTGCCTCGGTCTCGCAGCTCGATGGCGCGGGCCGTCGCGACGAAATCGGCCCGCTGTTCCGCCAGGCGATGTGGCTGGCCCTGGCCCTGGGCCTGGTCATGTTCGCCTTTCTCAGCGCGATCCCGCTGGCGCTGGAGACGATGGGCATCGCGCCGGAGATCCGGCCCGGCGCCACGGCCTTCGTCCACGGCATCCGCTGGGGCGTGCCGGCGCTCGCGCTGTACCTGTGCATGCGCTACCTCTGCGACGGCCTGCACCACACCGTACCGACGATGGTCATCGGTTTCGGTGGTCTGGTGCTGCTCGTGCCGCTGGGCTACGCCCTGGCGTTCGGCGTCGGTGGATTGCCCGAGCTGGGTGCCGGTGGCCTTGGCATCGCCTCGGGCCTGGTGATGTGGGCGCAGGTGCTGGCGATGGCCGCCTACCTGCTGCGCACGCGGCGCTTCCACGACCTGCACCTGTTCGGTCACCTCGAACCCCCGCGCCGTGCCCCGATCCGCGACCTGCTGGTGACCGGCCTGCCGATCGGCCTGACCTGGCTCATGGAAGGCGGCCTGTTCGTCGCGACCGCGCTGGTGATCGGCCGGCTCGGCGAGGTGCCCTCGGCCGCACACCAGATCGCCATCAACGTCTCCAGCCTGTGCTTCATGGTGCCGATGGCCCTGGCCGAGGCGACCACGGTCCGCGTGGGGCATGCCGTGGGCCGTGGCGACCGCGACGGCCTGCGCCGCGCGGCGTTCGCAGGCTATGCCCTGGTCGTCACCACCCAGCTGGTCACGGGTAGCACCCTGTTCCTCGCCAACGACGCCATCGCCGGTCTCTACACGGCCGATGTCGCCGTCGCGACGCTGGCCGCCACCCTGCTGCTCATGGCGGCCACGTTCCAGTTCCCCGACGGCGTCCAGGTGCTGTCGATCGGCGCCCTGCGCGGCCTGAAGGACACCCGCGTGCCCATGCTGGTGGCCGCGCTGGCCTATTGGGGCATCGGGATGCCGCTGGGCGCGGTGCTGGGCCTTGGCGCCGGCGGCCTGGTCCCGGCGATGGGCCCGACCGGCATGTGGATCGGCCTGATCGCCGGCCTCAGCGTCGCTGCGGTCCTGCTGTCCACCCGCTTCGTCCAACTGTCCCGGCGCATCCCGGTCGGGCAACAAGTCGTCATGACCGATGGCGGATGACGCCGCCCGGCCCGCCCTTCAGACTGATTCCCAAAGTTCCAGGAGAGAGTCCACATGAACGAACCGCGTCGACGCGGCCCCATCGCCACGCTGCTGGTCGGCATCTGGGATGCGATGAATTTCACCCGGCGCCTGGTGCTGAACCTGGTGTTCTTCGGCCTGCTCTTCTTCTTCATCGCAGCGCTGGGCATCGGCGCCAGCAGCGGTCCGCGCGTCATGCCCGTGCATGAGCGCACCACGCTGGTGATCGATCCCGAGGGCAACCTGGTGGAGCAGTTCTCGCTCGACCCGATGAGCCGCGCGCTGGCCGATGCCCTGGGCGACGACGGCGCTGCCGAAGTGCAGCTGCGCGACGTGCTGCGCGTGCTGAAGGCCGCGAAGAACGACAAGCGCATCGAGCGCGTGGTGCTGCGCGTGGATGGCCTGGCCGTCAGCGGCTACGCTTCGACGCGCGAGATCGCCGAATCCATCTCTGCACTGCGCGCCGCCGGCAAGAAGGTCATCGCCTTCGGCGAATCCTTCGACCAGTCGCAGTACCTGCTGGCCGCGCAGGCCGACGAGATCTACCTCGACCCGATGGGCGGCATGCTGATCGAAGGCCTCGCCCGCTATCGCCAGTACTTCCGCGAAGGCCTGCAGGACAAGCTCGGCGTCGACGTGCACCTGTTCAAGGTCGGCGAATACAAGTCCGCCGCCGAACCCTACGTCCTCGATGCCGCGTCGCCGGAATCGAAGGAAGCCGATCTGTTCTGGATGAACGACATCTGGCAGCGCTACATCGCGGATGTGGCGAAGGCGCGCAAGATCACGCCGGAAGCGCTGGCTGCATCGATCAACGACCTGCCGACCGGCATCGCCGAAGTGCAGGGCGACCTCGCCAAGTACGCGCTCAGGCACAAGTGGGTCACCGGCCTGAAGACGCGCGAGGAAATGGACGAGATGCTGACCAAGCTCGGCGTCGAGGACGAGACCGCCGACGGCGGCTTCCGCCAGATCTCGTACGAAGGCTACCTGGCGCACATCAACGGCACGCACATCGCGATCGGCGACGGCGACCATGTCGCCATCGTCGTCGCGTCGGGCGAGATCACCGGCGGCGAGCAGCCTCCGGGCACCATCGGCGGCGAATCCACCGCCGAGTTGCTGCGTGATGCCCGCGACAACGAACACACCAAGGCCGTGGTGCTGCGCGTGGATTCGCCCGGCGGCGAAGTGTTCGCGTCCGAGCAGATCCGTCGCGAAGTGGTGGCGCTGAAGAAGGCCGGCAAGCCGGTCGTGGTGTCGATGGGCGACGTCGCCGCGTCCGGCGGCTACTGGATCAGCATGAATGCCGACCGCATCTACGTCGATCCGTCGACGGTGACCGGCTCGATCGGCATCTTCGGCATGATCCCGACCTTCTCGCGCGCGCTGGAAAAGATCGGCGTGCGCACCGACGGCGTGTCGACCACGAAGATCGCCGGCGCGTTCGACGTCACGCGTCCGCTGTCGCCGGAAGTCGGCGGCGTGATCCAGAGCGTGATCGAAAAGGGATACCGCGACTTCACCGGCAAGGTGGCGGAAGCGCGCAAGAAGCCGGTCGCCGATGTCGATGCCGTCGCGCGCGGCCGCGTGTGGTCCGGCGCGCAGGCCAAGGAGCACGGTCTCGTCGACGCCTTCGGCGGCCTGCAGGCCGCCATCGCCGATGCCGCGAAGCGCGCCAAGCTCGGCGGCAAGCCCGACGAATACCGCGTGCGCTACATCGAACGCGAACTCACCCCGTTCGAGCGCTGGTTCACCGGCTTCGCCGGCAGCCGCATCGGCCACGCGATGCTCGCCGACTCCGCGATCGCACGCGGCATGATCGCCAAGGTCGCGCCGCAGGCCGACCGCGACCTGCGCATGGTCGAGCGTGCCGTGCAGGCCAGCCGCAGCGGCAAGCCGGTCAGCGCGATCGCCTACTGCTTCTGCGGGTTCTGATCGGGCGCGCCAACGCGCGACCCACGCGAAAACGCCCGGCATTGCCGGGCGTTTTCTTTTTTGTCATCCCGAGCGCAGCGAGTGATGACAGCGGGAACCGTCAATTCCCCGCAGCGTCCTGCGTTGCGGCATCGATCGCCGCGTCCTGCTTTCCGGAAGCGGCTTCGGTCGCGTCCTGGGCCGCATTGGCCTTGTCGAGCGGTTGCTGGATGGCCTGGCTCAGCTCGGCGGACTGGCTTGCCGCCTGCGGTTCGGGCGGATCGTCGTGCTCGGGCACTTCGGGTTTCGAACATGCCGACAGCAGCAGGCAGGCGATCATCGGCGTGAGCAGGGCGGCGCGGGGTGTTGCGGGATACATGGCGCGATGCATGGCGCGGGACATGGCGACCTCCGTGGCGGTGACGCCGGTATCCTACGCCCATCCTCCTGCACGAAACGGTGTCCCATGTCCCTGCAGCGCTGGCGTCTCGACGGACAACTCGCCCTCGTCACCGGCGGCACGGCCGGCATCGGCCGCGCCATCGCCCGCGAACTGCTCGGCTTCGGCGCGCGCGTGCTGGTCGCCGCGCGCGACGCAGATGGCCTCGACGCGACGCGCATGGAACTGGAAGAGGAATTTCCCGACGGCGAAATCCGCACCTGCGTCGCCGACGTGGGCGACGACGAACAGCGGCGCGAACTGCTCGACTGGGTCGAGGACATCGGCGACGGGCTCAACATCCTCGTCAACAATGCCGGCGGCAACATCACCAAGCCCGCCAACGACTACACCGAGGACGAGTGGCGCGGCATCTTCGAGACCAACCTGTTCAGCGCCTTCGAACTCTCGCGCCTCTCGCACCCGCTGCTCGTGAAACATGCGGCTTCCGCCATCGTCAACGTCGGCAGCGTGTCCGGCATCACCCATGTGCGCAGCGGCGCGCCCTACGGCATGACCAAGGCCGCGATGCACCAGATGACCCGAAACCTCGCCTGCGAATGGGCCGAGGACGGCATTCGCGTCAACTCGGTCGCGCCGTGGTACATCCGCACACGCCGCACCTCCGGCAAGCTCGCCGATCCAGACTATCTCGACGATGTGCTGCTGCGCACGCCGATGGGCCGCATCGGCGAACCCGAGGAAGTCGCCGCCGCCGTCGCCTTCCTCTGCCTGCCCGCGTCGAGCTACATCACCGGCGAATGCATCGCGGTGGATGGCGGGTTCCTGCGGTACGGGTTCTGAGGTTCGTTGCAAGCCATCTGGTTTTTGTAGGGTGGTGGTGAGCGCAGCGAACCCCGCCTTTCGAGGGATCCGATGCGACGGCGTCCACGATGAACCACGATCGCCGCTCTGCTTTCAAGGCAATGCGGCGAAACGTCCACAGGCGGGCTTCGCTGCGCTTGGCAGCACCCTGCGGCGCTCGATGCGCCAGCATCACTCCAGTCTCAGTTTGCCTGCTGCTTTGCGTCCTCCGGCGGATCGGCACACAATCCCGGCAAGGAGCCACTTGCTCCATGGGGCACGGAACGCCGCGATCACCGGCCCGACCGTGCGGGGATCATCGAGAAGACAGGGAGAGCCGTCATGCGACATCGCACGTCCGTGCGTCATTGTGCGTCCTTAGTCGTTGTACCCGGAGGCCGGGCCGTGCGCCTGCGCGCGCTGGGCCTGGCCGTCGCCATGCTGGCGGTCGCGCCCTTGCATGCGCAGGAGGCGCCGTCCGCGAAGAACCGCATCGTCAGCGATCCGGTGCTGGTGCCGATGCTGCGTGCGATTCCGCGCGCGATCGGTGGCCGGCTGGAGCAGGCCGCGGAGCCGGGCGAGGTGGATGCCAATCCACGGCTCAACATCCGCCTGACCGAGGGTCGCATCTTCAATCCTGCGACGCAGCGCTTCGACAAGGTGAAACTGCGCAGCTACGTGGCCGAGGGCGCGCCGCCGAATGCGTTCACGCCATTCGTTGCACCGACCATCGTCACGCGCCCAGGCGACACCGTGCGCGTGTCGCTCAACAATGAGCTGGATCCGCAGCCGAACTGCAAGCCGGACGACATCAACACCCCGCACTGCTTCAATTCGACCAACCTGCATTCGCACGGCCTGTGGGTCAGTCCTTCCGGCAACAGCGACAACGTGCTGATCACGATCCGGCCCAAGGTCGCGTTCGAGTACGAATACAACATCCCGTCCACGCATCCGGCGGGGACGTTCTGGTATCACCCGCACCTGCATGGTTCGACCGCGCTGCAGGTGTCCAGCGGCATGGCCGGTGCGCTCATCATCCGCGGCGAACGCCCGCCGACGCCGGTCGCGACGGGCGACATCGATACGCTGCTGCGCAACGACGACGGCAGCGCGTATCGCGAACGACTGGTGCTGTTCCAGCAGGTCGCCTATGCCTGCCGCGTCAATCCGTCGGATCCCAAGTCGCCGATCAAGACGAATCCCGACGGCACCTGGGCCTGCGGCGAGAACGACGTCGGAACGATCGAGAATTACGACCAGCTCGGTTTCGGCACGTGGGGGCCTTCCGGTCGCTACACCAGCATCAATGGCCAGATCATGCCGCGCTTCACCGGTGCGGTGGCCGGGCGCGTTGAGCGCTGGCGCAACATCCATGCCGGCATCCGCGATTCGATCAACCTGCAGTTCGTGCGCATGCGCGCCAGCGCCAATCCGCTGTCGCTGCGCACGCTGAAGAACCACGCGCAGTGGATATCGCAGAACTGCACCGGCGAAACACTGACGCAGTTCGAGATCGCCGCCGATGGCCTGACCCACGCGCAGGCGATCCAGCGCACGGCGACGATGCTGCAGCCGGGCTATCGCAGCGACCTGCTGATGGTGTTCCCGGAGGCGGGCGAATACTGCGTGATCGACGGCAGCATCCCGGCCAGTGGTTCGGTGTCGGGCGATGCCGAAAGTCGCCGTCTGCTGGGCACGGTGGTGGTCGGCGCAGGCGATGCGGTGGAAGGCGATCCGGAAGCATGGCTGCAGTCGAAGCTGGTGGCCTCGGCCGAGCGCTGGATGCCTGATGAGGTGAAGCCGCGCGTGATCGCTGGCCTGCGCGACAACCTGGGCCTGGCGGCGTTCGTGCCGCATGCGACGATCACGAAGGAAGAACTCACGCCCGGCGGTGGCCAGCTCGTGGAGTTCAATATCGCCGGAAAGCCCGCGAAGTTCATGGTCAATGGCGTGGCGTACGATCCGACGAAGGCGCGCGACCTCATCCTCGACAACGTCGAGGAATGGACACTGACCTCGCTGGCCGGCAGCCATCCCTTCCATATCCACGTCAACCCGTTCCAGGTGTCGCGCATCCTCGATCCCAAGGGCGTGGATGTCAGCCTTCCGGGCAGCGGCGATCCGGATTACGCCGCGACCAAGGGCACCTGGAAGGACACGCTGTTCGTGAAAGGCGGCTACACGCTGTACGTGCGGACGCGCTACCAGCGCTACATCGGCGAATACGTCCTGCACTGCCACATCCTCGACCACGAGGACCAGGGCATGATGCAGAACGTGCGCGTGCTGTTGCCCGATGGCCAGGGCGGTTCGGTCGGCAGCGGGCACCACTGACCGAGCGGAATCCATCGATCGGTCGTGCATCGATCCGTGCCGAGAAGGCCGGCGTCTGTCGACGCCGGCCTTCGTGTTTCCAGCGGCGGTGGATCGCGCGGCCTTACAGGAACATGCCGCCCGATGCCTCGATGCGCTGGCCGTTGATCCAGCGGCAATCCGCCGACAGCAGCGCGGCCACGGCCTGGCCGATGTCGTCCGGCAGTCCGACGCGACCCAATGCGGTCTGCGATGCGATCCAGCCGTTGAGCTGCGCGTTGTCGCGCACCGCGCCGCCGCCGAAGTCGGTTTCGATCGCACCAGGCGCCAGCGTGTTCACGATGATGCCGCGCGCGCCGAGTTCCTTCGCCTGGTAGCGGCTGAGTACTTCGACCGCGCCCTTCATCGCGGCGTATGCGCCGTAGCCGGGGACGGTGAAGCGGGTCAGGCCGGACGAGACGTTGAGCACCCGGCTGCCTGCCACGAGCAGCGGCAGCAGCGCCTGCGTCAGCAGGAACGGGCCCTTGAGATGGATGGCGTAGAGGCTGTCGAGATCATCGACGCCGGTCTCGTCGAAAGGCTTGTGCACCCCGGTGCCGGCGTTGTTCACCAGCGCGTGCAGATGGGTATGGCCGAGATGCGCCAGGGCGTCGCGCACCGCATCGGCGAAGACCGGGATGCTGTCGCCATCGGCGGCGTCCAGCGGCAGCGCGACGGCACGACGGCCGAGGGCTTCGATCGCCGCGACGACGGCATCGGCTTCGTCGGCGCGCTGGCGATAGGTGATCAGCAGATCGTGGCCCGCTTGGGCCAGGTGCAGCGCCATGCTGCGGCCCAGGCCGCGGCTGCCGCCGGTGATCAGGGTGACGGGGGTGGTGGAGGTGGTCATGGGTCGGGCTCCTCGAGTGCCATCGGCGACGGCAAGGTGGCCAAGGTATTGTTCGGCGCGAGGCGGATAAATCATCGACTCGCGATTTGACTATCCGGAAATCACGAATAATCATCGTTGCGACCGGGTCTGATGGCCCGTATCACGGAGCCGACCATGCACCCGATGGACGCCATGCGGATCTTCGTCCGGGTCGCCGAGCTGGGCAGCTTCACCCAGGCCGCCGACGAGCGCGGCCTGCCCAGGGCCACGGTCTCCGACGCGGTGCGCCAGCTCGAATCGGAACTGGGCACGCAGCTGCTGCACCGGACGACGCGCCGTGTGCGCCTGACGCCCGACGGCGAGCGCTGCCTGGAACGCGCGCGGGATCTCCTCGCCGAGTTCGACGAAACCCGCGAGCTGTTCCGGCGCGGCGGCCCGAGCCTGCGCGGACGGCTGCGCGTGGACATGTCCAGCGGCATCGCCCGCTATCTGGTGGTGCCGGCGCTGCCCGCGTTCCTGCGCGCGCATCCGCAACTGCAGCTGGAATTGAGCAGCAGCGATCGCCGCGTCGACCCGGTGCGCGAAGGCTTCGATTGCGTGGTGCGTGTCGGCCGCACGGGCGACAACCGGCTGGTGGCGAGGCCGCTCGGCGCTTTCGAGGTCCTCAACTGCGCCAGTCCAGGCTATCTGCGCGAACGCGGCACGCCATGTTCGCCGCAGGAACTCGCGGGACACACCCTGATCCACTATGTCCAGCACTTCGGCGCGGAACCGGAAGGCTGGGAATATCCCGACGGCGAAGGCGGCTGGCGATCGATGCCGATGCCCGGCGCGCTGGTGGTGAACAATGCCGAGGCCTATGTCGCCGCCTGCGTTGCGGGACTGGGTTTGATCCAGTCGCCGATCACCGGCCTGCGCGCATTGATCGCCGACGGCGCGCTGGTCGAGGTGATGCCGCAGCATCGCGCCGAACCGATGCCCGTGACCCTGCTGTATCCGCAGCGCAGGAACCTGTCGCATCGTGTCGCCGTGTTCATGGACTGGCTGGAAGAGACGCTGCGTCCGCATCTCATCACGTGGCCACCGCACCTGCACGCAGTCGCGCATTGAGCATCGAATGAAGCTGCACGAACGTGTCTCGGTGAACGCGACCGGGCATCGCCATGGGCGAAACCCTGCATGCCGCGCCCATCATTGACCGTGTTTCGATGCACTCGGTACGCTGCATGAAGCCGTTGGAACGGCCCGCATCCGGGAGCGCGACAGCAAGGCAAGGATGCGGGCACGACGCTCCGGCGGTGTTCGTGCGGCATGCGCCCGGACACGGGACGCACGCCGCACATCCCAACGTATGCCAAGACCACAAGGAAAGAGTCCGCATGCAACAGATCCATCGCCTCGCCGCGGCCGTCGCCGCGACCCTCCTCTGCGCGTCCGCACTGCCGGCCTTCGCTGGCGAGCTGCGCACTGCGCAGCGGCCGATCGAAGGCCGCTACATCGTCGTCCTGAAGGACAGCGCCGCGCGCCTGAACCACGAGCGTGGCGTCGGTGCGCGCGTGTCCAGCGTGGCCCGCGACATCGCTGGCCGCCATCGCGTGCGCATCGGTCGCACCTACGAGAACGCGCTGCGCGGCTTCACCGTGCAGGCCGACGACAAGGCGCTGGCGCGCCTGCTCGCCGATCCGCGCGTGGCCTATGTCGAAGAAGATGGCCTGGTCGAGGTGTCGGCCACCCAGTCGAATGCGACCTGGGGACTGGATCGCATCGACCAGCGCAACCTGCCGCTCAACACCACGTACGTGTACAACGCCACCGGCAGCAATGTGCATGCGTACATCATCGACACCGGCATCCTGACCGGCCACACCCAGTTCACCAACCGCACGGGCAACGGTTTCCGCGCGATCGCCGACGACGGGCGCGGCACCAGCGACTGCAACGGCCACGGCACGCATGTCGCCGGCACCGTCGCCGGTACGACGTGGGGCGTGGCCAAGGGCGCGATCGTGCATCCGGTCCGCGTGTTCGGTTGCGGCAACTCGGGCAGCTGGTCGGACATCATCGCCGGCATCGACTGGGTGCGCGCCAACCACATCAAGCCGGCAGTGGCCAACATGAGCCTGGGCGGCGGCATCAACACCGCGGTCGACGCCGCAGTGAACAACCTGGTCAACGCCGGCGTCGTCGCGGTCGTGGCGGCGGGCAACAACGGCGGCGACGCCTGCCAGAATTCGCCCGCGCGCGTGCCGAACGCGATCACCGTCGGTTCCACCAACAACGCCGACGGCCGTTCGATCTTCTCGTCGGGCTCGTCGAACTTCGGCACCTGCCTCGACATCTTCGCGCCGGGGTCGAACATCGTTTCGGCGGGCATCGCCAATACCTCCGCAAGCGCGACGCTCAGCGGCACCTCGATGGCCAGCCCGCACGTGGCCGGCGTCGCCGCACTGCACTTGCAGAACAATCCGTATGCAGCGCCCTCGCAGGTGGCCAGCGCGATCATCAACGCCAGCACGCCGAACAAGGTGACCAACGCCGGCAGCGGCTCGCCCAATCGCCTGCTGTATTCGCTGCTCGGCTCGGGCGGCGGCAGCCCGCCGGTGATCAACTCGCTGGTGTGCCCGGACTACAACAACAGCGGCGGCGGCACCTACTGGTGCACCGTGGACTACAGCTCGTCCACGCCCGCCACGGTGAGCTGGAGCGGCGGCAGCGGCAACGGCTTCGGCAATTCGTACCGCGGAACCTGCTTCGAAGGCCAGCGCGTCCAGATCACCGTGACCGTCAGCAACGCGGACGGCGGCGTCTCGCGCAGCTCGGGTTATTTCCTCTGTCCGACGAACGAGATCCCCTGAGGTCCAGCGACATCGTGATGCTGCGCGTCTCCGGGGCGATGCCCCGGAGACGTCGCACGCCATCGATGCGGTGCTTCAGGCGAACGCTGCCGCCAGCGCCGCGCGGATCGGCTTGGGCAGGTTGCGTTGGCGATCGATCGCGGCGAGGAAGTCGCGGTCGTCGCACAGGCTGATCGGATCCAGTTCCAGCGGACCCAGCAGCGTCGACAGCGGCACGGCGGCGCGGGCCATCTCCAGCGGATCGAACGAGCGCCTCGGCGAGGTGCCGTGGTTGCACAGGCGTGGCCTGATGCAGGAATCGATCGGCTCTTCCTCTTCCAGCGCGAGGAACCATTCCAGCTTGTGGCTCCGCGACGCGCGGCGTGGCTTCTCGAGTTCCTTCGCCAGGTCGACCAGGTCGCGCAGTCCGCGACGCAGCAGGTCCACCGATGCACGCAGTCCCTGTGGTTTCAGCGGGCCGTCCGCCGGGCCGGCGAGGTCGAACACCCGGCGACTGCCGCCGACGACCCAGCTTTCCGCGTGCCGTGCAGCGCGCATGAGCTTCGGCAATCCGTAGCGGCGCACGCCGTCGATCATCACCAGCGCGATGTCGCGTTCGCGGCAGTCCAGCAACTGCCGATAGGCGGGCTTGTCGACGCCCTTGATCGCGATGATGTCGGCGCGCTTGCCCGACTCCAGGGAGCCGACGACGTTGTGCCACTTGATCGCGCGCGCGGCATTCCGCGTGGCCATGGCGACGAGTTCGAGGTCGCTGAACAGTCCGCCCTGCGCATCGCTCACCGCGCGCGCGACCTTGAGTTCGCCGAGCAGGTGCTTGCTGCCACTGGGCGACCAGTCCGCACCGAGGGTGATGTTGACGCCGGCCTTCTTCGCTGCACGGATGTTCGCGGTCTTGCCGTAGAGCAGGAGGTTGCTCAACGGCGACCACACCATCGATGCGCCCTTGCCGGCCATCAGGTCGAAGTCCTTGCGCTTGAGCGCGACGCAGTGGATGCCGACCAGCGACGGCGAGATCGCGATCTCGCCCGATGGCAGCGTCAATGCCTGAAAATGCTTGTGCGCACGCGCATCGGTGCCTTCGCTCAGGTGCAGCAGCAGTGCGGACTTCTGCTTGAGCAGGCGCATGAAGCGCTCGCCGTCTTCGGCGGCGACATCGGCGATGCGCGCGTGCGCAGCGGGGAAGCCGGGGCCGTCGGAGACTTCGGGATTGCGCAGGAAACCGCGATAGAAACTGCTCATGCCGCTGTTGCTGAACAGCGCGATGCCCTGCGACGTGGTGACGCCGCCGAGCAGGCACTTGCACTCGGCGTAGCGCGCGATCGCCGCGGGATAGCCCGGTGTCTGGCCGAGCACGTTCATCGGCCCGCTGATCAGGCGCCGATAGTCGGCATGGCGCGCCCAGTCGTCGCGGTTGGTGTAGCGCTTGGGTACCTGCCACAGGCGCAGCACGTTGTAGCTGAGGTGGTTGTGCAGGTCGATCAGGCCCGGATACAGCGTCGCGCCGGTGCGTTCGACCTTGACCTGTTCGAAGCCTGCGGGCGGTGGTTCGTCCGCATCCGCGACAGCGACGATGGTGTGGTCGTCGATGTAGATCACGCCGTCGTCGAATACGGCGTCGTCGGGGTCCATGGTCACGATGCGGCCGTGCAGGGCGGACAGGCGGGCTTGCGGCATGCGATCACTCCTTGCGCGGCGCGACCCAGATCAGGGTGTGCCGGTCATCGGGTTGCGGGCGGCGCACGCTGGTGCGCTGCGGTGGCGAGGCGGCGCGGCCGACGCTGTCGTCGCCGAGGAAATCGGGCGCGCCGAACGGCAGGTCGCGGCGCGGGATCGGTGCGTAGTCGCTTTCGAGGAACGTCGCGCCGTAGTTCGGCAGCGAGGCATCGCCATCGGCATCGGGCGTGACGATGGCGCGCAGCGCGAGGATGCCCGCGCGCCAGGCGTCGAGCATCACGTCTTCCTCGTGGCTGCTCGGATGCGGCAGGTCGAAGACCGGCGTCGCGCCCTTGCCCGGCCAGAGCGCGATGGCTTTCTGAGCCTGCTTGCCGAAGGCGACGATCGCCTGCACCTTCGCGTCGTGCGCCATGTCGAACAGGCGATTGCGCCAGGCCAATTGGTCGGCGAGCGTCAGGACGTCGTCGCCCTTCGAGGCCTGCGCAGGAATCAATGCGTAGGAAAACGCATTCAGGCAGAGATACGAGCGCGTGAGCCCCAGCTTCGAGAGGAAGCCCTGCACGCGCTGCCCGGCATCGCCGACGAGCGTGCGGCCTGCGATGCGTTCGGTCGCGCCCGGGTCGGACGCGACGCAGATCACGCGCGCGCCGCTGTTGAGCCGACCGCGATGGAAGATCGGGCCCCAGTCGTACCAGAAGTGCTGCTTCAGCGGCCCGTAGTCGGGGCAGGCGGCGAAATGCCGTGCGAAACGCAGCGGCGGTCCCTTGTCGAACTCGATCATGTCCATGACCCTCGCGCGCAGCGGCGGCGTTCCAGCAAACGCGTTCCGCTGCGTGCGGCGGACAGCGTGCTCGGGTCACTTCACGCAGGTGCTGCCCAGGTAGGTGGCGCGCACGCGCTCGAGTTCGGCCTTCCGGGCGTCATCGCGCGCACCGGCCAGCTTCCATCGGAAGTCGGCTTCGTCCACGCGCTTCTTCCAGCTCACGCACAGCTGTGCCTGCGGCACCTCGGCGCAGCCGTCCGGACGCATCTCGCAGGTGTCGCCGGCCGCCAGTTCGATGCTGCCGTCGATGCCGCGCGGTTGCACTGGGACGCAGGTCGCCGGCGGCGTGGCGGTATCGCTGAGGTAGTCGCGGTCGTCCCATGTGCGGCAATGGAACAGCGGCGGTGGCGGCGCGGGCGGCGGCGGTGGCGCAGGAGGAGCGACGGCAACGGGCGGGGCCTGGGTTCGCGCGGGCGGCGGCGGTGTCGGCGGGGCCTTGGGGGGCGGCGGCACGATCACGTTGGGCGGCGGCATGGTCTGCACGGCGCCGACCTTCTTCACCGTCTGCTGCGTGCCGGCGGGGCAGGGCGTGTCGTTCTGGATCGTCACGCCGCCGCTGGCGTCGACGCAGCGATAGATGACGATCTCGTTCTGCGCGCGCGCGCGCGGCAGTGCGGATGCGGCGACCAGCGTGGTCGTCGCGAGAAGGACGGTGGTACGGATCACGGCGGCATGGATCATGGACAGTCCTGGGACAAGCGGGCGTTGATGCTGCGTTCCTCGCGGGCGAGTTCGGCGCGTTCGGAGGGCTGGCCGATGCTGAAGCGGCGGCGGATCTCGTCGCGGCGGTCGCGCAGCCGTGCGCAGACCTCGGTCTGCGGCAGCGGGTGGCAGGCGTCGCGGATCCAGTGCTGGCCCGCCCAACCGGTGACGATGCGGTCGCGCCAGCCGCCGCTGGTGTAGCCGCCGGAGACATGGCCGTCGTCCACGCGCACCTGCAGTTGGCCGGGCTGGTATTCGCGATAGGCCTGGATGGCGGGCCCATCGGTCACCCACATCGGCACGAGACGTGGATTGCCCTCGGGGTTGTCGCTGAGATAGCGGGTGTTGTCAGGGGTGACGCACTCGTACAGCGGCCGCGGCGGCTGCAGGACGATCACCTGGGTCTGTGGCTGCTGGACGTAGGTGTCGCGCGCGGATGGCGCGGCGGTGACCGGGCGCGGCGGGGCATCCCTGGGGCGCAGCATGCTGCGCACTTCCTGGCGTTCGCCGGGCAGGCAGGGCGAGTCGCGCAGGCTCAGCCGGCCCTTGGCATCGGTGCAGCGGTAGATGGTGACGCCATCGCCCGCAGCGGCTTCGCCGGGGGCTTGCGGCGCGGCGGCGGCCGTCATCGACAGCAGCAGCGCGAGCAGGGCGATGGGCGGAGGCATTCGCATGGGCGCATCTTGCGCGCCCGGGGTGGGACAGGGAAGGGCGTGGCTGGCCGCGAGCTGAAGGCGAGGCCGAAGCCCCGCGCGCACGGCGCGGGGCTTCGGACGCGTGCCGCCGTCCTGTCGTCGTCTCAGGGTGCCTGGAACAGGACCCAGGCGTCGGCCCATGCCCAGCCGGTGCCGGGGGCGTAGGCGGGATGGTTGATGTTGCACCACTGGCCGTTCGGGAACGGGCGACAGGCGTAGAGCTTGCCGTCGCCGGCCTTCACCACGGTCTGGCCGGGAATGTACTGGCCGATGCCGTTCGGATAGACGTAGTCGTAGTCGCCCGGCGGCGGGGAGTCGGGCACCCGGATGTCGACCTGGTGGGTGTGGCCGGTGCCGGTCAGGAAGATCCGGTTCGCGGTCGCCGAGGCCACCGGCGTGATCGTGCCGTTGCCCAGGACGCCGATCCGGGCCGTGGCCGAGCGCGCGTTGACGTTCTGCGCCACGCGCAGCGGCCAGGCCGTGACCGAAGTCTGGCCGTCGGCCAGCGTGGTCTCGACGCGCTCGGCGTCGGTGCCGTTGGCGTTGAAGACGCGCAGGGTAACCACGGTGCCCACCGGCAGCGCGTTCTGCGCGGTCAGTGCGCCGACGTCGCGCCAGGTCGGTGGCGGCGCATCCGGCACCTGGATGTCGACCGCGTGCGTGCGACCGGTCCCGGTGAGGTAGATGCGATTGCCGACCGCGGCGTCGACCGGGGTGACGCTGCCGTTGCTCAGCACGCCGATGCGGCCGTACAGGGCGCGCGCGTTGACGTTGCGTGCCACCACCCCCGGCCAGGTCGCGGCGGCCGTCTGGCCGCTGGCCAGGGCGGTCTCGACGCGTTCGGCTTCGCTGCCGTCGGCATTGAGCACACGCAGGCGGACGATGGTCGCGACCGGCAGGTCGTTCTGGGCGCTCAGCGCGCCCACGTCGCGCCAGGTCGGCGGCGGGGGCGTCGTGCCATCGAACTTCACGTCCATGCAGGTGTAGAACGCCTCGGTCGAATCCGAGCGCTGCCAGGTGTTGTAGATCACGTGGCGACCGCTCTTCTTCGGCAGGCTGCAGCTGAGGTGGTAGGTGCCGTCCGCGGACAGCGGCGTGTTGCCGAGCCGGCAGAACTCCTCCAGGTCGCCCCAGGCCAGCGGGCGGTTCGGGTCCCAGCCGTCGCGGGTGACGTAGAAGACCCAGTCGCGGGTGGCGTGCGGGGCGGTGCCGCGGAAGCGGAACTCGAACTTGCCGTTGGCATCCGGCGCGATCGGCGTGGCCTGCCAGTCGTCGCGGGCCAGGTCCAGGCCGCTGAAGGTCGGGTTGTTGCCGCTGCACAGCGTGCCGTCGGGCACCACGGCGCGATGGTTGCCATTCGCGTTGGCCTGGTTGATGCCCATCCAGTTGTAGAACGTGCCGGTGCCGCTGATGGCGGTGGCGGCGCGGCAGGCGGGGTCGCTGGGATTCTCGATGTTGCCCTGCGCACAGGCGTACACGCGGCTGTGCGGGGTGGTCATGGTGCCGTGGGCCAGCGCCGGCATGGCGCGCAGGCCGAGCACGGCCGCGCCTGCGGCCAGCAGGGCCAGCGCGGGAGAGCGGAACGAAGTCATGGTCGAACATCCTGTCTTGAGGGGTGGCGGACCTGCCGGGCTGTCCCGCGCGGATGCGGGATGGGTGCGCGGCGGGCACGGGGCACGGGAAGCGACGGATGGCATCGCACGCCGGGGGATGCGGCGGCCGGTCGTCCCTGTGGCCCGGGTCCGACGTGCGGCGCGGATCGCCGATCCCGCGCGCCGGGCGCGGACGCGATCGAACGTGGCCGGGGGAAGGCACGCACCGTGGGGGACTGCGCGACGCCGGTCGAGGGCGGGAGCAGTGTGCGGCGATCGACAAGGGTTCGAGCGTGACCGGTATCGCGTTACATCACATTGCGATTCGTCATTTATTTCAATGACTTATGAGGATTCCGGTGTTGTCCCGGGCATGGCGCTGCCTGGCCGGCGAGATGGCTTCGACAGGCGCTCGTGGCGCTGAAGCTGTCTTCGATGTGTCCTGGAAACGTGTCTCGCCGGACAGTGCCGCGTGCCCGGATCCGAAGGACGGGGCCCGGATGATCGGTCCCGCCCTGGTCAGGGCGGGACGGGTCGGGTCATTGCGAGGCAGTGCCGCCGTTGGCGGTGTCGCAGCCTCGGAACGGCGCCTCAGAACGGCGCTTCGTCCTTGGCCTTGCGCACCACGCGCTTGGCGCCGGGCGCCAGCGTCGCCTGCTTCAGCAGGGGTTTGGCCGGCTCCGGGTGGTCGTAGAGCGTGCCGGGCTTCCGGGCGGGGGCTTTCTTCGCCGCGGCCTTCTTCACCGGTGCTTTCTTTGCCACGGCCTTCTTCGCCGGAGCCTTCTTCGCCGCCTTCTTTGCCGGGGCCTTGGCCGGCGCGGTCCTGGCGGCGGCCTTCTTCGCAGCCTTGGGCCTGGATTCGGCGGCCTTCTTCGCAGCGCCCTTCTTCGCACCGAAGCCCTTGCGCGCCGGCTTGCCAGTCTCTTCCATCAGCTGGATCACTTCCTCCAGCGTCAGCGACGCCGGCTCGCGATCCTTCGGGATCTTGCCGTTGAGCTTGCCGTCGCTGAGGTAGGGGCCGAAGCGGCCGTTCAGCACCTGGATCTCGCTGCCGTCGAATTCCTTGATGATCCGGTTGCGTGCGATCTCTTCCTTCTCTTCGATCAGGAACACCGCGCGCGCCAGGTCGATCGTGTACGGGTCGTCTTCCTTCTTCAGCGACGCGTAGGTGCTGCCGCGCTTGGCGAACGGCCCGAAGCGGCCGATGCCGACGCTGACCTCGTGCTCGCCGTCCAGGCCGAGCTTGCGCGGCAGCTTGAACAGTTCCAGCGCGTCTTCCAGCGTGATCGTGTGCATCGACTGGCCGGGGCGCAGCGATGCGAACTCGAGCTTCTCGTCGGTGTCCTTGTCGCCGATCTGCGCGTACGGTCCATAGCGGCCGAGGCGCACGCTCACCGGCTTGCCGGATTTCGGATCGGTCCCCAGGTCGCGCGCGCCGGTGGCTTCGGAACGGTCGACCGATTCGGTCTTCTCTTCCACCAGTTCCTTGAACGGGCCCCAGAACTTCTCCATCAGCGGAATCCAGTCCTCTTCGCCGCGCGACACGGCGTCCAGGTCGTCCTCCATCTTCGCGGTGAAGTCGTAGTCGACGTAGCGCGTGAAATGGCCGGAGAGGAACTTGCTCACCGCGCGGCCGACGTCGCTGGGGCGGAAGCTGCGGCCTTCCATCTCGACGTACTTGCGGAACAGCAGCGTCTGGATGATCGACGCGTAGGTCGACGGACGGCCGATGCCGTATTCCTCCAGCGCCTTCACCAGCGCCGCTTCGGTGAAGCGCGGCGGCGGCTGGGTGAAATGCTGGTCGGCGTGCACGCGATCGAGCGGCACGCGATCGCCGGGCTTCATCGAGGGCAGCTTGCGGCCTTCGTCGTCGTCCTCGGCGGACTTCTGGTCCTTGCCTTCCTCGTACACGGCGAGGAAGCCCGGATCGACCACCGTCGTACCGCTCGCACGGAAGGTGTGCTCGCTGCCGGCGGCCAGGTCGACGCTCACGGTGTTCAGCGTGGCCGGCACCATCTGGCAGGCCACGGTGCGCTTCCAGATCAGTTCGTAGAGCCTGCGCTCATCGTCGCTGAGGAACCGTGCGACCTTCGCCGGCGTGCGCAGCGCGGACGTCGGGCGGACCGCTTCGTGCGCTTCCTGCGCGTTCTTGGACTTGGTCTGGTAGAAGTTCGGCTTGTCCGGCAGCGCCTTGGTGCCGTAGTCGCGGGCGATGACGTCGCGCAGTTCGGACAGCGCATCGACCGACAGGCTCACCGAGTCGGTACGCATGTACGAGATCAGGCCGACGGTGCCTTCCTCGCCGAGCGCCACGCCTTCGTACAGCTTCTGCGCGACCTGCATGGTGCGCTTGGTGGTGAAGCCGAGCTTGCGCGCGGCTTCCTGCTGCAGCGTGGAGGTCGTGAACGGCGGCGCCGGGCGGCGCTTGCGTTCCTTGCTGGCCACGTCGGTGACCTGCAGCACGCCGTTGGCGGCAGAGACGATCCGCTTGCGCGCGGCTTCGGCGGTGTCGCCGTCGGTGACGGTGAACTGTTCGAACTTCTTGCCGTCCAGCTTCGTCAGCTTGGCGGTGAACGCCTGCGTCGGATGCGCGCACTCGGCCTCGATGGACCAGTACTCGCGGGCGATGAAGGCTTCGATCTCCTCCTCGCGCTCGACGATCATGCGCAGCGCCGGCGACTGCACGCGGCCGGCGGACAGGCCGCGCTGCACC
Source organism: Lysobacteraceae bacterium (assembly GCA_016789405.1). Classification (GTDB taxonomy): domain Bacteria; phylum Pseudomonadota; class Gammaproteobacteria; order Xanthomonadales; family Xanthomonadaceae; genus Lysobacter_I. The sequence continues at coordinate 135,989 of JAEUPQ010000031.1, forward strand.
TTGCGCCACAGCACCGGCGACAGGTTGAAGCCGACCAGGTAGTCGAGGGCGCGGCGCGCCTGCTGGGCATCGACCAGGTCGCCGGCGATGGCGCGCGGTTTCGACATGGCTTCCTTGATCGCGCGCGGCGTGATCTCGGTGAACACCACGCGTTCGAGGGTGCGGTCCTTGAGCAGGCCGCGTTCCTTGAGGATCTCGGCGATGTGCCAGCTGATCGCTTCCCCTTCGCGATCCGGGTCGGTCGCCAGATAGAGGTGGTCGGCGGCCTTCGCGGCCTTGGCGATCGCGTCGACGTGCTTCTCGTTCTTCTCGATCAGCTCGTAGCGCATCGCGAAGCCGCGCTCGGGATCGACCGCGCCTTCCTTCGGCACGAGGTCGCGGACGTGGCCGTAGGAAGCCAGGACGTGGAAGTCCTTGCCCAGGTACTTGTTGATCGTCTTGGCCTTGGCGGGCGACTCGACGATGAGGAGGTTCTTGGCCATTTCGGGCGGGGGGTCCGGAAGGGCCGGCCACGAGGGCCGGTAGGCAGGTGGTGCCGGTCGCGGCAGGGCCGGACCGGCGGATTGGACCAGACAGCGACGCCCGGGTTTCGGCCCGGGCGTCGGTCAGTTCCTTTTTTAGTGGTGTCACGTCAGGGGCGCTGCTGTCAAGCGCCGCCCCGCTGGCGTGACCAACGTCCGCTCCATTCATCTTGATGAACGGAGCGGGCCCGGGTCAGTTGCCCATGCCGCCGAGCATCATCGCGCCGAGGATCGCGTAGGCCGCGATCATGCCGACGATCAGCAGGCCGAACAGGACCAGGATCACGATCGTGACCACGCCCAGCTCTTCGTTCTGCCACTCCGGATGCTCGGTGAAGGCGTGCTTGTCCACCACCAGGGTGTCGCAGACCATGTCGTGCAGCGCCTGCTTGCGTTCGGTCAGCGCCGCCATCAGGCCGGAGATCAGCACGCCGAGACCGCAGGTCACGGCGCCGAAGACGACATAGAACAGCGAGCGCAGGAAGGCGCGCCAGAAGGTCACGCGTGTGCCGTCTCCGCGCACCACCTTGATGCCGACCGCCATCTTGCCCAGGCTCGCCTGCATCGACGAGGACTGCATCCAGCCGAAGTAGATGCTGGGTACCGCGAACATGATGGGATACATCAGCAGCACCACCGCCATGCCGGCGCCTGCCGCGAACGGGTTGTCGCCGCCGCCGCCGCCCATGGCGCCCATCGAGCCGAAGCCGATGAGCATCACCGGAATCAGGATGGCGTAGGAAAGGATGGTGGTGACGAAGCTGTCGATCACGCTGGCGGCGAGGCGCTTCCACAAGCCGGCATGCACCACGTGGCCACCGGCGACATGGCCGGCGTCGGCGCTCGACACGCTGGCCTGCGGCGGCGCATACGGCGACGCTTCGGCGATGGCGTAAGGCCGATAGGCATCGTCGCCGGCGGATGGCGCGGCGGCAGGCGAGGATCCGGGGATCGCGAACGGGTCCGTGGCTGCCGGTGCCGCGAACGGATCGTTCAGATCGCTGGCCTGCGCGGTATCCGCCGCAGCCGCGGATGCGGGTGCCGCCGTGGCGCCCGACACCACTTCGTGCATGATGTCGCGCCATGGCACCCAGGCCGACAGGCCCTCGCGCCACACCAGGCTGTCGGGTGCGAGCTGGCCGCGTCCGTGCAGGGACGCGAGTTCTTCGCTCCCTACCGGACCCTGCTGCTGGCGCTGGGCATCGCTGTAGTACCACTCGGTCATCGTGTGTCCCCGGTCGTTCGTGTGTGCATTGTCAGCGCATGCCGCCCATCAGCGCGGCGCCGGCGATCATCGCCATGAGGAACACGCCGACGAACAGCAGGGCGGACAGGGCCAGGATCACGATGGTGACCGTGCCGAGTTCCTCGTTCTGCCATTCCGGATGTTCGGTGAAGGCGTGCTTGTCCACCACCAGCGTGTCGCAGACGATGTCGTGCAGGGCCTGCTTGCGCCCCGTGAACGCCGCCATCAGGTAGCCGATGCCCAGGATGATGGCGCTGAGGATCGTGGCGAAGTGGCGGCCGATGCCGCGTGCGAAGCTGATGCGTTCGCCGCTGGTGCGCACGACCTTGATGCCGACCGCCATCTTGCCCAGCGATGCCTGGTGCTCGGAGGAATGCATCCAGCCGAAATAGAAGGCGCCCAGCACGATGGAGAACAGGTTGATCAGCAGGTCCGCAGCCGGGTTGTCTTCCAGGCCTGAGCCCAGTCCGATCGCCACGCCGAGGATGGCACCGATGATGCCGCCGACGATGCCCAGCAGGAAATTGTCGATGATGCTCGCGGCCACGCGCTTCCAGAACCCGGCATAGACGACGTGTCCGTCGAGCACGACGCTGCCCTGCGCTTCGAGCTGCGCCTGCGGCGGCGTGTACGGCGAAGGCTCGGCGATGGCGTAGGGGCGGTACGCGCCATCGTTGGGCGCGGCCTCGGCGGCACGCGCCATCGCTTCGGCCCTGGGGTCTTCGGGTGCGCCGCCGGCGATGACCTCGCGGATCATCTCGCCCCACGGCTTCCATGCGGACATGCCTTCGCGCCAGACCAGCATGTCGGCGGTCAGCAGGCCCTTGTTGTGCAGCGCGGCGAGGCTGCCGGCATCGACCGGCCCATGCTGCTGACGCTCTGCATCGCTGTAGTACCACTCGGTCATCGTGTCGTTCTCAATAGGTCGGCGCCAGGCCGGTTCTGCAGCGTGGCGGACGCATCTCCGTCGGCAGGCTGCCGCCGGTGCAGGTCCACTCACTGCCGTTGGATTCCATGACGAGCGTGGTCGCGTCGGCCTTGCCCAGCGCGCCACGGAAGGTCAGGGTGATCGTGCAGTGCCCCGGTTCGGTTTCACCGACCTTCATGTCGGCGTGCCGCGTGCCGGAGGCATCGAGCGCATGGGTTTCGTTGTCGTCGAGTCCGAGCGCCGCGTTGTCGGGGCAGGCGTCGTTGGCTTCGCGGTAACGATCGATGTTCGTCTGCAGCGTCTCGGCGCGGACATGCGCCTGCACGATCTGGGAGCGCGTCAGGTACTGCTGGTAGGCCGGGATCGCGATCGCGGCCAGGATGCCGATCAGGACGATGCCGAAGAAGCCGACCACCGCGCCGATGATGGCCGCGATGGCGCAGCCCGACATCTTCTTCGGCGGCGGCTGGCGCATGGCGGGTGGCGGTCCGGGCGGGAATTGCGGGGGTGTGCTCATGCGGACCTCAGGGATGGCAATTGGGCGGCAGGTGCTGCGGTTGCAGCGTGCGGTTGCGGCAGATGATCACGACGTCGTCGCCGGCACGCGTCACTTCGTAGCGCACCTGTCGACCATCGAGCTCCGGGCCGAAGCCGAGGAAGCGCACGTCGTATGCGCACTGCCCGCCGTCGGGGTGCGCAGGATCCAGCGCGAACCAGCCGTCTTCGTTGCCCTGCAGGCGCGAATGGCGAACCTGGAGGCTTTCGAACTCGTAGCTGTCGGGGCAGGCGTTGCCGTTGGCGGCATGGAATTCGCGCATCGCCACCGTCACCAGTTCGCGTGCCAGCGCGTCGGTGTCGGCCATCCGGTCGGCATCGAAGCTGCGCGTCTCAGTGTTCTCTGGCTGCACACCCTTCGCACGCTTGACGTAATCCTGGTAGGCGGGAATCGCGATCGCGGCGAGGATCGCCAGCAGGATCAGGCCGCCGATGCCGATCGCCACCGCCGCGATGATGCAGCCGCTGCGGTTCGACGGTGGCGGTTCGATGTGGGTGCTGGGGCGTGATGCGTGCGACGCAGTGGTCGCGGCCGGACGCGGCGGCACCGGCGGCGGACGCGACATGTCCGGCTCGACGCCCGTCAGGCCCAGCTCCTCGATCAGCCGTTCGACCGGCTGCCATTCGCGCAGGCCGTCGTGCCACGCGAGCATGTCCCGCGTGATCCGACGGTCGCGATAGCGAGCGCGCATCTCGTCCGCGCTCAATGGCCCCACCCGGCCCTGGCCGGGTGCGTGGTAATACCAATCGGTCATGCCCTGTTCCTGGTCGCGATTGTCTGGTCGCAAACAGATGGCGCGTGGCCATCGTTTCCCGGTTCTCCCCCGGGGGCAGCTTAGAGCGTGCGACGTTTTTTTTCACGCGGGAGCATGCACCGCTCGGTGGCGATCAGTGGACCAGGTCGCCGTCGTCCTCGAACATCTGCGTTTCCATCCAGGCGTACGCGGCTTCCGAGCCGGGCTGGTTGAACAGCACCATCAGCACGACCCATTTGAGGTCGTCGAGGTCCAGCTCGTCCTGGTCCAGCGCCATCGCGCGGTCGAGCACGAGCTCGCGCTGGTTCGCGTCGAGGATGCCCTGCTGTTCGAGGAACATCAGGAAGCCGCGGCAGTCGACGTCGAGCTTGTCGAGTTCCGGGCCGAAAAAGATGCGGGTGGGGCCGCCGGCGCGCGGCGCAGCCGGGCCGTGACGGCGCTCGGCGAGCCCGTCCAGCCAGTCGAATGCCTTGTGGATCTCGGCCGGGCTGAAGCCGGCTTCCAGCAAACCGTTCTGCAGGGAATCGCGGTCCCGGACCAGGTCCGCGTCGTTGGCGATGTAATGCTCGAAGAGATAGAGCAGCACATCGAGGATGCTTTCTTTCATGTCCCCTGACTTGCGCCCGCGGGCGCTTCGGAAAGGAAGGGTGCCGTCCGGCGGCTGTAACGGCCATGTTCGACCGACACCCGCCCCTGCAATTCCATGACGAGCAGCATGGAGGACAGGGCAGCGGCCGTCAATCCGGAGCGCTCGACCAGCTGATCCATAGTGGTGGGGTCGTGGCCCAGCGATTGCCACAACCTGTGGTGGGCCGGGTCCGCTTCGGCGGGCTCCGGTGCCGGGTGTGGCGGATCGCCGGGCGGCGCGCTCCGACCGGCGGCGAGACGCCGCTGGAGGTCGCCGCGGAGTGCGCCCGCCCAGGCGCCGAGGGCCGAAATCACCTCGTCCGCCGTCTCCACCAGCGCCGCGCCATCGCGGATCAGCCGGTGGCAGCCGCGCGCCATCGGATTGTGGATCGAGCCCGGCACCGCGAAGACCTCGCGCCCGGCTTCGGCGGCCAGGCGGGCGGTGATCAGTGCGCCCGACCGGGTAGCGGCCTCGATCACCAGGGTGCCGAGGCTCAGGCCGGCGAGGATGCGGTTGCGGCTGGGGAAGTGCTCGCGCCGGGCGCCGGTACCCGGCGGGTGCTCGCTGACCACCGCGCCCTCGGCCGCGATGCGCGCCAGCAGGCCGGCATGACCCTCGGGGTAGGGCACGTCCGGTCCCGTGCCGAGCACGGCGACCGTGATCCCCCGGGTTTCCAGCGCGGTTTCGTGGGCGGCGCGGTCGATGCCTGCCGCCAGCCCGCTGGTCACCCCGAAGCCGGCGTCGACGAGTGCGCGGCTGAAGGCCCGGGCATTGTCGCGACCGCCTGCGGAGGGCCCCCGGCTGCCGACCACGGCGACCGCCGGGTGCCAGAGCAGGTCGGCGTTGCCGGCGACGAACAGCGCCAGGGGCGGGCTGGCGATCCGGCGCAGCAGGGGCGGGTAATCCGGATCGAGCCAGCCGAGCAGTCGATGTCCGGGCGCAGCCAGCCAATCGCGGGCCCGCATCAGGCCATCGATGGGGACGGCGCCTGCTGCGCCGTCCAGGGCGCGGATCTGCGCGGTGTCGAGCGCGAGCTCGCGCCAGAGGGCGCGTGGCGCGGCCCGCGCCGCCAGGGCGCTGCCACAGCGTTCCAGCAGTGCGCGGCGTGAGGCGGCGGCGCCACCGGCGAGAACGAGATGGAGGAGGGCGTCGGTGTCGGGGTCGATGGCATGCATGCCGTCATCCTGGCCCGCAAACGACGACGGCGCCGTCAGGCGCCGTCGTGTCCAGCCGTAGGGAAATCCCTACGAAGGCGTCGTCTTACTTCGCGTCGGGATGCTTGAGCAGGTAGCCGACGCGGCTCGGCTTGGTGCTTTGCATCACCAGGCCGTAGCTCATGCGGTCGAAGGTGCGGAACACCATGACATGGCCGGCGTACTCGTCGGGCAGCTGCACGCGATGACGCGGCGCGACGCTTTCCGGACCACGGTAGCGGCCCATGGCGACGCGGTCGAATTCCTTCGTGCCCTGGCGCCAGATCGAGAACACGGTGCCGTTGTCGACGCCGTCGCGCGATCCGACTGCGAGTGCGACCACGTCGTACGGGCCGCCGGTGGTCAGCGAGGACGCGACGGACAGCACGCGCGCGTACTGCGGATCCGGCTCCGACTTCGGTGCATGCGGGAAGAACTGCAGGTCGTACTGGCGTGCGTCGACCGGGATGATGCGGTCGCCGGCGCGGACTTCGAAGCCGTTGCCGTCATCCAGCTTCAGGGTGGTCACGCGATGGCGGCCCTGGTCGACCTTGGTCGCGGTGCCGGAATTGACGCGCATCAGCTCGTGGCCGAGCACTTCGCCATCCGCTTCCGGATCGGCGGTTTCGCTCCACGGCAGGCCGAACAGCGCGATGCGGCGACCACGGAAGTCATAATCGTTGCGGCTCAGCAGGTCGCAGCATTCACGCTTGTCGGACTTGACGTGACGCACCGTCGGGCGCACGACGAGGTAGCGCTGGCCGACCTGGGCACCTTCCATGTTGCGGACGTAGACCTGGTGGCCGGTGACGCCGCGGCTGAAATCGTTCTCGATGGCGACGACGTACGGCAGCTCGCGGAAGCTGTCGACCACGCGGACATCACGCAGATAGGCTTCGATCGCCGACAGCGGGATGGCGTTGATCGGCGCCTCGGTGCGCGGCCCCGGCTTCACGCCGACGCGGTCGAGGTAGGCGAGGCTGATCACGTCACCCGGGTAGATCAGGTGCGGATTGGCGATCTGCGGGTTGGCCTGCCAGACCTCCGGCCACAGCCAAGGCTTCTTCAGGAAGCGCCCGGCGATGTCCCACAGGGTGTCGCCCCGCTTGACCGTGTAGGTGTCGGGATGGTCGCCACGGAACTCCTGGGCGATCGCGAACGTGCCGACCGTCAGCAACGCGGCGGCGCCGATCACCTTCAGACGATGAGAAAGGCGCTTAAGGATGATGCCCATCTACTTGCTCCCCTTGGGATTTTCCCCAACACAACGCGGGCACTATAGCCCACAAATCCCGGCTATTGGCAAGTCGGGAAGGGGTACAATGTCCCGGTTCGAGGGACCTGTCGCCCCTTCCCGGTCACAAATATGACGCTGCTCTCAATTCTCGAGTTCCCGGATCCCCGCCTGCGCACGAAAGCCGCGCCCGTCGACCCGTCGCGGATCGGCGATGCCGACTTCCAGACGCGGATTGATGACATGTTTCACACCATGTACGAGGCGCCGGGCATCGGTCTGGCCGCCAGCCAGGTGGATGACCACCGCCGCTTCATGGTCATCGACATCAGCGAGGAGAAGGACCAGCCGCTGGTCTTCATCAACCCCGAGATCGTCGAAGCCGACGGCCACCAGGTCTACCAGGAAGGCTGCCTGTCGGTCCCCGGCATCTTCGCCGACGTGACCCGGGCCAACCAGATCAAGGTCAAGGCCTACGGCCGCGACGGCCAGCCTTTCGAGCTCCAGGCCGACGGCCTGCTGGCGATCTGCATCCAGCACGAGATGGACCACCTCGAAGGCAAGCTCTTCGTCGACTATCTGTCGCAGCTCAAGCGCGAGCAAGTGCGCAAGAAGCTGGAGAAGGCAAGGCGCAGCTCGGCGGCGTGACGATGCGGGCGGCTCTCGTCGCACTGCTTGTCGTGTCCGGCACGGGACCGGCGTCGGCAGCACCAGTCCCGGGAAACAGCGCCTACCCGGATGCTCGTCCCGGATGCGCGTCGCCCAGCCGCTGGGGGTGCTTCGTCGAGGATGTCCATGCGGCATCCGAGAGGACGCTGCGGGCGGCCGGTCATGCGATCTCGGTTTCCTGCGACCAGCGTTGGGAGGAGTCTCCGGTCGACGCGGCCTACATGGAGCGCTGTGTCGAGAAGACGAGGCGTCTCACCGCGTTCCTCTCGGAGAAGTGGTCGGCTGTCCTTCAGCCGATCGAGCCCGGCACGATCCGATACGATTGGACCAAGGACTTCGGTTGCATCGACCTCGTTCTCGGGAATGGCCGGGGTGCCGGCAGTTGCCCCGTGTATGGCGAAGCGCGCATCCCGTTGACCTGGCTTGATGCAGAGCCGGCAGCCTCCGTCGTCGAATAATTTCCCAATACGACTTCTTTCTTCATGACCCTCCGCATCGTCTTTGCCGGCACGCCCGAGTTCGCCGTTCCCTGTCTCCGCGCCGCCGCGAAGTTCGGCGAAGTCGTGGCCGTCTACACGCAGCCGGATCGTCCTGCCGGGCGCGGCCGGGCGCTGACGCCGTCGCCGGTGAAGCGCGAGGCGCTGCAGCGCGGGATCGAGGTGCTGCAGCCGGAAACCCTGCGCGAGAAGGTGTCGCGCGATGCGCTGCGGGCGCTGAAGCCCGACCTGATGGTCGTGGTCGCCTACGGCCTGATCCTGCCGCAGAAGGTGCTGGATATCCCGACCCATGGCTGCTGGAACGTGCACGCGTCGATGCTGCCGCGCTGGCGCGGCGCGGCGCCGATCCAGCGCGCGATCGAGGCTGGCGACCGCGAATCCGGCGTCTGCCTGATGCGGATGGAGAAGGGGCTCGATACCGGCCCGGTGCTGCTGTCGCAGCGACTGGAGATCGGTGCGCAGGAGACCGGTGGCCAACTGCATGATCGCCTGTCCGATCTCGGCGCACAGGTGCTCGCCGATGGCCTGGGCTTGCTGCGCGCCGGCATCGTGCCGGTCGCCGTGCCGCAGCCGGTCGAGGGCGTGACCTACGCGCACAAGCTCGACAAGCACGAAGCGAAGCTCGACTGGACGCTGCCGGCCATTGCGCTGGCGAACAAGGTCCGCGCGTTCAATCCGTGGCCGGTGGCCGAAGCCGAACTCGCTGGCGAGCGCGTGCGCATCCATGGCGCCGTGGCGCTGGACGTTGCGCACGACAAGACGCCGGGTCGCGTCATCGCGGCCGGTCGCGACGGCATCGACATCGCCTGCGGCGAAGGCGCGCTGCGCATCCGTTCGCTGCAGCGCGAGGGCGGTAAGGCAATCACCGCCGCCGACTATCTCAACGCGCGCCGTGACCTCGCGACCGTTGCCGGATGAGCGGATTGCGCGAATACGACGTGGTGCGCGTGCGCTCGCTGGAAGGCGCGAACCTCGATGGCTCGGGCCTAGGGTGTCGTCCCCCCGCGATCGGCGACACGGGGACCGTGGTCTGCCTGCTGAGCGCGGACGGCCAGCCCGACAGGCTCATGGTGGAATGCGTGATGCCGGACGGCACTGCCGCCTGGATCGCATCCTTTCCCGCGCATGCGCTCGAGCGCATCGAATCTTCCGAGACCGCACGATGACCGCTTCCGACGGCACCGCTTCCCGCCTCATCGCCGCGCGCGTGCTCGATGCCGTGCTGCATCGCGGTCGTTCGCTGAAAGGCGAATTCGCCAAGGCCTTGCCGACGCTCGAAGACACGCGCGACCGCGCCCTGGTCGAGGCGATCTGCTTCGCCGCGCTGCGCGAGCGCACGCGCTACGCGGCCGCGCTCGACGCCTGGTTGGCGAAGCCGCTGGGCGGGCGGGACAACCCCGTTCGCGCGCTTTTGTATGTCGGCTTCGCGCAGATCGATGCGCTCGGATTGCCGTCGCATGCGGCCGTCGACGCGACCGTCGAAGCTGCGCGTGCCCTCGGTCGCACCCACCAGGCGGGCATGGTCAACGCGCTGCTGCGTCGTGCGCTGCGCGAAGGATTGCCGAAGGCCGATCCTTCGTCGAACTGGCCGGCATGGCTGCTCGCCGAAGTGCGTGCCGACTGGCCGGCGCAGGCCGATGCGATCCTCGAGGCGAGTGCCGGAGCGGCGCCGCTGTGGCTGCGCGTGAACCGGCAGGCGACGACGCGCGATGCGTATCGCGAGCGCTTGCGCGAGGCAGGCATCGACGCGGACGTCGACGACGCCCTTCCGGACGCGCTGCGCGTGGCGGGCTCGATGGCTGTGATGGACCTGCCCGGTTTCGCCGACGGCGACGTGTCGGTGCAGGATGGCGCTGCGCAGGCGGTCGCCGATGCGCTGGCGCTGGCATCCGGTGCGCGCGTGCTCGATGCCTGTGCTGCGCCGGGCGGCAAGGCCGCGCACCTGCTCGAACGCGATCCTTCGCTGCGACTGATCGCGCTGGACGTGGATGCGCGGCGGCTGCGCCGGACCGAAGAGACCCTGCGACGCGTTGGCGCGGACGGAGATGTCGTGCTGAAGGCGGTGGACGCCACGGACCTGGGCAAGTGGTGGGATGGCACGCCGCTGGACGCGGTGCTGATCGACGCGCCGTGTTCGGCCACCGGCATCGTCCGTCGCCAGCCGGACATCCTGCTGCATCGCAAGCCCGAGGACATCGCGACGCTGGTCGAGACCCAGGCCTGGTTGCTCGACGCCCTCTGGCCCGTGCTCGCACCCGGCGGCGTGCTGCTCTACGCCACCTGCTCGATCCTGCGTCGCGAGAATGCCGCGCAGGTCGACGCCTTCCTCGCGCGCACGCCGGATGCCGTCGCCGAATCCTTGCCGGAGACCTTCGGCCACGCGGATGGCCAGGGCCGGCAGCGCCTGCCCGGTGACGGCGGCATGGATGGCTTCTTCTACGCCAGGCTGCGGAAACGCGCATCCTGACCGCGCCGACGGTCGCGGCTCGTGCTTCGGCTACGTATCATTCGGCCATGCTGAAGACCCGCGCCTCCAAAGAATTCTGGCTGCTCCTGCTCGTGGCCCTGCTCGTCCTCGGTTCGGGACTGGGCCTGCGCGATCCCTGGCCCTCCGACGAGCCGCGCTTCACGCTCGTCGCCAAGCAGATGATCGAGAGCGGCGACTGGCTGTTCCCGCATCGCGGCACCGAGTTGTACTCGGACAAGCCGCCGATGCTGATGTGGTTCGAGGCCGCGTTCTACACGGTCTTCGGCAACTGGCGCATCGCCTTCCTGCTGCCGTCGCTGCTCGCGGCGCTGGGCACGCTGTGGTGCGTGTACGACCTCGGTCGCCGGCTGTGGACGCGCAAGGTCGGGCTGTACGCCGCGTGGGCGCTGCTGTTCGCGTTCCAGTTCACGTACCAGAGCAAGAAGGCGCAGATCGACCCGCTGGTGATGTTCTGGATCACGCTGGCGAACTACGGCCTGCTGCGCCACCTGCTGTGCGGACCGAACTGGAAGCTGTGGACGCTGGGCTGGTTCGCGGCCGGGCTGGGCACCATCACCAAGGGCGTGGGTGCGCTGTCGCTGCTGATGATCCTGCCGGCGGTGGTCGCCTCGCTGATGCACTGGCCGCGCGTACGCGTGCATGCGAAGGACTGGCGTTTTCTCGTCGGCCCCATCGCGTTCGCCGGCGCCGCCGCGCTGTGGCTGGTGCCGATGGTCACCACCGCCCTGTCGCAGGACAACCCCGAATACAAGGCGTACCTCAACGACATCCTGTTCCGGCAGACCGCCGGCCGCTACGCGAAGTCCTGGGACCATGCGCAGCCGCCGTACTACCACCTCGTGGTGATGGCGACGGCATGGCTGCCGACGATGTTCGCGCTGCTGTGGGCGTTCCCGGCCTGGGCGCGTCGCCTGCGCCGTCGCGATGCGCGCTACCTGCTGCCGCTGGCGTGGTGGGCGCTGATCATCCTGTTCTTCTCGATTCCCAGCGGCAAGCGCGACGTGTACATCATGCCGGCGCTGCCGATGGCCTGCCTTGCGCTGGGCCCGTTGTTGCCCGGCATCGTGCGCAAGCTGTGGGCGCGCCGGATCGGCTTCGCGGTCGCGATGCTGTTCGGCGTGCTGTTCCTCGGTGCAGGCCTGGCCATGTGGTTCGGCGACCCGAAGTTCGAAGCGAAGCTGATGAGCGATCGCGGTTTCACCGATGGCGGACACGCGCTGTTCGGCATGCTGATGGCGATGGGTGCGTTCGCACTGGGCGCAGCGTTGTGGCATCGCGTGCGCAACGGCATCTCGGCGATGCTGTGGGCGCTGGGCGGGATCTGGGTGCTGTACGGACTGCTTGCCTATCCGCTGCTCAATCCGTCGAGCTCTGCCGGCGGCCTGATGGCATCGGTCGGCCAGCGCATCGGACCGGATGCCGAACTGGGCCTGATCGCATGGAAAGAGCAGAACCTGCTGATGGCGGATCGCCCTGCGGCCACGTTCGGTTTCAACGTGCTGTGGCCTGAGCAGCTTGCGCGCGGCATGCGCTGGCAGGCGGAAAAGCCCGGCGCACGCTGGCTGCTGGTGCAGGAACCGGCCCTGTCGCAGTGCGTGGACAAGTCGAAGGCCACGTTCGCCGGCGTGTCCAACCGTCGTCGCTGGTGGTTGGTGCCCGCCGCGGCGGCCGATGCGGCCTGCACGCCGGCAGGCGTGCAGACGCAGAACGAGGCGGACGGGCAGGACGATTGAGTCGCCCGTCCGGGCTGCCGTAGAGCGGAGTTTGCTCCGCTGGTGGCGTCCCGGGACATGCCGGGCGGAGCAAGCTCCGCTCTACGGGAAGGACTCAGCTGTCCAGCGCTTCCCAGCGTGCGTAGGCGGTTTCTAGCTCGGATTGCGTGGCCGCAAGCGCCGCGTTGTGCGCGGTCACGGCCGCGTGATCGCGTTGGAAGAACGACGGGTCGTTCATCGCGTCGGTCATCTCGGCGACCTTCGATTCCAGGGCTTCGATGCGCGCGGGCAATTCGTCGAGTTCGCGCTGTTCCTTGTAACTGAGCTTGCGTTTCGCGGGTGCCGCGATCGCCGCGGGCGCGGCGGCCGGCTTCACTGGTTCGGGCGTTTTCGCGGCGGTTTTCGCTGCTTCGCTCGTCGCCGATCGCGGGGTCGTTCGCTGGCGCAGCCAATCGCTGTATCCACCGACGAATTCGCCGATCTGGCCATCATCGGCGCCGGCATCGGGCATGACGAGCGTCGACGTCACCACGCTGTCGAGGAAGTCGCGGTCGTGGCTGACCAGCAGCAGCGTGCCTTCGTATTCGCCGAGCAGCTCTTCGAGCAGTTCCAGCGTCTCGACGTCGAGATCGTTGGTTGGTTCGTCCATCACCAGCAGGTTCGACGGCTGCGCGAACAGCTTGGCCAGCAGCAGGCGGTTGCGCTCGCCGCCGGACAGGCGCGTGATCGGCGCGCGTGCGCGCTCGGGCGTGAACAGGAAATCCTGCAGGTAGCCGATGGCGTGCTTCTGGCGGCCGTTGATGGTCACCGAATCCTTGCCTTCGGCCACGTTTTCCAGCGCGTTCCAGTCTTCGCGCAGCGTGGCGCGGTACTGGTCGAAGTAGGCGACCTGCAGTTGCGTGCCGACCCTGATTTCGCCGGATTGCGGCTGCAGCTCGCCCAGCAGCAGCTTCAGCAGCGTGGTCTTGCCGCTGCCGTTGGCGCCGATCAGGCCGATGCGGTCGCCGCGCAGGATCGTGGTCGAAAAATCCTTGACCAGCATGCGATTCCCGAATGCGAAGGACACGTCCTTCGCCTCGATGACCTTCTTGCCGGAGCCGGTGGCCTGCGCCACTTCCATGCGCACGTTGCCGGTGAGGTCGCGACGCTGCGCGCGTTCGTCACGCATCGCCTTGAGCCGGCGCACGCGGCCTTCATCGCGGGTGCGGCGGGCCTTGATGCCCTGGCGGATCCACACTTCCTCCTGGGCGAGGAGCTTGTCGAAGCGTGCGTTTTCCTGGGCTTCGGCGTTGAGGCGCTCTTCGCGGCGGCGCTGGTAGTTGGCCCAGTCGCCGGGCCAGCTGGTCAGCTGGCCGCGGTCGATCTCGACGATGCGGGTGGCCAGCGCGCGCAGGAAGCGGCGGTCGTGGGTGACGAACACCACCGCACCCTGCCAGGCCTTGAGGAAGCCTTCGAGCCAGTCGATCGCGGCGATGTCGAGATGGTTGGTCGGTTCGTCGAGCAGCAGCAGGTCCGGCGCCGACACCAGCGCGCGGGCGAGCAGCACGCGGCGCTTCATGCCGCCGGACAGGCGCGCGAAGTCCTGATCGCCGTCGAGGTCGAGCCGGGCCAGCGTTTCGGTCACGCGCTGGTCGACCGACCAGCCGCCGGCGTCCTCGATCTTCGATTGCACCGTGGCCAGCGCATCGGTGTCGATGGATTCGGCGTGGATGAGGTGGTGGTATTCGGCGAGCATCGCGCCGAGCGCGCCCAGGCCGCCGGAGACGACGTCGAAGACCGTGCCGGCGGCATCGTGCGGCACTTCCTGCTCCAGCCGCGCGACGCGCACGCCGGTTTCGGCGCGGATGTCGCCGTCGTCGGGCTTCAGTTCCCCGGCGAGCAGGCGCAGCAGGGTGGACTTGCCGGCGCCGTTGCGGCCGATCAGGGCGATGCGCTCGCCGGGTTCGATGGACAGGTCCACGCCGTCGAGCAGCAGCGGGCCGCCGACGCCGAAATCGACGTCATTCAGGGTCAGGATAGGCATCCGCGCAGTTTACCGGCTGGGAGCGGCAGCGGTACGCTGGCGGCCCACCCGTCGATGTCGGAGCGTTCCCATGGCCAAGGGCATGGATCAGAAGAAGCAGGAAAAGAAGAAACCGGAGAAGACGCTGAAGGAGAAGCGTGCCGAGAAGAAGGAAAAGAAGAGCGCCCGCTGAGCGCGGTTGCCACAATCACGCCCGGGCGCACCGGTCTCCCGGTCAGCGCCCGGCGTGTCCCTCGGCCTGGGGAGCGCCCGCTCGCGGCAGCAGCGCCACGTACGCGGCTTCGGTCGCATCCACGAATCCGCCGAGGCCGAATTCGCGCTCGGCCTTCCTGCGCGCTGCGACGCCCATTGCGGGCAGGTGGTCGCGATCATCCAGAAGTCCTTCGACCGCGCGCGCGATCGCTGCACGGTCGCGCACCGGCACGATCCAGCCATCGACGCCAGCCTCGATGTTCTCGGGCAGGCCGGCGTAATCGCTGACCAGCACGGGCTTGCCCATCGCCATCATTTCGCGGCAGGCGAACGAGATGGTCTCCACCGCATGCGACAGCACGAAGCCGGCGTCGATCGCGGCGATCATCGGGCGCACGTCCGACAGCAATCCGGCGAAGTGGACCTGCGCGGAGAGGCCGAGCGCCTCGATGCGCGCGACCTGCTCGGCGGTGGGCGGTTTGCCGCACAGCAGGACATGCACGCGCGCGCGTCGTTCGACCGGCAGCGTGGCGATGGCCTCGACCAGATCCATCCAGCCCTTGTGTGCGGCGGTGCCGGCGTTGCTGCCGAGCAGCAGCGCGTCGCGACCGCACCAGCGGTCGCGTTCGGCGAGGGCGTCCGTCGCCGGCCACGGCGCATAGTGGGCGATGTCGACGCCATTGCGGATCGTCCGCGGCGCGCACGCGGCATAGGGCGTGGCCTGCAGTTCGCGCAGCGTGGCATCGCTGACCGCGATGGCGAGGTCGGTGCGCTTCGCGCGCAGCCGGTGCGTGAAGCCGGTCGCGGGCTTCGAGTTGTGCTTGGTGAACACGATCTTCGGCGGTCGTGGCAGGCCGCGAATGGCGGACAGCACCAGGCGATGATCCGCGGAGCCGTTGACGTGGACGATGTCGAAGGCATGGCGGCGCAGGTAGTCGCGCAGCTGCCTGCGCGCGCGCAGGCTGGCGACCAGTTTCGACACGCCGTTCGGGAACGGCTGCGCCAGTGCGCGCACGCCGTCCAAAGAAGACGCTTCACGGTGCAGCCGGCTGGTCGGCGGTGCCGCGACGTGGATCTCGTGGCGTGCGCCGAGTCCACGCGCCAATGCCATCAGGTAGGTCGTATGACCGCCGCCGTCGCCTTCGTGGAAGTTGGTCAGCAGCACTTTCATCGCGGCGGTCCTGCAGGGATGGGGTCAGCGCTTGCGCGGCGATTTCCGCGCGTGGGAGAGGATGCTCAGCGCGCGCTCGATCCGCTTGAAGATGGTGCCGCGGGTGCGCATCGCCAGCGCGGCGTAGCGACGGATTTCGGCGCGGTCCGGGTTCGGCTTGGTCTTGAACTCGTACTTCACCAGGTCGATCGCCGACGGGCCGATGCCGGCCATCCGCGCGTACTCATGGATCAGCCCGCGGGAACGGATACGGTTGAGGTAGGTCTCGGTCGGGCCGCGATTCGACCACCAGCCGTTCTTGCCGTGGATGCGGTAGCCGACGGTGCCCGACGGCAGGAAGTACTTGCGGCCGGCGAACACGCTGGCGCCATACACCAGGCAGTTGTCGGCGGACAGCCGCCACGTGCTGGCGGAGTGCGCGGGCAGGTCCAGGCAGCGCACGGCCATGGCGCGGCGCAGCGAGAGCGCAGAGGTCGGGGCGCCGTACCAGTGGAACAGCTCGAACGTGGCGATCGCGGTGTAGCCGAGATCCATCTCGCGGTCGGCGAAGGCGATCGTGCGCGACTCGTTGCCGAACAGCACGATGTCGGTGAACACGAAGTCGACATCGCGGCGTGCGTCGTAGATCGCACCGATCTTCTCCAGATGCGCCGGCTCCCAGCGGTCGTCGGCATCGAGGAAGCAGACCACGTCCGCATCGGTCACGGCCAGGCCGCGCTGGAACGCGACCAGCTGGCCACCGTTCTCGCACATCAGCAGGGTCACGCGCGGATCGCTGCCGTAACGCTCGCGCAGCAGGTCCTGCGAACCGTCCTTCGAGCCGTCGTCGACGACCACGACCTGCTTCGGCGCACGCGTCTGCGCCAGCGCGCTGTCGACGGCCTCGACGACGAAATCGCGGTAGTTGTAGCAGGTGACGACGACCGCGAACGTGGTGTTCGCCGCTGCGGGCGTCGTGCTCATGCGCCGCGGCCTTCGCCGATGTCGCTTTCGGCGAGCAGCTTGCTGAAATACGCGATGGTTTCCTTCAGGCCGTCGTCCAGCGAGACCTTCGGTTCCCAGCCCAGCTCGGATTTCGCCACCGTGATGTCGGGCTGGCGCTGCTTCGGATCGTCGGACGGCAGCGGTTTGAAGACCAGCTTCGAGCGCCCCCCGACCTGCGACAGCACCTTCTCGGCCAGCTCGAGCATGGTGAATTCGCCGGGGTTGCCGATGTTGATCGGGCCAGTGACGCCGTGCGGCGTGGCCATGAAGCGCACGAAACCTTCGATGAGGTCGTCCACGTAGCAGAAGCTGCGCGTCTGCATGCCGTCGCCATAGATGGTGATGTCTTCGCCGCGCAGGGCCTGGACGATGAAGTTGCTCACCACGCGCCCGTCGTTCGGGTGCATGCGTGGACCGTAGGTGTTGAAGATGCGGACGACCTTGATGTCGAGGTCGTGCTGCCGGTAGTAGTCGAAGAACAGCGTATCGGCGCAGCGCTTGCCTTCGTCGTAGCAGCTGCGGATGCCGATCGGGTTCACGCGGCCCCAGTAGCCTTCGGGCTGCGGATGGACTTCAGGATCACCGTAGACCTCGCTGGTGGACGCCTGCAGGATGCGTGCCTTCAGTCGCTTCGCCAGGCCGAGCATGTTGATCGCGCCGTGCACGCTGGTCTTGGTGGTCTGCACCGGATCGTGCTGGTAGTGCACCGGCGAGGCGGGGCAGGCGAGGTTGTAGATCTGGTCGACTTCGACGTACAGCGGGAAGGTGACGTCGTGGCGCATCAGCTCGAAGTACTTGTGGCCGATGCGATGCGCGATGTTGCGCTTGCTGCCGGTGAAGAAATTGTCGGCGCAGAGCACGTCGTGGCCGTCATCGAGCAGGCGGTCGCACAGGTGCGAGCCGAGGAAGCCGGCGCCGCCGGTGACGAGGATACGGGCCATCGATGGGAAACCTTCGGTAAGGGAGGGGCTGGGCGCGGGGGCGCCGGGGGTGCCGGGAAGCCCGCTATCGTAGCGGCCAATGCCGGCACAGACGATCCCCGGACCGTCCGGAAGCGCGACCACCGTCGCGCATGGGCCTGCGTATGGCGTTCAGGAACTGCAGGACAGCATCGAGCAGCCGGGGCGGTTCCGGGCCCAGTCCGGCCGGCGGGCCGCGAAGGCCTCGCGGCCTGGCTGGTCGTCGTAGGGGCGGCGCAGGACCTCCAGCAGTTCGGCGATGCCCGAGGGGTCGCCGGCCTCGGCGCGGTCGATGACCTGCTGGGCCAGGTAGTTGCGCGGCACGAATCTCGGGTTGGCGAGGCGCATCCGTTCCCGGCGCGCTGGAGCGGTCAGTGGGTCGTCGCGCAGGCGATCGGCATAGCGCCGCAGCCAGGCGGCGATGGCTTCGGCGTGGGTCGCGCGCAGGCCGGGGTCGTAGAAGGCGTCCTCGGGCGGCGACGGTGCGTCGATGCCCGGATCGAGAATGCTGAGGTCGAGCAGCCCGCGGAACCACAGGGTCATGTCGATTTCGGCGGCCTGCATGAGCGCGTGCAGGTCCCGGATCAACGCCACGTCGTCGTCGCGGCATTCGGCCAGGCCGAGCTTGCGTGCGGTGTTCTCGCGTTCGGCGGCTGTATAGGCGGTGCCAAACGCATCGATGCCCGATTGCAGCGGCTCGGCGTCGCCGAACAGCGGCGCAAGCGCCTGTGCCAGGCGCATCAGGTTCCAGCGCGCGATCGCCGGCTGCCAGCCGAAGCGGTAGCGACGTCCGCCGGCGTCCGTGGTGTTCGGCGTCCAATCCGGATCGTAGGCGTCGATCCAGCCGTACGGGCCGTAGTCGATGGTCAGGCCGAGGATCGAGAGGTTGTCGGTGTTCATCACGCCATGGACGAAGCCCACGCGCATCCACTCTGCCATCAGTCGCGCGGTGCGCGTGCAGACCTCGTGGAACCAGTCGGCATGGAGTGCTTCGCCGCTGCCTTGCAGATGCGGGAAATCGCGACGGATCGTGAACTCCACCAGCTGGCGCAGCAGGTCGTGCTCGCCGCGCGAGGCGGGCAGTTCGAAATGGCCGAAGCGCAGGAAGGAGGGCGCGACCCGGCAGACGACGGCGCCGGGTTCGGCTTTGGGCCGGCCGTCGTAGAACATGTCGCGCACGACGTCCTCGCCGGTCGCCACCAGCGACAGCGCGCGCGTGGTCGGCACGCCGAGGTGATGCATCGCTTCGCTGCAGAGGAATTCGCGGATCGAAGAACGCAGCACGGCGCGTCCATCCGCGGTGCGCGAGTAGGGTGTCGGGCCTGCGCCCTTGAGCTGCAGCTCCCAGCGCTCGCCGCCTGCGCCCACGGTCTCGCCCAGCGTGATCGCCCGGCCGTCGCCCAACTGGCCGGCCCAGTGGCCGAACTGGTGGCCGCCGTAGTTGCTCGCGAACGGATCCATGCCTGGCAGCAGCGCATTGCCGCCGAAGATCCCGGCGAACGCAGCGGATGCGGTCGCGGCTTCATCCAGCCCCAGCGTTTCCGCCATCTCGCGCGACACCGCCAGCGTGCGCGGCGCGGCCACGGGCGTCGGTGCCACCCGCGACCAGAGCGCACCGCGCACCTCGCGTCGACGCGACCCGGTGTCGGGGTCGCCCGGCAGTTCGGCGAGGAAGCGGTTGTCGAAGCGCAGGCGTTCGAGGCCGTCGGCCATCGCCATCATTCCACCCTCTGCCCGCGTTCCAGCATCCACAGCATGATCGTCTTCTGGCGCACGTAATTGGCGCGGACGTAGGCGTAGACCAGGCCATGCCAGCCTTCGAGGAAGCCCAGGCGGAACACGTAGCCCCGCCAGAAGCGCCAGGCGGGCGACAGCACCAGCTTGCCCAGCGACGCGCGCTTGCCGCGCGCGAATTCGTATTCGGCCATCATCCGCGCGTAACGCTCGGTCTTCTGCAACTGCTGCATCAGCGAGCGGTAGGGGTAGTGGATCAGGTCGCCCGGCAGTGTCTTCACCGGGCCGTCGACGCTGGCGGCCTCGTGGATCTCGCGGTCGCCGCGCCAGCCGCCGCGGCGGCGGTCGAACAGGCGCAGCACCCGGTCGGGATAGGCATTCCCGCGGCGCAGGAAGCGGCCGAAGTACTCGCTCAGGCGGGCGAAGCGATAGCCGGCGGCATCGAACCCGGCGTCGCGGGCGACCAGGAGGGCCGTGCGCAGTTCGGGCGACACGCGTTCGTCGGCGTCCAGGCACAGCACCCAGTCGTGCCGCGCCTGGTCCACGGCGAACTGTTTCTGGCTGCGGAATCCGGTGAACGCCCGCTCCAGCACCCGGGCCCCGGCTGCGGCCGCGATCTCTCGCGTGCCGTCGGTCGAGCCTGAATCGACGACCACGATGTCGTCGCAGAAAGACAGCGAGGACAGGCATTCACCGATGCGGTCCGCCTCGTTGAACGTGATAATGCAGGCCGAGATCGGTGCCGCAGCCTGGGGGGAGGCTGCGGATGGTGCCTCCGAAGGCGTTGGCGAGGTGAAGGACGTATTGATGGCGGAATACCTGTTGTTCGCGACCGAGCGTTACGCGCTGCCCATCCTGCAGCCGTTGGCGGACGCGCTGCAAGCGGCGGGCCACGACGTGTACGCGTGGTTCGAGGACGGCGCGGTCGGCGCCGGCCTGGACGCGCCGGTGCGGATGATCGGCCTGCGCGAAGCCGTCGCGTTGAAGCCGCGGGCGGTGTTGTCGGCGGCGAACTGGGTGCCGACCTTCGTCGCCGGCGCCAAGGTGCAGGTCTTCCACGGCTTCAATGTCGAGAAGCGGGACGAGGCGCGCGGCCACTTCCGCGTGCGCGGCCTGTTCGATCTGTACTGCACGCAGGGACCGGCGACGACGCAGCCGTTCCTCGAACTGGCCGAACGCCATCGCCACTTCGCCGTGGTCGAAACCGGCTGGCCCAAGCTCGATCCACTGTTCCGCGACGACCATGGCGCCGCAGCCGGGCTTCGCGCGCTGGCGGGCGGTCGTCCCGTCGTGCTCTTTGCCTCGACCTTCACCGAGCGCCTCAGTGCCGCACCGCACCTGTTCGACGCCATCGCCGCCGAGGTTGCGCGCGGCGACCGCTACTGGCTGCTGACCTTGCACCCGAAATGCGCGCCCGAACTGTTCGAGCGCTATCGCGCGCTGGCCGGCGCGCACGCCACGTTCGTCGAGACCGAGCAGCTGATGGCCGCGCAGCGTGCCGCGGACGTGCTCGTTGCCGACACCACTTCGGTCGTGTCCGAGTTCGTCGTGCAGCACAAGCCGGTGGTGACGTTCCGCAATCGCGCCCCGAAGGCGCACATGCTGGATTTCGACGACCCCGGACAGCTGCCGGCGATGCTGTCGGAGGCGTTCTCGCCCGGCGATGCGCTGCGTTCGGCGCTTGCCGACTATGCCGACGCCATCCATCCGTATCGGGATGGCCGCGCGTCGGAACGGGTGATCGCGGCGACCGAAGACCTGCTGGCCGGCCGCCTGGGCCGGCTCGCGCCCAAGCCGCTCACCGGCCGCTACAACGCCCTGCAGATCCGCGCGAAGCTGGGGTACTGGGGGCTGTAGGTCGCGCCGGGGCGCGCCCTACCAGCGCATCGTCGAGCGCGCGATCTCGCCTGACAGGCGCGCGTCCAGCGCGCGGGCTTCGTCGACCGGGATGAAACGCAGCCGCAGCGGATCGCCGATCGCGCTTCCTCCGGCGGTGTCGAGGAGCAGCGTGGCCGTGCCGAGCGTTCGATCCAGCGGCGATTGCGAGAAGCGGAGCGCCTGCAGCTTGCCGATCTCGGCGAAGCGCCAGGTCCGCGTCCACCAGCCGCCGCGCACCGCGACCATCCGGGCGTCGACCGAATAGCCGGCATGCCGTGCATGCTGCCATGCGATGTAACCCGCCCAGGGCAACCACAGGCAGACCAGCACCGCCCCCCAGCCGCCGAACTTCAGGAAGGCAGGCACCGCGACCGCAATGGTCATCAGCCACTGCGGTACAGCCAGGCGCAGGAACGTGGTGCGGTGCAATGGCTGCCAGGTGGCAGGGGGCCACAGCACTTGCGGGGCGAGATGGCGGATCAGGGCGTCGCAGCGCTCGGGCGTGGCGACCGGCGCGATCTCGCGCAGCGAACGCGGCTGGCCGTCGGATCCGTTTTCGAGCACGGCCGTCGATACTTCCAGCGAACGCCTGCCGAACAACCGGTGCAGCATGCCTTCGCGCAGTGTCCACGACTGGATGCGGCGTCGCGGCGTGCTGGTGCGCGCGCGGCTGAGCAGGCCGCGTTCCAGGGTGAGCCTGCGCCCGTGCTCTTCCAGGCGGAAGCCGTGGTACTGCAGGAAGGCGAGTGCGATCGAGAACATCCGCACCAGCACGAGGAACAGCAGGATCAGCGCGAGCACGGCGGCGGCTTCATGGCCCCGGCCATAGTCCTCGACCACGCCGAACAGGCCGCGGACCCAGGACTCGATGATCTCGGAGAACAGGTCGCGGCTGAACTGTGCGAGCGCGGCGAACCCGCCACCCACCACCACCATGCCGCGGTTGGAGATCAGTCCGGCGCGGATGATGTCCGCGGCACCGAGGCGCAGCAGGACTTCGCCTTCGTCGGAGGACACCTCGCCGGCGGTGCCCGCGCCGACGCGCGATTCGCCACGACGGCGGCGCACCAGCGCCTCCAGCGCCATGGCGTCGGCCAGCGTCAGCACGCGCATCTCGGCCTCGGGCTTGATGCCACCCGCCGACTCCAGGCGCACTTCGGCCACGCCGAAAATGCGATGCAGCACGGTCTGGCGCAGCGCCACGTTCTGGATGCGCGCGAACGGGATCTGGCGCAGGCTGCGCTGCAGCAGCCCGCTGCGGATCTGCAGGCTGTCGCTGCCGATGCTGAAGCGGTAGGTGTAGTACTGCCAGATCGAGATCACCGCGAGCACGCAGATCGCGACCAGGCCCCACAGGTCGTTGCGATCGCCGCGGCCGTAGGCGAACAGCGCGATGATCGGAATGATGAACTGGCGCAGCTGCTGGATCAGCACGAACAGCCACGACATCGGGTGCAGCCTGCGCTCCGTGGCCACCTCGTCCAGCGGCATGGCGACGCCTGGCGTGTCAGGCGTGGTCATCGTCGTCCTGCCGGTCGATCTGGCGGCTGAAATGGTCGCGCAGGGCTTCGGCGTCCGCGTCTTCCAGTCCCGAGATGCTGACGGCGCTCAGGCGAGTGCCCGCCGTGTGCAGCACCAGGGATGCGAGGCCGTGCGCGCGCTCGATGGGGCCGCGCTTGAGGTCCAGGTGCTGCACGCGGGAGGTCGGCACGCGGGTCTCCCATTGCCACATCCTGCCGCGGCGGACCGCGAAGCCGGCCTCGTCGAGCAGCCAGAACGTGTAGCGGTAGCGCCGCCGGGCGACCCACAACGCAAGCGAGATCGCGAGCAGCCAGACGGCAGCGAGCTTCACCCACAGGAGCGTGCCCGATGTGCCGAACAGCACGACGGTCGCCGCGATGGCCGGCGGCACCGTCACGATCAGGGCCACGATCAGGAACACGCGGTAGGCCCGTGCCGGGAGCGCGCGCCATTCGCGCAGCGGCAGGGGCATCGACGGTTCCGGCGACGTCGCCGGCATGTCGGACGAGCCTGGGGCGACATGGATGTCGATGGCGGGATCGGTGTGGGTCATGGCGTGCCTTGGACAGGAGGGCGTCGGCGTTCGAGGTCGCGGTAGGGATTGTCGACCGGGTTCATCGACGGCTGCAGCGTGTAGCGCTTGTAGGTCCACTGGTACTGCGCCGGATCCCGGCGCGCGATGCCTTCCACCGCGGCGTTCAGCGCGGCCGTGGCCACGGTGGTGTCGGCGTCGGCGATGGCGATCGGCGCGGGCTCGATGCGCAAGGCGAAGCTGCGGTCGCCGATGCGTTCGCAGTACGCGAACAGCACCGCCGCGCCGCTGCGCTCGGCCAGTCGCGGCAGCAGCGTCATCGTGTAGGCCGGGCGTCCGAAGAACGGCGCGAACTCGCCGTCCCCCTTCTTGGGCTGCTGGTCCGGCAGGATGCCGACCACGCCGCCATCGCGCAGGCGTTTGAACAATTGACGGATGCCGGCGGCTTCGGCGCGGATCTGCACGACGCGTTCTGCGCCGTCCGCGCGCACGCGCCGCAGGAAGGCTTCGCCCAGTGCCGAGTCCGGCGCGCGATAGAGGATCGCCAGCTCGGTGTGTGCGGCGAGCCACTGGTTGAGCAACTCCCAGTTGCCGTAGTGCGGTGCCGCCACGATCACGCCGCGTCCCGCGGCGATCGCCGCATCGAACAGTTCGACGCCGTGCGATTCGCGGATCATCCGCAGGTTCTCGTCGTGCGGCCGGGTCCACAGCCGCAGCGTCTCCAGGGTCTGGTGTGCGGTGGTGCGCAGGATCCTCCGGTGCAATGCGTCGCGCTCCGCGACAGGCAGTTCCGGATAGGCCAGCTCGAGGTTGCGCAGCGCCACCCGGCTTTCGCGACTGCCGCGTCGGCGCATCCAGCCCGCGATGCCGTCCGCCGTGGCGCGCAGCCATGCCCACGGCAGGCGGACGACGGCGCCGACGAAGGCGTAGAGCAGGCTGGCGAGTGCTTCGGTCATCGTGGAAGTCTAAGCGAAGGTCGTCGGCGCCCCATGGGCAGGACGTTGCCATCGGGCCGATCGGCCCGGCCTGTGTACGATGGCCGCCTTTCCACGGTCAGGCCGACTGCATGCTCGCCCTCATCCAACGCGTCACCCATGCCAGCGTCGTCGTCGACGGCGAGACCGTCGGCGCCATCGGTCCTGGCTTGCTGGCGCTGGTCGGCGTCGAGCCGGACGACGGCCCGGCCCAGGTCGAGAAGCTGGGTGACCGCCTGCTGCGCTACCGGGTCTTCTCCGACGAGGCCGGCAAGATGAACCTGTCCCTCGCCGACACCGGCGGAGGCCTGCTTCTGGTCAGCCAGTTCACCCTGGCCGCCGACACGCGATCGGGCCTGCGCCCCAGCTTCAGCACGGCCGCGGCGCCGGCCGATGCGGAGCGTATCTTCGGCCAATTGGTCGACTATTGCCGGAAAAAGCATTCATCTCCGGTCGAAACCGGTCGATTCGGAGCCGACATGAAAGTGTCCCTCCTCAACGATGGCCCGGTGACGTTCCTGCTCAGGGCCTGAACTTTCGGACGCCCGGCGGGTCCGAGGGCCATTCCGGCCCTTGCAAAGCCCCGCGCCGCGCACCACATCGTGCGCCGGATGCCTCCTTTCGTCCCGAAGGCACGTCCCGTTCTCCGAGACCTGCAGGCCCTCCTGGCCCGCCTCCCGCGCCGTTCCCACCCGTTCCGGCGCCCAGTTTCCCCCCGGGGGCTGTTATAATTACGGGTTCACTTTCCCACGGTGGCGCCCCATGGCCAACGAACGTCAGGCTCCGCAGTCCGACATCAAGCAACTGATCAGCAAGGGTCTGGAGCAGGGTTACCTGACCTATGCCGAAGTCAACGACCATCTGCCGGATGACCTGGTCGATCCCGAGCAGATCGAAGACATCATCGGCATGATCAACGGCATGGGCATCGAGGTGCACGAGGTTGCGCCCGATGTCGATACCCTCCTGCTCGCAGACGGTGCCACGGGTGGTCGAGAAGTCGACGACACCGCCGCCGAAGAAGCCGCCGCCACCCTGACCGCGCTCGATGGCGAGGGCGGTCGCACCACCGATCCCGTGCGCATGTACATGCGCGAGATGGGCACGGTCGAACTGCTGACGCGCGAAGGCGAAATCGCCATCGCCAAGCGGATCGAGGAAGGCCTGACGCAGATGATGTCTGCGCTGGCCAGCTTCCCGTGGTCGGTGCAGCTGCTGCTCGAAGAGTACGACCTGCACAAGGCGGGCAAGAAGCGCCTGGCCGATATCGTGTCGGGCTTCAACGACGTCGAGGAGCCGGCCGAGGAAATCCCGGTCGCCGACCTGCCGGAAGGCGAGGCGGAGATCGACGAAGAAGACGACGCGGACGGCGGCGCTGAAGACGCCGCGCCGACCGGTCCGGACCCGGCTGAAGTCGCGCGCCGCATGGAGCAGCTGGCGGCCAGCTACGTCAAGTTCCAGAAGGGTTACGCCAAGCACGGTGCCGGCAACAAGGCCGTGGCCAAGCTCCGCGAGGAGATGGCCGAACAGTTCATGACCCTCAAGCTGCCGCTGCCGCTGACCGACACGCTGGTCCGCAAGCTGCGCGAAGTGCTGGGCCAGGTGAAGGAACACGAGCGCCGCATCCTCGACCTGTCCACGCGCATCGCGAAGATGCCGCGCAAGGACTTCATCCGCGCATGGGAAGGCAACCAGACCAACCTGGGCTGGGTCGACGAAATGCTCAAGCGCAAGCAGAAGTGGTCTTCGGGCCTGCGCGACGTCAAGGACCAGATCATCGCCGAGCAGGAGGCCACGATCTCGATCGAACAGGCCCTGTTCCTCGAACTGGTCGACATCAAGGAAATCAGCCGTGCGATGGCCTACGGCGAAGCCAAGGCGCGCAAGGCCAAGAAGGAAATGGTCGAGGCCAACCTGCGCCTGGTGATCTCGATCGCCAAGAAGTACACCAACCGCGGCCTGCAGTTCCTCGATCTCATCCAGGAAGGCAACATCGGCCTGATGAAGGCCGTGGACAAGTTCGAATACCGCCGCGGCTACAAGTTCTCGACCTACGCGACGTGGTGGATCCGCCAGGCCATCACGCGTTCGATCGCCGACCAGGCGCGCACCATCCGCATCCCGGTGCACATGATCGAGACGATCAACAAGCTCAACCGCATTTCGCGCCAGATGCTGCAGCAGTACGGCCGCGAAGCGACGCCGGAAGAGCTGGCGAAGGAAATGGACATGCCGGAGGACAAGATCCGGAAGGTCCTGAAGATCGCCAAGGAACCGATCTCGATGGAAACGCCGATCGGCGACGACGAGGACAGCCACCTCGGCGACTTCATCGAGGACACCAACGTCGAGTCCCCGATCGAAAACACCACCAACATCAACCTGCAGGAAACCGTGCGCGACGTCCTCGCCGGTCTCACCCCGAGGGAAGCGAAGGTGCTGCGCATGCGCTTCGGCATCGACATGAACACGGATCACACGCTGGAGGAAGTCGGCAAGCAGTTCGACGTCACCCGCGAGCGCATCCGCCAGATCGAAGCGAAGGCCCTGCGCAAGCTGCGTCACCCGAGCCGCTCCGAGCAACTGCGCAGCTTCCTCGACATCGACTGATCGTCGCGAAGCCCGCCCCGGAAAAGCCCGCATCTCGCGGGCTTTTTCGTTGGGCTAGAATGATCTGCGCACGACGGGCCTATAGCTCAACGGTTAGAGCAGGGGACTCATAATCCCTTGGTTCCAGGTTCGAATCCTGGTGGGCCCACCAATAAGCAGTCCAAGGTTGTCCGGATTAGTCCGACGGTTCCAGAGAAGCCCCGTCAAATTCGGGTTTTTTTGTGCGCCAGGGTCCAAGTTGATCCACTTGAATCCGGAATGAAAGTGAGTCAGGCTGTGAGTCAGCGGGCATGATCTATGCTCGATGACTCACAACCGCCTGACTCACATGCTGACTGACACCAAGCTGCGCTCCCTGAAACCACGCGAAGACGCTTACCGCGTCGCCGACACGAATGGCCTGTGCATCGAAGTGCGGCCGTCGGGGGCGAAGGTGTGGCGCTATCGCTATCGCTACTTGGGCAAGGCAAGCATGATCACGCTGGCGGAGTACCCGATCATGCCGCTCGGCGAGGCGCGAGCCGAGCGGGATCGGCTACGGGCATTGGTCAAGGGTGGCGCCAACCCCGCCCAGGTGGCTCGTATCGAGCGAGCCGCACAGACCGAGCACGCCGAATCCACCTTTCGCGCGATCGCCATTGAGCTGCTGGAGAAGCGAACCAGGGAGGGGCTGACTCCCGGGTCGGTAAAGCGCGAGCGCCGCCTGATCGAAAAGGACCTGGCGAGCATCGGCGATATCCCGGTCACGGACGTGACGGCACCGGTGCTGCTGGCAGCTTTGCGTAAGTTGGAGAAGCGCGGCGTTGCCGAGACGGCGCACCGGACACGTTCGCTTGCTAGTCGTGTGTTTCGCTATGCGATTGCCACTGGGCGGGCCACATCAAACCCCGCCGATAGCTTGATCGGAGCGCTGGAGCAACCCCGGACCAAGCACTTCGCGAGCATGACCGATCCTGCCCAGATCAGCGATCTGTTGCGGGCAACGTATTCCTATCGAGGGTCGCCGGTGACCTCGGCGGCATTGAAGTTGGGGCCGATGCTCTTCGTGCGGCCTGGGGAATTGCGGAAGGCTCGTTGGCAGGATGTCGACATTGAAAGGGCAGAGTGGCGGTTTGTTACCAGTAAGACTGGAACTCCGCACATCGTGCCCCTCTCGTCCCAAGCGAAAGAGATCTTCGAGGATCTGAAGCCTCTAACTCGTCGGAGTGAGTTCGTCTTCCCCGGGGTTAGAAGTCCGAAGCGCTCGATGAGTGAGAACACGATCAACGCGGCGTTGCGGAACCTTGGCTTCGATGGCGACACCATTACTGGCCATGGCTTTAGGGCCATGGCAAGAACAGTCTTGGACGAAGTCTTGGGGTTCCGCCCGGACTACATCGAGCATCAGTTGGCGCATGCGGTAAGGGACCCGCTTGGACGTGCCTACAACCGCACCGCGCATCTGGCCGAGCGGAAGAAGATGATGCAGGCGTGGGCCGACTACCTGGACTCGTTGAGGCTCGGTGCCAGCGTGGTTCCGATGCGTCGGGCGGGCTGAACTTTTGATCTCTTGTGGGAGGGGCGTCTCGGACTATAGCGTTCAGAAACTTTGTGGTTAGGAGATCTATGGCGTCACACCATTCTAGATGGGATGTAGTCCGTACCATCGGCCGAAGGCGCTGCCCATAATCGCACTGGGATGAAAGTCGCTAAGATCAACCCCGCTCACGCCTGGATGGGGGAATGAGGCTTTTTGTATCTATGGGGTTCGATCCCTCATGCAGCGATTGAGACGAAATAAAGGGGTTTACATGAAAAAAAAGATTGCCTGTGTCGATCTATTTTGCGGCGCTGGCGGGCTGACGCACGGTTTCATTTTGGAAGGTCTCCCCGTCGTCGCGGGCATTGATCTTGATCCCGCTTGCCGCTTTCCCTACGAACAGAACAACAGTAAGGCCCGATTCCTTGAACGCGACATCAGCACGGTCACGACCGACGAACTCAAGGGGTTGTTCGACGACGCCGATGTGACGGTATTGGCGGGTTGTGCGCCGTGCCAGCCTTTCTCTACTTACGCCCAGCGTTACGAACTTGATGGCAAGGATGGCAAGTGGGGCCTGCTCTATCAGTTTGCCCGCCTTGCCGAAGGCACGATGCCCGACGTCATCACGATGGAGAACGTCCCGACGGTTGCCAAGCACGCGGTGTTCCACGACTTCGTAGATACGCTAAAACGGCTGGGCTACGAGGTCTGGTTCGACGTTGTCGATAGCTCCCTCTACGGTGTTCCGCAGATGCGACGTCGGATGGTTTTGCTGGCCTCCAAGCACGGCAAGATCGAGATGATTGAGCCGACGTGCAAGAAACCAAAGACGGTGAAGCAAGCCATCGGCCGCTTGCGTCATCTCAGCGCCGGTGAATCCGCACCCAAGGACAAACTGCACGTTACCTCGACGCTGTCCGATACGAATCTCAAACGAATCAAAGTTTCCAAGCCCGGCGGCACTTGGCGCGATTGGCCGAAGAACCTCGTCGCCGATTGCCACCGCGCAGATAGCGGTCGCACTTATCCTGGCGTCTATGGACGTATGGAGTGGGACAAGCCCGCGCCGACGATGACTACCCAGTGCTATGGATTCGGCAATGGCCGCTTCGGCCACCCCGAGCAGGATCGCGCCATCTCCCTGCGTGAAGCTGCGATTTTGCAGAGCTTTCCGCGCGACTACAAATTCATCCCGAAGCGTGGTGAGGTCAGCTTCAAGACGCTCGGACGGCTCATCGGCAACGCGGTGCCAGTCGATCTCGGTCGCGCCATCGCCCGCAGTATCGATCGGCACATCGCTTCGGTCGTGCGGTGACGGACTGAAATGGACTGCCCGATGCCCAGACTCGCACGTCCGCCTTCCGATGCCAGTCGCCGCATGGCGAAGGTGCGGCAGACGGGTACGGATGCCGAGTTGGCGCTGCGTCGGGAGATGTACCGCATCGGTCTGCGTTATCGGGTCGGCTACGAGGTGCTGAAGAAGCCACGCCGGGTCGCGGACATGGCGTTCCCCGGCCGCAGGATCGCCGTCTTCGTCGATGGCTGCTTCTGGCACGGCTGCCCGGAACACGCCACGTGGCCGAAGCGGAACGCGGAGTTCTGGCAGCAAAAGATCGAAGCCAACCGCCAGCGGGACGCGGATACGAACGCGAGGCTCCAAGCCGCTGGCTGGACGGCACTGCGATTCTGGTCGCACGAATCGCCAGCCCAGGCCGCAGCGACGGTCGCCCGTGCGGTGGCCAAGGCCGATGCGAAGAACCGATAAGGAAAATGTCCATTACATGGGTACCCAGAACGAACGGCAACCTCAGACATATCGCGCTCGCCCCGAGCCGGGGCAGCTCGTCGAGGTGCGCCATCGTCAGTGGGTGGTGGCCGACGTCGATGCTGCTGGACTGGAAACCTCCGCGCCGCAACATTGCGTGACGCTCTCGTCCATCGACGAGGACGGACTTGGCGAGGAACTGGAAGTTGTCTGGGAAATCGAGCCGGGTGCCCAGGTCATCGAACGCGCGGGCCTGCCGTCGGTTACGGGGCAGGACGACTCGGGCATGCTCGACGCTTTCCTTGATGCCGTGCGGTGGGGCGCAGCCACCAACGCCGATCGTGGGTTTCTCCAAGCTCCGTTCCGCAGCGGCGTCAGCATCGAGGACTTCCAGCTCGACCCGCTGGTGCGAGCCATCGACATGGCTCGCGTCAACCTGCTCATCGCCGACGACGTCGGTCTCGGCAAGACTATCGAAGCCGGTCTGGTCATTCAGGAACTGCTGCTGCGGCATCGCGCGCGCACCGTCCTGATCGTCTGCCCCGCGTCGCTGCAGGAGAAGTGGCGCATCGAGATGCTGGAGAAGTTCGGCCTCGGCTTCCGCGTGGTGGACACCGACTACATCAAACAGTTGCGGCGCGAGCGCGGCATCCACGCCAATCCGTGGACGTCGCATCCGCGCCTCATCACGTCGATGGATTGGGCCAAGGGCGGCGAAGGCTTGCGCGCCATGCGCGATGTGATCCCGCCGCACGTCGGTCATCCGCGCAAGTTCGATCTGCTGGTCGTGGACGAAGCGCACAACGTCGCGCCCGCCGCAGGCGTACACTACGCGCTGGAGAGCCAGCGCACGCGCTTCGTCCGCGCCATCGCCCCCCACTTCCAGCATCGTCTGTTCCTGACCGCGACGCCGCACAACGGCTACACCGAGTCGTTCACCTCATTGCTGGAGCTGCTTGACGACCAGCGTTTCGCGCGCAACATCCTCCCCGACGAAAAGCGCCTGAGTCAGGTGATGATCCGTCGCCTGAAAAGCGATCTGGTCGATGCGGACGGCAATCCCCTGTACGCCCGGCGCACCTTGCAGGCGCTCGAAGTCCCGTACACGGCAGAAGAGCGCGAGATTCATCGCAAGCTGGATGACTACTGTGCCAGCCGCGAAAAGGATGCCGAGAAAGCTGGCAACGGCTTCGGCATGGCCTTCGTCAATCGCCTGCTCAAGAAGCGTCTGCTCTCGTCGCCAGCGGCGTTCGCATCCACGCTCGAGAAACACGTCGCGTCGTTGTCCGAAGCACGCCCCGCAAAACCGGACGCGATGACTGAGCGCATCCTACACAAGGCCATCCTGAAAGCCGACGAGGACTATGCCGACGATCAGGAAGTCGAGAACGCCCAAGCCGAAGCCATCGAGGAAGCCACGCGCCGTTCGCTGCCCCTGACGCCGGAGCAGCGGGCGATGATGGTCGATTTAAGAGCGTGGGCGCAGCGAGCCAGAAATCAGGCCGACTCCAAGGCCCAAGCCATCCTCGACTGGCTCACGGCCAATCTCAAGCCGGGCGGTGAGTGGAACGATCGCCGGGTGATCCTGTTCACCGAATACCGCACCACGCACCAGTGGATGCATCAAATCCTCGCCAGCCATGGTTTCGGCGGCGAGCGTCTCGGCCTGCTCCACGGCGGCCTCTCCCAAGATGAGCGCGAACCCATCAAAGCATCGTTCCAGGCGTCGCCGCAGGATTCGCCCGTGCGCATCCTGCTCGCCACCGATGCGGCGTCGGAAGGCATCGACTTGCAGAACCAATGCAATCGGCTCATCCACTTGGAGATTCCCTACAACCCCAACGTGATGGAG
Source organism: Lysobacteraceae bacterium (assembly GCA_016789405.1). GTDB lineage: Bacteria > Pseudomonadota > Gammaproteobacteria > Xanthomonadales > Xanthomonadaceae > Lysobacter_I. The sequence continues at coordinate 168,132 of JAEUPQ010000031.1, forward strand.
CAGCGCAACGGGCGTATCGATCGCCACGGGCAACGCGAGAAGGAAGTGCTGATCTGGCATCCGGTCGATGGCGGTGGTGCGAACGGCGCATCGGTCGGTGGCCACGGCGAGGACATCCTGCGCGCCCTGCGGAAGCTGGACTCGATGCGCGCCGATATGGGCAGCGTCAACCCGGTCATCGCACCGCAGATGTCCGGCCTCATCGAAGGCTCCCTGAAGGACTTGGACACCCGCATGGCCGAGGCGCGAATCGCCCGCGCCAAAAACTTCGTTCGCGCCGAGCGCGAATTGAAGGAGCGCGTCGCCAAGCTGCACGACCGTCTGCTCACCACCAAGCAGGATTTCCACCTCACGCCCGACCACGTCCTGATGGCCGTGAAGACTGGCCTCGCGTTGGCGGGCCGTCCGCCGCTGGAACCCGTCGAACTAGCGGGCGTACCTTCGGGCAGCGTCTTCCGGATGCCCGCGCTGTCCGGCTCGTGGGCGCGCTGTCTGGAAGGGCTGCGCCATCCGCACACCCAGAAGATTCGACCCATCACCTTCGACCACGCCGTCGCCAGTGGCCGCGACGACGTTGTGCTCGTCCACCTGAACCATCGCCTGGTGCAGATGTGCCTGCGTCTGCTGCGCGCCGAGATCTGGGCGCAGGACGACGTGAAGAAACTGCACCGCGTCACCGTCCGCACCGTGCCGGATGCGCTCGTCGATGGCCCCGCCGTGGTCGTCGTCTCGCGGCTGGTCGTCACCGGCGGCAACCATCATCGGCTGCACGAGGAACTGACTGTATCGGGCGGCTACCTGCGCGACCAATCCTTCCGCCGCGAAGAAGGCGTCACCCGCGTCCAACAGTGGCTGGATGAATCGAAACCGATCACGGCGGCCCCGTCCCTGTTCGACGCGCTGCGTGTCCGCTTCGACCGTCAGCAAGAAGCCATACTCAAGTCGGTCGATGCGCGTTCCAAGGAACGTCTTCGCTACCTGACCAACACGCTCCAGGCCCGCAAGCAACAGGAAATCGACGACATCGGCACGGTGCTCGACGAACTGGAAAAGGCGATCCAGTCCGAATTGAAGAAAGGCGAGCAGCCCGAACAGCTCGCGCTCTTCACAGAGGACGAGCGCACACAACTGCGGCGTGACATCGCCGCGCTGGATGCGCGCCTCGCGCGCATTCCCGACGAGCGCAGGATGGAAACGGAGGTCATCGAAGTCCGCTACGCCAAGTTTGATGACCGCACCTTCCCGGTCTCGGTGATCTTCATCGTGCCGGAGGGCAGCACGAGATGAGTCGCGGCGTTCGATACTCGCTATCCGGCTTCACGCTTGCGGATGATGCCCAGTTGCTGGGCGAACTCACCGATGCGGTTGCCTCGACCGGTATACAAAGCACACGCACGACCCAAATCGAGACGTGGAAGACCCAGATCACGCTCCTGAAGCGCTGTACGTATGACCTGATCGAAAGACACGAGGCGGCCAAAGACTGGCACTTGATCCTCGAGTATGAGCTGCCGCGCCGGCAGAAGCGCCCGGATGCGATCTTGCTCGCTGAGGACGTGATTCTGGTAATCGAGTTCAAGGTCGGGGCCACGTCTCACGACGCATCGTCCCGCTGGCAGGTAGAAGACTACTGCTTGAACTTGCGTGACTTCCACGGTGGCAGTCCCGGGCGCGCGATCGTGCCGGTGCTTTGTTCCACTGCCGCGCCAAGTGGCACCAGTTCGCCCCCGAATTCGAACTCGTGTGTCGCGCCCATACGACTCACGAATGCCGACGATCTAGCTAGCGTACTGCTGTCGGCCTACTCGGCGCAGCACGATCCCAACGGCGTGCCCATCGATGCCGACACTTGGGTCGACGCACCATATCGTCCCACGCTGTCGGTCATCGAGGCAGCTGAACGCCTTTACGAGAACCACGACATTCGCGAAATCAGCCACAGCTACGCCGGCAACTTGGACGCAACGACGGACCTGCTGGCGGAAGTGATCAAAGAAGCACGTGCGCAGAACCGACGTTACGTGTGCTTCGTAACCGGCGTCCCTGGCGCCGGCAAGACGTTGACGGGGCTCAACGTCGTCCATGACCCATCTCTGCGTGCGGAAGGCGGCCCATCGGGCATCTTCTTGTCCGGCAACGGTCCCCTGGTCAAGGTCGTGCGAGAGGCTCTGGTGTTGAGCCAGCAGCGCGCGGGGCGTCGGCGCCAGGACAGCGCTCATGAAGTCTCCACCTTTATCCAGAACGTCCACCAGTTCCTGCGCTATCACCGCGAGCACCCCACCGCTCTGCCGCACGAGCATGTCGTCGTCTTCGACGAGGCCCAACGTGCATGGAATCGGGAGCAGATGCAGCGTAAGCAAGGGGTAGACCGTTCGGAGGCTGCCGAACTCTTCGACGTGATGGATCGACTGGATGGATGGGCCGTGATCATCGCGCTCGTCGGCGGCGGACAAGAGATCTTCCTCGGTGAGGCAGGTCTGGAGGAATGGGGGCGAGCCGTCGCCGTTCGGCCTGATTGGCGAGTCGTCGCCTCTCCCGAAGTCGTCTCCGGAGGAGCCAGCGTATCCGGACACCGCTTGTTTGCTAATGGCGTTCCCCCTGGCATCAAGTTCCGGCCGGAGCCATTGGCGCACCTTAGTGTCGGCGTGCGGAGCTTTCGCGCTCAACGGTTGGCAGAGTGGGTCGATGCGGTGCTCACCCTCGATACCGAACGTGCACGGTCGCTCGTGCCGGATCGCCGGGAGTTCCCGCTCCATTTCACTCGCGATCTCGAAGCCGCCAAGGCATGGTTGCGTGCTAGGAGCGAACCGGGCAATGGACAGCGCGCAGGCTTGATCGCCACGTCGGAGGATCAACGTCTGCGCGCCTATGGCCTGGAACGCTCCAGCGCCTTCCGACTGGATTACTCGTTCGAGAAGTGGTTCTTGATGCAGCCCGCGGACGTCCGTTCGAGCCATGCCCTCGAAGTGGCGGCGTCGGAGTTCGAATGCCAAGGGCTTGAGCTCGACTGGGTAGGCCTGTGTTGGGGCAGCGATTTGACGCCATCCAACCCTGGCGGCTGGGAGTACCGCAAGTTTCGCGGCAGTGCATGGCATCAGGTGCGTGGCGACTCCGAGCGTACCTATGTACGCAATCGCTACCGCGTGCTGCTCACGCGCGCACGTCTCGGTATGGTGATCTGGATACCTCCGGGCAAAGCAGGTGACCCGACGCTCGACCCGGTCAGATTCGACCGGGTTCGGAGTTTGCTTGAGGCGGCCGGCGTGCCAGAGCTCCGACAAGAATTCGAAGGAGCTCAGGCATGAGCCAAAGCAATCATCACCACGATTGGCTCGCGCTCGTCGAGATTTCCGGCCCGTTCCTCGCCGTCCCCGTCCTGAAAGAAACCTTCCCGCAAGGTCTAGAAGAACTTGATGCGGCCAAGCGCAAGCGGCTGCGCCAAGCTTACGACGAATGGCGCGAGGCGCTGGAAACCGACGATCCGCGTTTCGCCGACCTGCACGCGGCATGGATCGATGAGGTCTTGTCGCGCGGGCTGGAGCTCGACGAGGACGGTCGTGGTGACGTGCTCAAACGCAAGGGCTGGTGCGCCGCGCACTTGACCGTCACGCAGCCCGAGCATGGCGTCAGCCTGTCGCCGGACTTCGCCGTCGTAGGTAACGGCGACACGCCACTGATGCTCGTCCACGCCTACTCACAGGACGTCGATCTCGATGCCACCCAGAAGCTGGACGCTTGGGCCAGCACGGCGGCGGAGCGCATGGTCAGGCTCTGCCGCGCCACGGGCTGCCGTCTCGGGCTGGTGACCAACGGCGAACGCTGGATGCTGGTCGATGCGCCGGCGGGCGCGGTCACCACCTTCGCCAGTTGGTATGCCCGCATCTGGGCGCAGGAACCCGTTACCCTGCAAGCCTTCGTCCACCTCTTGGGTATCCGGCGCTTCTTCGTGGACGAGTCCGAACGGCTGCCCGTGCTGTTCGATCGCTCGCTGAAGTTCCAAGACGAAGTGACCGACGCCTTGGGCGAGCAGGTGCGGCGCGCCGTCGAAGTGCTGATCCAGTCGCTCGACAAGGCCGATCAAGACCGCGACCGCGAATTGCTGCGCGGAGTGAAGGAAGCCGAACTCTACGAAGCCGCGCTGACAGTGATGATGCGGCTGGTCTTCCTGCTCTCTGCAGAAGAGCGTGGCCTGCTGCTCTTGGGCGACGAACGCTACGAGGCCAACTACGCGCTCTCGACGTTGCGAACGCAGTTGCGCGCCGAATCGGACGAGATTCTGGAGCGCCGCTGGGATGCGTGGTCGCGTCTGCTGGCCGTTTTCCGCGCCGTGTACGGCGGCATCGAGCACGAAAACCTGCGCCTGCCCGCGCTGGGCGGCTCGCTGTTCGACCCGGATCGCTTCCCCTTCCTCGAAGGCCGCGCGAAAGGTTCCGACTGGCGCACCGATATAGCCAAGCCGCTGCCGATCGACAACCGCACCGTCTTGCTGCTGCTCGAAGCCATCCAGCAATTCCAAGGGCGCACGCTGTCGTATCGGGCGCTGGACGTGGAGCAGATCGGCTACGTCTATGAGGGCTTGCTGGAACGCACCGTCAAGCGCACCGCCGAGGTCACGCTGGAACTCGACGCCACCAAGAGCGCCCAGTCGCCCTGGGTGACGCTGGCCGAACTCGAATCGGCGCGGTTGGACGGTGCCGAACGACTTGCTGAACTGCTTCAGGAGCGTTCCGGCAGTTCCGCCAGTCGCGTGCGCAACGATCTGAACCGGGCCGTGGACGATGCGCTAGCCGATCGCGTTCTGATGGCCTGCCATGGCAACACAGCGCTGCGCGACCGCATCAAACCCTTCGGCCATCTGGTGCGCACCGACCCTTGGGGCTACCCGCTGATCTATCCCGCCGGGGCCTTCATCGTCACCACTGGCTCCGACCGGCGCGAGACCGGCACCCACTACACGCCGAAATCGCTCACCGAGGCCATCGTCGCCGAGACGCTCACGCCCATCGCCTACGTCGGCCCGGCGCAGGGTACGCCGCGCGCGGACTGGGCGCTGAAATCGCCCGCCGAACTGCTCGACCTGAAGATTTGCGATCCGGCGATGGGTTCCGGAGCTTTTCTCGTGCAAGCCTGCCGATGGCTGGCCGATCGGCTGGTGGAGGCATGGGCACAAGCTGAAGCTCGGGGCCAGACAGTCGATACCGATGGGCGGGTGGCAGAAGCCGACGCCACCGTCGAGCCGTTGCCGCGCGACACCGAGGCACGCACCATCGTCGCCCGCCGCCTCATCGCCGAACGCTGCCTCTACGGCGTAGATCTGAACCCGCTGGCAGTCGAACTGGCCAAGCTCTCCATCTGGCTGATGACGCTTGCCAAAAGCCGTCCCTTTGGCTTCCTCGACCACAACCTGCGCTGCGGCGACAGCTTGCTCGGCATTCATCGGCTGGATCAGCTCACCCAACTTTCGATGAACCCTGCGGGTCAAGGCCAGCTACGCCTATTCGGCCAGAGCGTCGAGCAGGCCGTGCGCGAGGCGATCGAATTGCGTTCACGCCTGCGCGAGATGCCTATCCGCGACATCCACGATGTGGAGACGATGGCGCATCTGGACGCCGATGCGCGCAACAGGCTCGCAGTGCCGGAAAGCATCGCCGATGCATTCATCGGGGAAGTGTTCGCATCTGGCGGCCGCGGAGTGGGGCTGGAGAACACGCTGACCTCCCTGACCGTGCAAGCTGGACAGGCCATCGACGGCGACCACGACGTGCTCGCCTTGATGCACCAAAGATCGGTCGCCGCGCTCTCGACCGATCTGCCCGCCGACAAGCCCGCGCGTCGACCTTTCCATTGGCCGCTGGCGTTTCCGGAAGTATTTGAACGCGGTGGCTTCGACGGCATCGTTGGTAATCCCCCCTTTCTCGGCGGGCGAAGAATGCGTGCCGCTCTTGGTCAGCGCTATGTTGAATACCTCACCAATATTGTCACCACCGATGGAAGCGCAAATGCAAACCTGTGTGCCTTCTTTTTTATCAGAGTGTCCCAAATATTCAGAAAAAATGGGATTTGGGGACTTATTGCGACAAGTGCAGTCAGAGAGGGCGATAGCCGCAAGACAGGTCTTAATAAGGTAATCAATTCCGGATGCCAGATATACAAAGCCATTCCAATCCTTGAGTGGCCCGGTGCTGCCGCAGTGACCATATCACTTGCGTGGGTGTTCAATGGGGAATGGAACGGAGAGGTATGGCTCAAAAATTCTCCCGTCAAAAGTATTGGCGCAAATTTGACTGCCGATACGCCGGTCTCTGCTGAGCCGTTCGCTTTAGTCAGGAACAAGGGTAGAGCGTTTCAGGGTTCAAATATACTTGGTGCTGGCTTTGTGCTCGAATCCCACGAAGCAAACGAAATCATAAGAATTTCATCAAAGTCTCTAAAAATCGTAAGGAGATTTCTGAGGGGCGAGGATTTTGTGGAAAGCCCCACCCAAGAGGCCAGGAAATTCATCATTGATTTCGGCGACATGCCGCTGTCAAGGAAAAATCTCACCGCAGACTTTGATGGCAAAGTTGCCGAGGATTATGAGCAATGCCTTCTTCGCATCTCTGAAAGAGTGAGGCCCGAGCGAGAGAAGCAAAAGAGGCGTCCATATCGCGAGAGGTGGTGGCAATACGCTGAAAGATGCGCAAGTCTTTATGCGGCCATTTCTGACTTGTCAAGGGTAATTTTTCAACCCTCTCCTTCGAAGCATCTTGCATTCTGCTTCGTCGAGGCCGATCAGGTGTTTTCGGGGCCGCATACGGTTGTAGCGTCGGAGAGCTATCGCGAGTTAGGGATATTAGTCTCATCGATCCACGCCGAATGGTGTTGGGCATATTGCTCCACCATGCCCAGCGGGAGCCGTCGATACAATCCATCCGACTACCTGACATTCCCTCACCCTAGAGACGGGGATGGGATAGACAGAGCTGCGGAAATTTTTGACTCTAAGCGTAGAGCCGCCATGCGCAAGCATGCTTATGGCATCGGCGCCTTGATGGACAGAATTCACGATAGAACTAATTCTGATGTCGACATTTTGGATCTAAGAGCTGCCCTGAAAAATTTGGATTTGCAGCTGCTGCGGGCGTACGGATGGAATGATCTAAGTATTGAGTATGAATTCCGAGAAGTCGGCAGGGGCCGACGCCTAGGTCTTGAGACTGGACTCGCACGAGAGGTGCTAAGTCGCCTACTGGAGCTGAATCATCAAATTTACGACGAAGAATTCGCCCAAGGGCTGCACGGCGACACCACGTCACGCGCTTTAACCCGTGCTCAGCGCACCAGTCGCATCACCGGCGCCACCACGGCCCAACCCTCGTTCGACTTCGAGGCAGGGATTGCGGATAGCGCCAACGACGTGACGCCCGCCACGGCGATCCTCGGCTTCTTGCGCGCTCGCGACGGTTGGCATGCCAAGGCCGAGGTCATCGCCGCAACCGGCATCACAGACGGTCAGTGGAACGTCGTGATCGCCGATCTGATTGCGGGTGGCAAGGTCGAGCGCCAAGGCGAGCGGCGCGGAACCCGATACCGACTGATCGAATAGCGAGGAGTACCCCGTATGCCGTGGAGTCCGGGACAACTCGTCCGTCATATCGATGATCCGGCCAAGATCGGTACGGTCACCGATCAGACGCGTGCGCGTGCGTCTGGCTCTCAGTACCGCGTGAACTGGAATGGGCGTCTGGATTGGCACTACGAGGAGGAATTGGTCGCGGCCGATGCGGGTGGTGATGATCCTCTGGAACTGATCCGCGAAGGACGTTATGGACGGGTGGATGACCTGCGTCAGTTGCTGACGCACATCCATCTGGCAGGGCGACTGTCGAACGTCGTCTATGCCATGGGCCTGACCCAGACTGACTTCTACCCGCATCAATACAAGCCCTTGCTGACCCTGCTTGACTCGCCCGTCAACGGCCTGCTGATCGCGGACGAAGTGGGCCTTGGCAAAACGATCGAGGCGGGACTGATCTGGACTGAACTGCGTGCGCGCTACGACATGCGCCGCCTGTTGGTCGTGTGCCCCGCCATGCTGCGAGAGAAGTGGCGGTTCGAGCTTTCCTGGCGCTTCGGTCTGGATGCTCGTGTCGTCGATGCGGAAACGTTGCGGCAGGAATTGGCTTCGACCGAGCATCGGGAACGCGCATGGATCGTCAGCTACCAAGGCATCCGCGTACCGAGCGATTGGGATGCCAACGAGAGCGACAAGCCCAAGCGGTCGGTTCGTGCCCGGCTCGCCGACTTGCTCTACCAGCATGCCGATCAAGAACCGCTGCTGGACTTGGTGATCTTCGATGAAGCGCACTACATGCGCAACGAAGAAACGGGCGCGTGGCGGACGGGCAGCTTGCTGAGGGATGTCAGCACGCACCAATTGATGCTGTCGGCGACGCCGATCAATCTCGGTTCGGACGACTTGTTCAATGTATTGCGGTTGCTTGACCCGGATCATTTCGAGTATCCGGAGGACTTCCGAAACGTCGTTCTCGCCAATCGTCCGGTGATCGCCGCAAGCGACGTCGTGCGTGATCCGATGAGCGATGCCGACCAGATCATGGAGGCAATCCGTGAAATCGAGTCGTCACGATGGTTCGAGCGATCCGAGCGGGTCGATCGTTTGATCAAGGAAGCGGAGTCGATCGAGGACTGGACGAACGACAGGCGCATCGACATCGCCGCCAAAATCGAACGGCTCAACTTGCTTGCGCACATCGTCAGTCGCACGCGCAAACGGGAGGTGCAGTCCGACCGCGTGTTGCGTGACGTCACGGTGTTCGAGTCGGAAATGTCGCCAGTGGAGCGGGAGCTTTATCAGGCGATCACCGAAGGAACGCGGGAGTATGCGCTGGCCAATGGTATCGAGCAAGGTTTCTTGCTCTCCACGCCGCAGCGCATGGTCGCGTCCAGTCCGGCTGCCTTGCTGCGGACGTGGCGCGATGATGGACTCGACGCCGACGCTTTCGCGGTGGCAATGGACGAGATCGACGAAGACGAGGAAAAGCTGGCCGAAAGGACATCGGGCCTCAAACGCTGGCTGGCGAGCAGAACGCTGCCCCAGTTCGGATTTGCCGACCTGAGCAGGAACGACTCGAAATTCGTCGAGCTTTCCAAGGCGTTCAAGCGATTCATGGCCGAGGATCGAGACGCCAAGGCCATCGTGTTCACCACCTTTCGCGGCACGGCGCGCTATCTCGTCGAGCGGCTTTCCGCCGAAAACGTGGAGGCTGGGTTGTTGATGGGTGGCGCGGAGTTCGACAAGGAGGCCGTGGTCTCCGCTTTCCGCGAGGACAGGAACTGCCGTGTGCTGGTCTGCACGGACGTCGCTGCCGAAGGCGTGGATTTGCAGTTCTGCCGCCTCGTCGTCAACTACGACCTGCCATGGAACCCGATGCGCATCGAGCAGCGGATCGGGCGTATCGATCGTATCGGTCAAATGTCCAAGCGCATCTTGGTGTGGAACTTCGTCCACAAGGACACGATCGATGCACTCATCATTGCACGGCTGGCCAAGCGCATCGGTGTTTTCGAGAGCGCATTGGGGGAAACGGAGGAAATGCTCGGTCAAGTCCGCAAGCTCGAAGACATCTTGTTGTCGAAGCACCTGAATGTCGATGAAGAAGCGCGCTTGATCGAGGAGGTAGCGCTGGCGATAGAGAACGCCAAGCGGAAGCAGGAGGAACTAGAGCGAGAGGCGATCCAACTGGTGGCGCACGGTCAGCAATTGCTGGCGCAGATCGAAGCGGCGCGCGGCGATGGAAAGATCGTCACCCGGCACGATCTGATCCGTTACGTCGATGGATGCCTCAGGAACGTTCCCGGTTGTCGGCTCGTCGCGGCGCACGGTGATGCCGACACGTTCGACATCGGCCTAAGCCCCGACTTCGCTGCGGAGTTGGACGAGTTCGTGAGGCGGGAGAATCTGGTCGGAAAGACGGGTCTTGCTTCCGGTCAGACGAAGCGTTGCCGCTTCACTGACAGGATCACCGACAAGCCCAAGCCTGGCGAGGAGATCGTCCATCGCTTCCATCCAATCGTTCGTTTCCTGTCGCACAAAGCCGAAGGAGCGGATGATCGCTTTCCGCTCTACGCTGCCAGAATCGCTGCCGAAGGCATCAAGGCAGGCCGATATGCGCTGATGACCCGATTGGCGAGCTTTTCCGGCGTGAAGGAGGAAGAGCATCTCTTGGTCGCTGCCGTATCCCTCGACCGCGAGCCGTTCCTCGAAGACCGGGTGGCGGAAGCCTTGCTCGACTCGGTCAGGAAGTCGGGGGACGACTGGCCGACGGTGGCGGTGGATGTCCCACCGGATGCCGGGGTGGCCGCCGCAGAACGAAGCGAGGAAATGCTCAGGGATCGATACAAGGCGATCAAGGATGAAAAGTGGCGCGAGAACCGAGACCGCGCCGACGTGCTCTCTCAGCTATTGGACGACCACATCCGCAAGAAGCGCGAGGGGTTCGAGAAGCGAATCGATAGCCATGAATCCTATGCGTCGCTGTATGGAAGCAGCCCGGATGGCAAGCGGCGCAAGGGCTTGGCGAATGCCGAACGCAAGAAGATGGAGGACTTTCTGGCCCGGATGGAAACCCGCCGAGCGACGTTGGAGCGCAAGAGTCAGGCCTTTTCGGCTGAATCGCGCGACATCTGCGTCTTGCTCGTGGACGTGGTGCGGGCGGGAGGTCGTCCATGAAGAGTTGGAAAGATCAACTGCGGGATCTCAAAAGCGCACTACGCGGGTCGGAACGCGACAAGGGACGAGGCGAAGAGCCACCCAAGCTCGACTTCGAGCCACCACCGGCGTGGCTGGCTGGCGGTCAGCCGACTCCGAAGAGGCCGCCTGCCGGGAATCCCGTTCAGAAATCAGCCACTCCGGTCGCAGCTGGAGCTTCTGCCGCCGAGCCGTCGGCACGGCCCAGCGTGCTGCCACGGCCACCATTCAAGCCCCGCATCGACGACGGGTGTGTTCTGAACATGCCGGAGTGGGGCGACGTCGGTAGATCGTTGCAGCATCCAGAACACCGAGGCGAACGCTCGGCACCGATGGCCGTCAGAGTCGGGGTGGACTTTGGAACCGCGTTTACGAAAGTGGCGATTCGAGCAGGTGTCGATCTGGTGCCCGTCGAATGGTCTGCCGTCACTGAGGACGATTCGGCAACCGGGCGCTATGTGGTTCCCGGTTTCGTCGTTCGTGCGCCTGATGGTGAGTTCTGCTGGCGACGTCTCACCGAGGGCGATATTCGAGGGAACCTCAAGCTCCCGGTCATCGAGATGGTCGAGTCGGATGAGTGCCCAATAGCCACCGTTGCGTATCTGGCGTTGGTCATCCGCTACGCGAGAGCGTTCTTGTACCGGAACGCGGAAATCGGACGAAAACTCGTTGGACGTTCACTGCGCTGGGAGCTGAACATTGGTTGCCCCGCCGAGCCACATGAGAACCCCAAGGTCGTCGAGGTATTCCGCCGCATCGTTCGAACCGCGTGGTTGTTGGCGGCGGAAGATCGGCTCGTAGAGCAGGATGTCCTGGCTGCATGGTCTTTGGCCGATCATGCAATAGACCTCGAAGCAGAACCGAGTGTGGTGCCGGAGTTCGTTGCTCAAATCGCCGGGTATCTGGGGTCGCCGCAGGTGAAGGAAGGTTTGCACGCGCTGATCGACATCGGTGCGGCCACCCTAGACGTAGCGACGTTCAATGTCGTCCTGCGAAACGATCGGGAATCTCCGCCACGTATCCCCATCTTCTTTTCTGCGGTTCGTCCCCTCGGAACTCACTACCTGCGCCACAACCGCCATTCCAGACTCGGCCTCGATCTTTCGTGGAACGACGCAGCGCCCGTCGAATCGTCCGATGACTTCGGGCGCCGAAATGGCAAGTGCATGGACGAGGTCGGCGAGGTAGATGAGGAATTCGTAGGACAAGTCGTCCGCTGCATCATCGGGGTCATCGATGGAACCCGCACCAACGCATGGGGAGACCCGCGTAGTGTAGCTTGGCGAGAAGGCTTGCCGATATTTGTCACTGGCGGTGGTGCGAATTGTGTCTTGTATCGCCAAGCCATCGAGGTGGTGCAAAGAGAAGTGAGATTGCGAGTGGAGCAGCGACCGGATTCTTCGACATATTTCCGGCTCATCGAATTGAATCCAACCTCCGGCAATGCGCGACAAATCGAGGCAGGCGACAGGCTGATCGTGGCGCTCGGGCTGACGGAGGATGCCGAGAATATCGCTCGTGTTGTCCCACATCGGGACATCGAGCCAATCACCCAGGGCACGCGGGAACGTGTCGATCACACGGATATGTATGGAGACCGATGATGAAGAATGATTCAAATACGGGAAAGGCCAGCGTTCCCAAAGCATGGATCGCCGTCGATCACGGTCTTGGCAACGATCGCAGGTTCGCGTCCTACACCCTCGTTTTGAAGGGCGATCGCTCCTTGTATCAGGCCATCGCCGAAGACGATTGGGTGCTCGTACTGAACGCTGCCGGGGAGATCGTGCGCGGCGGGCGTGTGCTGCGGCTTCGCTTCGACCTCGAAACCACCACGATCTTCTTCGACCGGCTGTCGGTTGCCGACGCTCCGGGACCGATTTCCAGCGTTTCGTTGGCATCGCCGTCGTCCGGCAACGTCGAACGCATCCAGTGGGACGAGTTCGTCGCGGCCTCGTCCTCGGCGCTGCGTCGATCGGTCGCAGATATTCCCACCATCGGCTCCGACTCGCGTTCGCCCCGCCATCAGCACGAACTCGCCTACATCCGCGAATTGCTGCAACTGGCCGTGGTGGACGATCTGCTCGGCCCGTCGGGCGGCCCGCGCGAGCGCATCGTGGACATGAGCGTGCGCGACCGTTATCTGGTCGGCAAGCTGGCACCGCGTGAGGATGCCCAAGCTGGCATCGAAGGGCTGGAGGGCCCGTTGGCCGTGGAAGAAGTCGAGGAACCCGCTGACCCCATCGTGCCTGGCCAGCACGAACCCGGTGCCGAGTTCGGCACGGCCACGGGGCGGGTGGGGCCGGAATCGGACAGCTCGGACGAAATCGACGCTGCCAGCAATCAATCGCTGATGCCCAGCAGCTTCGGCATGACCTTCTGCGTGGATGGCGACGCCGAGCGCATCGAGGTCGAGGCGCGCTGGGGCAGCTACGAGCGCGTGCCCAACGAGGAACACGAACTGACGCGATCCAACGGGCAGAAGGCCAAGGTCTGGCAGCGCATCCCCTGTGGCGGGAAGCTGGTGCTGCCGCTCTCCGAAGGCATCATTCCCCATCAGGCACCGGATGCGAACCGTCCGGCGGTTCGGATTCAAGGTTCCATCCGCGCCAAGAACGCCAACGGCGACCGCTTGGTGACGCTGTTCCTGATCAACGCGCAGGAAGAACCCGACACCAACCGCGACACGGCATGGCTGTTCCAGCCGGAACTGATCGTGCGCGCGGAAGCCGAGGCGTCCAAGCGCGCCATCTTCCGCCGCCGCCCCGTGCTGGATGCCGACGGGAACGACCCGGAGCGCGAATCACTGGAGATGATCTACCGCAACCGCGTGGAGTTCGCGGTCGGGCATGGCGTCGCCATCCACGCCGAGACGGCGGACGACGTGACGCTGGCCACCGAGGTGTGTACCACCGTCCTGCCGCAATACGAAGTACAGGTCACGGAGACGCCGGGCCTCGACCCCGCTGACCGTCCGGCGATGCAGGAGATGGTGAAAAGTGGCCTGCTCGACATGCAGCGGCTCGCCACGCTGGAAGTCACCGAGTTGGTCGATGCCCTGAACGTGCTGACGAAGGACTACGCGGCGTGGATCACCGAGCAGCGGGAGCGCATCGGCGAGGACGTCGTCGGGTATGACCTGCAGGCCGCACAGGCGCTGGGTCGGTGTCAGGACATCCAGACGCGCTTGCAGCAGGGCATCGACGCGCTGAAATCCGACAAAAAGGCGCTGGCCGCCTTCCGCTTCGCCAACAAAGCGATGGCGATCCAGCGCGTGCGCAGCCAGTACGCGCTCGAAGTGCGGCGCGGCCGTGACGTGACGGCCGATCAGTTCGATCAGCCAAAGAACCGGAGCTGGCGTCCGTTCCAGTTGGCGTTCCTGCTGCTGTCGATCCCGTCGTTGGCCGATCCCACGCACCCGGATCGCGCGCAGCCGATGGAAGCCCATGCCGATCTGCTGTGGTTTCCCACCGGCGGTGGCAAGACCGAAGCCTATCTGGGCGTGGCGGCGTTCACGATGGCGATCCGCCGTCTGCAATGCAAGCTTGGCGGCTACGACGGATCGCGCGGTCTGGCCGTGATCATGCGCTACACCCTACGCCTGCTGACTTTGCAGCAATTTCAGCGCGCCACCGCGCTGATCTGCGCGATGGAAAAACTTCGGCGAGATTCTCGCGTTCAAGGTGATGAGTCACTCGGCAAGGAGCCCTTCACCATCGGACTGTGGGTCGGTAACAAGGTGACGCCGGGCACGACCGAGGAAAGTCACTACGCCATTCAAGCGCTACGTGATTCAGGAAAGAACAAAGCAGGACGTACTTCACCACTTCAGCTAACCAGTTGTCCTTGGTGTGGCTCCGCGATTGATCCCGGTAAAGATGTCGTTGTCGATAAGGATCGCGGTAGAACAGTGGTTTACTGCGGTGACAAAAAGAGCAGTTGCACGTTCTCTCGCGGCAGGTCGAGAAATCTACCGCACCCCGGCATCCCTGTGCTGACGGTAGACGAGGAGATCTACCACCGCCCGCCGACGATGATGATCGCCACCGTGGACAAGTTCGCCATGATGGCGTGGCGGGGTCAGGTGCGCACGTTGTTCGGTCGGGTGAGCCAGGAATGCGAGCGCCACGGTTTGCTCTGGGACGAGGCGGACTGCTGCACCGGCAATCATCAGGCCGGGAAAGGCTTGCCTGCGGTCAAGGTCAAGAACGTCGCACCGATTCGACCACCCGACCTGATCATCCAAGACGAGTTCCACCTCATCAGCGGCCCGTTGGGCACGATGGTCGGCTTGTATGAATCCGCCGTCGATGAACTGTGTGGCTGGACGCTCAA
Source organism: Lysobacteraceae bacterium (assembly GCA_016789405.1). Lineage (GTDB taxonomy): Bacteria > Pseudomonadota > Gammaproteobacteria > Xanthomonadales > Xanthomonadaceae > Lysobacter_I. The sequence continues at coordinate 183,217 of JAEUPQ010000031.1, forward strand.
TGGCAAGACGGTCAAGCCCAAGATCGTCGCCTCCACGGCGACAGTGCGTAAAGCCAAGGAACAGGTGAACAACGTGTTCATGCGGCGCGTGTCGGTGTTCCCACCGCATGGCTTGGACGTGGAGGACAACTACTTCTCGGTGCAGCGTTCGATCGAGGAGCGACCTGGACGGCGCTATCTGGGCGTGTGCTCTCCCGGCAGCTCGCGGCCTGCGATGCTGATCCGCGTCTATACCGCCTTCCTCACCGCAGCCCAAGCCCTGTTCGACCGCTTCGGTGAGCCTGCCGATCCGTACATGACGGCGGTCGGCTATTTCAATTCACTGCGTGAATTGGGCGG
>JAEUPQ010000033.1 GCA_016789405.1 Lysobacteraceae bacterium
GTGTATCCCAACGGCAGCGCGGACGTGAACCACTTCCACGCGGCGGGCGGGCTGGGCTTCGTGATCCGCGAACTCATCGACGCGGGACTGATGCACCAGGACCTGCTGTGCGTGCACGGCGGCGATCTGCTGCGGCAGGCGAAGGTGCCGCAACTCGATGGCACGACGGTCAAGTGGCACGATCCGCCCACCGAATCGAAGGACACGACGATCCTGCGTGGAACGAAGGAACCGTTCGATGCCGAAGGCGGACTGCGGCGACTGCAGGGCAACCTCGGCCGTGCGGTGGTGAAGGTCTCGGCCGTTGCGTCGGAGCACCGCAGCATCACCGCGAAGGCGAAGGTGTTCGAGACGCAGGACGCGCTACTCGCGGCGTTCAAGGCCGGCGGTCTCGAAGGCGACTTCGTGGCCGTTGTCAGGGGCCAGGGGCCGCGCGCGAACGGCATGCCCGAGCTGCACAAGCTGACGCCGACGCTGTCGGTGCTGCAGGATCGCGGCCAGCGCGTGGCGCTGCTGACGGATGGAAGAATGTCCGGCGCGTCGGGCAAGGTGCTGGCGGCGATCCACGTGAGCCCGGAAGCGGCTTGCGGCGGCGCGATCGCGATGCTGCGCGAAGGCGACCTGGTCACGATCGACGCGGAAGCCGGCACGATGCAGGTGCTGGTCGATGAAGCGCAGTGGTCGGCGCGCGAACCGGCCAAGCCCGACCTCGCCGCCAGCGCCCACGGCACCGGCAGGGAGCTGTTTGCGATGATGCGGCGTCATGCCGCATCGGCGGAACATGGCGGTGGCGCGCTGTTCGACGACGAGGCACGCTGAGACCATGACACTCGAACACCTGCAACGCATCGACGCCCTCCTGCGCGCCGCACCGGTGGTGCCGGTGCTCGCCATCGACGATCTCGACGATGCCGTGCCCCTCGCACGCGCCCTCGTCGATGCGGGACTGTCCGTGCTCGAAGTCACCCTGCGAACGCCGGCCGCGCTCGACGCCATCCGCCGCATGCGCGACGTGTCCGGCGCCATCGTCGGCGCCGGCACCGTGCTCACCGCGCGCGACCTCGCTGCTGTCGAAGCCGCAGGCGCGACTTTCGCCATCTCGCCAGGCGCCACCGATGCGCTCTACGCCGCCGCGAAATCCTCCGCGATTCCCTTCCTGCCCGGCATCGCCACCGCCAGCGAACTGATGCGCGGCCTCGAACACGGCTGGACGCGTTTCAAGTTCTTTCCCGCCGAAGCCAGCGGCGGCATCGCTGCGCTGAAGGGCTTTTCCGGCCCGTTTCCGCAGGCGAAGTTCTGCCCCACCGGCGGCATCGATGCCGCGAAAGCACCGACCTATCGCGCGCTGCCCAACGTGCTCACCGTCGGCGGATCGTGGATGGTGCCGAGCGATGCGCTGAAGGCGAAGGATTGGCACACGATCTCGTCGCTGGCCGCCGCTGCGGCCGGTCGCTGACTGCCGACGCAAAAAGGCCCTTGTCGACGGGGAATCGACAAGGGCCAAGCGCTCGCCTGATGCGTGGGGAGATCAGAACCGGTAGTTGACGCCCAGCAGATACGTACGGCCGTACTCGAAGTATTCGCGGGGACGATCGTCGCGACCGTCGAAATTCGACTTGAACGGTTCGTTCTCGAGGTTGTTCACCTGCAGCAGCAGGGACACGTTCTGCAACGGTCCGCGCTGGAAGGTGTAGCCCAGCTGCAGGTCGGTGACGCGCTCGCCTTCGAAGGTCCTGCGCGCGCGGTCGCCGCCGAAGCCCTGCACCTCGCCGAAGAAGTCGGAGCGGCTGCGCGTTGCGACGCGCGCGGAGAAGCCGAAGCGCTCGTAGTACATCGTCATGCTCGACACATACTTCGACAGGCCTGGCAGCGGTTGGCTGCTGTTCGGACCCTGCGGCTGGATATCGCTCGTGGTTTCGGAATAGCTGCCGACGAAGCCGAAGCCTTCCAGCGGTGCCCACAGGATGTCCAGCGGCACTGAAACGGTGAATTCCCAGCCCTTGAGCACGCCGCCTTCGCCGTTCTCCGGACGGGTGTACGCACCCAGGTCGTTCGGCGGCACCAGCAGCGGATTGGTCGGATAGTCGGCCGGCGTGACGACCGTATCGTTGATGTTGAACAACGAGGTTTCGTTGTAGATGTACGTCTTCAGGTTCTTGTAGAAGTACGCCGCACCGACATAGCCCTTGTTGTCGGCAAAGTACTTCTCGTAGGAGATGTCGAAGGCGTCCGCCAGCCAGGGCTTGAGGTTCGGATTACCGCCGTCGCGGCGCCACCAGCGCTGCAATTGTCCCGTGTTGGGATCGATCTGGTTGTCCTGGCCCGTGATCGGGTTGACCAATCGGTCGACCTCGATGTCGATGCGATTGTTCGCACGCAACTCGTCCATGCGCGGGCGCGCCATCTGGCGTGCCGCCGCGACGCGCACGACCTGGTCCCAGCCGAAGCCGAACGACAGATTGAGGCTCGGCAGGAAGTCGCTGTAGCTCGCGCCGTCTTCCCTGGGCAGGCCGACGCCATTGCCGAGGAAGGTTTCCGAGCCGCGCGAGGACTGGTCGACGCTGACCAGCTGCACGCCGACATTGCCCCTCAGCGACACCGAACCGATGTCGGTATTGATGTTGGCCTGCACATAGGCCGTGGTGACCTGTTCGTTCACATCCCAGTTCTTGTTGGAGATGTCCGAGTTGTTCGCATTGGCACGACGCGTGTACAGCGACTGGTACGCACGCTGGGCGTCGTAGGCGTAGATCGACGGCACACCGTAGGCGTTGAAGCCCGCACCGCTCGCGAACTGCGTCGGCATCGCCACGAAACCGTTCGCATCGCAGGCGGCCGTGGCCGGCGGCAGGCACGCGCTCAGGTCGAGGAAGGATTCGTTCGACGCACGACTCTTGTTGCGGTCGGTGAGATTGGCGCCGAACTTGATGCTGCTCAGCCAGCCCTGGTCGAAGCTGCGTTCGAAATCGAACCGGACGGACGTCAGGCTGTCTTCGACCTCGAAGTCCTTGATGTAGCCGTCCTGGCCCCAGCCACCGGGATCGCCCAGGCGCAGGATGCTGGCATCGGCGTAATCGAAGCCGAAGTCGTGGTCGTAGAAGCCATCCGGATCGAGACGCAACGTCAACGTATCGCGTGCGCCGTTGGCCAAGCCGGAATACGTTTCGAGGATGCGTTCTTCGCGGGTCGCCGAGGAATAGCCCACATCGGCGGATGCCGTCCAATGTTCGCCGAGCACGAGGTCGTGACGCCAGCCGATCGCGAACAGATCGTCGTAGGCCGCATTGAAATCGTTGCGAATCACGGGATTGACGTTGGTGAACGTCGCGTTCTGCGTGGTGCTTCCGGCGCCGGTGATCGCGCCGAATGCCGCGCCGAACTCCATGCCGCGCTTGCTCTCTTCCTTGTCGAACTTCGAATAGAAGACGTCGAGCACCATGTGGTAGTTGTCGTTCGGCTTGTATTCCAGAACGCCCATCAAGCCATCGCGTTCGTTCTCGTTCTGGATGTCGTAGAGCTTGCCGCCGCCGAAGACGCCGTTGCCGTCGTAACCCCATGCATCGCCGAACTGCTTGCTCTGCCCGGGGTTGTTGAGGTGGGCGTAACCCAGCGCGATGCCGATGGTGTTGTCCGCGAACTGGTCGATGTAGGAAATGCTGGCGCGGTAGCCGTTTTCCTTTTCGTCGCCGACGCGGTTCTGGTCGCCGCGGACGTTGATCGCGAACGCCTGCTTGCCGAAGGCCAGCGGGCGCATGGTGCGCAGGTCGATCGTGGCGGACAGGCCCTGGCCCACGAGCTGGGCGTCGGGCGTCTTGTAGACCATCACCTGGCTGACGAGTTCGGACGGATACTGGTCGAACTCGACGCCGCGATTGTTGCCCAGGCTGACCTGCTCGCGGCCGTTGAGCGTGGTCGTCGAGAAGTCGCCCGAGAAGCCACGGATGTTGATTTCCTGTGGACGTCCACCGAACCGCTGCGCGGTCAGGCCGGGCAGGCGCGCGAGCGAATCGGCGATGGAGGTGTCGGGCAGCTTGCCGATGTCTTCGGCCGAGATTGCTTCGACGATCGACGTCGACTGGCGCTTGGTTTCCGTCGACGCCTCGATGCTGCGACGGATGCCGGTCACGCGGATGGTGTCCAGATCGTTGGCATCATCGGCGTTTTCCTGCGTGGTGTTGTCCTGCGCTTGGGCCGATTGCGCGCACGCGGCATTGGCCAGCATCAGCGTGGCCGACGCCAGCGCCATGCTCAGCAGGTTTCGCTTCAAAGGCTGCATTGCTCCCCTCCACTGCGGCTGGATTTTGTATGCCGTCCTGCCGCGCATGGCGCATGCCGGGTCACGGGCTCGTCCGGCGTCCAGTCCTTCGCCAGCGTGCAGGGCGATGGTAGTCCGGGGCCGCGCCATGCAAACGGCGCTGCATACGTATTCATCGGAAAATCATCTCGAATCATGGGTTTCCGCGCACGTTCGCGATGGAATAGTGACGGCCGGACCGCTCCCTGCTGGATTCGCGATGCCTGTCTCCGTTTCCAACCGCCCCTGCATGCGCTCCACGTGTTTCGCGCATCGTGCAATGCAGCATGCCGTGCTTGCGACAAGCCTAGGCTGGGCCGCGATGTGTGGCGCGGCATCGCCGCCATCGCCGGCGCGTTCCGACGACTGGCGCGACCAGGTCATCTATTTCGCGATGATCGACCGCTTCGACGACGGGGACCCGCGCAACAACGACCAGGGCACCGGCGAGTTCGATCCTCGCGACCACCGCCGCTTCAGCGGCGGCGACCTCGCCGGGCTGACGCGACGCCTCGACTACATCGCGGGTCTCGGCGCGACCGCCGTATGGATCACGCCCCCGGTTGCGAACCAGTGGTGGAGCGACCGTGCGCAGTACGGCGGTTACCACGGCTACTGGACCAGCGACTTCACGCGCGTCGATCCGCACTTCGGCACGCGTGCGTCCTACCGCGCGTTCGCCGACGCGCTGCACGCGCGCGACATGCGCCTGGTGCAGGACATCGTCGTCAACCACACCGCGGACTATTTCGGCTACGACGGCGCGTACGATCCGTCGCAGGTCGAACGCGGGTTCTCGATGCGGCGACAGCTCGATGGGCGTCGCGCGCCGCAACCGGCGCCGTTCGATCGCAACGACGCACGCGATGCCGCGCAGCGCGCGGACGGCATCTACCATTGGACGCCGACGATCCGCGATTTCCGGGAGAGGACGCAGGAGCTCGATTGGCAGCTCGCCGATCTCGACGACCTGAACACCGAACACCCCGCCGTTCGCAAGGCCTTGCGCAAGGCCTACGGCGACTGGATCCGCCACGTCGGCGTCGATGCCTTCCGCGTCGATACGGCTTTCTACGTGCCGCCTGACTTCTTCGCGGATTTCCTGCACGCCAGCGACCCGCAGGCACCGGGCGTGATGACGGTCGCCGCAGGGGCGGGCGTCCGCGACTTCCACGTCTTCGGCGAAGGTTTCGCGGTGGACAAGCCCTTCGACAACGCCATGGCGCGCAAGATCGACGGCTACATGCGCGCTGCGGACGGTCGCCCGCTGCTTCCGGGCATGCTGAATTTCCCGCTGTACGGCACGCTCGGCGATGTCTTCGCGCGCGGTCACGCGCCTGCGGAACTGCAGTACCGCATCGAGGACATGATGCGCACGCATGCCGATCCGTGGCGGATGCCGACCTTCGTCGACAACCACGACGTCGACCGCTTCCTTGCCGGAGGCGACGAGGCCGGCCTGAAGCAGGCGCTGCTGTCGATCCTGACCCTGCCGGGCATTCCTACCGTGTACTACGGCACCGAACAGGGCGTTCGCGAGCAGCGTGCGTCGATGTTCGCCGCAGGCCACGGATCCGGTGGGCGCGACCGATTCGACAGTACGGCGCCGCTGTATCGCTGGCTGCAGCGCGCGATCGCGCTGCGTCGCAGCGACCGCGTGTTCTCGCGCGGCACGCCACGCGTGCTCGATGCCAACTCCGCCGCGCCGGGCGCGATTGCATGGCGCATGGATCACGAGGGGCGCAGCGCGCTGGTCGCGATCAACAGCGCCGCGCGGCCGCAGTTGCTCGACGCGCTCGACACCGGCCTCCCGCCGGGAACCCTGCTGCAGCCGCAGTTCGCGATCGACGGCGATGCGCCCACGCTGCGCGTGGATCGCCATGGGCACGTATCGATGGTGCTGCCGTCGCGCGCCGGATTCGTCTGGCGCGTCGTGCCCGATGCGCTACGCTCCCCGACAGTGGCCGGCGACGATGCTTCGTCGCTGCGCATCGACGCGGATGCTGCGACGCAGATCGAGGGCGATCTGTCGGTGTCGGGTCGCGCGCCGGGCTCGGCGCAGGTGCAACTGGTGGTCGACGGCGATCTGGCATCCGCGCTGAGGGTCGAGGTCGACGGCGATGGCCGCTGGCGCGCCACGCTGCGGACCGACGACATGCTCGACCCCGCCGTCGTGCATCGCGTGGTCGCGCGCGATCCATCGAGCGGACAGGTCTCGCCCGCACATCGCTTCACCGTGGCCCGTCGATGGACGCGCGTGGCCGAAGCGATCGATCCGATCGACGACGACCATGGCCCGAACGGTCGCTACACGTATCCCGAGGATCCCGGCTGGCGTTTGCCACGCCCGGCCGACCTGCGCGGCGCGACGCTGTGGGCGTCGGGCGGCGCGTTGCGCGTGCAGTTGCACATGCGCGCGCTGGTCGCCGACTGGAATCCGGCGAACGGCTACGACCATGTCGCCTTCACGTTGTTCCTGCGCCTGCCCGGTCGCGAGGGTGGTGCGGCATCGTTGCCGCAGCAGGCCGCCGGCATGCCCGATGGCGGGCGCTGGCATCTGCGGCTGCGCAGCCATGGCTGGTCGAATGCGCTGTTCTCTTCGGAAGACGCCGATGCGAACCTGGAGGGTCGCAATCTTGGCGAGAGCGCACGCATCGGCGTCGATCGCACCGCGAACACGGTGAGCTTCACCCTGCCCGCGCGTGCGCTCGGCCACCTCGATTCGATGGAAGGGCTGGCGGTGTATGCCACGACCTGGGACTACGACGGCGGCTACCGCGCGCTGGGTGAGGCCGCCGGTCCGCACAGCTTCGGCGGTGGCGGGACCGGTGACCCGAAGGTGATGGACGACCTGTGGCTGCAGGTCAGCGACGCGCGCTGATCGTGGGCGACGCATGTCCCCGGAAGGCTCCGGCCGTGTCCGGACAATGTCCCGACCGGACACAACCGCCGTACACTCCACGCGAGACTCGGCACGCACCGTGCCACGGATCCGACATGGCCCAGAGAAAAACCAAGGCGACTTCGGTCGACATCGCGTACCACGCAGGGGTATCGCAGGCGACGGTCTCGCGCGTGCTGCGCGGCAGTCCGCTGGTCAACGCCGAAACCCGGCAGCGCGTGCTGGACGCCGTGCAGGCGCTGAACTACAAGGTCGACCGCCGCGCCTCCAGCCTGCGCACGCAGCGCGCGGGCACGCTGGCCCTGCTGCTGTTCGAGGATCCGACCGGGGACGAGTCGCACATCAACCCCTTCTTCCTGTCGATGCTCGGTTCGATCACCCGCGCGTGCGCACGCAACGGCCACGACCTGCTGGTCTCGTTCCAGCAGTTGTCGGACGACTGGCATGCCGACTACGAGGACAGCATGAAGGCCGACGGCCTGATCCTGCTGGGCTACGGCGACTATGTCGACTACCGGCCCAAGCTCGAGAAGCTGGTCGCGCAGGGCACGCATTTCGTGCGCTGGGGCGCGGTGCTGGCCGGGCAGCCCGGCGTGTCGATCGGCTGCGACAACTTCGCCGGTGGCCGCATGGTCGCCGAACACCTGATCAGCCTCGGTCGGCGACGCATCGCCTTCCTCGGCTACGCGTCGAGCCACTATCCGGAGTTCTTCGAGCGCTACCGAGGCTGCGAGGCCATGCTGCAGGAGGCCGGACTGTCGACGGATCCCGCGCTGCAGGTCGACGCCCTCAGTTCGGAGGAAGAGGGCTACCAGGCCGCAAAGGCGCTGCTGGCACGCAAGGTCGCGTTCGACGCAGTGTTCGCCGCCAGCGACCTGATCGCCATCGGCGCGATCCGCGCTCTGAACGAGCATGGGCTGCGCGTGCCGGAGGACATCGCAGTGGTCGGCTTCGACGACATCGCCATGGCCCGCTTCGCCACGCCACCGCTGACCACCGTCATCCAGGACACCGGCCGCGCCGGCGAACTGCTGGTCGACACCCTGCTGCGCCTGGTCCGCGACCAGCCCGCGGAAAGCATGATGCTGCCGGCGAAGCTGGTGGTGCGGAAATCCAGCGGGGCGTAGGCGGCACGCGCGAGCGTGTCATCGATCACGTAGAGCGGAGCTTGCTCCGCTCTACAAGGGCACGGCCGCCATCGTCAACCGCGCGGCTTCGCACCCTTGGCCGCGCGATCCAGCGCGGCGCGCAAAGCGACATCGCGCAGCGGCGCATCGAGCACGAACACCTGCACGCCGTGCGCGGGCACGGTGGCAAGCAGGGCGTCGCCGGCTTTCACGTCGATGCGCGTCTCGTCCAGCGCGGAGCGCCACGCGCCGGGCTGCAGCATCTCGCGCACCGCGAACCCGGCGGGTGCATCGCCCTTGTTGAGCAGCACCAGCGCGACCTGCGAGACGCCATCGTGCTGCAGGACGCGATAGAAGGCGGCGCGGTCGCCGGCCATCTCGATGTTCACCTGCAGGCCACGCTGCAGCGCGGGCGTGGCGGCGCGCACGCGGGCGATGCGGCGCATGGCCTGCTGGATCGGATGATTCCGGCCTGCATCGACGCGGGCCTGGCCGTAATAGTTTCGGTTGCCGGCATGCTCGGGCGCGCCGCGCATGAAGCCGGTTTCGGAACCGTAGTAGATCACCGGGATGCCGCGCGCGGTGAACAGGAAATTGTGCGCATCGATGAAGCCCTCGTCGCTGGCGTCCAGACGCGGCATGTCGTGGTTGTCGTAGAAGGTCATCAGCGCGTACGGATCGCGGTACGGGCCGTTTTCCAGGAAGAGTTTCGGCGCGATGCGCTCGTAGCCCATGCGCTGGCGGCCGAACACTTCGCCCATCGCTTCCTTCAGCGGGAAATCCAGCACGCTGTACGCGCCGTTCTCGACCCAGGTGTGTTCGGCGATCTTCTCGACCTTGTAGTCGAAGGCCTCGCCGAACATGAAGAAGCCGGGCTGCTTCGCGCGGATGCGGTCGGCGAAGGCTTTCCAGAAGCCGTGCGGCAACCACGGGATGGTGTCGACGCGGAACGCATGGGCGCCCTGGTCGATCCACTGCGCGTAAGCGCCGACGAAATAGTCGAGCACCGCCGGGTTGTTCTCGTTGGTGTCCGAGAGTTCGGCGAGGCCGGGCTTGGTGTTGTAGAACGCGTGCAGCGGGTTGTTCGCCGGATCGAGCTGGTCCGGAGGCAGGTTCTGGTGATCCGCGATCAGCCTGCCGTCACGATCGAAGAGCTGGCCGTAGGGCGGCTGCCGCTTGGGCATCGTGTACGCCGGTGAGCCGTGGTTGGCGACGATGTCCAGCACGACCTTCAGCTGTTTGCCGCGCATGGCCTTGGTGAAACCGGCGAAATCCAGGCCAGGACTCGGCAGGTGCTCGTCGAGCTTGTAGAAGTTCGTGCCCCAGTAGCCGTGGTAGCCGGTCTTGCCCTGGTCGGACAGGAATCCACCTTTCACCGCTGGCTTGCCGCCGGTGAAGGCTTCATCCGGGTTGTCGACGATCGGCGTGATCCACACCGCACCGAAGCCCATGTCGCGGATGGTCTCGGCGTTGTCGAGCACGCCCCTGAAGTCGCCGCCGAGGTAACCGATGTTGTCGCCTTCCGCCTCGGCACCCGGCGTGGGGCGATCGAAAGTGAAATACGCCGCGCCCTTGTCGCGACCCTGGTCGCGCTGGTCGTTCGACGGATCGCCGTTGACGTAGCGATCGGTGACGACGAAATACACCGCGTCCGCGGCCATCGGTTCGGTGGTGCCGACGTAATCGGGTGCAGGCGCCACGGGACGCGGGGCATCGGACGAATGCGCGCAACCGGCGAGCAGGGCGAGCGGCAGCGTGACGGCAAGGAGAGATGGACGCGGGGACATGGAGGCTCCTCAGTGCGCGGCCGGTGCGGCCGGGGGATCGGCCTGCACCGGGGGTTCGTTCACGCGCACCAGGCACAGCGCGCCCACGATCAGGCTCGCGCCGCTGATGATCAGCGCGTAGATCGGCTGGTTGTCGAAGAATGCGCGCAGCACCGGCCCGAGCAGGGTCGCCGCCACGATCTGCGGGATGACGATGAACATGTTGAAGATGCCCATGTACACGCCCATGCGCTGCGGATCGACGCAGGACGACAGCAGCGCGTAGGGCATCGACAGGATGCTGGCCCAGGCCACGCCGACCAGCGCGAACGAGCCGATCAGCGCGACAGGCGACGGCACCACGGCCATCGACAGGAAGCCGAGGCCGCCGAGCATCAGCGACACGAAGTGGACGAGCCGGCGATTGAGCGGACGACGCGCGGCGTACACGGCCAGCAGCAGCGCCACCGCCATCGACGACAGGCCGTAGTAGCCCATGTACGAACCAACGAGGTCCGCTGCGTCCTGGAAGGCACCGTTGGCGACGCGGAAGGCCTCGGCCTGCGACGCGATCGCCATGTCGAAGTTCGCCGCATCCGGTGCCGGCGCCTTGAATACGTGCTCGGTCAGCGCGGGCGTGGCCATGCTCCACATGCTGAAGAAGGACAGCCAGCTGAAGAACTGGACGATGCCGATGTTGAGCATCTGCCGGGGCATGCCCGCGATGTCGCGCGCGATGTCGGCGATGAGGTTGCCCGACCCGCGCTTCTCGCGGGCGAAGGCTTCGAGGTCTTCCGGCGGGTCTTCGCGCGTGGTGAAGACGGTGACGAGGATGCTGGCGAGGAAAACGAAGGCGCCGATGCTGAAGGCGACCTTCACCGATGGCGGCACCACGCCCGGGCCCGCTTCATTGGCGACGCCGAGCTGGTTGACGAACCACGGCAGGTTGCTGGCCACCCACGTGCCGATGCCGATGATCAGCGTCTGCAGGACGAAACCGTACGAACGCTGGCGTTCCGGCAGCTTGTCGGCGACCAGCGCGCGGAACGGCTCCATGCTGATGTTGATCGAGGCATCGAGCACCCAGAGCAGGCCTGCCGCCATCCACAGCGCTGACGAGTAGGGCATGAAGACCAGGGCGATCGAGGCGAGGATCGCGCCGATCAGAAAATAGGGCCGGCGACGGCCGAGCAGCGGATGCCATGTGCGGTCGCTGAAATAACCGATCACCGGCTGCACCAGCAGGCCGGTCAGCGGCGCGGCGATCCACAGCAGCGGCAGCGCGTCCTTCTCCGCGCCGAGCGTCTGGAAGATCCGCGACATGAAGCCGCCCTGCAGCGCGAAGCCGAACTGGATGCCCAGGAATCCGAAGGACATGTTCCAGATCTGCCAGAACGACAATGGCGGCTTTTGCTTCATGCACGGCTTCCTCGAAGATGGACGCCCGCGTCCCGGGGCGTTCGTCGCGAAGAACGTACACCAGCGGCCGGGCGTGGTCGCGTGCCGCGCCGACGGGAGGCCGAAGCGGTTCGCAGGCATGGTAGACAGTGGTGCAGGTGCACAACGCCAGCTGCAATCGTATTCAGGTCTCGACACCGCCATGATCGGCGACGTGCGATGCGCGGCCATGGAATAGTCTTGTGCCCTGACCCGCTTTTTCCGGATGACGACGATGGCATGGTGGCGCGGCGCGGTGATCTACCAGATCTACCCGCGCAGCTTCCGCGACAGCAACGACGATGGCATCGGCGACCTGCCCGGGATCGTCGAACGCCTCGACCACATCGCGTCGCTGGGCGTGGATGCGATCTGGATCTCGCCGTTCTTCCGCTCGCCGATGGCCGACTTCGGCTACGACATCGCCGACTATCGCAATGTCGATCCGATGTTCGGCACGCTCGCCGACATCGATCGGCTCATCGCCGAGGCGCATGCGCGCAACCTGAAGGTGATCATCGACCAGGTGCTGAGCCACACCTCGATCGAGCACGCCTGGTTCCGCGAAAGCCGCGAGAGCCGCGACAACCCGAAGGCCGACTGGTACGTGTGGGCCGATGCCCGTCCCGACGGCGCGCCACCGAACAACTGGCTGTCGCTGTTCGGCGGCGTGGCCTGGCGCTGGGAGCCGCGGCGCGGCCAGTATTTCCTGCACAACTTCCTGTCCTCGCAGCCGGACCTGAACTTCCACAATCCGCAGGTCCGCGCCGCGCAGCTGGACAACCTGAAGTTCTGGCTCGATCGCGGCGTCGACGGCTTCCGCATGGACGCCATCAACTTCTGCTTCCACGATGCCGCGCTGCGCGACAACCCGCCGAAGCCACCGGAACTGCGCACCGGCCGCGGCTTCAGCCCGGACAATCCCTACGCGTTCCAGTACCACTGGTACAACAACACGCAGCCGGAGAACATCGGCTTCATCGAGGACGTGCGCGCCCTGCTCGACCGCTATCCCGGCGCGACCACGCTGGGCGAGATTTCCTCGGAAGACTCGCTGGCGACGATGGCCGAGTACTGCACGCCGTCGCGCCTGCACATGGGCTACAGCTTCGAACTGCTGACCGACGATTACAGCGTGGCCCACATTCGCGGCACGGTGGAACGCCTCGAAGCCACGATGCGCGAAGGCTGGCCGTGCTGGGCGATCTCCAACCACGACGTGCGCCGTGCGGTCACGCGCTGGGGCGGCGACGCGCCGTCGGACGATTTCGCCAGGCAGCTCGTTGCGCTGGTCTGCGCCCTGCGCGGCTCGGTGTGCCTGTACCAGGGCGAGGAACTGGGGCTGGAGGAAGCGGAGATTCCGTTCGAGTCGCTGCGCGACCCCTACGGCATCGCCTTCTGGCCGAACTTCAAGGGTCGCGATGGTTGTCGCACGCCGATGCCCTGGAACGACGGCCGCAATGCCGGTTTCAGCGAGGGCACGCCGTGGCTGCCGGTGCCCGATGCGCACCGTGCGCGCAACGTCGCCGCGCAGGACGCCGACCCGGATTCCGTGCTCAATGCCACGCGTGCCTTCCTGCGCTGGCGACGCACGCAGCCGGCGCTGGTCTCCGGAGCGATCGAATTCCTCGACAGCGACGAACCCGTGCTGGCGTTCACGCGGCGCGACGCGGCAAGCGGCGAGGCGCTGCTGGTCGCCTTCAACCTGTCGGCCAACGAGGCGTCATGGACGCTGCCGCCGGGTCTCTCGCCTCGCACGATCGACGCGCCGGGACCACGCGCAGGCACGATCGACGGCGGCGCTCTCCACCTGCCGCCGCGCGGCGCGTGCTTCGCCCGCATCGACTGATCGACCACGACGCTCGAGTCGCCGTGGGCTCGCCTCACATCGGCGCCGCGCAGGTCTTCGCGATGTACTCCGCATGCAGCGGCATCGCGCGGACGCAGTTGCCGATCACGCCACGGACGCCGGCCATGTATTCGGTGATCTTCGCTTCGGAGTAGACATCCACCAGCGGGTGGTAGCCGCGCGGACGCATGCGCTGCCCGAACATCACCTGCATCCAGCTCGGCTCGGCGAACAATTCGTTGCCGTCGCGGAAGATGCGGCCGTTGCTCAGGAACAGCTCCATCCTGCGCCGCAGCGTCTCGGGCACGTCCATCGTCCGGCAATGGTCCCAGAACGGCGTGTCATCGCGCTCGGTGGCGTGGTAGTGCAGGATCAGGAAATCGCGGATGCGATCGAACTCGACATCGGAATGGGCGTTGAATTCGTCGATGTCGGCCTGGTCGAACCCCGCATGCGGAAAGAAGGCGGTCAGTCGCGCGATCGCCGACTGGATCAGGTGGATGCTGGTCGATTCCAGCGGTTCCATGAAGCCGCTCGCAAGACCCACCGCGACGACATTGCGGTTCCAGAACTTCTTCCGCTTTCCGGTCACGAAGCGCAGCGGCCGCGGATCGACGATGGCCTCGCCTTCCAGGTTGCGCATCAGCACGGCCGTCGCTTCATCCTCGGAGATGTGCGCGCTGCTGAACACGTAGCCGTTGCCCACGCGGTGCTGCAGCGGGATGCGCCACTGCCAGCCCGCTTCGCGCGCGGTGGAGCGCGTGTAGGGCGTGAACGCGGCGCTCGAAGCGCACTGCACCGCCACCGCGCGATCGCAGGGCAGCCAGTGCGTCCAGTCGATGTAGCCGGTCTTGAGGGTCTGTTCGATGAGCAGGCCGCGGAAGCCCGAACAGTCGACGAACAGCTGGCCCGCGACGCGCTCGCCGCTCTCGAGGACGACCGCGTCGACGAAGCCATCCTCTGCGCGCTGTTCGACGTGGGAGACCTTGCCTTCGATGCGCAGGACACCGCGCGCTTCCGCCTGCCGGCGCAGATAGCGCGCGTAGAGCCCGGCGTCGAAGTGGTAGGCGTAGGCGATGTCCGCCAGCGGCGAATTGGGCCGATCGGACCGCGCCGGCATGAACTTGTCATGGCGGCACGCGAGCGTGTTGATCGAGTATTCGTCCAGCGGCCCCGCCTTGCCGGCCTGGTGCATCTTCAGCCAGTACTGGTAGAACGGCAGCAGGCCCAGGTCCTGCCCGATCTTGCCGAAGCCGTGGATGTAGCTGTCGCCGATCCGGCCCCAGTTCACGAACTCGATGCCGAGCTTGAACGATCCCTTGGTCTCGCGGATGAACGCGTTCTCGTCGAGGTCGAGCGCCTGGTTGAACAGCTTGATCATCGGGATCGTGGCTTCGCCCACGCCGACCGTGCCGATCTCGTCGGATTCGACCAGGCGGATGCGGTGCTCAGGCGAGAGCACCTTCGACAGCGCGGCGGCGGTCATCCATCCCGCGGTGCCGCCGCCGACGATGACGATGTCGGTCACGCGACCGTCTGCGCGACCCTGATCCTCGACTGACACATCAGGCATGCAAGCCATCCCCATGGGCGAATCGGGCCAGTATGCGTCCGCCACGGCACGCGGTCATCGGCAGCTGCACCAGCGGGACCCTGCAAACGTATTCATCGCGCCGCCGGCGCGCAACGGTGCCAACGTGCCAGCCGACCATCCCGAGAGAATGTCGATGCGCCTGCGGCTCCCGTATCTCCTCCTCCCGCTGGCCGCGTCGATGGCCATCGCAGCGCCCGCGCAAGCCGATACCGTCGCCAGCGTGCGTTCGCCGGACGGATCGCTGCTGTTCGAGCTCGATCTCAACGGCGAGGGACGGCTGGCCTATCGCGTGCAGCGCAAGGGTGCGCCGCTGGTCGACGATTCCCGCCTGGGTTTCATCCTCCGCAACGGCCGGCAGCTGCTGCGCGGCCTGACGCTCGATGGACAGTCCTCGCGCAGCGTCGACACGACCTGGGAGTTGCCCTGGGGCGAGCGCCGATACGTGCGCGAGCACTACAACGAACTGCGCGCCACCCTGGTCGAACGCGACCACGACCGCCGGCGCTTCGATGTGGTGGTGCGCATGTTCGACGATGGCATCGGCTTTCGCTATGACATCCCGAGGCAGCCCGCACTCGACGAGGTGCAGATCCAGGAGGAGCTGACCGAGTTCGCGATCGCCCGGCCCGCGACGGCCTGGTGGCTGACCGCGTTCGAGTGGAATCGCGAGGAGTATCTCTACAACCGCACGCCGCTGTCGGAGGTGGGCGTGGCGCAAACGCCGCTGACGCTGCGCACCGAGGACGGCACGCACATCGCCATCCACGAGGCCGCGCTCATCGACTACGCAGGCATGAACCTCGCCAAGGGCGAGGGCGGCCGCCTGCGCGCGATGCTGACGCCGGGCAGTCCTGCCAAGGTGGTTCGCCGCACGCCCTTCGCGACCCCGTGGCGCACGCTGCAGATCGCCGATCGTGCCGGCGGCCTGGTCGAGTCGAACCTGATCCTCAACCTCAATGCGCCGAACGCGCTCGGCGACGTCAGCTGGTTCAAGCCGTCG
Source organism: Lysobacteraceae bacterium (assembly GCA_016789405.1). GTDB lineage: Bacteria > Pseudomonadota > Gammaproteobacteria > Xanthomonadales > Xanthomonadaceae > Lysobacter_I. Next base: position 15,970 of record JAEUPQ010000033.1, read on the forward strand.
AAATACGTCGGCGTGTGGTGGTCGCTGCACCTGGACACCGAAACCTGGAGCACCGGGCCGAAACACGGCGCGACCACCGCGAACACGAAGCGCTACATCGACTTCGCGGCGAAGAACGGCTTCCGTGGCGTGCTGGTCGAAGGCTGGAACATCGGCTGGGACGGCGACTGGTTCGCCAACGGCTGGCAGTTCGATTTCGTGAAGCCGACGCCGGACTACGACCTCGAAGGCCTGGCCGCGTACGCGAAATCGAAGGGCGTGCATCTGATCGGTCACCACGAAACCGCCTGCGCGGTCAGTCATTACGAGCGGCAGATGGACGAGGCGTTCGCGAGATTCGCGAAGCTCGGCATCGACGTCGTGAAGACCGGCTACGTCTGCGATGCCGGGCAGATCGAACGGCAAGACGTTGCCGGCGGACCGGTCCTGCGCGAATGGCACGAAGGCCAGTTCATGAGCAGCCACCATCTGCGCGTGGTGCAGGCGGCGGCGAAGCATCGCATCGCGATCAATGCGCACGAACCGATCAAGGACACCGGCCTGCGTCGCACGTATCCGAACTGGGTCTCGCGCGAAGGCGCGCGCGGCCAGGAGTTCAATGCGTGGGGCAATCCGCCGAATCCGCCCGAGCACGAGCCGAACCTGGTGTACACGCGCATGCTCGCCGGTCCGATGGATTTCACGCCGGGCGTGCTCAGCCTGACCGGCCGCAACGGGCAGGAGATCCGGAATACCCTCGCCCGCCAGTTGGCCGATTACGTGGTGCTCTACAGCCCCGTGCACATGGCCGCCGACCTGCCCGAACACTACGCGAAGTTCCCCGAAGCCTTCGGCTTCATCCGCGACGTTCCGGTGGACTGGCAGGACACCCGTGCGCTGGCCGGCGAAGTCGGCGACTACGCGGTGATCGCGCGCATGGACCGCAACAGCAAGGACTGGTACCTCGGCGCGGTCAACGACGAGCAGCGACGCAGTGTCTCCGTGCCACTGACCTTCCTCGACGCCGGGCGCCGCTATCGCGCCGAGATCCATCGCGATGGGGCCGACGCGGACCTGCACGGCGACAAGCGCTTCTCCTACGTGCGCGAAACCCGAGAGGTCAGCGCCGACGACACGCTCGACCTGCGGCTCGCCCCGGGTGGCGGGCAAGCGATACGATTCGTGGCCTTGTGACCAGCCGAGCCCGCGCATGTTCACGTCCCGTCCCCGTATCCAATCTCTGCACATCGCCGGTCGCCATGCCTGCCACGTGATCGACGATGCGCTGCTCGATCCGGACGCGCTCGTCGAACACGCTGCGCGTCACAGCGGGGACTTCGTCGAGGCGCCGCACAATGCCTATCCGGGGCCCGAGCTGCGCATGCCGGATGCGTTTTCGGCGCAGTTGGACGCCTTCTTCTCGATGCACTTGCGCGACCGCTTCGCGGTGCGCCGCACGGAACGCATGTACAGCCGCCTTTCGCTGACCACGACGCCAGCGGATCGGCTGCGACCCGCGCAGTCGCTCTGCCATGTCGATCGCCTCAGCGTCTCGCCCGCGCATCGCATCGTCGCTTCGGTGCTCTACCTGTTCGACGATCCGGATCTCGGCGGCACGGCGTTCTACGCGCCGAAGCATCCGCCGGAGGTGATCCTGCCGATGATCCATGCGTCCGGCGAGATGGACGCAGCGGAGTTCGAGGCCGCGTACGGCGTGCGTACCGGCTACATGACCGCCTCGAACAACTGGTTCGAGAAGCTGCTGAGCGTGCCTGCACGTTTCAACCGGCTGATCGTCTACGAAGGCACGGTGTTCCACAGCGGCGAGATCCTGCATCCGCAGCGGCTGTCGGCCGATCCGCGACACGGGCGGCTCACGCTCAACGGCTTCTTCACGTGCCGCCGGAGGCAGGCTGCATGACCGTTCCCGCCTTCTCCGAGAACACGGTCATCCACCGCCGAAAGTTGCTGCTTTGCAGCATGCCGGGGCTCGACGATGGACGCATCCCGTTGATTCACATGACTCACAGCCGCACGTCGACCAGCAAAATTGGTCAGCCTGTCCAAATGCTTGACAGCGCTGTCATGCGTCTTGGAGGATCGGCGACAACCAGTCACGCAAGGATCGCCGGCATCGTCAGGCATGCCGATTGACGCAGGACAACTGAATTGATGATTCCATCCGGACACACGGAGGCAGCCCTCCCCCGACGCCCCGCCTCCGTGTGCTCCGGCGCTTCTCCCACGGCAGTCGCAGACCACCGCGTCCGCCGTCCCCGTCGCCCGCACCGGGCACCACGCCCCACCGCCACCACGACATCCTCGACATGACGACACAACACACCCGCTGGTCGCAGTTCGGCGTCCTGATCACCGTCTTCTTCTTCTGGGGCTTCGTTGCCGCGAGCAACGATATCCTCATCCCCGTGTTCAAGCACGCCTTCAACCTGACCCAGGCGCAGAGCCAGCTGGTGTCGGTGGCGTTCTACGTGGCCTACACGGTCGGTTCGCTGATCTACGTCGCGGTCTCGAAAGGACTCGGCGTCGACCTGCTCAATCGCATCGGCTACAAGAACGGCATCTGCCTGGGACTGGTGATCTCGGCCATCGGCACGCTGCTGTTCTATCCGGCGGCGAACGCGGGCTCGTTCAACCTGATGATCTCGGGCCTGTTCGTGGTGGGCCTGGGCTTCTCGCTGCAGCAGATCGCCGCCAACCCGCTGGCGATCGTGATGGGCGACCCGCGCACCGGTTCGCAGCGGCTGACGATGGCCGGCGGCATCAACAATTTCGGCACCACCATCGGCCCGCTGCTGGTCAGCATCGCCATCTTCGGCAGCGTCGCCGCAGGCGGCACCGAAGCCAGCATCGAAAGCGTGAAGACGCCCTACCTGATCCTCGGCGCCGCGTTCCTGCTGGTCGCGGTGTTCCTGAAGTTCTCGTCGGTGCCGAACCACATCGACCTGGAAGGCGTGACCGAGAGCGAAGCGCAGGACAGCGGCAAGCTGATCCACAAGCCCTCGGCGCTGGCGTATCCGCAGCTGGTGCTGGGCATGATCGCGATCTTCGTCTACGTCGGCGTGGAAGTCTCGACGATCAGCAACCTGCCGGCCTATCTGGAAGAAAGCCATGGCGTGCCGACCTCGTCGATCGCACCGTACGTGTCGCTGTACTGGGCCAGCCTGATGATCGGCCGCTGGACCGGCGCCGCCGGCGCATTCGACGTGGGAGCCGGTGCGAAGCGCATGCTCACCCTGATCCTGCCCTACCTCGCGTTCGGCGTGTTCCTGGCGGTGAACTCCATCGCGCGCCACGACGTGTCGCAGTTCTACGGCTACGCCTTCGTGATCGTGCTGATGATCGCGGCGACGTTCGCCAGCCGCGGCAACCCGGCGCGGATGCTGCTGTACTTCGCGCTGTGCGGCATCGCCGCGCTGCTGATCGGCATGAACACCAGCGGCAAGACCGCGGCGGTCGCCTTCATCAGCGTGGGCCTGTTCTGCAGCACGATGTGGCCCTGCATCTTCGCCCTGGCGATCACCGGCCTCGGCCGCAACACCAACCAGGGCAGCAGTCTGCTGATCATGATGATCATGGGCGGCGGCATCGTCAGCTGGATCCAGGGCTCGGTGGCCGACAGCCACGGCATCCAGTTCAGCTTCATCGTCGGCGTCGTGTGCTTCGCCTACCTCGCGTTCTACGCCTGGAAATCCTCGCGCCTGCTGCGCGCGCAGGGCATCGACCTGGACAAGCTCAGCGCCTCCGGCGGCCACTGATCGCGGCACCAGCGCAATGCGAAAACGCCCCCGACAACGGGGGCGTTTTCCTGTCCTTGCGATTGCTTCGGTTCCTGATCTCTTTCGTGCTCAGCCGGCAGTCGCCATGGGTTCCGCGCAGTAGTCGCGCAGGTAATCGCCGTGCGCGGGCAGGCGGGCCACCGTCTGTTCGATCGGCAAGCGGATGCGCTCCAGGAAATCGTGCAGCTCCGCGTCGCTCATCAGGTCGGCGGCCGGATGGTAATGCTTCGGCAGGATGCCCTGGCCCAGCATCACCTGGATCCACGAGTTCTCGGCGAACAGCTCGTTGCCTTCGCGGAAGACGCGTCCGGTTTCGCGGAACAGTTCGATCCTGCGCGCCAGCGTCGACGGCACCACCATGTCGCGGCAGGCGCGCCAGTAGGGCGTGTCCTCGCGGTCCGTCACCTTGTAGTGCATGACCACGAAGTCGCGGATGCTGGTGATCTCCTGCTCGGCCTGGCGGTTGTATTCGTCGATGTCGGGCTGCGTGATCACAGTCGGGAACATCTGCAGCAGGCGGATCACGCCGCGCTGGATCAGATGGATGTTGGTCGATTCCAGCGGCTCGATGAAGCCGCTCGACAGGCCGATCGCGATGCAGTTCGCGCGCCAGACCTCACGACGCTGCCCGGGCTTGAAACGGATCACGCGGGGTTCGATCAGCGGGCGACCTTCGATGGTATCGAGCAACGTCTGTTTCGCCGTGTCGTCGTCCATGTGGCGACTGGAGAAGACGATGCCGTTGCCGACGCGATGCTGCAGCGGGATGCGCCACTGCCAGCCGGCGTCGCCAGCGATCGAACGCGTGTACGGAATGGGTTCGCGCACCGATTCGGTCTGCAGCGCGATCGCGCTGTCGTTGAACAGCCAGTGCGACCAGTCCTCGTGCTCCACGCCCAGCGTCTGCCCGATCAGCAGGCCGCGCAGGCCGCTGCAGTCGATGAACAGGTCGCCCGCGACTTCGCTGCCGTCGGCCAGCCGCACCGCGTCGATCCAGCCGCTCGCCGGGTCGGTCTTCACTTCGACGATCTTCCCTTCGATGCGACGCGCGCCGTGGCCTTCGCTGAAGGTGCGAAGGAAGCGCGCGTACAGGCCCGCGTCGAGATGGAAGGCGTAGTTCATGCCACCACGCGGCAGGTGCGCGAAGCGGTTTTCCTCGGCCGCGCGCAATTCCAGGCAGTAATCGCCGTAGTCTCGGGCGATGCCGCGTTCGCGCGCCTTCAGCCAGAAGTGCTGGAAGCCCGCGGACCAGTGGTCCTTGCCGGTCGTGCCGAAGGAGTGGATGTAGCGATGGCCGCGCGCGCGCCAGTGCTCGAAGGCGATGCCCAGCTTGATGGTGGCCTGGGTCGCGGCCATGAACGCCTGCTCGTTGATGTCGAGCAGGCGATGGAAGGTGACCATCGTCGGAATGGTGGCTTCGCCGACGCCGACGGTGCCGATCTCCTCCGATTCGACCAGCACCACCTCCACGCGCTGCCCGATCGTCTTCGACAGCGCGGCGGCGGTCATCCATCCGGCCGTGCCGCCGCCGACGATGACGACGCGTTTCACGGACCTGGGATCCGGGTTCTGGTTGGGCTGCATGTCGACCTCGGGAACGTCATCGATTGAGACGGTTGAGCAGGCGCGCACGCAGTTCGCGCGCCGCGGTTTCATCGAGTGGACCAAGCACGCGGCGCGCGCGCTCGGGAATGTGGCTAGCGACTTCGTCGTCAGGTTCGAAGATGTAGTGCCGGAACACGTCCTGCCAGATCGCGCGCTCGTGGTCCGGCAGGTCGCGCATGCACAGGATCGCGGTCATCAGCGCGGTCATCGGCGCATCCATGTAGCCGGGCGACCGACGCCACCAGTAATTGACCAGTACGTTGAACGGCTCCAGGCCTTCGACGTGGTGCCACCACATGCTCGGGATGAACAGGGCATCGCCCGGCGCCAGCTCCGCGACCCGCGCATGCCGCAGCGCCTCGGCATAACGCGGGAACCGTTCGAAGTCAGGCGCGGTGATGTCGACCAGGCTCACCGGCTGGCCGGCCGGCGTGAAGTCCAGCGGACCGACGTACAGGTTCGGCAACTGGTCCGGCGGAAACAGGGTGAAGCGACGACGACCCGCGACCACGCAGGCAAGGTTGTCCGGGAGATCCTGGTGGGCGGGAATGCGCGAGCGATTGCCCAGCCAGATGCTGACGAGCGGGTCGCGGTCGCCCATCGGGATGGCGTCCGCATCGATCAGGCCCGGCACGCAGGCGTCGACGGTGGTCGAACCGACATAGATCGCCGGTGGTTCCGGCGTGTCGACATGCTCGTCCAGCGCATCGAGCACGGTGCGCAGGCGCTGGCGTTGCGGCGTGAAGTTGAAGCCGCTCAGGTCGTCGTTGTAGAAGAACCGTCCGCCAGCGCCGGGCGGCGCGACCATCGCGGTCACCGGCTGTCCGGCGTCGAATCCGCGCAGGTGGTCGATGGCGGCGCGAGGCCCCGACGCAGCGGCCCGCACCAGTGGCCAGTCCTCCACCAATCCCCTGAGGAGCAGCGGACGCTGCGAAGACAGCACCTCTTCGGGCAGCGCGCCGGCATCGAGCCCGCGCATTTCCTCGATGGACCTGGCGATCGCGTCAGGCATGGGCCTGCGTGCGCTGCGCACGCTCGATCAGTTCGCGGAAGTTCGACAGCGAGGCGATCGCGAAGTAGATGGCCTGGAGATGGCCTTCGCGATGCAGCGCGGCGACCGCCTCGGCACCGAGCCCCGCCAGGCGCTCCTCGTGCACGGTGTAGAAGCCGGCGAGCCGATGCTGCGCGCCGTCGTCCATCTCGACATCGAGCACGAACGACTCCAGCAGGTCATGCCGGAGCAGCGCATCGACGAACGCGGGAATCGCGCGCAGACCTTCGTGCAGGGCCAGCAGCGTGGAACTCATCCGTTCGAGGTATTCGGTCGTGCCGCCATGGGTGCGAAACAAGGCTTCGCCCTGTTCGCGCCCCACGCGCGGATGGTCGAGATCGATGTGCATCATCGGTTCGCCGTCGGCGGACAGTCCGATCAGGAAGGGCTGCCGTTCGACCGACAGCGGCACGTAGTGCGCCTCCCAGCCATCCCCGCGCAGGAACAGATTCTGGCCCTGCCGGAAACCGAACAGCGCGACCGGCTGGAAGCTGCCGTCGGTGCTCTTCTGGAACACGATCGGATAGCAGGACTGCACGTCGCGGAATTCCGCCGGGAAGGTCAGCGCCGACATGATGTCGTCGCCGAATGTCGCTCCGCGGCCGGTGGCGATGCGCAGGTCGCGATGGTCGATGTTGTTGAGCTGGGCGTGTCTGGGCATGGCGTGTTCCGGAAAGGCGTGCGACTGTGCGGCGTTCAGATGCGCGGCATTCCGCGCGCATGGATGTGTTCGATCATCTCACGGTGCCCGGGCAAGGCAGGCAGCATGCGCCGCGCCAGTTCCGATGCCTCGCGGATACCGTCTTCCGCACGCTCGACTTCGCGCGCATGCGGCGGCGCGATCCGTGCGTCGGGACGGAACCCCATGCCGTAGAGGATGTACTGGTAGCTGGCCGAGGGGAAGATTTCGTCGACGCGGAACAGGTCGTAGCGCGATGGCGCGCGATGCCGCCAGAGCTGAAGCTGCTCGCGCAACCGGGCCGGCACCGTCTCTGGGCGCACATGGTCGCGCCAGTACGCGCTGTCGGTGCGACGCGTAAGGACGTAGTGCAGCTTGAGGAAGTCGACGACCCGCCCCCACCGGTAAGTGAACGCATCGTTGAATCGTTTCGATACGATGCCCATGGCGTCGCGCGTCGCCGGCATGTCGTCTGCGATGGCCGTGGCCGCAAGCTCGACGAGAACGAGGGACGAGGCCTCCAGCGGTTCGACGAAGCCGCTCGACAGCCCGACCGCGACGCAGTTGCGATGCCAGAAGCTGCGGCGATAGCCGGGATCGAAGCGGATCTTCATCGGCGCCGGAACATCATCGGCCCGCGGCCCGCCGCTGCGCTCGACATGCGAACGCAGCGTCGCTTCGGCATGTTCGTCGCTCGCATGCGTCGAGGAATACACGTGACCCACGCCGCGTCGTGCGGTCAGGCCGATGTCCCAGATCCATCCGCTGCGCTGCGCGGTGGAGATCGTCTGGCAGGCGATCGGCGCATCCGCGGCGGGATAGGGCACCTGCACCGCCAGCGCTCGGTCGTTGAACAGCACATCCCGGCAACCGGTCACGCCGACGCCGTAGTGCTGGCCGAGCAGCAGCGAACGCAGGCCGGTGCAGTCGACGAACAGATCGCCTTCGATCTCGCCATGCTCGCGGGTGACGATGGCGCGGATGTCGCCATCCTCCTTCGACTCGACGCCGACCACGTGGTCGGAGACGTGGCGCACGCCGAGCACGTCGATGCAATGCCTGCGCAGGAACAGACCGAGCTTCGCGGCATCGAGGTGGTAGGCGTAGTTCGCCACGCCCGCGAACTCTGGCGTGGAGAACTGTTTCGGCGCCCTGCCCGCCTCGCACAGATGCGGCTGGAAACTGGTCAGTTCGGCGAAACGCGCGGCACCGTCGCGCGCCATCCATGCCGACACGAGGTCTCCGTCGAGATAGCCCTGCGGCAGGACGAAGGGATGGTAATAGCGGTCGTCGTCGCGGTCTTCGGTCCAGCGGACGAATTTCGAGCCCTGCTTGAACACGGCATCGCAGGCGCGGATGAAGTCGGTCTCGTTCACGCGAGCGCGCCGCAGCGTGTCGCGCATCGTCGGCCAGGTGCCTTCGCCGACACCGATGGTCGGTACATCCGGCGATTCGACCAGGGTCACGCGCAGGCCGGGCGCCGCACCCATGGCGCCCGGTTCGACGCCATGGGTCGCGGCGATGACGGCAGCAGTCAGCCAGCCGGCGGACCCGCCGCCGACGATCACGACATGCCGGATCACATCGCTCAAACCCGCATCCCCATTCCGCTCTTCCGGTCGCCTTGTGTCTTCTTCAGCTTAGACGGAATGCGGCCCGGCGCACATGGCACCGGGCCGCCGGGCCTCAGCGGAAGTTGTAGCGCATGCCCAGCATGTAACGGGGTCCCGTCTGGGTCAGGTACTCCAACTGGTTGACGTGGCGCGAGTGCGAGCGTTGGGATTTGCCAAGCGCATTGATCGTCTCGAACGATATCGACCACTGGTCGTTCCAGCGATAGCCGACGTTGAAATCGAACTGTCCGTAGGATTCCACGTAGACCGGGTTCGCTCCCGCGCCATCGAAGACGCCCGCCAGGAACTTGTCGCGCCAGTTGTACGCGCCGCGCAGCTGCCACGGCCCCCTCTCGAAGAAGGCGACGATGTTCGCCGAGTCGCTCAGGCCGATCAGCGCGAACTGCTCGCCGATGCGGTAGTTGTCGTACATCAGGCCGGAGTCGACGATGGTGTAGTTGGCCGACATGCCGAAGCCGGAGCCGCCGAACATGTGCTGGACGTTGAGTTCCCAGCCATCAAGCGCCGCCGAACGCTTGTTTGCGGGCGTCGTCACCCGGAAGCTCGCGACCGGATCGCCCGGCTGGCCCGTGATGATGCCTCGGGCGCTATCGACGCCAGGCTGGCCATTGAAGTTGGCGAAGATGTAGTTGCGGATGCAGACCATGTCGGTGGTGGCGCAGCCGCCGGCGCCGATCGCCTGATTCCAATAGGCACCACCAACCGGCGTGCGCAATCCCGAGCTGGTGTCGGCAATCTGTGTCGTGCCGATGTAATTGTCGATGTTCTTGCGGAAATAGCCGACCGACAGATAGCTCGACTCGCCGTAGTACCACTCCAGAGACAGGTCGAAGTTGTGCGACAGCAGCGGTTCGAGGTCCGGATTGCCGAAGCTGCCGGTGCCGCCGTCGACGCGTACCAGCTGGTTGTAGGTCTTGCCGCCCTGGATGTCGGCCCAGCCCGGCCGGCCGATGGTCTCGCCATAGCTGCCGCGCAGGATCAGGTTGTCGCTGATGTCCAGGCGCAGGTCGAGGTTCGGCAGCAGATAGCGATAATCGCCCTTGAGCGTGGAATAGGCATTGCCCTGCTCGACCAAGTTGAGCTCGTTCGCGGAACGCCACTGGATGCCCGATGCAAAGTTCGGCACCAGCGCTGTCGAGGTCACCTCGGTGCGTTCGTAACGGACCCCGGCTGCCACCTGCAGCGGCATCTTCCAGTCGAAGGTCGTGCTGTATTGCAGGTACGCGCTCTGCGACTTCTCGGTCGTCCTGCGATCGGTACTGAACACATCCGACCGCCGGTAGAGATCGGGGCGACCGGTCGCGGCGATCGCAGCCTGGCGCATCGCCTCGAAGTCGAAGGTGAAGAAGGCACTGCTCCAGCGCGGGTCGCGGCTGTTGCCGAAACTCTGGAAGTAGTTGCGCATGCTGTCGCGCCGCCACAGGCTGTCGGGATATGCCAGGAAGCCGTTCGGCGTGACATTCCCACCCCAGGTGTCGTTCTGGACAACCGAGAACGCGCTTCGATTGCGAACTTCGGTCGACGCCACACCGAAATCGAGCTGCGAGGCTTCGCCGAAGGCCCAGTCCCCGCTCAGCTGGAGCTGGTCGACTTCGGCACGCATGTAGCTGTTGCGGAACGACGAGCCGGTCACCTGCATCTGTGCCGCATCGATATCGGTCTGGCCCGGCGGCAGGGCCACGGTGAGGATCGGGAACGGACGGGAGAAATCGACTGTCGTCGTGCCACGGAAGAGGCCTGCGGCACCGAGCACGCTGTTCGAACCGTACGGGCTGTCGGCGCCGGATTCGGCGGACGAGCGATGCATGTCGAGCTCGAGGTTGACGCTGTCGCTGACAGCCCACTCGAGGTTCAGGCCAATGGACTGGTTCTCGTTCCTGGTCGCGTACTTCGCGCCGCCCATCGCCAGGTCGCTGTTCGCCGGCACGATGATTTCCGAGTACACGTTCGGCGCGGCGATCGGGCCGTTGGTCCAGGAACTGCTGGACGGGCCGAAGTTGAACCAAACCGACAGCTCGTTGCGCTGGGTCTGGATGCGATTTTCCGAGTAGGTGTAGTCGAGCGTCGCGGTCAGGCGATCGGTCGGTGCCCACTGCAGGGTCAGCTGGCCGTTGGTGCGCTGTCGCTGTACGCCATTGACACTGTAGTTCAGGTTCTGCGGCACCGAATAGATGTCGTTCGGGCCGGGGCGGTTGGTGATCCGCTCGGACCCCGGCGTACCCGGCTGCGGGATGGTGCCCCAGTTGTTTTCGTCGCCACGGAACGTGCGCCAGCCGTTGCCGACCGACACCTGGTTGTAGCCCAGGTCGCGTTCCTGATAGCTCGCAGTGAGCGCCACGCCGAACTTGCCGTCCGCGAAGGTGTTGCTGAAGATGCCGGAAATTTCGGGGGTGAGATCGTCGCCCTGCAGCGCATTCGGCAGGTTGCCATTCGACTCGTCGTACACCGTCTTGATGCCGACGTTCGCATGCAGGCCCGGGTTGTTGAGCGGACGGGCGGTCTTGACGTTGATGGTCGCACCGATGCCGCCGGTCGGCGTGCTTGCCCGGCTGGACTTGTAGACCTCGATCCCCGAGATCGCTTCCGATGCGAGGTTGGCGAAGTCGAACGCACGCGAACTGGAGGCATCGGTATCGAGCAGGCTGCTCGCCGGCATCTGGCGGCCGTTGAGCAGCACCAGGTTGAAGTCCGGACCGACGCCGCGCACGGTCACGCGCGAGCCTTCGCCCAACGCCGAGCGATCGATCGACACGCCGGAAATGCGCTGCAGCGACTCGGCGAGGTTGGTGTCGGGGAACTTGCCGATTTCCTCGGACGAAATGCCGTCGACCACGCCCTGTCCGTTGCGCTTCACGTTCATCGCCGACGTGAGGCTGCCGCGGATGCCGCGGACTTCGATCACGTCCAGTTCGTTCGCATCGCTGTCGCGCGTGGACTGCGCTGGTGCATCCGGGTTCGCGGCTTCGTCCTGCGTGGCGCTCTGCGCGGCGACGGTCTGCGACAGCGCCAGCAGCAGCGCGGTCGCCAGCAGCTTGCGCCTCGGTGTGGCCTCCAACTGTTTCATCACTCGTCCCTCCCCGGGATCTGCATGTCGTTGTTCTGGTCTTCCGTGCGACGACATCTTCGAACGCGCCCCTGTATCGCTTTCCAGCGCCGTCGCATCGGCGCGACGGACGCTATGTCCGTCATCGCCAGCGCATTGGAAGCGAGATTGACAGCGTTGTCAAATTCGATGCGTCAAACCTCGCGCGCCTGCAGACAAACCTATTCAAATCATGATCTTGCTGTTGTTGCGACGCACAAAAAAACGGTGCACAACTTTGTGCACGTGGCGTTCTGTCCGATCGTGTGCGCGCATGCGGGAGACCATCGATGCGGTCTCGCATCGACGCTGCATGCGCCCGCTGCAGGGCGCCGTCGTGTTGCCGCGGACGCCTATCGGCCCGTCGAGACCGGGCCGGTCGAACGTCGCAATTGCAGGGCGTAGGGCACGCTGATGGTGGCGCCGCTGCCGGGGCTGCGGATCTCGGTGAGCAGTTCGAGCGCAGCCAGTCGACCCATCTCTCGCGTGGGCTGGCGCACCGTGGTCAGCGAAGGATGGATCTGCCGCGCGATCGGCGTGTCGTCGAAGCCGCAGACCGAGATATCGCCCGGCACCGACATGCCGCGTTCGCTGATCGCGCAGATCGCGCCCGCCGCCATGTCGTCGTTGGCGGCGAAGATCGCCGTCGGCGGCTCGTCCATCGCCAGCAGGTGCAGCGCGGCGGCATAGCCGGAGTCGTAGGAGAACTCGCCCTCCACGACCAGCGCCGGGTCGTAGGGAATCTCCGCGCGCGCCAGCGCATCGCGATAGCCCGACAGTCGCCAGCCGCTGGCGCCATGCGCGGGATGGCCCTTGATGTGCGCGATGCGGCGATGGCCGAGCGCGACGAGGTGCGCCATCACCGCACAGACCGCGCCGTGTTCGTCGACGACAACGCCGATCGTGCGGTTCTCTTCCTTCGCCGACACGCTGGCGTAGGGAATCTGCAGGTCGCGCAGGCGCGCGACCACCGCCGGGTCGTCGGTGATCGGCGGCGTGAGCACCAGGCCGTCGACCTGCAACTGCACGCTCAGCGCCTCGATCTCCGCAGCGGCGTCACGACCGTCGTGCGACATCGGCACGAGCATCAGGTGGTAGTGCTGGGACTTGCATGCATCGAGCACGCCCATCTGCACTTCCATCAGGTAGTTGTTCGACGGGTTGTCGAACAGCATCGCCACCAGGTACGAGCGACGCCCGGCGAGCACGCGCGCGGAAGGCAGCGGTCGGTAGTTCAGGGTGTCGACCGCGGACTGCACGCGTTGGCGGGTGCGCTCGGACACGTTCGGCTCGTGGTTGAGCACGCGCGACACGGTCTTCATCGACACGCCGGCGACCTTCGCGACATCCTCGATCCGAACTCGCATGGAATGGGTCCACTCTCTCGTTGCAATTGCGGGATGCAATTGCCGAATGCAATTGCGGGGCAATACTGCCAGAGCCACCGGTCGCTTCCTATCGACGTGGCATGGGCACGCGGCGCGAGGCACGCCGGCGAATCCATGCTGCCCTGCAACAAGAACTGCCGCGCGACGCGGTGTATTCTGCCCCCGGCTGACAGCGCTGTCATCTGCCCCGGCAGCGCGGCGTCCGCATCGTCTCCCGGCCCTCCCGTCATCGCGGCGGGCCCTGCCCACGCGAGGATTGCATTGCCCATGAGCGCTTCCCCCCACGCAACTTCGACGCGCCGCGCGCACCGCACCGCACCGCGCATCGCGCCGCTATGCACAGCCCTGCTCCTGGTCCTCTGCGGCGGCGTCAACGCCGGCGCGGGCGACGCTCCGTCGGCCGGAAAGCCGTCGACCATCACGCCGGCGAACTGGCCGGTCCCCGGCTGGCCGCTGCGCGAGGACGCCGCACTCGAACGCCGCGTCGAAGCCCTGCTGGCGACGATGACGGTGGAAGAGAAGGTCGGCCAGATCGTGCAGGCCGACATCACCACGATCACGCCCGACGACCTGCGCAAATACCGGCTGGGTTCGATCCTCGCCGGCGGCAACTCCGACCCCGGCAACGTGTACAACGCGAAGCCGCAGGCCTGGCTGGATCTCTCGGACGCGTTCTGGGCGGCATCGATGGACACCAGTGGCGGCGGCAAGGCCATCCCGGTGATCTTCGGCATCGACGCCGTCCACGGCCAGAGCAACATCGTCGGCGCCACCCTCTTTCCGCACAACGTCGGCCTGGGTGCGACGCGCAATCCCGCGCTGATGCGCCGCATCGGCGAAATCACCGCGATCGAAACCCGCGTCACCGGCATGGAATGGGCGTTCGCACCGACCGTGGCGGTGCCGCGTGACGACCGCTGGGGCCGCGCCTACGAAGGCTATTCGGAAAGCCCGGACGTGGTGGCGTCCTATGCCGGCGCGATGGTCGAGGGCCTGCAGGGCGTGCCCGGCAAGCGCGGCTTCCTCGACGACCGCCATGTCATGGTCTCGGTCAAGCATTTCCTCGGCGATGGCGGCACGCGCAACGGCAAGGACCAGGGCGACACGCCGGGCGACGAAGCCACCCTGCGCGACATCCACGCTGCAGGCTATTTCACGTCGATCCGCGCGGGCGCGCAGGCGGTGATGGCCTCGTTCAACAGCATCGACGGCCAGAAGATGCACGGCCGCCGCGACCTGATGACCGACGTGCTCAAGGACCGCATGGGCTTCGGCGGCTTCATCGTGGGCGACTGGAACGGCCACGGCCAGGTCGACGGCTGCACCAACACGAACTGCGCGAAGACCTTCAACGCCGGCCTCGACATGGCGATGGCGCCGGACAGTTGGCGCGGCCTGTACGACAGCACCGTCGCACAGGCGAAATCCGGCGAGATCCCGATGGCGCGCCTCGACGACGCCGTACGCCGCATCCTGCGCGTGAAGTTCCGCATGGGACTGTTCGAGGCGCCGAAACCGTCCCAGCGCGCTCTCGGCGGAAAATTCGAACTGCTCGGGGCGCCGGAACATCGCGCCATCGCGCGCCAGGCCGTGCGCGAATCGCTGGTGCTGCTGAAGAACCAGGGTGGCGTGCTGCCGTTGTCGCCGAAGCAGCGCATCCTCGTCGCTGGCGACGGCGCCGATGATGTCGGCAAGCAGTCCGGCGGCTGGACCCTCAACTGGCAAGGCACCGGCACGACGCGCGCCGACTATCCGAACGCCGATTCGATCTGGGAAGGCTTCAAGCAGCAGATCGATGCGGCCGGTGGACGCGCCGAGCTTGCCGTCGACGGCAAGTATCGCGACAAGCCCGATGCCGCGATCGTCGTGTTCGGCGAGAACCCGTACGCCGAATTCCAGGGCGACCTGCCGAACCTGCTCTACAAGCCCGGCGACGACCGCGATCTCGACCTGCTGCGCAAGCTCAAGGCCGACGGCATCCCGGTGGTCGCGGTGTTCCTCAGCGGGCGTCCGCTGTGGATGAATCGCGAGATCAACGCCGCCGACGCCTTCGTCGCCGCATGGCTGCCGGGCTCGGAGGGCGGCGGCATCGCCGACGTGCTGCTGCGCGACGCGCGCGGCAAGGTCCAGCACGACTTCAAGGGCAAGCTCAGCTTCTCGTGGCCGCGGCGCGCGGACCAGTACGAGAACAACGTCGGCCAGGCGAACTACGATCCGCTGTTCGCCTTCGGCCACGGCCTGCGCTACACCGACGACGGCGATCTGGCGGAGCTCCCCGAAGTCTCCGGCATCGCCGCCGCGCCTTCGCAGCCGAACCAGTTCTTCGTCCGCGGCAAGGCGGCGGAAGGCTTCCGCCTGCGCCTTTCCGGCACCACCGGCGACACCCATGACGTGATGCACACGCGTGGCGCCACGCCCGACGGCGCGCTGTCGATCGCCGCCGTGGACCGGTCCGCACAGGAAGATGCACGACAGCTGCACTGGACCGGCACGGGTGCGGCCGAGCTGATGGCCCTGCCCGCGCAGGACCTGCAGCGCCAGACCGACGGCGACGTGTGGGTGATCGCGGATGTGCGCATCGACGCACTGCCGAAGTCCGGAAAAATCGAATGGCTGGCGTCCTGCGGCGACAAGTGCGGTACGTCGATCGACGTCTCGCCGCAGTTCGCGAACCTGCCTCGCGGCGAGTGGATCCGCGTCGGCATGATCCTGAAGTGCCTGCGCAGCCACGGTGCGAGCGACATGCGCAACGTGACGGTGCCGTTCGGCCTGCGCGCGGCATCGGGCTTCAAGATGACGGTTTCCGGCATCGGCCTGGGCACGGATCCGACGCATCGGCTGGAGTGCCCTGCGACAGCCGCGGCGACGCCCTGAGATCCCGCCCGCTGCGGACAAGGAAGATGCCGTCATCCTCGCGCAATCGGGGATGACGTCTTTCCGAAACTGACGTTGCAGAGGCTGGCATGGAAAAGGGGCGTGCCGTGCACGCCCCTTTTCGTTTCACGCATGGCGTGGTTCTGGCTTCCGCCGAATCACCAACCGATACTGTAGGTCACCGTGGTCGGCGCGTTGGTATGCAGCGACGGGCTGTGGTCGCCGACGTCGTCGTACGAGAAGCCGTACGCGAGGAAGTCGTAGGCGATGTCGCTGTCGTGCCAGAACTTCGCGTACCAGTTCGCGAGCGAGCCAGCGGGATAGAACGCATTGCGGTTGTGCCAGTTGGCCGGCGATTCGATCACGTGGCGGTTCAGGGCCGCGGCGACCTGGGCCTGGATCTGCAGCTGGGTGCCGATGTGCTGGGACGCCGCGTTGCGTGCATCGTTGAGCAGGCCGTTGCCCAGGAACACCATCTGCGTGTTCGGCTTGCCGTTGATGTAGAAGACGCCGTTCTCGTTGCCGCCTGTGAAGCGGAACGTGTCGCCAGTGATGCGGCCACGGAACGTGCCGAGGTTCGGCAGCGTGAACACGAGGTCTTCATTGCGATACCGCGCCCAGACCTGGTCGATGTACGGCTGCAGGTAGCCGGCATTGGGCTTGCCTTCGCCGAAATTGCCGTGGCCCGGGGCGACGACGCGGAACGGCGTGTACGGCGCCTGTCCCAGCGGCTTGAACGGCGTCGGCACGCGGGCGACGAAGCGCGAGATCACGTCGTCGCGGGTCAACGTGTCGATCCGCTCGCCGACCGTGCGGTCGTAACCGCCCAGGCCCTGCACGCGCAGGCGCAGCGGGAAGCCGAAGTGGTCGACGCGGGTGGTGTTGACGTAGATGCCCGGGTTGCCCATCGACTTGGGCAGGATCGCCATTTCGCCGAAATCGAAGTACACATCGAGGTTCGGGTCGGTCGGGTTCTCGATGTTGGCGCCTGCGTAGCCGATGTTGCCGTTGCCGTCGCGGACCACCTTGATGTACATCGGGCTGCCGACCGAGAGCAGGATGCGCGCGGAGTTGATCGGCGCGATGGTGACCTGCGGCAGGTCGGACACGCGGTGGAAGTAGTTGCTGTAGCGCTCGCCGTTCTTCACCAGCGCGCCGTTGTCGGCATCCGACATCGGGATCTGCTGGCCCGCCGCGTTCACCCACACGAACTGGCCGGTCTGCCAGCTCTTGCCGATGATCGCGTAGTAGACCTGCGAATTGGCCCAGCGGCCGCGCGTCATGTTCTGCACCACGAAGGTGGTGCGCTCGTTCCAGGTCCCGCCAGTGACCGGCACGACCTTGAACGACGACACGGCGTCGTTGAAACCCTGCGCCGAGAGATCCGGCACGTTGCCCGACACGGTGACGGTGCCGCCGCCGTAGTTCACGTCGCGGAACAGCTGCGCCTGGTAGCCGGACACGACCTTCACGGAAGACGCACGGTCGTTCCATGCCGTACCGACCCAGCTCGAATCGACGTCGGAGCAGAAACTCGCGCCACCGTAGTTCACGTTCTCGTAGAAGCAGACGCGGCCGGTCGGCGTGGTGCTGTTGCCGATCGTCGTGGAAAACCAGGCCGAGTCGCGGCCGGGATCGCCATAGGTGTAGGAATAGTTCAGCACTTGCCCGGCCGAGACGGGACTGACCGACTTCTCGTAGCGGGCAGTGCCGCCGTTGTAGGTCATGCGGAAGTTCTGCTGCGCGCCGCCGGCGAGCGTGTAGTGCACGTCGACCCACTGGATGGTGACGTTGGGCTTGAACCAGATCGTGGCCGTGCTGCCAGCGACATCCACGCCGCGCGTGAACTCCTGGGCCTGCGCATGGAACCCGAAACTCGCCAGCAACAGGCTCAGCCCTGCCAGCCAGATACGTATGGTGCGATGCATCTTCAACTCCTCCCTGCGTCAGTGACGCCTTGCGTTGAGTAGTGGGGGTGATCGGCGCCGTGCGCTCCGCGCACATGCGTCCACCGCGATCCGGCACCCGTCCCCCTGCATCGCGTGTCCGTCGCGGCGCGGCCACTCTACGTTCAATTGACAGCGTTGTCACTCTGGGGTAGAAAGCAAACCTAACACGATGATTTTTATTGATATTGATGATGTTGCAATGCGTCAATAACTTTTCCAGACGATGTTCCGGCATGGATCAGGCGCGGCTTCCTCAGACGCGATGCATCGCTGTCGGCGCATGCTCGTTCCCACGTGCAAACGTATGCATCGCGACGCACCTCGCGCGCGGATTACGCTTGCGGACCCAGATCTCCGGATGACACCGTGCCTGCCTCTCCCGCCACGCTGCTGACGATCTTCGGCGCCACCGGCGACCTCGCACAGCGCATGCTGCTGCCGTCGCTGTACGGCCTGCATCGCGACGGGCTGCTGCCCGCCGGGCTGCGCATCCTCGGCACCGCGCGTTCCTCGC
>JAEUPQ010000034.1 GCA_016789405.1 Lysobacteraceae bacterium
GATCGCGCCGGACGGCTCGGTCTACGTGCTGCACAACCGTTCGGGCGGCGGCACCGACAACATCAACCAGACCTACACGGTCAACCTGTCGGGCGAAGCGCTGAACGGCACGTGGAAGCTCCGCGTGAACGACAACGCCAATGCCGATACCGGCTACATCAACAGCTGGAGCGTCACGTTCTGATCGGAAGGATTCGATCTGGGTGACGCGTTTCGAGCCGCGGATCGCAAGATCCGCGGCTCTTTTCATTGCCGGCCCACGCGCGACGCGGCCCACGCCGCCAGCTTTTCCCGGCCGATCTTCGCGTTGTGGCGGATGTCGACCGGGAATGCCGCAGGGTGATGCAGGAAGGCATCGACCTTCGCCGTGTGCACGAATCCATCGCCGAGGTGGCGCAGTTCCTCTTCGATGCGCGGCCATTCCTGTGCGGACACGCCCGCACGCAGCTCCACGCACAGCACCGCCCGCTGCGCACCGAAGGCGCCAACGCCGACCAGCGCGGTGCGCCGAACCTCGCGATGGGTGTTGAACACCGGTTCGACCTGCTCGGTGCACAGCGTCGTCGTCGCGGTCACCACGCGCTGCGATTTCCGGCCGCAGAACCACAGTCGGCCCTCGGCATCGAAATAACCGAGGTCGCCCATGCGATGCACGATGCGTTCGCCGCCATCGGCCAGCGTCTCGCGGATCTTCGCCAGGCGGGTCTGCGCGTCGCGATTGAAGTACAGGTCGGTGGCGCTGGGGCCCGCGACCGTGATCTCGCCGACGATGCCGCCCTTCACAACCAGATCGTCGGACCAGCCTTCAATCGCGTCGTCGGTGACGCGGATCAGGCGCACCTCGTTCGGCGGCACCGCGCGGCCGACGCAGGTGCCTGCGCCCTGCTCGGTGCGCTCGCGCAGCGTGAGCAGCTCGCGTCCCTCGATGATCGCCACCGGCAGGCATTCGGTCGCACCGTAGGGCGTCCAGAAGCGTCCGTCCGGTGGCAACAACGACTGGATCTTCGCGACGACGTCCGCCGGTACCGGCGCACCGGCCGACATCACCGTCTTGACCGTCTTCAGCGATTCGCCGTGATCGGCGAGCACGCGCATCAGGGCCGGCGAGCCGAACAACTGGTCCACGCCGAAACGTTCGATCGCCGCGTGCAGCTTGCGCGGGTTCGCTTTCGCCGGCCGCGTCGGGTCCATGTCGGGGATGATCGACGTCGTGCCCAATGCCGGATCGAACAGCGCGAACGGCGGAAACGTCGGCAGGTTCACGCCGCCCGGCGCGATGCCGAAGGCCGCGCCCATCATTTCGATCTGCGCCACGAAATGGCGGTGCCGGTACACCACGCCCTTGGGCACGCCTGTCGAGCCGCTGGTGAACAGGATCGCGGCCACGTCGTCGGGCCGGGTATCGGCAAGCTGTGGCCCGGCGCCGGCGCCACTGGCTTCGACGTCCGCCAGCGTTGCATCCGCGAGGATCGCCCGCGCACCGGTGGTCACGCGAATGCGCGCGCTGCGCGCCCAGCGCAGCAGCACCCGCGCGAACTGCGCCAGCGGAATGCCGATGAAGGCCTCGGGTTTCGCCTCGTCCAGGCATTGCCGCAGCGCACGCTTGTCGATGCCCGGATCCACCAGCACCGGCACGGCACCGGCCTTGAACAGGGCGAACATCAGCAGGAAGAACTCCGGCGTCGGCCGCACCATCACCACCGTGCGCGTGCCCCGCGCGATGCCGCGCCTTGCCAGCCCGGCGGCGATCGCATCGCTGCGCGCGTCGAGCTGGGCATAGGTCAGGGCCACGTCGTAGCGGCCGGACGACCCGGGGCAGCGCATCGCCACCTGGTCGGGGCGCTCGCGGGCCAGGCGCGGCAGGCTGGCGGCGATGTTGCAGGCGGCGGCGGGCGTGTCGGACGATGGATTCATGCCTGCATTCTCTCGCGACCGGCGCGGTGCTTGCCAATCACGGCCGGAAGCGCAGAATCCCCGACCCGTCCCTGTCCTCGTGTCATCGCCCCGGTTCGCCGCGCATGTCGCATCCCTGCCTGTCCTGCGGCGCCTGCTGCGCCGCCTACCGCGTCAGTTTCCACTGGTCGGAGGCCGACCCGGCGCTGGGCGGCGTCGTGCCCGTGGAACTGACCGAAACCCTCGGCGCGCACCAGCGCTGCATGCGCGGCACATGGTCGGACCAGCCGCATTGCGTCGCACTGGCAGGCACGGTCGGCGAGGCCGCGCACTGCACCATCTACGAAGCGCGACCGTCGCCGTGCCGCGAACTGCGGATGTCGTGGGAAGACGGCTCGCCCAACCCGCAGTGCGACCGCGCACGCGCGCGCTACGGATTGGCGCCACTCACGCCGGAAGAGGCCGCGCGGGCGCGGGACCACTGACTCGCCATCGACGCCACTCGGGGCGTCTGCGCCATCAGACCGGATTGGCGTCCAGGAAGCGACGGATCGCCGGCACCAGCACCTCGTGCTTGTCTTCCAGCACGTAGTGGTGCGCATCGTGGAAGGCATGCACCTCGGCATTCGGCAGCGCGCGCTGGAAGCCTTCGAGGAAGTGCTGGTCGAACACGAAGTCCTGGAGCCCCCAGGCGATGAACGCCGGGCGGTCCGCATACGTCGGCAGGCGCTGTTCCGATGCCTTCAGCAATGCCCAGGCGGGATCGCCCTCGGCGAGCGGGATGTCCTGGACGAAACGCAGCGTGGAAATGCGGTTCGCCCACGAATCGTAGGGCGCGACGTAGCCGCGATAGACGTCCTTCGACAGCTTGCGCGACACGCAGTCGCGCGCGGTGCCGGCGGCGAAGGCATTGAACGCGCGGATCAGGAGCGCACCCAGCATCGTGTTGCGGCACAGGTTCAACTGCCACGGCATCGGCTTGGCCGCAGGCAGCGGGAACGCGGCGGTGTTGGTGATCACCAGTCGGCGCACCTGCGCCTGGTGCGACAGCGCCCAGCCGAAGCCGATCATGCCGCCCCAGTCGTGCACCGCCAGCGTCACCGGCCCGTCGATGCCCAGGTGTTCGAGCAGCCGCGACACGTCGTCGACGCGCGACTGCAGGGTGTAGGTGTAGCGGTCGTCGCCGGGTTTGTCCGACAAGCCCATGCCGACGTGGTCCGGCACGATGCAGCGGTACCGATCGCTCAAGCCCGACACCAGGTGCCGCCACAGGAAGCTCCACGAGGGATTGCCATGCAGCATGACGACCACCTCGCCATCGCGCGGCCCCTCGTCGAGGTACGACATCGCGATGCCGGGGCGAACCTCGAAGCGGTTCGGTGTGAAGGGGTAATCCGGGAAAGTCTGCGGGGTCATGTCGGGGTCCGGGCCGGCACCGTGGACGGCGGCAGCCTTGCGAAACGAGGCCGCCAAGAATAAGGCCTGTGCCGGTTTTTGGCACCGAAACCGCACCGAAAAGCGCCGAAAACGCGACTTCGGCCTCAGCGATCTCCGCCGTATGCGGCCCACAGGCGCTCGAAGCGCTCGGCGAAGGCCCGGACCAGGCGGACGTCGTCGGTGACGATCAGGTTTTCCTCGTTGCCTTCGGTGGCGCTGCGGGTCCAGTTGAAGCTGCCGGTGGCCAGGCGGCGTCCGTCGAACAGGGCGAACTTGTGGTGCATGTGGAAGGCGCTGGCGTCCAGCCTCACGGGCAAGCCGTGGTCGCGCAGGCGCAGCATGTCGCTGCCGGCATCGTGGACCTTGTGGTCGTCGCCGATGATGCGTACCGCGACGCCGCGCGCGTGGGCGTCGGTGAGCGCCGAGGTGAGCCGGTCGTCGGAGACGGTATAGACGCAGACATCGATCGCGCGCTTCGCGCCGAGGCACAGCTCGCGCAGCTTGCGCAGGCAGTCCTCGCCCGGCGAGAACCAGGCATTGGCATCCACCGGCGGCGGATCGGCGACTGCATCGAGGGTGCGCACGACCTGCTCCAGCCATCGCAGCAGGTCCATCGGTGCGAACGCCGGATCCGACCACCGCTCGCGCACCAGGTCGAAGGCACGATTGCGCAGATACCGGACGCGGTCGCGCGCGAGCCCGGCGCCGAGCTGTCGCAGCTCGAGTTTCTCGTCATCGTCCAGCACCGCGTCCGCCGCGCTTTCGCGCAGCAGGCGATCCAGTTCGGCGAAATCGATCCGGGCCGCGTCGCTCACCGCGGCGTCCGTCCGAGCAGGCGGTCCGAGAATTCCTCCAGCGCCTTCTGCAACTGCACTTCGCGTTCGCCCGGCGGCACCAGGGCCTCTTCGCCCGGGGCCCGACGACGACGCGTGCCTGCGGCCGGTGCCGCCTTCATCGCTTCGGTCTGCGCGGTGATCCGTTCGGCGATCAGCGCCATGACCTGCTGCAACTGCACCTGCTGTTCGGCATGCCGCTCATACCACTCCGGCATGGGCGGCTGCGCAGCCGGCGGCGCGGCTTCGGGTGAGACCACGCGCGGTGCGGCCATCGCTTCGGACAACCGCTCCAGCGATGCGAGGATCTGCGCCCACGGTGCCGGCTCGGGAGGTGCAGCAGGCGTTGCGGGCGCACGTTCGCCCAGCTTCTCGAGACCGCGTACGCCTTCGACCAGGTCGGCCAGCTGCGCGACCACGCGCGGGCCGACCTCGGCATCGTCGGACCCCATCGCCTTGTTGCGCAGGAAGTCGCGCTTGATCTGCGCCCAGCGCGCAGCCTGGGTTTCGCTCATCACTTCGCGCAGTTCCGCGAGCTTGAGCAGGTTCTCCTCGGCGCCGGTGGTGAGCAGCTGCGATTCGCCCTGGTAGTGGTCCGCGATGAGCTGCTGCAACTCCGCGGCATTCATCACCGGCGAGATCTTCTCGGCGAGCTTGTTCATGTTGCGGTAGCTGCCCTGCAGCTTGAACGACGGCTCGGTGCGGTACTTGTCGGCCTGCGCGGCGCTGGCGATGTACTGCTGGTTGACGCGGTAGACCACTTCGCGCACCTGCATGAGACGCTCCAGTGTCGCGGTGATCTCGTTGATCTCGGCCGCGCTGTAGGCATGGCTGAGGCTGTTCGCCGAGAAAGGCTTGCCCGCGATCTTGTCGACCAGCTTGTAGAGATCGCCGAGGTCGCGCGTGGCCAGCGGCGCCAGCACGGCATTGGAGGTCAGGCAGTTCTCGACATAGCTCAGCTTGAAGGCCTCTTCCATGCCGCCCAGCACGTCGCCGAGGTTGTAGATGTCGGCACGGTTGGCCAGCATGTCCGGGATCTTGAAGACCTCGCCGGACTCGGTGTACGGGTTGCCGGCCATGACCACGCAGAATTTCTTGCCGCGCAGGTCGTAGGTGCGGGTGCGTCCCTGCCACACGCCTTCGATGCGGCGGGTGCCGTCGCACAGCGAGATGAACTTCTGCAGGAACTCCGGGTGCGTGTGCTGGATGTCGTCGACGTACAGCATCACGTTGTTGCCCATCTCCAGCGCGAGGTTGAGCTTTTCAAGCTCCTGTCGCGCGGCGGCATCGGGTGCCTGTGCCGGGTCGAGCGAACGCACTTCGTGGCCCAGCGCCGGGCCATTGATCTTCATGAAGATCAGGCCGAGCCGGTGCGCAACGTACTCCATCAGCGTGGTCTTGCCGTAGCCCGGTGGCGAGATCAGCATCAGCATGCCCATCAGGTCGCTGCGCTTGCTCTCGCCGACCGTGCCCATCTGCTTGGCCAGGTTGTCGCCGATCACGCCCAGGTAGACATCGTTGATGAGCTTGTTGCGCACGAACGAACTCAGCGGACGCGCCTTGAATTCCGACAGGCGCAACGCCTCGCGCTCGCGCGCGACCAGCGCCTGGCGCAACGCATGGCAGCGCCGGAACTTCGGCAGGAAATCCGAACGATGCCGGCGCAACCGCTCGGCGATATCGTCGACGCCCAGATGGATCGTGCCCGCCGCGATGCGCGGATGCTCGCCGAGCAGGCCGGCGACGCTCGCGCGCAGGTCGACCTCGACCACCTTCGACAAGGCCTCATCGCCGAGCAGCAGCAGGGCCACCGCTTCCGGCAGATAGTCGATGAGCGACGCCTGCGCGGGATCCTGCGCCAGCGCATCGAACCAGTGCCGCGCCAGGTGCCAGCGCGCGGCAGGCTGCTCGCGCAGCGCGTTGAGGGATGCCTGCAGGTCGTCCCAGAGTCGTTCGGCGACCAGGCGCTGCCGCAAGGCCTCGTGCAGCTGTCGAGCATACTTGCTGAATGCGAAGGACTGGTGCTGCGTGGCGATCACGGCGATCAGGTAGTCGGCAGCCGGCGCGCACAGCGCTTCGTCCACGGGCAAACCCTGCGCCTGTGCTTCGGCGTGCATCGCGAGGGCGATCTCGTCGCGCAGGCTGACCAGTCCGCCACGGTGCGAAAACACGCGATCGATGCTCGTGGCATTGCGCGCACGGTCCGCCCAGAGCCCGGCGTCCTCGCGATCACGGACGCTCGACCAGAACAGGCTCGCCCACGCGCGCGCCGCTGGTGCATGCACCAGCAAGCCGGCGCTGTCGCGCAGCGGCAGCAGCGCCGCCAGCAGCAGGGCGGCATCGTGGTCGTGGATGCCTTTCTCGTACCCGTCGCGATAGCGCGACGCGGAGAATTCGCGGATCGTCTTCGACAGCAGCTCCGGCTGCTTCGCCTGCTGGCGCAGCAGGTCGAGACTCAGTCCTTCGCGGCCGGCCTCGGCCGCATCGATGACTTCGCCCAGCAGGTACTCGGCGCGATAGAGCTGCGGCGACTCCGACTCCAGGCCCAGCGACCAGAAGTCGCGCAGCGCGTCGAGTTCCGCGTCGCGCACCGGCGAGAAGAACTCGGTACCGGTCAGGTGCAGGGCAAGGCCATCCTCGCGCGGCAGCACCGTGAGATCGAGCTCCTGGGTGTTGACGCTGAAGCGGTGTCGAGGGCCGAGCTTGATGACGTTGCCGCCTTCCTCGAACAGCTCGGTGCGGTCGCGCAACGCGCGCACGGCCTGGTCGCGCACGCCCTTGAGGCGCGCGTCGATGTCGTCGGCCTTCACCGAATCCTTGAGCGCGCGCAGGCGATCGGCCAGGTCGCGCAGCTTCAGGATCAGCGCATCGCCGGCGAAGAAGGCATTGAGTTCGTCCATGCCCGAGAGCCGCGCAGTGCGCCTGCCGAGTCCGTCGAGGATGCGCGATGCCGCGTCGGCCAGCGACTGGGTCTTGCGCTGGCGCTCGTCGAGCAGCGATTGCTTGTGCGTCTCGAAGGTGTCGAGCAGTTCGTCGCGCTTGGCGACGATGTCGCCGAGGAACTGCTCGTGCTCGCCGAACTGGCTTTCGAGTTCCTCCAGCTGGATCATCAGCCGCGACAGTTCCTGGTCGCAGCGCTCCGGGTCCCGCGAAGAAGCCAGCGCACTGGCGATGCTCTGTCCGAACAGCGTGAACTGCGCGCCGAACTGGGCCACGGCTTCGCTCGATCCCAGAGCCTTGCGGCGCTGGTCCGCGCGCGCCTTGGCCTGGTTGAGCTTCGCGTAGATCTCGGAGATGGTCTCGACGATCCGCGTGCGCCGGGTCGCGTCGTCCACCTTCAACGTCGCCATCAACTCAGACAGCACGTCCAGGTCCGTGGACAGCGCCTGCATTCCCTGCAGCGGCGTCTGCAGCGCAGTCACGCTGGCCGCCTTCTGCGCTTCGCCATCAAGCGACTGCAGGCGTTCCGAGAACGGATGCAGCGCCTTGTCTCCCGCGAGGAATCCACTCGTGGCCTCGCCGACCTGCGTCTGCGCGGCGAGCAACTCCGCCTCCATCGCGTCGACGGCGGCCACGTCGACATAGCGCTGCTCGCGAAGCGTCAGCAGGCGCCCGCGCTGCGCAGTGATCGCGTTGAGTGCATCGACGCAATCCTGGACCTTTTCCCAGCTGTCCGGATGCAAGCCGCCCAGCAGCGTCTTCTGTCGCTCGGACGCGTCGCGCATCGCGTCCGCGGACTGGCGACGGATGCTCTCGACCTTTTCGTACTCGTCGAGCACGGCCTCGCTGCTGGCGACGATCTCGCGCAGCAGCGGCGCCAATCCATCGCAATGCCGGTCCTCGATCCAGTGGTACTGGTCGAACAGGCGACGTGTGGTCTGGGTGAGCAACTGGTAGCGCTGCGCCGACACGTCGGCGGTGTCGATCTCGCGCGCGAGACTCAGCAGGTCGGAGATGCCGCGCACCA
Source organism: Lysobacteraceae bacterium (assembly GCA_016789405.1). Taxonomy (GTDB): domain Bacteria; phylum Pseudomonadota; class Gammaproteobacteria; order Xanthomonadales; family Xanthomonadaceae; genus Lysobacter_I. Next base: position 8,131 of record JAEUPQ010000034.1, read on the forward strand.
GTTCAGGGTTGCCGATGCGCCCCATGAACGTATTCGCCGCGGGCGCCTTCGCCACATGGTCGTCGAAGGCGAACGGCGTCTGCCACACCTGCATCGGATGGATCTTCGTCGGCTCGCTGCTCTGGGCCGTGAAGATCACCATGCGCCCGTCTTCCAGCCGCGCATAGCCATGACCGATGATCGGCGGCTGCATGCCCCGCTGGATCGTGTTGTAGACGAACAGCGCGACGCGGCCATCCTGCGGCTCGTAGAACAGGTACAGCACGTCCTCGCCATTGGGCGAGCGGATCTTGCGCTTGAAGCGCATGCCTTCGACGGCCTGGTCGAACGTGCGGGTCTCGCCATTCTGCAGCATGTAGCCACCGGGAAAGACGATGCCGTGGTCGTCCGGCAACTGCACGCAGGCCTGGCCGATGGCATCGATGCGATGCACCTTGCCTGAAATCGTGTTGTAGGCCAGGTGGCGCCACTGCTGTTCCCGGTACGGCAGGACCTTCAGCAGCACGAGACTGCCGACCCGCGCGAAGTCGACCTGCGCGTCGTCGAGCGACTGGGTCTTGTCCTCCACCGGCTCGCGGTAGATGCCCAGTCCATCCTCGGTGTTGTTCTCGACCTTGATCGTCAGGTCGCCATTGACCGTCTCGACGAACAAGGTATCGAGGATGTTGAGGTGCGGGTGCCGGCCGTTGACGGCCATGTCGCGCGTCGCGCGCATCCATTCGAAGTCGTAGGGCGCCGGCAGGGCGATGTCGCGCTCACCCCGGTTGTCGATGTAGCGCACGCCGCTGCCGTCGACATGCCAGCGGAAGACGCGCATGTCCTCGATGCGCTCGCCGATCTGGAACGCCGCCAGCAACTTGTCGTCGCGCACCACCAGCTGCAGGAGCTTCGTGTCCTTGTAGTAGGCGTGCAGCTCGGTGAAGTCCTTCACGAACGCGGCTTCGCCGAGGAAACTCGCCGACGCGGCGACGGGCGTCACGTCGTAGCCATCGGCGCCTTCGACCAGACGGTACAGCGAGAACACGTCCTCGATCCGGGTCTCCTTCTTGAGCCCGATGAAGACGTTGTAGCCGAAGAGCAGGCAATCGCCGACCTGCACGATGTCGCGTGCGACGCAGTTGTGCTCGGTGCGGATGCGCAGGCGCCCGACGACCTCCATCCGGCTGCTGCCGAACTCCTGCAGCCGCTGCGTGTTCAGGCCCTCGGCGAGGACACGAAGTTGCGCGCCCTGGTCGCCGAGACGCTTGCGCAGCACGTCATAGGCGCCGCCTTCGGCGACGGCCTTGTCGACTTGCGACACAGCGAGAGCTGCACCGTCCGTATTCGCACTTGTCGTGGTGTTTTCCGCCATGTCTTCCGATCGTCGCTGTCAGTGGCGCGGCGACTACGACCCCGCGCCGATTTCAAGGGAAATGCTTGTTGCCTGTCGGCACTGCAACCATGACGGGTTCGAACGCCATCGATTTCCACCGTCTTCGACGGCCATCGTCTGCTCGGAACCGTTCACCAACGGTACGCAGGAACCCTGGCGCCGATCCACCCGGCATTGCATTTTCGATGCTCTGCGCGTCACGCACCCGTGCTGACCGCTGCCATTTTGTCGCATGGCCCGGACACACCCTGCTTCCGCCTGATCTCATCCGGCCCCATGGCCGCTGCCGTGCCTGATTGGTGGGATGCTGGAACCCATTCACGCACCTTCTGCTCTTTCAAGACAACGGCATCGACGTACGTGACGGCTTTCGATTTCGTGCAGATGATCACGAGTGCGAATCGCCCGCCCCCCATGTCCAGCGCACTGGCGTCCATGGCTTCTGCAGATGCGACCTTGCGGACGTCGACGGAGCCCATCGCATCCTTCCTGGCAGCAAGGCGTGCTTCGAAGTCCCGGTACTCGTTCGCGTCTCGATAGGCTTTCAGCATCCCGGTCCAGAGCTGCTCGTACATGGCCCGGTCGGCCATTTCCACATAGCGCATCGCCGCGAGTGTCGCTCCTTCCCGCTCGACTGCTCTCAGTGCGACCACCGTTCCTTCGAAGTCAAGCGATTCCTCCTGCCCTGCATGGACTTCGCCTGCAAGGACTTCGCCTGCATCGCCGCATCCCGAGACCAGCATCGTCGCTCCCAGCACCATCGCCATCATTGCGGTACGAATCATGTTTGCCAATTCCTCATGAGATCTGTTCAACGGGGGATGGAGCGGACAACACGGATCTCGACCGAATCATCGCCGCGCTCGGCGACGACGATCCGCGCGGAGCCTCGCATCGACCGCCGGGAGCTGGATCAAGCTTCTTCCGGTTCCACGGCCTTCTTCCCACCCACCTGCATCGACAGCAGCTTCTGCAGCACTTCCTGCACGATCGGACTCTTGCCGGCGACGCCTTCCACCGCCTTGCCGACCGACAGCGCCTTGGCGAACGAGTCGAAGAACGCACCTTCGCCGCCGACGATGTCGATGTTCGCCTTGGCCAGCGCGGTGGACAGCACCTCGGCCTGCTCGCGCGCGATCTCCTTGTTCGCTTCGATCGAGGCCAGCGCCTGCTCGAAGTTCTTTTCCAGCTGCATGCGGAACTCCTCGTGCGCACGCGCCTGGTCGCTGAGCGAGCCCAGCGCGCCGAACTTCTCGGTCAGACCCTCGGCCTCCGAGCGGTACTTCTGGCGCATCACTTCGGCCTCGCTGAAGCCGACGTCCTTGGTGACCTTCGCCTGCGCCTCGCCCAGCTGCGTTTCGCCGCGCGCCTTCGCTGCCAGGTTCTCTTCGAGTACCTTCGCGTCGGCGAGGCCCTTGTCCTGCGTGCCGCGCGCTTCCGCGGCCAGGGTTTCGGCGACCACGCGCGCCTTGGCCAGGCCTTCCTTCTCGAGCGCCGCCGCGGTGATCTCGCGCACGCGCGCATCGGCCAGACCGGGCGCCGCGCGCTCGGCTTCGATACCTTCCGCCATGCGCTTCTTCGCCTCGGCCTGCTTCGCAGCCGCTTCCAGTTCGGCCTGCGCGATCACGGTCAGCTCGACCGCCTTGTGCTTCGATGCCTGCTCGTCGGCTTCGGCCTGCTTGACCTGGCGCACCAGCTCTTCTTCGGCCTTGGCCTGCGCGGCGAGGATCGTCACCTGCTTCTTGCGATCGGCCTCGGACACTTCACGCACTTCCTTGATGCGCTCCTGCTCCAGCGCCACGGTCTTGTCGACGGCGACGCGCTCGCGGACCACGTTGGCGATGTCCTTGCGCTGGATCTCCAGCGCCTTTTCCTTCTCGATCTTCTGCAGCTCGACCTCGCGCTCGCGAGACACGATCTCGAGTTCCTTGGCGCGCGTGACCTTCTCGACCTCGATCACGACGGCACGCTGGCGATTCTGCTCGGCCACTTCGACTTCGCGCAGCCTGTTCTGGTCGCGGATGTCGAGCTGCTCCTGGGTCGCCAGGCGCGCCTGCTCGGCCTTGAGGCGCTCTTCTTCCTGCACCTTCAGCGTTTCGGCTTCTTCGCGCGCACGAATCGTTGCGATCTCGCGCTTCTGGCGCGCCTCGGCATCGGCCTGCTGGCGCTCCAGCGCGAGCATCGCCTCGCGCGTCTCGACGTTCTTCTTGGTGATCGCAAGTTCCTCGTTGCGCGCCAGCTCGTTGGTGATGACGTTCTGCGCGGCGGTGAGCTCGGTGATCTTGCGGATGCCTTCGGCGTCGAGGATGTTGCTCGGGTCGAGCGAGTTCTTCGGCGTCTGCTCCAGGTAGTCGATCGCGACGTCTTCCAGCACGTAGCCGTTGAGGTCGTTGCCGATGACCTGGATGATGCGGTCGCGGAACTCCTGGCGGTTCTCGAACAGCTTCACGAAGTCGATCTGCTTGCCGACCGTCTTCAGCGCTTCGGAGAACTTCGCGTTGAACAGCTCGTTGACCGCGACCTTGTCGGACGCGCGGTCGACGCCGATCGCCTTGGCCACCTTCAGCACGTCCTGCGCGGTCTCGTTGACGCGCAGGTAGAACGCGACGGTGATGTCGGCACGCATGTTGTCCTGGCAGATCAGTCCGTCCTTGCCGCGGCGATCCACTTCGAGGGTGATCAGCGAGATCCGCATGAACTCCTTCTTGTAGATCACCGGATAGACCAGCGCACCAGTGAAATGCACCTTCGGCGTCGACGACATGTCGTTGACGATCAGCGCCGTGCCCTGCGGCACCTTGATGTAGAAGGCCTTGAAGAGGCCGACGATGCCGAGCAGCATCACGATGATGGCGCCCGTGATTGTTAGGAGCATCATGACGTTCGGACCCAGGTCGTTCATTGCGTTTCCTCCTGATCTCTCATTGCATTGTTCGTTCGCTGCACCGCCCACGGAATCCGGGCATCGGCACAGATGGTCATATTTCTTCGAATTCCGTCGTCGACGTCACCCGATAGGCGTTCTGTTCATCCAGGTATTCGATCAGCACGACGCGATCGCCCCTCACGAAACGGCCTGGTACGTCGCAACGCACCTGCAGGATCAATCCGGCGCCGCCGTCATCGACCCAGGCGGTACCGTGCGTGTGCGTGATCTCCGGGCTGCGCACCTCGGCATAGCGGCCGAGCAACGGGCGCTGCGTGACCGGTTCGTAGCGGCGCAGCAGCCTGCGCACCGGGGCCAGCACCATGCGCCCGACCGGGATCGACAACAGCAGGCCACCGAACATCGTCGCGATCGCGGCCAGCGTGGCGCCGATGCCTTCGGGCATCGCACTGATCACATGCAGGTCGACCATGAAGCAGAACGACCAGCCGACGATGGCGATGATCGTGAAGACCACCATCACCGGTACGCCGTGCAGACCGAACTTCATCAGGAAGCCGCCGAAGCTGCCATGGTCGCCGTGCGCATCGTGCGAACCGTGCGCGCCATGCGCTCCGTGGGCACCGTGCATGGCATCGGCGCCGATGTCGTCCGGCAGCAGGCCATCCAGCGCGTCGAGCTCGAGGATGCCCAGCGCCGACAGCAGCCAGTGCACGGTCACCACCAGCAGCAGCACGCTGTACACGACGGTCGGGAACGATGTCACGACCTTCAGGAACACTTCCATCTCGCCTCCCCTCTTCTCGCGGCGCGTTTCATCGCCGCCTGCCCCTTGCCGAAAACTACGCCTTGCTCGTCCGTCATTCGTCCTGCCGATCCTTCAGGCGCGACAGCACGGCCTCGGTGCGATCCTCTTCCGCGATGATGCCGGCGCGTCGCAGCCGTGCTTCGAGCGATGCGTCGAGTTCGTCGCCCGCCTCGACCTTCAGCGCATCCAGTGTCACGCCACGTTCGGCCTGCCTGCGCTTGATGCGCTCGAGCGAATCCAGCGCGGTCCGCACGCGACCATCCGAATCGCGACGCCGCTGCGCCATCGCGACCTGCGCGCGCTGCACGGTTTCCGTCGCGCGCACGGTGTCGACCTGCTGCTTGAGTCGACCGATGTTCGCCTCGAAGTTCGCCGCGACCTTGCGCAGCTGCGCGATGCCGTCGGTGAATTCCCGCACCTGTGCGGCGTGGCCGTCGCGCTCGATCTCCAGCAGGGCGATGTGTCCCGCGACGTCGCGGGCCAGCGCGTCCTCGCCGGACTTCAGCGCCTTCAGCGCATAGCCCTCGTATTCCTCCAGCCTGGCGTTCGCCGAGGCGAGGCGCTCCTGCGCGACCTTGCAGCGCGCCATGGTCTCGGCCAGCGTCGTGCGCACGCGGCGCAGTTCGGCGTCGTTGTCGCGGATCTCCTCGTCGAGGATGCGCAGCGCCTGGCTGTCGGCAATGACATCGCCCAGCCCGTCGACACCGCCACGCACCGCCGCGACCAGGCGGCGCCACAGCGCGGACGGCTCCGGCACGTCCGTCGTTTCGATTTGCGGCTTCGACTTGCGTCCGCCCTGCGCCTTCGTGCTCATGCGGCCTCCCGCAGGTGCCATTCGTAGGCTTCGGTGGCGCGGATGACGTTGTCGGCGAGCGTTTCCATCTCGAACAGCACGTCGGCGAGCGAGGACGCCGAGCTGAGCGCGCCGAACATGATGTAGACCGCTTCGCCGTCGATCGTCTCGATGCCGAGCGTCGACAGCGGGAACAACTTGTGGGTCCGCAGCAGCTCTTCGTTGAAACCGGCGGCATCGCGGACCTGGGACACAGGCCAGAGCATCGCTTCGACGACGATCTGCCGACCGACCACGGCCATGTACAGCGGCAGGTCGCCGTAATCGTGCATGGTCAGGTACAGGCCGGGCTCGGCGCCGTCGATCAGCTCGGCCGTGATCACGCCAAGGCGCGCGCCATCGCTGGCGACCAGGGCGTCGTGCAGGGCCTTCGCGGTCCACAGGGTCTTGTCGGGCATGGCGAGCTCTCCTTCCGTCGGCGCCGCCGGCGAGGGCCCGCCTCGCGGCAGGCGCATCCGCCGCTCCACGGCCGCCAGTTCGTCGGCGTATTCGGGCAACACCCACAACTCCTTCTTCACCAGGCCCTGCTCGCGCAGGCGGTCGCGATGTCGTCGCTGGTAGAAGGCGGAGCTGCGGCGTTCCATGCATCGATCATGAATGTCACATGTGAGGACTGTCAATCCATCACATGTAACGTCCGGACGAACGGCAACGCCGACCCTCAGGCAAAGAAAAACCCCGGCCGGGGCCGGGGTTTCGGGTGCCGCGAGAACGCATGAGGCCGGGGAATTACCAGACCACTTCCGCCATCGAGCAGTTCAGGCCCGAGCCGATGCCCAGCAGGGCGACGCGGTCGCCCTTCTTGAGGCGGCCCATCTCGCGCAGCTTGCTGAGCACGATCGGTACCGAGGCCGGGCCGATGTTGCCGTGTTCGCCGAAGATGGTCAGGACCTTCTTGGGGTCGATGCCGAAAGCCTGGATGAAGGCCTGGGTGTGGACCTTGCTGACCTGGTGGATGACGAACTCGTCCATCTCGTCGACCGCCCAGCCCAGCGCCTGCTTGGCGGCGATGAAGGTCTTCTGCGCCAGCTTCAGGCCCTCGGTGAGCAGCATCTTGGTGTCGGTGACCATGCGGTCGAGGTTGCCGCGGCAGAGGGTGTTCCACTGCGTGGCGGCGCGCGTGACGCCGCCGCGATAGCGCGGCGCGCCCGGGGCCAGCTCGGCGCGGGCCAGGACCATGGCGGCGGCGCCGCAGCCCAGGGTCAGGGTCGCCATTTCGTTGCGGAACTCTTCCTCGGTCGCATCCGGGCGAGTCATGCGCTCGATGGTCTTCTCGTAGGCGAGGTTCGCGGTTTCGCCATCGACGATCAGCGCGTAGTCGATCTCGCCGCGCTCGATCATGCGGCTGGCGATGTCCATGCCGTTGAGGAAGGCGAGACAGGCGTTGGCCACGTCGAAGTTCTGGCAGGTATCGGGCAGGCCGAGGTTGCCGCTGACGATGCTGGCCGTGGACGGCTCCAGGTAGTCGCGGCTGACCGAGGTGTTGACCAGCAGGCCGATGCGCGAGGGGTCGATGCCGGCGTCCGCCAGCGCCTTCACGCCGGCGAGGGTGGCGGCGTCGGACGCCTGCACCTCGTCGTCCCAGAGGCGACGGGAATGAATGCCGGCGACGTCTTCCAGGACGTTGGCCTTGATGCCGAGGCGATCCAGAGTCGGCTTGAGACGGGCGTTGATCTCGGCACTGGTGAGCTGACGCGGAGCGTCGATGTGGGCCAGGCCGGCGATAGCGACGTGTTGGAACAGCATGGGCAAAGGGCCATGAGACAGTCAGGAACCGTATAGGTTACCGCCTTCGATACCCGGCCGCATGCAAAAAGGGCCCCGGCTGTCGCATTTTTGACCACCGGTCCCGAAATCGGCCGCCCCGGACAAGCCTCCAGGGCCACGGCAGGCCTGCGGAGACCGCCCGTCGGCGGTCATTTCCGGCAGCGCCAGGCCGCGAAACGCTGGGCGCCGTCGGCCGGCGGGGACAGCGGATGGACGCTGTCGGCGCCGATGCCCGGGGCCTCGTTGCGGGCCAGGGTCTCCAGTTCATCGCGTACCCGCACCGGGTTGCGCTCGTAGGGCCCGAGGCTGTCCTTGACCGAGACCTCGACCTCGCCGCGCTTCTCGCAGCCGGACGGCGGCTGGGCCAGGACACGTACCTGGCTGGCGCCGGGCGCCATGTGCACCCAGGTGCAGGCGCCGAGGAGCAGGCTGAAGGGCAGGACGGACCACGCACGCGAAAAGGACATCGGGAACTCCGTGAGGACGACGAACGGACTGGCAGAAACACGATGCCCGCCATGATGGCGGGCATCGCGTGAACGTCACAAGGCGCGAAGCGATCAAAACACTGTCGATTCACCGATATCAGCCGCCCGCGCGGCCTTGACGCCGTCGGCGCTCATGGTCACTTGCGGGCGGGCTTTCCATCGGCATCGACGATCGAGACTTCGCCGAACTTCAGCTCGCGCACCGGCTTCTCGATCTGCTTCAGGTCGCCGACCACCACCCAGGTCAGCGCATCGGGATCGATCGTCGAGGCCGCAGCCTTGATCTGTTCGACCGTCAGGCCCTCGATCTCCGCCTTGCGCTGGAACACGTAGTCATCCGGGCGATCGAAACGGACGATGCCGCCGAGCGTGCCGAGCACGGCGCTGGCGGTTTCGTACGAACCGGGCAGGCCGCGGATTTCGGTGGCCTGGATCTTGGCCACTTCCTCCGGCTTCGGCGGCGCCTTGCCGGTGGCGTACTCGCTGATCTCGCGACGCAGTTCCTTCAGCGAATCCGCGGTCTTGTCGATCTGCACGGCGGCGAACGCCATCCACGGACGCTGGCCCAGCGCGCTGCTGGCCGAGCTGTACGAGCCGTAGGCCCAGTGCTTGTCCTCGCGCAGGTTCATGTTCAGGCGCGAGGAGAATTCGCCGCCCAGCACCGAGTTGGCGATGTCGAACTTCACTGCTCCGGCATCCTTGCTGGACGGGGCGAGCTGGCCGACGTAGATGTTGGCCTGCACGGCGCCGGGCTGGTCGATCAGGAACACGCGCGGCTTCTTCGGCAGGGCCACGGCCGGGATCGCGGCGTTGCTGCGGCCTTCGCCCTCGCCCTTCCAGTCGCCCAGGTGCTTCTCGAGCACCGGCACGATCTCGGCCAGGGTGGTGTCGCCGACGATCACCAGCGTGGCGCCTTCCGGGCGCACCCAGCGCGCGTGGTAGGCGCGCAGGTCTGCGGCCGACAGCGAGGCGATGGACGCCTCGGTGCCGGTGCCGCTGAACGGGATCGCGTACGGATGGCCTTCGCCGTACAGCAGCGGCGGCAGCACGCGCATCGCGGCACCGTTGGGCCGCGCCTTTTCCTGCTTGATGCCGGCGATCCAGGTGGCCTTCACGCGATCGATTTCCGCCTGTTCGAAGCGCGGGCGACGCAGCATGTCGGCGAACAGCGCGACCGACGGATCGAGGTTCTGCTTGAGCGCGGACAGCCCGGCGCTGGTGCCGTCGAGGCTGGCACCGGCGCCCAGGTTGGCGCCCAGCACTTCGGCGCGGTTGCCGAACGCGATGGCGTCGTACTCGCCCGCGCCTTCGTCGAGCATGCCCATGGCGAAGCCGGAGGTGCCGAGCTTGCCGCCCTGGTCGGCGACATAGCCGCCGCCGAAGAGGTAGCTCATCTGGATCACGGGCACGCCCGGGCGCTCGGCGAGGATGACCTGCGTGCCGTTCTTGAGGGTGGCGCGCTGCAGCGAGGGGAACTTCAGGTCGGGGAATTCGCTGGGCACCTGCACGCCCTTCGAGCGATCGACGCTGGTCTCGACCGTGCGGTACTTCTTGTCGACCGGCGGCAGGTTCAGCGGGGCCGGAACGGCGGCGGGCTCTTCGGCCAGCGGGGTGCGCTCGCCGGGCGTGACGGTCAGCGTGTGGCTGCCCTTGCCGCTGCCCAGCCAGGTGGCGCCGACGGCCTTGACCTGCGCCGGCGTCGCGGACTCCATGGTCTTGAGGCTGGTGCGGAAGCAGCCCGGGTTGCCGGTGTAGACGGTGCACTCCGCGAGGACGTCGGCCTTGCCGCCGAAGCCGCCGATGCGTTCGACGCCGCGGATGAAGCCCGCCTGGATCACCGAGCGCGCCTGGTCGAGCTCGACCTGGGTCGGGCCTTCGGCAAGCAGCTTCTTCAGTTCCTCGTCGATCACGGCTTCGACCTTCGCCGGGTCGACGCCGTTCTTCACGGTCGCGACGATCAGGAAGTTGGAGCTGAGCTGCGAGTATTCGGCGCTGGCGGACACGCTGTCGACCAGCTTGTCGTTGAAGAACAGGCGCTGGTCCAGGCGCGACGCGCGGCTGCCGCCGAGCACCTGCGCGAACAGCTGCAGGCGGTCGATGTCGACGCTGCCGGCCTGCGCCACGTTCCACACGCGATAGATGCGCGTCTGCGGCACCTTGTCGCTGAGCGTGGCGCGCGAGTCGGCCTTCAGCGGGGCCACGTCGACCTTCGGCTGGGCCATCGTCGGGCCGGCCGGGATGTGACCGAAGTACTGCGTGACCTTCTGCTTCGCGGTGGCCAGGTCGATGTCGCCGGCCAGCACCAGCACGGCGTTGTTCGGGCCGTACCAGGTGCGGAACCAGTTCTTCACGTCATCGAGCGAGGCGGCATTGAGGTCGGCCATCGAACCGATGACCGTGTGGCCGTAGGGATGGGTCTTGGGATACATCGCCTTGCCGATCATGTCCCAGACCTGGCCGTACGGCTGGTTCTCGCCCTGGCGCTTCTCGTTCTGGACCACGCCGCGCTGTTCGTCCAGGGTCTTCTGGTCGATCGCGCCGAGCAGGTGGCCCATGCGGTCGGACTCCATCCACAGCGCCATGTCCAGCGCGGTGGTCGGCACGTTCTGGAAGTAGTTGGTGCGGTCCTGGTTGGTGGTGCCGTTCTGGTCGGTCGCGCCGACCATTTCGAACGGCTCGAAGAACTCGCCCGGGTGGTTCTCCGAACCGTTGAACATCAGATGCTCGAACAGGTGCGCGAAGCCGCTGCGTCCCGCCGGTTCGTCCTTGCTGCCCACGTGGTACCAGACGTTCACCGCCACGATCGGCGCCTTGCGGTCGGTGTGGACCACCACGCGCAGGCCGTTGGGCAGGGTGAAGCTCTCGTAGGGAATGTCGACGCGGGGGCCGGCGGCAGTCTTGGCCAGGGCCGGGGTGGGCATCAGCGAGGCGGTGCCGCCGAGGGCGGTGGCGAGCGCGAAGGCGAGCAGGCCGGCGCGGAACGGACGGGCGCCGGTCTTGGATGCCGGCTTGAGGGAACGGGCGAGGGACATGCGGAATCTCCTGCGAAGGTGATCTGGGCGGCCGTGTCGTGCCAGGGCGGCCCGGGGACGGCGGCAACGGACAAATCGCCGGTCGGCCGTGGCCCGGGCGGGCTTTGGACAGACTTCAGCGAGCGTTGCATGCTAGCGACGCCCCCCCCGGCTGGCACTAGGCCACAAGTCCCGGTCGGGCCTTCCGACCGCATTCCGCCAAGGAGCCCCGCATGGCACGACACGCCCTCGTCACCGGCGCCAACCGGGGCATCGGCCTCGAATTCGTCCGCCAGCTGCTGGCCCGCGGCGACCGTGTGGTCGCCACCTGTCGCCAGCCGGGCAAGGCCACGGCCCTGAACACCCTGACCGGCGAGTACCCAGGCCGCCTGCGGGTACTGCCGCTGGACGTGGCCCGGGAAAAGTCCCGCGCCGAACTGGTCCGCGAACTGCCGCTGGTCTGCGAGCACCTGGACCTGCTGGTCAACAACGCCGGCGTCCTGCACTCCGGCGAACGTTTCGGCCATCTGTCGCAGCCCCTGCTGGAAGACAGCCTGGCCGTGAACGCACTCGGCCCGCTGCTGGTGACCGAAGCCCTGGCGCCGACGCTGGCCGACGGCGCGCGCGTGGCGAACGTCTCGTCGATGATGTCCTCGCTGGCGACCCGCCACGAGTACCGCTCCCCTGGCTACTGCATGGGCAAGGCCGCGCAGAACATGGCCACGGTGCAGCTGGCGCATGCGCTGCGTCCGCGCGGGATCGTGGTCCTGGCCCTGTGTCCGGGCTGGGTGCAGACGGACATGGGCGGCGAAGGCGCGCAGATCAGCCCGACGCAGTCCGTGCAGGGACTGCTGCGCGTCATCGATGGGGCCGGCATCGAGGACAGTGGCCGCTTCATCGACTGGCAGGGCGAGGCAATGGCCTGGTAGCGCATCCGCGCATGCCGGCATGCCCGTACCCATGGGCATGAACCGGACATCCCGCCACGCACTGCGCCTCGCCCCCTGCGTTTTCGCATTCTGCCTGCTCGCACCGCTTCACGCCCGCGCGACCCTGCTGGCCGTGGACGGCGACGCGCGATCGCCCGACCATGCCCGCCTGCTCTACCGCGAAAGCCACCTGATCCGGCAGGACGGCGACCGCCCCCTGGAGCGACTCGTGCTGTATCGCTGCCCGGATGGACGGGCGTTCGCGCGCAAGCGGATCGACTACCGCACGTCGGCGCTGGCGCCGGAATTCGAGATGGTGGATGCCCGGGGACATCGCGAAGGCCTGCGCCGGCAGGGCGGCCGCATCCTGGTGTGGAGCGGCGACGACGCGCCGCGCGCGCTGTCGCCCCCGGGCGGTCCGCTGGTCGCGGATGCCGGTTTCGACGAATACCTGCGCCGCCACTGGACCACCGCGACATCGGGCAAGCCCCAGGTCATCGCGTTCGCGGTGCCGTCCTACGGCCGCAGTCTCTCGTTCAAGGTGCGTGGCCAGCCCGCGCGCGATGCGGCAGGACCGCACCGATTCGAACTGCGCCTCGACGGCCTGCTCGGGCGGCTGGCGCCTCCGATCCAGGTCGAGTACGACGAGCAGCGCCGGCTGCGCCGCTTCATCGGCCTCACCAACATCCGCGACGCCCGCGGCGACCAGATCGAAGCGGAGATCGTGTTCGCCGACGCGCCGCGCCAGGTCGATCCGGGCCAATGGCAGGCGGCGTCCGGAACGGCACTGACGAACTGCACGCTGGGCCGATGAGCCGCCCGAACGCCAGCTGACCCCGCGACGCAACCGCACTGGCCGACAGCGGCACGCACGGCGATGCTCGGGCTTTCCCCAAGGATGCCTGCCATGCGCCGCCTGCCCCTGTTTTCGCTGTCGCTCGCCCTTGCCGTGCTCGCCAGCGCCTGCGGTTCGATGGAGATGCGCGACACCAATGCCATCGTGGATGCCGACCCGCTGTGCACCAGCCAGCCGAGCCAGCCGAACGAACCGACCGCGGCGCGCTGCGAACGCAAGACCGAGGTGAAGTACCAGCGAAAGAACGAACCGCTGGACCTGGGCGGCAAGTCGCGCGGCGACCATCCCGAGTAACCGGATCGGATCGTGGCAGAGGCGATGCGACGCGTGATGCGACGTGTAGCATGGCGCGACCTGTCGCCACTCGTCGCGCGCGTTCGACATCGCCATGTTCCACGTCCTGCTCTACCAGCCCGAGATCCCGCCGAATACCGGCAATGTCATTCGCCTGTGCGCGAACACCGGTGCGTGCCTGCACCTGATCCGCCCGCTGGGGTTCGAGATCGACGACAAGCACCTGCGTCGCGCCGGACTGGACTACCACGAGTACGCGCGGATGCAGGTGCATGACTCGCTGGACGCGGCGCTCGCCGCGATTTCCCCGAAGAGGCTCTTCGCACTGAGCACGCGCAACTCGACGCGCTACGACCGCGTGGCGTTCTCGCCCGGCGATGCATTCCTCTTCGGTCGCGAAACCAGCGGCCTGCCGGACGCGGTACTCGCGACGATTCCCGACGAACACCGGCTGCGCTTGCCGATGCAGCCAGGCAACCGCAGCCTCAATCTTTCGAACGCAGTGGCCGTCGTCGTATTCGAAGCATGGCGGCAATCGGGATTCGACGGCGCATCGGACTGATCCTTCGATGGCGCGCCCGCAAAACCGCGACGGGCGGGCACCGCTGAAGGTGCCCGCCCGTCGTTTCATCCGGCTTCGCAGCGGCGAAGCCATCTTGCGCCACGTCGCGTGGCGACGGCGGTGCGCGCTCTGCCCGCCGGTGAATCAGTCAACGCGATGCAGTGCGTGATCAGCGCTGGGTATCGGCCTTCGGCTGGCCCTTGCCGTTGGATGCGAGGTAGGTCTTGTACTCCTCGCCGGTCAGGGCGCCATCGGCATTGCTGTCGGCCTGGTCGAAAACGGCCTGCAGCGACGGGATGTTGCCCGCCTCTTCCTTGCTCAAGGAACCGTTCTTGTCGGTGTCGAGTTCGGACCAGGTCTTCTTCGCCGGTGCTGCGGCCGGGGTAGCGGCATCGGTGCTCTGCTGCGGCTGCGCGCCGGTTTCGCTGGTGGGCGGCGGCGTCTGCTGCGCGAACGCCAGCGGCATGGCAGCGGACAGGATCAGCAGGGCGGAGGTGGTGGCGAGATTGCGTCGGGTCATTGCGTCTTCTCCATTCAGGGGTCATGTCGAGCGGTTCGTGGATCGGGGGAAGAACCGTTCGGGACACACCATGCGAGCCCCGCGATGAATCGATTCCATGACGCGAACATGAACGCAACGCGGCCTTAACCACCACGTTGCCGATCCATGCAAGACACCGCCTCGAATCGTGATCAAGCGCAGGAAAATGTGCATCTTTCACGCGTTCATCACACTGAATCGAACACAACCTTCACGAGAAGGCGCGAATCAACCCGCCTGCGCGAGCAGCGCGTCGACATCCGCCTGCACCGTCGGCCGCACCACGCGCCCCAGTTCTTCGCCATCGCGCAGCAGCACCAGCGTCGGCCACAGCTTGATGCGGAACGAACGTCCGAGCGGACGCCCCGGGCCGTCCTCGATCTTGATGTGGCGGATGTCGTCGCGCACGGCGAGCGCGGTTTCGAACAGCGGCTGCGCGCCGATGCAGTGCGGGCACCATGGCGCACCGAATTCGATGGCGGTCAGTCCGGACCAGGCGTCGACCTCGACGCGTGCGGGTTCGTTGATTGCAAAGTCGGCGACGTAGGGCATCAATGCGCGTTCGCGTGAAGTGGACGAGCATGATGGCGCAAGTCGCCGTGCGTCGGCACGACCTTCAGCGACGCGGCACGGTGCGCGGCGGCCGTGCGTCCTGTGCCGGTCGCGCCAGCGGCGGCGGAACGGCGGTCGGTCGCGGGCGCACCAGCGGCTTCGAGCCGGGCAGTTCGAACGGACCGATCAGGCTGTCGATGTCCACGTCTTCCAGCGCGCCGATGTCCATCGTGAAGTAGCCCTGCGGAATCCGTGCGCGATGATCGCCCGGCGCGAGCTTCGCGCGCTGCGGCGCATCGTAGCGGACCAGCGGCAGGGACCACGGCATCGGGAACGCCTGCGGCGATGGCGGCTTGTTCGCGCCTGCGTTGCGCAGCGGACTGTCCGGCGACGGGCGGAGGTTGCGCTGTGCGATGTCGCGGAACCGGGGATCGGTGCCGGTGAGGGTCGACGTCCATTCCGGCGGTACGGAGGTCGCGTTCGACTGCACCCAGTTGCGCGTGCCGGAAACGCTGCGCACGCCGCTCCATGGCGCCGTGGTGAAGGGCGCGCACACCGGCGATGACGCAGTCGTGTTCTCGCGCAGGATCGCCGGCGCCGCGCCGCCGGTCTGGAAGATCGCGTTGTTGTGCATCTCCACGCTGCCCGCGCCGAGCTGCACGTACACAGCGGTCGCCGCGCCGGGGCGATCGAACAGGATGGTGTTGCCGACCATGCGCACGCGGCCATCGCTGGATCCATTGAGGTCGCCACCGATGCGGATCGCATTCGGCCAGCTCGTCGAGGTGTGCACGATCACGTTGTCGAGCAGTTCGGCATCCTCGCGTTTCGTCGCGCGCGTCCAGCCGCTGGCCTGGGTTTCGCAGTCGGGGCCGATCAGCTCCAGCTCCTGGTAAACCGAACCCTCGAACCAGTTGGAATGGATCTCGGCGCGCTCGTGCCTGTTCTTCAGCAGGTTGCCGCCGTTGCCGCTGTGCACGTAGTTGAAACGCATGCGGAAGACCGAGCCCGGATACGCCATCTCGTCGGATTGCATGTAGATCGGGTGCCGCGTGCTGCCGCTGCCTGCGTCGTACACTTCGCTGTATTCCAGCGTGAAGCTGCCCGAGTTCAGGTCGGCGCCGAGGATGCCGTGGCCCGGGCAGGCGTGGATCACGGCATCACGGACCGTGATGTCGTGCGCTTCGCTGAAGACGCAGGTGTTCGTGCCGCCGCGCACCTCGAAGCCTTCGAACACCACGTGGTTCGATCGCTGGAACTTGATGCTGTGCGTGCCGCCCGAGATCACCGGCCGGCTGGCGCCGGCCACGCGCCGCCAGCGGATCACCACCGGGTTGCCTGGCGCGCCGCCGTCGTCTTCACCGACGATCACGCTGTTGTAGGTGGCATTGCCATCCACTTCGACGATGTCGCCGGGCGCGAGGTCGTTGCCGTTGAACAGGGTCGACAGCTGGGTGTATTCGCGCCCGCTCGGGCCAACGGTGTAGGTCCTTGCGGATACCGGCGCGGCGAGGCACGCCAGCATCAGGCATGACGCGATGGCGAGGGACTTGGACATGACATCTCCGGGACATGTTCGACGAAGGCTGGCGCCCCCCGCGCCGTCGATCGCAAGGATGGCACAGCCGACAACCGCGTCCGTGAGGCGTATCACGTCGCTGGCAGCGTATCCTGTGCGCCGTCGACGGAGGAGCATCTGCATGGACTCGGAACGCCCCCCGGATTCCCCCGACCCGCAGCCGGCATATCGACTGTCGTTCGCCCAGGCGGACGGCTTCCTGCGCGTGCAGGTCTCCGGCGACATCGATGCGCAGCAGGTGCGGATCGCCTACTGGCGCGAGATCGTCGCCGTGGCGCGCACCCGCGGCGAGCGCAAGCTGCTGGTGTTCGACCGCAAGAAGGGCGTGCCGGCCACGCCGGACGAACTGGCCGAGATGGCGAGGCTGTTCAGCGTCGATGCCGTGCATTTCGATCGCGTCGCGGTGGTGGAGCCGACGCCGACCTTCCTGCAGGCCATGGAGCACGCCGAGATCCACGGGCGCAGCCTCGGCATCAACGTCCGCATCTTCGCAGACGAATCCAGCGCCGAGCGCTGGCTCCTGTTCGGCAGCGCCGACGACTGAGCCTTCGCGCCGATCCCGACGGCCCGTTCGGAGACCGCCCCTGTCTTCCGGCCTATGTGGCTAGGTGTTGTAGTTAACTACACTACCTACTCACTTGGGGATGAAGGCTTGCCGTCGGCAGGCCGTCCGTATGGGGATCGGGGTCATGTCGCACTGCAATCTTTCACTGGAATCAGTGACTTATCGGTATTCGAAGCAACAGGCGGCGGTCAGCGGGCTGGCGCTGGACCTCGGGCCGGGCATCCTCGGCCTGCTTGGCCCGAACGGCGCCGGCAAGTCCACCTTGATGCGGATGCTCGCCACGATGACCCGCCCGAGCGAGGGACGGATCACCTGGAACGGCACCGACATCGCCCGTGAGCCGAACGTCCTCCGCGCCACGCTGGGCTATCTGCCGCAGGATTTCGGCGTCTACCCGGCACTGAGCGCCCGCGAGTTCCTCGGCTTCGTCGCGGCCGTGAAGGGCCTCCCCGGCGCGAAGGCGCGTGCGCGGGTGGACGAGTGCCTGTCGATGGTCGGCCTCAGCGATGCCGCCGATCGCCGCCTCGGCGACTTTTCCGGCGGCATGCGCCAGCGCGTCGGCATCGCCCAGGCCCTGCTCAACGACCCGGCCCTGCTGATCGTCGACGAACCGACGGTCGGCCTGGATCCCGAAGAACGCATGCGTTTCCGGCATCTGCTGACCGACCTCGCCGGCGAGCGCCTGGTGATCCTGTCGACCCACATCGTGTCGGACGTGGAAGCCAGCGCCACCAGCATCGCGGTGATGACCGCCGGCCAGCTGCGTTTCCACGGCACGCCCGAGCAGCTGATCGCGCGCGCCGAGGGCCACGTCTGGGAATGGACGATCGCGCCGGAGCGACTGGCCGACGTGCGCCAGCGCCACAAACTCTGCGGTTCGCTGCGCCGGCCGGACGGCATCCGCGTGCGGGTGATCGCCGACGCCGCGCCGGACGCGGACGCGCAATGCGTCGCGCCCGAGCTGGAAGACGCCTACACCTGGCTGACCGGCGCGGAGGCGCACTGACATGGATCTGCTCCACATGGGCACGCTCCAGCGCGTCCTCGCGATCCTGATGGCGGACCTGCGCGAACGCATGCGCACGCCGCGGTTCTGGGTGGTGCTCGGCATCATGACCGCCGCCACGTGGTGGTGCTTCCCACCGGCGGATGCGGGCTACAGCACCCTGTCGCTGCTGGATGGCTCGCGCGGCCGCTATTCCAGCGGCTGGATAGGCATGGGTTTGGGCCTGATCTACAGCAGCCTGCTGCTCAACCTCGTCGGCTTCTACCTCGTGCGCGGCACCTTGACCCGCGACTTCGATACCCGCGTCTGGCAGCTGCTGGTGGCGACGCCGATGACGCGCGGCGGCTACCTGCTGGCGAAATGGGCCAGCCACATGGTGGTGTTCGGCGCGATCATGCTGACCGGTGTCGTCGTTGCGCTCGTCGCGCAGTGGGTGCGCGCGGAGGACCGCCACATCGACCTGATCGAGCTGCTCAAGCCGCTGCTGCTGCTCAGCGTGCCCAGCCTCGCGCTGACCGCGATGTTCGCGATCTGGTTCGACATGGTGCCGTGGCTGCGACGCACCGCCGGCAACGTGCTGTTCTTCATCGTGTGGACGACGATGCTGACGATGTCGGTCGCCGGCCAGGAAGGCGATGCGCACCCCGAACCGCAGGGCTGGACCAGCGATCCCAGCGGCATGATCGTCGCCGCGCGCGAATTCCATCGCGTTCGTTTCGAACAGACGGGCAAGGCGCAGCCATTCGGCTTCAACCTCGGTGGCGATCGGGTGACCGTCGACTCCACTTTCTTCGACTGGCCGGAATGGAAGCCGGACGCCAGGCTCGTGGCGAGTCGCGCCCTGTGGCTGCTGCTCGCGATGCTGGGCACGCTCGCCGCAGCGCCGCTGCTGGACTGGGCCGCCTCGCGCGGGCTTGGCAAGACGAAGGCGCGCAGCGGTGGCGGACGCGCGATGCGTTGGCTGCACCGTCTGTTCGATCGCGTGCTCGATCCCTTCGCGCGCGGGTCACTGGGCATCCTGACGATCGCCGAACTCAAGCTGGTGCTGCGCCAGCGCGCCTGGTGGTGGTGGGCGGCGGCACTGGGCGTGATGGGCGCGCAGTTCGGCGCACCGGAAGGCCTGCGCGTGGGCCTGTTGCTGGCCTGGATGCTGCCGCTGGACGTGCTGGCGCGCGGCGTGCTGCGCGAACGCGACCACGACACCGGCGCACTGGTGTTCACCGCGCCGAACGCACTGCTGCGCCTGCTCGCCGCGCGTTTCCTCGTCGGCTTCATCCTGCTGTTCGGGCTGAGCCTGCCGGCGCTGGTGCGCATGATCGCCAGCGAACCTCTGCAGGCACTCGCGGCGGTGACCGCGATGGCGTCGATCGCCAGCTGGGGCCTGTGCATGGGCGCGCTGTGCCGGAATTCGCGGCCGTTCGAACTGCTGATGGTGTGCACCGCCTATGTCTGCCTGCAGGGCGCCGCGATCTTCGCGGTCATCAGCGAACCGGCCTGGACGCTCACCGTGCATGCGATCGGACTGCTGCCGGCCTGGATGCTGCTGGCCTGGGCCTGGCCGCGACTGGCACGACGCTGAGGGCACCGCTGGATCAGTCCGATGGGCCTGGCCCGTCGGCCAGGTCATCAAGGATCGGGCACTCCGGCCGATCGTCGCCGTGGCAGCGGGTCGCCAGCGCATCGAGCGTGCGCTGCATCGCCTGCATCTGCGCGATCTTCTCGCCCAGCTCGCGCGAATGCTCGCGCGCCATCGCCTTCACTTCGGCGCTGGCGCGCGAGCGGTCGTCCCACAGGCCCAGCAGGGATTCGATCTGCCGGATCGAAAACCCGAGGTCACGCGCGCGCTTGATGAAGCGCAATCGATGCAGGTCGGCTTCGGCGTAGAGACGATAGCCCGCGAAGGTGCGGCCCACCTCGGGCAGCAGGCCGATGCTTTCGTAGTGACGGATCATCTTCTGGCTGACGCCCGTCGATGCTGCGGCTTCGCCGATGTTGTGCAGGCCCTGGTCGCGTGCCTCGGCGAGTTCAGGGCGCGGCGTGCGGGACATTCGATGCGGCATGACAGGCGACCTCAGGCAGAGCGCCGCGGCGACCAGCGCCGCAGCAGCAGGGTGTTGGACACGACGCTGACCGACGAGAACGCCATCGCCGCGCCAGCGACCACGGGATCGAGCAGGCCCAGCGCCGCCAGCGGAATGCCGACGACGTTGTAGGCGAAGGCCCAGAACAGGTTCTGGCGGATCTTGCGCACGGTGCGCCGCGACACGTCCAGCGCGTCGGCGACGAGTCCGGGGTTCGGACGCATCAGGGTGATGCCTGCGGCGTGCATCGCCACGTCGGTGCCGGTGCCCATCGCGATGCCGACATCGGCCGCAGCCAGCGCCGGCGCGTCGTTGATGCCATCGCCGACCATCGCCACGCGACCGTCGCGGGCCAGCGCACGTACCGCGTCGGCCTTCTGTTCCGGCAGCACGTCCGAGCGCACATCGTCGATGCCCAGCGCACGCGCGATCGTACCCGCGGCACCGGCGTTGTCGCCGGAGATCATCACCGTGCGCACACCCAGCGCATGCAGTTCGGCGATCGCCGCGGCGGCATCGGCGCGCGGCGGATCGCGGAAGGCGAGCAGGCCATGCAATTGCGTGGTGGTCCCGTCGACTTCACCCAGCCACGACACCGTGCTTCCCTCGTGCGCCAGCGCATCCGCGCGTGCGGCCAGCGGCGCGGTGTCGATGCCGGCCTCGGCCATCATCCGCCGGCTGCCGAGCAGCAGCGTGCGCCCTTCGACGGTCCCGCGCAGTCCGCGACCGGCCACCGCGCGCACCTCGCGCGCAACCGGCGCGACATCCTTGCTGCGCGCGGCGAACGCGGCCAGTACCGCTTTCGCGAGTGGATGCTCGCTGCCCTGCTGCAGCGACGCCGAGCGCGCCAGCAGCGCATCGTCGTCGCCATCCATCGCCACATGCGCGACCAGCACCGGCCGGCCTTCGGTCAGCGTGCCGGTCTTGTCGAAGGCGACGGTGCGCACCGCATGCGCGATTTCCAGCGCTTCGGCGTCCTTGATGAGGATGCCGGCGCGCGCGGCGACGCCGGTGCCAGCCATCACCGCAGTCGGCGTGGCCAGGCCCAATGCACACGGACAGGCGATGACCAGCACCGCGACGGCGTTGAGGATCGCTGCGTTCCAGTCGCCGGTGCCGAGTCCCCAGGCGAGCAGCGTCGCCAGCGACACCAGGATCACCACGGGCACGAACACCGCGCTCACGCGATCGACGAGTTTCTGGATCGGCGCCTTGCCGGCCTGCGCGTCTTCGACGAGGCGCACGATGCGCGCCAATGCGCTTTCTGCACCGACCGCCGTCGTGGTCACCGCGATCAGGCCTTCTCCGTTCACCGCGCCGCCGGTGACGCGATCGCCCACGCCCTTGGCCACCGGCAGCGACTCGCCGGTGATCAGCGACTCGTCGGCATGGGTGTCGCCTTCCAGCACGGTGCCGTCGACCGGAATACGCTCGCCGGGACGCACGACCACCACGTCGCCGACCACGACATCGGCCGCGCGCACCTCGATCTCGCGACCGTCGCGGCGCACGCGCGCATGGGTCGGACGCAGTGCCTGCAGCGCGCGTATGGCCTCGGTGGTCTGGCGCTTGGCGCGCGTTTCCAGCCACTTGCCCAGCAGCACCAGTGCGATGACGACGGCAGAGGCTTCGAAGTACAGCGGCGCATGGCCGTGGTGCGGCGCAGGCTGACCCAGGTGGAAGACACTGAGTCCGTACGCAGCGCTGGTGCCGAGCGCGACCAGCAGGTCCATGTTGCCGGTGCGTGCCTTCAGCGCACCCCAGGCTGCGCGATAGAAGCGCGCGCCCAGCCAGAACTGCACGGGCGTCGCGAGCAGCAGCTGCAGCCAGCCCGGCAGCATCCAGTGCTTGTCGAAAGGCAGCGCCAGCATCGGCACCACCAGCGGCAGGGTCAGCACGATCGCGGCGATCAGGTGCAGACGCTCGCGATCGAGGACGCGCGGCGCGTGCACGGCGTCGCCGCCATCCGCAGGAACGGGCGCATCCGTCGTATCGACCGGCAGCGAGGCGGTGTAGCCGGCGTCGGCCACCGCAGCGATCAGCCGCGACAACAGGGATTCGTCGTCGCCCGCCGGCACGATCACCCGCGCACGCTCGGTCGCGAGGTTCACGCTGGCATCGATCACGCCGGGAACGCCGCGCAGTGCGCGCTCGACGCGGCCGACGCAGGACGCGCAGGTCATGCCGTCGATGCGCAGCGTGATTTCGCCGCGGGTCACGGCGTAGCCCGCTGCCTCGATGGCACGGGCAAGCGCAGCGGCATCGACCGTCGCCGGCCGCACGTCGGCGATATGGGTCAGCGGATTGACGACGACGGCCTCCACGCCGGGCACGGCGCGCAGGGCGCGGTCGACGCGTCCGGCGCAGGTCGCGCAGGTCATGCCCTCGATCGGCAGTCGCAACGAGGGCAGCGTTGAAGCGGGGTTGGCAGGGATGGCGGACATGGCGGTCTCCGGTTCGGGTCCGCGACCAGCGTCGACCCTGCCATCATGGCAAGGTCAAGCGTGGCATGCGACCGCTTGACCCTGACACAGGGGCAGGGTCGACGCTGCCCTGGCCGGCAAGCGGCCGGCGTCCGTTCACACTCCCAGCGAGGACACCATGAAATTCGACGTCGAAGGCATGACCTGCGGACACTGCGTCCGCGCCATCACCCGCGCGATCCACACCCTCGACCCCGACGCCCGCGTCGATGTCGATCTCGCCGCAGGCGTCGTGACCGTCGAGGGCCAGCTCCTCGCCGACGCCGCCGCCGACGCGATCACGCGCGAGGGCTACACCGTGCGCGGGCGTGGGCCGGGGTGAGCTTTTTTCACAAAGGGACACCCACTTTCTCTTTTTTAAAGGGACACCCACAAATCAGATTTCCCCGACACCTCATCGGGAACTTCCCCGACATGCCGCTGCCCGGGAATACGCCACGCTTTCCGCATGGCCCGTCCCCGATCCCAGATCGCACCCCCTGATGCCGCTGGCGCGTATCACTGCGTCCAGCGCTGCGTGCGGCGTGCGTTCCTCTGCGGCGTCGACCGGTACACCGGGCAGAACTTCGAGCATCGCAAGGCCTGGATCGAATCCCGCATCCGGCTGATCGGCGAATGCTTCGCGGTCGCGATCGACGCGTATGCGGTCATGAGCAACCACTTGCACCTCGTGCTGCGCATCGATCCCGCTTCCGCCGCGACATGGAGCGATGAGGACGTCGCGGCGCGATGGGTCCGACTCTTCCCGCCACGCGAGGATGACGATGCGGCCGTGGAACGCAAACGCCAGCGGCTGCTCTCGGATCCAGAACGCGTCGACCTCGTACGACGACGCCTCGGCAGTCTGTCATGGCTGATGCGCTGCCTGGTCGAACCCATCGCCCGGCGTGCCAATCGCGAAGATGGCTGCAAGGGACGATTCTGGGAAGGCCGCTACAAATGCCAGGCACTCTGCAATGAGCGGGCCCTGCTCGCCGCCATGGCCTATGTCGACCTCAATCCGATCCGCGCGGGCATGGCGGACACGCTCGAAGACTCCACGCATACGAGCATCGCCGAACGCATCGCAGCCGCGACCATCGAACCGACTCATCTCTCGCAGCTAATCAGGCCGATCATCGGCAATCTGCCCCCATCACTCGCACTGACGACTGCCGACTATCTGCAAATCGTCGATTGGACAGGTCGTCAGCTCGTCCCGGGGAAACGTGGACGCATCACGGGCGATACACCCGCGATCCTCGAAGTCATCGACACGGACGCGAAACGCTGGGCAGCACGGGTCGGTGCCTTCGGCAGCGGCTGGCATCGCGCTGCTGGTTCCGCGCAGGACCTCATCGCGCTTGCGCAGCGGCTCGGGCAGCGGTGGATGAAGGGTCTGCGGCTGGCAATGACACTGGGCTGATAGATCACGGCAGGCGACCTTGGCCCGAAAGGGAGGATGGCGCCTGCGCGTGGTGTTTTCGGGCGGTGGGGGGATACCGAAAACCCTGGTTAAAAAGGCTTGGAATTCAAACTGCGGATGCCTGACCGAGACACCGATGAGGCGATGAGGAATTGTGGGTGTCCCGGTCTTCCCCTCCGGGTGTCCATTCTGGTTATCAACGCACCCAGCAATCAGCAATCAGCAACACAAAAAATGGCACGGCAAGTGGCAGGCAACCCATTTTCATAACATCTTTCTTCATGTCCGGTCTTTCGTCACTGCCATGTCATCAGATCGAGGAGAGTCATATCAGACGGACTCAATACCACAATGTAAAAGAGACCATCTCCAGAGAAGTGAACCTCAACCCCTCTTGCAATCTGATCCTCCCCGTACGCGATAAAAAAAGGCTGCCCCCCCGCCTCGATCAGCTTCACCAGTTCCATTTCGCCCCGTCCTTTCGCGAACTGAGCAACAGCATTCCGACCATCGCCCGCCCACCAAGTGACAAGATTCCTTAAAACCGCATCATCGCCAATATATGAAACGTAAGGGCCCGCGTACTTGGAGCAATGGCCTGATACCTCCAATGAAATCTGACGATCTCGGCCGCCTTCAGTTCTTCTGTAGCAAAAGTCAGCCGCTTCGGTGCTCGACACCTTCTCATTCGCCTCGCTCTCCGTTACAGAGCACGCGTTGCAGGCGAGCATCAGCGAGGACGTTGCCACGATGAGACATTTTCGCTTCATCGTTTTCCTCGACCATGTCGATCTTTCAATGAGCATCCCAGTCTTCCACAGATACGAGGTTCGGCAGGGTACGCCCCGTGAGCGTTCCTATTTTCATTGGCTGACTTCGCTTGAGACCATTCGAGCACCCACTCCTCCAACGCCTGCCGGGAGCTGAAGGTTGCCCCAGCCTCTGGCTGCCCATCCTCTGCGAAGGAGTTCCAGAACTCGACCCAGAACCCGCCGTCTTGATGCCGTGACACTTCGACGAACGCGCAACAGCTGATGGCGTACATGACCTGAATCTCCTACCCCATCCACCCAGCGAACACCCCCAGCGGATGATGCGCGCGGGCGACGGAAACCATGAACAGGAAGGTGGCGACGGCACCGACGAAGCACAGTGCGCGCGTTCGCTGGGTGCGTGCGCGCTTGAGCGCGAACGTGCCGAGCGCGATGTAGGCCAGGAGCAGCACGATCTTCGCGGTCAGCCAGCCGTTGGCGAACAAGGCGACCGGCAGGATCGCGGCCAGTGCCAGCGCCGCTGCCAGCAGGACGCTGTCGATGGCGTAGCTGGTGAGGCGCACCGGCTTGCGCATCGGCCATGACGCGCCGGCAAGCACGCTGGTGCCGCGCGCGAAGAACAGCGCGCCGCTGAGCAGCACGCAGGCGATGTGCAGGGTGCGCAACTCGGGGTAGTACGCCAGCAGTCCGGTGGGATCCACGCTCGAAACCTCGTCAAGTCGATGTCGTCGCCCGCACGCGCGGGCGGCCGGCATGGTCTCACGTCGCGGGCGCGGCGACGATCCGGTTCGGGCCGACGCGCTTGGCGTCGTACATCGCGTGGTCGGCGCGCGCGAGCAGCGCGTCGAAGTCGTCGCCCGAACCGCAGGCGATGCCGATGCTCAGGCAGACGGACACTTCCAGGCCGTCCAGCGGCACGGTGGTCTGCAGCGCGAGCGTGCGGATCTTTTCCGCGACGGCATGCGCGGCCTCCGGCGTTGCATTCGGCAACAGCACGGCGAACTCGTCGCCGCCGAGGCGTCCGCAGATGTCCGAACGGCGCAGCGCGGCGCGCATCAGGTCCGCCACGTGCGCCAGCATCGCGTCGCCGACCGAGTGGCCGTGGCCGTCGTTGATGTCCTTGAAGTGGTCCAGGTCGATGAGCAGGATCGCGACGCGGCTGTTCTCGCGCGTGGCCAGCTGCATCAGCGCACGCGCGGCGGAGGTGAAGGCACGACGATTGTTCAAGCCGGTCAGCACATCGGTTTCGGCGTGCCATTGCGCGATGCGGTTGGCTTCGCGCAGGCGATGGGTCTGGCGGACGCTTTCGTCCATCCGGGCGCCATAGGCGAACACGCTGCGCGAGGTGCTGATCGCGAACAGCGCGCCGGCCAGTGCCGCCCACTGCGCAACGCTGTCGCCGGAGGACAGCAGCAACAATTCGATCGGCAGCAGCAGCAGGCCGATCACCAGCAGCGTGTAGCGCGGAAACAGGCCGTAGGCGACCAGCGAGGCGCCGGCGAGGCCGATGAGGAAGGAAAAGGTCACCAGCATCTGAAGCAGCGGCGCGCCCAGCACGAGCAGCGGCGCGCCGAGTCCCCACATGAGCGACGACACGAGAACCGTGAGCGCATAACGCCTGAACCACGTCGCCATCGCGCCTGCATCCGCGCGCCGGCGACGATAGACGAGGACCAGCGACAGCCGCAGCAGCATGGCCATCGCGAAGATCGCCAGCCACGACAGCAGCAGGCCATGCGCCGCACTTCCCCAGACCGCGCAAACCCAGAGCACGCCGGCAATCAGCGAGCCAGCGAAGCTGTGGCTGGCTTCGCGGTGCAGGACCCGGATCTTGTCGATCCCCACTTCGCGCTCGATGTCGAGCTGGGACGGCGGCGGCCCGTGTTCCGTTCCCCTGCCGGCAGGCGCGCCCGGCGCAGCCACGGGCGAGGCGTGCGTTTCCATCGGAGGCAGCTCGTTGGCGAGCGGGGACGACATGTTCGGGGATGGGGTGGACCGTGAAGGGCCTTCTCCATCAAGCAAGAAGCAGGCCATCGCGACCGCAAGCACATGATTCCGACATCGGATCAATCACTTGCATACGACAGGCATGCGCGAAAACCGTGGTATTCGCAGCCCCTGGCGACCGAATGCGACGCGAACGTCGCGCCCGTGACCCGCCCTCAGATCGCGCGGGAAAAACGGGGCCGCTCGGCCGGCTTCTGCAGATAGTGGTCGAAGCACATGGCGACATTGCGCAGCAGCAGGCGACCGCGCGCGGAGACCTCGATGCGATCCCTGTCGATCCGGACCAGGCCGTCGGCCGCCAGCGGCGCCAGCTGCGTCAGCGCATCGGCGAAATAGGTGCGGAAATCGATGCCGTAGCGTCGCTGCAGCGCCGACACGGGGATGTCGCCCTGGCACATCAGGTGCTGGATGAGGTCCGCCCGCAGCTGGTCGTCGTCGCTCAGGAACATGCCGCGGAAGACCGGCAGCCGGCCTTCGTCCAGCGCCGCCTGCCAGGCAGGAAGATCACGCGGGTTCTGGCTGAAACTGGTGCCGATGTGGCTGATCGCGCTCACGCCGAGGCCGACGAGGTCGCTGTCGGCATGGGTGGTGTAACCCATGAAGTTGCGATGCAGGCCGCCGCGCGCCTGTGCCTGCGCGAGTTCGTCGTCGGGCAAGGCGAAATGGTCCATCCCGATGTAGTCGTATCCCGCGGCCGTGAGGGTTTCGATCGCCAGTTGCAGCAGGGCGAGCTTGGTCTCGGCGTCGGGCAACAGGCTCGCATCGAGCTGGCGCTGCGCCTTGAACATGTCCGGCAAGTGCGCGTAGCTGTACACCGCGAGCCGGTCGGGACGCATCGCGATGACCGTCTCGAGCGTACGCCGGAAGCCTTCGACGGTCTGGTTCGGCAGGCCGTAGATCAGGTCGATGTTGACCGAGCGGAAGCCGTGCTCGCGGCATGCGTCGACGACCGCGCGCGTCTGTTCCACGCCCTGGATGCGGTTCACCGCTTCCTGCACCGCGGGATCGAAATCCTGCACGCCCAGGCTGGCCCGGTTGAAGCCGGCCTGCGCCAGTTCGCCGATGTCGCGCGGCAGCACCGTACGCGGATCCAGTTCGATGGAGATGTCGCGGTCGCTCGCGTCGCTGAAACGGAAATACCGTCGCATCACGTCGACGGTGCAGCGCAACTGCGTCGCGCTGAGGAAGTTCGGCGTGCCGCCGCCGAAATGCAGCTGGATGACCTCCCGATCCCGATCGAACAGCGGCGCGATCATCGCGATCTCGCGGCACAGATGGGTCAGGTAGTCGTCGCCGCGGCTGTGGTCCCGGGTGATGACTCGGTTGCAGCCACAGTAGAAACACGGACTGAGGCAGAACGGCACGTGCACGTACAGCGACAGCCGGCGCGGGATCGGGTCGCCGTTGCTGTCCTGGATGGCACGTCGCAATTCGGCTTCGCCGAAGTCGGCGCCGAACTGCGGCGCCGTCGGATACGACGTGTAGCGCGGGCCGGGCCGGTCGTAGCGGCGCAGCAGATCGGGATCGAAGGTCAGTCGCGGCATCATGGCCGCAAGGTACGCACCGGGCGCAGGCCCGGCTTTGACCCAGATCAACCTGCGGCCGATCCCGCCACGGCGAACTCGCGGGGCAGCACGCTGGACGGCACGTCCAGTTCGACCGACAGCGCCAGGTGGTCCGACCAGGCGGCCGGAACGGCACGCATGCCGGCGCAGCTCAGGCCATCGGACAGCAGCACGTGGTCGATCGCGCGCTGCGGTCGCCAGCTGGGGAACGTATGCACGGCACACGCGGGCGGCTGCAGCCGCGTGCGCTGGAACAGCAGCGACATCTCGGGCTGGTCCACGGTGCAGTTGAAATCGCCCATCAGCACGCTGTGCGGATGGTCCTGGAGCAGTTCGCCGATGAAGGCCAGCTGCGAACGCCGGGAGCCGGCGCCCAGCGACAGGTGCGCGACCGCGATGGTCAGGCTGTCGCGGTCGCGTCCGAAGCGCGCGACCAGGACGCCACGTCCGGCGATCCGCCCGGGCAAAGGATGGTCGCTGACTTCGACGGGTTCGATGCGCGACAGCAGCGCGTTCGCGCTGGAGGCGACCACGCCCATCCGTCGACCGTGCGCGGCGGTGCCGTTGCCGATGACGCCCACGCTGCGGTTGGGCTGGTGGGTCCAGAAGTCGAACCCCGCGCGCTCGGCCAGGTAATGGGTCTGGTTGGTGAAGCCCGAACGCCAGCTGCCCGGATCGCTTTCCTGCAGGCCGACGATGTCGTGGCCTGCAGCGAGCGCGGCGATGGCGTCGAGCGATGCACGCTTGTTGCCGGCCGGCAGCACGTGCGACCAGCTGCGGGTGGCGTAATCGGTGTAGCGCCGGGTGCTGGCCCCGGCCTGGATGTTGGCGCTGAGCAGCCTGAGCCGCCGCAATGCGCTCGCGGCGGCGTGGGCCGCGGCCGGTGTCGATGTCATGCCCGGCCGCTCCGGTTGGGGATCACGCCTGCGACGCGGATCAGGGCGTGGCCGGCGTGGCAGCGCCTGCGGCCTGTGCGCGTTCGTACGCGATGAGCGCATCGGTCACGCGCAGGCGGTCTTCGGCGCTGCGACCGAGCACGCGGTACTTGCCGTTGACGAAGATCGTCGGGGTGCTCGGCGTCGCACCGATCGACTGCGAGGCGAAGTACTGCTTGGCCTTGTTGAACTTGCCAGTGACGGCGAAGCTCTTCATGTTGCCGGCGAACGCCTTCGCGTCCACGCCGAACTGGGCGTAGAAGGCCGAGATGTCGGCATCGCTGTCTTCGCCGCGCTCACCCTTGAGCTTGCCTTCCAGGTGGATCGCGTCGTAGACCTTCTCGTGCGCCTTTTCGGCGATGCCCATCGTCTGCGCGGCATAGAACGCCCGCACGTACTGGTCCCAGTTGCCACCGAACGCGGCCGGCACGTAGGTGAAGCGCACGTCGGCCGGAAGGGTCTTCTTCCAGTTGCCGATCAGCGGCTGGAACGAGGCGCAGGCCGGGCAGACGAAGTTGAACATCTCGACGACTTCGATCTTGCCGTTCAGGGGCTCGAACGGCTGGCCGTTCTGGACGAGTTCGTAGTCGGTGCCCAGCTTGAGGCCCGGGACCGGACCGTCGGCGGATGCCGGCGCGGCGGACGGCGTCGCGCTGGCGTCGTTGCCGGCCGCCGGATCGGCGACCACGGCGTTCGGGTCGTTGCCCGCGGCGGCGGCGATCTCCGCATCCTTCATGGTCTGCGCGTCAGTGGCGGCCGTGTCGGTCGCGGCAGGCGCGTCGGTGGTGGCAGCGTCGTCCTTGCCCGTGCACGCGGTCAGCGCGAGTGCGGCAAGCAGGGCGAAGGGCAGGTATCGCTTCATCGGTGTGTCTCCTGTCGGAATGCGGTCGGTCTGTCGAACGATCTGTCGAAACTGCAGGCGACGCCGCGCATCGACGCGGCGTCGCGGAAATCCGCCGGTGGCGACCCGGCTCAGCGCTTGGCTTTCGCCCGCTCCATCGCGACCAGGGCGTCGGCCACGCGCAGGCGGTCGGCCAGCGAAGCGCCTCGCACCACGTACTTGCCGTTCACCACGAGGGTGGGCGTGCCCTGGATGCCATTGGCCTTCATGAAGGTCCGCACGCGCTGCATCTTCGCGGCGGTGTCCTTCGACTCCATCAAGGCCACCATGCGGGCCTGGTTCAGACCCTTCTGCGCGAACCAGGTTCCCACCTCACCGACGGTCGGGTTGTTGCGCGGCAGGCTGCCGTCCTTGTGGATCGCATCGAACAGCGCGTTGTGCACCTTCGGCAGCGCCTTGGCCGATTCCGCCGCGAAATAGGCCAGGGCATAGGTGTCGTCCAGGTCGAAGGCTACCGGGACGTAGGTGAAGCTGACATCGGCGGCCTGCTTGGTCTTCCAGGCATCGACCATCGGCTGGAAATCGGCGCAGTGGTGGCACCAGTAGGCGAAGACTTCGGCCACTTCGATCTTGCCGTTGGCCGGCTGCCAGCGCTGTCCCTGCGGCAGCACTTCGTAGTCGCGACCGGCCTGGACCGGGCCCGAGGGCGCCTGCGCGCAAGCGGTCAGCGGAAGGACGAGCGAGAGCAACAACCAGGCAAGCAGACGCGGCATGAGGGGGAACCTGTGTCGGGGGAATGAAAAACGCCGGCACAGAGGATGTCCGTGCCGGCGTCGGGATTCAAGCTGGGTTGCGCAGGTGGATCACGCGCTGTCGCGACGCCGGGCAGGCTGCCCGGCCGGCCATCAGCCGCCCTTCGCCTGCGGCGCGCGGGCGTGCAGGCCCTGCATGTAGCTGGCCAGGGACTGTATTTCCTCGTCGGTCAGCGGCTTGGCCACGGCGGCCATCACGTCGAAGTGCGCCTTCTCGGCTTCGGTCAGCGTGGTGGTGCCGGCACGGTATTCCTCGAGGCGGCGCTTGGTGTACCACGCCTGCTGGCCACCAACGTGCGGATAGGCCGGACCCGGATTGCCGGCGCCGGTGGGGCCGTGGCAGGCCATGCAGGCCGGCAGGCCGCGCTGCGGGTCGCCGCTGCGGTACAGCTTCTGGCCCACTTCGTAGAACTTCATGCCCTGGTTCGGGCCCTGCGCGATGACCGTGTCGTCGGCGATGCCTGCGCCCGACTTCTGGGTGGCGTAGTAGGCGCCGATGTCGCGCATGTCCTGCGCGCTGAGCGCAGCGGCGAACGGCTGCATGATGGCGTTGGCGCGCTGGCCGCCCTTGAACAGCGCCAGCTGGGTGGCGACGTAGCGCTCGCTCTGGCCGGCGATGCGCGGGTAGAGGGTCGGATCCGCCGTCGAATTGCCGTCGAGGCCGTGGCAGGCGGCGCAGGCGCCAGCCTTGGCGGCGCCGGCCTTGGCGTCGCCGCCCTTGGCCTTGGCCAGTTCGGTCAGCACGGATGCGTCCAGGGGCGCGGTCTGGACCGGCGCGGCTTCGGGCACGGGAGTGACCGTGGTCTGGGCGATGGCGGCGGCCGCCGCGACCGCGAGGACCGCAAGACCGGCAAAACCGAAGGCACGTGCGTGACGCATGCTCAAGACTCCAAAAGGACGGGACGCGGGGTCGGCTGGCGCCGACCGCAGGCCGAAACCGTGGAATTATCGTCGGCGTGCCGGAGCCGGTCAAACCGGGACGGGCGACCCCGCCGGTCGTGCGATGCTATGCCGATGGCTACCCCACCCAACCCCTTCGTCCGCGCCAGCTACCTGCTGGCCGCCCATACCCCGCGCCAGCTGCCGCTCGATGGCGGCGCCGAGGTCGCTTTCGCCGGTCGTTCGAACGCCGGCAAGTCCAGCGCGCTCAACGCGCTCTGCCAGCAGAACGCGCTGGCCAGGGTGTCCAAGACGCCCGGCCGCACGCAGCAGCTGGTGTTCTTCGAACTGCCGCCGCACGAAGCGAAGTTCCTGGTCGACCTGCCCGGCTACGGCTACGCCAAGGTGCCGCAGGACCTGCAGGCGCACTGGCAGGCCTTCATCGACCAGTACTTCCGTACGCGCCAGGCGCTGAAGGGACTGGTCGTCGTGATGGACATCCGCCATCCGCTGAAGGACTACGACCGGCAGATGATCGCCTATGCCGCCGAACGCGGCCTGCCTGCGCACGCCATCCTGACCAAGGCCGACAAGCTCGGCCGTGGTGCAGCCGGCAACGTGCTGCTCGCCGTGCGCAAGGATCTGCAGGCCCAGTACGGCGATACCGTGAGCGTGCAGACCTTCTCCGCCGAATCCAAGGCCGGCGTCGACGAATTGCGCAGCGTGGTCGCGGGCTGGCTCGAGATCGGCCGCCCGGCCGCTTGACGCCTGTCACGACACGGCGTTAAGAAGACGAAGCCTTTTCCCCCGAAGGATCCTCAAGGATGTCCCCATCCCAGCGCACCGGCAGGCGCCGTCTCGCGACGGCCGCCATGACCGCCCTGCTGTCGTTTTCGCTGACCGCCTGCGGCGGCAGCAGCGACCCGGCCGCCACGGCCACCCAGAAACAAGACAAGACCGCCCCCCGACAGGACGTTCCGCCCGTGACCACCCCAGCCCCGCCGAAGATGGCCGCGCAGCCGCCATCGCCCAGCAGCATCCTGTACCTGATCTACCAGAAGGACGGCGACGGCGCGTTGTCGTACGAAGTCGACGACGGCGCGATCGCCACCTGGTGGTTCGGCCATTCGTTCGACCTCGGCGGCAAGCACTGGTACACGGGCTTCGCCTACAACACGCCTGAAATCTACGGCCCGAAGGACGAAAGCGCCGTGCCCGCGCCCGGCGACAAGGTCAACATCACCGCCGCGACGCTGTTCAAGGACGGCGCCGGATCCGAGAAGGAATGGACCATCGACGGTGCGTTCCCGACCATCGGCGAATTCGGCGCTTACCAGCGCGCCGGCGAGATCGACAAGACGCGCAGGATCGAGAGCAAGGACACCGGTGACGGCCGCATGGTGCTGGCGGTCCCGGTCACGTTCTTCGAGAACGGCCTGGTGACGTCATCGTACGAAGTCTTCGTGTTCGACTCGGCCAACATGGACCTCGATGTGAACTACGGACGCAAACGCTGGGCCTATGCCGGCAACGTCGTGACCGGCGAGGACAACGATGCGGATTGCGGCCAGGAAGCCGGCGATCGCGCGTGCTATGCGACCAAGGGCACGCTCAGCTTCGGCGAAGCCGGCAGCGGCGGCCTGCCCGCCATCCGCATCGCGATGAGCGGCACCGGGGCCAATGCCGAAGCGGCGAACGGGGTCACCGAGTACCGCTACGACACCGACAAGAAGCAGTACTTGGCGTCTCCCTGACATCCGCGCGGCCGAGACCCGGCAGCCGATGACCGGCACAACCGGTCTCGACCGCTGCGACCCAC
The DNA here is from genome assembly GCA_016789405.1 of Lysobacteraceae bacterium. Lineage (GTDB taxonomy): Bacteria > Pseudomonadota > Gammaproteobacteria > Xanthomonadales > Xanthomonadaceae > Lysobacter_I. Next base: position 41,801 of record JAEUPQ010000034.1, read on the forward strand.
TCCCGGTACGATCCCGGGATTGCTAGACTTCATCCCGCGTGTCGGACCTGGTCCGGCACGCAGGCAGTTTTGTTGACTGACCGTAGAGGGCTCATGGATGAGTCCGGTCGACACCCATGCCGGGCGGCCCTTCGGGGGCGTCCGGGCGCGTTTTCATGGTCGACCACACACAGAGGGTCCACGGACGGATCCGGTTGACGCGCCGTGGCGGCGATACCGCCACCCTCAACCCTACGGAAAGCACACACATGCCACGCGATTACAGCAAGACCGAAATCCTCGACATCATCGAGAAGGAAGCCAAGGAACGCGGCATCCCGCGCGACGACTTCCTGCGCTTCGCCTACATCGAAACCGGCGGCAAGTTCGACGAGACCGCCAGCCGCGGCGAGAAGGGCGCCAAGGGCCTGTTCCAGTTCACCCCGGGCACCGCGACCGCATACGGCATCCGCGGCCGTGAATTCGACCCCGTGGCCAATACCGACGCGGCCGCCCAGCTCTACCTCGACAACCGCCAGGCATTGGTCAATCGCCATGCCAAGGATGGACGCCCCTACCTGTCGGGCTCGGCGCAGCCGGATGGCCTGGACATGTACCTCGCCCACCAGCAGGGCGCCGCCGGTTACCGTTCGATCCAGTCCGCCATCGCCACGGGCGAGTTCAGCCGCGACGACACGCGCCGCAACATCCTGAACAACATCAGCTCGAAGGATTTCGAGAAGGTCACCGGCCACAAGTTCGCCGACGTGTCGAAGATGTCGGACCGCGATCTGGCGACCAGCTTCACGGCCTACTGGGACAAGAAGTTCGACCGCATCCAGATTCCGGAAAAGAACATCGGCGCGGTCACGCAGGGGAACACGCAGGCGACCACGCCGGCGCAGACCACGCAGACGCCCGCACAGACACCGGCCCAGACCCAGACGCCTGCGCAGACGCCCGCACAGAGCGGCAAGGGCATCGAGCTCAACGATGCGCATGCGCTCACGCTGAAGTACGACCACGTGAAGTACGCCATGAGCGGCAAGATCGCCGGCGTCAGCGGCAAGAATCCGGACCAGGGTTACGTCGACTGCTCCGGCTGGGCGGTGACCCTGCAGAACGCGACGATGCGCGAGATCAACCGCGAAGCGGGTCGCGAGGTCTTCAGCAAGAGCGAGATGTTCAGTCCCGGCATGGACGGCGCCGCGATGATCGTGAAGAAGGCCGAGGAACGCTCGGGCGTGATGCTGACCGGTGCGCAGGTCACGCGCGGCGCGCTCAAGGAAGGCATGATCATCGGCGAAGACAACGGCCCGACCAAGTGGGACGGCGGCCGTTATAAGGGCATCGACCATATCGTCATGGTCGTGCGCGACCCGAAGAGCGGCGAGCTGATGGTCAGCCAGTCGCGCGGCGGCGAAGGCGTGGAACTGAGCTCGCTCGACAAGTACCTCGAACGCAAGCAGGCGAACGGCGTGAAGCTCTACGCCACCGACCCGCTGGCCGAAGCGCGCACCCTGCTGCAGGACCGCAACCAGTCGCAGACACAGGCCACGCCCGCGCAGAAGCCGGCGACCCAGGACGCGCTGGCCGACGGCGTGCTCAAGCGCGGCGAGGACGGCGCGGCGGTGAAGCAGTTGCAGACGCAGCTGTCCGACCTGGGCTTCAAGCGCCAGGACGGCAAGCCGTTCAACGCCACCGGGCACTACGGCGACAACACCGTCGCTGCGGTGAAGGAATTCCAGAAAGCCAACAACCTGCCGCCGACCGGCGAAGCCGACGCGGCCACGCGCGAGAAGATCCAGGCGCAGTTGCAGCAGCGCACCGCGACGCAGGCAACGCCTGCCGAAGCGACGCCGTCGAAGCCCGCGCCGACGCAATCGAACGTGGCGCAGCCTTCGCTGGCCAGTCCGCAGCATCCCGACCACGGGCTGTACAAGCAGGCGCTGTCGAACCTCGAACAGCTCGGGTCTTCCGGCGGCTTCAAGTCGCGCGAGCAGATGGAGCAGGCCGCGGGCGCGCTTGCCGCGGACGCCAAGGCCACCGGCCTCAACCGCATCGACCATGTCAGCCGCAGCAACAACGGGCAGGGCTTCCTGATCGCGGTGCAGGGCGTGAATGGCGATCCGGGCCATCCGGCGGCGAAGCATGCCTACATCGACTACACCCAGGCCACGTCGCAGACGCTCGAACAGAGCACGCAGATGGCCAATGCCAAGTCGGCCGAAACGCCGCAGGTCGCGCAGCAGACGCAGGAAGCGCAGCGCCGCGGACCGTGAGCACGACGTTCCCGGGCGCCAACGCGCCCGGGAACGCTCAACCGGCGGCGTAGTGCAGCATCATCATGTAGAGGGCGGCGCCGCCCACGGCGATCGCGACGAACAGCAGCAGCCGCTTCACCGCGACCACGCGCACCTGCGCCGGCGTCTTTTCGTCGTCTCCGACTGCGTCGAGTGATTCGTCCTCGAACCCGACCGGTTCGCTGCTTTCCCAGTCGTCGACCACCGCGCGCGCAGCTTCCACGTGTTCGTCTGGCGCAACGACGAACACTTCGGTGTTCGCCGGCAGTTCGCCGACGGCGCCCTGGAGGAATTCGCCCTGCACGAAAGCCGGGATCCCTTCGGCTTCCATCAGCTGGCGCAGCAGGTGCGCATCGCTGAGATTGGCGGCACGGTAGACGATTTGCATCGGGCTGGATCCTCCGGGAACGGGCACGCTGGATGAGCTTAGCCCAGCGGCCGCACCGATCGTGCGTGCAGGATGATCCGCTCTTCTCCCGGACTTCGCCTTCAGGGTGTGGCCGCCCCTGCAGCCACCCGGTTCCGGCGGGCGCGGTCCCGGCACGATCCGCGCACGATCCCGGCACGGACCTGCTTCCCCTTGCGCACGCCTCCGGAGAATTCGCATGGAAGCCCACCGGATCCTGCTCCACACCTGCCCATCTCCTGGCGAAGATGGTCAGCTCGTGCCGATGAACCGCAAACCGACACCCGGTTCCGTTGCGATGTACCTCGGGCTGGCGGCATCGTCGCCGAGCTTGTGGCGCAACTTGCCGACCAGCACGCGGAGGTAGTGCGTGTCTTCTTCGTGGTCCGGCCCCCAGAGTTCACGGAGGATCTGCGGCTGCGTGACCACGCGTCCGACGTTGCGGGCCAGCAGCGCGAGCAATGCGTATTCCTTGCGCGCCAGGAGGATCGACACGCCATCGAGCGTGACTTCCCGGCGGGCGAGGTCGATGTGCAACCGGCCATCATCGAACACCACCGAGCCCTCCAGCGGCGCCGCACGCGCACGCAGCAGGGCGCGAACGCGCGCCATCAGTTCCTGGATACCGAAAGGCTTGGTGACGTAATCGTTGGCGCCCGCATCGAGCACCATGACCTTCTCCGCTTCTCCGGATCGCACCGTCAGCACAAGCACGGGCGCCTGCGACCACTCGCGCAACTGCCCGAGCACTTCGCGACCTTCCATGTCCGGGAGCCCCAGATCGAGGATCACCAGGTCGGCGCCGTTGGTCGCGAGTGCGGCGAGGCCGGCCGCACCGTTCTCCGCGAGCTCGACGCGATAGCCCTGTGCACGCAGGCTGATGTCGAGGAAGCGGCGGATCTGCGGCTCGTCGTCGATCACCAGGACACGAACGGGCGATGCACCGGCAGACACGCCTGTCGTGGGTGCGGGCGCTTTCGTCATGGACGGCGTTCGTTGTCCGGCGGCAGGATGCGGGGAAGGGTAATACGGATGACGGTACCGCGACGATCCGCATCGACCCCATCGCCCGGCAGCGCCTCCACGCTCCCGCCGTGCGCACCGACCATGCCCTGCGTGATCGCCAGCCCCAACCCGGTGCCGTGCCCCCCGCGATCGCCACGCTCGACGCTGTAGAACATGTCGAAGATGCGCTTGCGTTCATCGTCGGGAATGCCGGGGCCGCGATCACGGACATCGACCTGCAGCGCGCCATCGTCCAGTCGCCGCGCGGAGATCTCGACGGCTTCGCCGGCCGGGGAGAATTTCGCGGCGTTCTCGATCACGTTGAACAGCGCCTGTTCGATCAGTGCAGGATGCACCCAGATGGGTTCGACGTCGGCGTCGACCTGCACCCTGGCGACGCTGGCGGGCTGGTAGCGCTGCAGCCGCGACACCGCGGAGCCGATCAGCTCGTCCACGCCGATCCAGTCGCGATTGAGCGCGAGCCCGCCGTGGCCGAGCCGGGTCATGTCGAGCAGGTTCTGGATGTAGCGGTCCAGGCGTTCGCCTTCCAGGCGCACGGTGTCGAGCAGCGCATGGCGGTCTTCGGGACTCATGGCATCGCCGTAGGAATCCAGGCTGCCCGCGGCACCGATGATCGAGGCCAGTGGCGAACGCAGGTCGTGCGAAACCGAGGACAGCAATGCGGAACGCAGGCGTTCTGTTTCGCCGCTGAGTTTCGCGCGCTCGAGATCGGAGACCAGGCGCGTGCGCTGGACCGCGTCGGCGATGTCGGCCGTCATCGCTTCGGCCAATCGGCGCTGCTCCGCCCCCAGCCGGGACACATGTCCGGGCAGGCGCAGGCCGATCACACCGGCGGGCTTGCCGTCGATCACCAGCGGCAGGAACCACCAGTCCGCATTCGCGAGCGTGTCGGTGAAGCGACCTGCGGGCTGGCGATGCCGGCATGCCCAGTCGGCGGCGGCGCCATCCTTCTCGCTGAGCGCGAATGCGCCGCCGCGCGGCAGAGGATCGTCGCCCACGTGCAGCAGGGCATCGCCATCGATGCAGCGCTGCAGGGCGACGCGTCCTGCTTCCACGACCTGGCCGATGTCCGCCGCGCTCGCGAGGTGACGACCGAGTGCCTGCAATGCGCCTGCATGCGCGTTGGCCGCACGCAAGGCGACGACCTGGGCGCGCAGCCTGGCCGCGAGCCGGCCGGACACCAGCGCGGCCACCAGGAACAGCAATACCGTCGCCACGCCCTGCCGTGCACCGATGTAGAGCGTGAAACGCGGCTCGATGAAGAAGAAGTTGTAGGCGAAGAAGCACAGCGTCGCCGCAATCACCGCTGCCGCCATGCGCGTGCGCGCCGCGACCACGATGACTGCGACGATGAACACCATCGACAGGTCATCGAGGCCGGCATGCCTCTCCAGCAGCCATCCGAGGCTGATGGCTGCGGCGGCAGCGACGACCGGCAGCACGAAGTCGGCCCGGGTGAGGCCTCCGCCTGCCTCGCGCAGCGTACGCCTGGCGCGGGCGCGGGCTTCCGGCGTGCTGATGATCGTGAGCTCGTAATGCGCACCCAGCTGCAGCAATCGCTGCGTGATCGTCCGGTTGAACATGCGCGCGATCGGGCGTTCTCGCGTCCGTCCGAGCACGATGGTCGACGCGCCGATGCGCCCGGCGTGATCCAGCAGCGCTTCAACGACGCTGGGGCCATGAAGCACTTCGGTCTCGCCGCCGAGACGACGCGCCAGCGCGAACGCACGATCGACTTCCTGCTGCGCCTCCGCCGAGGGCGCGCCGGAGGACTGCACGGTGACCACGGTCCATGGCGCATCGCGACGCTCGGCGATGCGGCGCGCCATGCGCACCAGGTACTCGGACTGCCCCAGCCCGTCGATGGCCACCATCACCTGCCGACGCAGCGACATGCCGGGCAGGCCGCGCGCGGCCTGCGCTTCGCGCAGGTCGCTGTCGACCCGATCGGCCGCGACCTGCATCGCCAGCTCGCGCAGTGCGGTGAGGTTCGAAGGCGAGAAGAACGCCTGCAATGCCTGCGCCGCGTGCTCGGGCACGTAGACCTTGCCTTGCTGCAGGCGCTCGATCAACTCGCGCGGCGGCAGGTCGATCAGCTTGATGTCGCGCAGCCGGTCGAACACCAGGTCGGGCACGGTCTCGCTGACGCGCACGCCGGTGATCCGGTGCACCACGTCGTTCAGGCTCTCCAGATGCTGGATGTTGATCGTGGTGTAGACATCGATGCCCGCATCCAGGAGCTCGATCACGTCCTGCCAGCGTCGTTCGTGGCGGCTGCCGGGCGCATTGCGATGCGCAAGCTCGTCCACCAGCGCGACCTGGGGCCTCCGCGCGACGAGCGTGTCGAGATCGAGCTCATCGAGCATGCGCCCGTGATATTCGATCGACCGCCGCGGCAGCACTTCCAGACCTTCGAGCATCGCCTGCGTGTCCGCACGGCCATGGGTCTCGACCAGGCCCACGACCACGTCGACGCCCTGTTTCTCCAAGTCGCGCGCCCGGGACAGCATGGCGCATGTCTTGCCGACGCCCGGTGCCGCGCCGAGGAAGATGGTCAGGCGACCGCCTCCCCACTTCTGCAATTCGCCGATGAGGGCGTCGGCCTGTGCGCTGCGTTCGGTCATGGCATCGGATGGCTCGTGGCGGGCTACGCGTCCGCGCGGCCGCGGGACGAGGGTAATGTAGAACGACGCATGCGGATCGGCGACTGTGCGCCATCAACAGCCGCATCGGCATCGCAGGGTCACGGTTCCGACTGCAGCGTGTCCAGGGCCAGGTTGAGTTCGAGTACGTTGACGCGCGGCTGGCCCAGCAACCCGTACTGCGGCGCTTCGACATGCGCATCCACCGCGTTCCGGACCACGGCGACATCGAGGCCGCGCGCCCGTGCCACGCGCGCCATCTGGATGCGCGCGGCGGCCGGACTGATGTGCGGATCGAGTCCGCCGCCGGATTGGGTCACCAGATCGCCGGGCACTTCGGCCGGCGAAACGCCTTCGCGTGCGGCGACCGCAGCGACGGCCTCGTTCACGCGCTTGCGCAGTTCGGGGTTGCTGCGCGCCTGATTGCTGCCGGCGGCGGCCATCGGATCGTAATTCGCTGCGGACGGTCGCGATGCGAAGTAGCGATCGTCGGTGAACGGCTGCGGCACCAGCGCCGAACCGACGACGGTTCCCTCGCGCACGATCAGGCTTCCCTGCGCCTGTTCCGGAAACAGCACGCGACCCAGTCCGGCACCGGCGAACGAGTACAGCAGGCCGAAGCAGGCCATCACCACGCACGCGAACACGATCGAGGCGCGCCATGCGCCGCCGGGCTGCAGGTGCTCGCCGTTGGCCGCGGATGCGTCAGGCAGGCTTGCCGCGGCAGGGCTGTGGGTGGAATTCACGTCAGGCTCCAATGGCGACGAGCGCCAGGTCGATGATCTTGATGGCGATGAACGGCAGGATCACGCCGCCCATGCCGTAGACCAGCATGTTCCGGCGCAACAGCGACACGGCCGTGGCGGGTTCGAAGCGCACGCCCTTCAATGCGAGCGGGATCAGCGCAGGGATGATCAGCGCGTTGAAGATCAGCGCCGCCAGCACGGCGTTCTGCGGATTCGACAGCTGCATGACGTTCAACGCAGCCAGCCGTGGCGCATGTCCATCGACCGCAACCGCAGCGAAGAGCGCCGGCAGGATCGCGAAGTATTTCGACACATCGTTGGCCAGCGAGAACGTGGTCAGCGCGCCACGGGTGATCAACTGCTGCTTGCCCACTTCGACCACCGCCAGCAGCTTCGCCGGATCGGAATCGAGGTCGACCATGTTGCCGGCCTCCTTCGCCGCCTGCGTGCCGGAGTTCATCGCGAGGCCGACATCGGCCTGCGCCAGTGCCGGTGCGTCGTTGGTGCCGTCGCCGACCATGGCGACCAGGCGGCCACCGGCCTGTTCGGCGCGGATGCGCGCAAGCTTGTCTTCGGGGCGGGCTTCGGCGATGTAGTCGTCGACGCCAGCCTCGGCGGCGATGGCCGCAGCCGTGAGCGGGTTGTCGCCAGTGATCATCACCGTGCGGATGCCCATGGCACGCAGGCGTGCGAAGCGTTCCTTCACGCCATGCTTGACCACGTCGGACAACTCGACCACACCGAGCACATGCCTGCCTTCCGACACCACCAGCGGCGTTGCGCCACCGCGGGCGACCTGCTCGATGCGTGCATTGAGTTCCGCCGACACCTCGCCGCCAAGCGCCAGCACATGTCGCGCGATGGCATCGCCCGCACCCTTGCGGATGACGCGTGGCGCCTGCATGTCCGCGCCGGGCAGGTCGACCCCCGACATGCGCGTCTGCGCGGTGAACTGGATGTAGTGCGCACGCTCGGGATCGGCGATGCCGCTGTGCTGCTCGCGGGCCAGGCGGACGATCGACTTGCCTTCCGGCGTGGGGTCGGCCAGTGACGACAGCAGCGCGGCATCGCGCAGCTGCTCGCGGTGGATGCCCGCCAGGGGATGGAAGGCGGTGGCCTGGCGGTCGCCATGCGTGATCGTTCCGGTCTTGTCGAGCAGCAGCACGTCGATGTCGCCGGCGATTTCCACCGCCTTGCCGGACTTGGCCAGCACGTTCGCCGCGAGCGCGCGATTCATGCCCGCGATGCCGATGGCAGGCAGCAGGCCGCCGATGGTGGTCGGGATCAGGCAGACCAGCAGGGCGATCAGCAGCAGCGGATCGAGCGCGATGCCCACGAATCCGGCCAGGAACGGCAAGGTGGCGCAGACGATGAGGAACGTCAGCGTCATCGCGGCCAGCAGCATGGTGAGCGCGATCTCGTTCGGCGTCTTCTGGCGGTTCGCGCCTTCGACGAGCGCGATCATGCGGTCCAGGAAGCTGCCGCCCGGCTCGGCGCTGACTTCGACGATGATCGTGTCCGACAGCACCCTGGTGCCGCCGATCACGCCACTGCGGTCCGTGCCGGCCTCGCGCAGCACCGGTGCGGATTCGCCGGTCACCGCCGCTTCGTTGATGCTGGCGATGCCTTCGATGATCTCGCCGTCGGCAGGAATCAGTTCGCCCTCGCCGACGATCACACGATCGCCGCAACGCAGTTGCGTGGCGGGCACGCGGGTTTCGTTGCGTTGCGCGTCGAGCCTGCGCGCCACCAGGTCGCGGCGGGCCGCACGAAGCGTCGCCGCCTGGCCTCGGCCGCGCGCTTCGGCCACGGCCTCGGCGAAATTGGCGAACAGCACGGTCGCGAACAGGACCAGCGTCACCGCCGTTCCGAACACGACCTGCGTGCCCACGACTGCGGTGATCAGCGCGGACAGGAGCGTACCGAGCAGCACGACCGCGATCACCGGGCTCTTCAAGGCCTGGCGCGGCGCGAGCTTGCGGAATGCCTCGATCATGGCCGCACGCAGCGCCGCCGCATCCAGGCCCGCCAGCGATCGGCGTGCGGTATCCGCATGGCGGTGGGAATGGTCATTCATGGTTCGACATCTCAGTGACTGGCCAGCGAAAGGTGTTCGGCCACCGGGCCCAGCACCAGCGCAGGCGTGAATTGCAGGACGGTCAGGATCACGATCACCGCGATCAGCGTCAGCGCGAAGGTCGGCGTTTCGACGTGCAGCGTGCCGCTGCCTTCCGGCGCCGCCCGCTTCTTCGCCATCGAGCCGGCGATCATCAGCGGGATGACCAGTGCCGGATACCGGCCCAGGGCAAGGACGACGGCACAGGTCAGGTTCCACCAGGCGCTGGCATCACCCAAGCCCTCGAAACCGGAACCGTTGTTGGCGAACGCCGACGTGTACTCGTAGAACACCTGGCTGATGCCATGGAAGCCCGGGTTCGTTGTTCCCGTTTCGAAGCCGTCCATGACACCGGGCAGCGCGAGCGTGAGCGCGGTGAAGCCGAGCACGACCAACGGCTGCAGCAGGACCAGCAGCGCCAGCAGGCGGACTTCACGCGCTTCGATCTTGCGCCCGAACAGTTCGGGCGTTCGCCCGGTCATCAAGCCGGCAAGAAACACCGCCAGCAGCAGGTACACCAGGAACTGCTGCAAGCCGCAACCGATGCCGCCCCAGATCGCATTGACGAGCATGTTGCCGATGCTCACGCCGCTGGTGAGCGGCGCCAGCGAGTCGTGCATCGCGTTGACCGAGCCATTGCTGCTCTGCGTGGTCAGCGCGGCCCAGAGCGCCGATGCGTCCGCGCCCAGCCGGACTTCCTTGCCTTCCATCAGCGCCGGATCGAGCGCAGTGGACGAATGCCCTTCCGACCAGATCGCGACACCCGTGGATATCGTCGACATCAGCAGCATGCTGCCGAACACCAGTGCCGTGAACCTGGGCCGGCGCGCGAGGCGGCCCGCCATGAACGTGACGGCGACCGGAATCAGGATGAGTGCAAGCGTTTCCAGCAGGTTGGACAGCGGCGTCGGGTTTTCCAGCGCGACCGTGCTGTTCGGCCCGTACCAGCCACCACCGTTGGTACCCAGCTGCTTGGCCGCCACCATCGGCGACACAGGTCCCAGCGGGATCTTCTGCGCGTCCATGCCTGCGCTGCTGTCGATCGGCGCGACCGTCGGGCCACCCAGCAGGGTCGAAGGCACGCCCTGCCAGGTCAGCAGCAGCGACCACAGCAGGCACAGCGGCAACATGAAGCGCAGCGTCGCGCGCGTCACATCGATCCAGAAACTGCCGACATCGCGTTCTGCATTCTCCATGCTGGCCGACTGGTGGGTCGCTTGGCGCAAGGATGTCGGCTCATGACCGACCGATGCAGAAAGTGCATCGGTCGAAAGCATGCGCGCTCGTCCACCGAACAGCCCACGCAGCGTCGCCACGACCAGCGCCAGCCCCATCATCGGCGTCACCACCTGCAGGCCGACGATGCCGACCATCTGCGAGAGATAGCTCAGCTGCGCCTGACCCGAATAGTGCTGCTGGTTGGTGTTCGTCAGGAACGACACCATCGTGTGCAGCGCCGTGTCCCAGCGCATGTTCGGGATCTGGTCCGGGTTGAGCGGCAGCCACGCCTGGGTCATGAACAAGACCCACACCAGCGTGCCGAGCACCAGGTTGGATGACAGGAAGGCCTTGGCGTAGGACTTCCAGTCCATGCCACCGTCGGGACGGACGCCCAGGGCACGGTAGATCAGCCCTTCGACCGGCGCGAAGAACCGGTCCAGCCAGGACGACTCGGCGCGCATGACATGCGCGAGATAGAGCCCGAGCGGCCAGCCGAGGCCGACCGCGAGCACGAAGACAAGAATGGGTTCAGCCATGTTCGTTCACCGAAACTTGGAGCGTGGAGGTGCGCTTTCGATTCCCGCGCGACCGACGGTGCCGTCGATCAGAAATCCTCGGGACGCAGCACCACGTAGAGCAGGTACGCCGCAGCCACGATCACCGCGACACCGCAGACAAGGGACAACCAGCCAGGCATCGTCGTACTCCCGGTTCAAAAGGACGCTTGCAGCGCCGCTTCGACGCGCGATCCTGCGAACTCGCCGCCGAAGATCGCCTTCGCGTTCGAATCGGTGTGATGTGCGGTCAGGCGCGCTTCGAACGGCGCCTTGAACGCCCACACCGCGCTGGCCAGGCCGTGTGTGTAGCCATCCCTGGCCACGACTGCGTCGTCCAGGAAGTAGTGCCCCGCCGCCACTTCGAAGCGGAACGTGTCGGTCACCGGGAACTTCGCGCCGACCAGTGCATAGGTGCCATCGGCGTCGTAGCCCAGCGCCTCGTTGGAATAACCCAGCGAGAGCCAGTAATTGCTCTTGTACGTGAGCGTGCCGTTGAGTTCGGTCCAGTCGAGGTCGACCGTGGTCGATGGATACTGGTAGCGGATCGCGTTGACATCGACCGCCCAGTCGTCGTTCAGGGCCTTGCCCCAGCCGACCGTGAAATCCAGTTCGCTGCTGGCGTGCGTTTCAGGAGCGAATTCGACGTTCGACCCCCAGGCCGAAGCGTAGAAACCCGATGCACCTGCCACCTTGACGCCCGCCTGCACGGTGGCATCACCCTGTGTCTGGGTGGAACCGCGCCAGACGTAGTCGGTCCCCAGTGCCGCGTTGCCGGTCACCTCGGCTGCCTGGGCGTTGTAGCCCAGGACCATGAGCCCGGCTGCGGCAAGGATGGCGATGACCAGGGGGGGCAGTGCTTCGCGCACATGCTTCGAATCAAGTTGCATGGGACCGCTCGTGGATGTCGTCGTGGCCGGTCTGGCCACGCAGGCATTCTCGGCAGGTGCGCCGTAAAGCCTCTATTCCCGACTCGGTGCGGACGCATCAAATCCCCGTAAACAACACTGCTTCCGGAAACGATGATGCTTCATCGGGGCGCCGGGAGGGGAATCTGGCTGACCCGAAAAGAACGCGGCCGGGCATGTGCCCGGCCGCGCGTGTTGCTCGATCCGCGTCGACGACCGTCGAGGTCGGCCGTCGCCGTGGATCGATCCTGGTCGATGCGTTGCCGATCGATCAGAAGTTCAGCGTGTAGAGCAGGCGGTTCGGCGAACCCGTCTGCGCACCGGTCACCTTGTTAGGGGTCGACGCGTTGATGATCGCCGAGGTCACCTGGGCCGGGGTGGCCGAGGGGTTCAGGGCGAGGTACAGCGCGGCAGCGCCAGCCACGTGCGGCGACGCCATCGAGGTGCCGCTGATGGTGTTGGTCGCGGTGCTGCTGGTGTACCAGGCCGAGGTGATCGACGAACCCGGGGCGAAGATGTCGAGGCAGGTGCCGTAGTTCGAGAACGACGAACGCGCATCGGTGCTGGTGGTCGAACCGACGGTGATCGCGTTGGTGGCGCGGGCCGGCGAGTAGTTGCAGGCGTTCGAGTTGTCGTTGCCAGCGGCCACGACCACGGTCACGCCAGCGTTCACCATGCGCTGCACGGCGGAGTCGGTGGTGCTGGAAGCACCGCCGCCGAGGCTCATGTTGGCCACGGCCGGACGCACGCGGTTGGCGGTCACCCAGTCCATGCCGGCGATGACGCCGGAGTTGGTGCCCGAACCGGTGCAGCCGAGCACGCGGACCGGATGGATGGTCACGCCCTTGGCGACGCCGTGCGTGGTGCCGCCGACGGTGCCGGCGACGTGGGTGCCGTGGCCGTTGCAGTCGGTGGTGCCGCGGCCGTCGCTGATCGCGGTGTAGCCATTGCCCATGCGGCCCGAGAACTGGCTGTGCGAGCCCAGCACGCCGGTGTCGATGATGTACGCATGCACGCCCGACGCGGTGCGGTTATAGACGTAGGTACGGCTGAGCGGCAGGTTGCGCTGGTCGACGCGGTCGATGCCCCAGGTGGCGTTGCTCTGGGTGGCCGAGGTGGTGACGATGCCGTCTTCCTCGACGTAGGCGACGCGCGGATCGGCCAGCAGGCGGGCCAGGGCGCGGTCATCGGCCTGGGCGACGAAGCCGCGGACGACGTGGTTGAAGCTCTTGGTGACGCGGACGCGATGCGTCGACGCCATGCGGCTGGCGACGGTGGCGACCGACGCGTTCGGACGCGCTTCGCTCAGCAGGCGGGCAGCGTCGTCCTTCAGCACGACGATGTACTGGCCGGCGATCGGCGTTTCGGCGGTGCGGAAATCGGCGGCGGCGACGGTGCCGGCCGACAGCAGGGTGGCGGCGATGGCGGCGGACAGCATGCAAACTCGATGATTCACGATCACTCCCTTTATTCGTAGTTTCGAGATGGTGGTTTCTTTTGTTCGGCGCGGCGATGCGCGCCGTGTCGGCGCGATCCCGGGATGCGTTGGCGAAGACGCGCCACTCCGCCGCAGTCGCGACTGCGTGGACGACGAATCAATGGCTGACGGATCGGGCCTGGGTGCTCCGTGTTGCTGCAGTGCCCGATGCTTTCCCCCCTGCGGATCGCGGGCAGACACTAGGAATCGGCTTCCCGGGGTGTCAATCGCCCTCGCTGTGCCGACTTTGGCTTCGGCGGCGACTCCGTATCCGTTGAAACTTTGTCCCCAGGGGTCAAAGCAAACTTTGTCTCAGTTCGTACCCCGTACCGGTACGGCATACCGTGGACCGCATACGACGCAAGCCCGTGATCGGTCAGGAAAAGGATGACAAAGGCAATCGCGCCGCATCGCAGCAGATTTCCTTAGGGAATATCGTCATACCGAAAAATGCATATGTAGCGCGATCTTCAACAGGTATCGCGCCAAACGTTGAAGAAACCGCACAGATACCCGACTCCTGCTGCGGCGCAGCAGGCTCATGCGGCGCGATGTGATCGTCCCTGCGCGGGAATGAGGCATCACGGCCAAGCGCCGTGATCCGGTTTCGGGCGCCACTGCGCTTACCTGTTCGAGCCGTTTCCGGTTCGCATCCGGGCGCGCCCGCATCCTCCTGCGGTCAACGGCGCCCATCCCTCATCGCATCATCTGATCCACGGACATCCACATGACGCGCAACATCGCCCCCCTGCTCCTCGGTCTCGCATTCACCCTCACCGCTTCGGCCGCAAGTGCGGCCACGCCGCCATCGAACTATTCCGGCTACGTGAAGCTGTGCAACCTGCGCCTGCAAGCCAAGGTCGATATCACGTTCGGCCAGACAGGCACCACCGCCTCGGTGGTGGCGAAGTCCAGCCCGGTCACGTACAACCCCGCCCTCATGACCGCAGGCGTGTATGGGTACAGCATCGTGGCGGAGACCGCCGTGAAGCCGAGCAACGCGCATCCGTGGTTCTTCACCGAGGCCGAGCAGTTCGGCAGCAGCGGCAACGCGCAGCCGGACGTCAGGACCGGCGACGTCATCTTCAAGGACCCGAATTGCGACATGCGCGGCACCGTGACCATCACCACCCAGTGCCCGGCCATCAGCGGCATGACCAGCGATACCCGCGTCGTCGAACGCCGCTGGGTCGGCTGCGGCGTCGACTGATCCGTCGATGTCGACATCCCGACGGCGCCATGCCGCCGGGATGTCGAACCAGCCTGGCCTCACGCCGCGTCGCGCAGTCGCGGATCCATGCCTGCCCGCAAGGCGTCGACCAGCGCATTGATCGCCACGATCAGCACACCGACCACCAGCACCACGCCGAGCACGAGGGTGTAGTCGCGATTGAGCGCACCCTGCACGAAGAATCGGCCCATGCCGGGAATGCCGAACACCTGCTCGACCACTGCGGAACCGGTGACGATGTTGATCAAGGCCGGCGACAGCCAGGCCACCACCGGCAACAGGGCCGGCTTGAGGGCGTGGGCGAACAACAGGCTGGTTTCCGACAGTCCGCGGGCACGGGCCGCCGACAGGTATTCGGCATGACGCACGTCCAGCATCGACGCCCGGGTCAGCCGCGCGCAGTAGGCCAGGTTCGGCAGCGCCAGGGCGATGGCCGGCAACACCACGTTCGTCCAGTCGCCCCAGCCTCCGGCCGGCAGCCAGTGCAGGGTGACCGCGAACAACAGCACCAGCAGCGGCGCGACCACGAACTTCGGCACCGCCAGGCCCAGGCCGGCGAACAGCATCAGCAGGCGATCCAGCCAGGAGCCTTCGCGCTGCGCGGACCAGATTCCCAACGGGACGCCAAGCAGCAGGGCCATCAGCAGGGCAAGGCCGCCGTTGATGAGCGACACCGGCAGCGCCTGCGCGACCAGCTGGTTGACCGTGTAGTCCGGATACTGGAACGAGGGCCCGAGGTCGCCGCGCGCGATGTCGCCGAGCCACGCGGCGTATTGCGCCGGCAGCGGACGGTCGAGCCTGTACCTGGCTTCCAGGGCAGCCTGCACTTCCGGCGGCGCGGCCTTCTCGGTGTCGAAGGGCCCTCCGGGTGCCGCACGCAGCAGCACGAAGCACAGCGTGGCCAGCAGCCAGACCGTGAGCAGCGCTTCGCCTGTGCGCGCCAGCAGTCGCCTCATCGGTCAGACCTGAACATCGAACAGCCGGCCGATCACCGCCGCGGCCGCCATCGCCATCGCGCCCCAGAAACCCACGCGCAACGCGCCGCGCACGACCGCCGCGCCGCCGACCCGGGCCGCCAGCCCGCCCGACAGCAGCAGCGCCGCCACGGTCACGGCGACGACCGCCGGCTCGATGCGACCCACCGGCGCGAGCAGCACGGCGAGGATCGGCAGCACCGCGCCCGCCGCGAAGGCCGCCGCGGACGACAAGGCGGCCTGCAGCGGGCGGGCGCGCAGCGACTCGGTGATGCCGAGTTCGTCGCGGGCGTGGGCCCCCAGCGCATCATGCGCGGTCAACTGCTGCGCGACCTGCTTCGCCAGTTCAGGGCTCAAGCCGCGCTGCACGTAGATGTGCGTCAGCTCCTGCAGTTCGGCATCGGGATCCTCCGCAAGCTCGCGGGTTTCCTTCGCGATGTCGGCATGCTCGGTGTCCGCCTGCGACTGCACCGACACGTATTCGCCCGCCGCCATCGACATCGCACCTGCGACGATGCCGGCGATGCCGCTGCCCAGCACCACGCGCGCGTCCGCACCGGACGCGGCGACACCGACCACCAGGCCGGCGATGGAAATGATGCCGTCGTTGGCGCCGAGCACGGCGGCACGCAGCCAGCCGACGCGATCGGTGCGATGGGTCTCGATGTGCCAGCGGCGCATGGCGGCTCCTGAAGTGTCGTGGAAATCGATGGTCAGTGGTCGGCGAAGGACATCCAGCGCGACGGATGCCGGTCGAGCGGATTGGCCTCGAAACCGCGGACATCGTCGTGGACCAGATGCTTCGACGTGTAGAAATACAGGGGAATCGCGACATGCGCATGCAGCAGTCGCGTTTCGGCCGCGCGCAGCCATGCATTGCGGGCAGGCTCGGAGCGCGCCGCATCGGCGCGCTGCATCGACGACCGGTAGCGATCGTCGTCGTAGCCCATCCAGTTCAACGCGCCGTCGTCGGCGAAACCGACCAGGAAGTTGCGCGCATCCGCGACATCGCCGATCCAGCCGCCGCGAAACACCTCGGTGATCGCGCGCTGGCGACGGTTCTGCACGAACACCTTCCATTCCTCGTTGCGCAGCCGGACGCGCACGCCGAGCGTGTCGCGCCACATCGCCGCCACCGCCAGCGCCATGCGCCGATGCGGTGTCGAGGTGTTGTAGCGCAGCTCGATCGTCAGCGGCCGCGCCCTGGAATAGCCGGCCGCGCGATAGAGCGCCTTCGCCCGTGCCTCGCGTTGCGCCTGGGTCCAGCCGGCCCAGTGCAGCCGCGCTGGTTCGTAGCCCGGGATCCCCGGCGGCACGATGCCGTAGGCCGGCGTTTCGCCGAACCCGGTGATGTAGCGCGTGAGCTTGTCACGATCCACGGCCAGCGACAGCGCTTCGCGCAGCCGTGGCGCATCCTTCAACGGTGGCCGCGTGGTGTTGAGCCCCAGCCAGAACGCGCCGAGGTACGGCGACAGCCGCAGGCGCGAACCATGCCGCGCGCGCAGCTTCGCCAATGGCTGCGGCGGCACGGTTTCGGTCACGTGCAGGTCGCCGGCGACGAAACGCTGCAGTTCGGCGGCCGCGTCCTCGGTCACGTGGAAACGCACGCGCCCGATGCGCACGTCCTTCGCACCGTGGAAGTGCGGGTTCTTCTCGACGACCAGATGCGCCTGCGGCATCCAGACGCTCAGCCGATACGCACCGTTGCCCACGAGCCGGCCGGGACGCGTGTGCTGGTTGCCGTGCCGTGCCACTGCCGGGAGATACACCGGAAACGCGATCGGCAAGGTCAGCAGTGCCGGCAACGCGACATGTCGAGACGTGCGCACGCGCACCGTGCGCGCATCCGGTGCGTCGATGCCCAGGTGCTGCGGCGGCAGCGTGCCGGCGCGGACCTCGGGCACGTGCAGCACGGCATCGAACTGCTCCGCGAACGGCGCTGCGGTCGCCGGCGTGAAGGCGCGACGGAAGCTGTCGACGACCTGCCCTGCATCCAGCGGTTCGCCGTTGCTCCAGCGCAGCCCGGCCCTGAGATGGAAGGTCCATGTGCGCCCGTCGGGCGAGACCGACCAGCGTTCGGCCATGCCCGGGATGAGCCGGCCACGGGCGTCTTCGCTCACCAGCCCTTCGTACAGATCGCGCAGCACGTTGCCGCACGCGACTTCCTGGCAGGCATGGGCATCCAGCGTCGATGGCTCCGGCCCATTGCCGCGCTCCAGCGTGCGCGGCTGCGCAAGCGACGCCGGGGCGCAGGTCGCCATGGAACACAGCGACAGCAGCAGGGCAACAATTCGGGTCATCGGCGGGGGCTATAGTGTCGGCCTTGCGATGTTAGGGGACGCCCCCCATCTCGCCTACCCGCGCAACCGGATTGCCCTCGGCACCCTCGTTGCAGGCATCCCCACGCAAACGGAAGCCCCATGTCGAGCCCAAGCCACGTCGCCGACACCCCCATCACCCACCGCGACGAACTGGTCGCCGTGCTGGCCTCCGGCGAAAAGCCCAAGGCCGACTGGCGCATCGGCACCGAACACGAGAAGTTCGGATTCCGCCTCGACGACCTCCACCCGCCGACCTTCGACGGTCCGCAGGGGATCGAAGCGTTGCTCGAAGGTCTCACCCGCTTCGGCTGGACGCGTGCGCAGGAGCACGGCCGGACCATCGCGCTGACCAAGGACAACGCCTCGGTCACGCTGGAACCCGCTGGCCAGCTGGAACTCTCGGGCGCGCCGCTGGAAACGATCCACCAGACCTGCGTCGAAGTCGGCACGCACCTGAAGGAAGTGAAGACCGTCGCCGACGAACTCGGCCTGGGCTTCCTTGGCATGGGCTTCCAGCCGAAGTGGCGCCGCGACGAAATGCCGTGGATGCCGAAAGGCCGCTACAAGATCATGCGCGCCTACATGCCGAAGGTCGGCGATCTCGGCCTGGACATGATGACCCGCACCTGCACCGTGCAGGTCAATCTCGACTACGCCAGCGAAGCGGACATGGTGAAGAAGTTCCGCCTATCGCTTGCGCTGCAGCCGATCGCCACCGCCCTGTTCGCCGATTCGCCCTTCACCGAAGGCAAGCCGAACGGCTACCTGTCCTACCGCTCGCACATCTGGACCGACACCGATCCCGATCGCACGGGCATGCTCGACTTCGTGTTCGAGGATGGTTTCGGCTACGAACGCTACGTCGACTACCTGCTCGACGTGCCGATGTATTTCTCCTACCGCAACGGCGAATACATCGACGCCAGCGGCAAGTCGTTCCGCAGGTTCATGCAGGGCGAACTCGACGTGCTGCCCGGTGCGTTGCCGACGCTGCGCGACTGGTCCGACCACATGACCACCGCATTCCCGGAAGTGCGCCTGAAGAAGTTCCTGGAAATGCGCGGCGCCGACGGCGGCCCCTGGAACCGCCTGTGCGCACTGCCGGCGTTCTGGGTCGGCCTGCTGTACGACCAGACCGCGCTCGATGCCGCATGGGACCTGGTGAAGGACTTCAGCATGGCCGAACGCAACGCGCTGCGCGACAACGTGCCGAAACAGGCGCTGCACGTACCCTTCCGCAACGGCACGCTCCGCGACCTCGCACGCGAAGCGCTGAAGATCTCCGCCGAAGGCCTGCGCCGTCGCGCCGCACTCAACAGCCAGGGCGTGGACGAAACCCGCTTCCTCGACCCCGTCATCGAAGTCGTGGAACGCGGCCAGACCGCGGCCGAACGCAAGCTCGAACTCTTCCACGGCGAGTGGAACGGTGAGATCGACCGCGTGTTCCGAGAGTTCGCGTACTGAGCCGATCATCCCACGGCAGCCGGCACGCCGGTTGGCCACCCATGTCCCGCAGACATCGCGGGACATGGCGCTCATGCGCGACTTATGCACACGAATGCATAGCCGGCGCCGAGATTTTTTGTATACCCTTGGGAAACGCCCCCCACGCGTACCCCCATCATGCGATTGCGCGAACGTCTCGAATTTGCCGAGAGCGATACCCTGCTGCGCGACGATGTCCGTCGCCTCGGCGCCATGGTCGGCCAGATGCTGGCCGAACAGGTCTCACCCGAGTTCCTCCAGCAGGTCGAAACCCTCCGCCGCGCCGCGATCGCGCGTCGCGAGCAGGGGGAAACCATCGATGACCTGGCGGCACGCCTGACGGATGTGCCGTCGGACGATGCCGACGCACTGGTCCGGGCCTTCACCGCGTATTTCAACGTCGTCAATCTCGCCGAGCGCGTGCATCGCATCCGCCGGCGCCGCGATTACCAGCGCAAGACCGACGCGCCGCAGCCGGGCGGCTTCACCGCCGTGCTGCGCACGCTGCGCGACGACGGCGTCACCCTCGACGACCTGTGCGGCCTGCTGTCGCGCCTGCGCGTCGAGCCGGTATTCACCGCGCATCCCACCGAAGCGATCCGCCGCGCGCTGCTGCTGAAGGAGCGCACGATCACCGAGCGCCTGATCGCGGACATCGACCGCCAGCGCACGCCCGCCGAGCGTGGCGCAGACACCGCGCGCATCCGCCAGGCGCTCACTGCAGCCTGGCAGACGGCCGATGCGCCGTCGCAGCGCCCGAAGGTCTCGGACGAGGTCGAGCACATCGGCTACTACCTCGGCAACGTGCTCTACCGGGTGCTGCCGGTGTACTACGAAGCCTTCGCCGATGCGGTGCAGGCCGTGTACGGCGAATCGCTGGAACTGCCGACGTTGCTGCGCTTCGGCACATGGGTCGGCGGCGACATGGACGGCAATCCGAAGGTCGGCGCGGACACCATTCGCGCCGCGCTCACCGCACAGCGTTCGCAGGCGCTGAACAGCTATCGCCACGACCTGCAGGCGCTCGCCGAAACCCTGACCCAGAGCCGCGACCGCGTGCGCGCCGACGACACCGTCGAGCAACGGATCGCCGAGTACACCGCGCTGCTGCCGGCGGATGCGGCGAAGTTGAGCCCGCGCCTGGCCGACATGCCGTATCGCCAGCTCATCAACCTGATGCGCGCGCGCCTGTCGGCGACGCTCGCCGGCGGCCCCGGGGCCTATCCCGATGCCGATGCGCTGCTGTCCGACCTGCGCACCATCGACGCCAGCCTGCTCCACAATCGCGGCGAGCACGCTGGCCACTTCGCGCTGCAGCGCGTGCTCTGGCGCGTGAAGACCTTCGGCTTCCATCTCGCCACGCTCGACCTGCGCCAGGATTCCGGCACGCACGACGATGCCGTGTCCGCGCTGCTCGGCGACGGCGACTGGACGTCGCGACCGGTGTCGGAACGCGTCGAACGGCTGCACGCCATCATCGACGGCGCGATGCGCGTCGACCGCGAGGCCGCTGGCGCACGCAACACGCTCGACGTGTTCCGCACGGTGCATGAGGCGCGCGCGACCTTCGGCGCGCACGCGTTCGGCCCCTACATCATCAGCATGAGCCGCAGCGCCGCCGATGCGCTGGCCGTGCTGGCGCTGGCGCGGACCGCGGACTGCCTCGAGGACGGCGAGGTGCCGCTCGATGTCGCGCCGCTGTTCGAGACCATCGACGACCTGCGCGCGGCGCCCGACATCATGCGCGCCCTGTTCGACGATCCCGCCTACCGCCGGCACCTGAAGGCCCGCGGCGAACGGCAGATCGTGATGCTCGGCTATTCCGACAGCGCGAAGGACGGCGGCATCCTCGCCTCGCGCTGGTCGCTGCAGCGAACGCAGGTCGAGCTGCTGGAACTGTCGCAGCAGGCCGGCGTGCGCATCGTGTTCTTCCATGGTCGCGGCGGCTCGGTCAGCCGCGGCGGCGGCAAGACCGAGCGCGCGGTCATCGCCGCGCCGCGCGGCACCGTCGACGGCGTGCTGCGCGTGACCGAGCAGGGCGAGGTCATCCATCGCAAGTACGCGATCCGCGCACTGGCGATGCGCAACCTCGAACAGACCACGGGCGCCGTGCTGCGCGCCAGCCTGCGTCCGCGCCCGCCCGAGCCGCGCGAGATCCGCTGGCGCGACCTCGCGGCCACGCTCGCGCAGCGTTCGCGTTCGCATTACCGGGCGCTGGTGCACGAGCATCCGGAATTCCCCGCGTACTTCCGCGCGGCAACGCCGATCGACGTGATCGAACAATTGCGCCTGGGTTCGCGTCCGTCGAAGCGGCGCGAAGGCGGCATCGAAGCGCTGCGCGCGATTCCGTGGGTCTTCGCCTGGTCGCAGAACCGCTCCGGCCTGACTGGCTGGTACGGCGTGGGCACCGCCCTGTCCAGCGCGATCGCCGAAGTGGGCCACGACACCGTCGCCGGCATGGCGCGCGACTGGCCGTTCTTCGCGGCCATGCTCGACGACATCGAAATGCTGCTGGCGAAGTCCGACATCGACATCTTCGAACGCTACTCGCGCCTCGCCGGCCCTCTGCACGACACGTTCTTCCCCGGCATCGCCGAGGAGTTCGCGCGGACCTGCGACACGATCCTCGCGCTGCGCGACCGCGGCACGCTGCTGCAGGACGACTACAGGCTTCGCCTGTCGATCCGCCTGCGCAATCCCTATGTCGACCCGATCAGCCTGCTTCAGGTGGAACTGCTGCAGCGCTGGCGTGCGACCGACCGCAACGACGACGCGCTGCTGCAGGCGCTGGTCACGACGGTGAACGGCATTTCGGCGGGCATCCAGAACACCGGTTGAGTGCGCGCAGTTGAGTGCGCGCACTCGCGATACGACGGATGGGATCAGATGTCCTCTGCCGCGCACCGCCCTGCCACTTCATGCGATTGCAACGTGGATGGCGCCAGTCCCGTGGCTTCATCGACGATTGCAAGCTCGCACTGCGGCATTGCGCCAGTCTCGATGCGATAGGTGTGACCCGCTTCCGGCACGAAACTGACGAGTCTTCGGCAATACTCGCTCGTCAAACCCAGTGAGCCGGCGCTTCCGCCGTCCATGCTCACAAGTACCTGACGATGCGTCATCAGGTACCGCCGTTGTCCCGTGGCAACGATCGCCCGTTTCTGATCGCCGTTCACCCAGTCCAGAGCGGCGATCCGCCCCTCGCCCGGTGTCTTTTCACAAGTCTGCGTGGATTGCCAGAAATACACGTGGCCACGACCTGGTCCGCCATGCTGATCGAAGAACTTCAGCGTCGCAGACAATGCGGGATTGTCAGGCGCCTTGTACATCGAGACGCAGCCCGTGATGGACAGACTGGACAGCAGTGCAACCGCTGTCCATGCGAACCGTCGCCGACCATCCATCGAAAATCCCCTGAGTTGTTTGCGACTTAGCTTGCTGACCCGCCCCGGACGTGTCAATTCAGGCATATCGCGACATGCTCACACGCCATTGAAGACCGTCATTCCCCAGAACACCGCGCTGATCACGATGCCCAGGATGCCGGTCGAAATGCCGATCCATGCGCGCACCTTGCTCGTGGTCGCGCCGTAGTTCGACTCCTGCATCTTCCACTTCTTCAGCCCCAGCCAGCCGAGCACGATCGCGATCGGCCCGAGCAGCACGCCGAACCCGCACAGCACGACCGAGCCGATGCCGATCCAGCAGGACAGCGCGGCAAGCGGATTGGTGGGAATGATGGCATCGAGTGCGGAGGCCGCGGGGCGGTCTTGGTCGGACATCGTGTCTTCCTGTTGGATGGATGCGGATTGACTGGATCGGCATGATGGTGCAGCAGGTGCCGCGAAGCGATGCTTTCGATTTCCTGCACGGGAGGCGACGTCAGTCTGCCTTGATCCTGAAGCAATAGAACCGCCCGCCACTGCCCAACTCCGCGAGCTTCGGCACGCTGCAGCCGCGGCTCAGATGCGCGGCATTCCAGGACTTCGCCCAAGGCTGGTCGATCGCGCTGACGCGATCATGGTGGCCGACCAGGGTGCCGCCTTCGTCGCTCGCGCTGGTCCAGTTGCGGCATGTCGAATCGGGATCCAGCGGCTACGGCGCGGTGCCATCGAGACGCGTGCCGGTCATGATGTCGTGCATTTTTCCGGGCACCGGCTCGCCGCGCTCGTCGAGCGCGGTCGCGCGCGCGATGCCATTCGCGGGACCATGCAGCGCTTCCAGCGACTCCGCGATCAGTTCGCCTTTCGCGTTGTGCCATGGGCCGGATCCGATGCGATCGCGCGCATGGACCGGCACTTCGGGTGGCATCGCCTGCGTGCTCAGGTAGGCCCGCCAGCCCGTCGCAGGCAGACCGGCTTTCACCGCAAGCGCTTCGCAATGCGCGTCGGCGCCTTCGAGGCCACCGAGGTTTCCGCCCTTGCCCATGCCTTCGCTGGTGACGAAGAACGATGCCTGCTGCGCGAAGGCATCAACCGCGGGCAACGAGGCCAGGATCAGCAGGGTCGGCAGGAACTGCCGGGGCATGTGCCGGGTTCGCATGGAGGCTCGTCCTCATCGTCGTGCGTCGACGCCAGAGCGGATGCTACCGCGTCCGCGGGCGATGACGGACACTGCGCTCGGGCGGCACTATCGCGACATCATCCACGCATCGGCGTGCGCGAGCAGGGTCGACTGCAGGGTCGCCGCCGCGCCGGCCACGCCTTCCTTGCGCGAGAACACCGTGTACTGCAGGGCGGGGAGTTCCGGCATCGGTCGCGTGACCACGCCTGCGGGGATCCGGCAGCACGCGTTCACCACCGCCAGCCCCATGCCCAGCTTCACCAGATGCAGCATCACTTCCCATCCGGAGGCTTCGACCGCCGCATGCCACGGCACCTGCGCGGACTGCAGCATCTGCGACAGCATCATGCGATGCGGGCGGCCGGACGGCGGCACGATCAGGCCTGCACCTGCGAGGTCCTTCAACCGGATGCTGCGCTTCGCGGCCAAGGGATGGCGCTTCGGCAGCGCAAGCACCTGCCCCACGCGGGTGAGCGGCGCGGTATCGAGATCGCGCGGCGCTGCGTCCAGACAGGCCACACCGAGATGGGCCCGACCCGCGCGCACCGCATCCAGGGCCGCCGTGCCGTCCGCCGTCATCAATTGGAGCGCATGGCGACGATGGGCGAGATGCGCGCGGATGGCAGGCCCGAGCAGGTAGAGGAAGGCGCCTTCTCCCGCGGCGAGCACAACCGGTCGGGTCGTTTCACCATCACGCATGTCCTCGCGGAACATCTCCATCGATGCCGCCATGTCGCGCGCCAGGCGCTGCACGCGGCGGCCGGCCTCGGTGATCTCGATCGTGCGGCCGCGCCGGACATACAAGGGCGTGCCCACGGATTTCGACAGCTTGGCGATCTTGGTGTGCAACGCAGGCTGCGAGATGTGCAGGCGGATCGCCGCGCGGCTGAAATTGCCGTCCTCGGCGAATTCGGCGAAGGCTGCCAGGGCATCGAGGGACAGGTCGCGCATCGGATTCATTATCCAATCTTTCTATAGCGTATCCGTAGAATCAAGTTCCCGTGAATAGCCGGCACGTGTGGAATGCGCGCCATCCACACACATCACGGAGCACATCATGATTCTCGGCATCGACGTCGGACGCGTCCTCATCAGCCCCGGCGACCACCATGCGCCGGATACATCCTTCATCGGCGGCTCGCTGGAAGACGCGATGAACACGCCGCCCTACGACGGCATGTTCGATGTCGTCCCGGCCCTCGTCGAACGATTCGGCGGACGCGCCTGGATCGTCTCCAAGTGCGGGCCGCGCATCCAGCAGCGCACCCTGCAATGGTTCGAGCGCCATCGATTCTTCGAGCGCACGGGCATTCCGCGCGATCAGGTGCGGTTCTGCCTGAAGCGACCGGACAAGGCGATCCACTGCCGCGAACTTGGCATCACGCATTTCATCGACGATCGCATCGACGTGCTCGAGCCGATGTCCGGGATCGTGCCGAATCGCTACCTGTTCGGCCCCCAGCGCGGCCGCGCACCCGCGGGCATGCGCCATGTCATGACCTGGCGGGATGTCGCGAAGGCACTGCCCTGAGAGCGGGCGGCGCGCTTTCGACCGCCATCGAGACCGGTCGCCGCGATCAGCACCTGCGGCAGCGCACGCTGCCTATGCGCCCTGCCTGGCGGCACGAACCGCCGCGAGGAACGGGGCGTAGTCCGCGTAGTCACGGTGGTCGACGACCTTGCCGTCGACCACGCGAAGAATCGACATGAAGGGCATCGCGCGGGTCACCGCCTGCTTTCCATCCGACAGTTCAGCATCCAGTCCAGTGTTGCTTCGAACACCGCATGCTCGCCGGACGCGAACACGCGCGCCTGGTGGAAGGCCATGTGCTTGATCGCCGCATAGCCCTCACCGCCAAGTGCGGCACGCTGCCGGCGCATGGGCCGGCGACCGGGACCCAGCCATGCTTCACCGCCTTTCCGGGCCAGGGCGCGGATCGCTAATCGCGGCAATAGCCCTCGCCAGCGCGGATGGTCAGGCACTGCGTCTTCTCGCTCAGCCACTTCATGCCGGTGTCCAGTCCATTCGTGGGGCGAAGGGACTCTCCGGCGCCGTCACGCGTGAAGACGATCCGCTCACCGTCGGCGCGCGCAGGAAAGCGTCGGGCGCCATCGAGATTGGTGATGACCAGTTCGTAGACGCCATCGCGCCCACCGATCACCAGAGACGTGCCTTCAGGCCCGTCCCATTGACCGACCCAGCGATCCGTCGGGAACGAGGCCGGCGCCTGCACGGGCGCAGCGACGGGCGCGGCGTCATCGGATGCGGCAGCCGGCGGCCGTGCGGCACCCCGATCGCCGCACCCTGCACCAAGCCACCCCATCAACAGGGCGGGAAGAATGATCGCGTGCGAACGGCTCATGGCAGCTCCTGTGGGCGGATAGTCGGTTCACAGACAAACACGCCCGGCTTGAACGGCCCGTTAGACCCCGTTGCAGTGCTTGTCGACCCATTCAGCACTGGACAGCCATGTCTCTCCCCTTATACTCCCCCCCACTATGCCGTACACGCCCGCCGAAAAGAAGAAGGCACTCACCCGACTGCGCCGCATCCGCGGCCAGACCGATGCGCTGGAACGCGCGCTGGAAGCGGGCACGGACTGCGGTTCGGTGCTGCAGCAGCTGGCCGCCATTCGCGGCGCGGTGAACGGGCTGATGGCGGAGGTGCTGGAGAGCCACCTGCGCGAGGAATTCGGCGAAGCCGCTGCCAGGGATGCAGGCATCCAGCAGGCCATCTCGCTGGTGCGCTCCTACCTCAAGTAATCGATGTCCAAGTACACGAACCACATCCAAGGGAGATCCTCCATGAAATCACGCGCCGCAGTCGCCTTCGGGCCGGGCCAGCCCCTGCAGATCGTCGAGATCGACGTCGCACCGCCGAGGAAGGGCGAGGTGCTGGTGAAGATCACCCACACCGGCGTCTGCCACACCGACGCCTTCACCTTGAGCGGCGACGATCCGGAAGGGCTGTTTCCCTGCGTGCTGGGCCACGAAGGCGCGGGCGTGGTGGTCGAGGTCGGCGAAGGCGTGACCAGCGTGAAGCCGGGCGACCACGTGATTCCGCTGTACACCGCCGAATGCGGCGAATGCCTGTTCTGCACCAGCGGCAAGACCAACCTGTGCGTGGCCGTGCGCGCGACGCAGGGCAAGGGCGTGATGCCCGACGGCACGACGCGTTTTTCCTACAACGGCGAGCCGGTCTATCACTACATGGGCTGCAGCACCTTCAGCGAGTACACCGTCGTCGCCGAGGTCTCGCTGGCGAAGATCAACCCCGAGGCGAACCACGAGCAGGTCTGCCTGCTCGGCTGCGGCGTCACCACGGGCATCGGCGCCGTGCACAACACCGCGAAGGTGCAGGCCGGCGACAGCGTCGCCGTGTTCGGACTCGGCGGCATCGGCCTGGCGGTGATCCAGGGCGCACGCCAGGCCAAGGCCGGCCGCATCATCGCGATCGACACCAACCCGGCCAAGTTCGAACTCGCGACGCAGATGGGCGCCACCGATTGCGTCAACCCGAAGGACCACGACAAGCCCATCCAGCAGGTGATCGTGGAGATGACCGGCTGGGGCGTGGACCACAGCTTCGAGTGCATCGGCAACGTGAACGTGATGCGTGCAGCCCTTGAATGCGCACATCGCGGCTGGGGCCAGTCGGTGATCATCGGCGTGGCCGGCGCCGGCCAGGAGATCAGCACGCGCCCCTTCCAGCTGGTGACTGGCCGGACATGGAAGGGAACCGCGTTCGGCGGTGTGAAGGGACGTTCGCAGTTGCCGGGGATGGTGGAGGACGCGATGAAGGGCGAGATCGAGCTGGCCCCGTTCGTCACACATACCCTGCCGCTGGAGGGGATCAACGAGGCCTTCCACCTGATGCACGAAGGCAAGTCGATCCGCAGCGTCATTCATTACTGAGAGCGAACGGAACACGGCGGCCTGGAGTACACGGCTTTGCAACGGATCGAACATCACGCTTCCCACGGTGGCTGGCAGGACGTCTGGCGCCACGAATCGACTGCGCTGGGATGCGCGATGAACGTCGGCGTCTACCTGCCACCGCAGGCGACCAACCGCGCGTGCCCGGTGCTGTACTGGCTGTCCGGCCTGACCTGCACCGAGCAGAATTTCATCACCAAGGCCAACGCGCAGCGCTACGCGGCGGAGCACGGGGTGATCGTGATCGCGCCCGACACCAGCCCGCGCGGCGACCAGGTCCCGGACGCGGATGGCTACGACCTCGGCAAGGGCGCAGGCTTCTACCTGGACGCGACGCAGTCGCCCTGGTCCGCGCACTACCGGATGCACGAGTACGTGGTGAACGAGTTGCCGGCGCTGATCGAAGCGCATTTTCCTGCGTCCGATGCGCGCGCGATCAGCGGGCATTCGATGGGCGGGCATGGCGCGCTGGTGCTGGCGCTGCGCAATCCCGGTCGCTACCGCAGCGTGTCGGCGTTCTCGCCGATCGTGGCGCCGTCCCAGGTCCCGTGGGGGCAAAAGGCCTTGGCGGCCTATCTCGGCGAGGATCGCGCACGCTGGGCCGAGTGGGACGCCTGCGAGCTGATCGCCCATGCGCGCGAACGCCTGCCGCTGCGCATCGACCAGGGCGGCGACGACGAGTTCTTCGACACGCAGCTGCAGTCAGGTCGCCTGCTCGCCGCCTGCGATGCGGTCGATCATCCGATCGACCTGCGCATCCGTCCCGGCTACGACCACAGCTACTACTTCATCAGCAGCTTCATCGGCGAGCACTTCATCTTCCACATGCGCCAGTTGAACCAGGCGCGCTGAACACGCGTCTCGCGGTCGCGTGGCGAGCGCGCGGCTCGGTGCGACAGCGTACGCGCGGCACTCAGGCTGCGGTGACGTCGCGCAGCTGCCAGGCGTGGCCTGCGAGCAGGCGCAGGCGATGGCGCAGGACGCTGCTGGAAATCGACGAGACCACCACGAGTTCGACGTGCAGGTCGTTCTGCGTGCCGGTGACGGTGGTGTCGGGGTCGATCGCCCCCATCGCGGGATCGACCGCATCCGGATCTTCCTGCACGGCGCGCCAGCGCTGGAACAGGCCGTCGGTGCGCAGGGCCGCACGCAACTCGTCGGCGACGCCTTCGGCACCGCGCGAGCGGAAGGCGAACGGCCCGGCGGTATGCACGGCATCGGGGTCGGGCAGGGAGATGAAGAACCTGGCGGTCATGCACGTGCTCCTCGGTGATCGACAGCGACACGTTACGCCGATCGCATGACGGTGGGTAGGGCGGGCCTCGTACCCGTCTGCTGCACGCATCCGATTGCACGGATGCCGGACGCGTGCCGGCCACGGCGGGCGTTGGACCCGCCTACAGCAACCCGCTGCGCTTGATCGACAGGTACTGCTCGACGAGGGCCGCCGGCAACTGTTCGCAGGTCACGTCCAGCACGGTCACCCGGTGGTTGCGCAGCACGTCGTGCGCAGCCGCGCGCTGCGCGATGTAGCGCGCGGCGGACGCGGCGCCGACCGCGCTGCGCAGGTCGTCGACGGTGTGGTCCAGTGCTTCGTCCAGATCGCGCTCGCGCAGGCTGGCGACGACCACGAGATGGCGACGCTGGAGCAGGCGCACGGCACCCAGCACGTCCTCGATGTCCTCGTCGCGCAGGTTCGTGACCAGCATGACCAGCGCGCGACGACGCTGGCGCAGGGCCAGTTCGGTGGCGGCGGCGAGATAGTCGGTGGCGACGGGCGCCGGCTGCAGGTCGTAGCTCGCGCGCAGCAGGGTGTCGATCGCGCCCATGCCGCGCTGCGGCGAGACCCAGCGCTGCTCGCCGCCTGCGGTGAACAGGCCGACGGCGTCGCCGCGCTTGAGCGCGATGTAGGACACGACGAGCGTGGCATCGAGCGCACGATCGAAGTGCGACAGCCCGCCTTCATGCGCGAGCATGCGACGC
This sequence comes from Lysobacteraceae bacterium, assembly GCA_016789405.1. Lineage (GTDB taxonomy): Bacteria > Pseudomonadota > Gammaproteobacteria > Xanthomonadales > Xanthomonadaceae > Lysobacter_I. Next base: position 71,672 of record JAEUPQ010000034.1, read on the forward strand.
CCGGTGTCGACCACCATCAGCAACTGCTGGTTCTTCTCGTCCTGGTACTCGCGCGAAATGAGCTTGCGTGCGCGCGCCGTCGCCTTCCAGTCGATCTGGCGCAGGCTGTCGCCGACGCGGTATTCGCGCATCTGATGGAAGTCGGTGCCTTCGCCACGGCGGCGCTTGATGTGCGCACCGACCAGGCGCGAGGCCTGTTCGGCGCTGAACAGCGCGAATCCGGCCAGCGGCGCGAAGTTCGGGAAAACCCGCACCTGCTGGGCGACGCCGGCGATGCGCGACTGTCGCCAGAACCGCAGCGGCGAATGCAGGCGGAACTGCACGCCATCGAAGCGGAAGTTGCCGCGCGAAGCGGGCTGCAGGTGGTAACGCAGGGTCGAGACGCTGTCCGCCGCCAGGGTGAGTGTGCGCGGCAGGCCGCGCATGGTCCAGCCGCCCGGGTGCAGGTCGTGCACGGTCACGCGCTGGCGACGACCGTAGTGCTCGATGCGCAGTTCGACATCGCGCTCGACGCCGATCGGCCAGGCTTCCGGCAGCGCACGCGCGACCTCCGGCGAAGGCGTGCTCAGCAGCAGCGCAAGATCGATCAGCCCCAGGACGGCCACGACGGCAATCGCGATCGACCAGACACTGGCCGACACCAGGCCCATGCTGGCGGCCAACCCGAGGCCGCCCCACGCCACCAGCACCCACACCAGCAGGGGCGCCGGACGCGGCCAGGCGCGGCGCACGCCGACCGCAGGCGAGGCGGGCAGGTTGCCCGGGATGGCCGGCACGGCACTCATTGACGCGGCGCTTCGACCTTGGCCAGCAACGCGTCGAGCACCTGGTCGGTGCTCTGCCCTTCGATCTGCATTTCCGGCGACAGCGCGATGCGGTGGCGCAGCGCGGGCTTGGCGATCGTGCGGATGTCGTCGGGGGTGACGAAGTCGCGACCGGACAGCACCGCCTGCGCACGCGCGGCCCGGACCAGGCCGAGGCTGCCGCGCGGGCCGGCGCCGAGCGCGATGCCGGGCCACTTGCGCGTCGCGGCGACGATGCGCACGGCGTAGTCGATGACGGCGGCATCGACGGTGACCAGCGCGGTGCCGAGCTGCATCGCCACGATCTCTTCGGCGCTGAGCACCGGACGCACCTGCGACAGATCGAAGTGCGCGGCGGCGCGGCCCGTGCTGACCGCGGTGACCATGCTGACTTCGTCGGCATGCGAGGGATAGCCGATCAGCACCTTCAGCAGGAAGCGATCGAGTTGCGCCTCGGGCAGCGGATACGTGCCTTCCTGCTCCACCGGATTCTGCGTGGCCAGGGTCATGAACGGCGCCGGCAGCGGATGGCTGCTGCCTTCGATGGTGACCTGCTGTTCCTGCATCGCTTCCAGCAGCGCGGACTGCGTCTTGGCCGGCGCACGGTTGATTTCGTCGGCCAGCAGCAGGTTGGTGAAGATCGGACCACGACGGATCGCGAATCGCTCGGTCTTCGGGTCGTACACGGCATGACCGCTGACATCGCTGGGCATCAGGTCCGGCGTGAACTGCACGCGGCCGTAGCCGCAGCCCAGGGCCTGTCCCAGCGCACGCACCAGCAGGGTCTTGCCGAGGCCGGGCACGCCCTCGATGAGCACGTGGCCGCCTGCGAGCAGGACGATGAGGATCTGTTCGAGCACGTCGTCCTGGCCGATGAACGCCTTGGCGACCTCGTCGCGCACGGCAGCGGCGCGCGCGACCAGGGCTTCACCGACGATGGGTTCGGGCGCGGCGGACGGCATGGCGGTGGCGTCATTCATCATAATTTGCGTCTCAATTGGAGAAGTCTGGCGATGCGTTGCACGAAGTCCTTGCGGTCGCCGCTGCGCGGATAACGCAGCGCCGCCTCGACCTCGTCCTTCGACAGGCCGGTGCGTTTCGCGATGGCGTCGATCTGCGCCGGACCTTCGAGCGCGGCGGCGTAGGGATCGCGTTGGCGCAGGCGGCACATGAATGCGTCGTGCACCGCGGCATACAGCGTGGCGCGGCGGCCATAGCGATAGAGGTGTTCGCCGCTGGCCTGGACGTGTTCGAGCAGCGAACGACGATCCATCGGCGGTCGCGGAAGCAGCGGACCCAGGCGCTCGGCGCGCATCCACAGCCACACCAGCAGCGCGAGCGCCAGCGGCAGCAGCGCGCGCCAGCCGTGGTCGAGCAACAGCTTCCACAGCGGCGGCATGTCCGCGCTGTAGATCAGGTGGAAGGTGCCGCGCTTGCCCCAGTTGGGCTGAAGGAGCTGGCGGGTCAGCGCGACGTGCGGGACGTCGTCGAGCTTGTCGTTCTGCACGAAATCAAGTTCCGCGATCACGTCGACCGTGCCGTCGCCCCAGCCCACGCGCGCGAAGCCATAGTCCAGCCCGTCTTCGTTTTCTTCCGTCCATGCCGCGAGGACGCGCACGTCTTCGTCATAGAAGTAGAAGCGTCGACCCGCGCAGAATTCGTCGTGGTGCGGCAGCTTGTCGACCTGCAGCCCCATGCATTCGGGCAAGTCGTCGTAGGGCGCGATGCCCAGCTCGGTCAGCAGCGGCACATCGGCATCGTCGATCGCCACGCCCGGGGATGGCGTGGTCACGACCAGGTGCCCGCCACGCGCCACCCAGTCCAGCAGCTTGTCGGCATCGGCCTGGGACAGCGCGCGCAGGTCGCCCATCATCAGCACGGTATCCGCCGGCTTCAGGCGATGTTCGTCGAGTCGCAGGCGCTGGCGCGATTCCACGCGCTGGCCGGCATCGCGCAACGAGAGCTTCAGCGCGTACAGCGGGTTGTACGAGGCTTCGCCCTTCGGCGGCAGGTCGATCTGCTCCGGAACGCGCTTGTAGTTCTCGAGGAACCACCACACGCCGAGGCCGCCGAGCAGCACCGCTGCAACGGTGAACGCGATGATCAGGCCGGTCTTGCGGCCGCGGCTCATCGGGGCGCTCATGCCGACCACCTGAAGCGACGCGCCAATTGTTCGAGCAGTGCATCGAAGTCGTCCGACGCCGGCAGGCTGTGGCCATACGCCGCGTACTGCCAGACGCGGACCACACGCTGGAACGCCTCGCGATCTTCAGGCTCGGGCATCCGCCGCGAGGCGCGCAGGCATTCGGCTTCGGTGGCGCCGGGCGGCAGGTTCGCGTCGATGCGCGCAGCCATCGCTTCGACGCTGGCGCGATACAGCAAGGCCAGGGCACGACGCGGCTGTCCCTGCGCCCACAGCCGGCGCGCGGTGGCGGCGATGTCCGGCGGCAACGGCTCCTGGTGGTCGACGCTGCGCACTTCGACCGGCGCCGGCTCGGCCAAGGGCGGCCTCGCCATCCACTGCAACCACGGCAGCCAGCGCTTGGCGGTGGCGATCAGGATGCCGACCAGCACGGCGAGCAGCAGCCACAGCCCGTATTCGGCGATGAACGCGAAGACCGAGCCGAGCCAGCGCAGCGACGGCATGTCGAAGGGATCCTTCTTGTCGTCCTTCTTCTTGTCCTTCTTGTCCTTCGGTTTCCAGGTGGTGATCGTCTGCTTCGGGCGCAGGTCGCCGTCGGCGTAGGCCTTCTTCACCGAGCGCTCGAAGGCATCGTGCGCCACGCGCCGGTCGCCGAACACGTCGTCCAGCGAACGACTGGCATGCTCGACGTCCCCATCGGCATCGTCCTCAGCGGCCGCCTCTTCGCCGTCCCCGGCCGCAGCACTCTCCGTGTCGGGTGCCGTGCTTTCGCCGGCTGCGTCATCCGGCGCTTCGGTCGCGTTCCCGGCCTGCTGCGCCCACGCCGGCACAGGCGACATCGCCAGCGGCGCAAGACAGGCCACTGCAAGCAGCGCCGTGCCGGCAGCAGCACCGATGCGCTGGCGCATGCGGCGGAATGCGATCTCCAGGTCCCAGGCTTCCAGCTGCGTGCGGCGGTTGAGGTACAAACCGAATCCGGCGCCGATGTAGAACGGCTCGATCAGCACGACGGCGAACCAGTCGATCGCGTTGAGCGCGACCAGCGCCCACGCCGGCGGATTCTCGGACAGGGTCAGCCACACGCCGCGCGCCGTTTCCGACAGGAGTTCGTTCGGCACGAACATCAGAGGGATCAGCAGCCCGGACATCTGCAGCGCCAGGATGAAATGCAGGCACATCAGCGCCAGCAACGATGCATGGCCGCCGTTGCCCGCACCGATGATGCGGCGACGTTCGCGCATCATCGCCGGCGACGCGCCTTCCAGCAGGTCGACCGGCAGCATCGCCGTGCGCAGCGGACTGAAGCGGCGCCAGGTCAGGTGGCCCAGCATCGGCTTCCACCCCCAGTACAGCTGCGCACGCAGGGTTTCGGCGACGCTGGGCACGCTGCCGAAGACCGCGCGCGACAGCACGTACAGCGGAATGCGGTCGAAGACCGGACGCAGCCACCACATCACCAGCAGGGCCAGCCAGACCTGGTCGATCGCCCACGCGGCCAGGTTCAGCAGCGCGAACACCAAGCCGGTGACGATGATCCAAGGCACCCAGATCGAAGCGGCATGCCGGCGCACCAGCGCGGCGCCCAGTTCCATCGCTTCCCAGCCCGAGCGCGGCCGCAGTTCGACCGACAGCGATTCGATCTTCATCGACGATCGCTCCCGATCCCCTCGGGCGCATCGACATAGCCGCGTCCACCGAAGGTCAACCACGCCAGCGTGAGCGTCCACAGCAGCACGCCGACGCCGTACTTCACCAGGGCGGGAATCCAGCCGATGGACGACCAGAACGCCTCGACGAACGCGGCGAACAACAGCATCACGAACACGCCCAGGCACAGCCGCGCGCCGATGCGGCCGGCTTCGATCAGCGCATCCACGCGACGACGACGCCCCGGCGCCACCAGCGCCAGACCCAACTGCAGGCCGGCCGCGCCGGAGATGACGATCGCAACGAGTTCAGGCGCGGAATGCCCGGCGACGAAGCGCCAGAACGGATCACCGTGACCGATGGCCTGCAGGTGTCCCGCGGTGCCGCCGATGACCACGCCGTTGACCAGCAGCACGACGATCGTGCCGATGCCGGCAAGCAGCCCGCTGGCGAAGGTGCGCAGGCCGATGCTGATGTTGTTCATGATGTAGTGGCCGAACATCATGAAGTCGGAGCCGCTGTCGCGGCCGATGCGATGCTGCGTGGCCGCGGGGTCGTACATCTTCTCGAACTCCGCCACTTCGGCGGGCGACATGATGCTGTAGACCAGTTCCGGCATCTGCTGCACGGCGACGAACGAGGCCACCAGCGGCGCAAAGAACAGCAGGGCCGCGGCCAGCAGGCAGCCGCGCTGCGCACGGACCAGGCGCGGGAAATCGGCGAGCAGGAACCACAGCGCGCGATGCCATGCCGCCGGTGGCGCGCGATAGAGCACGGCATGGCCACGCTGGGTCAGCGCCTGCAGGCGCTCGACCACGCGCGGGCTGTAGCCTCGGCTGCGCGCGAGCGCGAGCTGCTGGCACAGGCGCCGGTAGCGCGCAGGCACGTCCTCGTCGCGCAGCGCGTCCGTGGCAACCGTGTGTGCACGCGCTTCCCGGGGACTGCCACGCTTGGTCAGCCAGGTGTCGAAGGCTTCCCACTCGTCCTGGTGGCGCGCGACGAATGCTTCCTGGCGCATCACCGCAGGTCGCATGGTCGCGGCACCGACTGCGCCCGGCGTCGCGACTGGAGGCGGAATGTTTGGCGTCGTCGTACTCATTGGCGCCCCAGCAACCAGTTCGCCACGCCCTGCAGGCGCAGGGCACCGAGCGCGCCGCCGATGCCCACCGCCGGCGCCGCGATGTCGGCCAGTTCCTCGCGACGCGACTGTGTGAGCTGCGAGGCACGATCGGCGAAGGCGATGACCGCTGCCTGCTCCTGCGGACGCAGCGGCTGCACGGGCGCGAACACGCCCTCGACCTGCACGCGCGGCGCATGCGTCGTCGCCGGTGCGTGAACGACCATCGTCCTCGCGACCATGTCGCCGAGGCGACGGCCCCAGGGATCGAAGAAACCCGCCACCAGGCCGGTCGCGTAGCCGAAAGGCAGGAAGTCGACGGTGCGCAGCAGGTTGCGGACGATCGACGCGAGCCAGCCGACCGGCGCGCCGTCATCGGAGATCACGCGCAGCGACATCGCGCGCTTGCCCAGGGTCTGGCCGTCCCAGAGCACCTCGAACAGGATCGGGTAGCCCCAGAAGATGACGAAATAGGCGATCAGGTACACGCCCATGCCGACGCGGTTGAGCAGCGCGGCGATCATGCCCACCAGGAACAGGAGCGAAAAGCGCACGGTGCTGTCGATCAGCCAGGCCAGGGCGCGCGGCACCGGGCCGGCAGCGGGCAATCGCAGGGCGACGCCTTCGGGGGTATAGACCTCGCGCACCGTATCGAGGCTGCGCACGCCGCGTTCGCTCATGCGTCCGGGCTCCACGCCACGCGCGCCGCGTGCGGCCCCGTCGTGCCCGCGTCCCTCGTTCCCACCGTTCCGGATCCCGTCGTCTCTGTTCGCATGCGGGGCCTACTCTACCGTGACGCCGTGCAAATTACGCCCCCGCGGAGGCGATCCGGCACACTGTGCACCCGCCTGCTCACGGATCGCACGATGGACTGCCGACCGGGCTGCGGCGCCTGCTGCATCGCGCCGTCGATCGCCTCGCCCATCCCCGGCATGCCGCACGGCAAACCGGCAGGCCTGCCCTGCGTGCAACTGGACGACGACCTGCGCTGCCGATTGTTCGGTCGACCCGAACGACCGGCGTTCTGCGCCTCGCTGCGCCCAGCGGCGGACATGTGCGGCGCATCGCGCGAGGAGGCGATGGACCTGCTGTCGCTGCTGGAGATCGCGACGCGGCCGTGAACCACCGCCTGCGTCAGAGCGGCTTGCGTTTGTCGTCGCGCAGACCGGCGATCAGCGCGGTGCCGTCGGCGGCGACGCGCAGTTCGGCGTAGCGCGCGGGCTCGTAGCGCTTCGCCTGACCTTCCGGGAAGAACCAGCTGTTGCCGGCGATGACGATCTGCGACCAGCGGCGTTCGCGGAAGCGCACCGCGATCTGGTTCCCGGCGAGCGGCTGCGGCGCGTCCTGGATGCGGACGAAACGACCGACGCCGTCGCGGTCGGGCGCGACGACGACATAGCCGTCGCTGCATCGCCCGGCGCTGCAGCCATTGTCCGCACCCCAGCCCATCTGCTTCAGGCGCCTGGCATCGTTGATGTCGGCGTGCATGGCTCGGGTCACCGCCTCGTCCACCGCGAACCGCAGCACCATGTAGTCGCCCTGCATCAGCGAGCGCGGATCGACCGGCGCCAGTTCCAGCAGCACCACGCGGCCGTGCGACAGCGTGCGTTCGTGGCCGCGGATGCCGAGGTTCGCCACGACCAGCGCCAGCAGCAGGCCGCCCCAGACCAGGATCGTGCGCCAATGCCTCATGTCGCGGCCCTCCCTGCGAAGCGCACATGCGCCCAGCGCACTGCCAGCACCGCAGCGCCGGCGGCCGCCAGCCAGCCGGATTTCTCCAGCAGGGTGAGCTGCAGGTGGTAGTAGTAGTCGAACAGATAGGCCGCCGTGCCGAGCAGGCCCACCGCCAGCAATGCGGGCCGGTACAGCGCGAAACCGATCAGCGCCAGCGTGATGCCGATCGATACGCCCGGCGCGCGCCACAGCAGCAGCGCGAAACCGGCGGCGAACGCGAGCACCAGCACGCGATCGCGGGCACCGAGCGCGGACTGGCGCGAACACAGCCAGTACGCGCACAGCAGCAGCAAGGGCACGACGAGCGCATCCGCGATGAGGATGAGGTGGTCCGGCGGCTCCATCCGGCCCGGGCCCAGACCACCGATGCGCGCGATGGTCCAGATGGAAAGCAGCAGCACCAGCCCCAGCGCCCAGGCCAGCGGCGGCAATGCCACTGCGAGGCGGTCGTGTCCTGCACTGCGCCACCATGCGACGAACATCGCCCAGGCGAGCAGCGGGATCGCGAAGTACTTCACCTCGTCATTGTCGACGATGCAGATGGCGAGGAGCGCAGCGGCGACGATGGCGCCGCAGAGGAAACGGTGCATCGGGAGGCGACCGATCGCATACATGGTCGCAGCGACCGAGCCGACGCCCAGCCAGACGACGCGCCAGTGATCGTTGCTGCCGGGACGATCTCCCCACTCGAAGAACGCCATGCCGATCAGCAGTTGCCCCACCAGGCTGGTGGCGATCGCGAACTGCTCGATGAAGTCCCGGCCGCGCGCGACTCGCAGCAGCAGCCACGCCACGGCACAGCAGCCCGCGCCCATCGGGAAGGCCAGTGCGGGCTGGCGATACAGATCGTCGAACAGGGCCAGGAAGAAACCGAAGAAGAACAGCGCCGCGACCCACGCCGACACACCAATCAATCCGGCGAGATACCACGGCGTGTCGTCGTCGATGTCCGGTGCGTCGCCGGACACCGCGCCGGACTGCGTCAGTCGCTGCCACACATCCTGCGCGCGCGCGTCGATGCTCATGTCGTCTCCCCGCGCGCCAGCCGGCGCAGCACGAACGCAGCCGCCGTGCCCTGCGCGATCACCACGATGGCCAGCACGAGCAGCTCGAACGCGGTTTCGTTACCGGTGAACACGAACTCCGCCAGCGCGCTGGTCACCACTGCGATCACGCCCAGCATCAGCATCGCCAGCACCGGCAAATCGCGGCGCAGGCGCAGGAAACACCAGCCTGCGGCTGCAGTCATCGCCAGCCAGAACCACACGCCGACGCGCAGTCCACGGCCGTTGTCGAAGATGTCGTCCATCGCCGCGAACACCAGCGGCGCGATCATCGCCAACGCCAGCAGGCGACGTCCGGCGCGACCGGAGAACTCGGGCCAGCGCGCGCCGGCCAGCTCCCAGGCGAGCAGGAGCAGTGCATTGAGCAGGCCGATCGACAGCAATTCTTCGTTTGTCGCCAGCGGGATCAGCCATGCATGGCCGAGATCCAGCCACAGCGACAGCGCCACGTTCAGCAGCAGCGCCCATGTCAGCCACAGCGCCGCATGCCGGCCGGCGAGCACCCAGGGCAGCGACAGCGCGGCCCACAGCGCGAACAGCTCCCAGGTGTCGGCGCCGGTCTGGTAGGTCTGGCCGATCAGCGCGAGCAGCCCGCCCAGCAGCACCATCGCCAGCCACAGCACCGCCTGCCCGGCGAGTCGCGACAGGCCCAGCCACGCGGCGCCGACCACCGCCAGCACCAGCACTGCCTGCAGGCCGTACAGGCGCAGGAACTTGCCCATTTCGTCCCAGTTGGCGGCGATGAAGCAGATCGCGCCGGCCGCGAGCAGGGCGACGCCGAGCCACAGCGCGAGCCGGTCGAGGAAGCCGCGCCATTGCGCCGGAGACGGATCGCCACCGAGCGCCGTCTGCGCGCGCGCCGAGGTCGCGGCGTCGATCGCGCCGGCACGTCGCCAGCCGCGCAGCAGCGACCGCGTCGCCGCCTCGTCCCGCCATCCTGCCGCGTCGTGCATGGCGTCTCCGTGCCGGTCAGGCAGTCGGGTTCGGGGAGATTGCGTCGAGGTACTGGTCCTTGAGCCGCACGTAATGCCCGGCCGAGTAGTACAGGGCTTCGATCTCGGCGTCGCTGAGCCGGCGCGCGCACTTGGCCGGGCTGCCCAGCCACATCTCGCCCTCGCCCACGACCTTGCCCGGCGGCACCAGCGCGCCGGCACCGACGAAGGCATGCTTCTTCACCACCGCGCCGTCGAGGACGATCGCGCCCATGCCGATCAACACCGCATCCTCGATGGTGCAGGCGTGGATGATCGCCTTGTGGCCGATGGTGACGTCGCTGCCGATGCGCGTGGCGAACCCGCCGAGCTTGGCATGCGGGCCGTCGTGGCTGACGTGGACGATGGTGCCGTCCTGGAGGTTGGTGCGCGCGCCGATGCGGATGAAGTTCACGTCGCCGCGGATGACGGTGGCTGGCCAGACGGAGCTGTCCTCGCCGATCTCGACATCGCCGATGACGGTGGCGGCCGGATCGATGTAGACGCCGCCGCCGAGCCGGGGCCACTGGCCGAGGTAGGGGCGGGTGAGGGGATGGGGGCTGTGGGTATCGTTCATGCCGGCATTGAACCATGCGACCGGCGCGGGACGCACGACACCGGGCGCCCCGCGGCCCGCCCCCGGGGCAAGTCGCGGAAAACGCGACGCCCGGTCCCCTGCCGCGCCACGGAATGCCACTACACTTCGGCGTATGGACGACCAGACCCCCACCACCACGCCCGCCGACCTCTCTCCCAGCCTCGATCGCCTGCGCGCCGCCTGGCGCGCGCGCAAGCCCGACCACGCCCAGCGCATGGCCGACCTGGAACGGCTGAAGACCGTGTTCCGCAGGCGCATGACCGAAATGGAAGCGGCGGTGCGCGCCGACTTCGGCCACCGCTCCGAGCACGAGACCCTGCTGGCCGACGGCATGACCGTGCTCACCGAGATCGACCACCTGCGTCGCCACCTGCGCGGCTGGATGAAGCCGCGACGCGGCCGGGTCGGCTGGCGGCTGTGGCCGGCGCGCGCGCAGATCCGGCGCGAGGCACTGGGCGTGGTCGGGGTGATGTCGCCGTGGAACTACCCGGTCAACCTTGCCTTGGTGCCGCTGGCCACCGCGATCGCCGCCGGCAACCACGTCTACCTCAAGCCCTCGGAACACACGCCGCGCACCAGCGCCTTCCTGCAGTCGCTGCTGGCCGAGGTCTTCCCCGCCGACCGCGTCGCGGTGGCGGTGGGCGGCGCGGACATCGGCGCGGCCTTCGCGGGTCTGCCCTTCGACCACCTCCTGTTCACCGGCTCCACCGCCGTGGGCCGGAAGGTGATGGCCGCTGCCGCGCCGAACCTGACGCCGCTGACGCTGGAGCTCGGCGGCAAGTCGCCGGCGATCGTCGCGGCGGATTTCCCGATCGAACAGGCCGCCGCGCGCCTGGCCAGCGGCAAGTGGTTCAACGGCGGCCAGACCTGCATCGCCCCGGACTACGTGCTGATCGATGCCGGGCGCCGCGATGCCCTGGTCGCCGCGCTGCGCGAGCAGGTCCACGCGCGCTACGGCGCGGACATGCGCGATGCGCCGCACTTCACCCGCGTCATCAACGAAGGCCAGTACCGCCGGCTGCGCGCCCATCTCGACGACGCGCGCGCGCGCGGCCTGCAGGTCATCGCATTGGCCGAGGTCGACGAGGCCCGCGCCGAGGCCGAACACCTGCTGCCACCGACCCTGGTGCTGGACCCCGGCGACGACGCGACCGTGATGCAGGAGGAGATCTTCGGGCCGATCCTGCCGATCCGCGGCTATGCCGCGCTGGACGACGCCATCGCCCATGTCGAACGCCACGACCGGCCGCTGGCGCTGTATCCCTTCAGCCACGACCGTTACACCGTCGAACGCATCCTCGGCCGGCTGGTCGCCGGTGGCGTCACCGTCAACGACACCCTGCTGCATTTCACGGCCAGCGACCTGCCGTTCGGCGGCATCGGCCCCAGCGGCATGGGCCAGTACCACGGCGAAGCCGGCTTCGAGACCTTCACCAAGGCGATGCCGGTGCTGTGGCAGGCGCGCTGGAGCGCCACCGACATGCTCAAGCCGCCGTACACCGGGCGGATCGACCAGCTGGTGCGCAAGCTGACGCGCTGACACTCCGCGCAGACCCACCCTCGATTTCCACAACGGACACAAGGATTTGCCGATGCCCCGTCGCATGCTCACCCACGCACTCGTCGTCGCCACCGCGCTGGCCGCGCTCTGCGCGCAGGCCGCCGCGCCGAAACCCGTCAAGCCGCGCAGCTGGCTCACCGGCAACGCCGCGGATTCCACTCGGCAGCCGGTCGGCGGCCCGGGCCTGCTGCTGATGGGCGGCAGCACCGAAGTCGATGCAGGTTTCGCCCAGCGCGCGTTCCCGATCGCCAACGGCGGCGACATCGTGATCCTGCGCACCTCCGGCCGCGACGGTTACAACGATTACCTCTACAACCTCGTCAGCGGCCCGCTGAAACCCGACTCGGTGGAAACCCTGCTCGTCGACACCCGCGACAAGGCCAACAGCGACTACACCGATCGCGCGATCCGCCAAGCCGAGCTGATCTTCCTCGCCGGCGGCGACCAGTCGACCTACGTCAACGCCTGGCAGGGCACGCGCGTGCAGGACGCGCTGCACTTCGCCCATGCGCGCGGCGCCGTGATCGGCGGCACCTCGGCGGGCCTCGCGGTGCTGGGCCAGCATGTCTACGACCCCGACGGCGTCGCGGGCGTGACCAGCGCGGAGGCACTGGTCAACCCCTACCATCCGTACGTGATGCTGAGCACCGGTTTCCTGCGCTTTCCGATCCTCGACGGCACGATCACCGACAGCCACTTCCGCGAACGCGACCGCATGGGCCGCACGCTCGCCTTCATGGCGCGGCTGCGCCAGGACGGCATCGCGCCATCCATCACCGCCGTCGCCATCGACGAACAAACCTCGCTGTTCATCGACCGCAACGGGCGCGGCATCGTCGACAGCAACCACGGCGGCGCGGTCTACGTCATCTCCGAGCGCACCGACACCGTGCGCGAACGTGTCGCACCGGGCCAGCCGCTGGTCTATCGCAACCTGCAGCGCGTGCGCCTGCGCGCCGGGCAGTGGTTCGACTTCGTCGCGCGCACGCACAACGGCGACAGCACGACGCTGTCCGTCGACGGCCGCAATGCCGCGCCGTTCACGCCCGCCGACCCGTACTGAAACGACGACGCTGCGGCGCCTGCTCAGAGCATGCGCCGCAGCGCGTCGTCGCGACGGAACAGGTGGTGCCACAGCGCGCCGAGCGCATGCAGGGTGATCACGGCGTAGAAGGCATTGCCCAGGGTTTCGTGCGCCTCTTCCAGCGCTTCGCCCGCGCCCTTGCCAAGCGCCAGCATCGGCGGCACCTCGATCGACGTGAACGGGATCGCCAGCGCGTGTCCCTCGGCCCACAACAACAGCACGCCGAGCACCGGCTGCGCGACGACGAACAACAGCAAGGCCAGCGCGACCAGCTTCGACAGCGCGACGCTCCATGCCGGCGATGGCGGCGTGACCGGCGGTGTGCGCGTGAACGCGCGCGACAGCAGGCGCGGCAGGAACAGGGCGAGCAGGGCCAACCCGGCTAAGACGTGCCAGTCCGGGCCGGTGCGCTCGCCTTCCGCGATCTCCTCGGTCAGCTCGCTGGTGAGATAGGCCAGCAGGACGAGCCCCGCGCTGATCCAGTGGATCGCACGCACGGGCCATGCGAATTTCGACGAACGGACGGCAGACATCTTCGACTCCAGGCATGGGGAGCCACGAATGTCGCGACGCAGGCATGCGAAGGAATTGATCGCGATCAATCCGCATCGCGAAACCAGCATGACCGATGGCAGGGTCCGCGGAACGATTCCCGACTGCGGGCGCAGTCGATTCCCGCTACACTCGCGCAATGAAAATCGCTTCCTGGAACGTCAATTCGCTCAACGTGCGCCTGCCGCACCTCGAACAGTGGCTGCAGGCCGCGCAGCCCGACGTGGTCGGACTGCAGGAAACCAAGCTGGAAGACAACCGCTTCCCCGACGCGGTGCTCGCCGGGCTCGGCTATCGCAGCGTGTTCGCCGGGCAGAAGACCTACAACGGCGTCGCGCTGCTGGCGCGCGGTCACGCGCTCGACGACGTGCAGATCGGCATTCCCGGCTTCGACGACGCGCAGCGTCGCGCCATCGCCGCCATGATCAACGGCATCCGCATCGTCAACCTCTACGTGGTCAACGGCCAGGACATCGGTACCGAGAAATACGAGTACAAGCTGCGCTGGCTCGACGCCGTGCACGGCTGGATCGCGGACGAACTGTCGCGCCATCCCAAGCTGGTGGTGATGGGCGATTTCAACATCGCACCCGACGACCGGGACGTGCACGACCCTGCGGTGTGGAACGACGACAGCATCCTCACTTCCACCGCGGAACGCGCCGCGCTGCAGCGCCTGTTGAACCTCGGCCTGCACGACGCCTATCGCCTGCACAATAGCGAAGGCGGCTTCTTCAGCTGGTGGGATTACCGCCAGGCCGGCTTCCGCCGCAACCTCGGCCTGCGCATCGACCTCAACCTGGTCTCCGATGCGCTGCGCGAGAAGACCACGGCGGCCGACATCGACCGCGAACCGCGCACCTGGGATCGCCCCAGCGACCATGCGCCGGCGTGGGTGACGGTGGACGTGGAGGCCTGAGCCGCCGCGTTTCTCGGCAGGTTCAGCGCGTTCGGCGCGGATGCCGCAGTCGCGCCACGAACCACCCCATCGCCAGCGCGGCACCGATGGCGATCACGGCATCCGCCGCGAACGCGCCTGGATGGAACGGGAAGGCATCGCAGACCTGCGGATGACAATCGCCGCCGCAGCGATGGAACACGAACGGCATCCCGATGGCATGGAATCCGTCGACGGCTGGGGCGTAAACGGTGCGCAAATGGGTCGCGACGTTCAAACCGATGAACGTCGCCAGCGTCAGCACGAAGGCCGGAAGGGAAACCGACTTCATCAGCGACTTCATCGGCATCGACGACCGCTGGTCTGCCGCCACGCTGCCGCAACGCGCGTCATTCGCGCGACTTCTCCGCCACCGGCCTGCTCCGCAGCGATGCCGCGATCATGCCCAGTCCACCCGCGAGCAAGCCGAGCATCAGCAGCGTGTTGAACAGGCTGGTCGGCCGGAAGTAGATCTGCAGGTTGGCGAGCACGCCGACGATGATGATGGTCACGCCGGCGAGCAGCAGCAGCCAGCCGAACACCGACTTGCCGTTGAAGAAGATCAGGCCGGTGCCGAGGAGGAACGGGATGAGCGACAGTCCGAACGTGTTGTAACCGTTGTAGCTCCAGAAGCCGCCGGAACTCACGTGGACCTGGTTGGTCAGCAGCCATCCGCCCGCGACGGCGCAGACGAGGCCGATCAGGAACTGGGAAATGCCACCGGGCGTGCCGCCTGCGCCATTCATGATGCGTCCTCGGAAGGTGAACGAAATCGACTGAGGGATCATAACGCAGCGGTCACCACGCATCGGACATGCCGACCAGGCGGGAGCTGGCATGACGGGAGCTGGCGTGCGCCTGAACGTCGGAAGGCGCGCATCGACGGATCGGGTCTACACTGCGGGGGTCATTGCACGGGAGCCAGGCATGCGTCGTCGTTCATCGTCTCGAGGCAAGCGCAGCAGGAGCTGGATCGCCGTGCTCGCGGTGCTGCTGCTCGGCATGGCGGCATGGAGCGTCCTGCGCAGCTCCTCTTCCGAGCCGACGCCCGCGACACCCGGGATCGCGGCGACCCCGGGAGACGCATCCCGCGAGTCCATCGCGCTGGAACTGCCGCCGCCGATGGCGCCGGATGCGCCACCGACACCTGCCGCTACGCAGCAATACCCTGACTTCCTGCCACCTGAAGCCATCGATACCCTGGGCCTGATCGCACGTGGCGGCCCGTATCCGCATCGCCAGGACGACGGCGTGTTCGGCAATCGCGAGCGACGCCTGCCGCAGCAACCGCGCGGCTACTACCGTGAATACACCGTCGAGACGCCCGGATCGCGCGATCGCGGCGCACGCCGCATCGTCACCGGTGGACGCCCCCCGGTCGAATACTTCTACACCGACGACCACTACCAGAGCTTCCGTCGCTTCACGCTCGACGGTCCGGAGACGCAGCGATGAACATCTCGGTCGAACTGGGCAGCCTGCTCGCCGATCCCGGGCAGACCGGCGCGTACTTCGTCGACGCACGCGACCGCGAGTCGCTGGTCGAAGCCGGCCGCCTGCTGCGCTACACGGTCGCGCCGATCGACCTGCGTACCTGCACCGACCTCCCGGCCGTGCTGCGCGAGATCGCCGATGCGCTGCAGTTCCCCGACTGGTTCGGCGGCAATCTCGACGCGCTCGCCGACTGTCTCAACGACCTCTCGTGGCTGCCTTCCGCCGGCTACGTGCTGCTGCTCGAACACATCGGCGACTGGCGCGAACGCGCGCCGGACGAAGTCGATGACGTCATCGACATCCTCAACGATGCCGCCGCGCGCTGGGCCGACGACCAGGTGCCGTTCTGGAGCTTCCTGCCGTTGTCCGCACGCGAACTGGAAACGATGGGCAACGACGAAGACGCGTTGCCTGCCGGGTAGATCTCCGTCAGGTCGCCCAATGCTCTACCCGATGACGACTTCCATGTGTTCCGGCCAGAGCGGAAATCGATGGGACTCGATCAGGCCGCGCCCCCGGTCCCATTCAGCCATGACGTAAGCGCATCCAGCGCGAATATCGTCGACGATCAACACGCGGCCTTTCAGACTTTCGACGTCGTGCTTTTCGCGCTTCGGCAGGAATTCTGTGATGCGCGCATCGATGCCGAGCAGCCGAACATGGCTGCCGACGACGACTGAGACACCGTGTACGTCTCTGCAGCTTTCGTCCATACCGCCTTCGATGCCGCCCATAGCGCTGACGCCGTCAATCAGACGACAGGATCCGCGGCATCGGTCGTCACGGGACGCGTCGCCGCCGGCCGGGCATAGCGCCATCCCACCACGACCGCGCAGGCCAGCAGCACCGCCGCGATCAGGAATGCGATGCCCGGCAGTCGCACGGGTGCGTGCGGGCCGATGAAGAACCCGAACGAGCCTGCGAACAGCGCCGGCGCGAAGATGCCGGCGAGCGAGACCAGGCCGCTCAGCGCGCCCTGGATACGGCCCTGCGCCTCCGGGCCGACCTGCTTGCTGATCAGCGACTGCGTTGCCGGTGCGGCGATGGCCCACAGCGCGCTGATCGGCAGGCCGACGAGGAACATCCAGCCGACGTCGGCCATGCCGTAAACCACGAAACCGACCACGCCGCAGCACAGGCCGAGCAGCATCGCGCGACGTTCGCCGAGTGCCTTCACCAGCTTGCCGACGAGAATCGCATTGACGATCACGCTCAGCACGCCGACGGCCATCAGCACATAGCCGGCTTGCGTTTCGCCCCAGCCGTAGCGCGCGTCGGCGAACAGCACGAAGGTGCTCGGATAGACGTAATGCGCGAAGTTGGCGATGAACACCACCGCCACCAGGCCCCAGATCTGCGGATAGTCGCGCAGCATCTTCACGCCGCCCATCGGCTTGGCGTGCGACCAGTCGAAGGTCGGCGTCCGCCGCGCCTTCGGCAGCGACTCGGGCAGCACGAACAGGCCGTAGGCGAAATTGAGCAGCGCCAGCCCCGCAGCGAACCAGAAAGGCAGGCGATGGTCGATGCCGCCGAGCAGGCCTCCGATCAGCGGGCCGAGGGTGAACCCCAGACCGAAGGCTGCGCCGATCATGCCGAAGCCTTTCGCGCGGTTTTCCGGCGTGGTGACATCGGCGATGTAGGCGTTGGCGGTGGTGAAGCTGGCGGACGTGATCGCCGAGACGATGCGGCCGACGAACAGCCAGGCGAGGTTCGGCGCAAGCGCCATCGCGATGAAGTCGATGCCCAGGCCCAGGCACGACAGCAGGATCACCGGACGCCGGCCGAAACGATCGGACAGCGCGCCCTGGATCGGCGAGGAGAAGAACTGCACCAGTGCGAACACGACGCTGAACGCGCCGACCCAGTAGGCCGCCAGCGATTTGTCGCCGCCGACGAATTCCTGGACGAGGTGCGGCAGCACCGGAATGATCACGCCGAACGCGAGCACGTCGATCAGCACGGTGATGAAGATGAAGACAAGCGCGGCCTGACGGCGACCGCCTTCGATTGGGCTGTTCACTTGGGTGCTGGGCAGGAGGAGCAGGAGCGCAAGTCTAACGCGAGAGGCGCTCGAGGCGGCGGCGGGGAAGCTCCGTGACGGACGCCCCACATGCTCATCCGCACTCATGACGAAGCGGCAGTTGCCGCAGTGCATCATTTGTGCTTAAGTCGGATTCACCCTGTGTCAAATCGTCGGCGAGCCTCGTGCGCGCCCTGTTTTCTGCGCCTTTCACTCGGACCCCACTCCCGATGGAAAGTTTCGAATGTAACGATTCGCGCCGGCAACGGCATGGCCTCCACGACGCGCGCGACGAGCGCGACAGCTGCGGTTTCGGGCTGATCGCGCACCTCGACGACACGCCCGACCGATCGCTGGTCGAACAGGCGCTCAACGCACTCGCACGCATGGAGCATCGCGGCGGCATCGCCGCCGACGGACTCAGCGGCGACGGCTGCGGCCTGCTGATGAAAACGCCCGACGCCTTCCTTCGTGCGCTCGCGGCGGAATCCGGCATCGCGCTGGGACAGCGCTACGCGTCCGGAATCGTGTTCATGCCGCACGATCCCGATGCGATCGCGCGGGTCCACGAGGTCTTCGCGAAAACCATGCGCGAAAACGGCCTGGCCGTGTCCGGCTGGCGCACCGTGCCGACCGACGACAGCGTCTGCGGCGCGCTCGCCAAGGCGACCATGCCGGCGATCGAACAGGTGTTCGTTGTCCCGGTACTGGACGTGGAAGGCGCGCGCATGTCGCGCGAAGCCTTCGCGCAATCCCTCTACCTGGCGCGCAGGCGCGCCGAGCAGCGGCTTCGCGACATTCCCGGTCTGCATGTGGTCAGCCTGTCGGCCAGTAGCATCGGTTATAAGGGCATGGTGCTGCCGCAATACCTGTCGCGGCTGTATCCCGACCTGCAGCGCCCGGAACTGGCCAGCAGCGTGGTGGTGTTCCACCAGCGCTTCTCCACCAATACCAGCCCGCGCTGGCCGCTTGCGCAGCCGTTCCGCATGCTGGCGCACAACGGCGAGATCAACACGATCTCCGGCAATCGCGTCTGGGCACAGGCGCGTGCGCACGTGTGGCGCACCGACACGCTCGATCCATCCGAATTCGATCATCCCATCGAAATCGACGGTTCGGATTCGATGAGCCTCGACTCGATGCTCGAACTGCTGCAGGCCGGCGGCATGGACCTGCTGAAGGCGCTGCGCGTAGTGATTCCTCCCGCGACGCAGTCGCTGGAATACAAGGACGCCGACCTGCTGGCGTTCTACGAGTACTACGCGATCAACAGCGAGCCGTGGGACGGCCCGGCGGGCATCGTCGCATTCGACGGCCGCTATGCCGCATGCACCACCGACCGCAACGGCCTGCGCCCGGCGCGATGGCAGCTGAGCGACCAGCGCGTGTTCATGGTCGCGTCGGAAACCGGCGTGTGGGACGTGGACGACGCGCGCATCCTCGCCAAGGGCAAGCTCGGCCCGGGCCAGATGATCGCCGCCGACCTCGAGACCGGCCGCCTGCTCGACACCGATGCGATCGACGGCATCAACCGCGCGCGCGCGCCGTACAAGCAGTGGCTGAAGCAGGGCATGACCTACCTGCACAGCGAACTGATCGATCCCAACCTCACTGCGGAACCTTTCGACGGCAGCACGCTGGCCGGCTTCCAGAAGCTCTTCCAGCTGACCCGCGAAGAACGCGAGCAGATCCTGCGTCCGCTCGCGGAAACCGAACAGGAAGCGGTGGGCTCGATGGGCGACGACGTACCGATGGCGGCGCTGTCCGCGCAGGTGCGCCCGCTCTACGACCGCTTCCGCCAGGCCTTCGCGCAGGTGACGAACCCGCCGATGGATTCGCTGCGCGAAGACTGCGTGATGTCGCTGGGCACGCAGATCGGCGAAGAAGGCAACATCTTCATCGACGGGCCGGAGCAGGTGCGGCACGTGATGCTCAACTCGCCGGTGCTGTCGCAGCGCAAGCAGCGACAGCTGCTGACGATGCCGCAGTTCCGCGACTCGCATCGTTACCTCGACCTGAACTACACGTCCGCCGAAGGCATCCGCAACGCGATCCTGCGCCTGTGCCGCGAAGCCGAGACCGCCGCGCGCGACGGCATCAAGCTGCTGATCGTCACCGATCGCCGGCCGCGCCGCGACGAACTGCTGGTGCATGCGCTGCTGGCGACCGGCGCGATCCATCGCCATCTGGTGCGCACCGGCCTGCGCTGCAGGTCGAACATCATCGTCGAGACCGGCACCGCGCGCGATCCGCACCATGTCGCCTGCCTCATCGGTTACGGCGCGACCGCCGTCTATCCATACCTCGCCTACCAGACCCTCCACGACCTCGGCGAGCGCGGCATCCTCAAGACCAAGCACGGCGAAGTCGCGCAGATCGGGCGCAGCTACCGTCGCGGCATCAAGAAGGGCCTGCTGAAGATCATCTCGAAGATGGGCATCAGCACCATCGGCAGCTATCGCGGCGCACAGCTGTTCGAGATCGTCGGCCTGGACCGCGAAGTGGTCGAACTGTGCTTCGCCGGCACGCCATCGCGCATCGGCGGCGCGACCTTCGAGCAGTTGCAGCGCGAGACCGAGCAGATCGCGGCGCGCGCCTGGGACGGCAATGCGCTGCCGGACATCGGCGGCCTGCTGCAGTACACGCCGACCGGCGAGTACCACCAGTACAACCCCGACGTGGTCACGACGCTGCAGCGCGCGGTGCGCAGCGGTCGTCGCGAGGATTGGGATGCCTATGCGCATGCGGTGAACGATCGTCCGCCGGCGGCCCTGCGCGACCTGCTCGCGATCGATGCGGGCAAGGTCCAGTCGATCCCGCTGGACGAGGTCGAACCGGTGTCCAACATCGTCCGCCGCTTCGACAGCGCGGCGATGAGCCTCGGCGCGCTGTCGCCCGAGGCGCACGAAGCCCTGGCCATCGCGATGAACCGCCTCGGCGGCCGCAGCAATTCCGGCGAAGGCGGCGAAGACCCGCTGCGCTATGGCACCGACAAGGTGTCGAAGATCAAGCAGGTCGCGTCCGGCCGTTTCGGCGTGACGCCCGAATACCTGGTCAATGCCGAAGTGCTGCAGATCAAGGTCGCGCAGGGTGCCAAGCCGGGTGAGGGCGGGCAGCTGCCCGGCCACAAGGTCAACGCGCTGATCGCGCGCCTGCGTTACGCGCGCCCGGGCATCGGCCTGATCTCGCCGCCGCCGCACCACGACATCTATTCGATCGAGGATCTCGCGCAGCTGATCTTCGACCTGCGCCAGATCAATCCCGAAGCGCTGATCTCGGTGAAGCTGGTCGCGCACGCGGGCGTGGGCACGATCGCAAGCGGTGTCGCCAAGGCCGGCGCCGACCTGATCACCATTTCCGGCCACGACGGCGGCACAGGCGCCAGCCCGATCTCGTCGATCCGCTACGCCGGCACGCCCTGGGAACTGGGCCTCTCGGAAGCGCGCCAGTCGCTGATGGCGAACGGCCTGCGCGAGCGCGTGATCGTGCAGGCCGACGGCGGCATGAAGACTGGCCTGGACGTGATCAAGGCCGCGCTGCTCGGCGCCGAGTCCTTCGGCTTCGGCACCGCACCGATGATCGCGCTGGGCTGCAAGTACCTGCGCATCTGTCATCTGAACAACTGCGCCACGGGCGTGGCCACGCAGGACGACAAGCTGCGCGAGGATCACTTCACCGGCCTGCCCGAACGCGTCGAGAACTTCTTCCGCGGCATCGCCGAAGAGGTGCGCGGCTATCTCGCGCAGCTCGGCGCGCGCACGCTGGAAGAGATCGTCGGTCGCACCGACCTGCTGCAGCAGGTCGAGGGCACGCTGCCGCAGCATCGCCTGATCGATCTGTCGCCGCTGCTGTCGCAGGACGGCCTGACCGGCAGCGCGCACTGCACGGTGCGCGGCGCGATCGTGCCGCCGGAAGGGCTGGCGGCGACGCTGGAAACGGAACTTGCCGACGTCATCGCGCACAAGCGCGGCGGCAGCTTCCGCCATGCGATCCGCAATACCGATCGCAGCATCGGCGCGCGCCTGTCCGGGCGCATCGCCCGCGCGCACGGCAACCACGGCATGCGCGATGCCCCCATCGACCTGCATTTCGACGGCAGTGCGGGCCAGAGCTTCGGCGCCTTCCTCGCCGGCGGCCTGCGCCTGGAGCTGGAGGGCGAAGCCAACGACTACGTCGGCAAGGGCATGGCCGATGGCCGCATCGTGATCCGCCCGCCGCAGGGCGCGCGCTACGTCGCGCACGAGTCCGCCATCCTCGGCAACACCTGCCTGTACGGCGCCACCGGTGGCGAGCTGTACGCCGCAGGCCGCGCCGGCGAACGCTTCGCGGTGCGCAACTCCGGCGCGCTGGCGATCGTGGAAGGCGCAGGCGACCACTGCTGCGAATACATGACCGGCGGCATCGTCGTCGTGCTCGGCCGCACCGGCCTGAACTTCGGCGCCGGCTTCACCGGCGGCATGGCCTACGTGCTCGATCGCGACCGCGATTTCGTCGACCGCTACAACCACGAGCTGATCGACATCCTCCGCATCAATTCGGAAGGCTT
This sequence comes from Lysobacteraceae bacterium, assembly GCA_016789405.1. GTDB lineage: Bacteria > Pseudomonadota > Gammaproteobacteria > Xanthomonadales > Xanthomonadaceae > Lysobacter_I. Next base: position 93,943 of record JAEUPQ010000034.1, read on the forward strand.
CGAACACCATCGCTCGCACCTGCTCGACCTGCTCGAACACCACCAGCGCCTCACCGGCAGCGCCCACGCGCAGTCGCTCATCGACAACTTCCGCGATTACATCGGCAAATTCTGGCTGGTGAAACCGAAGGCAGTGAGCATCGAATCCTTGGGCGAAACTCTTAGACGGGCGGCGTAATGAGCAAGAAGACACCACAGGCGTTCCTGCAGTCGCAACGGCAGATGCCCGAGCGCGTGGCCCTCGAACTGCGTCAGCAGGGCGACTGGCGCGAGCTGTACGGCCGGTTCGAGGAAGCCGAGGCGAAGAAGCAGGCCTCGCGCTGCCTCGATTGCGGAAACCCCTATTGCAGCTGGGGTTGTCCGCTGCACAACTTCATCCCGCAATGGCTCGAACTCGCGCGCGAAGGCCGCGTGCACGAGGCCGCCGCGCTGTGCCACGAAACCAATCCGCTGCCGGAGATCTGCGGTCGCGTCTGCCCGCAGGACAGACTCTGCGAAGGCAGCTGCACGCTCAACGACGGCTTCGGCGCGGTCACCATCGGTGCGGTCGAGAAATACATCGTCGACAAGGCGCTGTCCGAGGGCTGGCGTCCCGACACCTCCACTGCGCCGACCACCGGCAAGCGCGTGGCCGTCGTCGGTGCAGGCCCAGCCGGGCTCGCCTGCGCGGACCGCCTTGCGCGCGCGGGCGTGCAGGCCGTGGTCTTCGATCGCTATGAACAGGTCGGCGGCCTGCTGCAGTTCGGCATCCCCAGCTTCAAGCTGGAGAAGTCGGTGATCGCCGACCGCCGCGCGGTGCTGGAAGGCATGGGCGTCGAATTCCGGCTCGGCACGGAGATCGGCCGCGACGTGTCGATGGACGCGCTGCTCGCCGAATTCGACGCCGTGTTCCTCGGCCTGGGCAGTTACCGCTACACCGACGGCCAGTTGCCGGGCCAGCAACTGCGCAACGTGCTGCCGGCGCTGCCTTTCCTCGTGCAGAACGGTCGCATCGTGGTCGGTACCGACGACACCTCGGGTCGGCCGATCGCCGGCTGGGAAGACCAGGTGGAACTGCCCGACCTGCGCGGCAAGCGCGTGGTCGTGCTCGGTGGCGGCGACACCGGCATGGACTGCGTGCGCAGCGCGGTCCGCCTTGGGGCCGCACAGGTCAGCTGCGTCTATCGCCGCGACGAAGCCAGCATGCCCGGCTCCGCGCGCGAGGTCGCGAATGCGCGCGAGGAAGGCGTGCGTTTCCTGTTCCAGCGCGCGCCGCTCGAACTGATCGACAACGGCGAAGGCAAGGTCCGTGCCGTGCGCGTCGCGGAAACCCGCCTCGGCGAGCCCGATGCGCGTGGTCGCCGTCGTCCCGAGCAGGTGCCGGGCAGCGAAGTCGACCTCGACGCCGACATCGTCATCATCGCTTTCGGCTTCCAGCCAGATCCGCCGTCATGGCTCGCCGACCACGGCGTCGCCCTGCAAGACGATGGCCGCATCCGCATCACGCCCGCCCCACCGCCGCATCACCGCGTTGCGCCCACGAACGGCGCCACCGCGATCCATCCCTACCAGACCGCCAACCCCAGGATTTTCGCCGGTGGCGATGGCGTGCGCGGCGCGGATCTCGTGGTCACCGCTGTGAAGGAAGGCCGCGACGCCGCGGGCAGCATCGTCGGATTCCTCACGGCGTGCTGAACATGCACACGGGCCAGCATGGACGGATGTCCACGCGGGCCCGTGTCGCCTCACTGATCCCGCGTGACGGCTGCGCCGCAGCGATTCATCCTGCCGCGCAGTCGACCATGCTCGGATGCTCGGCCGGACTCAGGCCGCGACAGGCTTCGCGATCCGGCAAAGCAGGAATTCGCAGGCCCGATCGATGATGACGTTCTGCGTGTCGGCATCCGGCTCCGGCTGCCAGACGATGACCGCCATCCAGTAGTACGGCGTCTTGAGCAGTCCCGTGAACGTGTCTGCAGCGACATCAGGCGCAAGATCGCCCAGCTTGCCGTCGGCTGCGGCATCCACGAACCAGCGATGGATGTTGGATTCCTTTTCGGCGAAGCGCATCAGGACCTGCGGCCCCATGTCCGGCGAACGCGCCGCTTCGAACATCAGCACGCGACTCAGCGGAATCTGCCTGGGATCGTAGATCAGCGCCATTTCCATGACGGCCAGCTCGCGCAGCTGCTCGGCGAAGGGGCGCGCGGGATCGTAGCGGAGCTGCGCAACGGGCGATGCGACATCGACCATCCAGTCGACGACCATTTCGAACAATGCCTGCTTGGTGCCGACGTGACGCGCGACCGCTTCCTGCGAAAGGCCGGTACGCTCCGCGACGGATTCGAGACTCGAGCCTTCGAGCCCTTTCTCGGAAAGTTCGTCGATGCTTGCTTCGAGGATCGCACTGCGTTCGATGCTGTCTTGACTCATGATCGTTCTCGTCCTTGGGTATTGGATCGTCGGGGTGCTGCGATGCGTCGTGTTCGGGTGCCGTCGCCTCAGCGTCCGGCATGGGCGCCCATCGGCGTGTCTTCGGGCTCGAGGATGCCGTCCACCTTCGCATGGAGGTAACGTTTTTCCTGCATCAGTGCAGGCAGCATTTCCATGACCATGTAGGTGTTCTCGACCATGAAGACGTTGGCCAGCGGATAGGGGATGCCGCCATCATCGGTATCCTGGGTCAGTTCGATCTCCAGCTCGCCGTTGCCGCGCGGCGTGAAGACCCAGGTGTTGTGCAGGTAGGGCACGCGCAGGCAGCACGGATCACGCGGCAGCTTGTTCGGCGCGGCATAGAGATCCATCGACACCGCCTTGCTCACCGGATCCTGCTCGTATTCGTGCAGAAGGACGTACTGGCGGGTTTTCATTCCGGGGATGTCGAACTTGAACTTCATGAACGCCGAATAGCTTCCGGGTGGCGTGGGCGCACGATCGAAGACCTCGGCGTCATAGCAGAACGAATCCTTGCAGCCGCTGGGTGCATCCTGGATCAGGTACACCATGCTGGACACCCTGGACTTGGCACGGACACTTCCTTTCACCAGCAGGAGTGCGTTTCCTGGCGATTTGAGCGTCCAGACCTTGACGCCATTCTTCTCGCGCACCAACTCCCATTCGCCCGAGCCCGAACGCACCCAGACCAGATGCGCGACGATCGCGAGCACACCAAGCCCCAATGATGCATAGCCCAGGAATTTGAGGAATCTTCTGAGCCTGCCCGGCTTCTTTGCAGCCTTGGTTTCGCGGCCTTCTTCTGCGGGAGCCGCAGCCGCGGCCGTGACGAGGGCGTTGCCGTCCTGTTGCATGGTCGATCTCTCCTTGATGTTCGTGCGGTCGCATTGCGGCGCGCTGCCCAGCGTCCTGCTGGGCCGTTCTCCCCCAGCATGCCATGCGTCCGCGCATGGCGCCAGTGTTCGGAACAAGCCCATCACCGACTGCTTCCGGGATGCATGCCAGCGGCCACCGAACCGCACGCATGAATGTGCCTTCCATATTTTTCAGTAACGGGACAACGGGAAGTCCGATACGATTCGGCACAACGGAGGACAAGGCGATCGCACCCAAGTCGCAGAACGCGTGTGCACGCGTCCACATTTCGATCCCGACGACGCACCGCTGGTGCAGGCCACCACAGGAACACGCGACCGGATCCGCCCCGACTCATCGCGCCATGCACGTTATCAGGCATCTGCTGTGGGTCGACTGCATCGCCGCCGCGCTGGCGGGGACACTTCTGCTCGCGTTCGACGAACCGCTTTCCGCGCTGTATGCACTGCCGCCTTCCTGGTTGCGACTCATCGGTGCGATCAATCTCTTCTACGCATGCATCTCGGGTTCGCTGGCCTCGCGCAAGCGACGACCCATGACGCTGATCGCAGCACTGAGCATCGCCAACGGCGCGTGGGCAATCACGTGCATCGGCACTGCCCTGGCTGTCGCTGGAACCGCCACGGCCTTCGGCATGGCGCAGTTGCTCGGCGAGGCCACGTTCGTCGGCGGGCTTGGATGGCTCGAATGGCGCTGGCGCGAGCAGCTTGCCAAGGCCTGACCGGGCGGCATGAAAACCATCGCGGTCACTGGCGCCCGCCATGACCTGCTGGCAGAGTCGGCGCACGGTCGGCAAGACTGACGAATCCTCCCCCGGCATCGACACACCAGGAGCGCGTGATGGCACTGCAGGCGATCGTTTTCTCCCTCGCCCTGGCGATGTCGCCGGGCACCGACGCGCAGGTCGCGCAGGAACGCACGCTCGATTCCGGCGACCAGCTGGCGAGCTGGTGCATCGACGAAATGCGCGCGCGTTACGCGGCCAGGGGCATCACCACGTACGGCTCGGCCATCAGCCATCGCGTCGAGGGCAACAGCTATGTCGCCGACGTGCGGCTCAGCGTCGACGGCGAGCATCGCCGCGCCCGCTGCGCCGTACCGATCGGTGGCCGCGAACGCTTCGCGTCTTTCGCACCGGAAGATGCGCGCATTCGCTGACGGACTGAAGCTCGTGTCGCAGGACATCGACTGGATCGAAGTCGGACGCGCTTCGCACCGACTCTCTGAACGTCACGGCCATGATGCTTGGAAGATCGCTGAGCGAATCGCGGTCGACGCCGAGCGCGCAGGCGACGCAGAAGAGTGTCGATTCTGGCGCGCGGTGAGCGCTGCATTGCGCCCTCGCACACAGGCGTCCTGAGGCGCGTCCGGACGCGCCTTGCGAACCTCACACGACGCCCATCACCGCAGGTTCCAGCCCGGTGTGCGCCAGCCATTCGAAGGCATGCGCCATCGCGGTTCCCACGGAGCACGAGAGTGTCGAGATGGCGACGCGGAGCTTGCCGGTGCGGGTCAGCGGGATCTGGTCGGCATAGTGGAAATGCAGCTGCGTCGATTCACCGCACACCAGCCGGAATCGCTCGCGCAGGCGATCGAGCGCGAGCGGATCGAACGCCTCGCCGCGCACGAGGGTCACGTCGATTGAGTCGAGGCGATGCTGTACTGCCTGGAACCGCTGGATACCCGGTGTGTCGAACACGAGGTATTCGAGGAATTCGCCCACGAAGCGGCCTTCCGGCGTGCGCAGCGCATCCATCCTGCGGCCGTCGACGCTCGCCAGCATCGGCAGGCCGCGTCCGCAGGGACAGCTGCGCGCATGCGCCGTGGCGATGTCGCCATTGGCGTATCGCATCAGCGGCATGCCGAAATTGTGCAGATCGGTGACCAGCACTTCGCGTGGGCCGCTGGTGTCGCCCGCTGAGACGGGTTCGCCCAGTTCGACGTGCAGATGGTCGGCGTTGGTGTGCAGACCCGGGCCCTTGCCGCATTCGGCGGCGATCAGCATGACCTCGCGGCAGCCATAGGTGTTGTGCACAGGCGCATCGAACACGCGCTCGATCAATGCACGATGATGCGGATACAGGGGCTCGGCGGCGCAGAGGATCGAGCGCGGCGCATGCACGCGACGGCCGCGGGCATCGAGCCACTTCGCCAGGCGGACCAGCGGCGCGACATAGGCGATGAGCACGTCCGGGCGATCGGCGTCGATCGCGTCGGCATACTCGGCCATGTTGGCCTCGCCCATGACATAGGCATTGAGATAGCGGCGATTGAACGCGACGTGGTGCAGGCGTTCCTTCAGCGGCAGGCCGTCGGGATCCTGGCCCCACAGGAACAGCGCGTGGGCACCGAGGGATGCGCCGGCCCAGGCGTAGCCGCGCAGCATCACCGCAGTGCGGCGCTCGTAGCTTTCGCGGGTGTAGCCGATGGTGACGGGCTCGCCGGTCGAGCCGCCGGTGGTCTTGTACAGCAGCCGATGGCGCCAGCGCTCGGCCTTCAGCGCCTCGAAATGCTCGCGCAGGTCAGCCTTGGTCAGGATCGGCAGGCGCGCATAGTCGGCATGGTCGCGGATGTCGCCGGGCGCCGAAACGCCTGCCCGGCCCCAGTGATCGCGGTAGAACGGCACCTGCGTCCAGCAATGGTCGATCAGCGTGCGCAGCTTGCGCCACTGCAGGGCCTGGATCTCGTCCGCGGACAGCCATTGGTCGCGCTCGTATTCGGCCAGGTAGCGCAAGGTGCGCCGGCCACGCAGGCCGGACTCGTACAGTGGATACAGCACCTTGCGGAACAAGGGCCCGTAGGCCCGTCGCAACCCTTTCATGCCACCGATCTCCAGCGTCTGTCCGACTCCTCGCATCGAGGAGAACGGCAAGCAGGGAACATGCCAGACACCTTGCGCGCGATCCGATCGTCGTCGGCGAGCCTCAGCGCCCGCCGCGCACCCGGATGAGTTCGAGGAATTCGGCGCGGGTCCGGGCGTCTTCCCGGAAGGTGCCGAGCATCTTCGAGGTGACCATGCTCACGCCGCGCTTGTGGATGCCGCGGGTGGTCATGCATTCGTGCGCGGCCTCGATCACCACGCCCACGCCGCGCGGTTCAAGCGCGGTCTGGATGCAGCGCGCGATCTGCGCGGTCATGTTCTCCTGCACCTGGAAGCGGCGGGCGTAGGCCTCGACGACGCGGGCCAGCTTGCTGATGCCGACCACGCGGCCGTTCGGCAGGTAGCCGACGTGGGCCTTGCCGATGATCGGCGCCATGTGGTGCTCGCAATGGCTCTCGAATTCGATGTCGCGGAGCACGACCAGCTCGTCGTAGCCGCCGACCTCCTCGAACGTGCGCTGCAGGTACTCCTCGGGATCCATGGCGTAGCCGCTGAACCAGTCGCCGTAGGCCTTGACCACCCGCTTGGGCGTATCGAGCAGGCCTTCGCGCGTGGGATCGTCGCCGGACCAGCGCAGCAGGGTGCGGACGGCCTCCTCGGCCTGGGTCCGGGTCACGCCGTGGCGGGCATCGGTATCGGCCACCGGGGCGGGCGAGTCATGGGCGTGGTCGTCTGCGCACATCGTCGGGCAATCCTGCGTGGGGGTGGGCATGTTAGCGCGTTCCGTTCGGAGGGACTCCCGGCAGTACGGTGCGTTTCATCGGGCGGATGCGGCCAGCCGCCACAGCCGCGCCCGTGGTTCTCATCCAACGATGCGTCTCGCCCGCCCCCTCAGCTCGCTGCACCGGCGCGCGAGACCAAGGCGTGGCCTCCGCCATTGGATATGATGCGCTCGCTGAAATCAGGCCTCGACCGGTCTGCGCACGCCTCCGCAATCCATCCACACGCTGCAGGGATCCCCGATGCACTTGCGTTTCCGGCTTGCCTTCGTTGCCGCTCTCGCTGCCACTCTGCTGTGGCTGCCTCGCCAGGCGGAAGCCGCCTATCCCTGCCCCACCGGGCCAGGCCCCGGCGAGGTTCAGGTCGGGGTTTCGGGCGGCACCCACGGCGTCGCAGCGGTGCCGATGTGCGAAAGCAGCGGCGGGGGCGACGGCGGGGGCGGTGTCTACTACGCATATGGCGCGGTCGCCTGGCATGCCGACGCCGACGACGTGTGGATGGCGGGCAACTGGAATGGTCCCGGACCCGCCGAGGGCGAGGCACTGGCGGCGTGCAATCGCGACATGGGCGGCGGGTGCACGTCGATCGGCGAATGGAACAACTCGTCGATGAGCATCATCCGCGACAGTCAGGGTGGGCTCTGGAATGGTTGGAACGGCCAGGGCGGTGCCGGCCGCAAACGCGCGCTCGCCGATTGCACAGCCAAACAGATATTGCCGTGCGAAGTCCTGCACAGTTTCAGCGCCGACAAGCGCGGCTACAACCCGGCGCCGACTGCCCGCAAGCATTACGCCAGCGCCGCATGGGTGTTCGATGAAGGCTATGACGGGCGGCTCTACATCTCCAGTGGCCAACGCAGCGCCACGGCGGCGACCGAGGCTGCGCTGGCGGCCTGCGCAGCCGCCACGGCCAGCAAGGCATGCCGCATCGCTTCGGCGGTAGGCAACGGCGTGCTCCAGCCGTACCTGATGGACCGCGCCAACAGCGTTGTCGTTGAGCGCACAGCAAAGCGCGCAGCGAAGGCCGCAGCGACCGATTGCAAACGCAAGAAGGGCAAATGCACGGTACAGCGCACGTACGACAGCCGCACCCCGGGCAATTTCGTCCATATTTACGCCCCCGCCACCGCGCCGTAATCCTTCTCCCGAAAGCCCCGACTTCCGCGACACCACGCGCTGCTGGCCATGCCGCAAGGCAGGACCTGCTCTAGCCGGCGGCGTCCTGCCCAACGGGGACCAGACTCCGCAGCCGCGCCTCGAGCCCGGATTCGCGCCAGGTGCGCCGCTCCAGCGCCCGTTCGACGGTCTCGACGGCGCCCCACAGCCAGATGCTGCGGCGGGCGCGGGTCAGCGCGGTGTACAGCAGCTCGCGCGAGAGCACCCGGGCGTCGCTGTCGGGCAGGATCAGCAGCACGCGATCGAATTCGGAGCCCTGCGCCTTGTGCACCGTGGTCGCGTAGGCCGAGGCATGCACGGGCAGCTGCGCCGGTCGCCACGCGCGCAGGCCCTGCGGGGTGTCGAACCAGACGGCCACGTCGCCCTGCCGGTCGTGCCAGACCACCCCGAGGTCGCCGTTGTAGAGGCCATGGCGCTCGCTGTTCGCGGCGATCATCAGCAGCCGGCCATGGAAGTACGGCATGCGCTCGCCCAGCTCGGCCGCGCACCAGGCGTTCCAGTGTTCTGCGCCGAACGGGCCGCGACGCAGCGCGGTGAGGATCCGGCAGCGCGCGGCCAGGGCCAGCGCCCGTGCGGGATCGTCGGCATCGCGCACGGCGGCGAAGGCCGGCAGCGCCTCGTGCCGCAGGGCGTCGACGAGCGCCGCGCCGTCGCCGTGGCGTCGTGACAACACCGGCACATCCTCGGCCGTGTCGTCGCCGGCAAAAGCGGCGTATACCGCATCGCGATCGCCGCGCTGCAGCGCGCCCGCAAGCGACTGCAGCGGCGCGGCGCCAGCCTGGCGCCAGCCATGCGTCAAGTGGACGCGCGCGCCGCCCAGCGGCGCGTCATCGGCCGTCGGCACCGTCGTGCTGAGCAAGGCGGACGCGAACCGTGCATCGTCCGCAGGCAGCGACAGGCCATCTCCGCAGGCTGCGCACAGGCCACCGAGGACATCGCCGGCCTCCACGGCCGGCAGCTGGTCGGGATCGCCGATCAGCACCAGCGTCGCTGTGTCCGGCACGGCCTCGACCAGCTTGGCCATCAGCGGCAGGTCGACCATCGAGGCTTCGTCGACGACGACCAGATCCTCGCGCAGGGGATGGCCGGCGTGGTGGCGGAATGCGACGCGGCCGCGCTGCCAGCCCAGCAACCGGTGCAGGGTGCGCGCCTGCGTCGGCACCTGTCCGGCGATGTCCGCGTCGATGCGCCCGGCGGCGAGATCGGCACGCAGCACGCCGTCGATGGCCTCGCCGAGGCGCGCGGCAGCGCGACCGGTGGGTGCCGCCAGCGCGATGCGCGGCGCCGGCTCGCCGCGCAGGCGCGCGGCTTCGATGCTGGCCGCGAGCAGGCGCGCGACCGTGGTGGTCTTGCCTGTGCCGGGACCGCCGGTCACCAGCAGCAGGCGTCGGCGCAGGGCCATCGCCGCGGCCAGCGCCTGGCGATCGAGCGCCGCAGCCGCATCGCCGTCGCCACGACCGAACAGTCGCGCCAGCAATGCGCGCAGCGCATCGAGGTCGCCGGGCGACGCGCGCACCCGCGCCGCACGCGCGGTCAGGCGCGCCGCGAGGGCCTGCTCGTAGCGGGCATAGCGGCGCAGCGCGATGCGGTCGCGGCTGAAGTCCAGGAGCGTGCCGGGGCGCGCATCGTCGTCCATCCCGCGCTGCAGATCGCCGTCCACCGCCACGCAGGCGTCGTCGCGCAGCGCGGCTCGCCAGTCGTCGGGATCGGGCAACTGTGCGCTCGTGCCCAAGGCATCGAGCAGCCGCGGCACGTCGCACAACGCGACGCTGCTGTGACCCGCGGCAACCGCGCGCATCGCCAGGGCACCGGCCAGCGCCACCGCTGGAGCGGCGCGCAGCCGATCGCGCAGCAGGTGCGCGAAGTCGACGTCGACCTGGCGCAGCGCGCCATCGGCGTGCAGGCGATGCAGGGCGCGTGCGGCATCCGCGTGCAGGCGTTCGCTCATCGCACGCCGCCTTCGCCGTCGAAGAAAGCATCGAGCGCGGCCAGCAAGGCAGGATCCACCGGATCGATGTGCACGCCGCGACGCGAGCGGTCGCCCTCGTCACCGCCTTCAGCGCTCGGATCGATGCCTCTCAGGAACAGATAGGCCGCGCCGCCGAGATGGCGTGCGTCCTCGTAGTCGTCGCCGTGGCGCAGGCGCAGCCAGCGACGCAGCGCGACCAGGTAGATCAGGTACTGCAGGTCGTAGTCCTGCACCTGCACGGCGCGGCGCAGGCTGTCGGGATCGTAGGCCGGCAGGCGGTTGGTCTTGTAGTCGAGCACGTGGTGGCGACCGTGCGCATCGCGATACACCAGGTCCACGTAGCCGTGCATCAGGCCGTCGAGCGCGCCCGCCGCAGGCTTGCGTGCGCGCGGATACCCGTGGTCCTGCAGCAGCGCATGCAAGGCCTCGATGCGCAGCGGACGCAGGCGGAAATGGAACGGCAGTTCGCGGATCACGCGGTTCTCCGGCCACGCGCACAGGCGCACGCCGCCGGGCAGCGCGACGTTCAGCGCGTGCGACACCAGGCGCGCGGTCTGGGCGAGATGCGAGGGCGTGATCGCCAGGCCCTGCCTGCGCAGCGCGCGTTCCAGCAGATCGCGCTGCGACGCCGGGACCTGGTCTTCGTCGTCGCCGGCAGCGCGCCGCCACGCGGCCGCATCGGCCTCTTCCAGCACGGCATGCACGGCATTGCCGAAGGTGGTGCCGCCGAGGCTCGTTTCGTCGGCATCGGGTTCGACGACGGCGAGCGATTCGTCGCCGGCGCCGCGCGCGCTGTCGCCGCGCAGGCCATCGCCGTCGTCGCTGCGCGCATGCAGCGAGGAAAAGCTGTGCAGGCGCAGGCCGCCCGAGAGCGTGCGCCGCGGCGCGCGAGGCGCGACAGCCGGTGTGTCGTCCTCGGTGCGCACCGGTCGCGGCAGCGGCGCAGCGGGATCGAACGGACGCACCACGATGCTGCCACCGGACGCAGCCGCAAGCTGCTCGATGCGCGCCTGCATGCCGGCGTAGTCGAGCGCGTCGTCCTTGCGTCCGGTCTGTGCGCCCGAGTGCAGGATCCAGTGCAGCGCCGTGGCCTCGACCTGCGCATTGCGACTCCAGACCACGTGCAGCGCGTGCCGGGCGCGCGTCAGCGCGACATACAGCTGGCGCTGCAGCTCGGCCTGCTCTTCGCGCTGCACTTGTGGCCCGATGGCATCGGCCTGCCTGGGCTCGAGCACGTCCTTGCGCATCCATGCACGCGCTGGCCGTCCCTGCGCGTCGTGGAATTCGCGCACGACCAGCCCGCGCGTCGGCGGTTCGCCGCGCCAGGCCGCGAACGGCAGCACCACGACCGGGTACTCCAGGCCCTTGCTCTTGTGCACGGTGACAATCTGCACCATGCCCGCATCCGACTCCAGGCGCAGCTGGCGCGTTTCGTCGTTGGTCGCGTCCGCACGCTGCCGCGCGAACCATTGCAGCAGTTCGGCCGCGCCGGCCCGCAGCGCCGATTCGGCCTGCAGCAGTTCGGCGAGATGCAACGTGTCGGTGAGTCGACGCTGGCCTTCGGCTTCACCCAGCCAGCGCGTCGCGGCATCGACGATGAACGGAAGCACGGCCGGCAGCGGCCCGCGCTGGCGCCATGCGTCGGCGGATTCGGCGAATCGCGCCAACCAGTCCTGCTGCGCGCGATCGTCGGTGTCGAGCGCCTGGATGGCGGCCGCATCGAAACCGAGCAGCCGCGTCGACAGCGCCGCGCGGAACCGGCCGGTATCCGCCGGCTCCAGCAGGCTGGCCAGCAGGGCATGCAGGTCTTCGGCCGCTTCGCCGGCGAACACGTTCGCGCCGGACAGCGTGGCCGCCGCGATGCCGATGCGGGTGAGCGCACGCTGCATCGACGCGGCCTGGTCGTTGGTCTGGGTCAGCACCGCGATATCGGCGGGACGCAGCGGGCGCACGCCATCGCCGACGCGCAGCGTGCCCTGCGCCAGCAGTCCGGCGATGGCCGACGTCGCCGCATCGCGCATGACCTCGAATTCGTCGTCCTTGTTGCGCAGCCCCTTGCGCAGGGCCGAGTTCGGCGGACCCTTGGGATCGTGCGGCGCTCTCGGCAGCCAGTGCAGGGTCATGCCCGGCACGACGTCTTCGCGGATGCGCAGATCGTCGTCGCGCGCCTCACTGCCCGCATCAACGGGCACGAATTCGATCGCATCGACGTGGAACGGCAGATCATGCGCGGTGAACACGGTCTCGATCGCGCGCAGCACGGCAGGCGTGGAGCGATGATTCGCGCCCAGCACGACCACGGCCGATTCGCCGCCACGCGCGATCGTGTACGCCTTCGCCGCCAGATAGGTGCCGAGATCGCCGCCGCGGAACCGGTAGATCGCCTGCTTGGGATCGCCGATCAGGCACAGCCAGCGTGGCGCGGCGTCCCGTGCGGCCTCATCCTCGCCGGCTTCATGCATGCGCTTGAAGATGTCCCACTGGCGTGGATCGGTGTCCTGGAATTCGTCGATCAGCCGGTAAGGCCAGCGCGCCGAGAGCGCGGCGGCGAAATCCGCGTCGTCGCTCGCGCGCCAGACACGCTCGATCAGACGGTCCTGGTCGCACAATCCGCGCCGCGCCATCAGCGCTTCGTAGCGCGCCACCGCCGTGTCGCGCAACGCGTGCAGTGCGGCGGCCATCTCCGATTCGTCGCGCTCCGGGTGCAGCGCACGCAGCGGATCGCAGAGTTTCGGCAGGTCGCCAGCCAGCGCACCGGGCGAATCCCACAGCATCGACATCAGGGGATGCAGGTCGACATCGCCTTCGCCGGGCATGCCGTTGCTCGCCGCGCGCCACACCTCGGCCGCGACTTCGGCCCAGACCTCGCCGGCATCGTCGATCACGCGCTGTTCGGCGAGCAGGCCGGCGCGGAATCCGAATTCGCGCAGCGCGCGATGGCAGAAGCCGTGGATGGTCGAGATCGTGGCCTCGTCGATCTGCAGCAGCGCGGCTTCGACGCGCTCTCGCACGCGCGCCTCGCCCTCGCGTGCGATGGCGGCGCGCAGCACCGCCATCGTCGGCACGGCTTCGCCCTGCGGATCGTCCTGCGGCGCGTCGAGGAGCCGACGCGCCAGGCGCAGGCGACGACGCACGCGCTGGCGGAGTTCCTGCGTCGCTGCGCGCGTGAAGGTCACGGCGAGGATCTGCGACATCGTCGCGCCGCGCTCCAGCAGCAGGCGCAGCACCAGCGTCGTCAGCGTGAAGGTCTTGCCGGTGCCTGCGCTGGCTTCGATCAGGCGCACGCCGTCGAGCGGCAGCTGCAGGCCGACATCGCGTGCCGGCACCTCGCGGGCCGCGTCGTCCGGCACGTGCGGCGTGGATGCGCCGAACAGCGGCAGCTGCGTGCTCATGCGCCCGTTCCCACGAGATCGAACACGCGCACGGCGACGTCGCGGAAGCGTGCGCCGAATCGACCGCCGATGGCGTCGAGCAGACCCTCCGGGCGGAACGCCAGGCGCAGCCATGGATCGTCGCGCTCGCCATCGAACTGATGCGGCGCATACGCATCGCAGGCCTTGCGCCACGCGCCGGCGACATCGCCCTTGCCGGCCAGCGTTTCGGCGTAGGCAAAGGCCGATTTGGGCGTGAACGGCAGCGGCGCGCGCTGGCCCTCGCGCCACAGTGCCAGCAGGTTCGCCAGGCGTTCGCGCGCCTGTTCGCGCGACACGCCGCTCCACGCGAGCTCGATGACCTGCTTTCGTCCGGTGTCCTTGCCCTTTTCCTTGACGCTTTCGAGACCGAGCAGCCGCGTCGTCGCAGCCTCGCCCAGCGCGGACGCGAGCAGCAGGTGATCAATGCCCGCATGCAGCCGGCGCTTGCCGTTGAGGCTGCCGGCGGTGGCGATCACGCGCTGCCCGTCATGCACGTCGTCGAAACGAAAATCGATGCCGAGGCCAGCGTCGCCCTGGACCACCGATGCCGTCGAATCACCGGTAGCGGCACTCTGCGCGACGCGCAGGCTGCCGGCATCGACGGCCGCGTCTTCCGCCAACTGCTCGCCGTCGCGTCCGGTCGGCAGCAGGCCGCGTGCGCGCAGGCGGCGCGGCGCGTCGTCGGGATCGGCGCTCGCGTCCTCGGCGAGCAGCGCTTCGAGCACGTGGTAGCGCAGCAGCCGGTCGTGGCCCATCGGCTCGCGGTCAGGCACGTCGTCCGCGTCCTCGGGCAGGCGCAGGCCCAGGCGGTCGCGCAGCCAGGCCTTCGCCGGATTGGCGAAGAAGCGCTGCAGCGCGCCCGCGTCCGGCATGTCGATGTCATTGGCGCGGTCTTCAAGCGCACCATCGTCCGTCGCCAGCGCGTCGATGACGAAGGCCGGCGCCGGACGCAGCGCGTGCGCGGGGACCGGTGCGGCCTGCCATTCCCTGCGATACGAGAAGCGCCTCGGCTCGAAGCCGCCGTCGTCGCCGGCCCCGAAGGCGCGCGGCGAGAACGGTTGCAGCGGGTGTTCGATGCAGAGCGCGTCGCGAACCGTTTCGCCATGCATGGCTTCGACGACGTCGAGCAGTTCGGCGACCACCGGCGACGGTTCGCGCACGCTGCCATCGCGGGCATCGCGGCCGCCGTAGCTGAGGTAGAACACGTCGCCGGCTGCGCACAGCAACTGCAGGAACAGGAAGCGGTCGTCCTCGCGCACCGAACGGTCGCCGAGCCGGCGCGGCGCACGGCCCTGGATGGCGTCGACGAGGCGGTTGATGTCGTCGCTCGGTTCGCGACGCGGATAGGCATCGGCGTCGAGGCCGAGCAGGCAGATCACGCGGAACGGCACGGTGCGCAGCGGCACCATGCCGGCGAATACGACGCCTCCGGACAACCACGGCCGATGCGGCGATGCGCTTTCGAGGGTCTCGCGCAGCGCGTGCTGCACGAGGGCCGCCGGCAGCGGGCCGGCAGCGGCGGCTTCGTTCGCGAAATCGTCCAGGGTTTCGAGCAGCAGGCGGCGCGCCTGTGCTTCGGCTTCGTCCTGCGCCACCGGAGCGAGCAGGCTCGTCAGCAGCGCGGCGAGCGCGTCGCGCCATGCCGATGCATCACGCGCTTCGCGTGCCCAGGCGGCGAACGCGCGCAGGCTGCGATACAGCGCCAGCGCGCGATCGAGCACGTCGGCATCGGCACCCTCGAGTTCGGGATACGGCGCGATGATCGCCGCGTCCGCGTCGACCACGGCATCGTCGCCAGCCGCATAGCCACCCAGCAGGCGTTCGATGCCGAACTCGAAACTGTATTCGCGCCAGCGGCCGGCGCCGGCACGTTCGCGCGCCTGTTCGTCCTCGCCCCAGCGCACGCCCGCGGCCTCGAACCAGTCGTCGATCTTCGCGCGGCGCGCGTCGTCCAGCCCCAGCGCATGCGCCACCGCCGGCGTGGCCAGCAGGTCGCGGAACAGCCCTGCGGTCAGCGGCGCATCCGCCAGGCCGACCAAGGTCGGCAGCATCGGCACCAGCGGATGCGACTGCACCTGCGGACGGTCAGCGAGCGAGAACGGGATCCAGCGCGGATCGTCCGGCGCGATGCCGCCGAACACCGCACGCGCCAGCGGCAGGTATTCAGCGATGTCGGGCGCGAGGACGGCGATCTGCGACGGCTGCAGCGGCGGGTCGAAGCGTGGGTCGTCCAGCAGTCCGCGCAGCTGGTCGTGCAGCACCTCGACTTCGCGCAGCTTCGAATGACAGGCATGCAACTGCAGGGACACGTCGCCGCGGTCCAAATCCCGTGGCGCGGGCGCGGCACGATCCAGCACGTCCTGCTGCAGTCGATGCAGCAGCGTGTCGCGACCCGGCGCGTCGAAGCACTCCAGTTCGGTGTGCGGCAGCAGTACATCGTAGGCGAACAGCTGCGCGACGATCTCGCGGCCACCGGCGCCCCAGGCCATCAGCAGCGGGTTGTCGCGCTGTGCATCGGCCAGCGCTGCAGGCAGCGATTGCGGTCCCTCGCGACGCAGGCGTTCGCGCAGCGACTCCACGTCGCCCCAGTATTCGGCGGACGGCGTGGGCAGGTGGAAATCGAGATCGATCCATTGTCCGACCACGGCCAGCAGGTGCAGCACGTCCGGAGACACATGGATGGTGCCGAACGCGACGAGGCGGGGCGGCAGGCCCGGCGGCGGCGTGCCGATCGCGTGCGCGGCGTCGCGGTCGTAACGCGCCAGCCAGTCGGCCAGCAGCGATGCGCGGTGCGCGCCTGGCTGGCGGCGCAGCTGTCGCCACAGCTGGGCCTGCCAGTCGTCGCGGCTGTCGACATGTCCCGCTTCCCAGTCGCGCAGCCAGTCGGGACGATAGGCCTGGTACTTGTCGAAGGCACCGGCCAGCGCATCCGCCAGGCCGTAGCGGGCCATCGCGGCCTGCACCGCCTGCGCCACCCCGTCCAGGCCCGTGCCCGAGGCGCGACGCAGGTGACGACGCACCGGCGACGGCAACGCGCCCGGGTCGGCGCCAAGAAGGGCATAGAGGCGCCAGCGCAGGTGTTCGCGATCCCAGGGCGACTGGTCGGGCAGGTCGGCGCGATCCGCGCGCAACAGCCGCCAGACGAATTCGGAGGGCGTGCACAGGTCGAGATTGGCCGCGACGCCATGGCGCTCGGCCAGGGTCTGCAGCAGCCAGTGCCGCAGCGTCGGCTGCGGGATCAGGATCACGTCCGGCGCCAGCGAGTCCACGTCCAGCGGCATGGCCAGGCGCTCGCCCAGCACCGCCGCCAGCCGGTCGAGCCGGTTGCCGGAAATCAGGCGGAAGCGGGTGGAGGCGGTCGGCATCGGCCACACATGATGCCGGAGTGCGCGCTCCCCCGCTTCCGCGGGTGCAGGGCGTCAATTACGCCCGTGGTTCAGAAACGCTTGTCGAGATTCAACTGCGCGCCGTGGTCGCGATCGCCGTCGTCGCCGACCAGCAGTCGATACGCGACGCCCAGCTGCCAGGCCTGCTCGAACTCGAACTGCAGGCCGAGTCCCAGCTCGAAGCGGTCGCGCGAGAAACCCTGCGGCTGCACGCGATACACCGGGCCGTCGAGCCAGTCGGCATAACGCAGGCTCGCGTCGCCGCTGCGCTGCAGGTCGTGCTGGTACTCGAGGCGCAGCTGCGGCGACATCACGCCGAACGAGGTCTGCACCCGGTAATCGAGGCGCAGGCCGAGGTCGACCGTGAACGCACGCATCGACTGGGCGTCGTAATCCAGCGCGTACAGCGGATCGCCGGTTTCGGTGTAGGCATCCAGCGTGCCGCGCGTGTATTTCGCACGTCCGTACGGCACCACGCCCCAGCGATCACGCCCGAGGTTGGCGCCGGCCGTGATCGACGCGAACCACTGGTCGCCATCGCGCTGGCCCCGCACTGTCGCGCCATTGGCCGACACGGTACGACGCAGGTCGTAATCGAGCTGCTGGTAGCCGAGCAGGCCATCGATGAAGCCACGCTCGCCGAGCGCCCTGCCGCCGTAGACCGCGAAGGTGAAGGCACGCGCATCGACACGGCTGTCGTCCTTGCCGACCCAGGTGCGATCGTTGCCATAGCCCAGGCCACCGCCGATGACGAAGCGACCGAAGCGGGTATCGGCGCCGATGCTGACGCCTTCGGTTTCGAAATCGAGCGCTGCACGACCGTTCGCGGCATCACGATCACCGCTGCGCAGCACGCCGGCCGCCCAGGTGCCGAAGCGCGCATCGCTGTCGCGCGACGCTGCGTCGCCATCGGCGCCCGCCGGCTCCGCCATCGCCTGGCAACGCTGGCCGGGAATCGCGCCCACCGGGGTCCTGCATTCGTGCGTCGCCGCGAACCCGAGCGCGTTGTCGAAACCGCGCGCGGAATCGCTGCCGCCATGCAGGCGCTCGAGTCGCTGCTGGAAGTTGCTCATCTGCGTATCGGCGAAGCGGCGCGCGGACATGGCCTGGGCATCGATCAAGCCACGCACCTCGGCATCCGCCGAAGGATCGGGGCGCGCCACGACGGTGAAGACGATCGTGGCTTCGTTCGAGGTCACCGCGCCATTGCTCAGCGTGTAGCGCACCGTCGCCTGGCCGGAGAAGGTCTTCGCGGGAACGAAGCTCAGCACGTAGCGTGCGCTCGCCCCGGTGCCGCTCTGGGCGATGGTGGCGGTACCAGCGCCGGCAGGCGCGACCGACACCACCGTCGCACCGGTGAACGGGCCACCGCTGACGCCTTCGGTGAGGTCGACCGCTGCCGTGCTGCCCGCAGGCATCGTGATGGTGCGCGCGGGAATGACGATCGTCGGCAGGGTGACATCCAGCGTGACCGTCGTGGTCGCCCTGCCGGGCGTGCCGGTGACGGCGTCGGTCACGACAACGTCGAAACTGGTTGCTCGCTGCACCGTGGGAATGCCGCTGATCACGCCGCTCTCGCTCATGGTCAGTCCCGCCGGCAACTGATGGCCTTGCGCGAGGGCGAAGCGATAGGGCGCCACGCCGCCCTGCACCGTCATCGCGTGGCTGTACGCAAGGCCGATCGATGCATTGGGGAGGACCGCAGGAGTGATCGTCGGCTGGGATGGCAGGACTCTCAGCAACAGGTTTGCGTACTCGGTATGCCCCGTCGACGCTTCGCGGATTTCCATGTTGATCGGGAAATCGCCGCTTGCGGTCGGCGTGCCGCTGATCGTGAAGGTACTCGTGGTGACCAGGGCGACATTGCCGTCGACGCCCGGCGTGACGGTCATCCCCGCCGGCAATCCCAGGCCGGGCAGCATCTCCATGCCCAGCCGGCCACCGCGCACCTTGAAGGCCACGCGATAGGGCGGGATGCCGCCGACGATCTGGACCGTCTGCGAATAGGGCACGCCTGCCGTGGCCGCCGGGATCTGCGACACAGTGAGCGCGGCAGCGGGGACGTTGACCCGATACGTGCGGCGGGCGAAGACGCCGTTCGAGTACAGGCCCTGCACGGTGAATTCGATCGGGCCGAAGGTGATGTGGCTGGGCGTTCCGCTGAGCAGGCCGGTCGGCGACAGCGTGATCCCCTGCGGCAATTCGCCCGACAGCAGCGAAAACTGCGCCGGCCCGGGCCCCGCGACACTCAGACTCAACTGCGTGGAGAAGGGCACGCGCAGGTACATGCTGGGCAATGTCGCCGGCAGGACCTGAACGTCCGGATCGTTCACGACGAAGACGAAGTGCTGCGTGATGGTCGCCGGCGTACCGATCGTCGAGTCGGTGATGGTGACATCGAAGGGATAGAGGCCTGGTGCGGTCGGGGTGCCGGACAGCACGCCATCGGTGGCGCCGAGGCTCATGCCACCAGGCAAACTGCCGCCGCTGACGGCGAAATTGAAGGGGCCCAATCCTCCGGTCAAGCGAATGGTCGTGCTGTACGGCGTGGCGACCGTCGCCTCCGGCAGCACCTGGGTGTACACGAAGAGCGTCGGCGGTCGGATCACGATGCGGTCGTTGCGCGTGATCGTCGTCGACGTGGCATCGGTGACGGTGATGGTGACGTCGAAGTCACCCGACTCGAACGGGATGCCGTCGAGGCCGGTCGCCGGATCGAAGCTCATGCCCGTGGGCAGGCGGCCCGTCAGTCCGACCGTGTATGGCGCCGTGCCGCCCACGCCGGTGATCGGCTGGCGATAGCGGACGCCGGCCATGCCGACCGGCAATGCCGAAGGCGAGATCTCGAACCCCGTCGACAGCACGCGCAGCGAGTAGGTGCGGAAGGCTTCCGCACCATCGGCGAACCTCGCCCGCACAGTGAACGGATAGGTGCCGGCCTGCGTCGGCGTTCCGGTGATGGCGCCCGTCGCGCCGAGGCTCACGCCCGGCGGAAGCACGCCCTGCACCGTGGCGAAGTTCGTTGGCGTGGACGCACCGCGACCTTCCAACTGCACGCTGTAGGGCGCGCCAAGCGTGGCATCAGGGATCGTGTCCGGCCCGATGTCGTGCAGGCCGTCGTCGTTGACGTTCAGCACCATGTTGTCGAGCCGGGTGACCGGGCCGATCACGCCGGAACCGGCGGGCGCGCTGAGGCTGTCCCTGACTTCCACGATGAAATTCACGTAGCGCTCGCCAGCCGGCGGCGTGCCCGACAGACGACCATCGCTGGTGATGCTCAGCCATGCGGGCTGGTACTGCAGCGAGAACCGATAAGGCGCCACGCCGCCGCTGGCGCCGAGGTCATGGGTGTACGGCACGCCCACCGTGGCCGCAGGCGGCGTGCTGTTCAGGATCGTGATCGGCGCCGGCACGACGGGAATGTTGATCGCGAACACCTGCGATGTCTGGCCGACGCCATCGATGACGTCGAAGCGCAGTGCCATCTCGTTGCCGATCGTCGGCGTCGCCGAAAACAGGCCGCCTGCGGTCAGCGTGCCGGCCGACAGCGAGATCGGCCGGAAGGTGTAAGGCGCTGTGCCACCGCTGGCGGTGAACTGCAGCTGGTAGGGGCTGTAGATGTAGGACGCGGGCGGCGCGGCCGGAGACACCGTGATCGTGCCGCTTTGCGCAAGCCCGAGCACCGACCAGAGCGACAGCAGGAGCAGTGCAGCCCACTGCGCGAACCTGAACGGATGTGCTGCGCCACCACGCGATGCGCAGCGGCGAACCAGAGCGGGCAAGGCCGACGAATTGCATGGATTCATGGGCGACGGAGTCCTTTGCGTGTCACAGGCCGCAAAGATTACTCCCCTTGCACGTTTCATCGCATGACCGAGTCGGCGGCATGCGCTGAAACGGTGTCCCGGACCGGGCGACGGCGATCACCCCCAAAATGACAGCGCCGCTGCGGTGAGGCAGCGGCGCTGGGTACATCAGGCGAAAGCAGACTGGATCAGAACTTCTTGTCCACGTTCAGCTGCACACCGTGGTCGCGGTCGTCGCCGTTGCCGATCAGGCCGCGGTAGTCGAGCTTGAACGACCAGTCGTTGTCCAGGTCGAACAGGAAGCCCAGGCCGAACATCCAGCGGCTGCGGTCGAAGTCCGAGAACGTCGCGCGGTAGAACGGACCGACCGGCAGGTCTGCGTAACGCATCGTCTGCGCAGCGCCGCCCTTGAAGTCGTGCTGGTATTCCACCCGGAACTGCGGCGAGAACCGACCCCACGAGGTCTCGCGGCTGTAGTCGATCCGCACGCCGGCGTTACCCGTCGTCGTGTCGACCTCCATCTCCTCGTAGCGCAGCGCGAAGATTGCGTCGCCGCTCTCGGTGTAGCCGTTCAGCCTCGCCTTCGCCACGTCCACGCGGGCGTAAGGGGTGAACTGCCAGTTGCCCGCGCCGATGTCCGCACCTGCCGACACCGACCCGAACCACTGCGAACCACCGCGGCTGCCGTGCACGAAGTTCCCGTTCGTCGTCACGAACCGGCGCAGGTCGTAATCGAGGTTCTGGTAGCCCCACAGGCCGTCGAGGAAGAACACGTCGCCAGGGCTGTAGCTGCCGTACAGCGCGACGCTGTACGCACGACCCTCGCTGCGGCTGCCGTTCTGGCCCACGTCGCTGCTGTCGGTGCCGTAGCCCACGCCACCGCCGAGCACGAACGCATCGTTGAAGCGGTAATCCAGGCCGAAGCTGACGCCATCGGTCTCGAAGTCGACATCGGCGCTGCCGTTGCGACCATCGTGGTTGCCCGAGCGGATCATGCCCGAGGCCCAGATGCCGAAGGCCTTGTTGCCGTTGCCGCTGCCGCCACCCTGGCCGGCA
Organism: Lysobacteraceae bacterium; assembly: GCA_016789405.1. Classification (GTDB taxonomy): domain Bacteria; phylum Pseudomonadota; class Gammaproteobacteria; order Xanthomonadales; family Xanthomonadaceae; genus Lysobacter_I. The sequence goes on from JAEUPQ010000034.1 coordinate 115,658, forward strand.
CCGTTGCCCAGGCCATTGCCGCGACCATTGCCCACTCCGCCGCCGATGCTGTCGCCCGCGTTCGGGCGGTCGCAGCGACGACCCGGGATGCTGCCCACCATTTCAGGGCAGTACTGGTCGTAGGACACGCTCAGGCCATTGTCGAAACCACCGCCGCTGCCCGCACCATGCAAGCGCTCCAGGCGCTGCTGGAAGTTGTTGATCTGCGTGGTCGCGAAACGACGGGTCGCATCGGCCTGCGACTCGATCAGGCCGCGCACTTCCGGATCACGCGAGGGATCAGGACGCTGGATGACGGTGATCGCGTAGGCACGCGTGCCGGTGAAGCCCAGTGCATCGGTGGCACGGATGGTGAAGTTGAAGGCACCCGTGACCGTCGGCGCACCGCTGATCGTGCCGTTGGCATTGAGCGTCACGCCCGCCGGCAGCGCACCCGCCGACACCGCGAAGGTGTACGGCGCGGTACCACCCACGGCATTGATGACGTGGTTGTAGGGCACTGCGAACACCGCATTGGGCAGGACCGGCGGATTCACCGTGATCGTCGGCACCGACAGCGTCAGCGTGTAGGCCACCGTGACCGTGCCGGCGGTGCCGGTGGTGCTGTCGGTCGCGGTGACGCTGAAGTTGAACGTGCCTGCCACCGTCGGGGTGCCCGACAGCACGCCTGCCGGCGTGAAGGTCAGGCCAGCCGGCAGCGCACCCGCGCTGATCGCGTAGGTGTACGGCGCGATGCCACCCGAGGCGGTGAACGTCTGCGTGTAGGCCACGCCCGCAGTGCCGGCCGGCACCGTCGCAGGCGTCAGCGTGAGCGAAGGCACGGCGATGGTCAGCGTGTAGTTGTTGGTGACCGTGGCCGCCGTTCCACCGGTGCTGTCGGTCACGGTCACGCTGATGTTGAACGTGCCCGATTGCGTCGGCGTGCCGCTGAAGGTCAGCGTGGCGGTGTTGAAGGTCAGGCCGGTCGGGAGCGCACCGGTCTGCGTCACGGTGTACGGCGCGATGCCGCCACTGATCGTCAGCACCTGGTTGTAGGCCGTACCTGCCGTGCCCGCCGGCAGCGTGGCCGGGTTGAGGGTGATCGTCGGCACCGCCACCACCACCGTGTAGGCGCGGCTTGCCGCCTGGCCGAACGTGTCGGTCGCCGTCACGGTGAAGTTGAAGGTACCCGACGCCGTGGTGGTGCCGGACAGCGCACCGCCAGTCGACAGGCTCAGGCCGGTCGGCAGCGCGCCGGCAGTCACCGTGAAGGCGTACGGAGCAACGCCGCCGGTCGCGGTGATCGACTGGCTGTACGCCAGGCCGGCCGTGGTGTTGGGCAGGGAGGCCGGGTCGATCGTGATGGTCGGGGCCGGCACGTCGATCGTGTAGTTCTGCGCGATCGAGAACGGCGCACCGGCACCGGTCAGCACGGTGTCGGTGGCGGTGACCGTGATGGCATAGCTGCCCGGGACGGTCGGCGTGCCCGAGATGGTGTTGCCGCTGAAGCTCAGGCCTGCCGGCAGCGTGCCGGTCAGCACGTAGTTGTAGGGACCCGGGCTGCCTGCCGCAGTGAACGCCTGCGAGTACGGCGCGCCATAGGTCGCGGTCAGCGTGCCAGCCGCAGGCGTCATCGTCAGCACCGGAGCGGCAATCGTCACCGTGTAGGCGCGGCTGCCGGTCTGGCCGTTGGCGTCGGTCGCGGTCACCGTGAAGCTGTAGGTACCGACCTCGAAGCTCGTGCCCGACAGCGCACCGCTGCTGCCCAGGGTGATGCCGCTCGGCAGCGAACCGGCCGTCAGCGCGAAGCCGTAGGGCGACGCGCCACCGGACGCGGTGAGCGTCTGGCTGTAGGCCGTGCCGGCCACCGGATCAGGCAGCGTCGCCGGGTTGACCACGATGGTCGGGGCCGGGACGTCGATCGTGTAGTTCTGCGCGATCGAGAACGGCGCGCCCACGCCGGTCATCAGGGTATCGGTGGCGGTGATCGTGATCGGGTAGCTGCCCGGCACGGTCGGCGTACCCGAGATCGTGTTGCCGCTGAAGCTCAGGCCTGCCGGCAGCGTGCCGGTGATCGCGTAGCTGTAGCTGTTCGAGCCACCGCCTGCGGTGAAGGTTTGCGAGAACGGCGAGGCATACGGTGCATTGAGCGTGCCCGGAGCCGGAGTCATCGTCAGCGTCGGCGCGGCGATGACCAGCGTATACGCACGACTGCCCGTCTGGCCGTTGGCATCGGTCGCCGTGACGGTGAAATTGAACGTGCCGACTTCGTAGGAGACGCCCACGAAGACCAGGCCATTCGGCAGGAACAGAGGGCTAATTCCGGAAGGCAAGCTGCCGCTGGTCACCGTGACCGAATGGGTTCCCGCGCCACCACTGGCAGTGACGGTCTGGTTGTAGAGCGTGCCCGCCGTCGGATTCGGCAATGTAGCCGGATTGATCACGATGGTCGGCGGCGAAATGTTGATCGTGTAGTTCTGGGCGACCGTGAACGGCGCGCCGGCGCCGGTCGTGCCGGTGTCGGTGGCCGTGATCGTGATGTTGTAGGTGCCCGGCGCCGTCGGGGTGCCCGACAGCGTGTCGCCGCTGAAGGTCAGGCCCGGCGGCAGCGAACCCGTCGCCGCATAGCTGTACGGACCGGTGCCGCCGCTCGCGGTGAAGGTCTGCGAGTACGGCGTGTCGTAGACCGGGTTGAACGAACCGCTCGGCGGTGCGAGCGCCAGCGTCGGGCCGGCGACGGTCAGCGTGAAGGCCTCGCCGACCGTGTAGGGACCGTTGCCGGTGCTGCTATCGGTGGCGGACACGTTGAGATTGAACGACCCGGCTTCCGTCGGGGTGCCCGAGATCGTCACCGTGTTCGCGGTGGTGCCGGTGATGGACACGCCTGCCGGCAGGCCCGTCACCTGGTAGCCGCTCCACGGCTGTGCGCCACCGTTGAAGGTGAAGGTCTGCGTGTAGGGCGCGGCCACCGTGGCGGCGAAACCACCGGTCGGCGTGATCGTGATGATCGGGTCCTGCACCGTCACGCTCACGGTCGCCGGCGCCGAGGTGCCGCCGCTGTTGGTCGCGCTGTAGGTGAAGCTGTCCGGACCGGCGTAACCGGCGTTCGGCTGGTAGGTGATCGTGATGCCGCTGACGATCGCCGTGCCGTTGGTCGGCGGGGTGACGATGGCGAGCGACGTCGGCGCGCCGCCCGACAGGCTCAGCGGCACGTTGGTGGCTGCCGCGTTGTAGGCGACGGTCAACGACGAGTTCGCCGCGGTCGGCGGCACGTCGATCACGGTGATCGCGTAGGCCTGCGTGGCCGTGTACGGACCCGTGCCGGTGCTGCTGTCGGTCGCGGTGATGCTGAAGTTGAAGGTGCCCAGCGCGCTCGGCGTGCCGGTGATGGCACCGGTCGAGGCATTGAGCGTCAGGCCGCCCGGCAGTGCGCCGGCGGTGACGGCATAAGCGTAGGGAGCAGTGCCGCCGGAGGCTGCGGTGATCGCGTCACTGTACGGGGCACCGAGCGTGCCACCCGCCAGCGTCGTGGCCGGCAACACGATCGTCGCCGGTGCGATGACCAGCGTGTAGGCCTGGCTGCCGGAGAACGGCCCCGGGAACGGGCTGCTGTCGGTCGCGGTGACGGTGAAGTTGAAGCTGCCACCCGCCGTCGGCGTACCGGACAGGATGCCGCCGGGCGACAGGGTCAGGCCTGCAGGCAATGCACCTGCCGTGACCGCGAAGCTGTACGGCGCGGCGCCGCCGCTGGCCGTGATGGTCTGGCTGTAGGCCGCCGCGACCGTGCCGTTCGGCAAGGTGCCCGGGCTGACCGTGACGGGCACGTCGTCATTGGTGATCGTGCCGACGCCCTGGTTGTCGGCGATGGTGGCGTTGGCCGCACCACTCAGGTTGACGAAGAAGGTTTCGTTGGCCTCGGGAACGACCTCGCCGATCACCGGCACCGTGATGGTGCGGGTGGTCTGACCAGGCGTGAAGGTCAGCGTGCCACTGGTGCTGGTGTAATCCGCCGGCTGGGTCGCGGTGCCATCGGCGGTGGCGTAGTTCACGGTGACCGTCTGGCCGCTGGCGGCGCTCAGGGTCACGGTGAACACGGCATTGACGGTGCCGGCATTGCCTTCGACCACGGTCACGTCATTGATCGACAGGCTCGGCAGCGGATCGTCGTTGACGATGGTGCCCACGCCCTGTCCGTCGACCACGACCGCGTTGACCACGTTCGTGACGTTGACGAAGAAGGTCTCGCTCGGCTCGTTCAGCGTGTCGCCGTTGACCAGCACCGTGAAGGTATAGGTGCTGCTGCCGGCCGGGATGGTCTGGCCGGTCAGGCTGCTGGCCACGTAGTCGACGCCCGCGGTGGCCGAGCCGTTCGCGGTGGCGATGTCGAAGGTGACGCCACCCGGACCGGCCGGCGCGCTCAGGCTCACCGTGAAGGTGAAGTTGGTGATGCCGGCGTTGCCTTCGTTCGCGGTGACATCGTTGATCACCAGGTTCGGCAGGTCGTCGTTGAGGATCGTGCCGGTGGCGCTGTTCGGCACGCCGACGGTGTAGCCGGCGCCGGCATTCAGGGTGAGGGTGACCGTCTCGTTGGCTTCGATCGTGGCGTCGGCGGTCGGGTTGACCGTGATCGTGCCGGTGGTGCTGCCGGCCGGGATGACCAGCGGCGAGGCGATCGTCGCGTAGTCGGTGCCGTTGGTCGCGGTGCCGCCGATCGTGTAGTTGATCGAAAGCGCCGAGAAAGACGCCTGGTTCAGCGTGACCGTGTAGACGAGATTGGGCGCGCCGTCTTCCGCGACATTCGCCGGCGAGACGCTGATGGTCGCGCTCGGCACGTCGTCGTTGAGGATGGTGCCGGTGGCGCTGGCGGGCACGCCGACGGTGTAGCCGGTGCCGGCCGCGACCGTCATGGTCACGGTCTCGTCGGCCTCGACGGTGCCGTCGACGGTCGGGTCGATGGTGAACGTGGCGGTGGTCGCGTTGGCCGGGATGACCACGGTGGCGACGCCGCCGGTGTAGTCGGTGCCCGAGGTGGCGGTGCCGGAGGTGGTGATGTTGACCGTCGTCGGCGAGGTCAGGTTGAGGCTGCGGGTGACCGTGAAGGTCAGGTTGGTCGCGCCGTCTTCACTGACCGAGGCCGGCAACACCGCGATGGAGACGCTGGGCGGCGGGCTGACGGTGAGGGTGTAGTTCTCGACCTCGAAATAGGTGCCCGGGCCGGTGCTGGCATCGGTGACGCGGATGGTCACCGGATAGTTGCCCGGTGCCGCAGCCGTGGTGCCGCTGACGACGCAGGCGGAGGAAACGCTGATACCCGCCGGGAAGGTGCCTGTCTCGAGCAAGCAGGTGTGGGGAGCAACACCACCGGTGATGACCAGGGTCTGCGAGAAAGCCGCCCCCTGGATGGCCGTACCGGTGGCGGGATTGATGGCGAGGGTCGGGTTCTGCACCGTGCCGGTGTAGCCCTTGTCGACGAACTGCGCCGTGGGCGTGGTGGCATCGGTCGAGCGGACGCTGAAACTGTAGGCACCACGCTGGGTCGGCGTGCCGCTGAGCACGCCGCCGCCGGTCAAGCTGAGACCGGCCGGCAGGACACCGCTCTGCAAGGTATAGGTGTAGGGCGCGAGTCCGCCTGAAGAGGTCAGGGTCTGCGAGAACGGCGTGCCGGCGGTCAGCGTGGGCAAGGCGGCCGGCAGCACCGTGATCGGCGAGGCTGACGGGGTGATGGTGATCGTGAACCGGACGTCGCCGTTGCCGGCCAGGGAGCCATCGGCGAGTTCGAAGACATCGGTCGAACCGATTCCGGTGGAACCGTTGTGGCTGTAATCCAGGAACCACTGGCCGCCCGTGTGCCGGGTCGTGGCCGTACCATGGTCTTCGAAGTCCCCAGCGCCGAAAGCGCCGCCATCGATCGCGCCATCTCCGCCCAACCCGCTGACGGCTTCACAGTCGCTGATGTTGATTGTGACCGTGCCTCCGGCGGTGACCGTGCCCGTCTGGGCCGGGCATTCCGTGGACGTGTGCTGGGCGCTCGCGAGCATGGGCCAGAAGGCCGCCAGCGCGAGCAGCAGGAACGCGAGCGCGCCGTTGAGGCGACGACCCGATCGGCGGTTCGAAGACATATGCATGTTCCAGCTCCCCTGAAGAGCGCCCGTCCAACACGGGCTGCCGGCAAGCCATGATGGCCGCCCTGCGCAAATGCGATCCGGGGATTCCGAGCAGACAACGCAAGCCGCTCCCCCGGCATCGTCTCCATCATTGGAACAGGCTTCCGGGCCGAGCGGAAGCCCCCGGCGAGAACTGATACCAACATACGGCGGCGGCGGGCCTTGTCGCACCGGCCAATGCGGTTCAGAGTACGTCGGCGCGGCGCACGACGTGTCCGCGCTCACCATCCAAGGGGAGGATCACGATGAGCGAATTCTTCATCGGCCAGATCATGATGGCCGGCTTCAACTTCGCGCCCAAGTTCTGGGCGCTGGCGAACGGCCAACTGCTGCCGATCAACCAGAACCAGGCCTTGTTCTCGCTGCTGGGGACGCAGTACGGGGGCAACGGCACCACCAATTTCGCGCTGCCCGACCTGCGCAGCCGCACGCCCATCGGCTATGCCTCGTCCGTGGACCCGAGCTGGCAGCCGCCCTCGGTGCAGATCGGCCAGTCCTCCGGCGTCGAGAACGTGACCCTGCTGAGCACCAACCTGCCGGCGCATACGCACTCGATGAACGCGTCGACCACGAACGGCGACAACCGTGGCGCGAGCGGACGCATCTACGCGACCAGCACCAGCACCGCGACACCACTGAATGTCTATGCCAGCAGCTCGGGCCCGCTTCTCCCCCAGACCCCCCAGACTGTCGCTCCGGCCGGCGGGAACCAACCACATCCGAACCTGCAGCCCTACAGCGTCATCAATTTCTGCATCGCGCTGAGCGGCATCTTCCCGTCGCGCAACTGACGCCACCCTTCAAGGACAACGGACCCGCGCGCCCTGCGGCAGCGCGATCCTTACAACCTCCGGAGCCAACGACTCATGAGTACACCCTACATCGGCGAAATCCGCATGTTCGCCTTCGGTACACGCGGCGCCCCCAACAACTGGCAGGCCTGCGACGGCAGCCTGCTGCCGATTTCCGAGTACGACGCGCTGTTCGCCCTGATCGGCACCACCTACGGCGGCGACGGCCAGACCACCTTCGCGGTACCCGACCTGCGCGGCCGCCTGCCGATCCACCAGGGCACGGGCCCGGGCTTGAGCAACTACGTCATCGGCCAGCGCGCCGGTACCGAAACCGTGACCGTACTGCCGACGCAGATGCCTGCGCATACGCACACGCTGGTCGTGACATCCGGCGCCGGCGGCGGCGTGACGCCAGGGAACACGGTGCTGCCCGGCAGCGTCAGTGGTGACACCTTCTATGCGTCCGACATCACCGGCGCCACTCCGTTGCCGATGTCCGCCCAATCGACGAGCCTCGCCGGCGGCAGCCAGCCGCACGAGAACTGCATGCCCACGTTGACGGTGCAGTACTGCATCGCGACCTTCGGCATCTTCCCCTCGCAGGCCTGACCGGCGCACCTGCACTTCCATCGCGCCACGCAGGCGCGGTCGCGCCTCCACGCCGCGACCACCTCATCGGAGGAACCAGATCATGACCCAACCCTACATCGGCGAGATCCAGCTGTTCGGCTTCAACTTCAATCCGCGCTACTGGGCATTCGCCAACGGCGCCACGCTGCCGATTTCCCAGAACACCGCACTCTTTTCCCTGATCGGCACCATCTACGGCGGCAACGGGCAGACCACCTTCCAATTGCCGAACTTCGCCGGCCGCGCGGGCTGCCAGCAGGGCAATGGACCAGGCCTGTCGCCGCGCAGCCTCGGCGAAGCCTTCGGCGTCAACACCGTCACCCTGACCAGCAACCAGATCCCGCAGCACAACCACGGCATCAACGCATATCTGCCGACGGATGCGACCAAGAAAGTCAGCGCTCCCGTCGCGAACGGCGGGCTGTCCCAGCCCGGCGCAACAGCGAACAGACCCTTCAATACGAGCGCCCCCAACACGACCTTCGCGCCGAACATGATCAGCCCCAGCCAGGGCGGCGGCCAGCCGCACCAGAACCAGCAGCCTTACCTGGGCATCAACTTCTGCATCGCGCTTGCCGGCAATTATCCTTCCTTCCCCTGACATGACGGTGGCAACGCCATCGCGGCTCGCACCGTTTCCTGCGGAGCGGACCGATCACATGACCATTCCCGCGCTCCTCGCCGAGCGCGGGTTTTCATTGCGATGGCTGCACAATGCGGACCTGCCCTGGCTGCGCGACCTCTACGCGTCGACGCGCGCGGAAGAGATGGCCCCGGTCCCCTGGCCCGAGATCGCGAAGCGCGCCTTCCTCGACCAGCAGTTCGGCCTGCAGCACCAGCACTACCTCGCGCACTACGCCGACACCGACTTCCTGGCGATCGAACAATCCGGGCGCGGGCCGGTCGGCCGCTACTACCTGCAGCGCTCCGCCTCGGCGCACCTGATCGTCGACATCTGCCTGTTTCCCGGCATGCGCGGCAGCGGCGTGGGCAACACGCTGATCCGGCACAGCCAGGCAGAGGCCGCCGCGCTGGGCCGTGACATGCACCTGCACGTGATGCGCAGCAATCCCGCTGCCCGGCGACTCTACGAGCGACTGGGCTTCGTGGTCACCGACGACACCGGCGCATCCCACATCGCCATGGCCTGGACGCCCACGCCTGGGGCGTCGACCGTCAGTTGAATACCGCCTGGTAAAGAAAACCGGCGCGTTCCTGCGCGACCGGCACCAGGAAGATCCCGACCTCGCCCACGCGCGGATGGCGCATCGCGTAGATCTGCTGCGGGAACAGGATCGGCGAGGTATTGCGGAACAGCAGCGAGAAAGGTGCGCGCATCCGCGCACCTTCGCCCTGCTCGGGCATGGGCCGGGCTTCGACCAGCACGAATTCCACGTCCATGTCGTTGAGCCCGGCGGTGAACGTTTCGTTCACGCAGCCGGCAAAGTGTTCCAGCGTCAGCAGATCCATGGAGTCCCCGTGTGGTCGTGATGGCCGGCATCGCATCGCCGGCATGGCCGCGACATCCTCGCGTGCGGGCGCGACGCATACAAGATGGTGTCCGGCATCAGTTGTGCACGCGCGTGGACGGGCACGGGACGCTGCGTCGCCCCGATCACGCAGACAGACGGGCCTGCGGCAACGACAATAGGCTGGCAAGTACCCGAAGCGCTTCGCCGGGATTCAGCCAGCAGCGGCCATCCTGAACGCCTTTTTTGACATCCGGCCCCCAGCAGACCGTGTCGCTCCCGACCTCCACCGCCGTCCGCATTTCCGGCCTCCGCCTCGAACGGGGTGGTCGCACCATCCTGCGCGACATCGATCTTGCGGTGCCACAGGGCAGCGTGACGGCGATCCTGGGGCCCTCTGGCTGCGGCAAGTCGACGCTGCTGTCGGCAGTGACCGGGGAGCTGGCGCCGGCCGCCGGCACCGTCGAGGTCTTCGGCCAACCAGTCCCGCAACGCAAGCGCGACCTGCTGGAACTGCGCAAGCGGATCGGCGTGCTGCTGCAGGGCAACGGCCTGCTGACCGACCTGACCGCCGCCGAAAACGTCGCCCTGCCGCTGCGCACCCATACCGACCTGCCACCGGCCGTGGTGCGCCAGCTGGTCGAGATGAAGCTGCATGCGGTGGGTCTGCGCGCCGCCGCCGACCTCTTCCCGCGCGAGCTCTCCGGCGGCATGGCACGCCGCGTGGCCCTGGCGCGCGCCCTGGCCCTCGATCCGCCGCTGATGATCTACGACGAGCCGCTGACCGGGCTGGATCCGATCGCCAGCGGCGTGATCATGAGCCTGATCTCGCGGCTCAACCGCACCTTGGGCCTGACCAGCCTGATCGTGACCCACCACGTCCACGAAACCCTGCCGATCGCCGATCGCGCGGTCGTCATCGCCAACGGCTGTATCGTCTTCGACGGCACACCCGCTGAACTCGAGACCGGCGGCGACCCGCTGGTCCGCCAGTTCCTCGACGGCCAGCCGGACGGCCCCATCCCCTTCGATGCACGCCCGTTCGGCGCGGTCGCACGCACGGAGGCCGCGTGATGGCCTTCGCCCAGGCGCTCCGCGGCCTTGGCCGCGCCGGCATGTTCTCGCTGTCGGTATTCCGCGCCAGCAAACCCACCGCCGATTTCTGGCGCGAACTCGTACGCGAGGTCTACAAGATCGGCGCACGTTCGCTGCCGATCATCGCCGTCGGTGGCGCATTCGTCGGCCTTTCGGTGACCCTGCTGGGTTACCGGGTGCTGGTGACCTATGGCGCGACCGGCCAGGTCAGCGCGGCGGTCGGCATCGGCCTGTACCGCGAACTGGCGCCCGTGCTGACGGCGCTGCTGTTCGTCGGCCGCGCCGGCAGCTCCATCGCAGCCGAACTGGGCCTGATGCGCGCGACCGACCAGATCACCGCCCTCGGCCTGATGGGCATCGATCCGGTCGGCAAGGCGGTCGCGCCGCGCTTCTGGGCGGCGGTGCTGAGCATGCCACTGCTCACGGCCTTCTTCTGCAGCCTGGCGATCGCCGCCAGCTGGTTCCAGGCGGTGCAGGTGCTGGGCATCGACAACGGCAGCTACTGGCAGGTGATGAAGGACGCCGTGGATTTCCACGACGACTTCCTGTCGGCTTTCCTGAAGTCGGCCGTCTTCGGCGGCACCGCTGCCCTGGTCGCGTCGTACGTCGGCTACCACGCCGAACCGACCATCGAAGGCACCTCCGTCGCCACCACCCGCGCCGTGGTCAACGCCTCGCTGCTGGTGCTGATGTTCAATTTCGTCCTGTCCGCTTTCCTGTTCCGGTAATGCGCATCCCGCATCTGCCAGAGGTCCGATCGTCATGAGTACCCGCGGTCCCCGTATCGAATTCGCCGTCGGCGCATTCCTCCTCCTTGCCCTGGCCTCGCTGCTGGTGCTGGCGATTGCCTCCACCAACGGCCGCTTCGGCTTCAGCCAGGACACCTATCCGCTGAAGGCGCGCTTCACCAACCTCGGCCAGCTGCGCCCGATGGCACCGGTGAAGATCGGCGGCGTCGCGATCGGCAAGGTCGCCTCGATCGACCTTGATCCGCAGAAGCTCGACGCCGTGGTGGTGCTCGACATCGACAGTCGCTACAAGGACCTGCCGATCGACACCTCGGCCAGCATCCTCACCGGCGGCCTCCTCGGTGAAAGCTATGTCGGCCTGCAGCCGGGCGGCGACCCGCAGGTCCTCAAGCCGGGCGAGGAAATCGCCTTCACCAGCCCTGCGGTCGACCTGATCCAGATGGCCGGCAAGTACATCTTCGGCGGCACGGGTGCATCGCCTTCATCGGATGCCGCGCCCCAGGCGGACGCTCCCGCGACCGGCCCCACGGCACCGTGACCGCTTCACGCCTGCTCTTTTCCCGCCTGCTCTTTCCCGCGTGATCTCCTCCCCCACGATCCCGACCCCCATGACCAAGAAGATCCGTCTCCTGCCCGCACACGCCAGCGCCCTCCTCGCCGGCGCCATCGCCGTCGTCACGGCGACCTCCGCATTCGCGCAGAACACCGCCCAGCCCGCCAACGCGGCGCGCCCGGCTTCGGCCTCGGCGATGATGCAGGGCACGCCGAGCCAGCTGGTGCTCAACAACAGCCAGCGCGTGCTGAGCACGCTGGAGAAGCGTCGCGGCGAATTCCAGAAGAACCGCGCCGCACTGCGCCAGTTCATCAGCACCGAGTTCAACGCGATGTTCGATCGCGACTATGCGGCGCGACTGGTCCTCGGCCGGCACGCGCGCGGCGCCTCCGATGAAGACGTCAAGCTGTTCTCCGACGCGCTGGCCGACAACCTGATGTCGCGCTATGGCTCGTCGCTGCTGGATTTCAACACCCAGCTGCGCGTGCGCGTGAAGTCCGAGCAGGCGCTCAAGCAGGGCTTCGGCGTGAAGGTCTCCAGCGAATTCCTGCGCCAGGCGGGCGAGCCGATTCCGGTCGACTACCTGATGCGCAAGTCCGGCTCGCAGTGGAAGGTCTTCGACGTGATGGTCGAAGGCGTGTCCTACGTGCAGACCTTCCGCAGCCAGTTCGATGCCGAACTGCAGCGCAAGACGATCCGCCAGGTCGCGACCGAATTGCGCAACGGCCAGATCAAGGCCGACGCGGGGCAGTGATGACCGACGCCGCGGCCACCGTCGTCCGCGACGGCGACACCCTCCGCTTCGGCGGCGCGCTGCTGCGCGAGGACGTCGCGGCGCTGTGGCGCCAGCTGTCGGCGGGCGCAGGCGGCACGTCGGGAATCCGCGCGCTCGATCTGTCCGGCGTCGATCGCATCGACAGCGCCGGCTTGGCGCTGGTGTCGCTGATTGCCGCACGCGGCGAAGGCGTCGAACTGCGCGGGGTCGCCGAAGGCCGTCCCGTCGGGTTTGCAGAACTGCGCGAAGCCTACCGGCTGGGCCACGGCCTGGCTTTCGTCCGGGATTGACCCGGTTCCAACGACTACACTTCCCCCATGAACGCACGCCTCGCCTCGCTCGGCCTCGTCCTCCTGCTGACCAGCGGTTGCGCCCACCAGGCGGCGAACCGCGATGCGCCCCCCACACCCGTGGTCGCCGAAACCGCGCCCCCCGTCGACGTGGCCGCACCTGCAGATGCCGGCACGACGCAGTCCGATACAGCCATGGTCGTCGCCGATGGCGACGTCGCTCCTGCAGCGGGCGATGCCGGCACCGAAGTCGCCAGCGCAGCCCCCGAGCAGGCACCGACCGATGCCGAACAGGATTTCGCCGCGATCTACGGCGAGACGGCGCTCGGACAGGAAGGCTACGACCCGATTGCCGATCCCACCCTGCCCACGCCCGTGGTCGCACCGCAAAGCTACGACCCCTGGGAGAAGTACAACCGGCAGATGCACCGCTTCAACAACGCGGTAGACCGCCGCGTGGCCAAGCCGCTGGCGCGCGCCTACGTGAAGGTGGTGCCGCGTCCCGTGCGCCTGGGCGTGAGCAACTTCTTCCACAACCTCGGCCAGCCGGTCAGCGCGCTCAACGCGCTGCTGCAGGGCAAGCCCAAGCAGGCCGGGCAATCCCTGGGCCGATTCCTGATGAACAGCACGCTCGGCCTGGCCGGCCTGTTCGATCCAGCCAGCGCAGCGAAAATCCCGAATCGCAGCGAGGACTTCGGCCAGACGCTCGGCAAGTGGGGCTGGAAACGCTCTCGCTATGTCGAACTGCCGCTGTTCGGTCCGCGTACCGTGCGCGACACGCTCGGCATGCTCGGCGATGCACCGCTCTCGCCCACGCGCCGCGTCGGCAACGACGTCACCCGCATCGGCCTGCAGGGCCTGCAGCTGGTCGACCTGCGCACCCAGTTGATGGCGACCGACAGCCTGCGCGAAGGCGCCACCGACGACTACGCGCTCGTCCGCGATGCGTGGCTCCAGCGCCGCCAGTACCAGATCCATGGCGACCAGCAGAACGGCAACACCGCCGAGCTGCCCGACTACCTCCAGGACATGGAGGACGATCCGACCGTGCCGGTCAATGCCATGCCGGGCCTGCCGGGCACGCCCTGAGTCATGTCGCGCCGGGCGCGGTCAGTCCGCGTCCGGTGATGCACTCGCGTCGGATGCCCCGGCATCGACGCCATCGTCGCCCAGCAGCAGGCGAGCCTCGTCGGCAGGCAATTCCTCGACCTTGCGCAACTGGCGCTCGATCGCACGCGTGCGCACGCCAGCAGCCTCGATGCTCTTCTGCACCGTGCCCAGCTGGCTGTTCGCGCGCTCCAGCACGGTCGCGAACTTGCCGAACTCCGTCTTCACCGCGCCCAGCAACTGTCGGACCTCGCCCGAACGCTGCTCGATGGCCAGGGTCCGGAACCCCATCTGCAGGCTGTTGAGCAACGCCAGCAGCGTCGTCGGGCCGACCAGGGTCACACGGTATTCGCGCTGCAGCGTCTCGAACAGGCCGGGGCGACGCAGCACTTCCGCGTACAAGCCCTCGGTGGGCAGGAACAGCAGCGCGAAATCGGTGGTGTGCGGCGGCGCGAGGTATTTGTCGCGGATGCGCTTGGCCTCGACCTTGATCTGCCGTTCCAGCGCTTGCGCTGCATCGCCGACAGCGGCCGCGTCAGCGCGATCCTGCGCATCGAGCAGGCGCTCGTAGTCGTCGCGCGGGAACTTGGCGTCGATCGGCAGGCGCACTGCGTGCCCGGCCTCGACACCCGGCAACTTCACCGCGAATTCCACGCGTTCGCTGCTGCCCGGCACGGTGACGACGTTCTGCTCGTACTGTTCGATCGTCAGTACCTGTTCGAGCAGGGCGGCGAGCTGGACTTCGCCGTAGATGCCGCGCGTCTTCACGTTGGTCAGCACGCGCTTGAGATCGCCGACGCCGGTGGCGAGCTGCTGCATCTCGCCCAGGCCGCGCTGTACCTGTTCGAGGCGCTCGGACACCAGCCGGAACGATTCGCCAAGGCGCGCCTCCAGCGTCGACTGCAGCTTCTCGTCGACGGTCGCGCGCATCTGTTCGAGCTTGGCCTCGTTGCCGGTCTGCAGCTCGCGCAGTTTCTGTTCCAGCGTCGTGCGCAGCTCGCCCAGGCGTTGTTCGTTGCGGTCGGTCAGCTCGCGCAGTTGCGCGCCCAGCGCATCGGCGAACTGCTGCTGGCGCGTCGCCAGCTCCAGTCGCGCCTTGTGCGCATCGTCGTTCAGCGCGACGCGCAATTCATCGAGGCGCGCGTCCGTACGCGCCGTCAGGTCGCCGAGGCTGCGGCCGAAGGCATCGATGCGCTGCCCCTGGTTCGATCCCAGGCTGTCGAGCTGCTCGCGCAATTCGCTCCGCCCCGCACGCTGCTCCTCGCGCAGCGCCTCCTCGATGCGCCCGCGCAAGCGATCGAGCGCGGCATCGGGCCGGCGCAGCAGCAGGACGACAAGCAGGACGAGGACGATCGCGGTCGCGACCATGAGGATCGACAGCAGTGCGGAATCGGACATGCGCGCAGTGTAGCCGTGTCCCCATGGATGGTGCGCCGGATGGTGCGCCGGCATTGCCGGCGCAACGGATGCCACGCGGGAGTCAGGGCGATGCGGCGGCGGCCCAGACACCCGCGTCCACGCCGCCAGCCAGCACGTCCTGCTGCCAAGTCGCCACGACCCGACCGGACGGCGAGTACGCGGCGCCACCGCGACCGATGTATCCGGCATCGCCCGAGATGCGTCGACCGGCCGTCACCGCGCGCGTCGCGCTGTCGACCGTGTAGCCGGCCAGGAATTGATCGCTCCGTCCCGCGAAGGCGCTCGGCGCGACGATCATCGCGCGTGATGTCGTGCCGATCGGCACGATGGCGGCCCTCGTCTTCGGTGTGGCGAAGAGACAGGTCGAACACGGCGTGATGGTTGCCCCAAGGTCGAAGTTCGGTGAGCCCAGGCTCAACGCACCGCTGCTGGCGGTCGTCGCGACTGCGAACGCGGTGCCGCTGCGCGCGGGCGAACCGGCCGTGGCGAGCGTCCGCCATTGCCAGGACACCACGTATCGCGCAGGCCCGGGCAGATAGGCGATCGAAGGGCCGACAGCGTCCTGCGTGGGGTTCGCGGGCTTCGGCAACGTCAGGTGCAGCGGCGACGACGCGCCGAGCGCGGCGATGCTGGTGACGAATCCGTTGCAGGCGCGTCCCGGCGACGCGCAGCCGTCGTACGCGAACGCGAAACGATCGCGGATGCGTCCGTAGGCGACGGAGATGCCATTGACCAGTCCGGCGGGCGTGGCGACGCGCTGCGCTTCGAGGTCGTACAGCCCGAGGTCGGGCGCCATGCGCGTCAACAGGATGCGGTCGGGCACGCGCGGGTCCTCCCACGCGACGGCGACGCAGCAGGTCGTGTCGTCATAATCGTCGACCGCGAGCGACGGGCGCGCTTCGGCATCTTCAATGAAGGGATTGCGCAGGAAACCCGGCGTGTAGAGCGTGCGTGTCGCCAGACGCGCGCCTGCGGCGTCCAGCGCCGTCACCGCGATGCCGTCCGCGGTGTCGAAGACCACGGGCCCTTCCGGCAGGTTGTATCGCGATGGATAGCTCTGCCGCGCGGCGATGTAGAAACGATTCTGCGGCTGCTTGAACACGATCGCCGGATCACGGTATTTCTGTGCGCTCGACACGATGAGCGGAAATACCAGGAACTCGCTGCCGACGACGCTTCGACCGCTGGAATCGATGAACTTGCCGTAGATCCTGCCGCCGTGCTCATACACGACGAGACCGCGATCGGCGACGGGATCGAATGCCACCGTCGGCGTGCGCGAACCATAGATGGCGACGGGATCGGCATGCGCTTCGAACACGCCGCAGCACAGCAGGGCTGCGGCCAGCAGCCCGTGGATGACCTTGGACATGACGCTCTCCTGTTTCCATGGATGGGCGCCTCGCCCCCTCGCACGTCTTCGTGCGCCCGCGGCGGCCCGACACGTCCGCGACGCCATGTCGCGGACATCGTCTGTCTACGCGCAAACGTTCCGTCGAAGGCCATTCACGATGCTGCTGCCACGCACGTTCACGAAGCGATGCGCGAACGGCATGCGACGCGAACAGCGGACATGCGCCGACGCGCGTCGGCGAGAGAATGCCGCGATCAGTCCACCACGCGGCAGAACGCCGCCTTCAGGTAGCGGCTTTCCTGCACGTCGGTCAGCCACGGATGGTCCGCACCGGCGCCCGCGACCTTCAGCACCTGCACGGTGCGGCCGGCATAGAACGCGGCGCGGCGCAGCATGTCGAGGAACTGCTCCTCGCTGACCAGGCCGGTGCAGGAAAACGTCGCGAACAGCCCGCCGGGCTTCACCACGCCCATCGCCAGCTTGTTCATGTCGAGGTATTTCTTCAGCGCGGGGATCACCTGCTCGCGGTCGCGGGTCATCTTCGCCGGGTCGAGGATCACCACGTCGTACTGCTCGCCGCTGTTCGCCGCGTCGCGCAGCCACGGAAAAATGTCGGCCTGCACGAAGCGCGGGCGCACGCCGCTCTCGAAAGGCATGTTGAGCTTCACGTTGCCCTTGGCGATCTCGATGACCGCTTCGTCGATGTCGATGCCGACCACTTCCGTGGCGCCGCGCGCCGCCGCGTACACGCCGAAACCGCCGGTGTTGCAGCACAGGTCGAGCACGCGCTTGCCCGCGCACTGGCGCGACAGCCACTCGCGGTTGTCGCGCTGGTCGGCGAAGAAGCCGGTCTTGTGCGCACCGGCCGGATCGGCGCGGAACTTCACGCCGTATTCGGTGATGATCGACGGCGCGGCCGGCTCGCTGCCGCGGAAGTCGAAGCTCTCCTGCTTCTGCACGTGTTCGTCGGCGAAGGCGTGGAAGCGGCACCCCGGGAACAGCTCGCGCAGCGCGGCATAGATCCATTCGCGATGGCGGAACATGCCGGCACTGAAGTATTCGACCACCAGCAGGTCGCCGTAACGGTCGACGACCAGGCCGCTGAGGCCGTCGCCTTCGCTGTGCACCACGCGCCAGGCGTCGGAGACCTCATCCAGCCTCAGCACCTCGCGGCGCAGGCGCACGGCCTCGGCGATCTTCGCCGTGAACCAGTCCTGGTCGACCGCAACGTCCGGATCGCGCTCGAGCATGCGGATCGCGATCCGCGAGTGGCCGTTGTAGAAGCCGCGCCCGATCCAGACCCCATCCGGGCCGACCACGTCGACGATGCTGCCCGGCTTGGGCCGCTGGGCGGGTTTTTCGACCAGCTTCTGGAAAATCCAGGGGTGGCGGGAGGTCCAGGTGTTCCTGAGGTGGATCTGCGGGAGCGATTCGTTCATCCGCCGTATTGTAATGGGGTTGACGCATCCAAGCCCCTGAAAAACAATGTCGGTTCCAGAAGGGGAGTAGCTCCCGTACGTCGTGGCCGTCATTACGAGCCCGGGCCCCAGGTCCGGCTCCGGTCCGGCGGCAGCCTTCAGGCCACCCGGCCGATGGCTGTGAGCGAGACCTTCGCCGCATGGCGAAGGTCCGTCTCCCGAACGGCTCCGCGCAGGTGACGCCTGCCCGGCCCGAACCCGGGAAACGCCCAGCCTCGCGGCTGGGCGTTTTTCCTTTTCGGTCCGGAGCCAGCATGAACACCATCGGTAGTCCCCTGTTGTGGAGCGCGTTCGGCGCGCTCGTCGTCATCGCGCTATTGGTCGACCTGGTGCTCATGCGCCATGGCGGCCCGCACAAGGTCACATTCAAGGAAGCCCTGCTCTGGAGCATCGGCTGGATCGGCCTGGCCCTGGCCTTCAACGGCTGGCTGTGGTGGTACGTCAGCGGCCAGTCCGGCGATGCCATCGGCGACCGCGTGGCGCTGGAATTCCTCACCGGCTACCTGGTCGAGAAGTCGCTCGCGGTCGACAACATCTTCGTCTTCCTGATGCTGTTCACCTATTTCGCCGTCCCCGAGGAAGAGCGCCAGAAGGTGCTCATCATCGGCGTCGTCGGCGCGATCGTGCTGCGCGCGATCATGATCTTCGCGGGCGCATGGCTGCTGGCGCAATTCCACTGGGTGCTCTACGTGTTCGGCGCGTTCCTGCTGCTGACCGGCATCAAGATGCTGCTCGCCGCCGGCAAGGCGCCGGACCTGGAGAACAACCCGGTCCTGAAGTGGATGCGCAGCCATCTGCCGCTGACGTCCGACTACCACGGCCACGCGCTGCGCGTGCTGCGCGACGGCAAGTACTGGTACACGCCGCTGTTCGTGGTGATCGTGCTCATCGCGGTGACCGACGTGATCTTCGCGGTGGACTCGATCCCGGCGATCTTCGCCATTACCAGCGACCCGTTCATCGTGCTGACCTCGAACGTGTTCGCGGTGCTCGGCCTGCGCGCGATGTTCTTCCTGCTGGCCGGCATGGCCGACCGCTTCCACCTGCTGCCCTACGGCCTGGCGACGGTACTGATGTTCATCGGCGCGAAGATGCTGCTGATCGACGTCTACAAGATCCCGATCGTCTGGTCGCTGGGCGTGGTGGCCGCCACCATCGGCGCGACCGTCGTGCTGAGCCTGCTGCGGCCCGCAGCGCCGCCCTCCCAGGGCGGCTGATCGGCCGACGCCGTCCGCGGAACGCCCTGTTGCGCGGACGGCGGGGCTTGGTTTTCCGGCCGGGGGCGCCATGTCGACGTTCATGGACCTGCACACGCCCGAGGACATTCCCGACACCCCCGCGCAGCGCGCCGCCGACCGGCGTCGCCTGCTCCGGGCGCTCAATGCAAGCCTGGCCTTCGTGCTGCTGCTGGCGATGGCGTTCGCGCTGCAGCACGGCGAGGACTTCCGCGCGTTGACCGTCACCGCACGGGAGCCTGCCGGCCTTCTGGGCATCCTGACCGCGCCGCTGCTGCACGGCTCCTTCGAACACATCGCCGCGAATGCCGCATCGCTTCTGTTGCTGGGCACGCTGGCGATGGCGGTGTATCCGAAGGCGACCTTGCGTGCGCTCCCGCTGTTCTGGGTGACGTCCGGCCTCGGTGCCTGGCTGCTCGGCGAGCCCGGCAGCCATCACCTCGGTGCCAGCGGACTGACCCACGGTCTGATGTTCCTGGTGTTTTCGCTGGGCCTGCTGCGCCGCGACCGCCCATCGATCGCCGCGGCGATGATCGCCTTCTTCCTCTACGGCGGCATGCTGCTCACCGTCCTGCCGCAGGAACCCGGCGTTTCGTGGCAATCGCACCTCGGTGGCGCCATCGGCGGCGTACTCGGCGCGCTACTGTTCCGCCGCGCGGATCCGGTGCCGCCTCGCAAGAAGTACAGCTGGGAATTGGAAGACGAGGACACGTTCGACGAACACGACGAACTCGAACCGCCGAAGCCCGACGATGTTCCCGTGCTCTGGCAGCGTCCCACCGAACCACGTGGCGTCGTGTTGCCGTTCTCACGTCGGGACACCCCGCCGACAGACCCGCAACGCCCCTCCGATTCGTGATGATGAACGCACATTTAACGAAATATTGACAACCTTGGCACGCACGTCTATCGTGCGCCTCCCTTCGGGACGGCAGCCTCGCGCTGCGCTCGGAAGCGGCCGCCACGGTCCGCCCGATGGCAAAGACCCCACTCATTCATTTCCAAGAGTTCCCATTCCCATGAAGAAGCTTGCTCTGTTCGCCGCCCTGGCGGCCGCCTCCCTGTCCACCACCGCGTTCGCTGCCGAAGGCAACGGCGGTTTCATCCGCGCCGAAGTCGGCCGTTCGGACGTCAGCGTCATCGAAGACCGCGACACCGCGTTCAGCCTGCGCGGCGGCTATTTCTTCAACAGCAACGTCGCCATCGAAGGCTTCTACTCGAACCAGTACCGCTCCGATCTCGCCTACGGCGACGAAGCGCAGCTGTACACCCTCGGCGTTGGCGTGGTCGGCAAGAAGAACTTCGGCGGCGACCACAAGGGCTTCTTCATCAGCGGCCGCGGCGGCCTGGCCTACACCGACATCGCCTACGTCGACAACGACGGTGACGTCGAGATCGACGAAGAGAACGACAACTCGGCCAACATCTACCTCGGCGCCGGCATCGGCTACGACTTCAACGAGCGTTTCGGCCTGAGCCTGAACTACGACTACCAGAAGGCCGAAATCAACGATATCGACTTCAACATCCGTACCCTGACCCTCGGCGGCGAATTCCGCTTCTGATCGTCAATGCGATTTCCACGAATCGCAGCTTCCGACGGCCGCCTCCGGGCGGCCGTCTTCGTTTCCGGGATCGGAACGTTCGCTTACCGATGCAGGACGCCGGGGCCGAGTTGGCGATCGTGCAGGCGAGACCACAGCAACAGCGACACGGCTGCACCGCAGAGGCAGAGGAACATGTCCCACTGCGTGTCCCATTGGTCGCCCTGTGTCGCCAGGAACGCGTCGGCATCCGCGCCGTAGATCAGTGCGGACCACCATTCGATCAGCTCGAAGAACGCGCTGAAGCTGAGGCAGGCGGCGAGAATGAGATAGACCAGCCAGCCGCCGCGCTGCAACGGCGTCCGGCGCAGCAGCAATTCGCGGGCGAGGATCGCGGGCACGACGCCCTGCATGATGTGGCCGATGCGGTCCCACGGATTGCGCGCGACATCCATGCCAGAGGCCGCGAGCACGTCGCGCAGCCAGAAACCCAGCGGTGTTTCGGCATAGGTGTAGGCGCCGCCGTAGATCAGCACCAGCGCGTGCGCGACCAGCAGCCAGCACAGCAGCCGCGTGAGCGGGAAGCGACGCCAGTTCAGGGCGATGATCGGGATCGCCACGATCACCCAGACCACTTCGAGCAGCCAGGTCAGCCGGTCCTTCGGCGCGATGCCGGACACGACCAGGGCAAGGACCGCGATGGCGAGCAGCAGCTTGCGCTCGAAGGGCGAGGGCGGCGTGGCGATGGTCATCGTGCCGGCGGTCATGTGGGATCTCCATGCGGGATCGGTCGATCTTACGCCCGCAGGCAGGCGTTCGTTGTCGAGTTGCGCAACCGGTGCTAGCGTCCCGCTTCTTGCCGACGTCCACGGAAACACCGATGTCCCGATCCGCATTCGCATTGCTGCTCCTCGTCCTCGCCGCGTGCCAGCGCGAAGCGCCTGTGCCCGCCGAGCCTGCGCTGAAGGTCTCGGCGCAGGCTCCGGTCGAGGAAGCGCCCAAGCCGAAGACCGATGCCGAGCGGCGCATCGCTGGCGACGTCGCGCAACTGGCCGACGACCGCATGGAAGGACGCGAGACCGGCACGCGCGGGTTCGACCTCGCTGCGGAATACGTGGCGAAGCGCTTCCGCGAGATCGGCCTGGCGCCTGCCGGGGATGCCGGCACCTATTTCCAGGCCGTACCGCTGCTCGAAGCGCGCATCGAGAAGGCCGGCGCGGAACTCCGGGTGCGGCGCAACGGACGCGACATCGCGCTGCGCTTCCAGGACCAGTTCCTGCCTGCAGCCAATTTCAACGTGGCGGAACACCGCGTCGAGGCGCCGGCGGTGTTCGTCGGCCAGGGCGTGCACGCGCCGGAACTCGATCACGACGATTTCGCCGGACTCGACCTGAAGGGAAAGATCGCGGTGGTGTTCGGCGGCGCTCCGGCGCGCTTCGACAACGACCGGCGCGCCTTCCATAGCTCTTCTCGCGAGAAGCTGCGCAACCTCGTCGCGCGCGGCGCGGTCGGCATGGTGTTCGTCAACACGCCCGAGGACGAAGCAGGCAGCCCGTGGGCGCAGGACGCGGCCAACTGGCAGGAGTCCTCGATGCGGCTGCGTGGCGCGGATGGCAAGGGCCTGTGGACCTTCCCCGAACTCCGCGGCATCGCCTACGTCAGCGCCGCCAGTGCCGATCTGATCTTCGCCGACGGACCGCGCACGGCCGCGCAGCTGTTCGACGCGGCGCGCGCCGGCACGCTCAAGGGCTTCGCGCTGCCCGGCACGATGACGCTGGCAGGCCGCACGTCGATGAAGCCGATCGAATCGCGCAACGTGGTGGCACGCCTGCCAGGCAGCGACCCGGTACTGGGCGGCGAATCCACCGTGTTCACGGCGCACCTGGACCACATCGGCATCGGCGCTGCGGTGGACGGCGACACCATCCGCAATGGCGCGCTCGACAATGCCCTTGGCGTGTCGATCATGCTCGAAGCCGCCCACGCGCTGAAGGCCGGCGCGGCACCGAAGCGGAGCACGCTGTTCGTGGCGACCACGGCCGAGGAAAAAGGCCTGCTGGGCGCGGAATGGTTCGCCACGCATCCCACGACGGCGGCGGGCACGATGGTCGCCAACATCAACATCGACATGCCGGTGCTGCTGGCGCCGAGCAAGGACGTCGTGCCGGTGGGCGTGGAGCATTCCTCGCTGAAGCAGGTACTGGACGCCGCGGCAAAGGAGATCGCCGTCCAGCAATCCCCCGATCCCTATCCGGAAGAGGTGGTGTTCGTGCGCAGCGACCAGTACGCCTTCATCCGCACGGGCGTGCCCGCGGTGTACCTGATGGGCGGCATGGTCAGCGCGGACGGCGAACGCGACCCGAAGCGTGCGCTGCAGAACTTCGTGCGCAAGCACTACCACCAACCCAGCGACGAAGCATCGTTGCCGATCGTTTGGAGCGATGCCGCGCGACTGGCCGCGCTCAACGCACGCATCGCGCGGATCGTCGGCGACGCGAAGGAGCGACCGACGTGGAATGCAGGGGATTTCTTCGGCGGGAAGTTCGGTGCGGGCGCACCGTAGAGCGGAGCTTGCTCCGCTCATGCTCTTGAGCAAACAAAGCAGCGGAGCTTGCTCCGCTCATCCTCTTGAGCAAACAAAGCAGCGGAGCAAGCTCCGCTCTACGGGACACGCATCATCGGCAAGGCGAACGCATCACCGCCCCAGCGGCATCCCCTTGAACGCCTTCACCGTGCGCAGCACGAAACTCGAGTTCACATCGGCAACGCCGGCCTGCGTGAGCAGGCGGTCGAGCAGGAAGCGCGAGAAGTGTTCGAGGTCCTGCACGACCACGTGCAGCAGGTAGTCCATGTCGCCGGTGAGCGCGTGGCAGGTGACGACCTCGTCCCAGGCATTCACGAATTCGCTGAAGGCGGTGACGGCGGCGGCATCGTGGTGGCGCAACTGGACGCGGACGAAGGCCTGCAGGCCCAGGCCCAGGCGCTCGGGATCGACTTCGGCGCGATAGCCGGCGATCACCCCCTCGCGCTCCAGCCGCTGCACCCGACGCAGGCAGGCCGAGGGCGACAGATGCACCCGTTCGGCCAGCTCGGCATTCGTCAGGCGCGCGCCGCCCTGGAGTTCGGCCAGCAGCAGCAGGTCGGTGCGGTCGAGCTCGACGGATGGCATGTCGTTGTGCCTTTTGTTGCGATATCGGCTGATTATTGCGCAATGACCGCCTGTCGGCGCAATAACGCAAGCCTGTTGCGCGGAAAGAGGCCTACAGTGTTCGAATCGCCCGCCAGACCCCATCGCGCAAGGAATCCGCCATGAACGCCGTCCCGCAACGCGTCGAGCACCAGATGACCGACAAGGGCTACGTGCCGGTCTACACCACGAGCGTGATCGAGCAGCCCTGGGACCAGTATTCGGCGACCGACCACCAGGTCTGGGCGACCCTGTTCGAGCGCCAGCAGAAGATCCTGGTCGGCCGGGCCAGCGACGAATTCCTGCGCACCCAGCAGGCGATGGGCATGAACGCCCACCAGATCCCGAAGTTCGACGACCTCAACCGCATGCTCCGCGCGACCACCGGCTGGGAACTGATCGGGGTCGAGGGCCTGCTGCCCGAACTGACCTTCTTCGAACACCTGGCCAACCGCCGCTTCCCGGTGACGTGGTGGATCCGCAAGCCGGAGCAGCTGGACTACCTGGCCGAGCCTGACCTGTTCCACGACCTGTTCGGCCACGTGCCGCTGCTGATGAACCCGGTGTTCGCCGACTACATGCAGGCCTACGGCCAGGGCGGGGTGAAGGCGCACGGGATCGGCCCGGAGGCGCTGGTCAACCTGACGCGCCTGTACTGGTACACGGTCGAATTCGGCCTGATCCGCGACACCGGCGGCCTGCGCATCTACGGCGCCGGCATCCTCAGTTCCAAGGGCGAGAGCATCCACTGCCTGGAAAGCGACGCGCCGAACCGCATCGGCTTCGACCTGGAGCGGATCATGCGCACCCGCTATCGCATCGACACCTACCAGAAGACCTACTTCGTCATCGACAGCTACGAGCAGCTGATGGATGCGACGCGGCCGGACTTCACGCCGATCTACGCGCGGCTGGCCGCGCAGGAGTCGGTGCCGGCCGGCACCGTGCTCGACACCGACACCGTGTACAACCGCGGCACCGGCGAGGGCTGGCTGACCGACGGCGACGTCTGAGCCACCCAGCACCGCGACAGCATCCGCAGAGGCCCGCGCAAGCGGGCCTTTCGCGTTTCCGGGCTGCGACTTCCCGCGACGGCGACACGCTGCCGACGGTCGTCCGCCTCCGACTTGATCCGGATCAAAACGATGCCCGGGCGCCGTTCATAGACTGCGCAGCAACCGGAGGAAGCACCCATGCACACCGCGGATACCTACAACGACAAAGTGGTTCTACAGTTTTCCGTGATGACCGTGGTCTGGGGCATCGTCGGCATGCTCGTGGGGCTGTTCATCGCCGCGCAGCTCTACTGGCCCGCGCTCAACTTCGACATCGCCTGGCTGTCCTACGGCCGGTTGCGGCCGCTGCACACCAACGCGGTGATCTTCGCGTTCGGCGGCAGCGCGCTGTTCGCGACCAGCCTGTACGTGGTCCAGCGCACCAGCCATGTGCGACTGCTGTCGGACAAGCTCGCCGCCTTCGTCTTCTGGGGCTGGCAGCTGGTCATCCTGCTCGCCGCGATCACCCTGCCGATGGGCCTGACCCAGGGCAAGGAATACGCCGAGCTGATCTGGCCGATCGACGTGCTGATCGCGGTGGTCTGGGTGGCGTACGCGGTGCTGTTCTTCGGCACGATCGTGAAGCGCCGCGTCAAGCACATCTACGTGGCGAACTGGTTCTACGGTGCCTTCATCATCGCCGTCGCGCTGCTGCACATCGTCAACAGCCTGGCGATCCCGGTGGACATGGTCCACTCGTTCCCGATCTACAGCGGTGCAGTCGACGCGATGGTGCAGTGGTGGTACGGCCACAACGCGGTCGGCTTCTTCCTGACTGCCGGCTTCCTCGGGATGATGTACTACTTCGTGCCCAAGCAGTGCGGTCGCCCGGTGTACTCGTATCGCCTGTCGATCGTGCATTTCTGGGCGCTGATCGCGATTTACATGTGGGCCGGCCCGCACCACCTGCAATACACCGCGCTGCCCGACTGGGCGCAGAGCCTGGGCATGGTGTTCTCGCTCGTGCTGCTTGCACCGAGCTGGGGCGGCGCGATCAACGGCGTGATGACGCTCTCGGGCGTGTGGCACAAGCTGCGCACCGACCCGATCCTGAAGTTCCTGATCGTCTCGCTCTCGTTCTACATGATGAGCACGTTCGAGGGGCCGATGATGTCGATCAAGACGGTCAACTCGCTGTCGCACTACACCGACTGGACGATCGGCCACGTGCATTCCGGCGCGCTGGGCTGGGTGGCGATGATCTCGATCGGCGCGATCTACGCCCTGCTGCCGCGCCTGGTCGGCCTGAAGCAGATGCATTCGATCAAGCTGATCGACGCGCACTTCTGGACGCACACGATCGGCGTGGTGTTCTACATCGCATCGATGTGGATCGCCGGCGTGATGCAGGGCCTGATGTGGCGCGCCACGAACGCCGACGGCACGTTGACCTACAGCTTCGTGGAATCGCTCAACGCGACGTATCCCTACTACCTGGGTCGCATCGCGGGCGGCGCGCTGGTGGTGGCCGGCATGCTGATCATGGCGGTGAACGTGATCCGCACGCTGCAGGCCGCGCGCGGCGTGATGGAGCACCCGGTGCTCGTCCCGCACGCCGACGAAGCCCGCGCCTGATGCGCGCACGTCCTCTTTTCGGAGATCCAAGATGAGTCATTCCCACGAGAAAGTCGAAAAGAACGTCGGCCTGATGGCGGTGCTGATCGCGGTCGCGGTCTCGTTCGGCGGCATCGCCGAGATCGTGCCGCTGATGTTCCAGGCCGAGGCGATCAAGCCGCTGCCCGGCGTGAAGCCCTATCCGCCGCTGGAGCTGGCCGGTCGCGAGATCTACATCCGCGAGGGCTGCTACAACTGCCATTCGCAGATGGTGCGCACGCTGCGCTTCGAGACCGAACGCTACGGACACTACTCGCTGGCCGGCGAGTCCGTGTACGACCGCCCCTTCCAGTGGGGCAGCAAGCGCACCGGGCCTGACCTGGCGCGCGTCGGCGGCCGCTATTCCGATGACTGGCACCGCGTGCACCTGGTCAACCCGCGCGACCTGGTGCCCGAGTCGAACATGCCCGGTTTCCCGTGGCTGGCGGAAAACAAGGTCGACGGCACGCTGGTGCGCAGCAAGATGCACGCGCTGAAGACGCTCGGCGATCCCTACTCGCAGGCCGACATCGACGGCGCGGTGGATGCGGTCGCCGACAAGACCGAACTCGATGCCCTGGTCGCGTACCTGCAGGGCCTCGGCAAGCACGCACCGAAGGGGGGTTGAGCCATGGTCTCCGGAATTGTCACTGCAGTGCTGCTGGTCCTGTTCCTGGCCGGCTGCATCTGGGCCTACAGCCCCCAGCGCCGGCCCGAATTCGAAGCGGCCGCGCGCGAACCCCTGAACGATGACGACGCGGTCGCGACGGCCGCACGGGAGACACGGCAATGATGAGCGCAGGATGGTCGTGGTTCGTGATCGCACTCGTGGTGCTGAACGTCATCGGCTGCGTCTGGCTGATCTGGTGGACCGCGCGTCGCCGCGCCGGCGATCCCGCGGCGACCGACACCAGCCACGTGTGGGACGGCGATCTGACCGAATACAACAAGCCGATGCCGCGCTGGTGGATCAACCTGTTCTACCTGACGATCCTCTTCACGATCGGCTACCTCGCGTGGTACCCGGGCCTGGGCGCGTTCGCCGGCAAGAGCGGCTGGACGTCGGCGAAGGAACACGATGCCGACAAGGCGGCCGAGGACAGGAAGCTCGCAGCCACGTTCGCGCCGTACGCGGACAAGGCGATCGATGTCATCGCCCGCGATCCGAAGGCACTGAAGCTGGGCAAGGCGATCTTCTCCAACACCTGCGCCACCTGCCATGGCTCCTCGGCACAGGGCGCGGTCGGCTATCCCAACCTGACCGACAACGTGTGGCACTGGGGCGGTGCACCGGAGCAGATCCTCGAAACCGTGCTCAACGGCCGCCAGGCGGCGATGCCGGCCTGGGAAGCGGCGCTGGAGGGCCCGAAGGGCGTGACCGAGGTAGCGGTATACCTGCAGTCGATGCGCGGCGAAAAGGTCGACAGCGCGCTGGCCAACGCGGGCAAGAACCGCTACGAGGCGATCTGCGTCAGCTGCCACGGCATCGACGGCAAGGGCAACCAGGCGCTGGGCGCACCCGACCTGACCGACGACTACTGGCTGTACGGCGACAGCAACGCCGCCGTGATCGAAAGCATCGCGAAGGGCCGCAACGGCATGATGCCCGCGCACCTGCCGATCCTCGGCGAAACCCGCGCCCGCCTGGTCGCGGCCTACGTCTGGTCGCTGTCGAACGGCAAGTCCGCGAATGCGGCCAAGCCGCAATGAGGTGACGCCATGCCCCACGAGACCGCGCCGCAGCCGTTCGATCATCCCCCGCGTTCGATGGCCCAGCGACTGGGCGCGATCCTCTGGCCCAGTTTCTTCGCCGCAGGCGTGTCGACCATGGTGTGCTTCGCCATGGTCGATCCGCTGGTCCTCCGCGACATGACCTTCCCCGATCTGCACATCAGCCGCGAAACCGGCTATGCGATCGGGTTCTTCGCGTTCTGGCTGGCCACGTCCGCCTCCAGCCTGTTCACCTGGATCCTGCTGCGCCCGGCCAGCCGCTTCAACCGCGCGCTCAAGGGCGACTGACGCCGCGCACGCGTCCACGCCTCCACCGACGGTCCCCAAGACCATGACCAAGAAAATCCCCATCCAGCTCGCCGAAGACGCGCAGTCGATGTACGTCAGCGAGAAGAAGATCCATCCGCGCGACGTGGACGGACGCTTCCAGCGCCTGCGCGCGATCGCGGTGTGGGTGCTGCTGGGCATGTACTACGTGTTCCCGTGGATCCACTGGGACGGCCGCCAGTCGGTGCTGTTCGACCTGCCCGCACGCAAGTTCCACGTCTTCGGCCTGAACTTCTGGCCGCAGGATTTCGTGTTCCTCGCGCTGCTGCTGATCATCGCCGGCATGGCGCTGTTCTTCTTCACCTCGCTCGCCGGACGGCTGTGGTGCGGCTACGCCTGTCCGCAGACGGTGTGGACCGAGGTCTTCGTCTGGATCGAACAGTGGGCCGAAGGCGATCGCAACAAGCGCATCCGCTTCGACAACGGTCCGTGGAACCGCGAGAAGATCGTGCGTCGCGGCGGGAAGCACGCGCTGTGGCTGCTGTTCGCGCTGTGGACCGGCTTCACCTTCGTCGGCTTCTTCACGCCGATCCGCGAGCTGGCCGCACGCACGCTGCCGTTCGACTGGAGCGGCTGGGAGACCTTCTGGGTGCTGTTCTACGCGCTCGCGACCTGGGGCAATGCAGGCTTCCTGCGCGAGCAGGTATGCAAGTACATGTGCCCGTATGCGCGCTTCCAGAGCGCGATGTTCGATCGCAACACCCTGATCATCGCCTACGACCCGATGCGCGGCGAACCGCGCGGCCCGAGGAAGAAAGGCAGCCTGGACAGCGTGCTGGCCCGCGCGCGCGGCCTGCTCGACAAGGCCACCGCCTACGACTACGTGTTCCGCGCCGCGCACCACCACACCGCCGCGGACAACCTGGTCGCCGCACGCGGCAACACGTCCATCCTCGACCACCGGCTCGAAGCAGAGCCTCTGCCGAAGTTCGCCCCCGAGCAGCTCGGCGACTGCATCGACTGCACGATCTGCGTGCAGGTCTGTCCCACCGGCATCGACATCCGCAACGGCCTGCAGTACGAGTGCATCGCCTGCGGCGCCTGCATCGACGCCTGCAACGAGGTGATGGACAAGGTCGGCTACCCGCGCGGCCTGATCCGCTACGCCACGCAGAACGCGATCGACGGCAAGCCTTCGAAGGTGCTGCGGCCGCGCATCGTCGTCTACGGCCTGCTGCTGCTCGCGCTGCTGGTCGGCTGGGGCTGGGGCGTGACCCATCGCAGCCCGCTGATCGCCGAGGTGCTGCGCGACCGCAACGCGCTGTACCAGGAAACGCGCGACGGCCGCATCGAGAACGGCTACACGCTCAAGCTGGTCAACAAGACCCGCGAACCGCAGCAGTACCGCATCGACGTGCAGTCGTCCGATGGCGTCACCCTGCGCGGCGGCGCGCAGACGGTGAAGGCGGACGCGGAGGAAGTGTTGACCCTGCCGCTGGTCGCCACTGCGCCAGCCGGCACAACCGGCAAACAGGCACTGCGTTTCGTGATCCAATCCGGAGACGGCACGACCCGCCGTGAAGTCGACGCCAGCTTCTTCGGACCCAGCCCATGAACGACGCCACGCCCCGCACCCCGCCGCAGAAGGCGTCCCGCAACCCCGTGCTCTGGCTCGTGATCGCGCTGCCTGCCGCGGTCATCGTCGCCGGCTTCGCCACCCTCTACATCGCGATCGACGCCGGCGGCAGCGATGCGATCCCCGACGATGTGCGCCGCACCGCGCAGATCCAGACCACCGAACTGGGCCCGGACGAGCGCGCGGCAGCCTTGAAACTCTCTGCGGTACTGAGCGTTGGCGAAGGTCATGTCGACGTGCTGCCGGCCTCCGGCGCGCTGGTCGACGACAAGGCGCTGCGCGGCAAACCGCTGCGCCTGCTCCTTCAGCATCCCACGCTGGCCGCGGAGGATCGCGAGCTGAAGCTCGTGCCCACCGCCGCGGGCTGGCGCGCGGACATCGCGCTCGATCCGAAGCACGACTGGCGCATCCAGCTCGTGCCTGAAGGCACGGCATGGCGCCTGCGCGGCCGACTGCCCGCCGGGCAGCGCGGCGTGCTGCTGGCGCCGGCGGTCGGCGAGCTGCCAGCGCCCGGGTCCACCACGCCCTGACCTCCGCATGACGCACGCGGCGACCTGCTTCCACTGCGGTGACGTCCTGCCGCCGCAACCGCTGCGCGACACCATCGCCGGGGCCGAGCAGGCGTTCTGCTGCACGGGCTGCGCGGCGGCCTCGCGCTGGATCGCGGACGCCGATCTCGGCGACTACTACCGCCTGCGGCAGACCGATGCCGCGCGCGTCGGCACGGAGCCCATCGATTACGCCAGCTGGGATCGCGCCGACCTGCTGGCCGAGCACAGCGCCATCGTCGACGGCGGTCGCGAGATCACCGTACTGACCGACGGCATGCGCTGCGCCGCCTGCGCCTGGCTGATCGACCGCGCACTGACCCGCGAGCCGGGCGTGCGCGAGATCGCCGCGAACGCGATCACCGGGCGCATCCGCATCGTCTGGGACGATGCGCGCACACCGCTGTCGACACTGCTGTCGCGGCTGGCGTCGCTGGGCTACCGGCCCTCGCTGGCCACCGGCGAAGCGCACGAGCAGGCGCGAAGACGCGAACGCAATCGCTGGCTGCTGCGCCTGGGCGTCGCCGGGCTGGGCAGCATGCAGGCGATGATGTTCGCCGAAGCCCTGTATCTCGATACTGCAGGCGAGATGCCGCTGCCGACCCGCGATTTCTTCCGCTGGATCACCTTCCTCGTCTCGACGCCGGTCGTGTTCTACGCGGGCTGGCCCTTCATCGAAGGCATGTGGCGCGAACTGCGCGGCCGTCGTCTCGGCATGGATACGCTGATCGCGTCGTCGACGCTGCTCGCCTATTTCGCCAGCCTCGTCGAAACCCTGCGCGGCGGCGTGCACGTCTGGTACGACGCGGCGGTGATGTTCGTCTTCCTGCTGCTGGCCGCACGCATGCTCGAACAGCGCGCGCGCGGCATCGCCTCCGCCCAGGTCGACGCGCTGGCACGTGCGCGCCCTGCGCTGGCCACGCGCGAACGCGACGACGGCAGCGTCGAACAGGTGCCATTGGCTGCGCTGGCATGCGGCGACGTAGTGCGGATCGCGGTCGGCGAGGCCGTGCCCGCCGATGGCGTCCTGCTCGATGCAGGCGATGAGGACCACGCCGGCACCGCGTTCGACGAAGCGCTGCTCACCGGCGAATCGCTGCCGGTGTCGAAGCATGCGGGCGACACCGTCTTCGCCGGCAGCCTGTGCCGCGAATGCCCGGCGCGCCTGCGCGTCACCCACACCGGCGCCGACACCCGCCTGTCGCAGCTGGTGCGTCTCGTCGAACGCGCGCAGGAGCAGCGGCCCGCGATCGCACGCGCGGCGGACCGGATCGCCGGCGTGTTCGTCGCGGTGCTGTCGCTGATCGCGCTGGGTGTGTACCTCTGGTGGCGGGCGCACGAGCCCGCGCGCGCTTTCGAGGTCGCGCTGGCGGTCCTGGTGGTCAGCTGCCCCTGCGCGCTCTCGCTCGCAGTACCCGCAGCACTGGCCGCCGCGCACGGCGCGCTGGCGAAATTGGGCGTGCTCGCGCTGCGCGGCGAAGCGCTGGACACGCTCGCACGCGCCGGACGCATCGTCTTCGACAAGACCGGCACGCTCAGCGATCGCCATCCACGCATCGTCGCGATCGATACCTTCGGCGACCTCGATCGCAGCCGCGCACTGGCCATCGCCACCGCGCTGGAACGCGACAGCGGGCATCCGCTTGCGGCGGCATTCATCGAAGCATCCGCGGCCGACGCGTCGACGCCATCCGAGGACGCGATGCCGTGCGCGCGGAACGTGCACGCCACGCCCGGCCATGGCATCGCCGGCGAGATCGAAGGTCGCCCATGGCGACTCGGTCGCGCCGCATGGGCCGCCGCGCAGGATGCACGCGGCGGCGATGACGAAGCCGCGCTGTGGCTCGGCGACGGCCAGCGTGCGAGTGCGCGCTTCCGCATGCAGGAAACGCCGCGCCCGGAAGCCGCCGACGCCTTGCGCATGTTGCGCGCACAGGGACTGGAGGTCGCGCTGTGCAGCGGCGACGCGGAGCAAGCGGTCGCACGCATGGCCGATGCCATCGACATTCCCCGCGATCCGGCCCACGTCCGCGCACGCCAGACGCCCGAGGACAAGCTCGCCTACGTGCGGGAGCGGCAGTCGGCGGGCGACATCGTCGCGATGGTCGGCGACGGCATCAACGACGCGCCGGTACTGGCCGGCGCCGACGTTTCGATCGCCCTGGCCGACGGCGCGGCGCTGGCGCAGCGCGCGGCGGATTTCGTGGTCGGCGGCGGCGACCTGCGCCGCATCCCGCAGGCCGTGGCGCTCGCACGCCGGAGCCGGCGCATCGTGCGCCAGAACTTCGCCTGGGCGATCGGCTACAACGTGCTGGCGCTGCCGCTGGCGGCCGCTGGCATGGTCACGCCCTGGCTCGCCGCCATCGGCATGGCCCTGTCTTCGCTGCTGGTCACGCTGAACGCGCTGCGCCTCACCCGCGTGGCACCGGATGGCCATGCGCGGCGGATTTGACCGAACTCAGAATCGGCACTGCCGCCGGGCGTAGACTGCGTCGCATGAACATCCTGCTCGCGCTCATTCCGATCAGCCTGGCCTTGCTGGGCCTCGCCATCTGGGCGTTCGTCTGGGCGGTGCGCAAGGGCCAGTACGACGATCTCGACACGCCGGCGCTCGACATCCTGGTCGACGACGAGCGTCCGCTGCCGGTCGCTGGCGGACGACGCGACGATCGGCCCGACGCCCGCCGCTGAGCCGATGGATCCGTTCCGGCACGGTGCCAGCACGCGATGATGATCGACTGGCTGGTGCTCTCCGCCGCGCTGCTCAGCGGCCTGCTGGGTGGCGTGCACTGCGCCGCGATGTGCGGCGCCATCGCCACCAGCCTCTCGTTCGGTCAGAAAGCGGACTCGGCCTGGACGCAATGGCTGCATGCGCTGCAGCCGAACCTCGGTCGCGTGCTTGGCTACACCGTGGCCGGCGCCATCGTCGGCGGATTCGGCCATGGCCTCGTGGCGCTGGCGCAGCAGACGTCGTTGATGATCGCCATGCGCGTCGGCGTCGGCCTGCTGATGGTCGTCGTCGCGCTGCGCATGCTCGATCCGCGCGGTCGCTTCAATCCTTTGTCCAGACCCGCCAATGCCGTGTGGAGCCGCCTGCAACCGCTGCAGCGCAACCTGCTGCCCGCCGACACCACGCTCAAGCGCATCGGCATCGGTCTGCTCTGGGGCTGGCTGCCCTGCGGGCTCAGCGCGACCCTGCTCGCGACAGCGTGGCTGCAGGCCAGCGCGCTGAACGGCGCGCTGACCATGCTCGCCTTCGGCCTCGGCACGCTGCCGGTGATGCTGCCGCTGACCTGGAGCGGCGCGCGTCTCGGCCAGCGCCTGCAGCGCGGCGGCCTGCGCACGGCAGCCGGCATCCTCGTGCTGCTGGCCGGACTCGTCACCATCGCCGCACCGTGGCTGATGCAGGTGCCGGCCCTGCACGGCGTGCTGTCCGCACTGGGGTGCCAGCCGCTGGCCTGAGATACACGGCCCGGGGATGACGGCCGGTCCCGCCATGCGCCTACACTCGTCGCGATGACCACGCTACCCGCCATCGACGGCGTCGCCGCAAGCCGTTTCCAGCTGCCGCCCGGGCCATGGACCACCGTGCTCGATGCGCTGTGCGTCTGTTTCCCGAAGGTGGATCGCGACACCTGGGTCTCGCGTTTCGATCGAGCGCGGATTTTCGACGCCGCGGGCACGCCGCTGCGGATGGATGCGCCGTATCGCGTCGGCGCGGAGATCCGCTACTACCGCGAAGTCGCAAGCGAGGTCCGCCTCGATGTCGAGGAAACGATCCTCCACGTCGATGGGGACCTGATCGTCGTCGACAAGCCGCACTTCCTGCCGGTGATGCCCGGCGGCGGCTACGTCGCGGACACCCTGCTGGCGCGGCTGGTCCGTCGCTTCGGCGACATCGGCATCGTGCCGCTGCACCGGCTGGACCGGCTCACGGCCGGTGTCGTGCTGTTTTCGGTGAATCCCGCCACGCGATCGCGCTACCAGGCGCTGTTCCGCGACCGCGTGATCGACAAGCGCTACGAAGCGATCGCAGCGCCGCTGCCAGAAGCGACCTTTCCGCTTCAGCGGCATTCGCGACTGGAACGCGGCGAGCCCTTCTTCCGCATGCGCGAGGCCGATGGCGAGGCGAATGCGTTCACCGACATCGACGTGCTGGAACGCGGCACCACGGCATGGCGCTACGCACTGTCGCCAGTCACCGGCCGCAAGCACCAGCTGCGCGTGCACATGGCCGCGCTGGGCGCGCCGATCGCGAACGATCCGCTGTACCCGGTGCTGCACGATGCGACGGCGGACGACCTTTCGCATCCACTCAAGCTGCTTGCGCGCTCGCTGTCCTTCATCGACCCGATCACCGGCGTGGCAAGGCGTTTCGAGAGCGGCCAGGCCCTGGACGCGTGATCGCGCGTCAGCCCTGGCCCAGCAGCACTTCGAGCACGTCTTCGCCGTAGCGCGCCAGTTTCGCGCCGCCAATGCCCGGCACGCGCGACAGCGCATGCATCGAATCCGGGCGGCGCTCGGCGATCTCGCGCAGCGTGCTGTCGTGGAAGATGACGTAGGCGGGCACGTTCTGCTCCTTCGCCAGGCGCGCGCGCAGGTCGCGCAGCGCGCGGAACAGCGGCAGCGCCTCGGGCAGCACGGCCACGCCGGTGCGCGGTCGGTCGTCGCGGCGCGAAGCCTTCTCGACCAGTTCGCGTCGCATCGACACGCGCTGTCCGCCGGTGAGCACGATCCGGCTGGCATCGGTCAGGCGCAGGCCGCCGTAGGCTTCGGCGTCGACACTCAGCAGCCCCATCGCGACGAGCTGGCGGAACACGCCACGCCAGGTCTTCGCATCGAGATCCGCACCGATGCCGTAGGTACTGACGCGGTCGTGGCCGAACTGGCGGATCTTCTCGCCCTCGCCGCCGCGCAGCACGTCGATGACGTGCGCGGCGCCGAAACGCTGGCCGGTGCGATACACGCAGCTGAGCGCCTTGCGCGCGGCGTCCGTCGCGTCCCACTGCTCCGGTGGCGACAGGCAGTTGTCGCAGTTGCCGCAGTCGGTTGGATACGTCTCGCCGAAGCTGGCGAGCAGCACGCGGCGCCGGCATTGCAGAGTCTCGCAGTAGCCGAGCAACTGATCGAGCTTGCGCCGCTCGAGCTGCTTGCGCTCCTCGCCGGCTTCGCCCTGTTCGATCATCTGCTTGAGCAGCACCACGTCGCCCAGGCCGTAGCACAGCCAGGCGTCGGCCGCCTCGCCGTCGCGGCCGGCGCGGCCGGTTTCCTGGTAATAGCCTTCGAGCGATTTCGGCAGGTCCATGTGCGCGACGAAGCGCACGTCGGGTTTGTCGATGCCCATGCCGAAGGCGATCGTGGCGACGACGACCACGCCGTCCTCGCGGATGAACCGGCGCTGGTGCTCGGCGCGCACGCTCGCGTCCAGGCCTGCGTGGTAGGGCAGGGCCTTGAAACCCTGGCTTGCGAGGAACTCGGCGGTTTCCTCGACCTTGCGCCGCGACAGGCAGTAGACGATGCCGGCCTCGTCGCGATGCTGCTTGAGGAAGTCCAGCAACTGGCGGCGGCCGTTGTCCTTCTGCACGATGGCGTAGCGGATGTTCGGACGATCGAACGAACTGACGAACCAGCGCGCCTCCTCCAGTTGCAGGCGCTCGACGATCTCGCGCTGCGTCGGCGGGTCAGCGGTCGCTGTGAGCGCGACGCGCGGCACCTGCGGCCAGCGCTCGTGCAGCACGGTCAGTTCGCGGTATTCGGGCCGGAAATCGTGGCCCCACTGCGACACGCAGTGCGCCTCGTCGATCGCGAACAGCGCGATGCCCGGGCCGGCCTGCGCGCGGTCGAGCAGCGACAGGAAGCGCGACGTGAGCAGGCGTTCGGGCGCGACGTAGAGCAGGTCGAGTTCGCCGGCGAGCAGCGCGCGCTCGACGCGCGATGCGTTCTCGGCATCGAGCGTCGAGTTGAGGTATTCGGCGCGCACGCCGACCTGGCGCAGCGCATCGACCTGGTCCTGCATCAGCGCGATCAGCGGCGACACCACCACGCCGACGCCGTCGCGCAGCAGCGCCGGCACCTGGAAGCACAGCGACTTGCCGCCGCCGGTGGGCATGAGGACCAGCGCATCGCCACCGTCGGCGATGTGCTCGACGATCTCGCGCTGCGGGCCGCGGAAGTCCTCGTGGCCGAAGACGCGGCGCAGGAGGTCGCGCGCCATGGTCTGCATGGCCGGGGTCGCGCCGTCGCCCGGGCTCACGCCCGCTTCTGCTTGCCGTCGCCCGTCGACGGTTCTGCGCCGTGCGCCAGGCGCAGCAGTTCGGCAGCGTTGACGATCTCGACGCGACGACCGGTGACGGCGATGACGCCGTCGTCCTGCAGGCGGGTGAAGCCGCGACTCACCGTTTCCAGCGCCAGGCCGAGGAAGCGGGCGATGTCTTCGCGGCTCATCGGCAGCTGGAACTGGTGGTCGGACTGGCCGACGTTGCGGTAGCGCTCACCCAGGCTGTGCAGGAACAGCGCGATGCGCTCGTTGGCCTGTCGCCGCACCAGGATGCCCAGGTGGTCCTGGTCGCGGTCGACGCTCTGGCCGATCACGCGGAACAGCTGCTGCTGCAGGCTGGGCACCTGCGCGGCCACCCGCGAGAGATCCTCGTAGGGCACTTCGCACACGGTGGCGGCGGTCAGGGCCACGCCTTCGCAGCGGTGCTGGCCGCTGCCCAGGGCATCCAGGCCGATCAGCTCGCCGGCCAGATGGAAGCCGAGCACCTGCTCCTCGCCGTCCTCGCTGATGCTGACCGACTTGAAGGCGCCCTCGCGGGCGACATAGACCGCGGTCAGCGGGTCGCCGAGCCGGAACAGCCGCTCGCCGCGGGCGATGGGCTTGCGGCGCTGGACGATATCGTCGAGACGCTGCAGCTCCTCCGCGCCAATGCCGCCGGGCAGGCACAGCTGCCGCACCGAACAATAGGTGCAGCCCCTGCGCAGCTTGATCAGGTCGAGTACGGGGGAGTCGCTCATTGCCGGTAGTGTGCCACGCGGCGCTGGCACTGGCGCTTGGACAGTTCGACCCGGTACGGCACGACGATAGTCCAATGGCACGGTCCGACGATGGCCCGAAGCGCTCCGGAAGACGGGTGCTGCGACGCCATCTCCCGCCGATCCGTCCCCCGGGGTCGAATCCGGGCCGCCACACCCTTTATACTGCCCGGGTTCTGCGGCCCGGAAACCGGGTCCGCTCCGTCAACGTCGTTTTCCGGGTGAGTCGTGCGCAATTACGATCTGGACTTTCTGAAGCGCTTTTCGATGGTCATCGCCTTCCTCATGGCGCTGACGCTGGGCCTGATCCTGTTCGCGGCCTACCTCCACCACAGGCTGCCGGGCCATGTGAACCCGGTCGAAGTGGCCCGTACCGAAGCGCGCATCGCCCCGGCCGGCGACGTCTACGCCGGCGCCACCGGCGAGGCGGCCAAGGCCGCCGCCGACGTCGC
Source organism: Lysobacteraceae bacterium (assembly GCA_016789405.1). Taxonomy (GTDB): domain Bacteria; phylum Pseudomonadota; class Gammaproteobacteria; order Xanthomonadales; family Xanthomonadaceae; genus Lysobacter_I. The sequence goes on from JAEUPQ010000034.1 coordinate 153,794, forward strand.
GGCGCTGGAAGCCCTCAAGGCCAACGTGCCTTTCGGCGGCCGCACCGACGGCTCCGAGATCTACAACCAGGGTCCCTGCGCGGGCTGCCACAAGTCGGGCGCCGGCGGCGCACCGATGCTCGGCGCTGCAGGCATGGGCGCTCGCGCCAGCAAGGGCAAGGACACCCTGTACAAGCACGCGATCGAAGGCTTCACCGGCAGCGCCGGCGTGATGCCCGCCAAGGGCGGCAACCCGGCCCTGACCGACGACCAGATCAAGGCCGTCGTCGACTGGATGCTGGAGCAGGGCTGATCCCCGCCGGCATCCGCTCCCTGCAACGCCGCCTCCGGGCGGCGTTGTCCGTTCTGCGCCAGGAGATTTCGCCATGATCCGCATGCTGTTCCGTCTCTTTCCCGCTGCCGTCGGCCTGATCGTCGCGGGCGCTGCCGCCGCGCAGGGCGGAAGCCTCGCCATCGGGGCGATCCAGGGCAGCGGCGATCGCAGCCCGCATGTCGGCGAACGTGTCGTGGTCGAAGGCGTGGTGACGTCGATGCTCACCGGTCCCCGCTCCGGCTTCTTCCTGCAGGACGCCGGCGATGGCGATCCTGCGACCTCGGACGCGATCTTCGTCGACGCGGACGGCTTTCCCGGACCGGGCCCCAAGGTCGGCACGTCGATGCGGCTGAGTGGCGTGGTCGCGGAAGTCGACGCCGGCAAAGGGACGCTGACGGTGCTGCAGGCAGCCTCGGTCGAGCTCGCCAGAATCAGGAGCAGGCCCGTGAAGGCGGGCCCCGTCGTCCGCCTGAAGGCTCCACCGGCCGACTGGGAGCCCTACGAAGGCATGCGCGTGCGGATCGACACGCCGCTGTACGTGGCCGGCACCCATCGACTGGCCCGCGACGGCGCCCTGTTCGCGCACTTCGGTGAAGAACGCCTGCGCACGCCGACCGAAGCCGCCGCACCAGGCGACCAGGCACGCGCGCTCGCAGCAGACAACGCGCGTCGCCTGCTGCGCCTGGACGATGGCAGCGACGAAGACCGCCCGGCATCCGTCTGGTACCTCGGCGACACCCCGCGCACCGGCAGCCGCCTCACGCGGGTCGAAGGCGTGGTCGACCAGCGCGGTGGCGGCTACCGATTGCAGCTGACCTCGGCACCCAGGGTCCTCGCGGCGAAGCCGCCCGCGCCGCCGAAGGTCGGCGGCGACGTGCGCATCGCCGGGCTCAACCTGGAGAACTTCTTCAATGGCGACGGTGCCGGCGGCGGTTTCCCGACGCCGCGCGGCGCGCGCACGCCGGTCGAACTGGACGCCCAGCTCACGCGGCTGGTTGCGACGATCCGCGGCCTCGCCCCTGACATCGCCGCGCTGATGGAGGTCGAGAACGACGGCTTCGGCCCGGAATCGGCGATCGCGCTGCTGGTGAAGACGCTGAACGACGATGGCAGCGACTGGCGATTCGTCGACGCCGGCAAAGGCCCGGGCAGCGACCAGATCCGGGTCGGCATGCTCTACCGCGCGTCGCGGGTGACCCCGGTCGGCGCGCCGGCCACGCTGGAGGACGACCTGTTCGGCACGCACAGCCGGCCGCCGCTGGCGCAGAGCTTCCGCGCCGGGAAGGGCCCGGTGTTCACGGTGGTGGCCAATCACTTCAAGTCGAAGGGCTGCGGCGAAGCCAGCGGCACCGACGCCGACCAGAAGGACGGACAGGGCTGCTGGAATGCCGCGCGCACCGAATCCTCGCGGCGCCTGGACACCTGGCTGCGCACCGATCCGACGCGATCAGGCAGCGACCTGCGGATGATCGTCGGCGATCTGAACGCCTACCGGATGGAAGACCCGGTCCGCCTGCTGGTCGATGCCGGCTGGCGCGATGCCTTCGCGGGCCACCGCGGCGAGACGCCCTACAGCTACGTCTACGACAACCAGACCGGCCGCCTGGACCATGCCCTGCTCAGCCCGTCGCTGGCCGCACGCCTGGTCGACGCGGCGGAATGGCACAGCAATGCCGACGAGCCCGACAGCCGCGGCTACCAGGAGGCGCCCGGCCAGCGTGGCCCCTGGCGCAGCTCCGACCACGACCCGCTGGTGGTGGGCTTC
>JAEUPQ010000001.1 GCA_016789405.1 Lysobacteraceae bacterium
TGCCGGCGAGGTCGAGATCGGTCATGCGGACGATGGGCATTCGGGGCTCCGGAGGAACAGGCGCGCTGTCAGGGGGCGCGTATTGTCCCTGTTCCGGCGGGCCGGCATCAAACCGCGCCACGGGCCGGGGCTCGGCGGCGGCACGGATGGTTTCGGAAGCATCTGCTGCGTGGTCGTCGCCACGGGCTCGCTGCCGCATCAGCACCAGGGCGAACCCGCCGACCGCGGCGGCGCCGCCCACCAGCAGCGCCCACAGCAGCCAGCGCCGCCAGTCGATCGGCGGCTCGGGCACCTGGTAGGCGGCGGTACCTGACACCTCGGTCCGCGCACCCAGGGTCGCAGCGGGCGGCGACCAGCGCGAACCGAGCTGCTGGCGCAGCGGCGCGAGCGCCTGTTCCACCGGCAGGTCATCGCGACGCGCGACCACGCTGCCGGCCGCGAGCGTGTACGGCCCCGCCCCCTGGGCCAGGAAGACGAAACGGTCCGGCAGGTAGGACACCTCCAGCGACGGGGCCGGCGACAGCGCCACCGGGCTGCGCAGGCGCCACTCGCGCGCGGCGTGGGTCGCGCTGAGGACCATCGCTTCGTTGTCGATCCGCACGCCTTCCTGGCGCAGGCGGAACAGCAGCGCTTCGCCGACGGGCACCCAGCCGCGCGGATCGCCCGGCTTTTCCGTGGCGGTGCCGCGCTGCGCATCCACCAATACGCGCGCGGTGGCATTGTCGGCGCCGAGGGTGATGCCCACGCGGCCCACCGGCAGCTTCGCCGGGAGGCGATAGCGATAGACGTGGCCGGTACCGAACTGGTCCGGCGCGGCATCCACGAACATCGCGGTCTCGCGCCGCCAGGCCGGCGCGATCGCGCCCGCACGCGTGCGCCGCGCAGTGACCTGCAGCCCCTGCACCGGGGTGCCATCGAGCTGGCGCAGGCGCAGGTAGCGCAGCGAACTCGACGGGAATTCGATGTCGCGACGCTGCAGCACCGCATCGCCGCGTCGCAGCGAAACCACCGCGACTTCCGGCACCACCGTCTGCCAGTACGTCAGGTCCTCGCTGCCCTCCAGCACGAAGCGCGCGCGCACGTCGCCGCGTTCCGGCCAGGACAGGTCGAGCCGATCCACGCTCGACGGACGCTGCGGATCGCGGCGCATGTCGGCATCGATCACGTAGTCGATCGCGAGTTGCCCCGGATCGGCCGCGATCTCCGCCTGAAGCACGCGCAGGCGGCCGTCGACATCGCGCTCGATGCGCAGCGAGAGGTCGTCCGCCGTGGACACCGCGTCGGCCTTTCGCGGCAAGGCATAGGCAGGCAGCGAGACCTGCGCCACGCCGGGCGTCGCGGCGGGATCGACGGTCAGCCGGGCCACCGGCACCGGCTTGCCCTCGGCGTTGAAGACCTCGAAATCCCGCAACCCGGCGTCGGCCAGCACGGCATAGACCTCGGGCGTCAGCTCGAACTGCCAGGCGGCGCTGTCGCCCTCGGCCTTCAGCGGCCAGCGATAGGCGTAATCGCCGGGCTGGCCTGCGGATGCAAGGGGTGCGACGCCGAGGGCACACGCCATGGCCAGGACGCCGCCGATGACGGCGCTGCGGATTCGATTCATGCCTTGATCTCCGGGGATGCCGACCTCCGTGGAGGCGCCGGCGCGAAGTACCCTACCGCAGTGCAGAGCAGGCCGTATGCGAGGAAGGACACGATTCCGAACAGCGTGCCCAGATGCTGGCGATCGATCAGGACCAGTTTCAGCAGCACCACGCCCATCAGCACCGCGCCTGCTGCCCACAGCAAACGATCGCCGCGACGCGAGCCGAAGATCCAGCCAAGCACGCCCAGCACGCTCCAGACCACGGTCAGCGCAGTCTGCACTTCGTTGTGTTCGAACATCGACGGCGACCACGCGATGTCGCCGAACTGGTGGGTCGCGCGCAACGTCGCGAAGGTGATCCACGCGAAGGCGAGCAGCGAGAACGCCGGCACGCGCCACGAGCCGGCGCGATCACCATGCCACGCCCAGTGGGCCAGCAGCGTGAGCGAGGCCACCTGCCACAGTTCCAGGGGATTGAGCAGCGGCAGCCACGGCAGCGGCGCGCTTTCGCCCGGGAAGAACAGCGACACCGCCCACAGCAGACCCAGCACGAGCGCGGCGGAGGCGCCCAGCAGGCCGCGGTAGTCGTCGAATCCATCGGACAACGGCGGCGCCAGCAGCGCAGGACGCAGGCGCAACAGCATCGCGAACAGCAGCACCGGGAGGCCCAGCGCGACGATGCGCCAGCCGTCGCCCATGTCGGCACCTTCATTGCGATAGACCAGATGGAATGCGGTCATCGCGATCATCGTCACCCAGGACCACCACCAGCCCGCATGTGCGAGGCCACGCACCAGCGTGCCGGCTTCGCGCAGGCACATCAGCGCGCGGAAGCCCAGGGCGGCGAACATCACCCACGTCGCCGCGCCCCACTCGCCCAGCGGATGATCGTGCTCGCCCGCCTGGGCCAGCGCAAAGGGAACGCCCAGCGCCAGCGCGACGGCGGCGATGCCGCCCAGCGCATGCAGGTCGGCGAAGCGGCGACGCCCCTCGGCGGCCAGCCAGCCCGTGAACACGACGAAGCCGAAGGCGACATCGAGGCGATGGCCGTGCGGCACGAAGGCATCGATCTCGCCGAAGCCCGCCACGCCCCACCACCAGGTCGTCCACAGCGTGGCCACGATGGCGGGCGCACCGCCCATCGTCCCGCGATAGGACAGGGCGGTGACGAAACCGGCGATCGCGATCAGCAGCGCGCTCATGCACTGCGCATTGGCGATCGGCGTGCGCGCGATCTCGGCCACGGCCTCGAAACCGCTCGAAGGACCGCCGATGCCCGCGACGAAGGCCACCGCCGCCCCGAACTGCAGCAGCAGACCGGCGAACTGCGGCAGGCGCTGCTGCTGGCGCAGGCCCAGCCAGACCAGGCCCGCGCCTTCCAGCGCGAACACGCTGGCCGTCGCATGCGCCGACAGCGCCAGCGGCACCGCCAGCGTGGCGAAGCCGACCGCGAGCACCGCGTACACCATCACCAGCCCGTCGTAGCGATCGCGGTTGCGCAGCAATCCGGCCAGCGCCGCATAGATCGCCGCCATGCCCAATGCGGAGAACGCCAGCGGCATGCGGCTGTCCGCAAAGGCATCGCCATGCAGCAGGCCGGCCTGCAGCGCGAAGGTCACCAGCGGCGTACCGAATACCAGCGTGCCGTCGACCAGCCGCTGCGTCGCGTCGCCACCGTCGTCGCGGCGCGCGTGCAGGATCGGAATGAGCAGGTACAGCGCAAAGAACAGCACCAGGAAGGGCTCGGTGCTGGCGAACTTCGCCGGCTGGTAATCGAGCACGCCCCAGATCGTGCCGATGCCGAAGGTGAAGACGAAGCCGAGCAGGTTGAGCAGGCGCCACGAGCGATGCCAGGCGATGCCGAAGATGCCGAGGTTGAGCACGGCGTAATAGGAGAACAGCGCGACATGGTTGCCGCTGCCGGTGGACAGCCAGATCGGCGCGAGGAAGCCGGCGAGCAATCCGAACACCGCCAGCGCCAGTGCGTTCTGCAGCACCGCCAGCACGCCCAGGCCTGCCACCAGCAGGATGGTGATCGCGAATGCGGGCCCGGCCTCGATGAAGCCGTAGAGCTTGAACGCCGCGAACGTGACCAGCATGAGCACGCCGATCGCCCCACCCTGCAGCGACAGCGCGAACGAGCGCCGCGTGTCGCGCTGTCGCCAAGCGAACACCAGGCCCGCGATCGCCGCAGCGGCGATGCCGCCCAGGCGCAGTTCCATCGGCACGCTGACCCAGCCCTGGTCGCTGGCGTACTTCAGCAGCGAGGCGACGCCGGCCAGCAGCACCAGCATGCCGATCTTCACCGGCAGGTTGCCCTCGGTGAACCAGGCCTTGACCTTGCCGAAGAGGATCGACACCGGATCGGGCGTGTCGCGAACGGGGCGAGGACGCGGCGCAGCCGGCGGCAATGCATCGGCACGGGGCGGCATGGGCGGTGGCGTGGCCGGGCCCGGTTTCGCGGCGGCCATTGGCGGCGCGTCCGGCACGTCGAAACGTGCGCGACCGGTGATCGGGCGCTCGGGCTCGGATTCCGCCGTCGTCGGCGTCGGCGTGGGGATCGGTGTCGACGGTGCGACAGCCGCAGGCGGCGCCGGATCCGGTGCCGTCACCGCGGCAGGTCGCGCGGCAGCGGCCCTGGCGGCCACGCTCGCGGCCAATGCCTCGACGCCAGCGTCAACGCGCGCCTGCTCGACGGCAGCCAGCCGGTTTTCCAGGTGCGTGACGTCGCGCTCCAGGGTCTCGATCCGCAACTTCGCGTTGCCGATCTTGACCAGCGCCATCACAAGCAGGAGCGGGACGGCCAGTACCGCCAGCCCCACCAGCATCAACAAACCGACGATGCCATCGTCCATATCGAGCCGTCCTCGTACGGCAAATCCCCGGCCGCACATGGCGGACATGCCCGGAGCGTCGGCGATGCCCCCGGCTTTTGCAAGCCGCGATCCGACGGTTCAGTGGTCGTGGCTCGGGGGTAGCGGGATCCGATACCCCTGGGCAAAGAACCTCCGGGCAGCATCGCCCACCGTACCGATGTGCCCCCGATGCCGGGAAACCGCTTGCCCATCATGCCTGTCCAGGCCGACTGGATAGCGCACCACGCTTGCGTCAGGCCGCCACCAGAAACGGTGGTCGGCTTGAATGGATTGCCAGGCGGCAAAGCCACCTATGACATCGACAAGACGTAGCTCCTGGCAAACCATGCAATCAAACCTGCAGGAAACAACAGCCACCAGGCAGTTTCGCCCCACCCTCGCACCAGTGCGATGCCACAGAGCGCCAAGAGCGAAAAAACGAGCGCGGACACGGCGCCGAGAACAAAGCCAGCCCCCGAAGGATCACCAGACTCGGGCTGCCGAAGGTCCGAGCAAATCATGAGCGCAGCATGGGCAAGACAAACGATGGCAAGAAGGAGCCACAGCCAGCCAACGATCCTCATTGCCTGCTTGAATATTTTCACCACTTGCTCCAGCCGCCCGACACCCGAACCAAGCCGGGACCCGAAGCGGGTTCGGCTTGAAGAATTGTCAGCCGTCAGTGCCTCACAACTCAAGGTCCGACGGGAACCGTATGAAGGCGTCATACAACTCGTCCGTGAGCTTGCTCTGAGAGGAATCAAAATCGCGGCCATTCCAGGCGCTATTGAGGTGCCAATAGATGTGCTGCATGTCTACGACATAATTGCCGTATTCATATTCCGGATCCGCCTGCATCTCAGCCATCAATTGCTCAATAGCCTCCTTTGCTTCAGCAAGATTGAATAGTGCGTAGTCCTTGAACATGGGCTCTTGATCTTCTGACGGCTAACGCTTAGTTAAGCAGACCCGCGAAGCGGCTTCGGCTTGAACGACCCACGAAGCGGCTTCGGCTTGAATGAATTGTTAGGCCCCAGTGTCAGGTAGGAGGCCGTGAACCGCAACAACTCGCTCACCCGCACAGCTAGGGCACTCCTCGAAGGCGGCCACGCGTGATCCGCCGGCGTTGCGCTCAACGCAAAGCTCGCCGCGACCTTGGCAAGTGGGGCACCACTGGAACCCGAACTTGAGGCCTGACTCGCCGCGCTCCTCAGCTGCGAAGAACATGCGTCGACGAATTGCCGCCTTGGTGGATGTTTCGTCAGTCATTGGGAACACAGTCCTGGGGCCTAACGCCTGAATTAAGCCGCACCGAAGGCGTCGACTTGAATGAAATGTTAGCGCCCAGGCGGTGTACTAGGACGCTGATAGTCGGTCAACGATGCATTGATTGAAGTGCCAGCAAAGTTTCCGCCCGCATCAAACCCGTCAATTTGTGAGTACTTAAACGTGATTTTGTCTCCTGCGGCGGGTGGGGCGAATCGCCTTGGGATCTGTAGCCGAATCTCGACAACTTCGCCGATGAACTCGCTGCAGTCCGTGCAACCGTCAATCTCGGCACTTTTGTCCACGCGCGCGGTAGCGACCGCCACCTCGAGGTCGAAGACGCGAGCCTTCTTGCCCGGGTATGGGGCAGAAGCCTGCACCGTCCCTTCCATTTCGCAGAAGCGGAAGTCCGATGCTTGTGATGCAGAGCACAAGAAGAACATCACTACTGACGCGAGTGTTTTCATTGGCGCTAACACCTGAGTTAAGCCGCGCCGCGAAGCGGCGTCGGCTTGAATGAATTGTTAGGCCTCGGGCGGTGCCAAGGCCAGTTCATCTACCGAGAAATCGCTAAGCCAAATTGTCTCGCCGGACGCACTGACGCATTCAACAACGTATCGGTCCGGCTGACCGAATCCCCGAAGTACATCTACGACAGCACCTTGGTCCCCAACCTGAGGCTGCGCTTTATTGACCTTGAATGGGTCGTAGAACGTCGGCGGATGCCGAATCTCCGTAACGACCACAGTGGAGTACTGAGAGATCATCTGACGAGGCCTAACACCTGAATTAAACCGCGCCGCGAAGCAGCGTCGGCTTGAATGAATTGTTAGGTCTCAACCGCGAATGCGAGCAAGGCTGCCACATTGGCCCGAAAGGTCTCCTTGAGGTCAATGACCGGCTCGCCCGGTGAGGTAAAACCCATGTACTGATGGTACAGCTGCTTGTCGATCTCTCTACCGTCGCGCCCCAAACGGTAGACAAACCATGCGCGGTCGTAAGAACGCCGAGAATGCCAAAAGACATAGGGTCGAAACTCCGCAACCGCCTGTTGAAGTGTTGGGAAGACCTGCCGTAGATGCGAGTCGATGTTGCTGGGCCAGTTGGAAGGAACTGGATAAAGGCCGGTCACAGCGCCCAGCAGAGAGGAACGGAATTTGGCCGCAGCAGCGCGACGAGCGTTCTTGCGATGTACGTAAAGAAGCAGCAAGCCGCCAAGGAGTGCGGCAAGGAGCGTTGCTAACGGTACTGGAATACTCGGCATGCTCGTTGTGATACCTAACGCCTGAATTAAGCCGCGCCGCGAAGCGGCGTCGGCTTGGACGAATTGTTAGGCCGCAGCCGTGCGTCCGGAGCCGCACTGCTTAAGCCAGAAGTGACAAGAAGTTGCGGCCTTACCATGGGAACCAGCCTACCAAAGCAACTCGCAGACTGCGTGGGCCAAAGAATCCAACGGCTAAAAAGACGGCCGACGCACCAGAAAGCAGCCAGAACCAAATAGCCGAGGCTGGACCGGCAGCATGAGCGGATGTGGCGCCAACCGCCCAAGCTGCGGAAATGACCAGGCATAGCACTCTGGCAATGAGATCAGCATGTTGAGGCAGATCGTTGCGGTCTTTCATGCGGCCTAACGCTTGAATTAAGCCGAGCCGCAAAGCGGCTTCGGTTTGAATGAATTGTTAGGCAGCATGCTCGGGCTCCCAGCGGCGATAAGCAATATGGGCGAGTGGGGACAGCTTGCCAGGTTGCGCGACGGAGACATGTTGCTCGTCGAGTTGCCAAGGGGATGGGAAGTCAGCGATCACTTCTGTTGCCACGCAAGACCCACTTTCTCGTACCTGTTCGGACGGTTCTCCGTCGTACTCAAAGCGTAGCCGCACGATCTTCCGTCCTGGATCAG
>JAEUPQ010000002.1 GCA_016789405.1 Lysobacteraceae bacterium
CTGATCCAGGACGGAAGATCGTGCGGCTACGCTTTGAGTACGACGGAGAACCGTCCGAACAGGTACGAGAAAGTGGGTCTTGCGTGGCAACAGAAGTGATCGCTGACTTCCCATCCCCTTGGCAACTCGACGAGCAACATGCCTCCGTCGCGCAACCAGGCAAGCTGTCCCCACTCGCCCATATTGCTTATCGCCGTTGGGAGCCCGAGCATGCTGCCTAACAATTCTTTCAAACCGAAGCCGCTTTGCGGCTCGGCTTAATTCAGGCGTTAGCGCTCAATGCAACCAACAACCTACCGTCTTAGCGATTCGTACATTCGCAAGAAGTCCAAACCTTCGATCGCTGGACCGCTCGCATTTGCCATGGTTATTGGGCTGATGATCGGCCCTTGGGGATTCGCCAAATCAATGCATCCTGCGCTCGGCGTCCTGATCGCAGCGCTCGCCTTTGCGTACATGTTCTACAAGAACCTCAAAGCGAGCCGTCGTTCCGCAGAAAAATTGCCGCAAATGGCAATTGAGGTGTCAGCGGATACGCTTCGCTTCATTGAGTCTGGCGGCATGTACGAGGTCCCTGTTTCCTCCATCAAGGCCGTTGCCATAGACCGCAGGTCGAACGAGCCAAGGGTCGTCTACCTGCAAAGAAAAGATGAAGGAACGATCAATGTTGATGATCTAGATCGAATGGATCAGTTTGCAAAGCAGATCTCGCAAATTGTTGGTAGTAGCAAGGTGCGAGAACTGAGTTGGTGGCAAGGCCCACCAAAGTGAGCGCTAACAATTCGTTCAAGCCGAGCCCGCTTCGCGGGTCGGCTTAATTCAGGCGTTAGGCGACAAACGGACACCACTATGAGCACCAACGTTTACGCCGCCCCAGTGAGCAAGACCACTGAAGCCAAGTCCCGGGCAACGACATGGCAGGACAAGCTAGTAGCCAGCATCACTATGGCTCATTGCGTGCTCGGGATTATCTGGAATGCTGTTGTCGTTTCTAGACTCGGCTTCGCAACAGAGTTCCATGTCTCAAACTTTGTACTGGCGGCAGTTGGAGTCACGGCGGCTATCGGATGGCTAAAGCAACGTCGCTGGGCGGGCTATCTGACTTTGGGGTTCTACTAGTGCAGCCAATTCATCTGCTCACCTATTCCCTCACATGGTCCGCCAATCTTGCGTTCAATGGACAACTATCACTTGGCTGGTCGGAACGCGGCTGGCTCGGCGAATCCGAACTTGGCGTCGACATCTTTGCCTTAGTCATGTCTCTTTGGTGCGGCTTCCGGCTAATGTCGCCTAACAATTCATTCAAGCCGACGCCGCTTCGCGGCGCGGCCTAATTCTGGCGTTAGGACCGCACCCAATGGCATCGCAACTCAAACAAGCACTGATCAGCACATCTGTCGTCGGGGCCATCCTCGGCGCTCTTCCGGCGGCTCCGCTGCTTCTCTTTTCTGTGTTTGATGCCAGCAACGACGATCATGGCCCCGCATTTTTAGTTCGGTTTGACCCGACATTCCTGAGCTATACGCTGATAGCCTTTGCCGGCACTGTCGTCATTAGCACGGTCTTCTTTGGCTTTCTCCCGTGGCTGATTCACCAAACAATTGCCTACTTCGCGGCTCGCCCTGGGCGAGCCTGACAATTCATTCAAGCCGACGCCGTTTCGCGGCGCGGCTTAACTCAGGTGTTAGGCCCCGAATGAAGCCAATCGCCACCCTGTTTCTGGTTGCAGCAGCTCACGTCGCCTTCCTCTATGGCGGATATGGTTCAAAGTTCTTTGGCATTCCACTGCCTTACATGCTGGTCATGGCCATTTGGCTTGGCGCCTCTACCGTTCTAGCGGTCGTCGGTTACTCCAAGGCTTCCGCTAGGTTGCCTTGGCTTGGGTCTCATGCGTATCGTCGGCATTTGTTCGCTATTGCCGCAGCGACCGCCTCCTTGTACGCCGGAGTGTTCTTGGCGTTCAATGCGTTCGGGACGTAGGCCAGCCGGTGCGCGGGCCCAACAATTCATTCAAGCCGACGCCGCTTCGCGGGTCGGCTTAACTCAGGCGTCAGAACGCATGATTGAAGAGTCACGAGCCCGGAAAAGAAGGCTTCGCAAGAAGCTCATGGTCGATGAGTTCCAAGTCACGGGCTTCTCTGTTGCCGTCTCATTGCTAGACTCACTGACAATGGAACAAAGCAACGACTTTTGGACTCGCTTCATTCAGGAGGCCATCGAAGGTCAATCGCTGATCTACGGCGGCCTTGCGGAGGGATACGCCTGCCCTGAAGGAAATGTCTCGGCAACTGACGCTGATAGGCACCATGTTCAGAGTTGGCTACAACGCCAGCCGGAAGTCGTTGACTGTAAAATCGGCCACTTGAGTGATGCCTACAGTGCGCGGGGGCCGTGGTTCCAAGTCGGTAAAATTCGAACTTACACTCCCGCGCTATTGAAGAAACATTGGGCCAAATTTCGTCGCGCTGCGTTCTAACAACTGGTTCACACCGAGACCGCTTCGCGGCTCGGCTTGGTATGACACCGTGCCGCGCAGCTGTCCGGCCTGACCCAGGCGTTAGGCACAATGTCCGACGCAGCCTGAGCCGACGCCTGGCGGATCAACTCATCAACGCTTCCGCAGCGACCGAGTTCAGCTCCTGCTCCCAGTTGCTCATCAGCGCCAGATACAGCAGCTTCTCGAACTCGACATGGAAGCGGTTGATCACGGCACGCGGGTCCGGGATGAGCTTGGCATCCGCGATCAGTCCAAAGTGCACCTTGCCGTTGTAGCTGAGGATCGACAGACCGAGCCCGATCGAACCGGTCTGCGGCACCCAGAACATCATTTCGCGGATCTTGGAGCCTGCGAGATACAGCGGCTGCTGCGGGCCCGGGACGTTGGTCGCGACGGCGGTGGCCTTCCGACTGAACAGATCGAGCGCGAGTTCCTGCACCGACGACGGCGCCATGCCGAGTGCAGCGAGCAGGCCGTAGGCGACGATGGCCTGCCGCGAATTCTTGAGCTGGTTCATGCACTCGGCGACATGCTCCAGGCGGCGGATCGGGTTGCCGATCCCGACCGGCAGTTCCAGGAACACGAGGCCGAAATGGTTGCCGAGCTTGCGTGCGTGCTCAAGCGGACGCAGGTTGACCGGGACGGTCGCGCGCAGGGTCAGGCCGTCGACATGTTCGCCGCGCTCGATCATGTAGTCGCGCAGCGCGCCGGCCGCCGTGGCCATCAGCACATCGTTGACGGTGCAGCCGCAGGCACGACCGACCGCTTTCACTTCCTCGAGATCCAGCGGTGGCGCCCAGGCGACGCGCTTGCTCACGCCGAGCTTTCCGCGCAACAGCGACGGCGGATCGTCCGGCAGCGCCAGCGCCTGCACCAGTTCGCGCGCGATCTCGCCACCCTCCTTCGCCAGCACGCCGGCCAGCGTCGGGTCCTGCATCATGTCCATGCCCTTGCCCAGCGCCTTCGCACCCAGCTTGGCGTAGCGCTCCATCGCACCGACGCGACGCGCCACTTGGGCGCCGTCCTGTTTCAGCCAGGCCTTGCCGAGATCGGCCCCCTTGGCGGGATCGCGTTCGGTATCGGTCAGCGACAGCAGGACCTGGACCAGCGCGATACCGTCGGCATAGCTGTGGTGGATGCGCGCGACGAGCGCCGAACCACCGTGATATTTCTCGACCAGGTGGAATTGCCAGAGCGGCTTGGTCTTGTCGAGCGGGCTCGATGCCAGGCTGCCGGCGAATCGTTCGAGCGTCTTCTGGTCGGCACGTCCGGGCAGCGCGGACAGGCGCACATGCCAGTCGAGGTCGAAATCGTCGTCGTCCTGCCAGGCCATGCCGGAGGGCGTCTCGACCGGCTTCTGGCGGAAACGCGTGTACTCGAGGAAGCGCTTCTCGATGACCTTGCGCAGCTTCGGCAGCGTGATGGCCTCGTCGAACATCAGCACGCCCGTGATCATCATCGGGTTGGTCGGCCGCTCCATCCGCAGCCATGCGGTGTCGACGCGCGACATCGAGTCGCGGCGCGGACGCTTCGATGCGGCCTTCGACCCGTTGCCTCCAGACGCATTGCCCTCGGCCATGATTCCCTCCCGGTGTGTGTCCCGGAGTGAATCACGCGGACCGGGCAAGGTCAACGCGACACCCGGGACGAACGCATCCTCGCTCAATCTTCGCCGGCACCCGTCTTGCGATAGGCGACGAGCGCGGCCTCGCGACCGGCGGCAAGATCGACGATGGGTCGACGCGGGTAGTCCGGTGCGCGGCGTGCGAGCAGGGTCGGATCGGTCCAGGGCGAAAAGCGTTGCGGCAAGGGCAAGGCGTCCAGTTCGGGCAGCCAGCGCGAGATGTAGCGTCCGTCGGGATCGAACTTCTCGGCCTGGGTCACCGGATTGAAGACCCGGAAATAAGGCGCGGCATCGGCGCCCGTGCCGGCGATCCACTGCCACCCCAGCGTGTTGTTGGCCAGGTCGGCATCGACCAGGGTGTCCCAGAACCACCGAGCGCCTTCGCGCCAGTGATAGCGCATGTGCTTGCACAGATAGCTGCCGACGATCATGCGCACACGGTTGTGCATCCAGCCGGTGTGCCACAGCTCGCGCATGCCGGCGTCGACGATCGGCACGCCGGTGCGCCCATGACGCCAGGCGTCGCGCATGCGTTCATCCACCCTCGCCCAGTCGAAATCGGCGAAGCGCGGGTTGAGGTTCTGCTCCGGCGTGTGCGGAAAGTGATGCAGGAGGTGGTGCGCGAATTCGCGCCAGTACAACTGGCGGATGTAGCCGTCGACCTCGCCCTCCAGCTTCGGCTGGCGAAGCGACAGCAGCACCGTGGCGATGCGCCAGGGCGCGATCTCGCCGAAATGCAGGTGTGGCGACAGTCGCGACGTACCGATCTGGTCAGGCAGGTCGCGGCCGCGCGCATACGCGTGCAAAGCGCCGTCGACGAAGGCTTCGAGTGCTTGCCGTGCACCGCCCTCGCCCGGCTGCCAGTGCTCCCAGAAGCCTGCATCCCAACCCAGCTTCGACAACAGCCCCAGGGCGTCGAGCGGAAGCCCGTGTGGCCCTTCATCGGTCGACGGCAGCGATCCGGGCGGTTCGAACAACGTCGGCAATCGCAGCGCTGCCCGCGCCGTTCGCCAGAATGGCGTGAACACGCGGTAGGGACCGCCCTGTTTCGTCGCGAGCTTCCACGGCTCGATCAGCAGCGCCCCGTTGAAGCTCTCCGCATGCAGGCCCTGGTCGCGCAGCGTGGACTTGATCCGGGTGTCGCGCTTCTCGATCGCCGGCTCGTAGCGCCGATTCCAGAAGACGGCGCTGGCATCGCAGGCGGCGGCGAGCGATTGCAGGGTCTGCAGGCTGGGCGAATGGAAGATGCGAAGCCTCGAGCCCCGGCGCTTCAGCGAAGCGTCCAGCTCTGCAAGCGAATGGTGACGCCAGGCCTCTGCAGCGGCGCCCGGCGCCCATGCGCCCTCTTCTTCCGGCGCATGGATGTAGACCGGAATAGGCGTGAGACCCGCATCCAGCGCGGCCTGGAACGCGGGGTTGTCGGCAAGACGAAGGTCGTTGCGGAACCAGACGATCGCGTTTGGCATCAATTGACCTTGACCGTGGGGCGCACCGCGAGGAAACCGCCATCCACGGCGATCACCTGGCCACTGATCCATGCGGCGCGGGGCGATATCAGGAAGGCCGCGAGCGCCGCGGCATCGTCGGCAGCTCCATGCCGCCCGAGGGGATACTGCGCCGAAACCGCGCGACGCGCCAGATCGCTGGATACGAATTTCGCAGTCGCGGGCGTCTCCATCAGACCAGGCGCGATCACGTTCGTGCGCAGGCCCAGGCTGGAGAAATCCGCGGCCAGCGAACGCGCCAGTGCTTCGATGCCGCCCTTGGCGACAGCGATGGCGGCGTGGTTGGCGACGCCGACGGACGCCGCGACCGAACTGAAGAGCACGAGCGCACCGCCGCGCTTGCGTGCCTGCAGCGCCGTGACGTAGGCGCGCGAGACGAAGAAGGCGGTATCGAGGTTGGCCGAGAGGCAGTCGCGGTATTGCTGTTCGCTCGTGCGGCCGATCGGCGCGATCAGCACGGCGCCGGCACAGTTCACCACTGCCCCGGGCGGCTCGCCGAAGGCGTCGGTGGCGGCATTCAGCGCCGCCTGCGCACCGGCTTCGGTGGAGACGTCGGCCTCGATGGCGATCTCGTCGCCCTCGGGATCGAGGCGTCCGCGGTCGCGTCCGGCGAGGGCCAGCCGCCAGCCTTCGGAGCGCAGGTGAGCCGCGAGTGCGGTGGCGACGCCGCCAGAGGCGCCGGTGATGAGGCAAGTCGAAGGGAGTGTGTTCATGCGCTTGGCTACGAGTCCGCCGCCGGAATGGTTGCAGGCTTCGCCAGGGCTTCGCGCAGCGCCGCGGCCCGCGCGCGGATCGCCTGCAGCCGATCGGCCGGGATACGGTCGAGGTTGCGCCACTGCATGCCCGCGCGCGGGTGATCGCGGAAGCGCGCGGCGTGTCGTGCAAGGAAATCCCAGTACAGGGTCGTGAACGGACAGGCCTTCGGGCCCAGCGCTTCCGCCGGATCGAACGGACAGCCTGCGCAGTGGTTCGACATGCGCTGGATGTACTTGCCCGACGCTGCGTACGGCTTCGAGACCATGCGTCCGCCATCGGCGTACTGGCTCATCCCGAGCACGTTCGGCAATTCCACCCATTCCACCGCATCGACGTACACGGCGAGGTACCAGGCATGGATCTCCCGCGGCCGCACGCCGACCAGCATTGCGAACAGGCCGGTGACCATGAGGCGCTGGATGTGGTGCGCGTAGCCGAGATCGAGCGTCTGCCGCAATGCATCGCGCATGCAGGCCATGCGCGTCTCGCCCGTCCAGTACAGCGACGGCAGCGGTTCGTCGGCCTGCAGCGCGTTGTCGTCGAGGAACGCGGGCATGCGAAGCCAGTACACGCCGCGCACGTACTCTCGCCATCCCAGGATCTGCCTGACGAAGCCTTCCACGGCCTCGATCGGTGCCCTGCCCCGGCGCCAGGCTTCGACCGCGGCATCGACGACGCGACGCGGAGACAGCAGTTTGAGGTTCATCGCGGCCGACAGCCGCGAATGGTAGAGCCAGGGTTCGCCGGACCAGATCGCGTCCTGGTATCGACCGAACAGCGGCAGGCGGTGTTCGATGAAATCCTGCAGCGCGGCCTCGGCCTCGGCGGCGCTCACCGGCCAGTCGAAGGCATCGAGCCGCCCGGGTCGTTCCGGGAACTGCGTATCGACGAGTTCGATGACCGCCTTCGTCAGCGCATCGACCGGAAAGGCCCGCGGGGCCGGCATTCGACCCGGTCCGCTCTTGCCGAAAGTGCCGCGGTTCTCGCTGTCGAAATTCCAGCGGCCGCCGACCGGCTGGCCGTCCTCCATCAACACGTTCTCGCGCTTGCGCAGCCAGCGATAGAAGAACTCGAGGCGGAGTTCGCGCTTGCCACGCGCCCAGTCCGCGAACTCGGCCGGCGTCGCGTAGAAATGCAGGTCGGGTCGTTCCGCCCACGATACGCCGGCAGCGCGGCAGACCTCCGGGAGGGACTGCGCGAGACGCCACTCCCCCGGCTGCACCGCGACCACGCGCTCCGGCCCAAGACGTACGAGGTCCTCGGCCAGGGCCGCTTCAAGCGTCTCGTGCGCGTGGCTGCCGAACGCCCGGTACTCGACCCGGAATCCCCGGGCGCGGAGTGCATCGCGGAAATGCCGCATCGCGGCCAGGAACATGGCGATGCGCGGCCTGGTGCTCCAGACGACACTGGCCTCATGCGCGACTTCGGCCATCCAGACCACGTCGCACTCCGGATCGAAATCGGCGAGCGCGGCAGACTCGAGATCGAGCTGGTCGCCGAGCACGAGGACCAGGTTGCGGACCGGGACCGAATCTGTCGCTGTCGCTGGCGCTGGCAGTCGTGCAGGCATGCCGCATTGTATCGACACCATGGGCACGCCAGCCCCCCGACCGTGGGCCACTGGACGCACGACGCGAAGACGCCGCCAGCGCAACGCTGGCGGCGTCCCGGGCTCCGCCGTGCCGGACGATCAGTAGCGGTAGACCGTCACCTTCGCTCGCGCCGTGCCTCCGCGTCCATCGGAGATGCCGTACTCGAACTGGATCGGCGCCGACCACGTCCTCGGCGGCGTGAAACGGATCTTCCCGCCCTCGATCGCGGCAGCGCCCAGCTGCGGTCGCGTCACGTCGGTGATCGTGAGCGCATCGCCGTCTGCGTCGCTGTCGTTCGCCAGTACGGGGATGAGGATCGACATGCGGCGCGCATGCGCGATGTCGTTCGTCGCCACAGGTGCAGCATTCGGCGACGTCACCGCCAGCGTGACGTCGGCTTCGCGCACTGCGTCGCCGTACTGCACGCGGTAGCGGAAGCCATCCGCCCCGGAATAGCCTTTCCGTGCAGTGTAGATCGCAGTCGAGCCGGAGACCGTCACCGTGCCTTCGTTTGGTTCGGTCGCGATCGAATACGACAGCGCGCCACCGTTGCCGATGCTGCCGGGCAACGGGATCGACACCGGCGTACCCGCCAGCGCCGATGCGCTCACGGCTTCCGCTGCGAGCGGCGCATAGGTCTGCACGATGCGCACGCCGCCGGTCACCGACACCATCAGCAGCGAGCCGTCCTTCGACAGCTTCGTGCGCCCCTGCATGAACGCGCCATTGCCGTTCCAGCCGAAGTTGTCCTCGAGATCATGGGCACCCACCTGCGTGAAGGTGTTCATGTCGTACACCCGCACCTGTCGCGAGCCTGTCCACGGGAAGTACGCTCGTCGCTCGACCGGATGGTAGGCCACGCCGATCGGCAGGGTGCCGCCGGACTGGCCGATGGTCGCGACTCTCGTGTAGGCATCGTCGTACACGAAGGTACCGCCGTAGGTGGGAATCGCGAACTGGCTGCCCAGGCGATCAGTGGCGATCTCGAAATTGAATCGCGACGTGCCGTTGGTGTAGCCGTCGCGACGGACCACGGCGCCTGTCGGAATGTCGATCAGGCCCCATGGTCCCGCAGAGCTGTTCGACTCCGCGAACGCCACGGTGTCGCCATCGCCGCTGGCGGACAGCATCGTCGCCTGGCGCACCGACGCGAGATTCGACCATGCGCCGGTCTCCGGATCGAGGCGACGCATCTGCGTCCAGCCCGAGCCCCAGAAATCGGTGGTGGCGTACACCTTCCCGTCGCTCGCATAAGCGACGGAGAACGTCCCGCTTTCGTAGGTGCTGTCCTTGGCGAAGGCCGGCTTGCGCAACGAGAGGTCGTCGAGCGAAACGAGGTGGACCCAGCCATTGGCGCCGTCCGACACGTCATCGGCCACCACGATGCTGGCGTTGTCCTTCGAGATGTCGATGCCGCGCAACATGCCGCCAAGCACGATGGGCGAGAGGAAGGTGCCGCTCGCGACGTGGTAGCGCAGCACTTCGCCGCCCTGGGTGATGTAGACGAGTCCACGCGCGTCGTCGTGGACCATGTCGACGCGCTGCGGCGCCGCGATCAGCGTGCCTTCGGCGAAGGCGGAAAACGGGATCGCCAGCATCGCAAGCGCAAGCGTTCCCACCGCAACGCGCACGACGCGCCGCGGAATCCTGCGGATATCCATATGTGCTCCTTGAGAGGTCCCCGGGTCCGGGATCGCGCGCCCCTGCGCGCTTCGGCCGGATGGGTATTGTCGAGGACCGGTCTCTCAGGGGCTGAGACGCTGGCGCACCTGATGGCAATGCCGCGAAAAGAGCATGGCCGCAGGAAGAAACCCGTCAATCCGCAGCGCGGAATCTCAATACGAGCACACGCGAGAACACTGGTTCGAAACCGGCATACGGCAGGGGTTGTGCTCGCAGGATGGCCGCTTCAGCGGATTGCCTCGCGGCAGTGTCATACGGACACTCGGGCATCACCGTTGCTTCAATGACCAATCCACCTGGCAACTGCTGCACGCGGATCGGGCAGACATCTTTCGTTGAAACATGCGCTGGCCTTGTCCATGAGGATCGAATCTTCCGCATGATCGCTTCGCTGTATGCTTGCCGAAGATCGATGTGCGCAGGCACATCGTCCTTTGGGTCCGCATCTGGAACCGCAGGCGGGGAAATCGCATCCTTGGTGCCGCGGGATTTGGATCGCTCGTTTCCGGCGGCCATCGCCTGCGACAGCAGCAAGCTCGCGACAATTGCCGCACGCAAGGTGATTTCCGCAACAAAGCGGAAATTCCTCACTCGAAACTCCCCATCGCATCGAACGCGAGGTTGTCATTAGTCATGTTAGCAACAGTTGCATCATCGCTTTCTCTAATGATTGCAGGATATCCCACCAAGCAACAGTTTCTGAGCAAAATTTTAAGGGCCTCAGGGCCTCCTACAACAAGGTCTCAAGGCACGAGAAACTCGACCAAGAGCCCCATCAAGCCGGCAGCGCCGATCACGCGAAGAACGTTCTGCTTCCAGTAGAACAGCGCCAGCGTAGATGCGATCAAGATGGACAACGCCAGCGGATCGAATGCGTGATCAAGGCCTTGCGGCCAGAGCACGTGGTACCCGAAGAACAGCGCTAGGTTGACTACCACGCCGACCACGGCCGCCGTGATCGCGGTGAGAGGGGCGGTCAACCGCAGATTCCCATGCGTGGATTCGACCAGAGGTCCGCCAAGCAGGACGAAAATGAAGGACGGCAGGAATGTGAACCATGTCACCAGCGTGGCGGCGAGCGCGCCGGACGCCAAGGCGAAATCGTGGCCGAACACTGGATTGGCGTACCCACCCAGGAAGCCTACGAATGCCACGATCATGATCAGTGGTCCCGGCGTCGTCTCGCCAAGAGCAAGGCCGTCGATCATCTGCGTCGGTGTCAGCCAGCCGTAGCGCTCCACCGCGCCTTGATACACGTAGGGCAGCACTGCATAGGCTCCACCGAACGTCAGCAGCGCTGCCTTCGTGAAGAACCATGCCATCTGTGTGTACGTGTGGCTCCAACCCAGTATCGCTGTCAAGACGGCCACCGGAATCGTCCAAAGCGCCAAGCCACTCAACAGCACCTTGCAAAACCGCCACCAGCCGAAGCGGGCATGCTCCGGAATCGGTGTCGCGTCGTCGATGAGCGCGGGACGTTGCTGCACGTTCTTGCTGCTGCCATGTCCTCCACCGCTTGTGCTGAAGCTACCGGGGGCGAGTTTGCCTCCGACGTATCCCAGGAGTGCGGCGCCGGCGACGATCAGTGGGAACGGCAGGGACAACGCGAATATTCCGACGAATGCGCCCGCGGCGATGGACCACAGCCATGGATTCTTCAACACCCGCGACCCGATGCGGTACGCGGCATGCAGAACGATTGCGGTGACCGCTGGCTTGATCCCGTAGAAGATTCCGGAGACCGCCGGGACGTCACCGAATCGGAGGTAGATCCATGAGAGGGCGATGAGGATGAACAACGACGGGAGGACGAATAGCACGCCCGCGGCGATGCCACCCCATGTCCGATGCATCAACCAACCCATGTAGGTCGCAAGCTGTTGCGCCTCGGGCCCCGGAAGCAACATGCAGTAGTTCAATGCATGCAGGAATCGCTTCTCGGAGATCCAGTTCTGTCTTTCGACCAGTTCCTGATGGAGCAGCGCGATCTGACCGGCAGGACCACCGAAACTGATCCATCCCAGCTTGAACCAGAAGCGCAGCGCCTCTGCGAACGGAACGCGGCCCGAAACCGAATCCGTCGAATCCTGCGAAGGCATCGATCCATTCATGGTGTCACCTGCTCCTTGCAGAATCGTGCGTACAGTCCGTCGAATACGGAACATGCCTGGTCCAGCAACACATCATCGTCAGCGGCCAGGTCGCGAAGCCCGGCCAGGATGCTTTCCACGCCCAATGCCTCGGGCGGCTGCACGCCGCCGACATCGAGGAAATGCACGAGTTGCCCCATGCGCGAGATGCCCGCCTGCTCAAGCGAGAAACGCGCAGCGATGACTTCGAAAGTGACCCTGTTGCCGACGTGAGTGAACGTCGCACCATCGAAGTCGAAGCCGAGTGCATCGGACGGGCAATCCGCCGGCGCGGAAAGCCACAGGAAACGTGCCTTGGGATCGATGTGGCGACGGATCAGCCAGGCGCTGGCCAGCCTGTCCACCCAGGGGCGTCGGCGTGTTGCCCAGACCTTTCCCAAGAAATTGGCGGTGCTCAATGCGCTGCCCAGTTCCTCGACGGGCTGGGGCTCATCCGGAGTTTGCAAGCGGGCGCAGTACGCTTCGAGATTCGACAGTTCACGCTCGACCTGAGCCTTGGATTCGCCCGGAAAGAAGTCGATCGCGACGATCGCCTCAAACGATTTCCGGAGCTTGCGGATGCGCTTGATGGCGTCGGGGGCACTCTCGGTCGTGACGCTTTCCCGCAGAAGAGACGCTTCCGCCAGGAGTTGCGCATACTCCGTCTGTCGATCAAATAGGCACACATAGGACGCGTCGTCGGCCGTCTGGCCCATCAACATATGAGCCACGCCGCCAGCCGACGCCACGTCGTCCGCCACCGGTTCGAACAATGCCCGGCATTGCACGCGATCGGGCAGCAGGTAGACGCCGTCCCGCAGCGCGACCGAACCGGCGGCTCTCAAAGACCGCCATGCCCGTTGCCGGACGGTAGCATTCTCAGTCGGTAGTGAGATGATCAAAATCAGCCACATTGTAGGAATCGCTACATATATGAATCGATATCTACAGAATATGACTCTTGGAGCACCTCGGCAAGCGATTTCACGGGACGGCTGCTGGCACGTCGGCCGTCATGCGGCCCTTGGCGGTAAGCCTATGGGGAGGCGCTCCTGCTGAGGCGAAAGGTCGGGTTCTGGTCTGCATTTCCGAGGGATAAGGCCGGCCTCGTGATCGACAGGCAGTGATCGCGAAGTGGACAACGTCATGATTCAACCTTTACGCTGATGGCGTGAGCCGCACACGCGCCCGAGTCAGGAGCTATCTGCGCATCAGCATGCTGATGCTCCTCGTGCTCGGCATTTTTCTGCGGCCGCTCCTGAACCAGGTCGGAGAGCTCCATGGTCTCGATCATGTTGCTGCTGCGGTGGCCGAGCATGGTCATGCCCACCCGGGCGACGCACATGATGCCGACCATGATTCCGACCACACCTCCGGTGGTCATGGTCTGCTCCACCAGTTCGACGCGGCGTTCTCCGCTGGAATCCTGACCACCTTCCGCTTGCCCGCAGTCCATCTCCCGACTTCACAAAGCTTAGGGATGACAGCTGGACTCCGACTGCCGCAACGGCTGTCTTCTCCTTTCAGACCTCCGATCGCCTGACGACAACAGTCCCGGCCGCCTGATCGCGGCCTGATTCCTGCTGTCCGTCCATTCATCGATCGGAGATCCATCCGTGAACTTGCGTCATGTCTGGGTTCTGGCCCTTGCCGGAACCTGCGGCGTCGCCCCGTGGGGCCACGCCGCCGAACCCCTGCGTCTGGAGGAAGCGGTCAACCGCGCTCTCGGTGCAAATCCCGCCTTGGCCGCCGAGGCGGCCGAACTCGACGCGGCGCGGGCCCGCGCCGAGCGCGAGAGCCTGGCTCCGCAATATGTCGTCACCGGCGAGCTCGAAAACGTCGGTGGCACCGGCGCACTCAGTGGCGTCAATTCTGCCGAAACCACCCTGCGGCTCGGCCGCATCATCGAGCTGGGCGGGAAACGCTCGGCGCGTCAGGCGCTTGGCGCCGCAGAAGTGGAGCAGCAGCGCATTTCGGCCGATGCTGCCCGTGTCGAAATCGCAAGCCGCACTGCA
The DNA here is from genome assembly GCA_016789405.1 of Lysobacteraceae bacterium. GTDB lineage: Bacteria > Pseudomonadota > Gammaproteobacteria > Xanthomonadales > Xanthomonadaceae > Lysobacter_I. The sequence goes on from JAEUPQ010000002.1 coordinate 13,802, forward strand.
ATCCGCTTCATCGAAGTGGCGGTTGACCAGAAGCGCCTGGAGTTCGCGAAGGAGCGCGTCCAGCAGGCGGAACGTACCCGCAGGGAAGTCGCCAACTGGGTATCGGTCGCCCGCAATCCGGAGTCGGATCTGCGCGCGGCTGAGATCGTCGTCGCCAATGCCGAACTGGATCGCGAACACGCCGAGCATGAACTGGCGAGCGCGAAGGTCAGCCTGGCTGCGAGCTGGGGCGAGACCTCGCCGGATTTCGATGTCGTGGTCGCGAATCTGGCGGAACTTCCGCCACTCGACCCATTGGATAAGCTGGTTGCTCGCCTGCCGGACACCATCGAGCAACGATCGTTGCTCGGTGAAGCGCGTACCGTCGAGGCGCGTCGCCGTGTCGCGGAGGCAGCCAGAAGGCCCGACCTGAACTTCAATGTCGGCGTTCGTCGGCTGGAAGGTCCGGGCGACCAGGGCTTGGTGATGTCCATCGCCGTCCCCTTGGGCAGCCGCACGCGTGCCGGTTTTTCGATCGCTGAAGCGGATGCTCAATTGGCAGCCATGGAGGCACGACGCAAGGCAGAGCGATTCGAACGGCATCAGCAGCTGTTCGAAAAATACCAGGAACTGGTCCATGCGCGTACCGAAGTCGATTCGCTGCGCACGAATGTCATTCCGAAGGCCGAGCAGGCGCTGGCGTTTACTCGCCGTGGATTCGACGCCGGCCGCTTCTCGTTCCTATCTCTCTCGCAGGCTCAAACCACGCTCTTCCAACTGCGCGAGCGGTTGCTCGAAGCGTACGCCCGCTATCACACGCTGCTGGTCGAGGTCGATCGCCTCACCGCCACTGCCCAGGATTCCCAGCCATGAGCCGATATCTGACCCTGTTGCTGTTGCCTCTGCTGCTCGTGGGCTGCGGTGGAGAACCTTCGCCGGCTGAAGGCACCGAAGGTGCCGAAGCTGAAAAACCCAAGGGCGACTACGAGCGCGGCCCGCATCGCGGCCGCATGCTGCGCAATGGCGACTTCGCCCTCGAAATCACCATTTTCGAGACCAATGTGCCACCGCAGTTCCGACTCTACGCGTACCAGGGCGGCAAGCCGCTGCAGGCCCGTGACGTCAAGCCGACCATCACGCTCAAGCGTCTGGATGGTGAGACCAATGTGTTCACCTTCAAGCCCGAAGGCGATTACCTGACCGGCAGCGGTACCGTCACCGAGCCACACTCGTTCGATGTGGAAGTGACCGCCGAACATGCCGGCAGGAAGCACACATGGAAGTACGCATCGTACGAAGGTCGCACTGTAATCCCGGCCCAGGCCGCGAAGGACGCTGGCGTGGTGGTCGAGCGCGCCGGACCTGCAGTCATCCGCGATACCGTCCAATTGATGGGCAATGTCGCGGTGGACGAAAGTCGCCGAGCACAGGTCAAGGCACGTTTCCCGGGGATCGTTCGTGCCGTGCACGTTCAGCAGGGTGATCGCGTCCGCCGCGGCCAGACGCTGGTGACGGTGGAAGGCAACGACAGCATGCGGACTTATCCGGTCGTCGCGCCATTCGATGGCGTGGTGCTGCAGCGCTCGACGAACGTGGGCGATATCGCCGACGCCAACGTGCTGATCGAGTTGGCCAACCTGTCCGATGTGTGGGTCGAACTGCGAGCGATCGGGCCGGACGCCGAGAAGATCACCGCCGGACAGGACGTGGCCATCTCGTCCGCGACGGGTGGCACCAGATCGACCGGCGTCATTGGCACATTGCTGCCACTGGCATCCGGCCAGAGCGTCGTGGCGCGGGTCAGCATCCCGAATCCGGAGGGTCGCTGGCGCCCGGGCATGGCGGTGTCCGCAGAGGTCACTGTGTCGTCGCGAGAGGTGCCGTTGGCGGTCAAGGAGTCCGGCCTCCAGCGTTTCCGTGATTTCACCGTGGTGTTCGCCCAGGTGGGCGACACCTACGAGGTGCGGATGCTGGAGCTGGGCGCGCGCGATGGCGAGTTCGCGGAAGTGCTGGGCGGGCTGAAACCCGACACGGCCTATGTCAGCGAACAGAGCTTCCTCATCAAGGCGGACGTCGATAAGTCCGGCGCCAGCCACGACCACTGAGGATCCGACCATGTTGGAACGAATCATCAGAGCCGCGATCGCGCATCGCTGGCTGGTATTACTGCTGGTCCTGGCCGTCAGTGCATTGGGGATTTGGAACTACGGTCGTTTGCCCATCGACGCCGTACCCGACATCACCAATGTCCAGGTACAGGTCAACAGCGAGGCACCGGGCTACTCGCCGCTGGAGGCCGAACAGCGGGTGACCTTCCCGGTCGAGACCGCCCTGGCCGGTATGGCCGGCATGCAATACACGCGATCGATTTCGCGCTACGGCTTGTCGCAGGTCACGGTGGTGTTCGAGGACGGCACGGACATCTACTTCGCGCGCCAGCAGGTCAGCGAACGACTGCAGCAAGCGGCGTCGCAATTGCCGGCGGGCGTGAAGCCGACGCTTGGTCCGGTGGCCACGGGGCTGGGCGAGATCTTCATGTACACCGTGGAAGCCGAGTCCGGGGCAACCAAGGCCGATGGCACGGAATGGACGCCCACCGACCTGCGGACATTGCAGGACTGGGTGATCCGCCCGCAGTTGCGCAACCTCAAGGGCGTGACCGAGGTCAACACGATCGGCGGCAACGTCCAGCAGTTCCATATCACACCCGATCCAGCGAAGCTCATTGCCTTCGATTTGACCATCGACGACTTGCTGACGGCGGTTGAGCGCAACAACGCGAGTACCGGTGCCGGCTACATCGAGCGTGGCGGCGAGCAGAACCTGATCCGCATTCCCGGCCAGATCGGGGATGAGGATGGACTGCGCAGTGTGGTCGTCGCAATGCGCGATGGCCTGCCGCTGAAGGTGCAGGATGTCGCCGACGTTCACGTGGGCTCGGAACTGCGGACGGGCGCGGCTACGAAGGATGGCCATGAGGTCGTGCTGGGCACAGTGTTCATGCTGATCGGCGAGAACAGTCGCGATGTGGCCCAGCGGGCCGGCGAGAAACTCAAGCAGATCGATGCCGGTCTGCCCGAGGGCGTGTCCGCCAAGGCGATCTACGATCGCACCAACCTGGTGGATCGCAGCATCGCCACCGTGCAGAAGAACCTCCTGGAAGGCGCGCTACTCGTGATCGCGGTGCTGTTCCTGCTGCTGGGCAACATCCGCGCAGCATTGATCACCGCGGCGGTAATCCCGGTGGCGATGTTGCTGACGATCACCGGCATGGTCCAGAACCGGGTCTCGGCCAACCTCATGAGCCTCGGCGCGCTGGATTTCGGCCTGATCGTGGACGGCGCGGTGATCATCGTGGAGAACTGCCTGCGCCGCTTAGGGGAACGGCAACACCAGCTTGGACGCCTGCTCACGCGCGATGAGCGCTTCGATCTGGCAGCGGTGGCCAGCGCCGAGGTGATCAAGCCCAGCCTGTTCGGCTTGTTCATCATCGCTGCGGTCTACCTGCCGATCTTCGCGTTGAGTGGTGTGGAAGGAAAAACCTTCCACCCGATGGCGATCACGGTGGTGATGGCGTTGACCGCCGCGATGGCCCTGTCCCTGACCTTCGTGCCAGCCGCCGTCGCACAGTTCGTGACGGGCAAGGTCGAGGAGAAGGAAACGCGCGTCATGCGCGGACTGTCGAACCTCTATGCGCCGTTGCTGGAGAAGGCGCTGACGTTCCGGGTTGCGGTGGTATCGGCTGCGATGGTGCTGGTTGCGCTGTGCGGGCTGCTGGCGACCCGGCTGGGCACGGAGTTCATCCCGAACCTGGACGAAGGCGACATCGCGCTGCATGCGTTGCGTATCCCCGGCACCAGCCTCACCCAGGCTATCGGCATGCAGGAGCAGTTGGAAGCACGCATCAAGGCGTTCCCCGAAGTGGACAAGGTCGTCGCGAAGCTGGGCACCGCCGAGGTCGCGACCGATCCGATGCCGCCGTCGGTGGCCGACACCTTCATCCTGCTCAAGGAGCGAAAGGACTGGCCCGATCCGCGCAAACCCAAGGATCAGTTCGTCGCCGAACTCGAAAAGGCGGTGCGGGCGATTCCCGGCAACAACTACGAGTTCACGCAGCCGGTGCAGATGCGCATGAACGAACTGATCGCCGGCGTGCGCGCGGAGGTGGCAATCAAGGTGTTCGGCGACGACATGGAACAACTGGAAGCCGTCGGCTCGCAGGTGGAAGCGGTGGCCAGCCGGATCGAGGGCAACGCCGACGTGAAGCTCGAACAGGTCACGGGTTTGCCGCTGCTGGTGATCCAGCCTGATCGCGCTGCACTGGCGCGTTATGGCCTCGCCGTGGCCGACATCCAGGAAACGGTGGCCGCTGCGCTCGGTGGCGCTGGTGCCGGTCAATTGTTCCAGGGCGATCGTCGCTTCGACATCGTGGTCCGTCTTCCGGAAGGCAAGCGCCAGAATCTCAAGGTGCTGGCTGCGCTGCCCATCGCGGTACCGATACAGGCGGGTGCGTCATCGGATCGGATGGGATTGCCGTCGTCGGTGCCACTCGGCGCGGTCGCCAGCATCCAGATCGAACTGGGTCCGAACCAGGTCAGTCGCGAGAACGGCAAGCGGCGGGTGGTCGTCACCGCGAACGTCCGCGGCCGCGACCTGGGTTCGTTCGTCGAGGAACTGCGCGAGGCCGTAGCGAAGGAAGTGGAGTTGCCCGAGGGCTACTGGATCGAATACGGCGGCACATTCGAACAGCTGATTTCGGCCAGCCAGCGCCTGACCGTCGTCGTGCCTGTGGTGCTGGTGATGATTTTCGGCCTGCTTTTCATGGCTTTCGGATCAGGAAAAGACGCTGCCATCGTCTTCAGCGGCGTGCCGCTGGCATTGACCGGTGGCGTGCTGGCGCTGTGGATGCGCGGTATTCCATTCTCGATCTCGGCCGGCGTCGGTTTCATCGCGTTGTCGGGTGTGGCGGTGCTCAACGGCCTGGTGATGATCACCTTCATCCGCAAGCTGCGGGAAGACGGCAGCAACCTCCACGACGCCGTCGTGAATGGCGCGCTGACCCGTCTGCGCCCGGTGCTGATGACCGCGCTGGTCGCCAGCCTGGGCTTCGTGCCGATGGCGCTGAATGTCGGTACGGGCGCGGAAGTGCAGCGACCGCTGGCCACGGTCGTGATCGGCGGCATCGTGTCGTCCACGTTGCTGACGCTCCTGGTGCTGCCCGCGCTCTACCGCATGATCCATCGTCGCGACACAGACGCCGAGGCGCGTTCCGCATCGGACGCAACGCCGGCGGCGCATCCCGCAGCCTGAGTCACTGTGGGCGGGCCGCGAGGCCCGCCCGCCTCATTCCTTTCCCATCAAGGCAATCACGCATGACGCCATTCTTCGAATTGTTCGCAACACCCAGAGGCGGAGGTCAGGCAAGTCACTGGCAACGCCGGCTGCTCACCATGATCAGCCTGCTGGCGCTGCTGCTCGTCACCGGCAGTGCATTCGCACACGCCGTCGCCGAGGGCGACAAAGGCTACATCCAGGAAATATCGGGTGTGCATCTGCTCTCGTTCGCCTACCTCGGCGCCAAGCACATGGCCACGGGCTACGACCACATCCTGTTCCTGCTGGGCGTTATTTTCTTCCTGTACCGGATGAACCAGATCGCGCTGTATGTGACCCTGTTCGCCATCGGCCATTCCACGACGATGCTGCTGGGCGTGTATTTCAACGTCGGCATCAACAGCTACCTCATCGACGCGATCATCGGACTGTCTGTGGTCTACAAGGCGCTGGACAACATGGGCGCGTTCCAGCGGTGGTTGGGCTTCCAGCCCGACACCAAGGCCGCGACGCTGATCTTCGGCCTGTGCCATGGGTTCGGTCTGTCCACCAAGATCATCGAATACGACATCTCGCCGGACGGCCTCGTGCCGAATCTGCTGGCCTTCAACGTCGGCGTCGAGATCGGACAGCTCCTGGCGCTCGGCGCGATCCTGATCGCCATGGGCTACTGGCGTCGCACGCACAGTTTCTGGACGCATGCCTACACCGCCAACGTCGCCATGATGTCCGCGGGCTTCGTCCTGATCGGCATGCAGCTGACCGGCTACTTCATTTCCTAAAGATCGAGACCTTTCCCATGCACAACAGCAAGCCCCTGAGTTCCGACCTGCCCACGTCGCGTCAACTGCTGCGATCGACCATCATCGCCCTGGTCGTCGCCATCGTCCTTCTCGTGACCGTCGTGCTGCCGGCTGAATACGCGATCGATCCCACCGGCATCGGCCGTGTGCTCGGCCTGACCGAAATGGGTGAGATCAAAGGCCAACTGGCCGAGGAAGCCGAAGCGGACGCGGCTAAGGACCGTGCCGCCGCTGCAGGTCCATCTACACCGAATGCTGTTCCCACTGCTACCAGCCAAGCGCCTGCAAGCAATACCGCGGGTGCTTGGCGTGACGAAATGCGCGTCGAACTTGCGCCCGACCAGGGCACAGAGATCAAGCTGGTGATGAAAGCCGGCCAGAAAGCCAACTTCTCGTGGACGGCCGAAGGCGGCGTCGTGAATTTCGACATGCACGGCGACGGCGGCACCGAAGCGATCAGCTACGAGAAGGGACGCGGCGCAGCCAGCGACGAGGGGGTGCTCGAAGCCGCCTTCGACGGCAACCACGGTTGGTTCTGGCGCAATCGTGGCCAGGCCCCTCTGACCGTGATCATCCGTGCAAGCGGCGACTACGCGGAAATGAAGCGCATGTGACATTGGGCGTCCGGGCGCCTGTATAGCGTGCGTCGGGATCTCCCGACGCCTACCCATCCCGCAATCCTGGTTGTTGCGGTACGCGATTCCCCGCCGGTTGTCCGGCGATATCCAAGGAGTTCACCATGAAAGTGCGTTCGATCCTGTTGTTGGCCCTGACGGCTGCCTCCCTGTCCTCGCTCACCGTCATGGCCCATCCCGAGGGGCATGACGACGAGAAGGCCATCCCGAAAACGTGTGCCGAACTGGCGAATAAGCACCGCTTTACCGATGACGTGAGCTACCCGGAGGTCAAGGCGCTGAAGGCGCGTTGCGACGCCGAGCAGAAGGCCGCGCCGAAGAAGCCGGAACCCAAGCCGGCCGCCAAGAAGAACTGATCGCAGGTCGGTCAGTCCGGTCGAGAGGAAGGAGAGCACGCGATGATCGAAGTCCTGCGTGAACGCAATTTTCGACGCCTGTTCGGCGCGCAGATCGTGGCGTTGGTCGGCACCGGTCTGACGACGGTCGCGCTGGCTCTCCTCGCTTACGACCTGGCCGGAAGTCAGGCGGGCGCCGTGCTGGGCACGGCGCTCGCCATCAAGATGGTGGTGTATGTGTTGCTCGCACCGGTGTCGGCGGCGCTCGTACCCGCCGAACGACGCAAGACGGTCCTGATCGCCTTGGATCTTGTTCGCTTCGGTGTCGCGCTGGCGTTGCCGTTCGTCGACGCCGTCTGGCAGGTCTACCTGCTGATCGCCGTACTCCAATCGGCTTCCGCATGCTTCACGCCGCTGTTCCAATCAGTGATCCCGCAGATCCTCACTGAGGAACGCGATTACACCCGTGCGTTGTCGCTGTCGCGGCTCGCCTATGATCTGGAAAGCCTGCTCAGTCCTGCCATCGCTGCTGCTTTGCTGACCGCCATCACCTACCACGGGCTGTTCGTCGGCACCTCCGTGGGTTTCCTGTTTTCTGCCCTCCTCGTGCTGACAGCCACATTCCCTGTCGCAGTCACGACAACCGCAGGTGGTGGCCCGTATGCACGCGCTGTCCGTGGTATGCGGATCTACCTGCGCACACCGCGGCTGCGCGGGCTGCTCATGCTCAACCTCTGCGCCGCCGCCGGAGGCGCGATGGTCTTCGTCAATACAGTGGTCATCGTCCGCACGCTGCTGGCAGGTGGCGAGCGCGAAGTAGCTTGGCTGCTGGCAGCGTTCGGCATAGGCTCGATGTCGGTCGCGCTGCTGCTGCCCAGATGGCTGGAGCGCATTCCGGATCGGCGCGTGATGCTGACGGCGGCGCTGTCGATGACGGCAGGGCTGGTGGCGGGCACCGTTTACTGGTGGATGACCGATGGGCGTCCCGCATGGATTCCGGTAGCTGCGCTCTGGTTTGTGCTGGGGATGTCCTACGCGGGGCTGATCACACCCGGCGGCCGCCTGTTGCGGCGTTCCGGGAGCGAAGCTGATCTCCCGTTCCTGTTTGCCGCGCAGTTCTCGCTTTCGCACGTGTGCTGGCTGATCGCCTACCCACTGGCCGGCTACGTCGGCGCAACGTTCGGCATCGGCACTGCGCTGGCCGCGCTGATGGCCTTGTCGGTCATCAGCGTGATCTGTGCAGCGCTGTTCTGGAAATCCGGCGATCCAGATGTGCTGGAGCATCGGCACGATGACCTTCCACCGGACCATCCGCATCTGAAGGGTTCTCACGGAGCCCAGCATCGGCACCGGTTCATGATCGATGAACTGCACGAGCGCTGGCCCGACTGAGGCCTGGACGCCGGAATTACTTTCACGATGCTCTACTTGGGTTTGTTCCTCACCGCATTGTTGGCGGCCACCTTGCTGCCGGCACAATCCGAAGCCGCCGTGGCTGGCATGCTGATTTCAGGTCATCTTCCCTAGTTGGTGATCATCGTCGCAAGCGCAGGCAATATCCTGGGCTCCGTGATCAAGGGGCAGCGTTGGCGATTCCTACGACAACGTCCTGGCGGAGACGAACAACGGCCTGTACAAGGCCGATTTCGTGCATCGCCGGAGATGGCCGACCCGGGAGCATCTGGAGGTAGCGACATTGAAGTGGGTGGACTGGTTCAACCATCGCCGGCTGCCGTCGTCGATCGGGAACATTCCACCTGCGGAAGCGGAAGCGGCTTACCATGTGAAAGTCGCCCGGCAGCAACAGGCGGCGTGACTCAAACCAAAAAGCCTCCGCGATTCCCGGGGCGGTTCACTGCAGCCATGAACAATCAGCCACCTCCCATCCAAATGCACCGGCTGCCCCCCTGATAGCTGGCTGCAGTAGCGCATGAAAGGAACGCCCATGGCAACCAAGAAGACCGTAGTGCCTGCACACCTTGCGCTGACGATTGGGGCTCTTGCCCGCCTGACATGGACCAATCCCGCCATCATTCGGGAGTACGAGGCGCTCGGTCTCCTTCCCCCGCCGACGCGGCTGCCAAGCCTGAAAAGAGGCGGGGCAGAAGCACATCGACTATATGACGAGAATGACGTACGGCGTCTGAGCTTCCTTCGGCGCTGTCGTGACCTTGGCGTGCTCAACCCCCAGTTGCATCTGTTAGTCCAGCTCGTTGACCGCCCTGCAGAGGCTCAAGCCGATGCGCACAAGTTCGCGGACCAGCTGTTGTCGAACGTCCAAGATCATCTAAACGAAATGCGCGGCCTGGAAAAGACACTCGTCGCTCTGACCAAGGGCGCGGGCGAAAGCGCCCTCACGCTTGGCGACACACCATCCATTCCTGCTGATGGATTCAAACGCATGCGTCGACTCGTGCGTAAACCCTTGAAGACACCCAAAACACCTTCTGATTAGGCATCGGTCAAACGTGGGGGGGAGCATTTACCTCCAGTTGCTTCAAGCGAATCATCGTTGTCGCGTACCGAGACGCGACACTCGCCAAGTCGGCCCTGAGCTGTTTGTTCTCTTCATTCAAGGCGCGAATACGCGCCTTGCACTTCTTGAGCTCACCTTGCTTCTGATCTCGCTGTACGCGCATCGCCTTTCCCATCTTTTCCCGGATGAGTTCTGCGATCTCGGGATAGCGCGTATGGATAGTTGAGGCGCTGATCTCAGCCTCAGCAGCAACCGATTGGAAATTCAGCTTGGCCCCCTTCTCTACCCGATGGGCGCGACCCGTTTCGACTCTTCGGACAGCCAGCTTTAGCTGGCGTACCTTCTCTTCCCGTGCAGTCATTTCTTTACTCGCATGTTCTTGGCGACTTGCTTCACGCTGGAACCCAGCGGCACCAGGATCTTGTCAAAATGCGCAAGGCTGCGCTCGACCAGTTGCCGTCCTGCCGGCCCAGTGTCGTCAAGTTCCTCGACTTCCAGCATCTGCTGGGCCAGCAACTCCCAGATACTCTTCTGCTCAATTGTCACGACAGCGCCGTCGCAGCCCGCGCACTGGGCCGCATCATAGAGACCCTGTCCACCACAGGTCATCACCGGTGACGACACGCACCAGGAATGCCCTGTCGGCCTGACCACCAACCCGTCGGCCAAATGCCGCGCTACGGCTTTCAGGTCGGACTCGATCATGCCTTTGAACTCGGGTTTACTCCGCTGCAGCGCGATGTACTCACCCGCACGACCCGCAAGAACAGTCTTGGGGATCAACCAAGTGGCCACCAGTCCCACTTTTTGCGTGAGCATCTCTTCCGCTATCTCGTCGACCAGCTCCTGTTCGCGTTGCTCGTGGGTCGCGTACAACTGCGTGGTCTCAATACTCCAGTGCTGAAAGTGCTTACGCAGATAGCGCAGATCCCCGGCGCACTGGTGAATCACCATCGTGGCGAACGTACGCCGCAACATGTGGGGGTGCACATGAAGGTCGATGCCGGCCTTTTGGACCATGCGCCCGACCCAGTACGTGGCACCACGGCCTGAACCCCTGATTGGAACACCACCGGCCTTGCTCCGGATGGCACTCAGGAACAGGCGCCTCAACGATCTTTGCGCGGCGTCCAGTTCCCCAATCAATTTCATTCTTCGCGAGCGAGCCAACCTTGGGGTCTCCAGCTCGTGCTCCATGGCGGCGATCTGTCCCAGGAGCCTTTGACGCATCGGTCGGGAGATGCGTTCCATGATCCGAACCAGTTCTTCAACGAGGGGCGGCGCAATCCAGCGAGTGGCGTCGGAGCCATCCGGCCGCATCTTCAGCGTCCGGCCATTGAGCCATCCGAGCATTTCACCTTCATGCTCCAAGTCGACATAACACCGATCTTCAAGCAGCAAGATCTCACTAAACCTCATACCCACCAGAAGACCAATCAACGTGAAGCAAGCGGCCCGAGCGTCGTTGACGCGTTCTTCGACCTCCCTCCAGCGGCCATAAAGGTGCGGCATGGACCAGTAAACATCCCGGCCTCCGTACTTGCTGTGCTTTCCGACAGTGTCTGCGGCCTTGTAGGCCTCAATCTCTTCGTAGTCGGTGAGTGTGTCTTCAATCCCTTGCAAAGCCGCCTCGCATGCCGCGAAGAGCCGTGCTGCCCCTTCGTCGGTCAGCGCCTTGGTCAATACTTCCTGCTCGCGACGCTTGCGCAGGTTTGCGAGCGCCCCTATCGAGCCCCGGTCTCCGAAGGGTGGCATGCTCATCGCATCATCAAGTCGGTCACGCAGCTCCCACGCCAGTGACAACGCACTCAGGGCGCCCGCCAATGTACCGGGCTTCATATAGTCTTCCGACGACGCCTCCCGATGTTCCGCAGCGAACGTGGAAACATGCAGCGGCCGAATCTGTCGGAACGACTTGACGGCTCTCTTATCCAGCCAGCGAATGATCTTGACCAACAGTACGGACTTGTTGATGACCGTCGATGCTTTCGGGGGCGCATGCCCAGGGCGCCCATAACGCCAGAACGCCAGCAGCAGATCGAGCGTTGCCGACCTCCATCGCTCAGGGAAGAGAGCAAGGTTGATGTAGCTGCACGCATTCGCCGGATTGGATACATAAGGCGACATGTCGATTCGCTCGTCCCCATACCGGGACAGCACGTGCCGTTGGCCCTTGCCATCCACGATGAACGTAACCGGCATCCCCACCCGCTCGTCCGCGGATGCGCTAAGGATTTTGGCCAGCGCATCAGCCATTGCCATATCCTACGAACAGTGCATCGATGGCCTTGACTTCGGCCCAGATCGGATGCGGATGTTCTCTAGCCCGATCCCTGGCGCGCCGGGCTTTGGCCCCAAAGCGTTTCGTTACGACCGTATCGATAACATGCAAAACAAAGCGCACCTGACCGGCGATCGGCAAGCGCTGGAGCGCCTTGCGCCGCGCCTGCAGCAGCCAGTAAAAGGAGTACAGACGCCACAGCGCATCTTCTTCCCCGGTGATGCATTGATTGGGGCATTGAAAACAATTCAGCCAACGCTGGCAAAAGGTAACGCCATCCTTCGGCGCGAATCGCCCATTGAGTGGATCCGAGCAATCGCCGACAGCCGTAGGTTGATGCGCTCCCGCCACTTCTTGCTTGAGTTTGGAAGCAAATGCCTTGACCGCTTTCAGGAACGCGACCGAAGCGCCGAACTCCGGCTCCAGGTAACTGATGGAGGTCGTTCGAGGCAAATTGCCTAAGACCTTGGCTACGACAAAGGGATCACCGCCGGAGAGATCGTAGATCCTTGCAGCAACCGTCGCCCGGATTCTTCGCGTCGAAACTGCGAGCCTATCGCCGGTGTCGGATGTAATGTTGTACCGAGCGTTCATCTTCTGGACAACTCTTCGGAAGTCACCCGCGGTAAGGGGAACCGGGCGTCCACCCTTCGACCCGGGAACGTCAACCGGAGGGCGGATGAATAGATAGTTGCGATACTTCTTGAGAGAAAGCGCGGCTCGATCTTCACTCCAAAGCAACAACTGTCGATAGACAGGAACAAGGTGCAGATCCAACGATCGCATCTCCGCGATCACATCAGACCATTTCGCTTGTGCACTCACCATCTTGTTTCCCCGGCGCTTGTTAGCCACGAGAATCCATTCGTTCTTGCGCAGAGGATGGGGGCGCATCGCGTCACGTGACAACTCAAGGAGCGACGTCAGATTCATGCCCGTTGGAAGCGCCAGCAGGATTAACCCAATGACCAGAGAATCCAATGATCCCGCCACTATCGTGGAATGGATACCATCGCGGATATCTCGGAAATCGGCGGCCACTGCTTTGAGTACCTCATTGCGCTCCCGCTTAGAGTACGGAAGGGTTGGAATTTGGGCTGCGCTCACTCCCGGAAAGGCAGCCACCACACGGATTTCCGAATAAGGCCGCACATAGCCAAGACGCCCCATCGCCTGCAGCAACATGACGGCGGAAGTGAACTTGTTGGATGCTGTGGAATAAGAGTTGCGAAGTCTGAGATCCGCAGCGAATGATTCGAGCAATCGTGTATCGATATCGCTCAGCTTTAGTTCCCGGCCGAAGGCGCCTGCCGCCCCAGTCAGCCACGGAAGTAGCCCCGACTTGACGGCACTAATTACAGTATCCCAGGTTGCTGTACTGTGCTCGCCAGACGAAATTTCATGACGAATTGTTTCGCACATCGCATGCACAAAGGTGTCGATCTTGACTCCCAAGAAAGAGGAAAAGTCAGCCTTCTTAGATCGGAACTGACTGCATGACGGAAGCGTCACCACGACGCTCATTGCGCCATCTCGTCGATTGCAGCGAACAGTTCGGATTGATAAATCGCCATCAGACTTTCGGTGACATCGTCCACGTAATGACAATATCTTGCCGTTGTAAGGATCGAGCTATGACCTAGGCGATTGCGAATGTAGAGAAGCGCGCTTCCTTGATTACGCGTCTTGCTCAGAGCCGCCAGCGTGTGCGTCGCATAGGTGTGGCGCAGGGCATGCGGGTTCACGTGCACGCCAGTGACCTTTTTCGTCCTTGTATAGATTTCCCAGACGGATCTGGTTGCGAACTCTTCGCCATCTTCGGTAACGAACAGCGTCGGAATCTTCTGGGCTACAGGAGAACGCTTGTTCCGTTCCAATGCGGCGTAGGCCCACAGTTTGGCCATCAGATCGCGTGGCACATGTATGGCGCGCCCCACTGAGCCTTTGGTTGACATCTCCGCAGGGTTTAGACGGACCGCGAAGAAATGGCGCGCATCCGGTCTGGTTAGAGGGTCAAATACGTAGTGCAGCGGAAGCGTGACCAGTTCCTCCACCCGGATCCCGGTCTGGAGCTGCAGCCTCGCCATCAGGTTGTGGGTCCGATTGGTCAACGCACCAAGGAATGCCGTTACCTCGGAGACGGAGAGAACCTTGAGCAGTCGCTTAGGGACTTTTACCTTGACGTCGGGCGTCAGTTTCCCACCGGTCCTATTGCCTGGCATTTGCTGGCCATGAACCGATCGCTTGGAAACGCTATAGCTGAAAGGTGGCTCGCGCACAAAACCGTGTCTGACGGCGTATTCGTAGAAGCTGCAGACGAGATCTACACGGTCGCGGGTCAGGCTTCGGCTCGTGCCGTTCTTGAGAGCCCAAGTGCGATACGAAGCAACAATCGAGGGCACGCCAGTGGTTTGTGGCTCGTCCCAGGCGCGGCCTGCGTGCTCCAAGAAGCGGAAGTAATGAAGAAGCGCGTAGCCGTAGGTTGGCCAGCTTCTCTTGGACTGAACACCACCGGCCTCCAGCAAGCGATCAACGAGGAACGAGAACGCGGGTTCGACAAGCTCGCCGCCTGAGCCAATCAATAGTGGAAATCCAGGCAGCGAAATGCGCCCGATCTGGAATTCATCGTTGGCAAGCACCAGTCGCAACTGTTGCCACCCCTTGAAATTCTAAGTCATTGATATTATAGTCTATTCAAATGCGCCAATGACATCATGACTAAGGTTGTCGAAGCGCGTGTACTCGCCGAAGAACTTCAGCTTGAACGAGCCGGTCGGGCCTGAACGCTGCTTGCCGATGATGATCTCGGCAAGCCCCTTGTCCGGCGAGTTTTCCTTGTTGTAGTAATCGTCGCGATAGATGAAGACGATCATGTCCGCGTCCTGCTCGATGGCGCCCGATTCGCGAAGGTCGGCCATCACCGGACGCTTGTCGGCACGGGTTTCCAGCGAGCGGTTGAGCTGGGACAGGGCGATCACCGGCACGCCCAGTTCCTTGGCGAGGCCCTTGAGCGAGCGCGAAATCTCGGAGATTTCCGTCGCGCGGTTCTCGCTGTTGCCCGGCACCTGCATCAGCTGCAGGTAGTCGATCACGATCAAGCCCAGGCCGTGTTCGCGCTTGAGGCGACGCGACTTCGCGCGCAGGCCTTCGGGCGACAGGCCGGGCGTGTCGTCGATGAAGATCTTGGTTTCCTTGATCATCCGGATCGCGCTGCTGACGCGGCTCCAGTCCTCGTCTTCGAGCTGGCCAGTACGCAGGCGCGTCGCGTTGACGCGGCCATTCGCGGAAATCAGGCGCAGCGCGAGCTGCGAGGCCGACATTTCCATCGAAAACACCGCGACCGGCTTCCTGGTCTTGATTGCCGCGTGTTCGGCGATGTTGAGCGCGAACGTGGTCTTGCCCATCGCCGGGCGCGCGGCAAGGATGATGAGGTCGGTCGGCTGCAGACCGGCGGTCATTTCGTCGAATTCGGTGTAGCCGGTCGGCAGGCCGGTGACGCCGCCACCGTTCTGGTAACGCGTCTGCAGCACGTCGAAGGCTTCGGCCATCGCCTTGTTGATGGCGACAAAGTCGGTGCGCCCCTGCGAGCGCGCTTCGGAGATCGCGAAGACCTCCTTTTCGGCCTCGGCCAGGATCTCGTCGCTGTCGCGGCCTTCGGGCTGGAAGGCATTGTTGACGATGCCGGTGCCCGTATCGATGAGCTGGCGCAGGATCGACTTGTCGCGGACGATCTCGGCGTAGGCGGCGATGTTCGCGGCAGATGGCGTGGTGCTGGCCAGTTCGATCAGATAGGCGCCGCCGGCGACCAGTTCCGAGAACCCGTTCGACTCGAACCACTCGCCCAGCGTCACCGCGTCGTAAGGCTTGCTCTTTTCCGCAAGTTCGCGGATCGCGCGATAGATCAGCTGGTGATCGCGACGATAGAAGTCTTCCTCGTTCAGCCTGTCGGCGACGCGATCAAACGCATCCGGCGCCAGCATCAGGCCGCCGAGCACGGCCTGTTCGGCCTCGACGGACTGGGGCGGGATCCGCAGCTGTTCGACCCGGCTGTCGCTGAAGGTGTCGCGACGACGATTCTTGTCGCCGTAGGCGTTGGGACGGAAGGCCATCGTGGAATGCTGCTCCGGGAGAACGCGGCGAGGGACGGAAGCTGGGCTGCGCCGGTCAGGCATCCTATGCCGCGACGGGGCGCGGGTGTTGCAGACAAGTCTCTGGAAAACCTGTGCATAACTTCAGACCGGACCGTCTCATCCCTGGAGACTGCCCCGGCGGGCGATCGCCTCGCCGACAAGCGGCGGGCGCCGCATCGAAACGAAACGGGCGCCCTGCGGCGCCCGTCCCGGTGACACTGGACACTGTGCAATCGCCGGATCAGGCCGCTTCGGGCTCGATGACGACCTTGACGGTGACTTCGACATCGGCGTGCAGGTGCACGAGGATCTCGTGTTCGCCGATGTGGCGCAGCGGGCCCGTACCCATGACGACTTCCGACTTGCCGACCTTGTGGCCGGCGGCGGTCAGGGCCTCGGCGATGTCGCGCGGGCCGACCGAACCGTACAGCTTGCCTTCGGTCGAGGCATTGGCCTGGATCGTCACGACCACGCCATCAAGCGAGGCGCGGCGGCTTTCGGCGTCATCGGCCTGGGCCTTGGCCTTGGCTTCGTACTCGGCGCGCTTGGCTTCGAAGGCAGCCACGTTGGCGGCGGTGGCCGGCACGGCCTTGCCCTGCGGCACGAGGAAATTGCGGCCATAACCCGGCTTCACGTTGACCTTGTCGCCAAGGCTGCCGAGGTTGATGACTTTCTGGAGAAGAATGAGTTCCATGATGGCTCCGTATTCGTTAGCGGGCGCAGGCTGCGTCCGCAACTGGTGGCTGTCCGAATGGACGGTGAAACGAACTGCTCGTCGACGGCGCGGCCGGGACGCGTGCCCGGCCGGGCGATCGAAACAATCAGACGTTGTGGTTGTCCGTGTACGGGATCAGGGCCAGGAAACGCGCGCGCTTGACGGCGGCGGCGAGCTGGCGCTGGTACTTAGACTTGGTGCCGGTGATGCGGCTCGGAACGATCTTGCCGTTCTCGGTGAGGTTCTGGCGCAGGGTGTTGAGATCCTTGTAATCGATCTCCTTCACGCCTTCAGCCGTGAACTTGCAGAACTTGCGGCGACGGAAGAACTTGGACATGGGTGCGCTCCTCAGGCTTCGGCGGATTCGGCGGCGTCTTCGCCGTCAGCGGTATCGGGGGCAGCATCGTCGTCACGACGGCGGCGCTCGCCCTTCTCGGCCTTGTCCTTGTCGTCCTTGTTCTTCATGATCAGGGACTGCTCGGTTTCCGGGCCGTCGCGCTTGATCACGAGGTGACGGAGCACGGCATCGTTGAAGCGGAAGGTGTCGACCAGTTCATTGAGGACATCGAGGCTGGTCTCGATGTTCATCATGATGTAGTGGGCCTTCACCAGGTTCTGGATCGGGTATGCGAGCTGGCGGCGGCCCCAGTCTTCGAGGCGGTGGATCTTGCCGTTGCCGTTCTCGACGAGCGACTTGTAGCGCTCGACCATCGCCGGCACCTGCTCGCTCTGGTCCGGATGGACCATGAAGACGATTTCGTAATGACGCATTGCGGTGTCCTTGTGGATATCGACAGGCGGGATTGCCTGCGAAAGCCCCCCGGCGCCGGGCTGGCGGCGGTGGAGCAAGGTCTCCTGTCGGGACGAGGGTCCTGACGGGAGCCGGAAAGTATGGCAGGTTCAATCACTTGGACGCAAATCCGCGTAGCCCGGACCTCCGGCGGAGGCCGGCCAGACCGGTTTCGGCCCTCGCTTGTTTCAGGGATAGTGACGCCCTTTCGCCACCCGGACCCTGACATGTCCCGCCCTTCGCCCACCGGCCTTGCCTGCGCCCTGGCGCTCGCCCTTGCAACGCCCCTTGTTCCTGCCGCCCTTGCAGCCCCCCTCTCGCCGCCGACCGAGGCCGCGCCCGCCAGCATCCCGGCGCAACTGGCGGACTTCGACGCCTACGTCGAATCGGTCCGCAAGACTTTCGACGTCCCGGGCGTGGCCGTGGTGGTGGTCAAGGACGGGGCCGTGGTCTTCGAGCGTGGCTACGGCGTGCGCGGACTGAATGGCCAGCCGGTCGACGCCGGGACCATGTTCGCCATCGCATCGAACACCAAGGCCTTCACCGGTGTCGCGCTGAACATGCTGGCCGAGGACGGCAAGCTGAAGATGGACGACCGGGTGGTCGACCACCTGCCGTGGTTCCAGATGTCCGATCCCTACGTCACGCGCGAAATGCGGATCCGGGACCTGCTGGCCCACCGCAGCGGGCTTGGCCTGGGCGCGGGCGACCTGCTGTTCTGGCCCGGGACCGATTACACCACCGAGGAGGTCGCACGCCGCCTCCGCCACGTGCCACTGAGCGGCTCGTTCCGCGACCGATATGCGTACGACAACATCCTGTACGGGGTCGCACAGCTGGTCATCGAAAAGGCAAGCGGACAGCCCTACGAAGCCTTCCTGCGCACCCGCATCCTGCAGCCGCTGGGGATGCACGAAACCCGCTTCAACAGCGACGCCCTGCAACCGGGCGACAACGTCGCGACCGGCTATGCGCTCGCGGATGGCAAACGGCTGGAGCCCGCGCCGCGGCTGAGCTGGAACAACGTGTCGGGTGCGGGCGGACTCTACGCCAGCGCCCGCGACATGGGCACGTGGATGCGACTGCAACTGGCAGGCGGCGCCTACCGGGACGCAGGCGGCAAGGAACAGCGGCTGTTTGCGGAGAAAACGCAGCAGGAGATGTGGTCGATGATCACCCCGATCCCGGTCGCGCAGCCGTCGGTCCCCGAACTGATGGCGGCGAAACCGAACTTCGTCGGCTATGGCCAGGGCTGGATGCTGTCGGACTACCGCGGGCAGAAGCTGGTGTGGCACACCGGCGGATGGCCCGGACAGGTGTCGCGCCTGACCCTCGTGCCCGAGCGCAAGCTGGGCGTCATGGTGATGACCAGCGCCGAATTGGGTGGCGCTTTCAATGCGATCACCCTGCGCGTGCTCGATGCCTTTCTGGACGCGCCGAAGACCGACTGGAATGCCGCCTTCGGCGCGGCGCTGGCGAAGTCCCGCGCCAAGGGCGACGACTCCTGGGCAAAGCACCAGGCGGCACGCGCCAAGGGATCGAAGCCGGCCCTGCCCCTTTCCGGCTATGCCGCGACCTACCGAGACCCGTGGTACGGCGACATCTCGATCGCCCAGGAGAGCGGCAAGCTGCGCATGCGTTTCTCGCGCACGAAATCGCTGACGGGTTCGCTGGAGCACTGGCACCACGACACGTTCATCGTGCGCTGGGACGAGCGCTGGCTGAACGCGGACGCGTTCGTGACCTTCGCACTCACGCCGGACGGCAAGGTGCGCGAGGCACGCATGGAAGCGATATCGCCGAACACCGACTTCAGCTTCGATTTCCAGGACCTGGTGCTGACGCCCGCCCCGGCGAAATAATGACGCGACTCTTAATGACGCGGCTCTTGTAGAGCGGAGCTCGCTCCGCTCCACTTTCGAGGCAGATGCAGCGGAGCAAGCTCCGCTCTACGAAGACATGAAGCGGCAGATCATCAGCGACGCACGGCGATCCATGCGTCGATGTGCTTCTCCAGCGTGTCCAGCGGCACGGAACCGGTCTCAAGCACGGCATCGTTGAAGTCGCGGACGTCGAACCTGTCGCCCAGCGCTGTCTTTGCGCGGGCACGGAGTTCGGAGATCTTGATCTGGCCGATCTTGTAGGCCAGCGCCTGGCCGGGCGTGCCGATGTAGCGGTCGATCTCGTTGACGATATCGAGCTCGGCCTTCGGTGCGTTGTCCTTGAAATAAGCGATCGCGCGCTCGCGGCTCCAGCCCTTGGCATGCATGCCGGTATCCACGACCAGACGCACCGCGCGCCACATCTCGTAGGCCAGCTGGCCCATGCGGTCGTACGGGTCGTCGTAGAGGCCCATGTCGTAGCCGAGCTGCTCGGCGTACAGGCCCCAGCCTTCGCCATAGGCAACGAAATACGCGGTGCGGCGGAACATCGGCGCGTCGGGCAGCTCCAGCCCGCGCGCGAACTGGAAGTGGTGGCCGGGCACGGCCTCGTGCAGGGACAGCGGCATCATTTCCCAGGTCGGACGGGACTCCGGCTTGTACAGGTTGACGTAGTAATAGCCGGCCCGGCTGCCGTCGCTGGCGCCCTGCTGGTAATAGGCCGTGGTGGTGTCCGGCGCGATGTTGTCCGGGATCGGTCGCACGCCGTAAGGCTGCCGCGGGATGGTGCGGAACACCTTCACCAGCTCAGGATCGATCCGCTTGGAGATGGCCAGATAGGCGGTCAACAGGTCCCCGGGCGTCTTGTGGAAATACTTCGGATCGGTGCGGAGGTGCTCGAAGAACGCGGACAGATCGCCCTGGAAACCGACCTCGACACGGATCTTCTCCATTTCGCCACGGATGCGCGCCACTTCCTTCAGGCCGATCTCGTGGATCCGGTCCGCGGACAGCCGCGTCGTGGTGTAGTCGGCGGCGAGGAAGTCGTAGTACGCGCGACCATCGGGCAAATCGCTCACCGCGATGCCACTGCGCGTCTTCGGCAGGTACTGGTCGTTGAAATAGGCCTGCAGGGTGCGATAGGCCGGCACGAGGCGCTGCGCGATCACTTCGCGCGCCTCGGCTTGAAGCGCTGCGCGGTCGGCTTCGGGGACGCCGGCCGGGAATTTCAGGAAGGGCCGGTAGAACGGACTCTTCGACGGATCGTCGACGACCTGCGCCGCGATCTGCCCGGGAACGCGCTGCATCAGCACCTTCGGTGGCACCTTGCCGGCCTTCACGCCTTCCTTCATGAGGACGATGATCTGGTCGATCGCGACCGGCAGCGCGCGCATCCGCGCGAGCCAGTTCCGGTAATCGCGCGTGTCGGCGAACGGCAGGCCTTCGGCGAGTCCATCGGCCGTCTGGATGCCGCCCTGGTGGCCGATCGGCTGCAGGTATTCGCGGAAGCGCTGGCGTTCGACGCGGTTCTGCTGCAGCCAGAGGAAGGTGTCGTAGTTGAGCTGATCCGCGGGGCTGAGCTTGGCGCGATCGAACTGCCTGATCCGTTCGAGCGCCTCGCGATCCGCGCGTGCGCTGGCCTCGATGGAGGACAGGCTGAAATCCGTCCAGCGGTCGTCGAAGCGACGATCGCCCTGGATCGACGCCCCTTCCGGCCCCTCGCGCAGGCCGCGCTCCCATTCCTCGGCGAAGAAGGCATGCAGGCGACGGCCCTCGCTGTCGTCCTGCGCGGCAGCCGGCACACCATGAAGCATGGTGAAACCAAGCGCGAATGCTGTGATCGTGGCACGGAACATGGCGTTCTCCTCCCCTGGTGGCCCGAGTATAGTGCCGGCTCCGGGCGCAACACCCTGCCGCCAGTCACGCCTCCCCCAGCGCCGACCCGCGATGATCAAACCCGATCGACCTTCCACCGAAGACGCACGACTCGCTGCCCTGCGCAGCTACGCGATCCTCGATACCGCCCCCGAAGACGCTTTCGACGACTTGGTTCGCATTGCTTCAGCGATCTGTGGCGTGCCGATGGCAAGCGTCAGCCTCATCGACCAGGACCGCCAGTGGTTCAAGGCGAGGCTTGGCATCGAGGGCGACGAGTCCGATCGAGACTCCGCGTTCTGCGCGCACGCGATCCTTTCGCCTGAAGTCATGGTCGTGCCGGATGCGCTGCAGGACGTGCGCTTCCACGACAACCCGCTGGTGCAGGGCAATCCGAACATCCGCTTCTACGCCGGCGCACCGTTGGTCGATGCCGACGGGCACGCGCTGGGCACGCTCTGCGTCCTGGACAACCGGCCCAACGTCTTGGGCGATCATCAACTCGAGGCGCTGCGCGCGCTGTCGCGGCAGGTCTCGAAGCTGCTGGAGCTCAGGCGCGTCAGTCGCGCGCTGAACGTCCAGTTGGAAGACCGCGCCTGGTACGAATCCCAGTTGCATGCCTACCAGGAGCACCTCGAGTCGCTCAACGCGGATCTCGCCGAACAGACCCGGACCGACCCCCTGACGGGCCTGCCGAATCGCCGTGCGTTCGCTGCAGCGCTGGAAGACGCACTTGGCAGGGGCAAGGCCTGCAGTGTCGCGATGCTCGACATCGACCATTTCAAGACGGTCAACGATACCCATGGCCATGCCGTCGGCGACCAGGTCCTCGTGCAGGTTGCGAACCTGTTGCGCGCCGTCGCGGGTGGCCACGGCATGATCGCGCGTCACGGCGGGGAGGAATTCGCCTGGCTGCTGCCGGACGCGACACCTGGCCAGGCGGAACTGTCCTGCGGACACCTGTGCCAGACCGTGCGCCTGGCGTCGATGGCGCTGCCGGTGACGATCAGTATCGGGCTGGCTCACGGCCGGCCAGGCGAGGACGGGGCTGCGTTGCTGGCGCGCGCGGACTCTGCCCTCTACTCGGCCAAGCGCAATGGCCGTGACCGCGTGGATGTCGCGGCCTGAAATCGCCGACCCGCGGGTCAGGCGGCCTTGTCGGCGTCCGTGGTGAAGCTGGAGCCGCAGCCGCATTCCCCGGCGACATTCGGGTTGCGGAACAGGAACTGTTCGTTCAGCCCCTGCTTGTGGAAGTCGATCTCGGTGCCGTCCACCATCGGCAGGCTGTCCGCGTCGACGAAGATCCGCACCCCGCCGAACTCGCTGACCACGTCGCCGGGACGCTCATCGCGCGCCAGGTCGACCACGTAGCTCCAGCCGGAGCAGCCGGTGCGCTTGACGCCGAAACGCAGGCCGAGGGCGCCGGGCGTGCCGGCGAGGAAGCCCTGGACACGTTCGAGGGCGGCGGGAGCGAGGGAGATGGTCATGGGCGAGATTCTAACCGGACTCGTCGAGTAAACTTGCGGGCTCGACTGATATCGGCGCGTTGGCGCGGGAATTCAAGGCATGGGAATCCAAAGCGTGAAGAGCGTGAAGCAGGGACTGGCCGGTGAAGGCGCCGGCGGCGAAATCACGGTCAAGGGCTGGGTCCGTACCCGCCGCGACTCCACGGCACTGAGCTTCGTCCAGGTCAGCGACGGCTCCTGCTTCGCGCCGATCCAGGTGGTCGCGACCGACGCCCTCCCCAATTACGAGTCCGAAGTCAAACGCCTGTCCGCCGGCTGCGCCGTGATCGCCACCGGCACGCTGGTGCCGTCGCAGGGCAAGGGCCAGAGCTTCGAGATCCAGGCGAGCGCCGTCGAAGTGGTCGGCTGGGTCGACGATCCGGAGACCTACCCCATCCAGCCCAAGCAGCACACGATGGAGTTCCTGCGCGAGGTCGCCCATCTGCGCCCGCGCACCAACCTGTTCGGCGCGGTCACCCGCATCCGCCACTGCCTGGCCCAGGCGATCCATCGCTTCTTCCACGAAGACGGTTTCTACTGGGTCAACACGCCGATCATCTCGACCTCGGACGCCGAAGGCGCGGGCCAGATGTTCCGCATTTCCACCCTCGACATGATGAACCTGCCGCGCACGGCGGACGGCGGCATCGACTTCTCGAAGGATTTCTTCGGAAAGGAGACCTTCCTGACCGTCTCCGGCCAGCTGAACGTCGAGGGCTACTGCCTGGCGCTGAGCAAGGTCTACACCTTCGGCCCGACCTTCCGCGCCGAGAACAGCAACACCAGCCGCCACCTCGCCGAATTCTGGATGATCGAGCCGGAGATCGCGTTCGCGGACCTGAACGACGACGCGGCCCTGGCCGAGCGTTTCCTGAAGTACCTGTTCCGCGCGGTGCTGACCGAGCGCGCCGACGACATGGCCTTCATCGCCGAGCGCGTGCAGAAGGACGCGATCACGCGCCTCGAGAACTTCATCAATGCGCCGTTCGAGCGCATCGACTACACCGAGGCGGTGCGGCTGCTGCAGGAGAGCAAGCACAAGTTCGACTTCCCGGTCGAATGGGGCCTGGACCTGCAGACCGAGCACGAGCGCTGGCTGACCGAGGTCCACGTCGGCCGTCCGGTCGTGGTCATGAACTATCCGGAGCACTTCAAGGCCTTCTACATGCGCCTGAACGACGACGGCAAGACCGTCGCGGCGATGGACGTGCTGGCGCCGGGCATCGGCGAGATCATCGGCGGTTCGCAGCGCGAGGAACGCCTCGACGTGCTCGACGCGCGCATCGCGCAGTTCGGCCTCGACCCGGCGCACTACCAGTGGTATCGCGACTTCCGCCGCTACGGCACGGTGCCGCACGCCGGGTTCGGCCTGGGCTTCGAGCGCCTGGTGGTCTACGTCTGCGGCCTGGCGAACATCCGCGACGCCATCCCGTTCCCGCGCGCGCCGGGTTCGGCGGAGTTCTGACGAGCCACCTGCGATGAACGAATTCTCCGGCGACATCCAGATCGATGGCGACTGCGTGGTGATGTACCGGCCCACCGGGCCGAACGAACTCGCACTCGTCGAAGCCAGCGGCTTCAGCCGCTGGCCGCCGCGCCTGCCCGAACAGCCGATCTTCTATCCGGTGACCAACGAACGCTATGCGTTCGAGATCGCCACGCGATGGAACATCAAGGACAGCGGCGTCGGCTACGTCACGCGATTCCGTGTGCGCAAGGCATTCGTCGATCGCTACGCGATCCAGAAGGTCGGTGGCGCGCACCACACCGAATGGTGGGTGCCGGCGGAGGAACTCGATGCGCTGAACGACGAGATCGTCGGCCTGATCGAGGTGATCGGCGAATACCGCCACGACCCGGAAGCCACAGCAGCATGATCCTGTTCTTTGCACTCGTCTGCCTGTCGCTGGCCATCGCGGGTTTCTGCGCGCTGGTGATCTTCTGGCCACTCACCCTGGTGCACCTGCGCGACCGTCACCCCGAGCTGCACGCGCGACTCGGCGATTTCGCTTTCGCCAAACCTTCGGCGCTGTGGTGGCTGCTCCGCGGTGGCTATCGCGAGGCTCCGGACCCTGGTCTAAGCGGCTTGGCGACACCCGCGCGCGTGTCGTTGAGCGTGATCCTGCTCGGCCTGTTCGCGGCCGGCATCCTGTGGCTCTGGGCGGAGGCCTTCGCATGAGCGTTTCCAATGAGATCCCGCTGGACGAGGGCCGCATCGAGTGGTGGCTGGCCAGCCTCGGCCGCACGATCGTCTGGGCGCGTCTGCGCGTGCTTGAAGCCGGCACCGCCGAGGTCTTCGACAGCGACGGCAACATCCTGGCCTACGACAGCGAGGACAGCGCCCGTGCTGCGCTGATGGACGCCGAATTCGTGTCGTACGACGGACTGGACGAAGACGACGCGCTGGAACGTGGCTTCTCGCTCGGCGAGGTCTCGCCACCGCAGGGCGACGACGACGCCTCGCTGCGCGCACGGATGGTGCAATCGCTCGGCGCGCGCGCCTGAGCGACGCGCTGGCGCGATCCGCACCCACGACTGAAGGGATTCGATCATGTACCAACCTCGCGCCTTCGTCGAAACCGACCTGACCGCCCTGGATGCGCTGATCGAGGCGCATCCCTTCATCACCCTGGTCAGTACGGGCGATGACGGCGCTCCCTTCGTGAGCCACTTGCCGGTGCTGTATCGCCGCGACGGCGACGACGTGCTGATCGAAGGCCACTGGGCACGCCCCAACCCGCAGGCGATGCATACCGGACGGATGCTGATGATCGTCCACGGTCCGAATGCCTACGTGTCGCCCGGCTGGTATCCCGACAAGACGGACGCCGCTCGCGTTCCGACCTGGAACTACGCGGTGGCCCACCTGCAGGGCGTGCTGGACACGTTCGAGGACGACGCGGCGCTGGCCGATCTGGTCGACCGGTTGAGCCGCCGGTTCGAACCCACGGTCGGCAACGACTGGCGATTCGAACCCGAACAGGACACCCACCGCCGGCAGTTGCGCGGCATCGTCGGCTTCCGCTTCAGGCCGATCCGCATCGACCTGAAATTCAAGCTCAGCCAGAACCACCCGCCGGCGAATCGCCGCGCGGTCATCGACGCCATGTCCGCTCGCGACGATCGCGATGCGCAGGCGATCGCCCGACTCATGCGCGCCCGCGAGCCGGGCGACACCGACTGACGGACACCCAACGATGGACCTGAACCTGACCGGCAAGCACGCACTGGTCTGCGGCGCCTCCGAAGGCATCGGCCGTGCCGCGGCCCACGAACTGGCGCTGCTCGGTGCCGATGTCACCGTGCTGTCGCGGAGCGCCGGCAAGCTGCAGTCCGTCGTGGACGCCCTTCCTCGCACAGGCACACAGCGCCACGGCTTCGCGGCCGCCGACGCCGGCGACACCGATGGCCTGCGTGCTGCAGTGCAGGCGCTGGCAACGGATCGCCCGGTCCACATCCTGGTGAACAACACCGCGGGCCCGCCCGGTGGCGCCGCGCATGCGGCCGCCGAGGACGCCTTCGTCGACACCTTCCGCAAGCACCTGCTCGCCAACCACGCACTGGTGCAGGCCGTGTTGCCGGGCATGCGCGCCGCCGGCTGGGGCCGCATCGTCAACGTGATCTCGACCTCGGTCTACGAGCCGATCCCGAACCTCGGCGTGTCCAACACCATCCGTGGTGCCGTGGCGAGCTGGGCCAAGACGCTCTCGCGCGAACTCGGCGGCGACGGCATCACCGTCAACAACGTGCTGCCGGGCTACACCCGCACCGGCCGCCTCGACCAGATCCTGCACGATCGCGCCGCCGCCAGCGGCAAGAGCGAGGACGACGTCGCCGCTGGCATGCGCCAGACCGTGCCCGCCGGTCGATTCGCGCTGCCGGAGGAGATCGCCGCTGCCATCGCCTTCCTCTGTTCGCCCGCTGCCGCTTACATCAACGGCGTCAGCCTGGCGGTGGACGGCGGACGGATGCAGTCGATCTGATGCCGCCGACCTGATGTCGACCTGCATGTTCTCCGGCGCGACGAGATGACCCTGCTTCGTCCGTTGTTGGGCGCGATCGTGTTCGCCTCCGGCATCGCCGTCGATTGGCCTCGATTGATGGAGGCCCTGGGACAGGGCTCGCACGCGATGGCGGCGGGCTGGTTCGGCATTCCCCTAGGCGCCATGGTGATCGCGATGGGCCTCATGATGCCCCTCGCCGGTCTGGGCGCAGCGCTGGGCGTCGCCTGCCTGCTGCGCGACCGCGAGCCCGCGTTGGCCGGCTCCGCCCATTCGCTGCACGTGCACCTCGCCGCGCTGGCGACCTATCCGCTGGCGGTGCTGGCAGTTTCGATGACGATGTGGCAATTCGACACTCCGCAGGCCAGCGAGTACGCCCGATTCGGCCAGGCCTTCTTCGTCACTGCCGGACTGCTGGGTCTGTCGTTGTGCATCTTCGCCGCCATGTGCACGGCCCGCATCCTGCTGAGGCAACCACTGCTGGCCAAGCCGGAGTGAGCACCGGAGCTGGCGAAACGTTGCGTCTCCGGCACCGCTGGGGCAACGTATGCGACTCCCCCGACCTCCGGAATGCCCCATGGAACAGGTGCTGACCAGGGACCGCCGCGAAAGCCCCCGCGTCCCCTACCCGATGAAGGTGTTGATCCAGTACAGCGACATGGCCTGGGTGGCCGACGTCCTGGATCTGTCCGTGGGCGGCTGCGGCATCTACCGGCCGGCGGGCTGCCTGCTCAATCCCGGGAACGTCGCACAGTTGTTCTTCTTCGAGGGCACCGGCCCGGCAGTGCGGGTCTCGGCCTGCATCGCACGGATCACCGAGCGCCACATCGGCTTCGAATATCACGAGCCCCAGCACATCCCTCCGACGCCGAATTGACGGAACGGGCCCTGACGAGATGCCCGAAGGTCCGGAGATCAGACGCGCAGCCGATGCCCTCGCCGCTGCGGTGGTGGGCAAGCCACTCGTTCGCGCCTGGTTCTGGACACCAACCCTGCAGCGTCACGCCAAGGGTCTGGTCGGCCGGACCATCGAAGCCATCACCCCGCACGGCAAGGCTCTCCTGACGCGCTTCGACCACGACTGGACGCTCTACAGCCACAACCAGCTGTACGGCGTGTGGAAAGTCGCAGCCTCCGGGGAACGCCCCGACACATCGCGGAGCCTGCGCGTCGCGCTGGAAACGGCGGACCGCGCGATCCTGCTCTATTCGGCTTCGGATGTCTCGATGTGGCGCAGCGACGAGATCCATGCACACCCATTCCTCGCGAAACTCGGACCGGACGTGCTGGACCCTGCGCTCGATGCCGCGACGGTCGCCGAGCGCCTGCGCGACCCGCGCTTCAAGGGCCGCGCACTGTCGGCACTGCTGCTGGACCAGGGCTTCCTCGCCGGCATGGGCAACTACCTGCGCTCCGAGGTGCTGTTCGAGGCGCGACTGGCTCCTGCCCTGCGCCCTGCGAACCTGAGCGCGGCCCAGATCCGCGGGCTTGCGAAGGCCCTGCTCGACATCCCGCGGCGCAGCTACGCAACGCGCGGCATCGAACCGGCCTCCGGGATGCGCGGCGATTACCTCACCGATACGCCCGACGGGTTCCGCTTCCGGGTGTTCGATCGCGAGGACCAGCCCTGCGAACGCTGCGGCTCGCCGATCGTCCGTGAGGAGCACGGTATGCGTCGCCTGTACCTCTGTCCGCACTGTCAGCCCCCTACGCCTGCGAATTGACGCGAACTGCGGCGAATGTGCAGGTCGAAACGCCGTGTCACGGGACAGGACAGGCCGTGACCGGTAAGCTTGTCGGCATGGACACCTTCCTGCACGTGATCGGTGGTACCACCCGCGCGTCGCGCAGCGGCCGCACCCTCGATGTTTTCGATCCGGCCAGCGCCCGCGTCTATGCCCGGGTCGCCGCAGGCGATGCTGGCGATGCCGCCGACGCCATCGCGGCCGCCCAAGCGGCCTTTCCGGCCTGGTCCGCGCTGCCGCACACCGAGCGCGCCCGCTGGCTGGAGCGCCTGGCCGATGCCATCGAAGCCCGGCTCGACGATTTCGCCCATGCAGAGGCCCGCGATGGCGGCAAACCCTTTGCCCTCGCCCGCGACGCCGAAATCCCGCGCGCGATCTCGAACCTCCGCTTCTTCGCCCATGCCGCGACCCAGTTCGCGAGCGAGTCCCACCACGGCCAGGCCGGCCTGAACTACACCCTGCGCCAGCCGCTGGGCGTGGTCGCGACGATCTCGCCGTGGAACCTGCCGCTGTACCTGTTCACCTGGAAGATCGCCCCGGCGCTGGCCGCGGGCAACACGGTGGTCGCCAAGCCGTCCGAAGTCACGCCGGCCACCGCGACGATGCTTGGCCAGGTCGCCTGCGACATAGGTTTTCCCGCCGGGGTGCTCAACATAGTCCACGGCCTCGGCCCGGACATCGGCGAACCGCTGATCGACGACCCGACGGTGAAGGCGGTGTCGTTCACCGGCAGCACCGCCGTCGGCCGGCGCATCGCCGTGCTGTGCGCCGAACGCCTGAAGAAGGTGTCGCTGGAACTCGGCGGCAAGAACCCGACCCTGGTCTTCGCCGACAGCGACTGGCGCGCGAACCTCAACGTGATCGTCCGTTCCGCGTTCCAGAACAGCGGGCAGATCTGCCTGTGCGGGTCGCGGATCCTGGTCGAGCAGTCCATTTACGCAGAATTCCGCGACGCCCTGGTCGAACGCGCCATCGCGCTGCGCGTCGGCGACCCGATGGACAGCGACGCGCGCATGGGACCGCTGGTGTCGCAGGCGCATTTCGACAAGGTCGTGGGCGCGCTCGAGCGAGCGAAGTCCGAGGGCGGTCGCGTGCTCTGCGGCGGCCAGGCGCTGGATCGCCCGGGCTGGTTCGTCGCGCCGACGGTGATCGAAGGCCTCGGTCCCGACAGCGCGACCAATCGCGAGGAAATATTCGGACCTGTCGTCACCCTGCAACCCTTCGCGAGCGACGATGAGGCGCTCGCGCTGGCCAATGCCTCGGATTACGGCCTCGCGGCCTCGCTCTGGACCTCCCGCCTGCAGCGCGCGCACCGTTTCGCCGCGCAACTGCGCGTGGGCATGGTCTGGATCAACACCTGGCTGATGCGCGACCTGCGCACGCCCTTCGGCGGCATGGGCCAGTCCGGCCTCGGCCGCGAAGGCGGACACGAAGCCATGCGCTTCTTCACCGAACCCCGCAACATCGGAATCCAACTGTGACCCATCCTTCCATGACCCAATCGTTGAAAGACCTGCTGCAGAACAACAAGGACTGGGCCGATCGCGTGCGTCGCGAGGACCCGGATTTCTTCAAGCGCCTGTCGCGCCAGCAGGCGCCGAAGTACCTGTGGATCGGCTGCTCCGACTCGCGCGTGCCGGCGAACCAGATCCTCGGCCTGGACCCCGGCGAAGTCTTCGTCCATCGCAACGTCGCCAATCTCGTGGTGCATACCGACCTCAACTGTCTCAGCACGATCCAGTTCGCGGTCGACATGCTGAAGGTCGAACACATCCTGGTCGTCGGCCACTACGGTTGCGGCGGTGTGCATGCCGGCCTGATGGGCACGCGCGTTGGCCTGGCCGACAACTGGCTGCGTCATGTCGCCGACGTTGCGCAGAAGCACATGCGGCTGATCGAAGTGATCGATACCGAAAGCATGCGCCACGCGCGTCTGTGCGAACTCAATGTCATCGAACAGGTGATCAACGTCTGCCAGACCACCGTCGTGCAGGACGCCTGGGCGCGCGGCCAGGCCCTGAGCGTGCACGCCTGGATCTACGGGCTGCACGATGGACTGGTGCGCCAGTTGGGCCTGAACATCGACTCGCCGCAGGCCTTGGCCGAGCAGTATCCGGTCGCCATCGGCACACTGGCCGAACAGGGCCAGGACCTCTGATCGCATCGACTTCGGGAGCACGCGCATGAACGACAACGCCATCCACGCAAGCGCCGCGCCGAAGGCCGTCGGCCGCTATCCGCATGCACGCCGCGTCGGCGATCTTCTGTTCCTGTCGGGCATTGGCCCGAGGGATCCGGTCAGCAACGGCATTCCCGGCAACGTCCACGATGCCGAAGGCCGGCTGATCGCCTACGACATCGCCGCGCAGACCCATGCCGTGTTCGCGAACGTGCGCGCGGTGCTCGATGCCAGCGGCGCGCGCTGGGAAGACCTGGTCGACATCACGGTCTTCCTCACCGACATGGAACGCGACTTCCCGGTCTACAACGCGATCTGGGCGGAGTATTTCCCCGATGTCGAAGCCGCGCCCTGCCGTACCACGCTCGGCATCACCGCGCTGCCGACCCCGATCGCCATCGAACTGAAGTGCATCGCAAGGGCGCCGGCGGCAGGCTGACATGTCGCTGCTGCTCGACAATCTCGCTTCGCCGGTCGTGCTGGCCTTCGGCCTGGGCCTGTTCGCGCGCGCCGTGCGCAGCGACCTGGCCATCCCGAACCAGATCCAGGCCTACCTGTCGATCTTCCTGCTGCTGGCGATCGGCCTGAAGGGCGGCGTCGCGCTGCGCGGACAGGATCCTGCGTCCCTCGCGCTGCTGCTGTCGATGACGCTCGCCGCCGGTGCGGTCACCACCTTCACCGCCTTCGCAGGTGCGCGCTGGCTGCTGGGCGACCATCGTCGCGAGGCTGCGGCGCTCGCCGCGCATTACGGTTCGGTCTCCGCGGTGACGTTCATCGCCGCAAGCCAGTTCATCGAACGCGCTGGCGCACCGGTGGACGGCGTGCTGGTCGCACTGCTGGTCGCGCTGGAAGTGCCGGCGCTGCTGATCGGCCTGGCGCTGGGCCGCAGCACGCAGGCCAACGCATCGAACCACCACACGCTGCAGGAAGTGTTCACCGGCAAGACCGCGATCCTGCTGCTCGGCGGCCTGGCGATCGGCGCGATCACCGGACCCGACGGCATCCAGGCTGTCGACGCGATGTATTTCGACCTGTTCAAGGGCGTGCTGATGCTGTTCATGCTCGACATGGGCATGACCGCCGCGTCGCGCCTGGCGGAACTGCGCCAGGGCTGGGTGAAGCTCGCGCTGTTCGCGACCGTGCTGCCGCTGGCGCACGGCGTGGCCGGCGTGCTGCTGGGCCATGCCTGCGGCCTGTCTCCCGGCGGTGCAGCGGTGTTCGGTGCGATGCTGTCGAGCGCGTCCTACATCGCGGCACCCGCGGCAGTGCGCGCGGGCCTGCCCGAAGCCGACGTCGGCCGCTGCATCACCGCCGCACTCGGCCTGACCTTCCCGTTCAATCTCGCCATCGGCATCCCGCTGTACGCCAGTCTCGCGCAGCGCATCGCCGGTTGAACGCCTCCCGACGAACCGGAGAACCTCCATGCTGCCCAATCCCATCAACCTCCAGGCGTGGATCGACGAGCATCGTCATCTGCTCAAGCCGCCGGTCGGCAACAAGTGCATCCACAACGAAGACTTCATCGTGATGGTCGTCGGCGGGCCCAACCAGCGCACCGACTACCACTGGGACGAGGGCCCGGAGTGGTTCATGCAGCTGGAAGGCGAAATGGTGCTGCGCATCCAGGAAGACGGGAAGGTGCGCGACATCGCGATCAAGGCGGGCGAAACCTTCTACCTGCCGCCGCGCGTGCCGCATTCGCCACAGCGGATGGCCGGCGGCATCGGCCTGGTGATAGAGCGCAAGCGCCTGCCGCACGAACTCGACGGGCTGCTGTGGTACTGCGAGCGCTGCAACGCGAAGATCTACGAGGAGTTCTTCACCCTGCGCGACGTGGAGAAGGATTTCCCGCCGGTGTTCGACCGCTTCTACCGCTCGCACGACCACCGGACCTGCAAGGCCTGCGGCCACCTCAACCCGGCGCCGGCGAAGTACGACGCCGAGGGTTGACCGGCCGGGATGCCCGATCTCGTGACACCGCCCAGCCCCGGCGCTATCCTCGCTTGGCAATTTTTGCCATCGCCCCGGAGGCCGCATGCCCGCCACGATGAATGTCTCACTGACCGACCCCCTGCGTCGGTTCGTGGAGGAAGAGGTGCGTGAAGGCGGCTTCGCCAGCACATCCGACTACGTGCGCGAGCTGATCCGCGAGCGCCAGCGTCGCAAGGCCGAAGAAACCCTGCGCGCAATGATCGCCAGCGGCCTGGGCTCCGGGCCTGCCGAACCGGTCACCGACGCCTTCTTCGCCCAGCAGCGCGAACGCCTGGGCAAGCCATGAGCTCCCGCACCCTGCGCCTGCGGCCGCAGACCGCCGCTGACATCGCCAGCCTCGCCGATGCCTGCACGAGAGCCGCAGCCGGGCGTGGCGAGCAATTCATCGACGCCGTCGACGCCGCGTGCGCGACGCTGTCCGGCGCGCCAGATGCGGGCGCCGACCGTCATCGCCACGTCGTGCCGGAGCTGCCGGCCGCGCTGCGTTCGCTGCCCGTGCCGGGCTTCGAGCATGTCCTGCTGTTCTACATGTCGCAGGCCGACACGATCGAACTGATCCGGGTGGTCGACACCTCGAGAGGCATGGAGCCGCTGCTCGAAGAGGTCGCCGCATGATCCCGCTGCCATCGATTCGGCCATCGGCATTGCGCCTGGGCACTGCCGTCCTGGCGCTGTGCGCCACCACGACGTTCGCGCAATCGCCGGCCTCGTCCTCGACCCGGGACGCCGCGAACGCGACACCGCCCGCGATCGTGATCCATGCCGGCACGCTGCTCGCGAATCCCGGCGAATCGCCGCTGAAGACCCGCACCGTGGTCGTTCGCGGCGGACGGATCGTGTCGATCGACGAGGGCTTCCGCCCTGCTGCGTCCTACGGCACCGATGCGAAGTTCGTGGACCTGTCCGACCGTTTCGTGATGCCCGGGCTGATCGACCTGCACATGCACCTGTCGATCTCGATGCATGCCGGTCCGGAGGTCAGCGGCTCGGAAGCGCGGCTCGCGTTGAATGGGGCCGCGTATGCAAGGCGGCTGCTCGATGCCGGCGTGACCACCGTGCGAGACGTCGGCGACAACGGCGGCACCGTGTACGCACTGCGCGACGCCATCGCCGCCGGCGACGTGCCCGGCCCGCGCATCTTCGCCGCAGGGCGCGTGATCTCGCGCACCGGCGGCCACGGCGCAAAGCGCCCGGGGCCCACCGAACTGCATTTCGAACCCGCCGGCTGCGACGGCGTGGAGTCCTGCCGCCGCGCGGTGCGCGAGAACATCGAAGCGGGCGCGGACTGGATCAAGCTCACCGTCTCCGGTTCCGGCCGCGAAGCCGGCGGCCGCGCGGATGCGCAGCCGATCATGCTGGCGGACGAAATCGCCGCAGCAAGCGAAGCCGCACGCCGCGCGTACCGCCCCATTGCCGCGCATGCCCACAGTACGGCCGCGATCAATGCAGCCCTGGCCAATGGCGCGACCACGGTCGAGCATGGGACCTATTTCGATGCCGAATCCGCGCGCCTGTTCAAGCAGCGAGGCGCCTGGCTGGTGCCGACGGCCTCGGTCGCGGCGTTCGTGCGCTCGCAGCTGTCGATGTTCGCCGGCAATGGCGACGTCAAAGGCACCGACGAACTGAAGCAGTGGGCCGACGCCGCCGTGGCCAACCCCGGGCGCGCATGGAGCGCGGGCATTCCGCTGGCGCTGGGCACCGACGGCGGCCCGAGCTTCGATGCGGACACCACGGCGAAGGAAGTCGGCCTCTACGTCGCCGCAGGCGTGCCCGCCTCAGCCGCACTCGCGGCCGCCACGCGCAACGGCGCCGAAGCGCTGGGCATGGGCGATCGGCTCGGCCGCGTGCAGGCCGGCTACATCGCCGACCTGATCGCGGTCGATGGCGATCCGCTCGCCGACGTCGAACGCCTGCGCACGGTGCTCTTCGTCATGAAGGACGGCGTCGTGCATCGCGAAGTCGAGCGCTCGCCGTGACAACGTCCCAGCACCATTCCTGCCTTCACGCCGCGGAGCGCTTGCGCGTTTCCGCACAACGCGGTGATTCCCGATGCTGAAGATCGATACCCACGCCCATTACCTGCCGCGCCACTGGCCGGACCTCGCCGCGAAATACGGCGACATCCGCTTCCCGGTGATCCACCACGGCGACGACGGCCGCTCCCGCATCTACAAGGACGGCAAGTTCTTCCGCGAGATCTGGCCGAAAACCTGGGACCCGAAGATCCGCATCGAGGAATTCGCCGGCTTCGGCGTGCAGGTGCAGGTCATCAGCACCGTGCCGGTGATGTTCAGTTACTGGGCCAAGCCGCAGCATGCGCACGACCTCCACCAGGCGCTCAACGACCACATGGCCGAAGCGCTGCGCGACTATCCGCGCAACTATGCCGGCATCGGCACCGTGCCGCTGCAGTCGCCACGCCTGGCCATCCAGGAACTGGAGCGCTGCATCGACCAGCTCGGCCTGCAGGGCGTGCAGATCGGCTCGCACATCAACGACTGGAACCTCGACGCGCCCGAGCTGTTCGATTTCTTCCAGGCCACGCAGGACCTGGGCGCCGCGATCCTGATCCACCCCTGGGACATGATGGGCACCGAGTCGATGCCGAAGTACTGGCTGCCCTGGCTGGTCGGCATGCCCGCCGAGCAGTCGCGCGCCGCATGCTGCCTGATCTTCGGCGGCGTGCTGGAACGGCTGCCGAAACTCAAGGTCTGCCTTGCGCACGGCGGCGGCAGTTTCCCGTACACCATCGGCCGCATCGAACACGGTTTCAACATGCGTCCGGACCTGGTCGCCACCGACAACTTCCGCAATCCACGCGAATACCTGTCGCGCTTCTACTTCGATTCCTGGGTGGCCGATCCGCGCGCGCTGCGCTATCTCATCGACACCTGCGGCGTCGATCGCATCATGCTCGGCACGGACTATCCGTTCCCGCTCGGCGAGCAGGAGCCCGGCGCGGGCATCGCCGCCCTCGATCTCTCGGAGGCGGAGCAGGCGCGCCTGTACCACGGCACCGCGCTGGAATGGCTCGGCCTATCGAAGGCGAGATTCGCATGAGGCCGCCCATCAGGACCCTCGCGCTGTTCGCGATGTGCGTTGCCTCGATCGACGCCGCGCACGCGCAGGACGACACGACGCCCGCACCAGCACCGCCGGAACTGGTCGATGCGTACATCGCGTTCGAGCGCCAGCACGGCGCCGGCGCCACGCTCGACGGCGAACCGCTGTATTTCCTGAGTGCGCTGAAGGTCGCGGGATCGGACGTGACGCTGTACCGGCAGGTGATGGTCTGCCGCGACGCGCGCATGCAGGTCGTGCCGCACGGCGGCACCTACTGGTACGCCGGCGTGTCGATGGCGCAAGGCGAGCTCACGATGGCCACGCTGGGCCTGACCGGCTGCGACGACTGCGGCAGCGCGGTGACGGCCGAACCTGAGCCGACGATGCTGCGCATGCCGCTGTCCTTCCCCGATGCGCACACTGCGCGGCTCGGTGAGGTGCTGTACGACCGGCGCATGTCCGCCGACGCAAGCGACTGCCCCGTCGAGACACCCGACGTCGACACCGATGCTGACACCGTTGCCGACGCCGATGCCACTTCCGCTTCGAGGACCGAATGAGCGACGCCACCATCATGACGGACAGCGCAATGACCGAACGCCAGGCGCAAGCTCTCGACGACGCCGATCCGCTGCGCGATTTCCGCGCGCAGTTCCACATCCCGCGCCACCACGGCGCCGAAATGGCCTATTTCTGCGGCAATTCGCTCGGGTTGCAGCCGAAGGACGCGCGCGCGCACGTCGATGAAGTGATGGACAAGTGGGCACGCGACGCCGTCGAAGGCCACTTCCTCGATCCGGCGCCGTGGATGCCCTATCACGAACTCGTGCGCGATGGCCTGGCGCAGGTCGTCGGCGCGCAGCCGGCCGAAGTGGTCGCGATGAACTCGCTGACCGCGAACCTGCACCTGATGATGGTCAGCTTCTTCCGCCCCGACGCGCAGCGGAACGTGATCCTGATGGAAGCCGGTGCGTTCCCGTCGGACCGCCATGCGATGGCCTCGCAGCTGCACTTCCACGGCCTGTCGGTCGACACCCACCTGATCGAACTCGAGCCGGATCGCGAGGACGGCACGTTCTCGATGGTCGCGATCGAACGCGCCATCGCCGAACACGGCGACCGACTCGCGCTCGTGCTCTGGCCCGGTGTGCAATACCGCACGGGCCAGGCCTTCGACCTGAAGGACATCGCGCGCCTCGGCCACGCAGCCGGCGCCGTGGTCGGTTTCGACCTCGCGCACGCGGTCGGCAACCTGCCGCTGCAACTGCACGACAGCGGCGCCGACTTCGCGGTGTGGTGCCACTACAAGTACATGAATTCCGGTCCGGGCGCCGTCGCCGGCTGCTTCGTCCACGAACGGCATGCACGCACCGATCGGCCGCGCTTCGCCGGCTGGTGGGGCCACGATCAGGCCACGCGCTTCCGCATGGGCCCCGAGTTCGTGCCGACGCCCGGCGCGGACGGCTGGCAGCTGAGCAATCCGCCGATCCTCGGCCTCGCACCACTGCGCGCATCGCTCGAACTCTTCGCGCAGGCCGGCATGCCCGCCTTGCGCGCGAAGTCGGAACGCTTGACCGGCGATCTCGAAATGCTGATCAGCGCACAGCTCGGCAATGTGCTGGAGATCATCACGCCCACGTCGCCATCGGAACGCGGCTGCCAGCTTTCGCTGCGCGTGGCCGGCGGACGGTCGCAGGGTCGCGCGCTGTTCGAGTTCCTGTCGTCGCGCGGCGTGCTGGGAGACTGGCGCGAGCCCGACGTGATCCGTATTTCGCCCGCACCGCTGTACAACACGCATGCGGATGTCCTGCGCTTCGTCAGCACCGTCCGGGAGTGGCAGGCATGAGCGCGACGCCCGATCGCCGCCTGACCATCGTCGGCGCCGGCCTTGCCGGTCCGTTGCTCGCCACCTTGCTCGCACGGCGTGGCTGGCAGGTCGACTTGTTCGAGCGCCGCGGCGACCCGCGCATCCATGGCTATGCCGGCGGACGCTCGATCAACCTCGCGCTGGCCGAACGCGGACTCAGTGCGCTGCGCGCCGCGGGCGTCGATGCCGACGTCCTCGAACAGGCCGTCATGATGCGCGGCCGCATGGTGCACTTCCGTGAAGGCGGCGAGCAACTGCAGCGTTACGGTCGCGACGACAGCGAAGTGATCTGGTCGATCAGTCGCGGCGACCTCAACATCGTGCTGTTGAACGCCGCAGAGGCAGCGGGCGTGACCCTGCACTTCGACCGCAGGCTGGAATCCGTCGACTTCGAGGCGAAAGTCGCGCATTTCGTCGGTGACGGCGAAGACATCGCGCATGCTTTCCAGGCATTGATCGGCAGCGACGGTGCCGGATCCAGCCTGCGTGCCGCGATGCTGCGCGCCAGCGATCTCGGCGAACGCGTCGAGGTGATGCCGCACGGTTACAAGGAACTGGAAATTCCCCCCGGCCTGGATGGCAGTTTCAGGATCGAACCGAACGCGCTGCACATCTGGCCGCGTGGCGACTACATGTGCATCGCCCTGCCCAACGACGAGCGCACCTTCACCGTCACCCTGTTCCTGCCGATCGAAGGACCGACCAGTTTCGCGACCGTCGGCGATGGCGAGGCCGCGAAGGCGCTCTTCGAACGCGACTTCGCCGATGCGCTGCCGCTGATCCCGAATCTGGTCCACGACTTCGACGCCAACCCGACCGGCATGCTCGCCACGCTGTACCTCGATCGCTGGCATCTCGACGGCCGCGCGGTCCTGCTCGGCGATGCCGCGCACGCCATGGTGCCGTTCCATGGCCAGGGCATGAACTGCGCCTTCGAGGACTGCGTATCGCTGGCCAATCACCTCGCACTGGATCGCGACCTCGCGACCGCCTTCGCCGCGTTCGAGGCCGAGCGCAGGCCGAACACCACGGCCATCCAGGCGATGGCGCTGGAAAACTATCGCGAGATGAGCGACCGCGTCGACGATGCGGACTTCCTGCTCCAGCGCCAGCTCGAACGCATGCTCGCCGAGCGGCACCCGGGCCTGTTCGTGCCGCGCTATGCGATGGTCAGCTTCATGCGCCTGCCCTACGCCACTGCATACGAGCGCGGCCGGATCCAGCGTGCACTGCTGGTCGAAGCCACGCGCGGGCGCGACAGCCTCGACGGCATCGACATGGACTGGCTCGATGGCGAAGTCCGCGCGCGCCTCTCTCCACTGGATGCGGGCTGATCGATGGGCGCGAGCTTTCTCTTCTACGATCTGGAAACCTTCGGCAAGGATCCCCGCCGCACGCGGATCGCGCAGTTCGCCGCCATTCGCACCGACGAAGACCTCAATCCGATCGACGAGCCCTGGGATTTCCTGGTCAAGCCTGCCGACGATCTGCTGCCCTCGCCTGCTGCAACGCTGATCACCGGCATCGAGCCGCAACGCGCGGCACGTGAAGGCGTGAGCGAGGCCGAGGCCTTTGCGCGGATCTTCGAAGCGATGTCGGTCCCGGGCACCTGCACGCTGGGCTACAACTCGCTGCGATTCGACGATGAGTTCGTCCGCTACGGATTCTTCCGCAACTTCTTCGATCCCTACGAACGCGAGTGGCGCGGCGGGAACACGCGCTGGGACCTGCTCGACGTGATGCGTCTCGCACATGCGCTGCGCCCGGATGGCATCGTCTGGCCGCGACGCGAGGACGGCGCACCGTCGTTCAAGCTGGAGCACCTGGCCGAAGCCAACGACGTCCGCGAAGGCGATGCGCACGAGGCGCTGTCCGACGTGCGTGCACTGATCGGCATGGCGAGGAAGCTGAAGACCTCGCAGCCGAAGCTGTGGGACTACGCGCTGCGCCTGCGCGACAAGAAACATGCCGCGCGCCTGCTCGACACCGTCGCCATGACGCCGGCGCTGCATGTGTCGCAACGATTCCCGGCTTCGCGCCTGTGCGCGGCTGCGGTCGCGCCGCTGATCCGGCATCCGCAGATCGACAGCCGCGTGATCGTGTTCGATCTCCACGAACCGGTCGAGGCGCTGCTCGAACTCGACGCCGACGACATCGCCGACCGGCTCTACACCCCGGCGGCCGATCTGCCGCCTGACGTGGCGCGCGTGCCGCTGAAGGAGATACACCTCAACCGCAGCCCGATGCTGATCGAATGGCAGCACCTGCGCGAGGCCGATTTCGAGCGGCTGCAGATCGACCCGCAGCTGGCGGAAGCACGTGTCGCGCAGCTTCGCGCCGCCGGACCGGCGCTTGCGGAGAAGATCCGTCGCATCTACGCGAAGCGCGCCGTGCCCGAAACGCTGGATGTCGACGGTTCGCTGTACGACGGCTTCCTGCTCGACGGCGACAAGCGCAAGTTCGCCGAACTGCGCAGCACGCCGCCCGAGGTGCTCGGCCAGCGCGATTTCGCATTCCAGGATGCGCGCCTGACCGAACTGCTGTTCCGCTACCGGGCACGCAACTGGCCCGAGACGCTTTCTTCGAGCGAATCGGACCGCTGGAGCGACTACCGCCGTCGCCGCCTCGGCGAAGACCGGGGGTGGTCCGAATACACGTTCGACAGCCATCGCGCCGAGATCGACGCGCTGCGCCTCGCGCATGCGGACGATGGTCGCGCACAATCGCTGCTTGACCAGGTACAGGCCTGGGCGCGCGACCTCGAAGCCCGACTGACCTGATCCAGATTGATTTGATCTCGCCCCATCTGATCCCGACCGAACCGCTGACGCCATGACGAGGACGCCCGGATGAGCACCTATTTTTCCGACCGCAGCTTCAAGTTCCTGCGAGGTCTCGCACGCAACAACGATCGCGAATGGTTCCATGCGCACAAGGCCGACTACGAAGCGCATGTGCGCCAGCCTTTCCTTGCGCTGATCACCGACCTGCAGCCAGCGCTGCTCGAAGTCAGCCAACACTACCGCGCAGACCCGAAGACGGTCGGCGGCTCGCTCTTCCGCATCCATCGCGACACCCGCTTCTCGAACAACAAGGCGCCCTACAAGAACTGGCAGGGTGCGCGGCTGTTCCATGCGCGCAGCAAGGAAGTCGAAGCGCCCTCGTTCTACATCCACCTGCAGCCCGGGAACTGCTTCATCGGTGCGGGCCTGTGGCATCCGGAACCCGAAACATTGCGCCGCATCCGCCACTTCATCGTCGACAATCCGGGCAGCTGGGCTGCTGCCGCGCATGGCACCGCCTTCCGCAAGCGCTTCGACCTCGACGACGACGAAATGCTGGTGCGACCGCCGCGCGGGTTTCCGGCAGACTTCGCCTATCTCGACGACCTGCGCCGCAAGAACCATGTCGCACTGCGCGCCATCGACGACGCCACGATGACCGGTCCGAAGCTGCTCTCGACGCTTGCCAAGGACCTGCAGGGCCTCGGCCCCTTCATGGACTATCTTTGCGCGGCGCTGGATCTCGAATTCTGAGCGCCGTCTGCCTCATCCGCGCATGTCCGCGCGCAGCATGGCTGGCGATCGCCTTCCTCTGGATGTCGCCCGTCCAGGCGATGACCCGTTGCCCGGAGGCACCGGGGCCGAAAGACCCCATCATCGATATCCTCGGTTGGGCCATGCTTTCGCTGGGCGTCTTCGCGGGCCTCGCGTTCGCGGCCTTCGTCATCCGTCGTACCCGATCGATGCCGTTGCGATCGCGGCTGATTGCGGCCCTGGGCGGAATCGCGGGGATGCTGCTGATCTGGCTTGGCGGTGCTGCGCTCGCGGTCAGCCTCTTCATCCAGTGCTAGTTCGCGTTCGCGGGATATCTGCGCTCCATGATTCATGACGCACTGCGTCATGACACTGTCAATACGCCCCCGTACCCTCGATCTCAATGCCATTCCTGACCGTAT
This sequence comes from Lysobacteraceae bacterium, assembly GCA_016789405.1. GTDB lineage: Bacteria > Pseudomonadota > Gammaproteobacteria > Xanthomonadales > Xanthomonadaceae > Lysobacter_I. Next base: position 55,345 of record JAEUPQ010000002.1, read on the forward strand.
GGCAGGGCTGGAGTGAGCGACGCCCGGACGGCAATGCGTCACCTGGAGATCTGCTGAACGGGCTTCGAAGGCTTCAAACAGGGAAGTGCGCGGCAGGGGCCGCGTGTTCAAGGACCAAGATACTCATTCGAGGGGACAACCAACGTGCTCAAACACCTCTGCGGGCTGATGCTCGCTCTGGCGGCGCCGTGCGCGCTCGCCAACACCGGCGTGGCATTCGTCCACGGTACCGGCAAGCAGACCGATGCCTACAACGACTACTGGCAAGCGTCCATGGTCGATTCCGTTCGCGGCGGCCTGGCCAATCCGTCCAACTACGTCGTGATCAACTGCGATTTCGGTCAGTACTGGTGGAGCAACGATGCCGCCGGCTGCCTCTCGGGCCAGCTGACGAACTTCATCAATGCCAAGGGCATCACCCGGCTGATCGTCATCACGCATTCCAACGGCGGCAACGTCATGCGCTGGATCATGTCGAACCCGACCTACGACAGCCGCTACCCGAACATCATCAACAAGGTCGTGCGCGTGAACGCGCTGGCGCCTTCCTCGGCGGGCACGCCGCTGGCCGATGCGGTGATGAACGGCACGGTATTCGAAGCAGCGGTGGGCTGGCTGCTCGGCTACCAGAATGACGGCGTGCGCCAGCAGCAGCAGAGCTGGATGGTCTTCTACAACGGCAACTACCTCTACGGCACCAGCGGTCGCCCCGCCCTGCCCAAGACGTTCCGCAGCGTGGTCGGCACCGATGTCGACTCCTCGCCGTTCGACGGCGACAGCTATTGCGGCGGCTACACGCAGAACGTGGGCCTGGAGGTCACGCAGAACTGGCTCAACAGCTGCTCGGACGGCTTCCTCAATTGCAGCAGCCAGTCCGCCGCCGGCTACGTCTGGTTCCAGGACAAGTCGAGGATGGCCGGCAGCGAGCCGCTGTCGCACAACCAGAGCCGTCGCGCCTGCTTCGGCCTGAACAACATCCTCCGCAGCGACATGAGCCAGTGAGGGCACCGACCATGAAACTCGCCATTGCAGTACTCACGTCTTCCCTGGCCCTCGTGCTCGGCAGCCATGCGGCGCATGCCGCCCAACCGATGCGCGCCCCGGTCTCGGGCGACCAGGTCCCGGCTCGACTCGTCGCCCTGCCCGCCCCGTCCGGCAGCATTGAACGTGCCCCGGTCTCGTTCGCCTGGAAACTCGATCCGAACGCGGAACTTTCGGCCCCGCAGCCGTACGTGGCCCAGAGCCGCGAATACTGGCAGACCGTCGACGCCGCCGAACTGCAGCAGGGCGTATCGGTGAAGACCTCGGCACCGGGCGCGCTCATCCGCGTCAGTCCCGCACGCGGCGCACGCGCGCTCGACCAGAACGCACTGCGCATCAACGATGCTTCGGGCACTGCGCGCATCGAACGCCTCGCCTCGGCCAAGCAACTCGCCGATGCCGGCATGGACGTGCAGGACGGCAGCGTGATCGCCAAGCTCGCGCCCGAGGAAGGCGCCGGCGTCTACACGCTGCGCGCCACGCAGGCCGAAGGCCGCTACCTGGTCCACGTGTTCGAACCGCAGAGCAGCGACGTGCTCAATGCCGCGGTCGATCGCCAGCATGCGCTGGCCGGCGACACGGTGCGGGTGAACATCGGTTTCGAGCGTGCCGGCAAGCGCGCGCAGACCGCCCAGGCCGAAGGCCTGCTGGTCGCACCCGACGGCCGCAGCTGGCCTGTCCAGGTGGGCAGGGACGGTTCGGCCCGCGTGAAGCTGCCGGCCCAGGTGGGCAATGCGAAGGGGCTGTGGGAAGTGCAGGTCTTCGCCAGTGCGGACGGCATCCAGCGCGATGTTCGCACCGCAGTCGCAGTGGCGGCGCCCACCGCACGCTTCAAGGGCCAGTTCGCGTTCAACCCGGCCACGATGCGCATGGCGCTTCCGGTGCTGGCCGGCTCCGTCGGCCGCTACGAAGCGCGTGGCACGCTCTATGCCACCGCCGCCGACGGCCAGATGCGTCCGGTGTCGCAAGCGCACAGTGCGGCGTGGATGAAACGTGGAAACGGCATGCTGGTGCTGCAGTTCGATCGTAGCCACCTGCCTGCCGGATACGGGGCGCCGTTCGAGGTCCGCGACCTGTCGCTCAACGACCAGGCCCGCATGGCACCGCTGGAAAGCCGCGCACGCACGGGCATCGCACGCTGATCCAAGCGAAGCGCGCTGATCGCAGATGGATGTCGCCCGTGCCGGCCTGCAGGCCGGCACGGGCGATGACGCAGCCCAATCACTTCAGGACGATGTTCCAGTTCGCTTCCACGCACTTGCGGTAGTTGCCGGCCTGCAGTGCGCTGTACGGCGTCTGATAACCCACCAGCTGGCACTTGTAGTCCTTCTGGTAGCGCCAGTCCATTTCCCAGTAGATCGGATACGCAGCTGAACTGCCGCTGTTGAAGCGCTGCATGTTCGCGCACGACAGCTGCTCGCCCGCGATGTTCCATCCCAGGTCGGGTGCGAACTGCTTGTAGTAGTCGATGCGGTTCTGCGCCGACGCACGTTCGGTCCCGCCACCGCATTCGTTGTTGATGATCTGGATGGTGGTCGCGAAGTTGTTGCCGGCACCGATCGCGAGATCTGCTGCGTTGGGCACCCAGGTGCCATCGACCACGTGCAGCATCGACGGCTTCGGCGGCTGCGGATAGACGAAGAAGAAGATCGCCGATGCAAGGTTCAGCCAGGTCGATGCCACGCGATCCGGGTCGTTCAACAGCACGCGCTGGTCACCATCGAACATCGCCTGCGAGAACGGTCCGTAGTTGTAGTTGTACGACAACTGCTTCGCACCGCGACCGAAGTACTTCTTCCACGAGCCATCGGCATTTCGGCCGCAAGTCCAGACCTTGTTGAACACCGGGTCGTTGCACTCCGCGTTGTAGCCGCAGATCGTGCCGCTGTCGGTACAGCCGATCTCGCGCAGGTACACCAGTGCCTGCCGCCACTCCGGCACGGTGTCCCAGCGATTGTGGCCGCCGGTCTCCTGCGCGAAGTGCGCGAACATCGTCGCCAGGCTGCGGCGACAGATCAGGTCCGCATTCCGGCCATCCGTGTAGTCGCCGCAGAAGGCCGGGAATTTCGCCACCGCCTGGAGGAAACGCTGGTAAGTGTAGCTTGGCTCGCGACGCGGGAAATAGTAATCCCAGCGCGATTGCGGCAGGATCGTCTCGACCCTGCGCACGTTCGACGGATTCGCCGTGCGTCCCGGCCGCACCGCTTCGACATCGACGTTCGGCAGCGTGCGGATGCCTGCCTTCACCTTCCGGAAGAAATCGTTGCTGGTCAGGCTGGCCTCGTACTGCAGTGCTTCCTGCAGCGTCGGCACCGGAATCGTCTGTGCATGACCCTGCCCGGGCGCCACCGTGCCGGCGAGGACCAATACCCCGCCCAGCGCGAATCGTTTCGTGATCACGTCCATTCTCCTTGTGATGTGTGCAGCATGCGTGATGTGCATGGACTGCCGCCGATGGCTTGCCCTCCCCGGCGGCCGGCGCATGGGAGCACGCGACACAGCGCGGGAACGTGCGTTCCAACGCACTTCGATGCGTTGCATGGGCATCGAACATCGCATTTCGCGATGTCGGCATCAGCAAACGTTCACAGGTCGATCAGCGATGACCGGCCATTTGTCGCGGCCGCAGCAAGGAGACTGTGGATGCGGCGCATGCGATCCTCGTGATGTCCTGCCTGTCGGGCATGCGGGACATCACGCGACATCGCATCGATCAGTTCGAATTCGCGATGCCGTGCGGCACGTGCCCGGCCGCGACGTGCTCGCGTGCGGAGTCGATGTTGTGCGGGGAGTCGTCGAAGAAGATGTCCGCACCGAACGCGTGCAGAAACGGCCCCTTCGAGCGTCCTCCGAGGAACAGCGCCTCGTCGAGGCGGATGCCCCACTGGCGCAGCGTGCGAATCACGCGTTCGTGCGCAGGCGCGGAACGTGCCGTGACCAGTGCGGTGCGAATCGGGCACTGCTCCACCGGATACGCGGCCTGCAGCCGATGCAGTGCATCGAGGAAGGCCCGGAACGGGCCGCCTGGCAGCGGCTCGTGCGCACGCTCGCGTTCGTGTCTCGCGAAGGCTTCCAGACCGCCCTCGCGCGAAATGCGCTCGCCCTCGTCGTCGAACAGCACCGCGTCACCATCGAACGCGATGCGGATCTGGTCCGGCGAAAACACCGCCGACGGCGCGACGGCCGGAGACGGCAGCAACGTCGCCGCCGCGATGCCATGCTCCAGCGCGCGACGCACGGACTCCGCGTCTGCGGAGAGGAACAGATGGGCACCGAATGGCTTGACGTAAGGCCAGGTCGGGGCGCCCGACGTGAAGGTCGCACGGCGGATGTCGAGGCCGTGATGCTGGATCGAATTGAACACCCGCAGCCCGGTGTCCGAGGAGTTGCGCGACAGCAGGATGACCTCGACGCGCGGTACGCCGTCCTTGTCGTCGGCATTGAGCGCCAGCAGCTTGCGCACCAGCGGGAAGGCGATGCCAGGGCGCAGCACCTCGTCCTCGTGACTGCGCTGGTAGGACGCGAAAGCATCGACACCCTCGCGCTCGAACAGCGCGTGGCTGTCCTCCAGATCAAACAATGCGCGCGAGGAAATGGCGATGACGAGGGGTTCGGGGGAATACATCGTCGACATGCGCGCAGTGTAGCGTCATGCCTGTCTCACCGGATGCGATCCGCGGAACGCGGATCATGCGCGCATGAAAAAGCCGGCGCCCTCCCCGAGGACGCCGGCCTTGTGTCGCGAACCGATGGAGGCGATCAGCCGCCGGCTTTCGGGTCGTCGCCGAAGCGGTTCGAACCGCGCGTGCCTTCAAGACACATGAAGACCAGCAGGATCAGGCCGCCGAGGAAGGGGATGAAAGCCAGCAGGACGAACCAGCCGGACTTGTCCTGATCGTGGAAGCGACGGACCGTCACCGCGATCGAAGGCACGAGCACGCCAAGTCCGAAAATGCCCAGCAGGCCTGCAGCCAGCATGCCCAGCGCCGAGAGCCCACCGTTCTGGAAGTCGGTGCCCATGATCATCAGTGCGTACAGCACCATGTAGACGATGAAGGTCAGCAGCGTGAACATCCAGTACTCCTTGCGGCGCGAGCGACCGTTGAAGTCGGCATAGCGCTTGAGCGGCATCAACATCCATTCCATATCAGTGTCCCCAAGAATAGTGAGGCCCGATCATGGCAAGTTCAGGCAGCGTCTGGCAAGACGCCGCGCCCCCTTGATCCGTCATGCCCCCAGGCCACCGACCGGTCAACCGGCCAGATGTCGCGCCTGTCGGGGCGGCGTCGCCCGCTTCTTCCGGGGCACAGGCACCGGCAGCTCGGCGTTGGGGTCCTCGAACGCCAGTCGCGATCGTCCCCCCTGCCCCCGGTAGTCTTCGATCAGGGCCTGATTGGCGGTGGCTTCGACCATGCCAGCCTCGACCGTCAGGAATTGCTGCAGTGCATGAACCATGCGCTCGTGGGCGATGGCGTGGGTCTGGCCGATCCTCGCGTACAGCCAGTCGCTGAAAGCCAGGAAGCCGTGGAACGGCGCGTCGCCCAGCAACAGCGGGAGCGTGCGCGGATACCGGCCGGAATTCGCGATCATGTCCCAGTAGCGCGAGAAGCGCGACAGCCGCTGCATCGTCGCGAAATCGATGACATCGGTGCTGAGGATGTTGTACGGCGGGTCCGGGTTGAATCGCAGATCGTGCATCTGCGTATGCCGCGCGACCGGCGCACCACGCAGGCGCTTGAGGATGCCGAACTGGATCTCGTGCGGCGCCAGCGCGACCAGCTTGTCGAAGCCGCGTGCGAAGCTGTCGACGGTTTCGCCCGGCAAGCCCGCGATCAAGTCCACATGCAGGTGCGCACGCGAGTGTTCGCGCAGCCAGGCGAGGTTCGCCGCGGCCTTCTCGTCGTTCTGCCGACGGGAGATGCGCGTCTGCACCTCTGGATCGAAGGTCTGGATGCCGATTTCGAACTGCAGCGTGCCGTTCGGGAACCTGGCGATCGCCTCTTTCAGGCGCTCAGGCAGGTGATCCGGGATCAGCTCGAAATGCACGAACGGCGGATCGTCCGGCGCGACTTCGATCTTCGCGAGAAAGAAATCGAGGATCGCCAGCGAAGTGTCGACCTTCAGATTGAAGGTGCGGTCGACGAACTTGAACTGGCGCACGCCGCGCGCATACAGCGTTTCCATCGAATCCATGAAGCGCTGCAGCTCGAACGGCCACGCAGTCTTGTCCAGCGACGACAGGCAGAATTCACACTTGAATGGACAGCCGCGCGAAGCCTCGACATAGAGATGGCGCTGGCGCACGTCCTCGTCGGTGTATTCGTCGTAGGGCAGCACCAGGTCCTTCAGCTCCGCCTGCCGCCCCGGGATGATCCGCGCATGCGGCGTCTCGCCGCGCAGCAGCTGCCCCGCCACCTCGGCGAAGGTCACGTCGCCCCAGCCGGTGATCACGTAATCGGCCAGCGCGCAGATCCGCTGCTCGTTGACCTCATGACTCACCTCCGGACCGCCGAGCACGACCAGGATCTCCGGCGCCACCGCCTTCAGCTGCGCCACCAGACGCGTACTCTCCTCCACGTTCCAGATGTACACGCCCAGCCCCAGCACCTTGGGCCGCTGCGCCAGGATCTTCTCGACGATCTCCTCGGTCTTCTGCCCGATCACGAACTCCAGGATCGCCGACCGCTCCTTCAGCTCGCCCAGGTTCGCGCGCAGATAACGCAGTCCCAGCGACGCATGGGAATACCGGGCATTGAGGGTCGCGAGGAGGATGTCGGGCATGGGGGGATTATAGCCGGCGGGGTGTTCCCGACCGGAGACCCGCGATTTCACAAGGATGTAGGGTGGGCATCCTGCCCACCACCCATCCCCCAATCCGACGTACAAACCCCATCCCGGGCAAACCGATGAAACGACGAATACGGCCAATCCCGCGCCGACACCACCAACCCATGCTTCACCGGATTGAAATGGATGTAGTCCACGTGATACCGGAAATCATCCTCATCGCGGACAAGATGTTCCCAATACCTCCGTTACCACAAGCCACGCTCCCGTTTCATGAGTCGTGACGCACGCCGTCGCTCCATCTTCGGAACGCGCCGCGAAAAGGCAGTCTTGATATGCGCCCAGCGCACCGGATAGTCCGCATCGCCCTCCGGCAGGGTCCACAGGCAATGCAGATGATCCGGCAGGATGACGATCGCATCGATCACGAACGGCCGCGCCACATGCGCCGCCCGGAACGCGGCACGCAGATCATCGATGCAATCGACGAGCAGCGACGTCGAACGCTCCGCGATCGCGACGGTGAAGAAATACGTGCCGCCCGGTACCCAGGCTCGACGATAGTTCGGCATGCCGACAGCATCGCCGCCCGAACGTCATCGCCACATCAGTCAATCCCCCACAGCACCGTCAGAAAAACCCGAAACATCGCGTAGGGTGGGCATTTTGCCCACCATTGCAACAACGACACGGCGGCGAACAATGATCGAAACCGATTGTTACCGCCGCATCATTGACAAAGCGGTGGGCTTGAAGCCCACCCTACGGCCCTCCATCTTCGGAACGCGGCGCGAAAACGCGGTCTTGATATGCGCCCAGCGTATCGGGTAATCCGCATCGCCCTCCGGCAGTGTCCAGAGACAATGCAGATGATCCTGCAGAATGACGATTGCATCGACCACGAATGGCCGCGCCGCATGTGCCGTCCGCAACGCGGCACGCAGATCATCAATGCGATCGACGAGCAGCGACGTCGAACGCTCCGCGATCGCAACGGTGAAGAAATAGGTGCCACCCGGCACCCAGGCTCGACGATAGTTCGGCATCCCGACAGCATCGCCGCAACCGCGTCACCACCCCATCCGCCAACATCCCACCACACCGTCAGAAAACCCGACACATCGCGTAGGGTGGGCATTTTGCCCACCATTGCGACAACGACACGGCGGCGATCAATGATCGAAACCGATTGTGACCACCCCATCATTGAAAAAGCGGTGGGCTTGAAGCCCACCCTACGGCTCTCCGGAATACAACAGCATTACCTGCTCTCGATGAGAATCGTCGAACTTTACATGGCTAAGCGGAACTGATGGAAAACCAGATCGATTCGTATTCAATGGAATTAACCCCCTAAACTTAAATTGATCTATGGCTTCGCTCTCATCCACCCCCGCATATAGGACTACAAAAGCCTCAGGATAGTCATCCATCTCATCATTGAAAGACCCTTCAATCACCCAAAAGGCTCCTTCGCTATCTTGAGCGAGAAGATATCTCGGGAAGTCGAAAAACTCCCAGTAAAGAACAATTCTCAACCACTGACCGAAGGGTATTTTCATTTAATACGATCCGCCTTGGGCACCGGGTTCTCGCGGAGCGGTCCTAACCGACTCGCCGCCCCGCCTTCTCGTACATTCACATGTTGATAGTTAATATTCCCACTACGTGAAGGCTCTGGCTTAACCTCAACTGTCCCGCCATTCTGTCTTATCTGCCCAGCCGTAGTTTCTCGCAATTGTCCATTCGGTACGCCACGACCAGCCTCTTCAACAGTCCTGCCTTGCGAACCAGAATATGTAGTCCCAGTCTCTGGCTTGTCCCCAATTCCACCTCTGACTATTACATCTTGATTCGGCACATCTCCAGGCGCGTGAGGATTTCCGGTATCAGCACCTCGCGGTCGAGGTGACTGATTATTCTTAGATGAACTGGATGCAAACGCCCTAAATGCACCCCATGCACTTCGCACTGTACTAACAAGATTACCGGAAAGAATAGAGACCTGAAGACTAATTGCAGCCTCAGCCTGTTGAGGTGAAATCTGATCTAGATTGGATTGAATCGCAGCCACACCTCGGAGGGCGACGCCAGCAGACTCCCTCCCATCCGGATCTGTAAATCCATACGGATTGTTGTTCGCATACCAATACCGATTGAAATTCTGCCCCGGCTTCTCATGCGCCGTCACCGGATCCACACTCAAGAACCGCCCGGCCGACTGATCGTAATACCGCTGCTGCATATACGTCAGCCCGGTCGTGCCATCCATGACATGGCCGGTGTAGCCGATGCCGTTGTGGTTCGGCTTGCCGATGATCGCGCCCCACGGCTCGTAGTCCATCCGCTCGATGACCTGGCCCGAGGCATTGGTCACCGCGACCGGGCTACCGAGGGCGTCGGTGTGCTGGTACTTGGTGGCGAGCACGGCGTTGCTCGGCCAGGCATGGTCGATGATCGCGACCACGCTGCCGGCGAGATAGACATTCTCGTGCGTCTGCTGCGCAGGGCTGGCGGGGTCACCCCAATCGCTGGAGAACAGCATCTGTCCGCTCTGGGTGTAGTGCCACAATGTGGTCTTGCCATTGGCGGAATTGGTCTGCACACGGCGGCCGAGGCCGTCGTAGCGATAGGTCTCCTGCAAAGTCGCGCTGCGCAGGCGATTGCCGTAGTCGAAGACGTAGCCCTGTCCGTTCTTGTTCTGCAGGTTGCCCTGCGGGTCGTAGGCGAAGCCCACCACCGTTGCGCCAGCGGTATTGCGAATGCTGGTCAGACGATGGTTCTGCGCGTCGTAGACATAGTCGGCGTAGTCCTTGACGCCTGCGAGCTTCCAGGATTTGAGGTTATCGAGGGTGTCGTAAGTAAAGCGATGCGTATGGTCGGTCCCACCAAACACCGCCGAAGCGACGCTGGTCAGGCGATCCAGGTTGTCATAAGACATCCAGCGGTGGCGCGCAGTCGGCGTGCCGGTGACATAGTCGAGAATCTGCGCCACGTTGCCGTTCGGGTCGTAGCCATATTCGTAATCCATCGCATTACCGGTGGCGCTCACACGCTGCGGCAACTGGCGCGCATTCTGCGTCATCGTATGCACGATGCCATTGCCGTAGGTGAACTGCTTCAGCGCACCATTCGGGTAGTACTGCGCGCCGGATGCATACGTGCCCGCCTTGGTCGGCTGGCCGAGCGGGTTCGGCGCGTAGTCGACCACCAGACCCGTCGGATAGGTCTGCGTGGACAGATGAGCGTAGCCGTCGTAGGCATACCCGATAGACCACGAGTACACACTCGGCTGCGCCAGGGTTTCGCCGACGAGCAGACGACGATTGTTGTAGCTGTAGGTGGTCACGACCGGCGCGGTACTGCCGGCGCCGTTGTAGGCCGTCACGCTCTTCGGCAGGTTGTCTTTCTCGTAGGTCCAGATCTGGTTCCCCAGGCCATCGGGGAACGTCAGGTGCGTGAGGCGGTTGCGCGGATCGTAGGTCCGCGTCGTCGTGCGTCCTGCGCCATAAGCTGCGGCATGCTGGCAATCGGTGGTCGAGTTGTACGCTGTCGACGTGCCATCAAGCCCGGAGGCCTGCCAAACCAGATTGCCGGCACCGTCGTAGTCCATGACGGTGACGCCGGTCTCCGGCTCGATGGTCTTGCACAATTGCGCGTTGCCGTCATACACGTAGCGACGCGTCGCCGACAGCGTGTTCGCGGCATTGCGCTGGGTCAGTTGCTGCGGCCAGCCGAACTGCGGGTGGCGAACGATCTGGATGACCTTGCCCTCGGGCTGCTCGCTGAGGACCGGATAATCGTAGCTCGGCGCATCCCATGCCATGAAGCTGGTCGTGGTGGCGAAACCCTTCGGGTTGGTGACGAGGGTTTTGAAACCACTCAGATACTGCGTCGTCGTCGACAGCACGCCGTGTTCACTGTCCTGTTCAACCTCTGTCACACGGTCGATGGCGTCGTAGAAAGTGCGCGTGCCGGTATTGCCCGGGATGGTGTCCGAGGACGGATATGACTGGAAACTGACGCGACCACTGGTGTCGTAGCTCGTCTTCGAAGCACGCAGGGTAGCCGCCACATTCTGCGCGTCGTACTCGTGCTTGAGGACCGGCCGCCACAGCGCATCCATGTAGGTCACCGAAGCGCGATTGCCGGTTTCCTCGTACAGGCGCCACTGGCCATCGACGACACCGGTTGGCTTCCAGTCGGCCGCCACGAGCGGGCGGAAGTTGCGCAAGGTGTTGTAGTAGTTGCCACCCGAGGACGGCGAAGCGACGGTATCGCCGGTCGGCTGCACGATGCTCGCAAGCCGCCCCATGGCGTCATAGCCGTAGCCCGTGACCGAACCGAGTTCGTCGGTCACCGACGTGATCCACCCGCTGTCGTTGACGGTCGCGGATTCCGTGGCGCCCTGCGGCGCCTCGGCCGTCACCGGATGAAGGATCGACTGCGGGATCCCGCGCTTCCAGTTGGACAGCGTGATGGTATTGCCCTTGCCATCCGCGACAGACGCGAGCGTGCCATCCGCGTTGTAGCCGAGCGTCTGCTTCAGTTTTCCGAACGCGTAGACCTTCCAAGGCTGCGCCAGGGACGTGAACTGCGTTTCACTTTCGACCACTGCACCAGAATTGATGTTATAGCTTCTCGCGACTTGCCCAAGGACATAATGAGAGAGATTGTCCGAATAGTCCGTTACGTCTGTTCGAGTATTGCCAAGCGTGCTTGATCGAGTCGTCTGCACCGGTCTTGCGAGCGTGTCGAAGGTATCGACCAACAAATTGAAGGAGGTGCCATCCTGCGCGATGGTCTTCGACTTCAGCGGGGCAAAGCAAGCTGAAGACAACTTGCTCGCATTCGCAAAGGGCTGCAAACCAGCGCAGGCCGGAAACGGCAGGGAGGGATTCAACGCCTTGGACGTGTATTGGTTCGTCTCGACTCTCAGAATCGACGTAGAACTTGCGCCCTTCGAGGACTCGAACAGCTGACCTTCATCGATATCGAACGTCACGCCAAAGGTCAGACGCTGGAATTCGATGCCGGGGCGCGAAATGGTGACGACTTTACGGCCATTCTGATCGTAGTCGTACCCGTAATCCCAGACCATCGAGCCAAGGCCCGCGCCGGTAAGCGTCTTCTTCGTCAGGGTCAGTGATGCGGAGTACCTCGGAACCGCGAGGTATTCGTAGGTCGACGACTCCTTGAAGCAGAGCGGATTGGGCAGATCACGATAGTGCCGCATGACGTCGAAATCGAATTTTCCATTGGCGCCGGATGGCGCCTTTACCGTGATGGAGAACTGACCAAACTCCGGCTCGATCTCATCCGGGCAATCTGCAATCGCATCTTCATAAGGCTGCGTGTAAACAGGAGGATTGACTGCGATCTGACCGGTTTGCGAATACACCCACGTACTGCCATCGGGATTCGTGACCTGCTGCAGATCCTGGTAGCCATAACCGCCATATGAATACGTCCAGGTACGCCCATGCGCGACGATCGACTGGATGCGCGAGGACGTGTAGTTCAGATCGATCCGGCGCCCATCATTCGAAAGAATGGTGACGAGGTTGCTGCCCTGGTAGGTGTAGTCGACCCAGTTTCCGAATCGGTCTTCCACGCGAGATACGAGAAAGTGAATCGCCTGGCGCTGCAGCGAATACTGCGAATGCTGGGACTGAAGACTTGCGTGATCTTTCGAGACAACCCAGTCAAGATGGTATTTGATGCCATCCGGGGAAAGCGCGATGAATGCTTCACCTGGGTAGCCGTTCTTGGTGCTCGACTTGCACCGGATCCGCCACAGGCCTTTCGTCACCCACGGATAGGTGTATCCATCCGTCGGCGCGGGCAAGGCCGAAGAGGGATTCATCAACAAGGACTCTTCACCGCCCCCTGGCAGGCTGAGCGAATGACCGCTCCAGAAGGAATCCGCCTGGAAATTTCCGATGCTGTTCGGCTCTCCGGGCTGCGTGCAACGCGTGTTGTACCAACCGCTCTGCGTCGAAAAGACGCCGGAAATCTTCGGAAGATCGATATCCCAGATACCGAAGCCGCCGATATGCATCCCGTTCTTGCGATAGCGGTCATCCACGCTCAGGGAACGAGTGACGGACACAGGCAGATTGCTGTTGCCGGGAATGGACACATCCGTGACGCTGAACCCGACGCTGCCATGGTAGGCAGCGAAACTGTCGCCGAAAGCCCCCTCGATCTTGACGGGAGAAATCTTGGACGCCAGATCGATGCGTTCGATGGCCTTTTCGTGAAGACCGAACGGGGCATTCGACTGGAACGCGTGGGACTGCACGGACAGCAGCAGGGTCGATGCCAGCAGCACTGCCTTCGACAAGCCACGACGGAAGGAGAAGGAATCGGTTCCGAATGACACTGCAAATCTCCTGGAGACTCTGGAAACGTGGAAAGAACCACGCCATTGGGTTGCTACCTGAACAACGATGCCAAAAGCCGATCTCAACGACTGAGAGCGTGCAATTACATCGAACAGCACGATTCAACCGAAAGCAGAAGTATCTGCACGCACGACTGCGACCTGACGACCCCGGACTGACTATTTCACATGCATCCGACGAAAGGGATCGGGGAACCCGATCAATCCAGTCAGAGACCAGCGCCGTCGGCATCGCCGGATGCAAACCGCAGTAGTAGAGCACGCGAGCCCGGAGGATTTCGACCCTGCTGTCAAAATTGACAGCCCCTTACCAGACGGTCGAGTACAGTCCCACCCTCACGCCACGAACTGCTCACTCAATATCCGCTCTTCCAGATTGTGTTCGGGGTCGAACAGCAGGGTGACCATGCGGTCGCGGGATTCGCGGATGGCGACTTCGACGACGTCGCGGACTTCGTGGGAGTCGGCTGTGGCGCTGACGGGGCGCTTGTAGGGGTCGAGGACACGGAAGCGGACTTCGGTGTCGGCCTTGAGCAGGGCACCGCGCCAGCGACGCGGGCGGAACGGGGCGATGGGCGTCAGCGAGACGACGTTGCTGCCCAGCGGCAGGATCGGGCCACCAGCGGAATGGTTGTAGGCGGTGCTGCCTGCGGGCGTCGCGACCATCACGCCGTCGCAGATGAGTTCTTCGAGTCGGGTCTGGTCATTAAGGCCGATCGAGATGTGTGCGGCCTGGCGCGTCTGCCGAAGCAGCGAGACCTCGTTGTACGCAAGCGAAGTGACCGTGGCACCGGACTCGGTCTGTGCCGACATTTCGAGCGGGCGAAGCTTGGCGGGTTCCGCAGCGGCGAGACGCTCCAACAGCCCATCCTCGACGAAATGATTCATGAGGAAACCGACGGTGCCGAGCTTCATGCCGTACACCGGGATGCCGAGACCGCCGTGGCGATGCAGGGTCTGCAGCATGAAACCGTCGCCGCCAAGCGGGCACAGGATGTCGGCTTCGGACGGCGCGCACTGCCCGTGGCGCGACGTCATCGCCTCCAGGGCCTGCTGGGCGTCCGTGCTTGGGCTTGCGAGGAAGGCGATGCGCTGCTGGGCCACGATTGCGTCCTGTCGGGCGGGTCCACCCCGCAAGCGCGAGGATAGCGGATCGTCGCGACGATGGCAGGTCGCGCCGCGCGTCACTCGGCGTATCGGCCACATGCGAACGGCCCCGGTCTCCCGGGGCCGTTCCGCGTGCATCACCGCACCGAGCGGTCAGCCTTCGGCTGACAGCATCGACAGTCGACGCACCGCGACCGAGGCGGTCGGATAGTCCAGCGACTTCTGCGCCGCGACCTCGGCGAGCATGCCGAGGGTGAAGCGCAGCGCGGCATCGTCGCGCTCCAGCCAGTGCTTGACCTTGGCATCGGCATTCGCACCCGGCGTGGCGAGCACCTGCATGGTCAGCAGGCGCTGCTGCGTGGCCAGTTCGTCGCGCAGCGAGCCACGCGCGACCGCATGCCAGCGACCGTCGACCGCGAGCGAATCGATCTGCGCGTAGAGCCACGGCAGTTGCAGGGCTTCGCCGAGGCGGAAGTGGACCTTCGCCACGTCGACCGGCTTGAGCTTGCGCGCGCGCGCGACTTCGATGATGTCGCAGCACCATTCGAGGTAGGGAAGCGCCGCGAGCTGCTTCGCCAGCGACTCGGGCATGCCCTTGGCCTTCCAGTCCTCGAAGCTGGCGTCGTATGCGGGACGCATCGACGCCGGCAGGATGCCGGACCCGGCGCGGATCTCGCGGAAGCCGTCGTGATAGCGACCGACCGCGTCGGTGATCGCCGGGATCGCGCCGGGGCGCGAGACCAGCCAGCGCGTCATCGAACGCTGCAGCGACCAGATGGTCTGCAGCGCATCGACCTGCACCGACTCCGGCACCTTGCCGTCGAGCGCATCGATCTGCGCCCACAGTTCACGGGCGTCGAGCGTTTCGCGGGTGATGGTGAAGGCCTTCGCGACCTCGCCCGGCGTGCGGCCCGAATCCTCGGTCATGCGCAGCGTGAAGGTCGAGCCCATGCGGTTGACCATCGAATTGGTCACGGCCGTGGCGATGATCTCGCGCTTCAGGCGATGCTGCTCCATCGACTTGGCGTACTTCTGCTGCAGTGGCTGCGGGAAGTAGCGCACCAGTTCCTTCGACAGGTACGGATCTTCCGGCACGTCGGAGTCGAGCAGTTGCTGGAACAGCACGATCTTCGAGTACGACAGCAGCACCGACAGTTCCGGTCGCGTCAGGCCGATGCCGCGCGCCTTGCGATCGGCGATCTCCGCGTCGCTGGGCAGGTATTCGATCTGGCGGTCGAGCAGCCCCTGCGCTTCGAGGGTCTTGATGAAGTGCTGCTTCGAGCCCAGACGGCTCAGCGACATCCGCTGCATCAGGCTCAGCGCCTGGTTCTGGCGATAGTTGTCGTTGAGGACCAGCGCCGCGACTTCATCGGTCATCGCCGCGAGCAGCTTGTTGCGCTCCGGCATCGTCAGCTTCTTCTTCTGGACCTCGCCATTGAGCAGGATCTTGATGTTCACCTCGTGGTCGGAGGTGTCGACGCCGGCGGAGTTGTCGATGAAGTCGGTATTGAGCAGCACGCCATTGAGCGCGGCCTCGATGCGGCCGAGCTGGGTCATGCCGAGGTTGCCGCCCTCACCCACCACCTTGCAGCGCAGTTCGGTGCCGTTGACGCGCAGGCCGTTGTTGGCGCGGTCACCCACATCCGCATGCGTTTCGCTCGCGGCCTTGACGTAGGTACCGATGCCGCCATTCCACAGCAGGTCGACCGGCGCCTTGAGGATCGCGTTCATCAGCTCCATCGGGCTCATGGACGACGCGTCGCCGGCGATGCCCAGCACGGCCTTGATTTCCGGCGACAGCGGGATCGACTTCGCGGAGCGCGGGAACACGCCGCCGCCCTTGCTGATCAGCGTCTTGTCGTAGTCTTCCCAGCTCGAACGCGGCAGGTTGAACATGCGGCCGCGTTCCTTGAACGAGATCGCGGCGTCCGGATTCGGGTCGAGGAAGATGTGGCGATGGTCGAACGCGGCCAGGAGGCGGATGTGCCCGGACAGCAGCATGCCGTTGCCGAACACGTCGCCCGACATGTCGCCGACGCCGACGCAGGTGAAGTCCTGGGTCTGGCTGTTGCGGCCCAGCGCACGGAAGTGGCGCTTGACCGACTCCCAGCCGCCGCGCGCGGTGATGCCCATGCCCTTGTGGTCGTAGCCGACCGAGCCCCCAGAGGCGAACGCATCGTCGAGCCAGAATCCATGGGCATTGGCGATGCCGTTGGCGATGTCGGAGAAGGTCGCGGTGCCCTTGTCGGCTGCGACGACGAGGTACGGGTCGTCGCCGTCGTGGCGCACGACTTCGTCCGGCGCCACGATCTTGCCGTTGACGATGTTGTCGGTGATGTCGAGCAGGCCGTTGATGAAGCGCTTGTAGCAGGCCACGCCTTCGTTGAACCAGGCGTCGCGATCGACCGCCGGATCGGGCAGCTGCTTGCAGAAGAAGCCGCCCTTCGATCCGACCGGCACGATGACCGTGTTCTTCACCATCTGCGCCTTCACCAGGCCCAGCACTTCGGTGCGGAAGTCTTCGCGACGATCCGACCAGCGCAAGCCACCGCGTGCCACCGGGCCGAAGCGCAGGTGCACGCCTTCGACGCGCGGGCCGCAGACGAAGATTTCGCGATACGGACGCGGCTTCGGCAGGTCCGGCACCTTCGACGTGTCGAACTTGAAGCTCAGGTAGTCCGCGGGACCGCCATCCGCTCGCAGGCCATTGCGGTAACGGCCGCTGCGGTAGGTGATGTAGTAGTTGGTGCGCAGGGTGGCTTCGATCACGCCGACGAAGCCACGCAGGATGCGGTCCTCATCGAGGCTGGACACGCGGTCGAGCAGCGCGGTGATCGCGGTGCGCGTCGCCTCGAGCTGCGCCTCGCGTTTCGCGGCGCGCGCGGCGATCACCGGCTCGACAGCAGCGAGCACCGCAGCATCGCCGGCCGCGATCGCGGTCAGCTGCTTGCGGATGATGTCGGCGCCGGCCTTGATTTCGGCCTTCGACTCCTTGCCCGTCGCCGGGTCGAAGCGCGCCTCGAACAGTTCGGTCATCAGGCGCGCGAGGATCGGATAGCGCGCGAAGGTCTCTTCGACGTAGCTCTGCGAGAACGGCACGCCAATCTGCAGCAGGTACTTGCAGTAGGCGCGGAGCATCGCGACCTGCTTCCACGACAGGTTGGCGGCGATGATCAGCTTGTTGAAGCCGTCGTTCTCGACATTGCCGCGCCAGATCTGGCCGAAGGCATCCTCGAAGGTTTCGTCCAGGTCGTCGACGTTGATGTCGCCACGCGTGGCTTCGACCTCGAAATCCTGGATATAGGCGACGGTGCCGGCGGATTCGATGCGGAACGGGTGCTCCGAAATCACGCGCAGTCCCATGTTCTCCATCATCGGCATCGCGTCGGACAGCGGGATGTCGTCGTGCAGGCGATAGAACTTGAAGCGCAGGCCGCCATCGGTATCGCGATAGAGGCTCAGGCGCAGGTCGTTCTCGGGCGTCAGCGCATCGAGCTGCTCGACGTCGTCCGCGGCGATCGCAGCCGACGCCTTCTCGATGTAACCGGCGGTCAGCGCGCGGCCGAAGCCGTTGGCGAGCGCGAGGCCGCGCTCTTCGCCATGGCGCGACACCAGCGCCTCGCGCAAGTCGTCCTGCCAGTTGCGGACGATGGCCGAGAGGCGCGCATTGAGCCCGGCGGCGTCGATGTCGACGATTTCGTCCTTCCGCGGGCGCGCCAGCATGTGCAGCTGCGCCAGCGGCGAGTCGCCGAGCTGGATGGTGGAGTCGACGCGATCGGCGTGCAGCACGTCGCGCAGCATCGCTTCGATGCGCAGGCGGATTTCGGTGTTGTAGCGATCGCGCGGGATGTAGGCGAGCACCGAGTAGAAGCGGCCGTAGCGATCATGGCGGAGGAACAGCTTGCTGCGCACGCGCTCCTGGAGGCTGAGCACACCGGTGGCGAGTTCGAACAGCTCCGCTTCGTCGGACTGGAACAGCTCGTCGCGCGGCAGCTTCTCGAGGATGTGGCGCAGCGCCTTCCAGCTGTGGCCGGTGGGCGCCAGGCCCGACTTCGCCATCACCGCTTCGTGGCGTTCGCGGACCAGCGGGATTTCCCACGGACGGCGGGTGTAGGCACTGGAGGTGTACAGGCCGATGAAGCGTTGTTCGGCGACCGGGCGGCCGTCGGCGTCATAGCTCAGCACGCCGATGTAGTCCATGTAGCCGGGACGATGCACCGTGGCGCGCGAATTGGTCTTGGTGAGGATCAGCGGGTCGACGTGACCTGCCTGCTGGATGGCGTACGCCGACAGCGACGCGACCTTGCGCGGCTTGCCGCTTTCGCGACCGCGCAGCAGGCCGAGACCGGTTGCCGGGTCAGCGGCGAGCACTTCATCGCCGCCCTGCTTCTTGACCTTGTACTCGCGATAGCCGAGGAAGGTGAAATGGTCCGCGGCGGCCCATGCGAGGAATTCCTTCGCTTCGGCACGAACCGCTTCGCTCGCAGGCATGCGGCGCTTGCCGATGTCCTGCGTGATCTCGAGCATCTTGTCGCGCATCGCCGACCAGTCATCCACGATGCCGCGCACATCGACCAGCACGTCGCGGATCGCGCGCTCGATCACCGCCGAATCCGCAGCGGAGAGACGGTCGATCTCCAGGCTCATCATCGACTCGGGCGCACCGTCGCCGACCGAAGCGATCCTGCCCGCCTTGTCGCGACTCACGCGCAGGATCGGATGTCCGAGCACGTGCACGCCCACGCCGCGCTCGGCCAGGGCCATCATCACCGAATCCACCAGGAAGGGCATGTCGTCGTTGACGATCTGCAGCACCGTGTGCGCCGATTCCCAGCCGTGCTTCGACGCCACGGGATTGAACAGGCGCACGTTCGCCGTGCCGGGCTTGCGCACCCGCGCGAACTCCAGGAAGTCGGCCGCGAGCGCGGCCCACGCGTCGACACTGTGTGCCGGCAGCTCGTCTTCGCTCAGGCGCTGGTAGAACGTTCCCGCGAACGCGACGGCGTCGGCTTCGCTGCTCTTGCCGGCGCGCTTGCGAATGGCGTCCAGGATGGGATCGAGCAGGCGCTTTGCCGACGAACGCGATGCGCTCGAATGCGAATCACTCGGGCGCGATGGGCCGCGCACCTGTTTTCGCTGGGTCTGGGTGCGTGGGGCGGAGGCTTTCTTGGTCATGTTCGTTGCGGTCCGTTGGTGGCGCCGATGGGCGCTGGCCGGTGGTGGGTCATGCGTGCGCACGACGCCAGGCGGCGTCGGCGGGATCTGGGTCTGGAGACGGAGGTATGCGGGAGACGGAAGTCAGGACGGGAATCCGGATGAAGGGCTCGATCGACGATGCCGAATGCGAACGGCCGACCGGCCCACCCTCGCCGGACCCGTCGTTTCGCGCGACGGATGGCGGGGCGGACACGGCCGGCCGGGGTGTCATCAGCGCAGGCCGGTCTCGTTGCGGGCGATGACCAGTCGCTGGATTTCGCTGGTGCCTTCGTAGATCTCGGTGATCTTGGCATCGCGGAAGTAGCGTTCGAGCGGCATTTCCTTGGAATAGCCCATGCCGCCGTGGATCTGCACGGCCTGGTGGGTGATCCACATCGCGGCCTCGGAGGCGGTGAGCTTGGCGATGGCGGCCTCGTTGCTGAAGCGGGCGCCGCCGTTCTCGAACTCGCCCTTCTGCCAGGCCGCGCGCAGCGTCAGCAGGGTCGCCGCGTCGAGCTTGCACTTCATGTCGGCGATCTTCGCCTGGGTCATCTGGAAGGTGCCGATCGGCGCACCGAAGGCCTTGCGGTCCTTCACATAAGTGATCGTGGCTTCGTACGCGGCACGGGCGATGCCGATCGCCTGCGAGGCGATGCCGATGCGACCGGCGTCGAGCACGCCCATCGCGATCTTGAAGCCCTCGCCTTCCTGGCCCAGCACTTCGTCGGCCTGGACCACGTAATCGGTGAACTCGATCTCGCAGGTCGCCGAAGCGCGGATGCCCAGCTTCGGTTCGGTCTTGCCGCGATGGAAGCCTTCGCGGGCGGTGTCGATCATGAACGCGGTGATGCCCTTGGCGCCCTTGTCCGGGTCGGTCATGGCGAACAGCACGATGTACCTGGCGACCGGGCCGGAGGTGATCCAGCTCTTCTTGCCGTTGACGACATACGTGCCGTCGGCCTGCTTCATGGCCTTGCAGCGCATGGCCGTGGCGTCGGAGCCCGACTGCGGTTCGGTCAGGGCGAAGGCGCCGATCTCGCGACCTTCGGCGATGGCGCGGACGTAGAGCTGCTTCTGGGCCTCGGTGCCGAACTTCAGGATGCCGTTGCAGAACAGCGAGTTGTTCACCGAAACGATCGTCGAGTGGGCCGCATCGGCGTGTGCGATCTCGATCATGGCCAGCACGTAGCTGATCGGGTCCATGCCGGCGCCGCCGTACTCGGTCGGCACTTCGATGCCCATCAGGCCGTTCTCGCCGAGCGTGCGGATGTTCGCGAGGGGGAATTCGCCGGTCTGATCGTGGTGCTCGGCGCTGGGCGCGATCTTCTCCTGCGCGATCCGGCGGGCCACGTCCTGAATCATCAACTGCTCTTCGGTGAAGCGGAAATCCACTGGCGCATCCTCGGCTTGAGTTGGAATGGGTTCGGTCTAAACGCGCATTGTAGCCACCGTGTCGCGTATACCCCAGTACGCAACGGGATGTCGCCCGGTTGCGCTTGACCATCCGAAGGCGAAGGCGGACAATCATCTCTGTATCGCGATAATGAGATATTGCCATCATGGACCTCGAAGCCTGGTCAGCCCGACTGAAAGTCCTCGCCGACGCCACGCGTGTGCGGCTGCTGGCCCTGCTCGAGCGTGAAGAACTGACCGTCGCCGAACTCTCGTCGATCACCCGCCTGGCCCAGCCACGCGTGTCGACCCACCTCGCCAAGCTCAAGGAAGCCGGCCTGGTGCGCGACCGCCGCGCCGGCGTTTCGGCCTATTACCGGTTCGACGAAGACGCCATGGACGCGCCGCAGCGCTCGCTGTGGCGCACCTTGCGCGAAGGCAGCGACGACCCCCTGCTGCGCCAGGATGCCGAGCGCATCCCCGACGTGCTCGCGGCCCGTGCCGCAGACGCGAACTGGGCCGACAGCGTGGCGGGCGACATGGAACGCCACTACTCGCCGGGCCGCACCTGGGAAGCGATGGCACGCTCGGCCCTGCCCCTGCTCGCACCCGGCAGCGTGCTCGACATCGCCTCCGGCGACGGCGTGCTGGCGGAGCTGCTCGCCCCGCATTCGCGCGAATACATCTGCGTCGACGCCAGCACCCGCGTGGTGACCGCAGCCAGCGACCGGCTGCGCCGCTTCCCGAACGTACAGGTGCGCGAGGGCGACATGCACGCCCTGCCGTTTCCCGACGGCCATTTCGACCTGGTGGTGCTGATGCATGCCCTGACCTATTCCGATCGTCCCGGCGTCGCCGTGGCCGAAGCCGCCCGCGTCCTGCGTCCCGGCGGCCGGCTGCTGCTCAGCAGCCTGGCACGGCACGAACACCGGGCTGCCGTCGAAGCCTACGGTCACGTGAACCTGGGCTTCTCCGACAAGGACCTGCGCAAGTTCGTCGAGAAGGCCGGCCTGCTCCTCGCCACCAGCGAAACGGTGACGCGCGAGAAGCGGCCGCCGCATTTCGAAGTGATCTCGATCATCGGCACCAAGCCCTGATCCCCCGCTGCGCCGCACCCGTCCCGAAGAACACGCCATGAACCTGCCCCTGAACGCCACCGCCGTCGCACCTGCCACGGGCGAACGCCTGCCCTGGCTGCACCCGGAACGGGTCGCCAAGCTGGAGGCCGCGCTCGCCGCACGCATCCTGCTGCTCGACGGCGGCATGGGCACGATGATCCAGCAGTACGACCTGCAGGAAGCCGACTACCGCGGCAGCCGCTTCGCCGACGGCTTCGACGCGACTGCCGCGCCGGCCACGGACGATGCCGGCCACGCGCACGGCGCAGGCTGCGGCTGCGGCCACGACCAGAAGGGCAACAACGACCTGCTGACCCTGACCCGGCCCGACGTGATCGGTGCGATCCATCGCGCCTACCTCGACGCCGGCGCGGACCTGCTCGAAACCAACACCTTCAACTCGACGACGATCTCGCTGCTCGACTACCGCCTGCAGCACCTGGCCTACGAACTGAACGCCGAAGGTGCGAGGCTGGCACGCAAGGTCTGCGACGAAGTCGAAGCACTCACGCCGGATCGCCCGCGCTTCGTCGTCGGCGTGCTCGGCCCGACCAGCCGCACCGCGTCGATCAGCCCGGACGTGAACCGCCCGGGTTTCCGCGCGATCTCGTTCGACGAACTGCGCGTGGCGTATCGCGAAGCGACCGACGGCCTGATCGACGGCGGCGCCGACACGATCATGGTCGAGACGATCTTCGACACGCTCAATGCCAAGGCCGCGCTGTTCGCGATCGAGGAAGCCTTCGAGGCGCGCGGCGCGCGCCTGCCGATCATGATCTCGGGCACGATCACCGATGCCTCCGGCCGCACGCTGTCGGGCCAGACCGCCGAAGCCTTCTGGTACTCGCTGCGCCACGCGCAGCCGCTGTCGATCGGCCTGAACTGCGCGCTGGGCGCCAAGGACCTGCGCGTGCACGTCGACGTCCTGTCGCAGGTTGCGGACACCCATGTCAGCGCGCATCCCAACGCCGGCCTGCCGAATGCCTTCGGCGGCTATGACGAAACCCCCGAAGACATGGCCGCCGTGCTGCGCGAGTTCGCCCAGGCCGGGCTGCTGAACATCGTCGGCGGCTGCTGCGGCACCACGCCCGCCCACATCCGCGCCATCGGCGATGTCGTCGCCGGCCTGCCGCCGCGCGCACTGCCAGAAAGCACCGGAACGCCGTCCGAATGAGCACGACCGCACTGCCCCGCTTCACCCGCCTCAGCGGCCTCGAACCGCTGGTGATCACGCCGCAGACGAATTTCGTCAATGTCGGCGAGCGCACCAACGTCACCGGCTCCGCGCAGTTCAAGAAACTGATCCTCGAAGGCCGCTA
The DNA here is from genome assembly GCA_016789405.1 of Lysobacteraceae bacterium. Taxonomy (GTDB): domain Bacteria; phylum Pseudomonadota; class Gammaproteobacteria; order Xanthomonadales; family Xanthomonadaceae; genus Lysobacter_I. The sequence goes on from JAEUPQ010000002.1 coordinate 78,711, forward strand.
CGACGAAGCCGTCGCGGTCGCGCGCCAGCAGGTCGAGAACGGAGCGCAGGTGCTCGACGTCAACATGGACGAGGGCATGCTCGACTCCGAGAAGGCGATGGTCGACTACCTCAACCTGATCGCCGCCGAGCCGGACATCGCGCGCATCCCGGTGATGGTCGACAGTTCGAAATTCAGTGTCATCGAAGCCGGCTTGAAGTGCCTGCAGGGCAAGGGCATCGTCAATTCCATCTCGATGAAGGAAGGCGAAGCCGAATTCCTGCGCCAGGCACGGCTGGTCCGCCGCTACGGCGCCGCCGTGGTGGTCATGGCCTTCGACGAGGTCGGCCAGGCCGACACCGTCGAGCGCAAGGTCGAGATCTGCTCGCGTGCCTACAAGCTGCTGACCGACAAGATCGGCTTTCCGCCCGAAGACATCATCTTCGACCCGAACGTGTTCGCGGTCGCGACCGGCATCGAGGAACACAACGACTACGCCGTCGCCTTCATCGAAGGCACGCGCGAGCTGAAGAAGCGTTTCCCCCTCAGCCACATCTCCGGCGGCGTCTCGAACGTGTCGTTCTCGTTCCGCGGCAACGAACCGGTGCGCCAGGCGATCCACGTGGTCTTCCTGTACCACGCGATCAGGGCCGGCATGGACATGGGCATCGTCAACGCCGGCGCACTGCCGCTGTACGACGATCTCGAGCCCGACCTGCGCGAGCGCGTCGAGGACGTGGTGCTGAACCGCCGTCCCGATGCCACCGAGCGCCTCCTGGAGATCGCCGACAAGTTCAAGGGCAAGAAGGGCGAAAAGAAGGTCGAAGACCTGCGCTGGCGCGAAAAGCCGGTGCGCGATCGCCTGTCGCATGCGCTGGTCCACGGCATCGACCAGTACATCGAGACCGACACCGAAGAAGCGCGCGCATTGTCGACGCGCCCACTCGACGTGATCGAAGGCCCGCTGATGGACGGCATGAACGTGGTCGGCGACCTGTTCGGCGCGGGCAAGATGTTCCTGCCGCAGGTGGTGAAGTCGGCGCGCGTGATGAAGAAGGCGGTGGCCTACCTGCTGCCCTACATCGAAGAGGAAAAGCTGCGCACCGGCGATGTCGGCAAGAGCAACGGCAAGATCGTCATGGCGACCGTGAAGGGCGACGTGCACGACATCGGCAAGAATATCGTGGGCGTCGTCCTGGCCTGCAACAATTTCGACGTGGTCGACCTGGGCGTGATGGTGCCGGCGCAGACCATCCTGGACCGCGCCGTGGCCGAGAACGCCGACATCATCGGCCTGTCCGGACTGATCACGCCCTCGCTGGAAGAAATGAGCCACGTCGCCAAGGAAATGCAGCGACAGGGCCTGCGCATTCCCCTGTTGATCGGCGGCGCCACGACCTCGCGCGCGCACACCGCGCTGAAGATCGATCCGCATTACGAAGCGCCGACCGTGTGGGTCAAGGACGCCTCGCGTGCGGTCGGCGTCGCCCAGTCGCTGATCTCGCCAGACCTGCGCACCGCCTTCGTCGCCGCCAATGACAGTGATTTCGCGGAGATCCGCGCGCGTCACCGCAATCGCGGCGACGCGAAGCGGCTGGTGTCTCTGGAGAAGGCGCGCGGCCAGCGGTTCGACGGCGGCTGGGACAGCTACACGCCGCCTGCGCCGATCAAGCCCGGCCTGACCGCGCTCGACGACTATCCACTGCAGGAACTGGTCGACTGCATCGACTGGACGCCGTTCTTCAGTGCATGGGAATTGGCCGGCCGCTATCCGGCGATCCTGAATGACGAGGTCGTCGGCAAGCAGGCGCGCGACCTGTTCAAGGATGCGCAAGCGATGCTCAGGCGCATCGTCGACGAGAAGTGGCTGACCGCACGCGGCGTGTTCGCGCTGTGGCCGGCGAACAGCGTCGGCGACGACGTGGTCCTCGACATCGACGGCCGCGCGGAAACCCTGCACTTCCTTCGCCAGCAGGTCGACAAGCCGGCCGATCGCCCCGACTTCTGCCTCGCCGACTTCATCGCACCGAAGGACTCCGGCAAGCAGGACTGGATCGGCGCGTTCGCGGTCACCGCCGGCATCGGCATCGAACCGCATGTCGAACGTTTCGAAGCCGATCACGACGACTACAACGCGATCCTGCTCAAGGCATTGGCCGATCGCCTGGCCGAAGCCTTCGCCGAACGCCTGCACCAGCGCGTTCGCAAGGAGTTCTGGGGCTACGACGCCGGCGAGACGCTCGACAACGACGCGCTGATCGACGAGCAGTACCGCGGCGTGCGCCCGGCACCGGGTTATCCGGCCTGCCCCGAGCACAGCGAGAAGGCCACCCTGTTCCGCCTGCTCGACGCCGGCAACAACGCCGGGATGATCCTGACCGAAAGCTTCGCGATGCTGCCGACCGCGGCGGTCTCCGGCTACTACTTCAGCCATCCGCAGAGCCAGTACTTCGTGGTCGGGCGAGTGTCGAAGGAACAGGTCGAGGACTACGCACGACGCAAGGGCGCGACCCTGGCCCAGGCCGAGCGCTGGCTCGCCTCGAACCTGGATTACGATCCGGAGTGATCCGGCCGCACTGCGCCGACCCCTTTCCAACCTCGTGACCGATCGCCTCGTCTTTTCCCACGCCAACGGGTTCCCGCTGCCGGTCTATCGCCGGCTGCTCGACGCCCTGCGCCCCGCCTTCGATCCGGTGGGCGTGCTGCGCTTCGGACATGACCCGTCGCGCCCGGTCACCCCGGATTGGCCGTATCTCGTCGACGAGCTGGTCGAGTTCGTGCACGCGCAACCGACGCATGCGGGACGGACCTGGCTGGTCGGCCACTCGCTGGGCGGCTATCTAAGCGTGCTCGCCGCGGACCGGCTGAACGGCAAGGTCGACGGCATCGTCCTGCTGGATTCGCCGATCATCTCGGGGCTCAGTGGCGCTGTGGTGCGATTCGGACACGCCACCGGCCTGGACCGGCTGGTGATGCCGCTGCAGCAGACGCTGCAGCGTCGACAGCACTGGCCCGACACCGATGCCGCGCATGCGCACTACCACGCCAAACGCGCGTTCCGTCGCTGGCACCCGGACGTGCTGCGCGACTACGCCGAACACTGCACCATGCCCGACGGCCGTGGCCAGCGCACCCTGCTGTTCGATCGCGGCGTCGAGTACCGCATCTACCGGTCACTGCCGACCCGGCGCACGGCCGAGGCGGCCAGGGCACTGCGCGTGCCCCTCGCCTTCGTCGGCGGGCGCCGCAGCCGCGAATTGCGCCACATCGGCCACGCGGCCACGCGGGCGCTGGTCGGTCCCCGCTGGTACTGGCAAGGCGGCAGCCACCTGTTCCCGATGGAAGCACCCGACGAGACCGCTGCGCTCGTCCGGCGCGCCATCGAGGACATGGCGCAGTTATGATCCCCGGACGGGAGACTGCACGCGCATGAGCGAAGACCACGACGACGCGCCCGGCGCGTCCAGCAACGAAGCCTTCATCCTCCGCCATGCCGCGCCGGGCCGCATCGGCCTGTGCGCCGGCGGCGACTGGATCAGCAAGGTGATCCGAAAGTCGCAGGCGCCGCTGACCGACGATGGCCACCGCAGCCTGTGGTCGCACGCCTTCCTGTTCAGCGAACGGCGCAGCGACGGCCAGTGGTGGGTGATCGAATCCGACCTCGACCTGCGCTACAAGCAGATGCGCCTGGGCGTGCAGGAAAACCGCGTGGCGCGCTATTTCGACGCGAACGAATTCCCGAACATCGCGATCCTGGACTTCGGACTGGACGAGACGCAGGCCCGCCGCGTCGTCGGCGCCGGCCTCGACCTGCTCTCGGGCCTCACTAATTATTCGCTGAGCGAACTGGTCGGCACCATGCTCGCGATGTACAGCACCCGGCTGCGCAAGCGCGACAACCTGCTGGCGCGCGAAGGCGCGCTGTACTGCTCGGCGATGGTCCAGCACTGCTACCTCGCCGCCGGCGTGCACCTGCTGCCGGACGTTTCGGGCAAGAACATCGCGCCGCACGACATCGCCGGGTCGCCGCTGCCGCACAAGGCGCACCGCCTGGTCCGCGACCTGGGCATCTCGACGATCCGCGAATACGCGCACCGCGCCGAGGCGCTGCTGGCCACGCCGATCGACGAATTGTTCTGAGACGAATTGTTCTGAGACGCGTTGTCCCGAGATCGACCTGTTTTCACTGCGTCCGGCCGATGGGCCGGACGTGCACTTCGCACCACCGACAAGGAGCCGTTCCATGCCCGTCACCCTCTACCGCGCGGACAGCCGCGACCCCGACGTGATCGCCACCGCCGAGGGATTCGGCGGCCGCAAGCCGCTGACCCTGGAACAGGCGCGTTCCGTCGCCGCACGCTTCTTCGACGGGAATGCCGCCGTCGATCTTCCCGATCGTGCTGCGCCGGGGCTGCGTGAAGCCATCGCGAACCGCGAGGGGAAGCCGATCACGCTCGGCGACATGGTGCGCGTGGCCAAGGCCGAGAAATCCGGCGACACGGTGCACATCTCGACCGACCTGACCCAGGCCTGCGGCGGCTACGCCAGCGGCGTGGACGGCAACAAGAAGCCCAATCTCACCTACAAGATCGACGTGCCGACCGATCCGTTCTACGTCTTCAAGCAGAACATCAACGGCAGCACGCCTGCACACCCGACGTCGACCGTGCAGGGATTCGATGCTTCGATCGCGGGTGCGGTGCGTCCCGCGCTGATCATGGACAACCCGGACCCGCGGCAGGCGACGATGATCGCGATCGTCAGCAGCGGTGACGAAGTCACCTTCCTGACCAAGGTGCCGCAGGACTGGGTGACCCAGTTCCGCACGCAGGATCGCGGGCAGCCGGGTGGTTTCTCGGCCTGGCAGGACATGCCTGCGCGCGACCAGCAGCAAGCGCCGCCTGTCGCGCCGCCAGTGCATGCCGAGCCGGTCGTCGCGCCACCTCGCGTCGATCCCGTGGTGCTTCCTCGCGTGGAGCCGGTCGCGCCACCGCGTCGTCCCGAACAGGTCGATGTCGTCGCACCACCGCGGCACGAGCCCGTGGTCGCGCCGCCGCGCGTCGAAGCGCGTCCGGTGCCGACCCCCGTCCACGAAGGCCCGCATCCATACCAGTCACCGGATCATCCTTACAACCGCCTCCTGACCCAGGCGATCGCGGGCGTCACCGCGCTCGGCGAGGGCAATGCGTACAACCGCAGCGAGCAGACCCGGCTCGATGCAGCCGTGTCGCTGGTGCACGCGGCACGACGCGGCCAGATCGAATCGATCGACAGCGTCGTCTACAACCACGACGGCCAGCGCCTGTTCGCCGTGCAGGGCGATGCGCAGAGCGACGCGGCGAAACGCACGTTCGTGCAGCGCCAGGACATGCAGAAGCCGGCCGTCGAAGTGGAGACGGCCGCCCAAGACCTTCAGCAGGGCCGCGCCCAGCAGGCACAGGCCACGGTGCAGGGCCGCTGAACGACACCTGGCCGCAGCGGCGATGAAAAACGAAGGCCCCTCGCGGGGCCTTCGTCATTCCGGGCAGGTCATCAGACCGGTCGACCGATCGTCACCACACCAGATCGTCCGGCACCTGGTATTGCGGATCGGCATAGGGATCGTCGCCGGCCGCCGCGTTCGGATCGACCTTCAGGGCGACCGCCGGCGCGAAGATCGCTTCGGCTTCGGCAAGCAGCGCGGCCGTCACCAACTGGTAGCGCCCCTCCAGCTGCAGCACGCCCAGTTCGCCGGCATTGAGCTGCTTGAGCTGCGCTTCGTTGACGTAGATGCGCTTGATCTTGCCGCCGTATTCGAAGTGACGGGCGATGTCGGCCTCCTTGTCGTTCAGCGCCTTGTCCTTGATCAGTTCGGCCAGCTTCGCCTTGGCCTCGCGACGCAGGCGCGCTTCTTCCTGCTTCACGCGCTCGGCTTCGATGCGCTCTTCCTTCTCGCGCTGTGCGCGGATGGCGTAGGCCTTCGCGAGGTCCATCTCCTCACGGCTGCGCGCAGGCTTGCCCTGCCCCTGCCCCTGCGCTTTCGCACCGGGCTGGGCACCGCGGGCGTGTCCGCCTCGAGGATGCGCACCGCCGGGTTTGCTTCCCGGTTTGCCGGCATGCTCAGGCTTCTGCGCGCGCGCCTGCTGGCCATCCTGCGGCCTGCCATGCGCGCCGCCGGGCTTGTGTGCCGGTCGCGCGGGCTTCTCGGTTCGTTCCGGTTTCGGCGCGGGCTTGAAGCCCAGGCCCAGCAGCTGATCGCGAAGGGAATCGCTCATGACGGTCAATAATGAGGAGGCGGCGGCTCGCTGGCCGGGTCGGCCATGAGATCGCCACGGTGGAGTTTCATGTCTTCGAGCACGCGGCGCAGGAGGTCGGCGCTGCGCGCGGCTTCCGCGCGCAGGTCAGCCAGTGCATCGCTGAGCTCGGACAGCGTGTGTTCCTGGAACGCGAGCCGTGTCTCCAGCTCGACGACGCGGGCTTCGAGGGTGGCGTCCTGCGGCGTGGACATGACCGGCCCGTCAGTGCGACTGGATCGAACGACCGCGCCCGATGCCGTAGTACGCCAGACCGGCGGACTCGACTTCGGCGGGGTCGTAGAGATTGCGGCCATCGAACACCACCGCATCCTTCAGCGCAGCCTTCAGCTTCGCGAAGTCGGGGCTGCGGAACTGCTTCCATTCGGTGATGACCACCAGCGCGTCGGCGCCCTGCAATGCATCCGGCGCGTGTTCGCACAGCGCGAGGTCGTCGCGCTCACCGAAGATGCGCTGCGCCTCGTGGGCCGCTTCGGGATCGAATGCGCGGACGTTCGCCCCGGCGTCCCACAGCAACTGCAGCAGGCGGCGGCTCGACGCTTCGCGCATGTCGTCGGTGTTGGGCTTGAACGCGAGGCCCCACACCGCGAACGTCTTGCCGCGCAGGTCGCTGCTGCCGTAGTGCCGCTCGATCAGCTCGAACAGGTGCGCCTTCTGGCGATGGTTGACGGACTCGACCGCATCGAGCAGTTCGGCGTGATAGCCGTGCTGCTGCGCGGTGCGCGCCAGCGCCTGCACGTCCTTCGGGAAGCACGAGCCACCGTAACCCGCGCCGGGATAGATGAAGTGCCAGCCGATGCGCGGGTCCGAACCGATGCCCTGGCGCACCATCTCGACATCGGCCCCCACCTTCTCGGCGATGTTGGCGATCTCGTTCATGAAGCTGATCTTGGTCGCGAGCATCGCATTCGCGGCGTACTTGGTCAGCTCGGCGGAACGCACGTCCATCACCACGATGCGCTCGTGGTTGCGGTTGAACGGTGCGTACAGCTTCTTCAGCTTCTCGATCGCAACCGCGCTGTCGGCGCCGATCACGATGCGATCGGGACGCATGCAGTCTTCGACCGCAGCGCCTTCCTTGAGGAATTCGGGATTGGACACGACGTCGTATGCGATGTCGGAACCGCGTGCGGCCTGCGCTGCAGCGATCGCGGCGCGAACCTTGTCGGCGGTGCCGACCGGCACGGTCGACTTGTCCACGACGACTGCCGGTTTCTGCAGGTGCGTGCCGATGGTGTTCGCCACGGCCAGCACGTACTGCAGGTCGGCGCTGCCGTCCTCGTCAGGCGGCGTGCCGACGGCGATGAAGATCACGTCGCCGTGCGCGATCGCGGACGCCGCATCGGTGGTGAACTTCAGGCGACCTTCGGTGTGATTGGCCTTGACCATCGGTTCGAGGCCCGGCTCGTAGATCGGGATGATGCCGTTGCACAGGCCGTCGATCTTCGCGGCATCGATGTCGACGCAGACGACTTCGTGCCCGACCTCGGCGAGACAGGTGCCGGTGACCAGACCGACGTAGCCGGTGCCGAAAATGGTGACGCGCATGGGGGCCTCTCGAATGACATGAACGGGGGAAAAGAATTTCGCGCTGCGGCCGGTGAGGGGGCCGAAACGCAAGAGGCCGGAACCTCGGCTCCGGCCCCCGGCGCCGCATCGCCCCCGGTACGATACGGGGCGAAGCGGCGCGACACACGAATGGTCGCCTTACTGCTTGACGATTTCCAGCAGTTCGACTTCGAACACCAGGGTAGCGTTCGGCGGGATCGGGCCACCCGGGGTACCCTGCTCGCCGTAGCCCAGCTTCGCCGGGATCCACAGCTTGTACTTGCTGCCGACCGGCATCAGCTGCAGCGCCTCGGTCCAGCCCGGCACGACGGCATTGAGCATGAACTGCGCCGGCTCGTTGCGATCATGCGAGCTGTCGAACTTGGTGCCGTCCAGCAGGGTGCCGGTGTAGTGCACCTTGACGGTCTCCTCGCCCTTCGGCTTCGGACCCTTGCCTTCGGTGATCACCTGGTACTGCAGGCCCGAAGCGGTGGTCTTCACGTCCGGCTTCTTGCCGTTCTCGGCGAGGAACTTGGCGCCTTCCTCGACGTTCTTCTTGCCCTGGGCTTCCATCTCGGCCTGCTTCTTGGCCATTTCTTCCTGCTGCTTGGCCTGCATCTTCTGCGCGAAGCCCTGCATCACCTGCATCGCCTGCTCGTCGGTCAGCAGCGGCTTCTTGTCTGCGAAAGTGTCCTTGATGGCGCGTTCCAGCGTCGCCAGGTCCAGTTCGTCCTTCATCGGCTTGAGCGACTTGCCGATGTCCATGCCGATCATGTAGCTGACCTGCTGCTTCTCGGTCGCCAGGCCCGGGATCTTCAGCGCACCATCCTTGTCCTTCTTGTCGGCTTCGGCGGCCTTCTTGTCGCCTTCGGCGGCATCCTTGTCGATCGGCTTGCACGCGGCGAGCGCAAGGACGCACGAAGCCGTGGCCACGGCGAGGGTCACATGACGCGACAGTTTCATCAGCGGAACTCCTGGGTGGAACGCGCCGCCCTGCGACGCGGTTGGGGTTGAGTGGGGAATCAGTTCGGAAAGCGCATGGGAATCGATCCCGGTCTCAGGCGCCGGGATCGATCAACACGTTTCAAAGCACGTCGAGCAGTTCGACATCGAACACGAGGGTCGCGCTCGGACCGATGGTCGGCGGGCTGCCGCGCTCGCCATAAGCGAGCGCTGCGGGAATCCAGAAGCGGTACTTCGCACCGACAGGCATCAGCGCCACGCCTTCGGTCCAGCCGGCAATGACCTGGCTCAGGCCGAACTCGGCAGGCTGGCCGCGATCGTAGGAGCTGTCGAACACCGTGCCGTCCAGCAGCGTGCCGTGGTAGTGGACGCGCACCTTGTCGCTGGGGCGCGGACGCTGGCCGGTGCCCTGGCGCAGCACCATGTACTGCAGGCCGGACGCGGTCGCGATCACGCCCTTCTGGCCCTTGTTCTTCGCCAGGAAGGCAGCGCCGTCGTCGGCATTCTTCTGCGCGAGGCCGGCCACGCGGGCCTCCTCGCGCGCCTGCATGCGCTTGGAGAAGCTCTCGCGGATGACGTTCATTTCGTCATCGGTCAGCAGCAGCTTGCCTGCCGCGATGCGGGTGCGCATGGCCTGCAGCAGCACCGCGACCTCGATCTCGTCCTTGATCGGCGCCAGGGAACGGCCGACATCCGAACCAACGAGATAGCCGACCTTGTCCTTGGCGACGGCGGGCGCCTTCGAGCCCGGCGGCAGGCCAGGTGCAGGACGACCGCTGCGCTCGCCGATGCGCTGCATCAGCGCCGTGCCGACGGTGCGGGCCTCCTCGTCGCTGAGCAGCGGCTTGCCGCCGTCGAAGGCATTGCGCAGCGCGCGCTCGAACGCCGCAACGTCGAGATCGGGGCCGACGCTGGAAATCGATCCGCCGACGTCGGCGCCGATCATGTAACTCACTTTGTCGCGTTCTGTCGTCAACACGGTCTTGTCCTCTGCCTGAGCCACGCCGGCGAACAGCAGCGCCATGCCGGCCATCCATGCGGCCAGGCCGCGAAAACGAACACTCATCGATCTCTCCACGGGAACGGTCGGGTCGGCGACGTCGCCTGGGCGGTGGCCCGGCTCGGCCTTGCTAGCCGCGTATTGTCACGGCCCGGACGGATACGGGCAATCATTTCGCCGCCGGCGCCGAGGCCGGGGCAGGTTTGGGCGCCTTGAGCGCCTGCTCGATGGCGGCCACCACCTCCGGCGCGTCCGGCTTGGTGCGGCTGCCGAAGCTGGCCACGATCTTGCCGTCGCGGCCGATCACGTACTTGTGGAAGTTCCACTTGGGGCTTTCGCCGCTGGCCTGCGCCAGGTCGCGGTAGAACGGTGTCACGTCCTTCCCGGTGACATGCACCTTCTGGAACATCGGGAATTTCACGCCATAGGTCAGCGTGCAGAACTCCTGGATCTTCTTCTCCTCGTCGAACTCCTGGCCCATGAAGTCACCGGAAGGGAAGCCCAGCACCGCGAAGCCACGCGGCCGGTAGCGTGCATGCATGGCTTCGAGCGCCTCGAACTGCGGGGTGAACCCGCATTTGCTGGCGGTGTTGACCACCAGGAGCACCTGCCCACGGTAACTGGTGCCCAGGTGAACCGGCGCCTTGCCAGCCAGCGGGCGGTAACTGTGGTCGAGCAGTCCACCGCCCCCTGCCAAGGCCACCAGGGGAAGCACGCAGAACGCAGCGATTGCGAGGGTTTTGGCCAGGAATCGGGTCACGGGTAAGCCTCCAGGAAGCGGCGAGGGCCCGAGTATGACTTCAGTTGGGGCCAAAAGGTTTCCCGGGGGGTTGACCTGCGCTGTTTAGGTGTTATAGTTGCATACAACACCAGTCAACGAGTACAGGAGTTGACCCATGCAACGCCAGATCTACAACGCGGTTCGCATCCCGAGCATCGCCCTGGGCACGCTTGCCGCAGGGCTGGCCCTGACCGGTCTTTTCGCCCTCTCCAGCCAGACGTCCGCCAGCGGCGCGGGCGCCGAGGGTGATTCCCATCGCCGCCATCACAGTGCCCGTGCCCGGGATGCGATGGCGCTTCCTTTCTTCTCCTTCGCGCAGGGCATGCGCCGCAGCAACAGGAGCTGATTCTCATGACCGCAATCCAATGGAGCGATGGCGCTCCGATCTACCGCCAGCTGAAGGACCGGGTGATCGCGATGATGCTCGACGGCTTGCTCAAGCCGGGCGATGCGCTCCCCTCGGTCCGCCAGGTCGCGGCGGAATACCAACTCAACCCCATCACCGTCTCGCGCGCCTACCAGGAATTGGCCGACGAGGCGCTTGTCGAGAAACGCAGAGGACTGGGCATGTACGTCACCGAAGAAGCCGCGAAGAAACTGCTGTCCAGCGAACGTGATCGTTTCCTGCGCGAAGAGTGGCCGCTGGTCCTCGAACGCATCCAGCGACTGGGCCTGAGCATGCAGGAACTGCTCGAGCCGGCGAAGCACGGAGGTGATGCATGAGCACCGTCGACACCAGCCTCCCGGTGATCCGCGCCCGCGGCCTTCGCAAGGCCTACAAGAACAAGCTGGCGCTGGACGACACCGCGTTCGAGATCCCCGCAGGCCGGATCATCGGCCTGATCGGCCCCAACGGCTCGGGCAAGACCACCACGCTGAAGGCCGTCCTCGGCCTGATCCCCTTCGAAGGCGACCTCAAGGTCCTCGGTCGCGACCCGCGCACCGAGCGCGACGAGCTGATGAAGGATGTCTGTTTCATCGCCGACGTCGCGGTGCTGCCGCGCTGGATGCGCGTGCGAGAGGCCATCGAATTCGTCGCCGGCGTGCATCCGCGATTCGACCGCGCCAAGTGCGACCGCTTCATCGCCCACACCCAGCTGAAGCCGGAGATGCGGGTACGCGAGATGTCCAAGGGCATGATCGTGCAGCTGCACCTGGCCCTGGTGATGGCCATCGACGCTCGCCTGCTGGTGCTGGACGAACCGACCCTCGGCCTGGACATCCTCTATCGCAAGGAGTTCTACCGCCGACTGCTCGAGGACTATTTCGACGAGCAGAAGACGATCATCGTCACGACGCATCAGGTGGAAGAGATCGAACACATCCTGACCGACGTGCTGTTCATCCAGAACGGCAAGATCGTGCTCGACGCCTCGATGGAATCGGTGAGCGACCGTTTCGTCGACCTCCTGGTGAATGCAGACCGCGCCGAGGAAGCCCGGGGCTTCAAGCCGATCGACGAGCAGACGCTGCCGTTCGGCAAGACCCGCATGATCTTCGACGGCGTGCCGCGCGCGCAGCTCGCCGGGTTGGGCGAAACCGGCATTCCCGGCCTCGCCGATCTGTTCGTCGCCACCATGAAGGGGACCTACGCATGAACACCACCGCCATCGAAACCACGGGCGTCGCGGCCGCGCGCCAGATCACCACGGCCGACAAGTTCAAGTCCCTGCTCCGTCGCGAGTTCTGGGAAAACAAGGGCGGCTTCTTCTGGGCGCCGATCGTCGCCGGCGGCATCGGATTGTTCTTCACGCTGCTCGCCATCGTCGGTACCTTCGTTTTTTCCAGCAAGGCGGAATTCCACGCAAGCGGCGACTTCCAGGAAGTCGAAACACACATGCAGTCGGCCGAGGGCCTGCAGGCGATCGGCGTCATCGGAGACGGCTCCCTTCTCGTCGGCATCGGCCTGGCGCTGGTGGTGATGACCTTCGTTGTCTTCTTCTATGCACTGGGATCGCTGTACGACGAGCGCAAGGACCGCAGCGTGCTGTTCTGGAAGTCGCTGCCGGTGTCCGACACGCAGACCGTGTTCTCCAAAGTGGCATGGGCGCTGTTGCTGGCACCGGTACTCTCGATCGCGATCGGTCTGCTGATCGGCCTGGGCTTGTGGCTGCTCATCGGTCTGGCGACCGCGCTTCACGGCATGCCCGGTGCGAGCGCACTCTTCACCGAGTCGCATCCGTTCCAGGTGATCGCCGGCGCCCTCAGCATCGTCCCGCTGTACGCGGCCTGGGCGCTGCCCGCCATCGGCTGGCTGATGTTCTGCTCGGCCTGGGCGCGCAGCAAGCCTTTCCTGTGGGCGGTGCTGATTCCGATCATGGCCGGTGCGTTGATCAGTTGGCTGGACATGCTGCCCGGCATCGAGATCCCGCACGAGAACGTCTGGTACATCCTGCTGCTGCGTGGTCTGCTGAGCGTGATCCCGATGACCTGGTACGCCAGCGAGAGCGTCTACGGCGGCCTGCAGTCGATCGAAGTGGACGGCCCTGCCGACCTGACCCGGGTGCTGGACCTGACCCACGGCTGGAATGCCTTCGCAAGCGTGGACCTGTGGATCGGCGTGATCATCGGCGTGGCTTTCATCGTCGCCGCCATCCGCCTGCGCCGCTGGCGCGACGAAGGCTGATCCTCACGAAGGCCCGGTGCGTGCGCCCGGGCCTCCGCTGGATAGCCCCCCCTCAGTCATTCCTGCCCCATCGACCAGGATCCGAACATGAGCCTCAATCGTCGCACCGCGCTGCTCCTGCTGGCCTGCACGCTTCCGCTCTCCACGTTCGCCGCCGAGCGCTGCGCGCACGAAGCGCCGAGATCCCTGCCGCTCGATCTCGACGGCGTGAAGACCGTCGTCTTCGACATCGGTGCGCAGTCCCTGTCGGTCGCATCCGCCGCCGGTGGCGCTGCCAGCCTGTCGGCCCGCGCATGCGCCTCGTCGCCATCGATGCTGTCGCAACTGCAATTCACCCAGGCGCGCAAGGGCGACAAGCTCGTCGTGACCGCCACTCGCGAGCGTTCGACGCCGCCATGGGACAGCAATGACCGCTATGCCCATCTGATCGTCGATGCCCGGCTGCCCGCGGACCTGATGGTCCAGGTGCGGGTCGGCGCTGGCGATGCCACCGTCGACGGCTTCCGCGCCGTGACCGCAGACGTGGGTTCCGGCGAACTGCGCGTGCGCAACGTGAAGGAGACCTTCTACGCCGACGTCGGTTCGGGCGAAATCGAGGCCGAAAACGTGGGGGCGCTGCACGTGGTGACGGTGGGTTCCGGCGAATTGGCAGCACGCAGGGTGCGCGGCGAGTCGAAAGTCGGCGGCGTCCGCTCGGGCGAGCTGGTGATCAGCGATGCGGGCGGCGGTATCCGCATCGATTCGATCGGCAGCGGTTCGGCGAGCATCAGCGACGTCGTCGGCGCGGTGCGCGTGGCCGACATCGGCTCCGGCAGCCTCCGTGCCCGCGCGCTTCGCAGCGACCTCAGGGTCGATCATGTCGGCAGCGGCTCGGTGCGTCACAGCGACGTGGCCGGACGCATCGATGTCGACGACTGACTGACTTCAGACACATCCGCGGCGATCGCTGCACACGCATGCTGTTCGCCGTCCTTCTTCGTTCACATGGAGTCGCCATGAATACCGTTCGCAATGCCGTCCTTGCCCTCGCCCTGAGCGCCCCGCTCCTGGGCTGCGGCAACGACGCGACGCAGGATCCCGCAGACGAGCCGAAGACGATCATCGGCCAGGCTGTCAAGCAGGCGACCGATGAAGCCCGCAAGGAAATCGCGAAGGAGAACTTCAGCATCGGTTCCGATGGCATGCCGAAGGCCGAGATCACGCCAGAGGGCGACCTCCTGATCGACGGCAAGTCCGTCACCACCACGCCCGAGCAGAAGGCGCTCGCGATGGCGTATCGCCAGGAGTTGACGACGATTGCACAAGCCGGCATCGGCATCGGCGTGCAAGGTGCGGACCTCGCCGGCAAGGCAGTGTCGGAAGCGGTCAAGGGCGTGTTCTCGGGCAATCCGGACCAGATCGAACAGCGCATCGAAAAGGAAGCCGAAGGGATCAAGAGCGCCGCAAAGCAGCTGTGCGATCGCTTGCCCGCGCTGAAGGCCGCGCAGGACAAGCTCGCCGCCGCGGTGCCGGAGTTCAAGCCGTACGCACGCATGGACGAAAGCGATGTCAAGGACTGCCGCGTCGACGCAGGCGACGGCCTGAACATCGATACCGACGTCGCGAACGACGAAGGTTCATCGAACGACGGCATGAACGCCGCCGAGGAAGCCGAAGCCGCCTCGGCCAAGCCGGCAAGCTGACCGCCGAGGCCACCGCCCACCGCGCCGGTCGCACAGGCGGTCGGCGAATGTTCGCCACAGCCGCAACGTCGCCACTGGCGACGAAGGATCCCCCATGCCTCTTCGCCATGACCGCTCCATCTTGCCTGCGTTGGTCCTTGGGGCAGTTGTCGCACTGTCGCCGCCAACGGTACACGCTGAAGACGACCCGGTGCTCAATCGCGCATTCCAGGACCACATCGCCTATGTCGCCACGTTCGCGATGCCCGTGCTGATCGAAAAATGCGCGGCTGCAGACCCTGCCTACCTGCAGCGTGCGGCACCGATGTATTTCCGTTTCGTCAACCAGCACCAGGAGCGGATCGAGCGCGGCCGGCTGCTGACACTCGCGGAGCTGGCGCCGGACGAAACCCTCAAGGCCTATCGCGAACGCGTGCTTGCGCAGCGGTTGGGCAAGCTCGACTCGGGCACCCGGGAAGAGAAGGCCCGCATGTGCGAGGGCGCGCTTGGCGTGCTCGGCGGCACGACACTGCCCGGTGAGTGGCCGCCCCGCGATTGAGGCGGTGCAGCGATGGGATCGCGCATCGTGCGGATCAACCGCCCCCGCTCATGCCCTCGACGATGCCGCCCTGCGTCAACGCAACCGGATCCAGCGCCCGGCGCAGGGTGTCGAGATCCAGGCCACTGTCCTCCAGCGCGACCTGCAGCACGGACAGGCGTTCGACGTACGCACGCTTCGCGATCGCGGCGGCTTTCTCGTAGCCGATCAGCGGGTTGAGCGCGGTCACCAGGATCGGGTTCCGCGCCAGGGCATCGCCCAGCCGGTCCTCGCGGAATACCAGGCCGGCGATGACCTTGTCCGACAGCGCAGTCATGGCGTTGGCGAGCAGGCCGATGGCGTCCAGCAGGTTCACGGCGATCAGCGGCAGCATGGTGTTGAGCTGGAAGTTGCCGCTCTGCCCTGCCACGGTCACCGCCACATGCAGTCCCATCACCTGGGCACAGGCCATGCACACGGCCTCCGGAATGACCGGATTGACCTTGCCGGGCATGATCGAACTGCCCGGCTGCAGCGCTGGCAGCTCCACCTCGCCCAACCCGGCCAGGGGGCCGGAATTCATCCAGCGCAGGTCGTTGGCGATCTTCATCAGGGCCACGGCCAGGACATTGAGCTGGCCCGACAGTTCGACCGCGTCGTCCTGGGCGGCGATGCCCTCGAACTTGTTTTCGGCCGAGACGAACCGCGCCCCGGACAGCACCGACAGGGTCTGGGCAACACGTTTGCCGAAGGCGGGATGCGTGTTCACCCCGGTCCCGACGGCCGTGCCGCCGATCGGCAGGCGCCGCAGGCGGCGCAGGCTGTCCTCGATGCGCATGCGCGCCGATTCCAGCTGCGACGACCATGCACCGAACTCCTGAGCCACGGTGATCGGCATGGCGTCCATCAGGTGTGTGCGACCTGTCTTGACCAGCATGCCGGCCTCGGCCGCGCGCGCATCGATCGCGGCACGCAGCGCGCGCAGCGCCGGCAGCAGGTCCTCGTTCACCGCCAGCAGCGCCCCCACGCGCAGCGCCGTGGGGATCACGTCGTTGGAGCTCTGCCCAAGATTGACGTCGTCGTTCGGGTGCACCTTGCCCTTTCCGGTCCGCATCACGAGGGCGGCGATCACCTCGTTGGCGTTCATGTTCGTCGACGTGCCGGACCCGGTCTGGAACACGTCGATGGGGAAATGCATGTCGTGCTCGCCGGATGCCACGGCCATCGCGGCCCGCCGAATGGCCCCGGCCCGCGAGCGTGGCAGCAGGCCGAGATTGGCGTTGGCCTGCGCCGCAGCCGCCTTGGTCAGCCCCAGCGCACGGATGAAGCCGCGGGGCATCGGGCGGCCGGAGATCGCGAAATTGCGGACCGCGCGCTCGGTCTGCGCGCCCCAGAGGGCCCATGCCGGCACGCGGAGTTCGCCCATGCTGTCGTGCTCGGTCCGGGTGGGATCGGGGATGTCACCGTGCTGGTTGCCTTGCTGGGTCATGGAGGGCTCCTGTCGCGCATGACGTGGGTCGAGAACGAGCATACGCCCGCCAAGAGCCTGTTTGATCTCTCCGCGCACCGCGCTGAGCCTGCGGGCGTGCGACGCAAGGAGGAGTGAGGGAGTAGATGTCGATCTACGACCGAACGAGGACGCCGAGCCGTGCGCCCACAGGCTCAGCCCTTCGGGTTGTGCCGCAGCGGCGCGCCCGCGCCCGGGGGGCGCGTGGGCAGACCACCCCGCAGGCGCGGGGCGGCGCGCGGCCCCGGGCCGGG
>JAEUPQ010000004.1 GCA_016789405.1 Lysobacteraceae bacterium
CGATGTCCACGCCTGCCGGGTCGAAGGTGGCGAGGTCGCGCACCATGATCTCGTCGTTGCCGAACTGGACGTAGCCGCCGGCCGAGCGTTCGCTCGCCAGGGCGACGACTTCGCTCGCCGGGAACTTCCGTTCCGCGAGGATCGACAGCATCGTCTCGCCCACGGCGCCCGTCGCGCCGACCACTGCCACCTTGAATTGCTTGCTCATGGGGTTTCCTGATATGGACATGTGGGAGCGACGCAAGTCGCGACCGGATGCAAACCGGAATAGCGACGGCTCGCGACGTGCGTCGCTCCCACAAAAAGAAAATAGGGTGTGTGCGTTGCGGTGCCGCTGCGGCGCGTCGCTGCCCGTGGGGGCGAACCGGCGGCGCGCCGCTATCGTTTGGCGTCGGTTTTGATCGCGGTGGTGGCCGGAATGCGCGGCGAGACCTCGCCCACGTCGCCGCACTGGGCGCGGTGACGCAGGGCCTGGTCCATCAGCACGAGGGCCATCATCGCTTCGCAGATGGGCGTGGCGCGGATGCCGACGCAGGGGTCGTGGCGGCCGGTGGTGACCACCTCGACCTCCTCGCCCAGCACGTTCATGCCGCGCCCGGGCAGGCGCAGGCTGGAGGTCGGCTTGAAGGCCACCGAGCAAACGACCTGCTGGCCGCTGCTGATGCCGCCGAGGATCCCGCCGGCATGGTTCGACAGGAAGCCGTCGTGCGTCATCTCGTCGCGATGGAAGGAGCCCTTCTGCGCGACCGATGCGAAGCCGTCGCCGATCTCCACGCCCTTCACGGCGTTGATCGACATCATCGCTGCGGCGAGGTCGCCGTCGAGCTTGCCGTAGATCGGCTCGCCCCAGCCCGGGGGCACGCCGTCGGCAACGACGGTGACGCGCGCGCCGACCGAATCGCCGGACTTGCGCAGGGCATCCATGTAGGCCTCGAGCGCAGGCACCTGCGCATCGATCGGCCAGAAGAACGGGTTGGTTTCGACGACATCCCAGTCGAACATGCCGACCGAGTCGTCCGGCAGCAGTTCGCCGAGTTGCGACAGGTGGCCGCGCACGGTCACGCCGTGACGCTCGGCCAGCCATTTCTTGGCGATGACGCCCGCCGCGACGCGCATCGTGGTCTCGCGCGCGCTGCTGCGACCTCCGCCGCGCGGATCGCGGTGACCGTACTTCTGCCAGTAGGTGTAGTCGGCATGCGCAGGTCGGAACTGCGCCGCGATGTCGTTGTAGTCCTTGCTGCGCGCATCGGTATTGCGGATCAGCAGCGCGATGGGCGTGCCCGTGGTGCGGCCTTCGTGCACGCCGCTGAGGATCTCGATCGCATCCGTTTCGCGGCGCTGCGACGTATGGCGGCTGCGGCCGGTGGCGCGACGCTCGAGGTCAGGTGCGAATTCGTCTTCCGAAATCGCCAGGCCCGGCGGGCAGCCGTCGACGACGCAACCGATGGCGGGACCGTGCGACTCGCCGAACGTGGTGACACGCAACAATCGTCCGAAACTGTTGCTCACGCCGGGCGCTCCTCAGAACAGCCCGGCGGGCGCCGAGGGCGCGGCGGCGCGCAACGCGGGATCGCGGGCGTCGGCCAGTTGCTTGATGCGCGCGTGGTAAGTCACCAGGTCGCGGCATTCGACGACGAACACGCCCATCTGCCCGACCTTGAATTCGACCCAGGCCAGCGGCAGCTCCGGCAGCAGGCGGTTGAGCGCGCGTTCGGACTCGCCGACCTCGCAGATCAGCAGGCCGTCTTCGGTCAGGTGCAGCGGCGCGTCGCGGAGGATGCGCAGCGCCAGGTCCAGGCCGTCGTCGCCCGCGCGCAGGCCGAGGTCCGGCTCGTAGGAATATTCCTTCGGCAGCGCGTCGGTCTCGTCGTTGGTGACGTACGGCGGGTTGGTGACGATCAGGTCGTAGTGTTCGCCCTGCAGCCCGGCGAACAGGTCCGACTTCACGAAGCGGACGTTCTCGGCATGCAGGCGCGCCTTGTTCTCGGCCGACAGCGCGAGGGCATCGTCGCTGATGTCGACACCGTCGACGTGCCAGTCGGGATTGTGGTGGCCCATCGCGATGGCGATGCAGCCGGAGCCGGTGCACAGGTCGAGCGCGCGGCGGACTTCGCGGCCGCCCAGCCAGGGCTCGAAACCCGATTCGATCAGCTCGGCGATCGGCGAGCGCGGCACCAGGGCGCGCGAATCGGTCTTGAAGCTCAGGCCCGCGAACCAGGCTTCGCCGGTCAGGTAGGCCGCCGGGATGCGCTCCTCGATGCGGCGCAGGAACAGCTTCAGCACGTCTTCCTTCTCGGCCAGCGTCACCCGGGACTGGCCGTAGACCGGCGGCAGGTCGTGCGGCAGGTGCAGGGCGTGCAGGACGAGCTGCGTGGCTTCGTCGAGGGCGTTGTCGTAGCTGTGGCCGAAGGTGAGTCCCGCCGCGTTGAATCGGCTGGCGCCATACCGGATCAGGTCGATGATCGTCTGCAACTCGTCGGTCATGGCTCGGGAACGGCTCTGGCGCTGCGCGGAAAGACCGTCAAGTATAGCCGCAGCCGGGCGCTTCGCGACGGTATCATGGCGGCTTCCGTCGACATGTCATAAGAACCGGCCGCGATGTTCAACCGCACCACCCTGCTCATCCTGCTGGTCGCCCTGGCGACCGGCGCCGGCCTGATGACGGCCGAGTTCGTCTTCAACCGGGAGAGCGCCCCGGCCTCGGCCCCGCCGATGAAGGCCGTGCGCCTGATGTCCGCGCCCCGCGTGCTGCCCGACTTCGCCCTGCGCCAGTCCGACCGCACCCAGTTGCTGCCCGGTGAGCTGCGCGGCCACTGGACCGTGGTCTTCATCGGCTTCACGTTCTGCCCGGACATCTGCCCGACCACGCTGGCCGAACTGGCGCAGGCCCAGAACCGCTGGGCCGCGCTGCCGGAAAGCACCCGTCCCCGCGTCCTGTTCGTCTCCGTCGACCCGGAACGCGACACCATCGAGAAGATCGGCGAGTACGCGCACGCGTTCCACAAGGACACCCTGGCCGCGACTGCGGACATCCCGGCGCTGGAAGCTTTCACCAAGTCGCTGTCGATGGTCTTCGCCAAGATTCCTCTGGATGACGACGCGCCCCCCGACCAGTACACCATCGACCACACCGGCTTCCTGGTCGTGCTCGACCCCCAGGGCCGCATGGCCGGCCTGATCCGCCCGCCCTTCCAGCCCAAGGCGATCGCCGAAGACCTCGCGGCGCTGACCGCCCACTCGCAGGGAGCCCGCTGATGGGATTCGTGACCGCACTGACCTACGTCCTTCCGCACCGCTTCCTGTCTTCGCTGGCGCGCCGCCTGGCCTATTCGCGGAATCCGGCGATCAAGCAGTGGCTGATCGACACGGTGACCCGCAAGTTCGGCGTCGACCTGAACGAGGCCGCCGAACCGGATCCGAAGGCCTACCCGACCTTCAACGCCTTCTTCACCCGCGCCCTCAAGCCCGGCGCCCGCGTGGTCGACGCCGACCCGCGCAGCCTGCTGATGCCCGCCGACGGCCACATCAGCCAATGCGGTCCGATCGAGCCGCTCGACGACGCGTCCGGCAAGAGCCCCGATGGCCGCATCTTCCAGGCCAAGGGCCAGTCCTTCACCGCCGCCGAACTGCTCGGCGATGCCGACGATGCAGGCGTCTTCGCGGACGGCCTGTTCGCCACGGTCTACCTGTCGCCCCGCGACTACCACCGCGTACACATGCCCTGGGCCGGCACGCTGCGCGAGACCGTGCACGTGCCGGGGCGTCTGTTCAGCGTCGGCACCGACGCCGTGGCTTCGGTGCCGCGGCTGTTCGCCCGGAACGAGCGCCTGGTCTGCCATTTCGACACCGACTTCGGCCCCATGTGCCTGGTGATGGTCGGTGCGCTGCTGGTGTCGGGCGTCGAGACGGTGTGGAGCGGCGAGGAAATCCCCGAGTATGGCGACCGCATCACGCGCAAGGACTGGCGCGGCAAGGGCATCAAGCTTGATCGCTTCGGCGAAATGGCACGCTTCAACTACGGATCGACGGTCATCGTGCTGCTACCGCGCGGCGTCGCCGAACTTGCGGCCGACCTGCGACCCGAAGGCGCCGTGCGCCTGGGCCAACGTCTCGCGACCACTGTTCGAACCGGCTATTGATCCGCGTCGCCGTCAATCGCGCAAGCCTGTCAGTTCTGATAGGCCGTTCGACGATTGATCTGCTCACTCGGCTTCCGTAAGTTGATCCGCAACGGTCGCAACGACCGGACACGGATACGCGGAGCAGTCAGCCGCCTGACACGAGGGATTGACGCATGCGCAGATCAGGCACCATCGCAGCCATCGACAACGAACAAGGCGCCGCCGCCATCGAGACGCCGGGGCGCGGTTACACGATCATCGAACTGGACCCCGGCTGGGAAGTCCACCTGGGCGATCGAATCGAATGGGACAACGACGATGGCCTCGGCTTCGAGACCTACATCAACGTGACCCGGGGCACGACAGGCGAAGTGTTCGTCGAGAACCACGACGTCAGCGAACACGCGCTGAAACTGCAGTTCAGCTGAAGACGTCCGGCCCGGCAACCTCGGCCGGGACCGGGAACATCGCGCGAATCGATTGCTACACTCCGGCCGTCACCCACGGCCGGAGATCGGCATGCGTCGCATCACGAAATTCCTGCTGATCGCTGGCCTGGTCGCCCTCGGCGCCTGGATCTGGTTCGCGCCGCACCTGACCGTGCACGCCATGCGCAAGGCCGCCGAACGCGGCGACGCCGAGGCCCTCTCTTCGCACGTGGACTTTCCCGCACTGAGGGACAGCGTTCGCACGCAGTTCGCAGCACGCGTGTCCGATCGACTCGGTGGCGGCAGCGGCTGGAGCCGCCTCGGCGCCGACTTCGCGACCACGCTCGCCGCTCCCGCCATCGACGCGATGATTTCGCCCGAGGCACTCACCGTGATCTTCGCCGGACGCGACATGCACGACCGATACAGCGATCGCGAAGAGGACGCGTCCGTCGAGCCTCCGTCCACCGGCGACGCCGATGCGCTGCGCGCCGATGACCAGCCCCGGCATGGCGGACTCGACACTGCCCGCTGGCGCCTGTCGATGGGCTACGACGACCTGTCGACGTTTTCGGTGAAGGTCGACAATGGCGGCCTGGACGCAGCGCCGTCGAGACTGGTGTTCAAGCGCCACAACCTGCTGTGGTGGAAGTTGTCGGGCATCGAGCTGCCGCCGATGGGCTCGACCGATCGCGGCGCTCGCTGATGCTCGAATTCCTGTTCGAGGTCGTCGGCGAATTCCTGTTGCAGGCTGTCATCGAAATACTCGTCGAACTCGGCGTGCACTCGCTCGCCGAACCTTTCCGCAAGCGACCCTCGCCGTGGCTGGCGGCGTTCGGCTACGCCGTGTTCGGCGCGGCGGCAGGCGGCCTGAGCCTGCTGGTCTTTCCGCACCACCTCACCCCCGAAGACTGGCGCATCGCGCACCTGCTCGCCACGCCGGTCGCGGTCGGCATCGGGATGATGATGCTCGGTCGCTGGCGCGCGCGCCGCGGTGACGACGTGCTGCGCATCGACCGCTTCGCCTGCGGCTACCTGTTCGCGCTTTCTCTGGCGCTCGTGAGGTACTTCTTCGCGGGGTGACGCCCCGAACGCCGGCAATGCTCGTAAAGCCGGCAATGCTCGTTGCGCCTGCGAACGTCCAGACTGGAGGTTCTCAACCCCCGCACCCCTGCAGCTTCAACTGCTGACCCAGGCGCACCGCGTAACGCGGTGCCTTCAGCTTGTTGGCCTTCGCCAGTTCGCCGAGTTCGCAGTCGTAGCGACGCGCGATCGACATCAGCGTTTCGCCGCGTGCGACGCGATGCTGCCGCGGAGCGCGCGTGGGCTTCTTCGGTTCCGCACGCGGCGGCGCAGCGGAACTTGCGCCTTCGACCGGAACAGTGCCGTCTTCGCCAGTCGCGGTGCCGACGGCCGGTTCGATCGGACCGATGCGCACGATGGCCGTGCGCGGATCGCTGGAAACGAGCTGACGGGCGAGATCCGCACGGGCACCGTCGATGCAGTGGCGCGCGTAGAGTCCGGCGATCTTCACCGTGCCGTTCATCACCGTGCCGGCCGGGATCCACTGGTCGGCTTCATAGCGCGGATTGAGGTTGCGCAGCGCGCGCATGAACCCGTCGCGCGTGCCGCCATTGCCGATGCAGATGGTCAGCTCGTAGATCGATGCCGGCTTCTCGAGACGGAAGGTCGCCGGCTTGGCATCGACCTTCGGGAAGCTCAGGCCGTATTCCTTCGGATGCAGGTAGAGCCACGCCGCGGCGATGACCATCGGCACGTAGTCCTTGGTCTCGGCCGGGAACTGCGCATAGACATCCTCGTCCCAGAAGCTGCGTCCGCCGCTGGCGCGATACACGCGCAACGCGCGGCCTTCACCGCCGTTGTATGCAGCGAGCCAGAGTTCGATGTTGTTGCCGAATTCGGCATAGCGCTCGTTGAGGTAGGACGCTGCGGCGTCGGCCGACATGCGCGGGTCGTAGCGGGTATCGAAGCCGGTGCCGTCCGGACCCAGGCCGAAGCGGCGACCGGTGGCGGGCATGAACTGCAGCAGCCCGACCGCGCCGGCACGCGAGCCGACATGCACGCGACCGGTGGACTCCTTCGCCATGATGCCGAACAGGAGCGCCTCGGGCAGGCCGCTGCGCTGGAAGGCCGGCGACATCTGGTGGCGCAGGTACTGGTAGTTCTCGTGGCTCTGCACCAGCGACACGCGCATGTCGGTCAGCCAGCGGCGGATGCCGGCCTGCACCGCAGGATTCATCTTGACCATGTTGACGAAGCGCTGGCCGTCCGCGCTGAGCAGGGCGGCGGCTTCGGCGCTGCGCGGCACGTTGCCGGTAGGCAGTTCGCTTTCGACGAATCCTTCGGCGCTGTCCTCCGTCGTGTCGCCGGCGGCACGGGCGTCGACGTCGGCCTTGAGCAGGCGCTTGTAGGTGGCGAGCAGCTGCGACATGGGGCAGCCCTTCAGCTTCAGGCAGTCCGCGATGACGTCTTCCATGTCCTCCAGCGCGACGTTGCTTTCGCCGACGCCGGCCGGGTCGTTGTTGCCGACCTTGACGAGGGCTTCGCGGTAGCGACCCTCGGCCGCAGCCATCCGCATCCTGATCGCCTCCAGGTCCCGTTCGCGCTTGGACTGGGCCTGCGCGGGCGCCGCGAGAGCGGCGGAGAAAACGAGGACGGACACACAGAGGGCGCGCAAGGCCCCGGACACCACGCGAAATGAAGGCATGAACAGCACTTGCGACAGCAGGGGGTCTGCAGGTTAGCCCCGGGGGGCGCCACGGGCAACCTGCGAAGGTCATGACGCGGTGGACACATGGGCAGTCGTCATGTGCGCGGCATGACCGCAAGCCGCTGATCCCGAATAGAATCGCGTGATCCCCATCGAGGACCGTTCATGGATCCCATCCTGGTCGGCAAGGCCGTCACCACCGACACCAGCGGCAACGTCCACCTGCTGCCGCGCTTCGGCAACCGCCACGGCCTGATCGCAGGCGCTACGGGCACCGGCAAGACCGTGACCCTGATGACCCTCGCCGAGAATTTCTCGCGGATCGGGGTACCTGTGTTCCTTGCGGACGTGAAGGGCGACGTGGCCGGCCTGTCGATGCCGGGCGCGATGAACGACCGGATCCAGCAGCGCCTCGACGCGATGGGCAACCCTGAATACCGCAACGAGCCGAGCCCGGTGGTGTTCTGGGACCTGTACGGCAAGCTGGGCCATCCCGTGCGTACGACGGTCAGCGAGATGGGCCCGCCCCTGCTGTCGCGCATCCTGGAGCTGAACGACACCCAGTCAGGCGTGCTCGACATCGTGTTCAAGCTCGCGGACGACCGCGGCCTGCTGCTGCTCGACCTCGAGGACCTGCGCGCGCTGCTCGGCCTGGTCGCCGAGGAGCGCAAGGACATCTCCACCAGCTACGGGCTGGTCAGCGCGCAGTCGATCGGCGCGATCCAGCGGTCGCTGCTGCGCCTGGAGCAGGAAGGCGCGGAGATGTTCTTCGGCGAACCGGCACTGGAACTGCACGACCTGATGCGCACGACCACCGATGGCCGCGGCGTCGTCAACATCCTCGCCGCCGACCAGCTGATCCTGAAGCCGAAGCTGTATTCGAGCTTCCTGCTGTGGCTGCTGTCGGAACTGTTCGAGAGCCTGCCGGAAGTCGGCGACCTCGACAAACCCAAGCTGGTGTTCGTGTTCGACGAAGCGCACCTGCTGTTCGACGACGCGCCGCCGGCGTTGCAGCAGCGCATCGAGCAGGTGGTGCGCATCATCCGCTCCAAGGGCGTGGGCGTGTATTTCTGCTCGCAGTTCCCCGACGACGTGCCGGACGAGATCCTCGGCCAGCTCGGCAACCGCTTCCAGCACGCGCTGCGCGCGTTCACGCCGCGCGACCAGAAGGCGGTCAAGACCGCCGCGCAGACCTTCGTCGCGAACCCTGCGCTCGACGTCGCCAAGGCGATCGGGGAACTGGGCACCGGCGAGGCGCTGGTGTCGACGCTGCAGGACAAAGGCATCCCGATGCCGGTCGAGCGTACCCTCATCGCACCGCCGCGCTGCCGCATGGGCGCGATCACCGAAGCCGAACGCGCGCAGCTGCGCGCCGGCAGCCCGGTCGGCGGCAAGTACGACACCCGCATCGACCGCGAATCCGCCGCCGAGCTTCTGGCGAAGAAGGCCGAGACCGTCGCCGAGCAGGCCAAGGCACCGCCGGCGCGCACCCGCGCCCAGGACGACGCCGAGGAAGGAGGTTTCGGTCAGGCGGTGAAGGACGCCGTGTTCGGCACCAAGCGCCGCCAGGGCATGGTCGAGACCGCGGCCAA
This sequence comes from Lysobacteraceae bacterium, assembly GCA_016789405.1. Lineage (GTDB taxonomy): Bacteria > Pseudomonadota > Gammaproteobacteria > Xanthomonadales > Xanthomonadaceae > Lysobacter_I. The sequence goes on from JAEUPQ010000004.1 coordinate 8,873, forward strand.
GCAGACCGCGCGCACCGTCGGCAACCAGATCGGCCGGCAGATCGTGCGCGGCATCCTGGGCAGCCTTTTCGGCGGTCGTCGCTGACCGCTTCCACTCGTCGGCCAATAGCGGCCGTTTTCGTCATCCCCCGCACCACCCATCCATCCGAGAGACACGCCAAGATGAATCCGAGGAAGTCCGTTTCGCTGCTGTGGTTGCCCCTGTCCCTGTCCATCGCCCTGGCCGCCACCGGCTGCCAGAAGGACGCGCCGACCGACGAGGCCGCGCCTGTCGAGGACGCCGCCGGTGACGCCGCGCAGACCACCGAAGTCGCCCCGGTCGAAGCGCCGAAGGCCGCCGAACCCGCGCCCATGCCGGAACCTGTCCCGGGCACCGATGCCGTGGTGGTGGAAGACCGCACATCTCCGGCCAGCGCCGCCGCGGGCTTCGACATCAAGGCGTTCGAAGGCAAGTACGTGACCGGCGCGACCACGCTGGAAGTCACCCTGGAAGGCAATTTCACGCTCGTCGACAACGGCGCCACGGTCACCGGCACATGGTCCGCCCAGCCCGGCGGCAAGACCGTGCTGCTCGATCCCGACAGCAAGGGCGAGAGCGACCGTACCGTCGAAATCGTCTCGGCCGACAGCGTGAAGCTCAACGGCGCCACGCTGCAGCGCCAGAAGATCTGATCCGGCCTGCATCCCGCGCAGCATGTCGCGCTGGCGCCCACCCGCCGAGAAGAGCACGGCCCTCATCACCCGTGAGGGCCATGCACGGCTGAAGGCGGAAATCGAAGACCTCTGGCGCGTGCGCCGTCCCGAGGTGGTCAAGGCCCTCGCCGCTGCGGCGGCCGAGGGCGACCGCTCCGAGAACGCCGAATACACGTACCGCAAGAAGCAGCTCGGCGAGATCGACCGCCGCGTGCGCTACCTCGGCAAGCGGCTGCTGGTGCTGCGCGTGGTCGAGACAGCCCCCAGCGACCCCGCAGCGGTGTTCTTCGGCGCGACCGTCGAAGTGGAACACGCCGTCAACGGCGACATCAGCCGCTACCGCATCGTCGGCCCCGACGAGACAGACGCGAAACTGGGCTGGATCAGCATCGACTCCCCCCTCGCCCGCGCGATGCTGAAAAAGCGCGTGGACGACGAATTCGAAGCGGAGCTGCCGGGCGGGAAACAGCGGTTCTACATCGTGGACGTGCGTTACGCCTGATCCCGTCTTTGCTGCCCTTGGTGGGGTTAGCTGCGCTCACCGCCACCCTACGCACCCGCCCCGCATCGGCGTAGGATCGGCCCACCACCGTCTCCGGAGTGCCGCTGTTAGGGAGCAGAAGGATTGATATATCCGGGACAAAGAAAAATTAGCCGGGATTTCGTGAAACTTCAGCGGCTTACGGAAGGGCCAGCGATGGGCCGGCGGTTTGATCAGCGGCGCGCACCCGGGGGCGTCGCGCAGCTGGTTTGATTATCTTACGCCGCAGGCGATGGCCCATCGAGGGCCCTTTAAACGCTCATCGAGCGGGCGGCGAATCCGGGCTGTCGAGACCATCCTGCGCGCACGTCTCCAGCTGCTGCATCCGAGCAAGCAATCGGGCCAGGGCCTCGTCGCCGAGCGCAGCGGTCGAGGCAACGTCGCTGGCCAGCAACGCGCGGTCGATCTCGGTCTGGCCCCATGCGTACCACCGGGCAATCCGGTGGATTTCCTGACGCGCGGCGGACCTGGACGGGCCGCCTGCGTGAATTCTGAGCGGTTCGCGGGCAGCGAGGCCCGCAGAATTCACCGCTTCAACCGGCCGCGCTGCGGCCAAGACCCTCCGGACCTGCGCGGTCCATTCCTTGCTCACCGGCATCTGCCGCCCCCTCGCCTGCGCGTTCTCGTGCTGCTGGCCTAGCGATCTCCAAGATCTCGGCGTAGGGCAATCCTTGCGTGAGCGCCGCATAGACCAGGGCCACCAGCTCGGCATATCCATGCCGGGGTAACCACAAGCCGCGCAGCGCTTCGTCGGCCAGCTCAAGGGCGATATTCAGGTGCGCAGGACTCAGATCCTGCGACGCCGCCCCGTACGCCGCAGGCGCCTCGCCAACGCGCGCCCGCCCGCCTGGGCCATAGCGTTCGGCCCCTTCCCCCGTCAGCACCCAGTTGATGCTCCAGCCGTCGGCCGCCAAGGCGGCCAGGAAGTCGGCACCGGGGTCGCGCAGGTCGGCCTCGTAATTTCGCACTGATGCCACCGACAGCCCGTACCGGGTGCCGAAGGCTGCCTGGGTCTGGTCGCCACGTATGTGGCGTATCCGCGCACCCAGACCGCTACGACCGTATGCGGCGCTTTCCATGTTCAAAGTCCCGCACGAACTGCCGCAATCCCCCCGAATGCGGCACTTTCGCTATGTGTTTGAGTTGCAAAGAGAAACCACGGGACGGGCGATCCATGCCCCGCGCGCTGAAGTGCCGCAACGAACGTAGCGCCACAAATGTCTTGACGTGCGCTACGTTCGTAGCTATTAATGCGCCACATATCCACCACCTTCAAGTGTCCAGACATGACCGCAGAGACCAGCCCAAAAAAACCAGTCATGGATGACTGGGCTTGGGAAGACCTGCTCGCCGCGATTCGCAAGAGGCGCTGGAGCCTTCGGCAGATCGCAAAGGAAGAAGGATACGCCCACGGCAACGTCCTGGGCGAGGCCAAGCGCCGGCCGTACCCGGCGGCCGAACGCATCCTGGCGGCATACGCCGGGGTCGCCCATCCGATGGAGATCTGGCCGAGCCGCTATGACGCGGACGGGGCGCCGAACCGCACCCCGGGGCCGAAGCCGATGCGCGGCATTCCGCCCGTGAAGAAGTCGACGCGACGCCAGCGCCGGAAGGCGGCTACGGCATGAACGCCCCCGCACACGATCACGTCACGTCGGCAGCCGGAGCGATGCGCCTGGTCTGCAGCGGCGCCGATCACGCCACCGTCGTCCGAGCCGAGCGCCTGCAACTGCGCGCGTTCGATCGCAACTGGGCCGACGAAGCCCTGGCCGCGCTGCTGCGCCGGCTGGCCACCAGACACAGCCTGGCCCGGGCCAATGGGTGGGGATCAGCCGGAAAGTGCCCCGCGTCGGCATCCGCGAAAACCCCGGCAGCTGGTGGGCGGGATGGCGGCTCGGCCGCCTGTTGTACGCACGTCCTCCCCGCGCGAGCCAGCCACGGCCCGGCGCCGGCGTCGTCCGAGCCCTGCTCCGACGTCGGCGCGCGGGTGCTGTCACAGGGGGTGCGTCATGGCTGACGGCAACCTGCACACCACCGGCCTGCTCAGCGGCGACATCGCGGAAGTCCTCGGCCGGCACAAGTCGGTCATCGAGAAGCGCGCCGCGAAGGAAGCCTGGCCATACACCGAGGAAACCGGGCGCGGCGGCAAGCGTCGCCGCTACGACCTGGGCGCACTTCCGGCCGACATCCAGGCCGCAGTTCTTCTGGCACGGCGGCCCGCACCGATGCCTGTGCCGGCGCGCGCCAGCAAGAGCGCCCGTGACGAGGCGCAGATCCGCACCCTATGGGCGCGATACGAGCAGGTGCCGCAGGACATGAAGGAACAGGCCCAGCGCCGGCTCGCCGCGCTGCAGGCCGTGCAAAAGCTGGTGCAGCAGGGCCACGGCCTACAAGACGCGCGCGGCGCCGTGGCCGCGCAGCTGCAGCGCGAAGGTGTGCGCGGCGGCAGCGTGCCCTCGCTGAGCCGGTGGGCCGCCGCCGTGCAAGGGCTGGAGCCGCAGCACTGGGTCGCAGCGCTGGTGCCGAACTACACCGGGGGCACCGCGACCGCTGATATCCCCGAGGAAGCCTGGGACACGTTCAAAGCCGATTACCTGCGCCTGGAATGCCCCACCGCGACAAGCTGTTATGACCGGCTAAAGCGTGTGGCCAAGGTGCGCGGATGGGTTCTGCCCAGCCTCGACACGTTCGAGCGCCGCATCGCCAAGCTGCCGCGCGGCCTGCGCATCCTGGCGCGTGAAGGGCAGGAGGCGCTGATGCGCACCTTCCCGGCACAAGAGCGCGACCGCAGCATCTTCCACGCGCTGGAAGCGGTGAACGCCGACGGCCACAAGTTCGACGTGTTCGTGCGGTCGCCGATGGGCGACATCGTGCGCCCGATGCTGGTCGGCGTGCAGGATCTGTACAGCGGCAAGATCCTGGGCTGGCGTATCGCCGAGACCGAATCCTCGGACCTCGCGCGCATGGCCTTCCGCGATGCGATCAGCCGCTACGGCATCCCCTCGCACGCATGGCTCGACAACGGCCGTGGCTTCGCCAGCAAGATGCTCACCGGCGGCGTGGCCAACCGCTTCCGCTTCAAGGTGCGCGAGGACGACCCGACCGGCGTGCTGGTCGGCATGGGCATCGACATCCACTGGACCCAGCCCTACCACGGCCAAGCCAAGCCCATCGAGCGCGCCTGGCGCGACTTCTGCGACCGCATCGCAAAGCATCCCGCCTTCGCTGGCGCCTACACCGGCAGGAAGCCCGACGCCAAGCCCGAGAACTACGGCAGCAAGGCCGTGGCCTGGGATGACTTCGTGCGCGTGGTCGAGCAGGAGATCGCCGCGCACAACGCGAGGCCCAAGCGCGTCAGCCGCGTCTGCGGTGGCGTGTACAGCTTCGACGAGGTGTTCAACGCCAGCTATGCCCAGTCCACCATCCGCAAGGCCACCGACGAACAGCTGCGCCAGTTGCTGCTGACGGCCGAAGTGGTCAGCGCCGACCGCCACGACGGCAGCGTGCGCCTCAGCGGGAATCGCTACTGGTGCGAGGCCCTCAGCGAACACGCCGGACGCAAGGTGCTGGTGCGCTTCGACCCCGACGCGCTGCACACCGAAGTCCAGGTCTACACGCTGGCCAACGTCTACATCGGCCAGGCCGACTGCATCGCCGCCGTGGGCTTCGCCGATACCTCGGCCGCACGCGAACACCTCCGGGCCCGGAAGCAGTACATCCGCGCCACGAAAGACCAGGCCAAGGCCGAGATCCGCATGGATGCCGCGAAGGTCGCGGCGCAGCTGCCCGCCGACCAGGCCGCAGCGACGGTGCCATCGCCGGGCGTCATCGCGCCGGTGTTCGGCAAGGCCAAGCGCCCCGCCGCAGCCACCAGCGAACCGCTGCAGCGCACCGGCACCGACGACGCCCGGGAAACCAACCTCGCCAGCCTGCTGGAGCGCCTGCAGCAGCAGCAGATGAAAGACCGCCTCTAACCAACCACCACCACCGCAGGGGAAACCACCGTGTTGCACACCACCACCGCAACCACCGCAAGCACCGACGCCACGGGCGAAGCCCCGGGCGTCGACATCCGCGACCAGATCCGCCAGCTGATGGACAGCGACAAGCGCCTGTCCCAGAACAAGGTCGCGCTGCAAGCCGGCATCTCGCCCACGACGCTCAGCCAGTGGCTTGGCGGCAACTACGCCGGCAACAACGAAAGCGTCGAGGCCAAGCTGCAGCGCTGGCTCGAAACCACGCAGGCTGCGCGCGCCCAGGCTGATCAGATGCCTGCGGCGCCGCGCTATGTGAAGACACCGACAGCCGAGTGCGTGATCACGACTATGCGCTATGCGCAGATGGCCGGAGACATTGCCATAGTCTACGGAGGCGCTGGCCTTGGAAAGACGGCAGCGGCGATGGAATATGCGCGTCGTGCGCCGAACGTGTGGTTGGCCACCATGACGCCGGCCAGCGCGGGTGTGGTGCCATCCCTGCAGGTCATCGCCGAAGCCCTCGGCCTGTTGAACGTACCGAGCGGCGCTAACAACCTGCACGCAGCAATTTGCCGGCGTGTAAAGGACACCAACGGGCTGATCGTGATCGATGACGCCCACGTGCTGTCCGAGAACGCACTCGATCAGATACGCGCCATTAACGACAGCACCCAGGTGGCCTTGGTGCTGATCGGAAATGAACGCGCCTATGCACGCATGACAGGCGGCAATCGCGCCGCCTACCTCGATCGCTTGTACTCGCGCATCGGCAAGAAGCTCCCGCTGCGCAAGTCCGCGCCAGCCGACATCGCCGCGCTGCTCGATGCTTGGATGGTGGAGGACGCGAAGGCGCGCGCTCAGCTGACGGACATCGCGGGCAAGGGCGGCGGCCTGCGCACCATGACCAAGGTGCTGCGACTGGCCAGCCTGTACGCCACCGCAGAGAAGCGCGACCTCAACAGCGACGACGTGCGCGCCGCGTGGCGCGAGCTGGGAGGCGTGGAGTGAGCCAGCATGTCCAAACGGAGAACGGGTCTATTTTCGCGCCTGACGCCATGTACATGCATGTGCACGTTGGTAAGGCCAAAGATGCCGAAACGAACAACGAATACGAACTGCAGACGAACATGTCGTCGTGCCCGATCATCGTCTCTAAGAAGACAGGGCAATCGTGGCACTGCAGTTGGCTCTCGCTGCTCGCGCTCGCAGTCAAGGATGGAATCGACACACCTCAGGACTTCACCGGAGGTGAGGGATGAGCCGCAGCCACGAAGCCCAGGTCATGAGCCTGACGCAAACTATCCTCGGCGAGCTGGATACCCGCAACCGTGGCGCGTGCTGCGCGGTGCAGGCACTTCTCACCGCGACCAGTTGCGTCATCGATCGCGCCATCGCGCGCGGCGACGTGCAGCTGATGGCCGTCACGGCGGATGCGCTCGACATGCTCGCCGAGCGTGCGCGCCAGATGCGGCTGGTCACGCCGCCGCCGGCACAGAACGATGCCGAAGCCGCGAGGACGCACTGATGCGCGGCCAGGCACCCAGCAAGGCCCGTGTGCGCGTGCTCCTCGGCGCGCACACCGGCGCGGTGTACGGCGCCCGTGGCGCGCAGTCGGCGGCACGCGCAGGCCGCGAGGCCGCGCTGCTCGGCCGCGAACGCCATGCGCCCTATCACGGCAACAGCCAGCGGCAAACCTTCCTGCGCAGCACGTGGGAAGCCGCCTACGACCTCGCCATTGCAACGGAACTCACCGCATGAATCTCCCGCTTCCCCAGCCGGGCATCACGCCCGAGACCGTACTGGCCGCGCTGCTCCCGCGCCTCGGGGAAGCGAACGGCATCACCGCATCACAGCTGGCGTTCGCACTGACCGCCAGGCAGCACGCAGCAGACGAGCGCTCGCTGCGGAAAGTCATCGAACACCTTCGCCGGCAAGGTCACGAGATCTGCGCACTCCCGCGCGCCGGCTACTACATGGCGGCGAACGCCGAAGACCTGGAGCGCGCCTGCGTGTTCCTGGTCGACCGCGCCATGACCAGCCTCAGCCAGGCCGCCGCGATGCGCCGCGTCGCCGTGCCGAACCTCTACGGGCAGCTCGGCTTGCCGATGCCCGACACCACCACCGAGGGATGACACATGAGCACCGAAACCACCACCACCGGCTTGACTGCAATCAACAGCATCTCGCACCTGATCGACCGCGCGGAACCGCAGCGCGTCACCGCCGAGGATCTGCGCTGGTCCGCCGCCGTCGCGCAGCAGCTGACCAACCGCGGCGTCGAGATCCTCACCGCCTACCACAATGGCCGCCGCATGGTGTTGCACGTGGAGCGCGACCCGAATTTCGAGGGCCTGCGCGGCAGCATGATCCGCCGCCAGCCTGCGGCCGGTGGCCACGAACGCATCTACGCGATCCAGCATCTCGGCGTGCAGGTGCAATGGACGGCCTTCGAGGCGGCCGCCCGCGAGGTGGCCAATGGCTGAGCACTTCGCGATCCTGAAGCTGTGCGACGTGCAGAACGCGCCGACGGCAACGACGGCAGAGGAAGCGCTGGCCGGCGCCGCACAGCGCGCAGGCGTAGACGGCGAACAGCGCGTCGTTGTCCTGGTCGTCGGCGAGACGCCCAAGCGGCTGCCGTGGGACGGCGAAGAAGAGGCACCGCCCTGCATCGGCGAGCGCTACCGCGATGCGCTCGCACCGCGGCCGCGGGACGACTGACATGGGCTATCGCGCTTCCGCGCTCGAATCGAACCACTGCGGCACCGCGCAGGAGCTGGCGTTCCGGTTCGCGCTGTGGGCGATCGAGCTGGCCGAGGTGCCTTCCCCTGAGCGAATCCGCGTGCGCTACGGCGTCTCCCGTGCGACCGCATACCGCTGGCGGCGCGCGTGGTGCGACGCGAACGGCTTCGAGCCGGTACGGCCTCCGCGCCAGCGGGCGTTGACGGACGCGGAGATCAAGCGCGCCAGGAAGCAAGCCGCCGGGTTGCTGAGAACCATTCAGCGGAACGCCGCCGCCTGCCGCAACTGCGCGCACTTCCGCTGCCGCGAGGGCATGCGCTGGGGCAATTGCACCAAACATGCATTTCGCGTCCAGCCCTCGCACACCTGTAACACGCATTCCCCCGCTTAACCGAATCGCCGGCGGCAACCGGCACGCACGACGAGAACGACATGACCAAGAAGAAGACCCGCATCAAGACCGACGCCGCCGCCACCACGTTCCAGACTCGGGAGGAAGTCAACGCCGCGATCGCCGCGATGGGCGACGCCCAGCGCCGCCGCGACGAGATCGCAACTGCCATGAACGACGAGCTGGCCGCCGTGCGCGCGCGCTACGAGGCGCAGGCCGCGGAACAGGCCGCCGTCATCAAGGAGCTGGGACAAGGCGTGCAGATATGGGCCGAGGCCAACCGCAACGACCTGACGCGCGACGGCCGCACGAAGACCGCGAAGTTCGCCGCCGGCGAGATCAGCTGGCGCACGCGGCCGCCGCGCGTCGTCGTGCGCGGCGAGCCGGGCGTGCTGGACGCGCTCAAGCGCCTCGGCTTGGAGCGCTTCGTGCGCACGAAGGAAGAGATCGACAAGACCGCGATCCTCGCCGAGCCCGCCGCCGTCGACGGCATCAAGGGCCTGTCCATCGCCCAGGGCGAGGACTTCGTGATCAAGCCCTTCGAGACGGACCTCGAGGAAGTGCAGGCATGAAGCTACCGGCCGCCGAGCGTACCGCCGTGATTGACGCCCTGTCGCATCCGTACGGCAGCGCGGAGCTGCGCTGCGATGGGCACACCGTGCACGCGGTCGTGCGGCGCGTCAGCAAGCGCTGCATGACCTACCAGGTCATCGTCTATGTCGACGGCGTCCTCGATGGCAAGCATCTGCTGGGTAAGGAAGAGGGAGGCATCGGCGCTAAGTTCTACCCGACGCATACGCGCCGCATGTACTCGGAAGCGAAGAAGCTGAAGATGGAGCGCCAGCTGGGCAAGCGAGCCGCGCGGCGCTATTTCAACCTGGACGCAACGTACCAGTACCGCAGCCCCTGCTTCCGCACTGGCCGGGCGTTCCTGCTGCACATCGAGAAGCACAACGAATCCATCGAGCTGCTGTCGCCGAAGCCGGAGGCCGCTGCGTCATGAGCAAGCGCGCCGACCTCCGCCGCCAGCAGCTGGCGCGCATCCATGCCGCGAAGAAAGCAGCCGGGCTGGATGACGAAACCTATCGCGCGCTGCTGGAGCGCGTGACCGGCCTGCGGTCCTCGGCCGACATGAGCCACGAGCAGCGCAACGCGGTGCTGCAGGAGTTCGCACGCTTGCGCATGCGCGGCGAGCAGCAGGCAGCGCAGGCGGACGTGTACGCCGGCCGGCCGGACGCCGGGCTGATGAAGGCGCGGCCGATGCTGCGCAAGGTCGCCGCCCTGCTGACTGACAGCAAGCGGCCGTGGAGCTACGCCCACGCAATGGCGCAGCGCATGCACAACGTCGACAAGGTCGAGTGGTTGAACGACCACCAGCTGCACGCCCTTGTATCGGCGCTGCAGATCGACACCAACCGCCGGAAGAAGCCGGCAAACACCACCACAAGGAAAACACCACCATGCTGATCCTCACCCGTCGCGTCGGCGAACACCTGGTCATCCAACTGCCCGACAGCCGCACCATCGAAGTGACCATCTTGGGCGTCAAGGGCAACCAGGTGCGCGTCGGCACCACCGCGCCGAAGGACATCGCCGTCCACCGCTCGGAGATCTTCGAGCGCATCCAGCGGGGCCGTCCGGCGCCGAGGAAGGTGGCCGGTGGCTGACCGCTCCGCGATCGAATGGACCGACTCCACCTTCAACCCGTGGATCGGCTGCACGAAGGTATCGCCCGCGTGCGACCACTGCTACGCCGAAGTCTCGACGCCGTCGCGCACGCGTGGCGTCGAGTGGGGCGCGGGCAAGCCCCGGCAACGTACCAGCCACGCCAACTGGAACGAGGTGCGCCGCTGGAATGCGCGTGAGTACTGGGCATGTTCGGAATGCACGTGGCGGGGTGAGGCGCCCAGCGACAATGGCCTGGCGTTCTGCCCGCGCTGCGAGGCCGTGACACCGCTCAAGCCAGCTCGCCGCCGGGTGTTCTGCGCGTCGCTGGCTGACGTGTTCGACAACGAAGTGCCGGCGCAGTGGCGCGTGGACCTGTTCAGCCTGATCGAACAGACTCCGAATCTGGACTGGCTGCTGTTGACCAAGCGTATTGGGAACGTGCCCAGCATGATCGAAGAGGCTGTGACGGGCGCTTTGTCACATGCGCTTCCTCGCAAGATCGCCGCGTGGCCGTGGCCGAACGTGTGGCTGGGCGCCACGATCTGCAACCAGGTCGAAGCCGACCGTGACATCCCGAAGCTGCTGCGCGTGCCGGCTGCGGTGCGGTTCCTGTCGATCGAGCCGATGCTGGGGCCGATCACGGTTTTCAGTATCGATGGCCCGATCGACGTGCCTGCAGACTCATCCTCGCCGCTGCAGTGGGTCATCTGCGGCGGCGAAAGCGGCACGGATGCACGACCGATGCATCCATTTTGGGTGACCTCGCTTCGTGATCAGTGTGCAGCCGCTGGTGTGCCGTTCCTGTTCAAGCAGTGGGGCGAATGGGCCCCTCGGGCTGGCCACATCTTCGGAAGCGGCGAGGACTATGGCTCGACAGATCCCCAGTGCAAGCGCTGGCCCAATGTGATCCGGCTGGGTGAGCACGGCCGCAACACCCGCATCGTCGAGAACTGCACGCCCGACATGGGCGAGGAAGTCTTCATGCAGAAGGTCGGGAAGAAGACGGCCGGCCGCCTCCTCGATGGCGTCACGCACGACGGATATCCCGAGGTGCGCCTTGCTCACCCCTGAAACCCTCGAACGCCTGGAAGCCCAGGCATCCATGCGCGTCGGCCTGGAGATCTCCACGCCGGTCGCCGTCAACCCGGGCGATCTGCGCGAGCTGATCGCCTGCTACCGCCAGCAGCACCCCGCAGACGCCTCAACCAACCAGGAACCGCAATGAACAGCGAAACCACAAACACCACCGACGTGATCGGCCAGCCGACCGCACAGACCCAGTCGATCTCCCAGGAATCGAACAGCACCGCAAGCCCGCTGTGGCTCTTCAGCTTCACCACCGACGGCGCGGAATCCGATTGGCTGCAGGTCGTCGCATTCTTCGACCTGCGCAATCTGCCGCGCGTGCTGGCGTTCGGCGTGTTCGACGAGGACGGCACGCCCGATCCGTTCCTCACGGCGCAATGCTGCGAGATCCGCACACCGTGGGGCACGCCGACGGCGCTGGACTTTCCGATGATCCAGACGATCCAGCGTGTCGACTTCCCCACTGAGTTCCGCCTCAAGCTGCCGCCGACCGTCACGCCGAAGTCGATCGCCCTTTATGGCGTCGGCCAAAGTGCCGCAACGCCCTACTGATGCGCGCGACCTGTCCCGACTGCGGCGCCACCGGCCACGTCTCGGCGTTCTTCGCCGATGACGATGGCAAGCGGCTGTTGGCGGCCGTGGTCGAGCTGCCGTCGGAATTGCAGCGGCCTGCAATTGGCTATCTGTCGCTGTTCAAGCCGCCGAAAAACAGCCTGTCAGCCGCGCGTGCTACTCGCGTCGTGCTGGATCTGCAGCAGCTGGTGGCCACCGGGACAGTGTGCCTCGACGATCGCGGCGGTGTGCGCCGCAACGCAACGCCAACGCTGTGGGCGCGCGCCATCGAGCAGATGCTGCAGCAGCGTGAATCGCTCACGCTGCCGCTGCCCAGCCACGCCTACCTGCGCAAGGTGGTGTTCACCCTTGCCGATCAGGTGGAGGCGAAGGCCGAACGCGAGATCGAGCAGCAGCGGAAGTCGGGGCAGCACCGCGTCGCCGGCAATCCGGCCAAGCGCGAGCAGACGCAGCGCGAGAAGTACGAGAACCACGCCGCATGGCTGCGACAGCAGCTCAGCCTCGGCGGCATGACCAGGGACGAATTCGACCTTGCGATGACCGAGGCCAGGGTGCGCCACGGCATCGCCACACACGAGAAAAATCCATGAACTTCCGTTTCAACAATCTGCAGCCCGTGGCCGTACGCCTGACCGAGAAGATCGGCTGGGTGAACTCCCGCCACGACTATGCGAACGGTGGCAATTACTACCGCGTAGCCCACGAAAGTTCGACCGGCGACTACGTGTGCCGCTCCTACGCGGAGCACGAGCTGGTCGCGCTGGCCGAAGACGACCCGCGCAAGCCGCCCGGCATTTCGTACATCGACCCGCCGGGCCCGCCGCCGGGTGGCGATGATCCGCCGGGCGATCTGCCGCCGGGTATGTGATCGGTTACGTACACCACCACGTACACAGCGGCCGGTCATCGCCGGCCGCTGCATCGAGACGAACATGGGCGAACAGCAAGACCTCCTCCAAGACGATGACACCGGCGACCTGATCGACGGCATCCTGGGTGCGGACGACGAAGACCTGCCGCGTGAGCGCTGGCCGCAGCAGCTGGCCGAGCTGGTTGACGTGACCTTCGCCGCGCTGCGCCGCGAAGGCGTGGGAGACGCCGAGGCGCTGCGCCTGGCCGAGGCGGTGGTGCTGGCGCAGGCTATGTACCTGGGTGGCGATCGGATCTACCTGCCCAAGGGCGACGCCCTGGCCACCGCATTGACGCACGCCCGTATCTTCCACGAGCATAACGGCCGCAACGTTCACGAGCTGGCGCGGCAGTACGGCATGACCACCCGGCAGATCCAGCGGATCTACAGCCAGCAGTTGCGCTACAGGCGCGGGCGCCGCCAGCGCCATTTCAACTTCGAGGGATGACATGGATATCGAACAGATCCGCAATGCAGATCGCGGCACGTCGGTTGACACGAAACAGGCAGCGTTAGGATTCGGCAAAGGGTTGATGAAGTTGGGCCTGCTGCTTGCTGGTCTCGCTGCGATCGTGGCGCTGACCGTCGTGTTGTTTTCACTCATCGTTGCGGACGATGGACTCAGTCAGCGCCGTGTCGAGGCACGGATGGCCGTGCAGGCACAGTTGAAGGATCCTGATAGTGCGCAGTTCCGGAACCTTGCCGCATCCGAGGACGTGGTTTGCGGCGAAGTGAACGCCAAGAATGCGTTTGGCGGTTATGTGGGGCATACCCGCTTCATCTACGTTGGGACGAGCGTCATGATGGAGCAGCCAGACGATGGGGGCTTCTTTGCGAAAATGTGGGGCAGCACTTGCTCCAAGTTGAAATAGCAGACGCAAAAATGACAGGGCCTCGCAACAGCGGGGCCCTTTTCATTGAGGCGACGTCAGTCGCCGACCCTTCGCGTGCGCGCAAGAGGAATCTACCCACCAGCCCGTAACCGCTGGTGGTGGTGGTCGCGGGCCCCCTGCCGGCGGCGCAATGCCGCCGGCTCTTCACCAGGAGCCCGCATGAGCCGCACGACCGAACTGACCTCGAAGCTGCGCGACGCCGCGCGCGCCTATCCGCTGCTGCTGCTGTTCGCGATCACGTTCGCGGTGGTGCTGCTGCTCAATCCTGCCAAGGCCGGCCTCGCGCTGTGGGGCGTGAGCAAAATCGCGCTGTGCGCATATCTCGGCTATTGGGCCGACCGCCTGTGCTTTCGCCCCGAAGATCGCCCGCATCTGCTCGAAGGCATTTCGCGCGGCGCGGCGTGGAAGCGACGCTCGCTCATCGTCGCGGCCGCGATCCTCGCCGGTGGGCTCATCCCGTGATGCGCCGGCACACCGACCGCACGCCGCTGCAGCGCTGGACTCGCAACCTGCTGCTGATCGTGATCAGCGCGATCATCACCGCGCTGTTGCTCTCGATCCCGTTTGCATTCGAGGCCAAGGCCGCCGAGCCGACAGCCCGTGTGCGAGTGCCCGAGCATGCCGTGACCTACCGCCTGCGCATCGAGCGCGAGGCAGCGCGCAACTTCGGCCTGGACGGCGATGCCGTGGTCGCACGCATGGCCGCGCAGATCCACCAGGAGAGTGGCTGGCGCGCGAACGCGGCCAGCCCCTATGCCTACGGCCTTACGCAGTTCACGCCGGCGACCGCGCGCTGGCTGCCGACCGTTTGTCCGGAAGTGGGCGAGCCCGACGTGTGGGACGCCTCCTGGGCGATCCGCGCGCAGTCCTGCTACATGGCCTGGCTGCATCGGCGTGTCGGCCGCATCGGCGTCCAGCCGATCGACGACTGCACGCGCTGGAACTTTGCGCTGCGCGGATACAACGGCGGCGAAGGCTGGCTCACGCGCGAGCGCAGGCTCGCCTTGAACGCGGGCGCCAACCCCAACGCGTGGCGGGAGGTAGAGGGCTTCCGCAGCCGCGCCGGGTGGGCGCACAAGGAAAACACCCATTACCCCCGCGTGATCCTGCTGCGGCTGGAGCCGGCCTACATCGCCGCCGGCTGGCCAGGCGACCAGGTGTGTCCATGACCGCCGCCACGCTCCGCTTCTCGACGCCCGCAGCCTGCGGGCGCACCCACAACTGCATCCTGAAAGGGTGAATGCCATGAAGAACGAAGCGGCCATCGAGGCCGATATCCAGAGCAAGGGGTTGAGCGCCCCGCGCCTCACGCCGGCACACATCGATGCCGTGATCGTGTCCGAGACTTTCACCCGGCTGCCTTCCGGCAAGGTCATGGTCTGCGAGCTGACGCTGCGGAACGGATTCTCCGTACGCGGCGAATCCTCGTGCGTCAGCGTGGAGAACTTCAACGAGGAAATCGGCCGTGACGTAAGCCGCCGCAATGCCCGCGAGAAGATCTGGCAGCTCGAAGGCTACCTGTTGCAGGAGCGGCTGCACGCCGAGCGCGCATGATCCGCACCGCATTCGCCACCGCACGCACGTCCGGCCTGTTGCCCGCCATCGGCTGGACCATCCTGATCGTTGGCGTCCTCGCGCTGTGCAGCGGTCTGTGGGTCGGCTACGAATGGCGGAAAGGACGCGACGCCATCGCTGATGCCAAGGCGCTGAAGGATCAGCGCGCGGCTGATCGCAAGATGATCGCGGATCTGCACGCCGCTGCGACCAAGGCGTCGCAGCGCGATGCCGACAACGCCGTGGCCTACCGCGAAGCCACCGAACGCCTGGACGCCATTGCGTCCGACCTGGAGAAGACCAATGCACGCAACCGTGCCCATGCAGCAGAACAGCGCCAGGCGCTGGCTGCGGTGCTGCAGCGCAATCCTGATCTCGCTCGCGTCGATGCTGGCGCTGACGTCCTGCGTCACTGGAACCGAAGCAATCAAGGCGCCGCCCGTGGCGCCGGCAGCGCCCCCGCCGGCAATCGATCGCAGCCTGCTGGCGAAGTGCCCGGAAGAACTGCCCCCGGCCGTGGACAGTCGCCTGCCCAGCCTGCTGGCGAACCACGACGAGGTGGCCGCGATCTACCACGAGTGCGCGAGCGGCAAGGGCGGGCTGGTGGAAGCGGTGCAGGAATGGCAGCGCACGGCGTGGGAGTGGTACTGCAATTCGCTGGACGCGGTGGGCCTGGACGCCAGCAGCTGCAGGGCGGGGCTTGAGCCGCGCCGATGATCGACGACGCGGAGATGGCGGCGCATATCGATGCGCTGGCAATGGAACGCTTCGAGTCCAGCCGCGTCGTGCCGAACGTCGCGGCGCCATTGCAGCCGCTGTCCTGCATCGGCTGCGGCGTGGACATCCCGGCCGAGCGACTGCGGGCGGTGCCATCGGCAAAGCGATGCGTGCGGTGCCAGGCGCAACTGGAACACTGAAACAGGGGAACGGAATGGACTTTTGGCAAGTTGCAGAAGTAGCAATCAAAGGCGCGACGCTGCTGATCCTGATCGGCACAACGGTGGTGAACGTGATCCTTTTCATGCGTCGCCGAAACGACAAGCGTGCGAAGGCGATCGAAGACCGTCAGGACAAACTGGACGAGAAAGTCGCCCAGCACGGCGTGAAACTTGGCGCCGAGGTGGCAGATCGGAAGGAAGAGAGCGCCTTGATAAAGCAGCGACTCGCACTGGCCGAACAGGCGATCAAGGTTATGCCGACGCACGGTGATTACATGAAGATCATCGACCGCCTGAGCAATGTCGAACGTGACGTCGCCTCGATCGACACGAAGACAGACGGCATGCAAGAGACGTTGAACACCATTCGCGACCACCTGCTGGACAGGAGGATCTGATGTCCGCAAAGAAGTCATTGCAGGAACGCCTCACCGAAGACCGCCGCCTGGTGGTGCTGCGCCTGCTGCAGGAAATGCCCGCCAACCGATCGAACAGCAGCGTGATCGCTGACTCGCTGAACCTGTGGGGCCACCACGTAAGCCGCGACTACGTGCGCACACAGCTGCGCTGGCTCGAAGAGCAGGGCCTGGTGTCGATCGAGGATCTCGAAGGCGTGCTGGTGGTCACCCTGACCGAGCGCGGCCACGACGTGGCCACGGGTGCCGCCGTCGTCGACGGCGTGAAAAAGCCGAGGGGCTGACGCATGGTCCGCCGCATCGGGAGCGTGGACCGCACGCCGGAAGACATGCGCAAGTTCATCGACGGCGTGCTGCGGGCCAACCGCATGACCGTCGACGAGCTGCGCCAGCAGCTGGCCAAGCTGTACCCCGAGGCCGAGGTGCCCTCGCGCAGCGCGCTGTATCGCTACAAGGGCAGCATCGCGGAACTGACCGGCCGCATGCACGAGATGCAGGTGTGCGCGGAAGCATTCGTTTCGGACCTGGGCGAGAACCCGGACGACAAGGTCGGCGCGCTCATGGTGCAGTCGCTGACGGCGCTGACCGCCCACCTGTCGCTCAAGGCAAACGACCCCGATTCGGAAACCACCGTCGAGGATGCACGCAAGCTGGCACGTGCAGCGCGCGACCTGATCAGCGCCCGCTCGATGGCGTTGAAGGAACGCCAGCAGATCGAGGACATGGCGCGGCAAAAGCTGCTGCGCGAACAGTCCGAGCGCCTGGACAAGGTGGTCAAGAGCGGCGGCCTGAGCGAAGAGACCGCAGCCGACCTGCGCCGGAAGATCCTGGGGATCGGCTGATGGTGCTGGATCTGCTCAAGTCGGAACTGTCGGCGGCCATCGCCACGGCCGTGCATGGCAGCACGGACGCGGTGGCGCTGCAGTACCAGCGCGAGTGGATCGCGGACGACAGCCCGCTGAAGGTGGCCGAGAAGTCGCGCCGCGTGGGCCTGACCTGGGCCGAGGCGTCGGACAACGTGCTGACCGCATCGAAGGCGCGGCAGTCCGGTGGCATGAACTGCTATTACATCGGCTACAACATGGACATGGCGATCGAGTACATCGAAGCCTGCGCCATGTGGGCGCGCGTGTTCAATGAGGCCGTGTCCGAGATCGAGGAAGGCGAAGAAGTCTTCAAGGCCGGCGACGACGAAAAGCACATCAAGACATACACCATCCGCTTCGCGTCGGGCTTCCGCATCGTGGCGCTGTCCTCGCGCCCGGCGAACCTGCGCGGCAAGCAAGGCGTGGTGGTGATCGACGAGGCGGCCTTCCACAACGACCTGGGCGAGCTGCTCAAGGCTGCGCTGGCGCTGCTGATCTGGGGCGGCAAGGTGCGCGTTATCAGCACCCACGACGGCGACCAGAACCCGTTCAATGAGCTGGTGACAGATATCCGCTCAGGCAAGCGCAAGGGCAAGGTGCATCGCATCACGTTCCGTGGCGCTGTCGAACAAGGCCTGTTCGGCCGCGTGTGCATGCGCAAGGGTGTGCCGTGGGATGCCGAAGAGCAGGCGAAGTGGATCGCCGACGTGTACGCGTTCTACGGCGACAGCGCCGAGGAAGAGCTGGACGTGGTGCCGTCGCAGGGCAGCGGTGCATGGCTCACCAGCGCGCTGATCGAGGCGCGCATGTACGACGCGCCGGTGTTCCGCTACGAGTGCCCGCAGGGCTTCGAGCGCCTGCCGGACACGCAGCGCTGGGATGCGGTGCAGCAGTGGCTCGATACCGAGCTGGCCCCGGCGCTGGCCGCGCTGGATCCGGATGGCGAGAGCTGCTACGGCCAGGACTTCGGCCGCACCGGCGACCTCACCGTCGGCGTACCGGCCATCATCGAGAAGAACCTGCGTCGCCGCGTGCCGTTCACGTTCGAGCTGCGCAACATGCCGCACAAACAGCAGATCCAGGTGGTCAGCTTCGTGCTGCAGCGCCTGCCGCGCTTCCGCAAGGCCGCCCTGGATGCGCGTGGCAATGGCCATGCGATGGCCGAGTATCTGGCGCAGGAGTTCGGCTGGCACCGCGTGGAACTGGTGATGCTGACCGAAGGCTGGTATCGCGAGCAGATGCCGCCGCTGAAGGTGGCGTTCGAGGACGACACCATTGCACTGCCGCGCGACCGGGACACGCTGGGCGACCTGCGATCGATCAAGGTCATCAAGGGCGTACCGCGGCTGCCTGACAAGCGCGACACCAGCAGCGATGGCGGCAAGCGCCACGGCGACGCCGGCATCGCCGTCGCGCTCATGCACTACGCCAGCCGGAATATGAGCTACGAGATCGACTTCCACAGCGCCGGCACCACGGCCGCAACGCGCGCGGTGCAGGCCGCCACCGAAATGCGCGTCACTATCACCACCACCGGCTGGGGCACCGTCTCCGGCCGCACCGACACGGCGGGCTTTGTATGACCGACAAGATCGAGAACCCGCGCGCCGGGCTGGAGATTGCCACGACCGGCGACGGCCGCGACATCACGCGGCCCTACACCACCGGCCTGATGCAGGCCAGCGACCGCGTGCTGACCGGGCGCGGCGGTGGCGACCTCGCGATCTATGAGCAAGTCGCGTCCGATTCGCAGGTCAAGGCATGTTTCGAGCAGCGCCGCAGCGCAGTGACCAGCTGCGAGTGGGTGGTCGAACCCGCCAGCACGCGCCGTGCCGACCGAAAGGCCGCGGACTTCGTCAATGAGCAGCTGACGCGCATCGGCTGGGACCGCGTGACCGATCGCATGCTGTGGGGCGTGTTCTATGGTTACAGCGCGGCGGAACTGCTTTGGCAGGTGCAGGACGGCAAGTGGGGCTGGAAGGCGATCAAGGTGCGCAACCGTCGCCGTTTCGCTTTCAACATGTCCGGCGAGCTGCGACTGCTGACGCCGCAGAACATGATCACCGGCGAGCCGGCGAAGCCGCCGCAGTTCTGGCACTTCGCCACCGGCGCAGACAACGATGACGAACCCTATGGCCTCGGCCTGGCACACTGGTGCTATTGGCCAACGCTTTTCAAGCGCCACGGCATCGGGTTCTGGCTGACGTTCCTCGAAAAGTTCGGCATGCCCACCGGCGTTGGCACCTTCCCTGCGAACGCAACCGGTGCCGAGATCAACAAGCTTCTCGGCGCCATCCAGGCGATCCGCACCGACTCCGGCGTGGCGATTCCGGAAGGCATGAAGATCAACCTGCTGGAGGCCGCGCGCAGCGGGTCGGCGGATTACGAGAAGCTGCACGACAAGATGGACGAAGCGATCGCCAAGGCGATCCTTGGCCAGACCATGACCACCGACAACGGCAGCAGCAAGGCGCAGGCCGACGTGCACATGCAAGTGCGCCAGGACATCGTCAAGGCAGACGCGGACCTGATCTGCGAGAGCCTCAACGAAGGCCCGGTGCGCTGGCTGAGTATGTTCAACTTCGACGGTGCAGATCCGCCTCGGGTGTATCGCGTCGTGGAGGAGCCGGAAGATCTGGACGCGCTGGCCGACCGCGACACGAAGGTAAAGAACATGGGCTTCAAGCCCTCGCTGGCTTACGTGAAACAGCAGTACGGCGACCATTGGGAGCCGGTGAGTACTGCGACGCCCGCCGAGCCCGTGCAACTGCCGCCGCCAGCATTCGCTGCGGGCGACGATGCGGTCGACCAGGCGCGCGCTGCTGCGCAAGCCCGGCTCGACGCGGTGTTCGCCGGTGCAGATGCGCTCGCGATCACCGCGCAGCCGTTCGTGCGCAACCGCGTGCGCGAGCTGCAGGTGCTGCTGGACGAATCCGGCGACCTGGTCGAGTTCGCCGCGCGCCTCAATGAGCTGGCCGACGCCGACCCCGACGGCGACTTTGTCGAGGCGCTGGCGCGCGGCGGGTTTGCCGCATGGCTGGTCGGGCGTACGGCGTAAAGGCAGAATGTGGGCATGAACGCACCAGCTATTGATCGGGAATCGGTCGCCGCACTGCTCCGTAGCGTCGCCGCGCGCGCGTCGTCTGCTCGAAGCGTCGCCGTGGGCAGCAGTTACCTCAGCGGGGAGATCACTTACAGCCTGGACGGCTGGAAGGTGATCATCTTCTGGGATTCGGATGAACTGGACTACGTCGCCGAGGCGCAACGGCCCGACGGTGCCAGAAGCACATTCGACGACTGGTACGAATACGACGGCGGCGATCCGCTCGATCTGCTGACGCAAAGCGAAGTCGATGCGCTGGATCGCGCGCTTCGGGGCTGACCTGTGATCGACGCCCGCTTCGACCTGCCGCCTGAGCAAGCCATCGCCTTCCTGGAGGGCAAGGGCCTGGCCGTGTCCTTCGCCTGGCAGGATGTCTGGGCGGCCGAACACGAGGCGGCCTTCACCGTTGCGAAGATGGCCGACCTGGACCTGCTCGCCGACGTGAAGCGTGCGGTGCAGTCGGCTATCGACAACGGCGAAACGCTGCAGACGTTCAAGAGCACACTGGTGCCGCGCATGCAGGCCGCCGGCTGGTGGGGCGTGCAGGAACAAGTGGACCCGCTCACCGGCGAATTGCGCCTGGTGCAACTGGGCAGCGCGCGCCGACTGCAGACGATCTTTCGCACCAACCTGTCGACGGCGTATGCCGCCGGTGAGTGGGCGCAGATCGAAGAGACCGCCGAGGCCGCGCCGTACCTCATGTACGACGCGGTGGATGACAACCTGACGCGAGAGCAGCATCGAGCCTGGGACGGCATCGTGCTGCGCTGGGACGATCCCTGGTGGAAGACCCACCGCCCGCCCAACGGCTATAACTGCCGATGCAGCACGATCCAGCTGGGTGCGCGCGACCTCAAGCGCGTGGGCAAGAGCGCGCCCGACAAGGCGCCGCCGATCAAGCGCCGCGAGTGGGTGAACAGGCGCACCGGGGAAGTGATGCAGATCCCCGAGGGCATCGACCCGGGGTTCGATTACAACCCCGGCGAAGGCCGCGTGGCCGAGCTGCGGCATACGCTCGAAGGCAAGCGCAAGGCGTTCGAGGCGGGCCGCTGATGCGCCCTGGCATCCAACTCGACGACCGCCAGGTCGAGATCCAGCTGGAGCGCCTGCGCGACGCCATGCAAGGCCGAGGCTCGCTGGCCGCCATGCAGGCGATCGGCCGCTACGGCAAGACCAGCACGCAGTTCCGCTTCCGTGATCAGCGCGGGCCGGACGGTGCGCGATGGCTGCCCAGCCAGGCAGCGCGTGAGCGCGGCGGCCAGACCCTGCGCCACACCAGTCGGCTGTTCCGGTCGTTCACCTGGCAGGCAACGCCTGGCGAGGCCAGCTGGGGCACGAATGTCGTCTATGCGCGCGTGCACCAGTACGGCATCGCCGAGAACGTCAGCGTGCGGGCACACTCGCGGATGGTGCGGCAGCAATTCGGCGAGGGCGCATCCTCGACCCGCCGCGCCCAGGTGCGGGCGCACCAGCGCCCGATGCTGATGCACCGCCGGCCGTTCCTGGGCTTCAGCCTGGCCGACCGGAGCGAGATCTGGGAGATCCTGCGCGACCACATCGAGCAGGCGGCCTGGCGGTGAACGGTCAGGGCGAAACCGGCGACCGCCGGAGAGCGCCTGAGAGGCGCTTGCAGGCCCGGGGGGCGCGTCGTCGTAGCGCGACGGCCCCCGTCGGCGCCCACGGCGCGCGTTAAACGGCTTTCAAACGCCATCGGGGGGCGGCCGAAGGGGCGCACCTGCCGCCAGTTGCCCGAAAAGCCCCTTTCCGGGTAGCGTGACCCCCAGCGTTTCGCACCCGCGCGGGGCGTCATGCTTGAGGCGAAACGCTTCGCCCGGACCCGGCGCGGCCCGCCCGCCAATCTGGCAGGCATGAACCAGCCCGCCATCACCCCGCCGACCAGCGTGCCCGGCCAGCGCGTCGAAGTGCTGAAGGCCGGCACCTGGACCGACATGCACGGTCGCCAGGTCACCATTACCCGCGACGACCTGGCCGAGATGGCCAGCAGCTACGACCCGGCCGTCTTTCGCGCGCCCGTCGTCATCGGCCATCCGAAACTGGACGCACCCGCCTGGGGCGTGCACGAGCGCTTCGAAGTCGACGGCGACAGCCTCTATGCCGTCGAGGGCGAGGTCGACGCGCAGTTTGCCGCGTTTCGCGATGCCGGTCGTTACAGCGAGCGCTCGATCAGTTTCTTCCCGCGCAACCATCCCAACAACCCGACACCCGGCAAGCTTCATCCGCGCCACGTCGGCTGGCTTGGTGCGATGCCGCCGGCAGTGACCGGCCTCGCACGTCTGCAGGGCGCCTCGCCTGCCGAGTTCGCTGGCTTCGATGTTCGCGACGGCATCGTCGAGCTGTCGATGGGTTCCGACATGCGCTGGGGCATGCGTGCCGCAGCCCGCCTGTTCGGCCGTCTGCGCGAATGGGTCGTCGAGCAAGTCGGCATGGAGAAGGCCGACCAGGTCATCCCCTCGTGGGATATCGAGAGCGTGCACCAGGCCGCGATCGACGACTCGCCCACCGCAAATTTCTCCCAGCCCGCGCTGGCCACACAGGCCGCGCCCGCACATCAAGGCACCCTCATGACCCAGCAGAACCAGAACGGCGACCAGGCCGCACGCGAGCGCGCGCTGGCCCATCGCGAAGAGGCCATCAAGGCCGAGGAAACCCGCCTCGCTGCGCTGCGCGCCGATGCGGCACGCGCCGAGGCCGTCGCATTCGCCGGCCAGCTGATCGCCGACGGCCGCCTGCTCCCGCGCAACAAGGCGCAGTTCGTCGAGCTGTGGGCCGCGCTGCCGCCCAGCACCGAGCCGATGTCCTTCGCGGGCGATGACGGCACGCAGCAGAGCAAGCCCGCCGTGCAGATGTTCCGCGAGCTGTTCGAGGGCCTGCCGAAGCATCTTGACTTCGCCGAACACGGTGCGTCTGTGGTTCCGGGCGAACAGGGTGCACCGGTGGACTTCGCTGCCGCACCGGGCGTACAGGTCGACAGCGACCGCCTGGCGCTGCACGCGAAAGCCATCCAGTACCAGCAGCAGAACCCGAACGCCACCTACGTCGCCGCCGTGAAGGCTGTCGGCGGCTGACGCCGCCGCGCCGCTGCGAAACGCAACGCTCTCCCAATCGACTGACATCAAGGCACCGTCATGCAGAAGACCGCCATCCTCACCCTCACCGCTGTTGCTGCGGGCATCCTCGCGGCCGAGCGCTTCGTCACCGCGAGCGGCGCTTATCCCACGGTCGCCACAGGCGCCTGGGGTGTCACCGCAACCTCTGCCGCCGCCGCAGGCGATCTCGTGCCTGTCGACGTGCTGGGCACCACCGTGGTCACCGCCGGTGGTGCCTTCGCGAAGGACGCCACGCTGCGTGTCGGCGCCAACGGCAAGGCCATCGCGGCCGAAAGCCTGACGGACGTGATCGTCGCCCGCGCGCTCGCCGAGTCCACCGGGGACGGTGATCGCGTCGAAGTGTTCCTCATCCCCAACGCGACGCCGGTGGACGGCGGCATCTAAGCCGCGCCGAACCGCGCACCCGCGACCCATCACGAATGCCGCACAAAGGCCATCGAAATGACCCAGCAGACCCTCGCGCAGTCGCGCGTCGCCGATCCGATCCTGACGACTCATGCGCAGGGCTACGTCAGCCCGGGCAAGGTCGGCCAGAAGCTGTTCCCGCTCGCCCCCGTCAACCAGTACGGCGGAAAGATCATCACCTTCGGCAAGGAAGCGTTCGTCAGGTACAACACGCGCCGCGCCCCGGGTGCCGAAACCAAGACCGTGACTTTCGGCTACGAAGGCGATCCGTACAGCATCACCTCCAATGCGCTCGATGCGGTCGTCCCGCGCGAGAACATGAACGATGCCCAGCAGGTTCCCGGTATCGACCTGGCGACGGATGCCGTCGACGTGGTCCTGGAAATTCTGGGACGTGAGCACGAATGGAAATGCGCGGAGCTGGCCCGCAACGCATCCAACTACGACACCGACCACAAGGTGGCACTCACCGGCCAGAATCGCTGGCTCGGCACCAGCGGCGATCCCACGGACGACATCCGCACTGCTCGCGAAGCGATCCGCAGCACCATCGGCATCCGTCCGAACTTGGTCCTGCTGTCGGCCTCGGCGTTCAATGCCTGCGAAACCAACGCGGCCATTCTGGACAGGATCAAGTACACCGGGCGCGACTCCGTTACCGCCGAGCTTCTGGCGAAGCTGTGGAACGTGAAGGAGGTCGTCGTCGGCGAGGAGGTGGGTGCCGCCTCCGTCGATTCGGCATTTACCGACATCTGGGGCGACGACGTCATCGTCGCCTATGTCTCGCCGCCGACCGGCAGCAACCGCAGGAACAAGGCTCTGCCCAGCTACGGCTACACCTACCAGATCGGTGGCATGCCGATGGTCGAAAAGCCGTACTGGCACCCCGGACGGCGCTCGTGGGTCTACGGCGTCAGCGACGACAGCGAGCCCGTCCTCAGTGGTGTCACCGCCGGCTACCTGATCCAGAACGCAGGCGCGGCGCCGGCCTGATTCCGGGCAGCGCTCCGCACAACGCCTTCGTCGCTGGCGGCCACGATGCCGCCAGCGGCGCAACCAAGAGACCGCAATGACCAAGACGACCGACCTCTGCTACCCGGTGCTGGTGCCGTTCAAGTTCCAGCGCACCGTCGTTAAGCCGCCGGCCTTCGTGCAGATGGGCCGCGACGAGGCGCGCGAGTACATCGCCGCCGGCGTGATCGGCGGCGAGGAAGATGCGGCGCTGGTGCCGAATGACGAAGCTGAGCGCCTCGCTGCAGAGGAAGCCGCACGCCAGGAGGCCGAGCGCCTCGCTGCAGAGGAAGCCGCACGCCTGGAAGCCGAGCGCCTCGCTGCAGAGGAAGCCGAGCGCCAGGAGGCCGAGAAGTCGGAAAAACAGAACACCGCGACGGGTGAAGACGGGAAGACCGGGGCCGCCAAGGAAGGCGACACCACGACCCCTGCGGCCAAGCCGGCCGCAGGTGGTCGCGGTGGTTCTGCGCGCAGGGCCGGCAAGTAAGGTCCGCGCCCGATGCCGTACGCCACGCTCCAGGACATGATCGAACGCTTCAGCGAAGCCGAGCTGGTCCGGATCAGTGACCACGAGGACACCGGCGCGATCGACGCCGATGTCGTCGCCAGCAAGCTGGCCGACGCCGACGCCGAGATCGACGGATATCTGGCCGGTCGCTACACCCTGCCGCTCACCAATGTTCCCGAAGCACTGCGCCGCATCGCGTGCGACCTCGCCAGGTACCACCTGTATGACGACCGCGCGACCGAGCAGGTGCAGAAGCGCTACGACGACGCCGTGAGGTTCCTGGTGATGGTCTCGAAGGGGCACGTGCAGCTCGGCGTCGACACCGGCGGCGCTGCGCCGGCAGTGAGCGCAGGGCCGCAGTACTACGAGGGCGACCAGGTGTTCGGTCGCAGCACACTGAAGGACTTCACCGGATGAGCCGCATCGGCGACGCCGAGGATGCCCTGTTGAACCGCGTTCGCACGCGGTTCGGTGCTGCGTTGAAGCACGTCGAAGCCATCCCATCGTCGTGGGACACCGCCACGATCAAACGCATGTTCATCGGCACGCCTGGTGTGTTCCTGAGCTGGGGCGTGCAACGCGGGCAGCGATCGACGGACAGCACGGCCGAGCTTGTGGTGCTGTGGGAGTTCGACATCGTGACGTCTCACGAAGGCAAGGAAGCGCCGCGCCGCCGTGGCGATAGCCGCGCCATCGGCGCCTACGAGATCGTCGAGAGGCTGATCCCGCTGCTGCATGGCTGGAGCTTGCCCAATGAAGGCACGCTGCAGATCGAGACAGCCGAGAACAAATACAGCGCGGAGAACGAGCGCAACGGTTTGACGGTTTACGGCGTTCTGTTCTCCATGCCGATGACGATGGATGACAGCGGGGAAACACCGACCGACCTCGACGACTTCATCCGCTTCTATGCGGACTGGGACCAGGCACCGGCAGACGGCCAGCTGGAAGCCCAGGACCACGTGACCCTGCCGCAGGACTGACTATGACCACGCACATCTCCGTCAAACCCGCCGCCGGCAAGGTCGTGATCGACCCCGCAACGCGCATGCGTCTGCCGCAGACCGGCGCCGACGTACCCGAGACCACCTACTGGCTGCGTCGCCTCGCCGATGGTGACGTGATCAAGGCCGAACCGGCGCCGCCGAAACCGAAAGCCAAGCGCGCCACGTCGCAGGCCGACACCGACACTTCCAGGAGCGATCCATGATTTCCTTCAACGCCATTCCGGTCGGCATCCTCACGCCCGGCGCCTATATCGAATTCGACAACTCTCGCGCGGTGCGCGGCCTGCCCGTGCTTGCGCACCGCATCCTGGTCGTCGGCCAGAAGCTGGTTGCCGGCACGCAGGCGGCACTCACGCCGAAGCGCGCGCTGTCTGCTGCCGAGGCTGAAACCGACTACGGCCGCGGTTCGATGCTGGCCAACATGGTCGCAGCCGTGAAGGTCGCGAACCGCTATACCGACTGCTATGCCGTCGCGCTCGCCGACAACGACGAGGGCAACCCGGCCACGGGCGTGATCGCCATCGGTGGCCCGGCGACGGCAGCCGGCACCCTGAATCTCTACCTCGGCGGCGTGCGCGTGCAGATCGGGGTGGCCAGCGGCCAGACGCAGCAGCAGATCGCCACGGCGCTGGCTGCAGCGATCAACGCCAACACGCAGTTGATGGTGACGGCCGTGGCGAACAGCGCGAACGTCGAGCTGACGTGTCGTCATGCCGGCGAAGCGGGCAACAGCTACGACATCCGTTTCAACTACGCTTTCGGCGAGACTTTCCCGTCCGGTGTCAGCGCCGTCATCACGGCCATGTCCGGTGGCGATGGCAATCCGTCGCTCACCGCGCTGATCGCCGCGCTCGGCGATGACCAGTATCAGACCATCATCCTGCCCTACACCGACGCCACCAGCCTGGCCGCGATCGAAGCCGAGATGCTGCGCCGCTGGGGTCCGATGGTGCAGCGTGAAGGCCATGTGTTCACCGCGCTGTCCGGCACTGTCGGCGACGCCACCACGCTGGGCGACAGCCGCAACTCGCCTTTCGTCACGATCATGCACGCCGGAAAGTCGCCGACGCCGCCGTGGATCTTCGCGGCCGTGACTGGCGCCGTCGACGCATTCGAGCCTGATCCGGCCCGCCCGCGCCAGACGCTGCCGATGCCCGGCTGTCTGGCGCCGAAGGAAGCCGACCGCCCGACGCGCGAAGAGCGCAACACCATGCTCGGCCAGGGCATCGCCACCTCGGTGGTGGACGCCGGCGGCACGGTGACGATCGAGCGCCTGGTCACCACGTACCAGGAGAATCCGGCCGGCGATCCGGACGTGAGCTATCTGGACATCGAGACCCTGCGCACGCTGGCCTACCTGCGCGCCACGATGCGCATCCGGATCACCACGCGCTACCCGAGGCACAAGCTGGCGAACGATGGCACCGCCTACGCCCCCGGCCAGGCCATCGTCACGCCGATGGAGATCCGCGCCGAGCTGCTGCACCTGGCACGCGAGTGGGAATCTGCCGGCCTGCTCGAAGACTTCGCCGCCTACAGCGCCGACCTGGTCGTCGAGCGCAACGAAGTCGATCGCAATCGCGTCGACGTGCTGGCCCCGCCGAACCTCGTCAACCAGTTCCGCGTCCTCGGCGCGGTCATCCAGTTCGTCCTGTAAGGAGTCCGCAACATGGCCGCCGCAAAACGCCTCGGCAAAGCCACCATCAAGATCGGTGGCGTCACTCTCGAAACGATGCCCGGTGCCACGCTGGACCCGGGCGGCACCAGCCGCGAAACACAGGTCGGCGCCAATGAAGTCCTTGGCTGGACGGAAAAGCCCAAGCAATCGCGTCTCGAATGCACGGTCAGCATCCGCGCGGGCGTGTCGATTGCGGACCTGCAGCGCGCCGACGTGTCGGCCCTGTTCGCCGGCGACACCGGCCAGGTCTGGTCGATCGGCAAGGCGTGGTGCATCGAGCCGCCGATGGTCGACAGCGGCGCCGGCACCGCGCGGCTGATCTACGAAGGCACGCCGGCCGAGGAGGTGGGCTGATGAGCAAGACGCCCACCACCGGGACGCTCAAACACGGCCTCAAGATCGGCCAGGACGTGCACCGGGACTTCGAGTTCCGGGCCGACGTGACCGCAGAGGACTACTTCGCAGCGGAAGACGAAGCGAAAAGCAACGACACGCTGCGGTTCCGCGCTGCGCTGACTGCGCGCCAGCTGGCGCGCATTGGCACCTTCACGGGGCCGTTCAATTCCTCGCTCCTGGGCAAACTCAAACCGGCCGATCTCGCGCAATTGATGCGCGTGCGTGAAGCCCTGGAGGAAGAGGGAAACGCAGAACCCTCCGGCGGACTGACCTCCTGACCGGAGAGGCCCTGATCGCATCACGCACCGGGTGGACGCTGAGCGAGATTCGCGCTTTGCCCGCCTCCGAATTTGGTTTCTTCATCGAGTACTTCATCGAGCATCCACGTGGCATCTGACCTGCTCTTGAAAGCGCGACTGACGCTCGATCCCCAGCAATGGGGATCGGGTTTGCGTTCGGCCGGTGGATCGCTGAAGAGCTTCACCGGGATGGCGCGCCGCGAGGTCGGCGCGTTGCGCGATTTCATGAACAGCACGGCGGGCCGGCTCACCAGCTTGGCGGGCGGCGTGTCTGCGGCCAATGAACTGATGCGGTCGGCGCGGATGGACAAGTCGCTCGGACAGATCGGCCTCAATGCGGGAGCGACCGACAAGCAGGTCAGCGCTTTGCGTAGCTCGCTGTTCGGTATGGCCAAGGATTCCGGAGCCGCCGTCGATGGATTGCAGCAGGGCATGAATGCCCTCGTCGCGGGTGGCTTGAGCCTGAAGGCGTCCGAGAACACGCTGCAGGGCATCAACAAGGCGCTGCCGGTCACCGGTGCGCAAGCTGAAACGCTGGCAGGCGCGTTGGGCGTGGCCAGCACTGCATTCCAGTTTGATCTGGAGAAGCCCAGCATGGCGCTGGACCTCCTGGACAAGATGACTGTGGCGGGCCGCAAGGGCAACGCCGAGCTGGAGAATCTCAGCAACATCTTCGCGCGCGTCGGCGTCAATGGTGCCGCCGCTGGCATGAGCTTCGAGCAGACGCTGGCCTTCGTCGAGGGCCTGTCGCTGATCGAGCGCCAGCCCGAGCGCCTTGCCACGCTGGCCGATTCCACGCTGCGCCTGTTCACAAATTCCAAGTATCGCCAGGACGCGCAGAAAGCCACCGGGGTTAAATTCTTCGAGACCGACGGATCTCGCCGCGATCCCCTGGTGATCCTGGCCGAGATCAAGAAACGCATGGACCGCATGCGCACCGATGCCGAGCGCGAAGCGTTCCTGTCGAAGGCGTTCGGCGAGGCGGACCTCGACACGATCAAGGGCATGCGCACGCTGCTGACCGGCGACATGCTTAGCAAGGTCGGCGCTATCCAGGCAGACATCTCCAAGGCCGGCGGCACCATTGATCGCGACCTGCCGCGTGCGCTGGCCAATGCGGTAGACCAGAGCGGTCGTCTGAAGGCGACGCTGATCGAAGCCGCCGATGGATTCGGGCTGCGCATCAACAACGTGCTGAGCGCCGGAATCAAGAAAGCCCTCGACCCGAAGTCGCAGGGCGGCCTCGGTTTGAGCGGTGGCGAGCTGATGGCGGGCGGCGCGGCAGGACTGGTCGCCGCCTACGCCGGTGGTCGCGTGCTGAAGGGCGCGGCCGGCAAGCTGCTCGGCGGTACCGCCGGACTGGCCGGCGGCGTAGCGATGGGCCAGGCGCTGGAGCAGGCCGGTGCGGCCACGCCCGTCTTCGTGGTGGGTGCAGCGCCTGGTGTGTTCGGTGGCGCGGGTGGCGTTGGCATGCCGGGCGCCGTGGGCACGGCCGGCGGCGCGGCGGGTGGCGCCGCTGCCGCTTCGCGCGTGACCGGGCTGCGACTCTTTGGCGCCCGTGCCGCGCTGGCCGGCGGTTCAACCGTTGGCAGTCTGGCCGGCGCAGGTGCGGGCGGGCTGGCCACGACGGCAGGCGGTGTCGGAATTGCCGGTGTTGGTGGCTGGGCTGTCGGCTCACTCATCCACAAAGGCATTACCGCGAACAGGTACACCAACGCCGCATTTGAGATCGGATCGCGGCCCGGCATGGAAACGCTGATGCGCACGCTCGCGCTCCTGGGCAACAAGGATGCGAAGGGCATCGTGGCCGACCGTGAGCGCCAGCAGAAGCTGGAGGCCACCGTCAGGATCGCGGTGTCCGATAACAGAGTCACCGCGACCGCCGGGCCGATGAGCTACACCGGCGGCCCGGTGCGCATGCAGACCACCAGTGCGCCGACGGGCCGCATGATGACGGGAAGCGGCCGATGAGCTGGCGCGAGCAGCTGCTGCCGGGATCGTTCCGTGGCGTGCGCTTCAACGTGCGCCGCAACGGCTTCCAGTTCGGTCGCAAGACCGTGGTGCACGAGTACCCGCTGCGCGATACACCCTACGTTGAAGACATGGGGCGCCGAGCGCGCGTGATGCGCATCGACGCGATCATCCTCGGCGACGACTACCGCGCCACGCGCGACGCGCTGATCGAAGCGATCGAGGCATACGGGCCCGGCAAGCTGGTGCATCCGTACTACGGCGAGCTGACCGTCAGCGTGGACGAAAGCCCGGCGTCGATCGACGAATCCGACGACATGGGCGGCTCGGCCGTCATTTCGTTTTCGGTGGTCGAGTCGGGCGACGCACGGTTCCCTGCTGCGACGGCCGCGACCAGCGACCTGGTCGCCGCCAAGGCCGACGTGGCGGCGACCGTCGCCGGCGAAGGTCTGGCGGGCGGCCTGTCGGTCGCCGGCATGCCGGCATTCGTCAGCGCCAGCGTGATGGAGCAGATCGACCGCAGCCTGCGCCTGGTCGAAGTCGCGCTGAGCGCGGCCACCGCTGGCGACCTTCGATCGGCGGCGCTGGGCCTGATCTCCGGCGTTCGGCCCGAGCTGCTTTCGCTGCTGTCCAGCCCCGCGAACCTGTTCGGCCGACTGCGCGGCATCTACGAGACCGCGCGCGGCGCTTTCACGCCCGATGCCGGCCTGTCGTCCTTCGTGCGCGCATCGCGCGACCTGGTGCCGGTGACACTGCCGGCGGTGCCGACTACGCCGCAGCGCGTGGTGGAGCGCGTGGCATGCACGCTGGTCGACGACACCATGCGCACGCTGACAGTCTGCCAGGCCGCCATCTGTGCGGCCTCGGTGATCTTCCCCGACTACTCCACCGCGATCGAGACGCGCGACCGCCTGGTTGAAGAGCTGGACCGTGTGTCCGAGGCGACCGCCGACGACCGCCTGCACCAGGCGCTGGCGGATCTGCGCGCGGCCGTGGTGCGCGACATCAACCAGCGCGCGGCCGAGCTGGCGCGCGTGGTGGCCTACGTGCCCGCCGACACGGTGCCGGCACTGGTGGTGGCGTACCGCCTTTACGGCGTGGCCGACCGCGACAACGAGATCGTTAGCCGCAACCGCATCTCGCACCCGGGCTTCGTGCCCGGTGGTATGGCGCTTGAGGTGCTCGATGACGCCTGACGTGACCCTCACCATTGCGGGCACTCGCTACGGCGGCTGGAAGAGCCTGCGCTGCAGGCGCAGCCTGGAAGAGGCTGCCGGCGCTTTCGAGCTTGGCGTGAGCGAGATCTGGCCCGAGCAGTCGACGCCGCGCGAGATCCGGCCATTCGACGCCTGCGCGCTGTCGATCGACGGCGAGGTGGTCATCACCGGCGCGGTCGACGCGATCAGCACGGGCATGATGGCCCGCGATCACTATTTCAGCGTGAGCGGCCGCGACAAGAGTGCGGACTTGGTGGACTGCAGCGCGGTTCACGGCAAGGGCGAATGGCGCAACGCGCGGCTCGATCAGATCGCACGCGACCTGGCCGCCGCCAATGGCATCACCGTGAAGGTGGAGGCCGACGTGGGTGCGGTGTTCCCGCAGTGGGCGATTCAGGAAGGCGAGACCGCGTTCGCCTGCATCGAGCGCGCAGCGCGCATGCGCGGCGTGCTGCTGCTGCCCGATGGTGCCGGCGGCCTGGTCCTGGGCAAGGCCGGCACGCAGCGCATCGGCACCGCACTGGTGCTGGATGGCGAAGAGACGAACGTGCTGGAGTGCGTGGTGCGCAACGATGCCACTCAGCGCTTCCAGCAGTACATCGTGAAGGGGCAGCGCGCCGGCACCGATGACGCCTATGGCTCGGCGGCTTCGGCGATGAAGGCGACGGCCTCGGATGCCGGTGTGAAGCGCGTCCGCACCCTGGTGGTGGTGGCCGACGACGAGACCGACCTGGCCGGCCTGAAGAAGCGCGCCGAATGGGAGGCGACCGTGCGCGCCGCCCGCGCGTTGACGGTCGACGTGACGGTGCAAGGCTGGAGCCACCCCGGCGGCCTGTGGCGCATGAACCGCGTGGTGCCACTGCGCGCACCGGCGCTGCGCATCGAGCGCGATCTGCTGATACGCGATGTCGAGTACTCGCTCGATCGCGGCGGCACGTTCACGCGCATGACGTTGACGCCGGTTGAGGCGTACACGCCGCAGATCGCGCCGCCGGCGCGCAAGGCCCCGCGGCGCAAGCGCAGCCGCGACACCGGCGCGGGGGATGTCTTCTCGTGAGCATGATGGATGCCGCCCGGAATATGGTCAGCCGCGCAGTCCTCGCGCTGATCAACGATGCCGCAAAGCTGCAGCGCGTGCAGATCGCGATGCGAGCCGACGAGGAGCGCGGCGAAGTCGAGCGCTTCCAGGATTACGGGTTCACCAGCGTGCCGTTCCCGGGCGCCGAGGCCGTCGCGCTGTCGGTCGGTGGCTCGCGCTCGCACATGGTGGTGATCGCGGTCGAAGATCGCCGCTATCGCCTGACCAGCCTCGAAGAGGGCGAGGTGGCCATCTACACCGACCAGGGCGACAAGATCGTGCTCAAGCGTGGCCGCGAGATCGAGGTCACCGCCGGCACGCGGGTGACCATCGACGCGCCGGACACGCTGATCAAGGGCAACCTGCACGTGGAGGGCGATACCACCTGCGACGGCGACGTGAGCGATCACTCCGGATCGATGCAGGAGATGCGCGACACGTACAACGGCCACAACCACAACGAAACGGGTTCGGTCACGAACACGCCCAACCAGGTGATGGACTGATGGACCTGCGCCTCGACTACGACCCCGAGCAGCAGGGCGCCGACCTGGTCGCGGTCGACGGCATCCTGCAATACGACGGCGGCCTGCGCACGGCCATCATCGTCAGCCTGTTCACCGATGCCCGCGCCGACGACGCGGATGCGCTGCCGACCAGCGATCCGGACCGGCGCGGCTGGTGGGCCGATACCTTCGCCGAGATCGACGGCGACCGCATCGGTAGCCGCCTGTGGCTGCTGTCCCGCGCGAAGCAGACCGACGAGACGCTGGAGCTGGCTCGCGGCTATGCGCGCACCGCGCTGCGCTGGCTGATCGAGGACGGCATTGCTACTGCGGTCGATGTGGCCACCAGCTGGCACGCGATCGGGGTGATGCGGCTCGATGTCGATCTGACACGCGCCACCGACGGCGCCGTGGCCGAGCGCTACACCGTCTTCTGGAACGCTTCCTATGCCCTTTGAACGCCCCACGATCACTGCCATCATCGACCGCACGTCGGCCGACTTCGAGTCCAAGGGCTTCGGTGCCGAGACCCGTGTGCGCCGATCGATCATCTACGTGCTGGCCCGCGTCATCGCCGGCGTCGCGCACGGCTTGTACGGCTTCATCGCCTGGGCATCGCGCCAGTTCCTGCCGGACACGCAGGATGACGAGAACCTGCAGCGCTACGCGACGATGTATGACATCACTCGCGTGCCGGCGGCGCGTGCCACGGGCAGCGTCGTGGTTACAGGCAGTACCGGCACCAGCGTGCCCGTCGGTCTGCGTCTGCAGCGCAGCGACGGCTACGAGTTCGTGACCACGGCCGAGAATATCGTCATCGGCGGCACTGCCACGGTGCCGGTCGAGGCCAGTTCGACGGGCGTCGCCGGTAACACGGATGCGGGTGTGCAGCTTGCGGTGGCCGCACAGGTGTCTGGCTTGTCGGCAACGGCCGTGGTGGCTTCCGGCGACATCGCTGGCGGTGCCGATGAAGAGCGTCTCGAAGCGCTGCGCGTGCGTGTGCTGACCTTCATGCGCAAGCGCCCTCAAGGTGGCGCCGCGCATGATTACGTCGCCTGGGCGCTGGAAGTGCCCGGCGTGACCCGCGCGTGGCCCAAGCCGCACCTTAACGGCCTGGGCACGATGGGTCTGTTTTTCGTGCGCGATGGCGATATCGATCCGATCCCCAGCCCGACAGCTGTCGCCACCGTGCAGGCCCATATCGACGGGCTGCGGCCCGTGACGGTCAAGGACTTCACGGTCTACGCGCCCGAGCCGCTGCCTATCGATTACGAGATCCGCCTCGATCCGGACACAACCGCGAACCGCGCGGCCGTCGTTGCACAGTTGCAGGATCTGTTCCGCCGTGAGGCCGAGCCAGGAGCCGTGATCCCGCTCACGCATAGCGCCGAGGCGAT
Organism: Lysobacteraceae bacterium; assembly: GCA_016789405.1. Classification (GTDB taxonomy): domain Bacteria; phylum Pseudomonadota; class Gammaproteobacteria; order Xanthomonadales; family Xanthomonadaceae; genus Lysobacter_I. Next base: position 43,822 of record JAEUPQ010000004.1, read on the forward strand.
CTCACTGGCACCGGGTGAGTTCGACCACGACCTGATCGCGCCGGCCGCAGACATCGCGCCGGGCGACGGTTACATGCCGATCCTCGGCGAAGTGAGCTTTGTCCCGTGACGCCTGACGACTATCGCCGGCAGATGCAGGCACTCTTGCCTCGCGGCATGGCGTGGTCGCTGTCGCCGTTGTCTTGGCTGACGCGCCTGCTTTCTGCGATGGCGCCGGAGTTTGCGCGCATCCACGCGCGCGTCCTTGATCTGATTCGCGAATCGGACCCGCGCACGACGTTCGAGATGCTTGGCGAATGGGAGCGTGCGCTCGGTCTTCCAGACAACTGCTCGAACACTTTGGCCCCAACGCTGCAGGGGCGCCGTGACGACGTATTGACCAAGCTGATCAGCATCGGCGGCCAGTCCCGTGCCTACTACATCGCCGTGGCTGCGCGCCTTGGCTACACGATCAGCATTGAAGAGTTCGCACCGTTCCGCGTCGGTCGTTCCCGCGTGTTCGACGCCCTCTATTCCGAGGACTGGACGTGGGTCTGGCGCGTGAACGGTCCGCCCGTTTCGATTCGCTATTTCCGCACCGGGCAATCGCGCGTTGGCGAACCTCTTCGCTACTGGGGCAATTCAGTTCTCGAATGCCGCCTCAACCTCATCAAGCCCGCGCACACGCACATCATCTTCAGCTATCCCGACGCAGAACCGCCGCCGCCTGGCGGATGACCCCGGAGTTATCACATGTACAAGACCGACGCACCTGGCCACGACGACAACGAATTCACCGACGGCAACCCGCTGACGGGAACGCCCGCGACCGTTTTGGACGCGGCATTCATGAATGAAGTCATGTACGAGCTGATCAATGTGCTGCTCGCAGCTGGCATCACGCCGACCAAGGGTGTGCGCACCCAGTTGCTCGATGCCATCATCTCGATCGCTGCAGGTGGTGGCGAGGCAGTCACGGCCGCCGGTGTTTCGGTCGAGGATGCCGGCGACTACTTCGCCGGCACGAACGTCGAAGATGTGCTGCAGGAGTTGGGCGCTGTCATCGCGACCGGCACTTATGCCGCATCGCGTATCCGTCGCGGCGTCGTTGCGCTTGCGGGTGCCAGCCACCAGACCGATGCCGCGCATTGGGAGCAGGTGCTGGAGATCAGCCACGGCAGCGCGGCCACCTACACCGTGCGCCCCGATGCCGACGCAAACGCCCCGGTGGGCACATCCATCACGGTCTTCCAGACGGGTGGCGGCCAGGTCGAGGTCGTGCAGGGTTCCGGCGTCACGGTGCACAAGGGCGCGAGCTTCAATCGCAAGTCGATGGAACAGCATGCGTCGATGGTGTTGGTGAAGGTCGCCGCGAACACCTGGCGCCTCGGCGGCATGCTGGAGGCTGCGGCATGATTCCCTGCCTGCTGCAGCACCGGCTTCTCGGCGGTGGAGGGCCGCCCGGCGTGGTGATCGACCCGGCGGATTGGGCCGGTGATTACTACGAGGCAGCCGATTACAACGTGAGCGGAGCCACGACGGCCACACTGACCTTCACGCTGAAGTCGGACGGCACGTATACGGCCGTTGTCACGAATCAGTTCGGCAGCACAACGGTGGCGTCCGGCAACTGGCACAGCGCTCCGGCTGTTGGTGTTGGCGCGGGTTTCGAGTGCCGCTATACCGTCACCAGCAGCAGCGGTGGCGGCACGGTGACAAACAACGCCGCCGCCTTCACCAGCTTGAGCGCCGACCGTTCGTTCGTCTTGTCCGTCACCCGCTCCACGTTCGGCGTGAGCAATGGCATTCGTTCGGTGCTGACTGAGATCCAGCCCACCGGCGGGCCAGTCGCAGGCTCCGGAACATTCACCGCTGACGTATCCGTCGAGGTCGGGTAATCAAAGATCAGAGCGCCGAGCCAGCACGGCAATGCTGGCCCGGCGCCGCAGTACACGCGATCAGCCGCGTGACCTTGGCCAAGGCTCCGATTCCCCCGCGAGGGCGCGCAGTCTGGCCGGTCCATTTCGCAAAGGTTGAGACCGTGCAAACGAAAACGCTTTTTCCCTGGCCGGGTGGTAAGACCCGGCTGCTGCAGCACCTGCTGCCGCTGCTCTTTGACAACCCGCACACCTGCTATGTCGAGGCTTTCGCCGGCGGCGCGGCCCTGCTGTTCGCACGTGAACCGGCGAAGGTAGAGGTGCTGAACGACGTCAATGGCGACCTCGTCACGCTGTACCGCGTGGTGGCTAACCATCTCGATGAGTTCGTGCGCCAGTTCCGCTGGGCACTGACCTCCCGCGAGATGTTCCGCTGGGCAAAGTTGCAGCATGTCGACACGCTGACCGATATCCAGCGCGCCGCACGGTTCTTCTACCTGCAGCGTTTGTCGTTCGGCGGCAAAATGACCAGCCGGCACTTCGGCACCGGCGTGGTCAGTCCTAAGCGGATCAATCTGCTCCGGCTCGAAGAAGAACTCAGCGCGGCGCACCTTCGCCTGCACAGCACCGTGATCGAATGTCTCCCGTGGGAGCAATGCGTAGAGCGCTACGACGCCCCGCATACGCTGTTCTTCATGGACCCGCCGTACTGGCAGACCGAGGGCTACGGCATCGAGTTCGGCCTCGATCAGTACGAGCAGCTGGCCGAGCGGATGGCCAACATGAAGGGGCGCGCGATCCTGACGATCAATGACCATCCGGATATGCGCAGGATCTTCGGCCGGTTTCGTTCCAAGGTAGTGCCCATCCGGTACACCATCGGCGGCAACGGGTCATCGCCGGCCAGTCGGGAGCGGATCTACCAGGCGCCGGCGTGACCAGCGTCGCGGCCGTCGAGATTGGCCCGGCGCATTCTGGCCGCCATGTGGACCGTGCCCGACCCTCCGGAAGGCTTCGTCTGGCGCCTCGTGGGCGGCCCGGACGGCAAGGGACTGGCAGACCTTCGCCTGGCTGGGGCCGACCTCGTGGCCGCCTCCGTGATGCGCTGGGGCGACGGTTGGGCCTTCCTTCCGGGGCCATGCAAGGCGCGATCGGCCCGGGACTTCAGGCCGGCCCCGACCCGTGGCCGCGCGCTGTTCTGGGCCGGCCGCTGGGCAGCTGCGCACCGGCAGGCCCTGGAGCGCCTCGCCGCAGGCCCGGCCGGCCCGCCCGGCCTCGATGGCCCGTTCAGGCTGACCCCGCCAGCGCCCCGGCTGGGCCGTGGCCAGATCGCCCCCGAGGACGCCTTCTGGCGGGCCTTCTTCCGGGAGCGGCGATAGCCCTTCAATCGGCCTTCAAACGCCCTCAAACGCCCCGCCGAGGCATGTTCTAATGGCTTTCAAACCAGTTGCGCCCGTTAATCAAACCAGTCGCGCCCTTACAGCCGCCATGCGTCGTCTCGCCGCCCTCGCCCTCCTCGCTCTCCTCGCCGCGCTCGCCATGCCCGCCTTCGCGGCGGACGCACCCGCCGCCAAGCCCCACCTGATCGACCGGTTCAAGGCCCTCGCCGGGGACTGGAGCGGCGAAGGTCTCGACGGCAATTCCGCGCCGGGCGTGAAGGTCAGCTACACGGTCACCGCCAACGGCAGCGCGGTGGAGGAACTGCTGTTCGCCGGCACCCCGCACGAAATGCGCACGCTCTACGTGAAGGACGGCGACGACGTCGTGCTGGTCCACTTCTGCGCCAGCGGCAACCACCCGAAGATGCGTGCACGCGAGGAACGCGACGGCCGCATCGCCTTCGCCTTCGATGGTGGCGTGAACTTCGATCCCGCCACTGCCGGGCACATGCACGACGCCGACTTCACCTTCGTCGCTGCCGACGAAATCCGCACGCAGTGGCGTTTCTGGCAGGGCGGCAAGCCCGCAGCCCACGTTGCCGACCTGCACGTGAAGCGCGTCGCTGCTGCACCGAAGACCGACGCTTCACAGTGACCCGCGATACCGGCGCCGCCGATCAAGCGTCGCCGGGCGCCCATGCTTTCCGCCAATGGCGCTTCTCGATGCGGCGCACGTTCGCCGCATCGGCCAGCGTGGGCAGATAGTCGATCAATCCGAACAGTTCGGCATCCGACGGATCGCCCTCGAAGGGCTTCACGCGCACCAGGTTGCCGTAGTGCTTCGCGAGTTTCTCCGGCGTGTCGTCGATCATCAGCACCCGTTCGAGTGGATAGCCCTTGCGCTTCACCTTGTCGAGATTCTTCGCCCATTCGAAGTCGTAGGTCTCGGGATTGAAGCGCTGCGTGCAGCGCTCCCGCGACCAAACGAAGCTCGGGACGATGCCCGCCGGGAACAATTCAGCCACCACCGGCTCCGCATACAGGCGTGTCGACGACGTCCATACCGCCAGTTCGAAATGTGCATCCATCGCGCGGATGAATGCGTCCACGCCGGGCCGGCGATACACGACATAGGGCCCGACCTCGAAATCGTGCGCGCGTTCCAGCGGCGCATCGGTCGCATGCACCAGGGTTTCGTCCAGGTCGAGGATCAACAACATGCGGTCGCTCATGCGCCCATTATCGCGCGGAGGCAGGCCTCGACGTCATCGCGCGGATCGCGCCCCGATCACTCGCCCCAGCCGAGCGTTTTCTCCGGCAAAGGCGCATCCTCCATCCAGATCGGCGCCGTGCCGACTTTCTTCTTCTGCGGCGGCTGGTCGGTGTAACCGTCTTCGCCGACGACGCTGCGCGTGACGACCTGCTCGCCGGTGAGGCGGTTGGTGCTGATCGAGGTCGAATCGTGCGCGTTCGTGCGGCTGTAGAGGCTCACGTCGTCGCCGATCAGACGCATGCGGTTTTCCTTGCGATCGAAACGGAAGCGATAGAGCGACTGGATGGCCGTGGTGCCGCCATCCAGGTCTTCCACGATCAGTACGCCCTTCTTCACGCTGAGCGACGCGCTGCCCAGAGGCGCGTCGCCCATGCGCATTTCGCCGATCGGATCGTGCCCCGTGTTGAATTCGTCGACATAGCCCGACATCACTTTCAACACCCGAACCTCGTCGTTGCGCCCGACGAACACGACATCGCGGACACCGTCGCCGGTCACGTCCTCGTCGAGGCGGACTTCCAGCGTGCCGCCATCGGGTAGGTACATCGCCATCTCCTCGGCTTCCATCTTCGGCGGATGTTGCAACTTCTGGGCCGTCGCCTGCAGCGCTACCGCGACAAGGGCAAGACCGGCCAGCGGAAGGATCGATGCGCGGAAGGTCATGACGGCTCCTGGTTCGGATCAGCGTTGGGGTCGGGTGGCGGGTTGCGGGTTGCACCTGAAAACGCGAAAGACGATCCGCGCGGGCCAATGGTCACGGGGCGTCGTTGGTCACGATGACACCCGACAGGCGCATGCGACAACGGCATCCCTTTCCAATGATCCAAACCGGAGGAGATGGACACATGACGACATTGCGGACCTGGGGCGGCGCGGTCGCCCTCTTCGAGGCCCTGGCCTACGCGATCGGCATCCTCACCATGGCGACGGTCCTGTCGCCCGGCGACACCAGCGGTTGGGACGCGGGACGCAAGCTTGCATTCGTGATGCAGAACAAGGGACTGTTCCAGGCCTGGATGCTGGTCGTCTACATCCTGGGCGGCATCGGCATCGCCGTGCTGTCGGTCGCGCTCCATGCGCGATTGAAGGCGCGCGCGCCGGACCTCATGGCGGTGGCCACCGGCCTGGGCCTGGTCTGGGCCGGGCTTGTCGTCGCCAGCGGCATGGTCGCCAACATCGGGCTGGATACGGTGTCCGCCTTGCAGGCGGATTTCCCGGAGCGCGCCGCCACCGCATGGATTGCGATTGGTGCCGTGCAGAACGGGCTCGGCGGCGGCATCGAGATCGTGGGCGGGCTCTGGGTCTTCCTCGTCAGTCTCGCCTCGCTGCGCACCCGTGCCCTGCCCCGCGCACTCGACGTCCTGGGCCTGCTCGTCGGCACCGCCGGCCTGCTGTCCGCCATTCCTTCCCTGGGCGACTTGAGCGCGGTCTTCGGCCTGGCCCAGATTCCGTGGTTCGCCTGGCTGGGCACGTGGTCGCTGCGACAGGCAGATTGACATGACATGAGGCACGCACCCTACGCTCGACAAGTTCCGCCACGAGGCTATTCTCCTGCCATGCTCGAAGACCGACATGATGCCTACCGCCTGCTTGCCGACCTCGGCGCGCCCCCGCGATTGCTGCGCCACCTCGCGCTTGTGGGAGAAGCGGCAGACCAGTTGGTCGCCGAATACCGAGCGCTGGGTCTGGCATTCGACAGCCGCCTGATCGAACTGGGCGTGGCAGTCCACGACGCCGGGAAGATCCTCCACCCCACGGAACTCGAAGGCCCCGGCAATCGCCACGAGGCCGATGGCGAAGCCATGCTGCTGGCGCGTGGCGTGGAGGCAGCGATCGCACGCTGCTGCGTGTCGCATGCGACGTGGTGGGACGATGCGGTGTCGTTCGAGGAGCGCACCGTCGCGTTGGCCGACAAGCTCTGGAAAGGCAAGCGCGAAGCCGAGCTGGAACTGTCGGTCGTCGACATGATCGCCGCGCAACTGGGTGTCGACCGCTGGGACGTCTTTCCGCGGATGGATCTGCTGTTCGAAACCATCGCCGCCGACGGACCCGATCGTCTGCAGCGCAGCCGAATGCCCTGAGAAGGAGCGCCCATGACCGGCCATCGCATCTTCGCGACACCCTTCGCCAAGATATACCCGATGTATGTCCAGAAAGCCGAGCGCAAGCAGCGCACGAAGACCGAAGTGGACCAGGTCATCTGCTGGCTGACCGGCTACGACGCAGATGGCCTGCAACGGCAGATCGACGCGTCCGTCGATGTCGAAGCGTTCTTCGCGCAGGCGCCTGCCATGCACCCGAACCGCATGCTGATCAAGGGCGTGGTCTGCGGCATCCGCGTGGAAGAGGTCGAGGATCCGCTGATGCGCGAGATCCGCCATCTCGACAAACTCGTCGACGAGTTGGCGAAGGGGAAGCCGCTCGACAGAATCCTCCGCTCCTGAGAGAACGACACCGGATCATCGACACTTGGGCCATGCCAATCTTCGTGACCGTCGCTGAAACACGCACCGGCATCGTTCTGTATGCCGACAACGGCCGTCGACATCGAACGGACGAAGACGATCCTCGCCTGGCGTTCGATGACGTGCAGTCCGCCATCGACTTCTCTCGGTCGCACGCATGCCTTTTCCCGGATCGCGAGTGCATCATCACGGATGATGCTGGCACATGCCTTCACGTGTTCCGGATCATGCCCCAGCCCTACGACCGTTGAACGAAAGGAGTCATCGACATGACGCAAGCTGCAGGTTCCCGCTTCGAAGCCAGACTGTTGCGTCCCGCAAAGACGCAGGACGCACCGCCCTGGGCCTTCGTGGTCCTGCCCGCCGAAGTCAGCGAGACCCTGCCGCGACGCGGCAGGACTTCGATCGACGGCACGATCAATGGCCATGCGTTTCGTGCGACGCTCGAGCCGGACGGCAACCTGAGCCACTGGCTGCGACTGGATTCGGAATTGCTCGACGCGGCGAAGGCGACCTTCGGCGACGTCGTGGCGTTCGAGATAGTCCCCGTCGACGAGGAGCCCGAACCCGAGGTGCCGGAAGACCTGCAGGCAGCGCTGGCGGCAGCGCCCGACGCCCGCGCGGTCTGGGACGACACCACCACGCTCGCGCGGGTGGACTGGATCCACTGGATCGTCACGGCGAAGCAGGCCGCCACGCGCACGAAGCGGGTCAACGAGGCCTGCGACAAACTGCGTTCCGGCCAGCGGCGCGTCTGCTGCTTCGACCCGTCCGGCCACTACAGCAAGGCATTCAAGCCACCCGTCGCCGCAGATTGAAAGGCAGCGCTGCGCCAGCGCGACCACAGGCCACCGCATGCCCCGCGATACACCAAGGATGCGCCTTGTCATCAGGGCCGATCGCGTCCAAAGTTCGAATCCGGTTTTCATGGGGAGGCGCCGATGCGCTCGATGACGATATTGCTCGCCGGCGCGCTGATGGCGCTCACCGGCGTGGTCCATGCCCAGTCGGGCATGACGCTGGAACAGATCGCCAGGCTGCGGGCGGTCACGCAGGCCGAAATCAGCCCGGACGGTCGGCAGGTCGCCTACACCCTGTCCGTGCAGCGCCAGCCCGGCGTGGACGACGACGGCTCGGCCTGGGGCGAGTTGCATGTCGCCGACCGCAACGGCGCAAGCCGCGGCTTCATCACCGGCAAGGTGAACGTGGGATCGGTCACGTGGATGCCGGACTCCAGCGGCATCGCCTATCTCGCCAAGCGCGAGGGCGACGAAACACGCGTGCTGTATCGCATCCCGCTGGGCGGCGGCGAATCGCGCGTCCTTGCCAAGCTCAAGTCCGACATCCGCGCCTTCAGCCTGTCGCCCGACGGCCGTCGCGTCGCGCTGCTGGCGAGCGAACCGGACAGCGATGAACTGAAAGCCCTGAAGAAGAAGGGCTTCACGCAGAAGGTCTACGAAGAGGACTGGTCACCGATCGGCCTGTGGATCGTCGATCTCGACAACGACAAGGCCGAGCCGCGCAAGATCGCCGTGGACGGCAGCATCCAGTCGCTGGCCTGGAGCCCGGCCGGCGATCGCATCGCACTGCTGGTCGCGCCGCGCCAGCTGACCGACGACACCTTGGTGTTCACCCGCGTGCGCATCATCGCGCCCGACGGCAAGGTGCTGGGCAAGGTCGAGAATCCCGGCAAGATCGGCGGACTCGCGTGGAGCACCGACGGTGCCTACCTGTCCTTCATCTCCGCCGAAGACAAGCACGATGCCCAGCAGGGTCGGCTGATGGTGACCGGCAGGAACGGCGGTGACTTCCGCGACGTGCTGCCAGGCCTGCAGGGCCACGTCACCGATGCGAAATGGCGCGACGGCAAGCGCGTCACCTTCATCGCCCACGAAGGCGTGCAGGCGCGCGTCGGCGAGGTCGGCTCGGACGGCACGAATGCACGCACCCTGCTCGCGCTCGGCGGCCCGATCTGGACCGGACTGAGCCTCTCGAAGCAGGGCGACATCGCCCTGACCGGCAGTACGCCGCAGCATCCGAGCGAAGCCTTCGTGCAGCCCGCCGCCGGTGGCGCGGCGCGCAAGCTGACCACCAGCAATGCCTGGTTGTCGGAGGTGCGCATGGCGAAGCAGGACGTGATCCGCTACAAGACCCGCGACGGCCTCGACATCGAAGGCCTGCTGGTGCACCCGCTGGACCGCAAGGGCAACGCGCGCGTGCCGCTGGTCACCGTGGTCCACGGCGGCCCGGAAGCGCATTTCTCGAACGGCTGGGTCAACGGCTATTCCCAGCCGGCGCAGGTGCTGGCCGCGCAGGGCTTCGCCACGTTCTTCCCGAACTACCGCAGCAGCACCGGACGCGGCGTCGCGTTCTCGAAGCTCGGCTTCGGCAAGCCCGGCATGGGCGAATTCGACGACGTGGTGGATGGCGTCGATCACCTGATCCAGATCGGCCTGGCGGACAAGGCCAAGGTCGGCATCACCGGTGGTTCCTACGGCGGCTACGCCAGTGCCTGGGGTGCCACCTACTACAGCGAACGTTTCGCCGCCTCGGTGATGTTCGTCGGCATTTCCGACCAGGCCAGCCTGGTCACCACCGGCGACATCCCGTGGGAGCAGTACCTCGTCCACATGGGCAAATGGCCATGGGAAGACCCCGAGCTGTATCGCCAGCAGAGCCCGATCAACCATGCGCACAAGTCACGCACGCCGACGCTGATCCTGCATGGCGAAGCCGATCCGCGCGTGCCGCCGATGCAGTCCTACATGCTGTACCGCTACCTCAAGCTCGCCGGCAAGGCACCGGTGCGCCTCGTCCTGTACCCGGGCGAAGGCCACGGCAACCAGCGCGCCGCCTCGCGCTACGACTACTCGCTGCGGTTGATGCAGTGGATGAAGCACTACCTCACCGGACCCGGCGGCGAACCACCGGCCTACCAGGTGGACTACGCGCTTCCGAAGAAGTGATGGAACGAAAAGGGCTGCCGAAGGGTGGCCCTTTTCCGTCTTGATGCAGAGTGGGCATCCCTCCATCCTGCAGCCCAACGACATTCAAGCCAGGAGCGAGCGCGAATGGCAACATCGTCAGAAATCCTCGAGCGATTCGACAAGCATTTTGACGCCTTTGAACTGCCCTGTTTCGGGAACATGAACATCGACTACGTCGGTTCGAGGCTATCGATCTACCAGTCCGAAGATGGCCTCTGGGCCTGCGTCATCGACTCGGTCGTCTGGTGGCCGGCAGCGGACGGACTGATGGGCATGATCGAACTCGTCGGACCCGGTGTCATCGGAGCCCAGGGATTCGACAACGATCGAACCTTCGACGCTGGTCGCATCCACATCGATGACGACGGCGACACCGTCGTCGCATTGGAGGTGAGGGGGAAACCGATCGCCAATGGTGCCATCGAGATCAAGCCAGACTTCGAACTCCAAGGTGAGGCCGGCTTCTGGGCGACTGTTGCCTTGCACGAGAAATTCCGGACCCACCTGCTTGCGACGGAAAGTGAAATCCAACGCTTTCTGAAGCCGGGACTGCCTGTCAGGCTCCGCCTCGATGCATGGCATCACCCGGACTTCGACATGCCACCAAGCCTCACCGAAACGTTCATCGCGTTGAGCGAATCACTCTCCACACAGAACTTCCTTGATTTCCCGCCATGCAGGCACCCGAACAGCAATTGGGCGTCGTGGCACCCCAAATAGCCATCACGCCACCGAGTGCGCATCCGTCTGCACAGGGACAACATTCTGAAGATCGAGCACGTCTTGAAAAGACTGCAAAGCATCTGGGCAAGCCCGAGCCACCCAATTGCCTGACTTGATTCGACAGCATCCCGTGGACAACTTCGCAACCACCGTTCTCCTGCTTACGGCCGTCGCGCTACCCGTCATGATCTTCCTGCTGCTCAGGCCCCGTTCGCACCTCGGACGCGTGGTTGCTGCGACCCTTGCCGTAGCAGCAGGGTGGTCGTTCAACGTGGCCTGCATCGTCGCGACGCAGGCGATCTCCGGGCCTTCGAAAGTCGATGGCGACTTCCTCGACATCGCCATCTCCTTTGGCTGGACTTGCCCTTCGGTCCTCGTACTTCTCACCTGGCTCGTCTGGCATTTCGCGGCACGTCGCGGTGACGCCCACACTTGAAATCGACAAGCAGCGTTGTTTTCGACGCCCATGAATTGGGCGGGCACACCCTGCTGCAGCAACGCGCTGAAGCCCGTCCCGCGACATCGCATCGCCTGCGTAACAGCGCACGTTTCCGGCCCGATGGAGACCCTGCCAGGCCGGAAATGCTTCCATGATCCTCCTCGGCACTCTTCTGCGCTTCATTCATTGCAGGTCTCCACGGCATCGTGCGCCCGCCGTCCTGCGACGCCCGGTTGCCTTCCCGCGTTCCACCTCCAGCACACTCACTGTCTACCCAGACCTTGCCCATGACCAGGACATATGCGACGCCTGCTTGAATTGCTTTCGATCGGACTCCTGATCATCGTCATCGCCGGATTGTTCTACGGTGGATGCCTGTGGGGCGTCATGGCCCGCAATGCACGCAGGATGGAGCTTCCGGTATTCACGCTTGAGAACTTCGAACAAAGCTGGCTGACGGCGCTCATCATCGTTGCCGTCACCGCGTTCGCGGCGTGGGGCTCCATCATGTACGACAAATCCGGCGGGGATGGCGACAAGAACTGACAGGTCCATCCGGACCGATTCCGCCATGGGGTACGATCGGCGCATGCCAACCACCCTCACCCTCCCCCACCTGCGCCGCTACGCAATCTCACACAGTCTGTTCACGCCGACGACGCTGTCACGCGCGATTGCCAAGCTAGGCTTCGTGCAGGCCGATCCGATCCGCGCGCCGGCGCGGGCGCAGGACCTGACCCTGCGCCATCGGGTGACGGACTACCGGGCCGGCGATCTGGAGGCGCGCTACCCGCGTCTGGCCGTCGAGGAGGACTTCTTCGTCAACTACGGCTTCCTGCCACGCACGACGCAGGCCTTGATGCACCCGCGCACCGCGCGTACCGAATGGCCGAAGTCGCGCTGGGCGCAGGCGCAGGCTGTGCTGGAATTCGTGCAAAGCCGCGGCGTGGTTCACCCGCGCGAAGTGGATGCCGCCTTCGAACATGGCACGACCAAAAACTGGTTCGGCGGCAACTCGAAGGCCAGCACGCAGCTGCTCGACGGCATGCACTATCGCGGCCTGCTGCGCGTGGCCCGGCGCGAGGGCGGCATCCGCCTGTATGCGCCGCAGCTCGCGCACATGCGCGACGCACCGATCGACCCCGACGCCGCACTGGACGCATTGGTCGATGTGACCGTAGCCAAGTACGCACCGCTGCCCGCCGCCACGCTCAGCCGTTTCGTGATGTGGCTGGGCATGGCAGCGGCGCCGCAATGGCGCGACCGTCGTCGCGCCGCGCTCGCACGGGCGAAGGCGCGACTGCCGCAGGCCACCGTCGACGGCGTCCGCTGGTTCTGGCCCGATGGCGAGAATCCCGGCAGCAAGCGCTTCGCCAGCGACGACGTGCTCGACGACGACGTGCGCCTGCTCGCCCCCTTCGACCCGATCGTCTGGGATCGCGAACGCTTCGAACGCTTCTGGGGCTGGGCCTACCGTTTCGAGGCCTACACCCCGGCACCGAAACGGGTGCGCGGCTACTACGCGCTGCCGATGCTGTGGCGCGGCCAGGTCATCGGCTGGGCCAATGCCACCGTGCGCGATAGGCAACTGCAGGTGCAGCCGGGCTATGTCAGCGGGCGAGCACCGCGTGATGCGGTCTTCAAGCGCGCGTTGCAGGAGGAACAGGTGCGTCTTGAAGCATTCCTCGGGCTGCAAACCTCATGAGGCTCACGAGGCGGCGCGCTTGAGCGCGCCCTATGGGGCCCATAGCGTGCGCCCCGGCGCACGTCTCGGGTCAGCGACACCCGCACAGACAAGCTGCCTCAGTCGTTCGCGCCTAAGACTGATGCAGAGGCAACGGATACACCCGCCCCGCCCGCACCGGCTGGAAACACTCGGCCGCTTCGTAGAACCCCGCATCCTGCCCCGGATACCAGCCGGGAATGCCGGCCAGCGGCAATGGACGCAACTCGAGCGGATCATTGAGCGCGCGGCCGTTGCGAACAGCCGTCGCTACGAGATCGATGCAGGCATCGTCGTCATGGTCGTCCTGCACCACCAGGCATTTGCCGACCATGAACAAGGCTGGCACAAGCGCGATTTCGAGCAACGCATGGCCGACGACGGCTGCGATCGCGATGTCGCCGTCATGCCATGCGTCGGCGTGATCGACGAACAACGCGCGCCAATCGTGGCGATCCCACAGCGGCAAAAGTGAGGCGTTGCGCAGGCGGACGATCACACCGGCCTCGTCGAACTGGGTGAGCGCGTACTGGGCGCGGTTGCGGTCGCGCGGCCCCATGGTCGCGATGTGCGCGCACTGCCGTGCGTTGAACGCCTGCTTCAGCGCCGGATAGCGGCACCAGACGGCCGCATTGAACAGGTCGTGCCAGTTGTCGATTCGGGTGGCGATGCGACCTGCAGCGATGCGGGTTTCGTAGTGCAGGCCATCATCGAGGAGAAGGTCGTCCTGGACGACGAAACGATGATGCGAAAGCGGCATCATCGCGTTGAGCGGGTCGATGCCCGGCCAATCCGGCGCCGTGAACCAGTCGCGGTGCGCCAGATAGCTGGAGAAGACCGGATGATCGAAGACGCGCGGATCGACGGCGCCGCGCGCCGGGGCGATGAAGCGGCGTTTCGCCATCGCCCGCGACTCAATCTTCGAATACGACTTCGCCGTACAGGTCGTGTTCGTCGCTGCCCATGATCTCCACGTCGACGAATTCGCCCGGTTTCAGGCCAGCTTCGAAGCCGTTCTGGATCTGCACGAGGCCGTCGATCTCCGGCGCATCTGCCATCGAGCGTGCGATGGCGAGGTCGCCGTCGATCAGGTCGACGAGGCAGCGCTGCACGCTGCCGACCTTGTCGGCGAGCTTGGCTTCGGAGATGGCGGCCTGGCGCTCCATGAAGCGGGCCAGGCGTTCCTGCTTGACCTCTTCCGGCACCGGGTCGGGCAAGGCATTCGCGGCGGCGCCTTCGACCGGCGAGTAGGCAAACGCACCGACACGGTCGAGCTGGGCTTCGTCGAGGAAATCCAGCAGTTCCTCGAACTCCTGTTCGGTCTCGCCCGGGAAGCCGACGATGAAGGTGCTGCGGATGGTGATGTCCGGCGCGATGCCGCGCCAGCGCTGGATGCGCTCCAGGGTCTTGTCGACCGCGCCCGGACGCTTCATCAGCTTGAGGATGCGCGGGCTGGCGTGCTGGAACGGGATGTCGAGGTAGGGCAAGAGCTTGCCGTCGGCCATCAGCGGGATGATGTCGTCCACGTGCGGATACGGATAGACGTAATGCAGGCGCGTCCACACGCCGAGTTCGGACAAGCCTTCGCACAAGGCTTTCATGCGCGTCTGGTAGCGCTTCTCGCGCCACATGTGCTCGGCATACTTCACGTCCACGCCATAGGCACTCGTGTCCTGCGAGATGACCAGCAGTTCCTTCACGCCGCCCATCACCAGCTTCTCGGCTTCGCGCAGCACCTGGTCGACCGGACGCGACACGAGGTCGCCGCGCATCGACGGAATGATGCAGAAGCTGCAGCGGTGGTTGCAGCCTTCGGAAATCTTGAGATAGGCGTAGTGCTTGGGCGTGAGCTTGATGCCGACGTCATCCTCGGCGATGCGGCGCGGCACGAGATCGGTGAACGGGTTGTGGGTCGGCGGCGCGGCGTCGTACACGGCGCGCATCACGCTCTGGTAGTCCTGGGGGCCGGTGATCGCCAGCACGTCGGGATGCGCTTCCCGGATCTGCTCCGGGCGCTTGCCCAGGCAGCCGGTGACGATGACCTTGCCGTTCTCGGCCATGGCCTCGCCGATGGCGTCCAGCGACTCTGTGACCGCCGAATCGATGAAGCCGCAGGTGTTCACCACCACCACGTCGGCGTCGTCGTAGGCCTGCACGATGTCGTAGCCCTCGACCTTGAGCTGGGTGAGGATGCGTTCGGAATCGACCAGTGCCTTGGGGCAGCCGAGACTGACGAAGCCGATCTTGCGGCCGTTGGAAGGTTCGATGGCGGACATGGCGTGTGCGGACCGCGGACGGGTCCGGCTTGGCTGCGGGAGACCGGTGATTATAGCCTCCTGCCCCACCGTGTCCCTCCGGCTGGCACAGGCGTACGATGCGGTTTTCGGATGGCTGGAGACCCGAACATGGGTGAGTGGATCCCCCTGACGACCCCGGAGGGCCCGGTCAAGGCCTGGCTGGCCCGTCCCGACGACGCCCCGTGCGGCGCCGTGGTGGTGATCCAGGAGATCTTCGGGGTGAACCCGCACATCCGGGCGGTGACCGACCGCTTCGCCGAATCCGGCTTCACCGCGATGGCCCCGGCCCTGTTCGATCTGGTCCGCCCGGACACCGAACTGCGCTACGACGAGTCCGGGGTGAGCGTCGGGCGCGACTACGTGGCACAGCTGGGCTTCGAGCGCGCATTGAAGGTGGTCGGCGCCGCCGCGCGCTGGCTGCGCGAGTCGGGCCACAACGTCGCCGCCGCGGGGTTCTGCTGGGGCGGCACGGTCGCGATGCTGGCCAATACGCGGATGCACATGGCCTCGGTCACGTACTACGGCGGGCGCAGCGTGCCCTTCCTCGGCGAAGCGGCGCAGGCGCCGATGCTGTTCCACTTCGGCGAGCGCGACCCGATCCTCCCGCCGGAGGATGTGCAGAAACATCGCCTGCATCATCCCGACGCCGCCATCCACGTCTATCCCGCCGGACACGGCTTCAACTGCGACGAACGCGACGATTACGACGCCGATAGCGCTTCCCTCGCCTGGGACCGCACGATCGCCTTCCTGACGGAGCACCTGCGATGAACCGCCACGCCCATGCCGGCCCGCCGGGCTGGCACCTGCATCCGCAACTGGCCGAAGACACGCACCCACTCGCCCATTGGCCGCTGTGCGATGTCCAGCTGATGGACGACGCGCACCATCCCTGGCTGATCCTGGTGCCGCGCGTACAGGACGCGGTGGAACTCCAGGACCTCAGCCCCGACCAGCAAGCCGTGCTCATGCGCGAGATCGACCGCGCCGGGCGTGCACTGCAGTCGACGATGAAGCCGGACAAGATCAACACCGCTGCGCTCGGCAACGTGGTACCGCAGCTGCACATCCACGTGATCGCGCGCTATCGCAACGACATCGCCTGGCCTCGCCCCGTCTGGGGAACCGCAACGGCGCAGCCGTACACGCCGGAGCATCTGATCGAACGCGTCGAGCTCCTGCGCGCCGCATTGTCGGCATGACGGCGGGACGCCGGGAGCGTCTGGCCGACGACGCATGGCTGCTGCACCTCGGCGCAGACACGCCACCGATCGATGACGCGACCAATGCCTGCGTGCACCAGGTTGCGCGCAGCATTCGCGAGGCCGCGCCCGACTGGCTGCGCGACCTCGTTCCCGCGTACGCCAGTCTCGCCGTGTTCTTCGATCCTGATGCAGTCGATGCATCCACCGTCGCACGCTGGCTCGACGCCAAGCTCGCAGACGTCAGCGCCACGAGCGTGGACACGCCGTCGCGCTGCATCGAGATCCCGGTCGCCTATGGTGGTGCGTTCGGCGAAGACCTCGACGCATGCGCATCGGAACTCGGCATGTCGCCTGATGCCCTCATCGAACGGCATGCCGCCGCGACCTACACCGTGGCGATGATCGGTTTCGCCCCGGGATTTCCCTATCTTTCGGGACTCGATCCCGCGCTGGCCCTCCCCCGCCTGGCCACGCCGCGCACGCGCGTGCCTGCAGGCAGCGTCGCGATCGGCGGTGCGCAGACCGGGCTGTATCCGCGCGAAAGCCCGGGTGGCTGGCGACTGATCGGCCGCACGCCCATCCGCATGTTCGATCCGAAGCGCACATCGCCTTCCCTGCTCTCGCCGGGCGACTGCGTGCGCTTCGTCGTCATCGATACGGACAAATTCGCGCAGCTGGAGCGCGAGGCATGACCGTGCTGCGCGTGATCGCTCCCGGTGCGGCGACGACCGTGCAGGCATCGGGGCGCAATGGCTGGCGGCACGTCGGTGTCGCGCGTGGCGGCGCGCTCGATCCCGCGCAGGTCGTTCTCGCGAACCACATGGTCGGCAATGCGCACGACCTCGCCGTACTCGAAATCGCCTTGAGTGGTCCGACGCTCACCTTCGAGTCGGCGATCCGCATCGCCCTGTGCGGCGCATCGATCGACGCAGCGTTCGACACCGGCAACGGCATGCAGCACATCGTCCCGAATGGCCGCCCCGTCACCTTGCCCGCCGGCCGACTGAAACTCGGCGCGATCCGGCATGGCCTGCGCACCTGGCTGGCCATCGCGGGCGGAATCGATGTGCCGCCGGTGCTCGGCAGTCGAGGCACCGACCTGCGAGGCGGTTTCGGCGGGCTGCAGGGGCGCGTCCTGCGCGTCGACGACGCATTGCGGCTGGGTCAGCGTTCGCGCCTCGACACGGACGCACCGCGCCATCCGCCGTGGTGGGTGTCCCTCGACGCCGAGCCGGCGAACGCCCGTCCGTTCCGCATCGTGCCGTCGCAGGAAGCGGTCGCAACAAGGCTTTCGCAGCACGCATGGCGCATCGATCCGCGCAGCGATCGCCAAGGGCTGCGCCTCTCCGGCGAATCGCTGCAGATCCCGGCATGCGAGCAGCTCTCTGCCCCGGTCGCGCCCGGCACGATCCAGTTGCCGCCAGATGGCCAGCCCATCGTCCTGCTCGCCGACGCCCAGACCGTCGGTGGCTATCCGCGTCTCGGATTCGTCATCGCCGCCGACCTGCCACGCATGGCGCAGTTGCGCGCTGGCGACACGCTGCGGTTCGAGCCGGTCGATGCGATCGAAGCCGAACAACTGCGGCGCAGGCGAAAGTCTGAACTTGCACGGGCCTTGCTCGCAGTGGACGCGCGAGTGCAGTCCGGATAGGCAGTCTCGGCCACCTCCAACGACCTCGTATGATGGAACCCCTGTCCAAGAATCCCCGAGCCCGGGACTTCACCATGGAAAGCGCGCGCCGCACCATTCCCACGGTCATCGCATCATCACGTTCACACCGTTGTCGTCTCTGCCTCCTCGCCCTGCTCACATTCTTCGTCGGTGCTTGCGACGTCACGCCGCCAGCCACGGCAACCGCTGCGGGCGCGACGAGCAAGTCCACGACCGCCTCACCGAGCTGCCCCGCGACCGATCTCGCCAGCTTCGTCGCCGCCTTCGCCCAGAGCCCATCGCTGCAGAAAGCCTTCACCGCACCGGTCGTGGACACGACATTCGTCGATTGGAACGCCCAGCCCGAACCTGCTGAATCAGTGGAATCGATGTCGCGCGACGCGCTGCGCTTTCCAGTCATGCCGGATCGCGCCCGTCAGCAGGCCGAAGGCCTGCGCTACCGCGAAATCGGCAGCGAGGGCGACCGCACCACCATCGTCCTCGAAGCCCCCGACACAGACATACAGTTGCGCTACACCTTCCGGCGCGATTCGTGCTGGACCCTGGTGAAGATCGTCGATCCGGCGTTCGGGAAGGCGTTCGGAGGAGATGCAGCACGTCCCATCACGCCGATGGCTGCCGATGAGGACCTGACCGGCGAACGCGACCGCCAGGACGCGCGCTTGAACACGATCTACGAACAGCTGATCGGACAGCTGCAGGGCGAGCGTCGCGAGCGGATCGTGGCGGCGCAGCGCGCGTGGATCCAACTGCAGGAGAAGGACGACGCATTCGAAGCCTCGCTGCTGGATGGACTCGGCCCGACAGGGCATCGACAGAAGCTCGAGAACAAGGCTTCCGCCATCGCGCAGCGCGCCGACCTTCTGGTGTCGATCGCAGACTTCACAGGCGATGTGCGGATCGACGACACACTGCGCACACCGCAGACAACGGCAGTGTCCGACAGCGAGAACTACATGCCTCAGGGTTTGAGCGATACCTTGGCCAAGTGCATGGCCGGTGCTGCGGGAACCCTCGCTCAGGCCGAATGCCTGACCGACGAACGCGAACGTCAGGATGCGCGCTTGAACAATGCCTACAGACAGCTGATCAGTCGCCTGCAGGACGAACGCCGCGATCGAATGGTCACCACGCAGCGTGCCTGGGTTCAACTGCAGCAACGCGATGGCGCTGTCAGGGAATCGATCCTCGACGACATCGGCCAGGTGGGCAATCTGCAATCGGTCGAAAACGATGCACGGGCCATCCGCCAGCGTGCCGACCTGCTTGAACGATACCTCGACGTGGGCAAGCGCTGAACAACCCGCCTGTTTCGCCGCCGACCGAACAACACCGAGATCAGATGATGACGAATATCGATACGCGCAATCTGGATGCGCTCGCTGGCGCGGTGTACTCCACTGTCGGTCGCGGCACGGAGGGTGGGCCGACCTCCTCCTGCCGACTTTCGATGACCGGCGTGGACAGGGGCGAATGAGGACAACCCGGCGCAGTGGCCGAAAACAGCGGCACATCATAGGCACCATCCAGGTGGATCCTGGCCAGCGCGACCAAGCATTCACGCGCCAGGAATCGCAGCAGGAGACGGCGGTGCAGACCGGACGGGGACGCTGACGCGTCCCATCGCAGTGCATGATGCTTTTCCGGTACCCACCGATTAGGCTTCCCCATCGTTCCGGGCCCAGACCATGCACACCATCGACCTCAATTGCGATCTCGGCGAAGGCTGCGGCAGCGATGCCGATATCGTGCCGCTGATCTCTTCCGCGAACATTTCCTGCGGCGCGCATGCAGGCAACGACGACACCATCGTCGAGACGCTGCGCCTCTGCACGGCACATGGCGTGGTGGTGGGCGCCCATCCGGGCTATGCCGAGCGCGAGCACTTCGGGCGGCGCGAAACCGGGCAGTCGCCGCAGGAGATCGCGACCCTGGTGCAGTCGCAGGTCGAGCATTTCCGCTCGATCGCATCGGCCCACGGCGTACCCGTGCGCCACGTCAAACTGCATGGTGCGCTGTACAACCGCGCGGCGCGCGATGTCGACGTCGCAGCGGCGGTCGCGCGCACGGTGCAGCGGATCGATCCATCGCTGCGCCTGGTGGGCTTGTCCGGATCGGAGATGCTCAACATCGCACGCATGCTGGGCATGGGTGTTGCGCACGAGGTATTCCCGGATCGCGGCTACGACACCGAAGGTCGACTGCTGCCACGCGACCGGCCCGGTGCGGTGATCGAAAGCCCGGATGAAGTGGCCGAACGCGCGTTCCTGCTCGCATCGCTCGGCCTGGCCAAGGACGATCGCGGTCGACCGCTGATGCTGCGCGCGGACACCTTGTGCATGCACGGCGACCGCGCAGACGCGCTGGCCGTCGCCCAGGCCGTCCGCGCGCGGCTTGCGCGCTTCGATGTCGCGGTCGCGGCACTGGACTGATCCCATGCAGGTCGAACTCGCCAACGCCGCCATCGTCAACTACTGGCCCCTCATCGGCGTCGCCGCCGTCGTCCTCGGTTTTGCGCTGCGGCTCAATCCCGCGCTGGTCGTCGTCGCCGCTGGCTTCATCACCGGACTCACGGCAAAACTCTCTCCACTGGAGGTGCTGGACATCCTCGGCAAGGCCTTCACGGAGAAGCGATTCCTGCTGTTGTTCCTCGCGACGCTGCCGGTGATCGGCCTTCTCGAGCGCCACGGCCTGAAGGAACACACGCAGGCATGGATCGCGCGTTTGCGCGGCGCGACGATGACACGATTGCTGATGGCCTATCTGTTCGCGAGACAACTGCTTTCCGCGCTCGGTCTGACCAGCGTCGGCGGTCATCCGCAGACCGTGCGCCCACTCGTCGCACCGATGTCGGAAGCGACCGCAGAAACCCGGCATGGAACGCTGACCGACGACGAGCACGAACGCGTACGCGCGATGGCTGCAGGCACGGACAACGTCGGGATGTTCTTCGGCGAGGATATCTTCATCGCCTTCGGTGCGGTTCTGCTGATCCAGGCCTTCTTCGCCGACAACGGCATCGAGCTGGAACCCATCAAGATCGCCCTGTGGGGCATTCCGACCGCGATCTGCGCCTTCGTGATCCACAGCTGGCGCATCCACAGGCTCGAACGCAGCATCGCGTTGCGCGTGGCGCGCGACGCCCTCAGGCGCGATGCCACGGGAAAAGCACCGACGCAGGGGTCGGCATGATCACGCTGACGCCCGTCTATTGGCTGCTCGGACTGTATTTCGTCGCGTTGGCCTGGCGCGGCGCGCGCGATGCAGGCAATCCGCGACGACACACCACGGGATTGTTCTGGGCCCTGCTGGCCGTGCTGCTGTTCGCCGCCGAACACATGCCGGTGCGGCTGGTCGGCGTCACCGTGGTGGTGCTGGTGCTGATCGCAGGCTTTGGCGGACTGCGCACGGGGCGCTACGCCGAGAGCACGCTCGAGGCAAAGCGCAGCGATGCCGCACGCTTCGGTCATCGCCTGTTCCTGCCGGCGCTGCTGATCCCGGCGATCACCGTCGTCGGGACGCTCTCCGCCAAGCACCTTCAGTTCGACGGTGCGCCGTTGTTCGACAATGCCAACACGGCGACGCTCACATCGCTTGCGGTCGCGTGCGTGATCGCCCTGGTCGTCGCCTGCACGATGGCACGACAATCGCCGGGCACCGCAGTCGAGCAGTCGCGTCGCCTCGTCGATGCGATCGGCTGGGCGGCGCTGCTGCCCTTGCTGCTGGCCACGCTGGGCAGCGTCTTCCAGGCGTCAGGCGTCGATGCCGCGGTCTCCGGCGTCGTGCGCGCGATCGTGCCGACGGAGCACCCGTTCCTCATCGTGATCGCCTACGGGCTGGGCATGGCCCTGTTCACCATCATCATGGGCAATGCGTTCGCCGCGTTCCCGGTCATGACGGGCGGCATCGCGCTGCCGCTGCTGGTCAAACTGCACGGTGCCGATGCCGCCTCGCTGGCGGCGATCGGCATGCTCTCGGGCTACTGCGGCACGCTGATGACGCCGATGGCCGCCAATTTCAACCTGGTACCCGCAGCGCTGCTGGAACTGAAGGACCCGTACGGCGTGATCCGCGCGCAGTGGCGCACCGGCGTCCTGCTTCTGGCCTGCAACATCGTGCTGATGTATGTCATCGCCTTCCGTTGACGCCATTCGTTGATGCCATGACCCTGCCAGGTGCCCGCACCGTCCTGCTGACCGGCTTCGATCCATTCAGCGGCGACACGATCAACCCGAGCTGGAAAGCCGTCTCACGACTGGATGGCGACACCATCGGCGGACGGAACATCGTTGCCGTGCAGTTGCCGACCACCTTCGGCGGAGCGCCCAGGGCATTGCGCGCCGCGCTTCGCAGGCACGTGCCGGAACTCGTGATCTGCGTCGGCCAGGCCGGCGGCCGATCCGCGCTGTCCCTCGAACGGGTGGCGATCAACGTCAACGACGCACGCATTCCGGACAACGCCGGCGCGCAGCCGATCGACACCCCGGTCATCGCGCGCGGACCCGCAGCCTATTTCACGACACTCCCGATCAAGGCCATCCACGCGGACCTGCTGGCCGCCGGCATCCCCTCGGAAATCTCGCAGACCGCCGGCACCTTCGTCTGCAACCAGGTGTTCTATGTGCTCATGCACGCGCTCGCCGGCACGCGCACACGAGGCGGCTTCGTGCACATTCCGTTCCTGCCGGAGCAAGTGGAAGCGTTGCCTGGCACGCCATCGCTCGATCTGGACATGGTCGTCGCCGGCCTGCGGGTCTGCATCGATACGGTGCTGCGCACGCGCAAGGACCGTCCGATCGGCGCCGGCGCGACGCATTGAGCCGCGGGGCTTGACCCTCACGCGACGTCAGGCCGCAGCATGCGCCTCGCATCGACCGCTACCATGCCCCCATGCCTCCTCGCCCCTTCACCATCGGCCGTGTCGCCGCCCTGACCGGGCTCACGGTCCGCGCCCTGCACCATTACGACGACATCGGACTGGTGTCGCCTTCGCAGCGCAGCCACGCCGGTTATCGCCTCTATACCGACGATGATCTGCACCGATTGCAGCAGGTGCTGCTGTTCCGCGAACTGGGCTTCGCACTGGACATCGTGCGTGACTTGATCGACGCCCCGCCGGAACAGCGACGCGCGGCGCTCATCGAACAACGGGCGACATTGCAGTCGCAGCTGCGGCACGGGGAAGCGGTCCTGAAGGCGGTCGATGCGACCCTTCAGACACTCGACGGAGACAGACACATGAGCACCGGACACGACAACGAA
Organism: Lysobacteraceae bacterium; assembly: GCA_016789405.1. Classification (GTDB taxonomy): domain Bacteria; phylum Pseudomonadota; class Gammaproteobacteria; order Xanthomonadales; family Xanthomonadaceae; genus Lysobacter_I. Next base: position 67,103 of record JAEUPQ010000004.1, read on the forward strand.
CACCTGTTCGACGGCTACGCGCAGTTCCGCAATGGCGAGTACGCCCGGGAAGCGCGCGCCCGCTGGGGCGACACGGATCACTGGAAGATCTCGCAGACGCGCACCGCCCGCTATTCGAAGGACGACTGGGCACGCATCCAGGTCGAGTCGGACGCGATCACCCATGCATTCCTCGATACGATGCAGCGCGGTGATCCCGCTGACGGCGAGACGGCCATGGCACTCGCCGAATCGCATCGCGAACACATCGAGCGATATTTCTACCCGTGCAACCACGAGATGCATGCGAGCGTGGCCGCCATGTACACCGCGGACCTGCGGTTCCAGGCCCACTACGACAGGCACGGCGAAGGACTCGCGGGCTACATCGAAGCCGCCGTGCGCGCGAACGCTGCGCGTCACGGCGCATGAAGTCTTGCAGAGCGCAGCTTGCTCCGCTCGTTTCTTGCATTTTCCGACAAGGCAGCGGAGCAAGCTCCGCTCTACGAAGCAAACGGGCGCCGATCACGGCGCCCGTTTCTTTCACGGCATGAGGACAACGGCGATCAGAACGACGCCTTGAACTCCAGGCCCCACGTGCGCGGCTCGTTGAGGAAGCCGGTGAGGTTGTTGAAGTCGATCGCGCCGACGATCGCTTCCTCGTCGGTGATGTTGCGACCGTAGGCGACCACTTCGTAACGTCCGTCCTTCCAGTTCACGCCCAGGCGCAGGCCGCCTTCCAGCAGCGGATCGCCGGTGAATTCGGTCGATTCGTACAGGAAGAAGTTGACCTTGCTGCGGTACGCCCAGTCCGTGTAGATGAAGAACTCGGCGTTGCCCAGCGGGATGCCGTAGCGCGCGGTGAGGTTGTAGACGTGCTTCGGCGCCTGCGGCAGCGGATTGCCGTCGATCTTGCGCGTGCCCGCCACGTCGCCGGGCGGATCGCTCGGCGAGCACAGCGCGCCGCACTGGAACACGCTGAGCGTCTTGTCCTGGATCTCGGTGTCGTTGTAGCTGGCGCCGAAAGTGACGAACAGATGATCGGTCAGCCACGCCTGCACATCGAGTTCGGCACCCTGGCCGACGCTGCGGTCGGCATTGACCAAGGTGGCGATGTTGCTGGCGCCGCCGACGGCGGTGAGCTGCTGGTCGTCGACGGTGTAGCGATACAGCGCGAAACCCAGGCGCAGGCGGTTGTCCCACAGCGTCGCCTTGACGCCTGCCTCGTACGACAGCACGGTCTCGCTGTCGGCCACGGTCACCAGTTGGTCGGACGGCAGCAACGCATCGGCGAACATCAGGCGGCCCTGCACGCTCGGCGCGCGGAAGCCGGTGGCGACGCGACCATAGAAGTTCACGTTGTCGGTCGCCTTGAACACGCCGCTGAGGTCCCAGCTGAGGTTGGTGTCGTCCGGGCTCACCTTGATCGGTGCGATCGGCGGACCGAACGGACCCACGACGCGCTCGGCGACGAATTCCTTGCGGTCGTCGGTGTAGCGCAGGCCACCGCGCAGCTTGAAACGGTCGGTCACGTCGAAATCGCCCGAAGCGAACACCGCCCACGCCGTGTTTTCCTGGCGCTGGGTGGCGTAACCGTTCTGCGCATTGCCGGGGGCGAAGCTGTCATAGCTGAAGCTGTCGACCTTGATGCGCTCGTCGAACCAGAACAGGCCGGCCTGCCAGTCGAAGCGGCCCCACTCGTTCGATTCGATGCGGAATTCCTGGCTCCACTGGCGATGGCGCGGCAGGCCATCGGCCGATTCTGCCGGGAACAGCGATTCTCCAAGTTCGTCCGGCGGGAAGCTGTACGACGAACCACCGTCGATGTCGCCCCGGCTGAAAGCATCGACGCTCTCGTAGCCGGTGATCGAATGCAGGCTGACCTTGCCCAGGTCCCAGCGCATGCGCAGGTTGCCGCCGACCTGGTCGAGCTGCTGCTCGTTGATGCCATCGATCGACACCTGGTCGCGATCGAAGTCATCGCGCAGTTCGTTGGTGCCTGGCTTGATGATGCTGGCGCGGAACAGGCGCGCCGTGCCTTCGAGCTTGCGCGCATGGACATTGGCCAGCGCCTCGAAGTTGTCGTTGGGACTGAACAGGAACTGCAGGCGGGCCGCGTTCTCTTCGTAGCCTTCGAGGTCGTCGCCGGGGCCGTTGGCGGTGTTGTCGACCCAGTCGGCGCGACTCTGGCGCATCACCGACAGTCGCGCGGAGGTGTGTTCGCCGACCGGGCCGGTGATCGCGCCCTCCAGGTTGACCTGCCTGCGGTCGCCGACGCCGATGCGCGCGTAACCACCGAATTCATCCTGCGGACGCGCGGACTCGAACTTGATGATGCCGGCCGGCGAATTGCGGCCGAACAGCGTGCCCTGCGGGCCGCGGGCCATTTCGATGCCGTCGAGGTCGAACAGCGGGAAGCCCTTGAGGATCGGGTTCTCCTGGACCACGCCGTCGTACACCAGCGACACCGGCTGCGACGCATTCAGGTCGAAATCGGTATTGCCCAGGCCGCGGACATAGAAACGCGGGAAGGCACGGCCGAACGAGGACTCGATGTTGAGGCTCGGCAGGCGGCCCGACAGCAGGCGGATGTCGTCGCCGCTTGCAGTGAGGGCTTCGACCTTCTCGCGATCCAGCGTGGTGATCGCCATCGGCACGTCCTGGATGTTTTCCGTACGGCGCTGGGCGGTGACGGTGATGGTGTCCAGCTCGGGCGCGTCCGGCGACGGTGCCTCCTGGGCCATGGCCGGCAGGGCCAGCGACACGGCGGCGGTCAGCCCGGCCAGGCGCAGGGCGCGGCGGGTCGTACGGTGCGGGATGGTCATGGGAAGGTCCTCATGGGAGAAAAACGGGCGATCTGAGGCGGATCCTGCAGCTTCGGTCGACTTTGCCGATCGTGCCGGGATGGTGGTTAGAACAGGCCGTGAATTGTAAACAATTCGTGATAGAGCACCGGCACCACGGGTCGGAGCGCCTGAATCGCCCGGCCACCATGGCTTTCGTCATGCGCGATCCGCGCACCCTTCCGCTACCCTGTGCCCCGCCCGACCTTCGCTCTCCGAGGATTGCCATGACCCGTCCCATCGCCTGCGCACTCGCGCTGGCCATCGCCACCGGCCTCTCTGGCGCCGCCGCGCCGGCCGCACACGCCGCAGACAAGAAACCCGCCATGTCCACCGCCGCAACCCAGAGCAATCCGCTGTTCGCCGACAGCCCGCTGCCGCTGAAGTACCCGCAGTTCGACAAGATCAAGGACAGCGACTTCGCGCCGGCCTTCGACCGCGGCATGGCCGACCAGCTCAAGGAAGTCGAGGCGATCGCGAACAACCCCGAGCCGCCGACCTTCGAGAACACCATCGTCGCGATGGAGAAGAGCGGCCAGATCTTCAACCGCAGCCTCGCGGTGTTCTTCAATCTCACCGGCGCCGACACCAACGACACACGCGAGAAGCTGCAGAGCGACTACGCGGCGAAATTCTCCGCCCACGGCGATGCGATCGCGCTGAACCCGAAGCTCTTCGCACGCATCAAGTCACTGCATGAGCGTCGCAACGACCTGGGCCTGGACGCCGAAGGCGTGCGCCTGGTCGAACGCTACTACACCGACTTCGTCCGTTCCGGCGCCAACCTGAGCGAAACGCAGAAGGCGCGCGTGAAGACGATCAACGCCGAACTGGCGACGCTGGGCACCAAGTTCAGCCAGAACGTGCTGGCCGAAGTGAATGCCTCGGCGGTTGTCGTCGACACGAAGGCGGAACTCGCCGGACTGTCCGACGAGCAGATCTCCGCCGCCGCCGAAGCCGCCAAGGCGCGCAAGCTGGAAGGCAAGTACGTCATCGCCCTGCTCAACACCACCGGCCAGCCGGCCCTCGCCCAGCTCGAGAACCGCGCCCTGCGCGAGCGCCTGTACAAGGCGTCGATCGTGCGCGGCAGCCGCGGCAACGAGTTCGACAACACCAGCATCATTTCGCAGGTACTCAAGCTGCGCGCCGAGCGCGCGAAGATCATGGGCTACCCGAACCACGCCGCCTACGTGCTGGAGGACGAAACCGCGCGCAACCCGGAAGCCGTCAACGCGATGCTCGGCAAGCTGGCACCGGCCGCCGTGGCCAATGCCAAGCGCGAAGCCGTCGACATGCAGGCCGTCATCGACGCCGAGCAGAAGGCCAAGGGCCAGCCGAGCTTCAAGCTCGAGCCGTGGGACTGGGCCTTCTATGCCGAGAAGGTCCGCCAGGCCCGCTACAACTTCGACGAGTCGCAGCTCAAGCCGTACTTCGAGATGAAGAACGTGCTGGAGAACGGCGTGTTCTTCGCCGCCAACAAGCTGTACGGCCTGACCTTCAAGCAGCGCACCGACCTGCCGGTCTACCACCCGGACGTGCTGGTCTACGACGTGTTCGACGCCGACGGCAAGCAGCTGTCGATCTTCCTCGCCGACATGTACGCACGCTCGTCCAAGCGCGGTGGCGCCTGGATGAACGAGTACGTCTCGCAGTCGAAGCTCACCGGCAACCTGCCGGTGGTCGCGAACCACCTCAACATTCCCAAGCCGCCGGCTGGCCAGCCCACGCTGATGACCTGGGACGAGGTGACCACGACGTTCCACGAGTTCGGCCACGCGCTGCACGGCATGTTCTCGAACGTGACCTATCCACGCTTCTCCGGCACCAACGTGCCGCGCGACTTCGTCGAATACCCGTCGCAGGTCAACGAGATGTGGGCCGACTGGCCGGAAGTGCTGGCCAACTACGCCAAGCACTACCAGACCGGCGCGCCGATGCCGAAGGAACTGCTGGACAAGGTGCTGGCCGCCTCGAAGTTCAACCAGGGCTTCGCGACCACCGAATACCTCGGCGCCGCGATGCTCGACCAGAGCTTCCACCAGCTGCCGGCCGACAAGATCCCGGCCGCCAAGGACGTGATCCCGTTCGAGGTCGCCGCGCTCAAGGCCAACGGCACCGATTTCTACGCCGTGCCGCCGCGCTACCGCACCGCTTACTTCAGCCACATCATGGGCGGCTACTCGGCCGGCTACTACGCCTACATCTGGTCGGAAGTGCTGGATGCCGAAAGCGTCGAGTGGTTCAAGGAAAACGGTGGCCTGAGCCGCAAGAACGGCGACTGGTTCCGCGCCAAGCTGCTCAGCCGGGGCGGTTCGGAAGACGCGATCACCACGTTCAAGCAGTTCCGCGGCCGCGATCCGCAGATCGAACCGCTGCTCAAGCGCCGTGGCCTGACCACGCCGTAATCGAGCACCGCCCAGCGACACCGACAGCGCCCGGCATGTCCGGGCGCTGTCGTGTCCGGGCATCGCATTGGACTATGCTGCCGCCATGAATGCCGATTCGCATCCCATTCAAGTCACGGCGCAGGATGCCGCCGCACGTGTCGACCAGGCCGCCTCCGCACTGCACGACTGGTTGTCGGGCGTCGATCGGGTCTTCGTGCTGACCGGCGCGGGCATCAGCACCGACTCGGGCATCCCGGACTATCGGGATGCCGACGGCGCCTGGAAACGCTCCCCGCCGGTGACCTGGCAGGCCTTCACCGCCGATCCCGCCACCTATCGCCGCTACTGGGCACGCAGTTTCGTCGGCTGGCCGATCTTCTCGGTCGCGGAACCCAGCCGCAGCCACCACGCACTCGCCGCGCTCGAACGCAGCGGACGCATCGCGGCACTGGTCACGCAGAACGTCGACGGCTTGCACCAGCGCGCCGGCAGCAGCGAAGTGATCGACCTGCACGGCCGTCTCGATGGCGTGATCTGCCTGGGTTGCGGCGATTCGCAACCGCGTGCATCGCTGCAACCGCGCCTGCGCGAGCTCAATCCCGATTGGCAACCGCACGCCGCAGCCATCGCGCCGGATGGCGATGCGGATATCGATACCGAAGCCGTCATGCGTTTCGTTCCGCCTCATTGCCTGCACTGCGGCGGGCTGTTGAAGCCGGACGTGGTCTTCTTCGGTGAAAACGTGCCCCGCGCCCGCTATGCGCAGGCACTAGATGCACTGCACGCGAGCGACGGCGTACTCGCGGTCGGTACGTCGCTGATGGTCTATTCCGGATTCCGCTTCGTGCGCATGGCGCACGAGCGCGGCTTGCCTGTCGCCCTGCTCAACCGCGGTCGCACGCGTGCCGACGACCTGGGCGGACTGAAGCTGGATGCGGATTGTGGCGCCGTGCTGTCGGCCGTCTCAGGCTGAACGACCACTTCGCTGCGGCGCCCTCAGGGAGAAACGGGCTGCGCCCCTGCGGCATCCGGCGCCGCTGCGGGCGCATCGACGAACATCGACGCGAACTCCGGCGACAGGTGCGGACGCAGCACCGACGTCGGCACTTCGATCATGCGCTCGCCGTCGACGTACGGACCGACCTGGTAAGGCGGGAACACGAACTTCAGGGCGACGAGCTTGGCGCTCTCGGGCGCCAGCACCGGTTCGAACATCGCGAAGGCTTCGGCGGATGGCTTGGTGCCCGCATCGATCATCTTGCCGCTGCTGCGCATGAGCTCTGCGCGCTCGGCGGGCGGAAGTTCGTCGCTGTCGATGCGCTGCGACAGTTCGGCGTGCAACTGCTCGCGGACGTAGTCGGAAATCGCGGTCCAGCCCTTGGGATCGGGGACCAGCGCCGACGCCGTGAGCATGCGGTTCTGCTGCGGCAGCCAGACGAAACGCGCGACCAGGGGCTCGCCATGCGCGCCACCGGTGAACACGGCGCCGCCTGCGGACACCGCCACCAGCTCGGGCGTGTCCACCAACAAGGTATAGGTCAACGTGAGGTCGTAGGGGCCGACCTGCTTGGCGGCATCGGTCTTCGCCAGCGCGTCGTTCAACGTCGCGCGAGCCTTGTCGCTGTAGGCCCGCATCGCTTCGGCAAGGCCGGGGTACTTGGCGGCAATGCCCGGCGGATAGGTGATCCCGACGATGAAGCGGGGATCCTGTTCGATCACGTCCTTCAACTCGACCGCGACAGGCGCGGGAGGCGGCGTCGCTGCGGCAGGCGACGGAGCCTGGGCGGGCGCCGGCGGATTGCGCTCGCAGGCAACCGTGAGCAGGCAGGCGGCCATCGCGGCCACGAACAGGAGGGAGGGGGAAGCTGTAATACGCATCGTGGGGGACTCTTGCGGGATCCGTTCCCGCCGGGCAGGTCGCAGGGTCTGGATCGTTGAAAGCAGGTCATCGGACCGGCATGGCCGGGCTCGACCGTGCAAAGGATATCGGATGGAGCCGCGGCGATGCATCGCGCAACCGGGTCGGCACCAATGAAAAGGCCCCGGACGCGAGCGTCCGGGGCCTTCGTCGAAGCGTTGCGGCTTAGACCGCCTGGACTTCGTCGGCCTGCAGGCCTTTCTGGCCCTGCACGACCTTGAAGGTGACCTTCTGGCCTTCCTTCAGGGACTTGAAGCCGGTGCCCTGGATGGAGCGGAAGTGGACGAAGAGGTCCTGGCCGCTTTCCGGGGTGATGAAGCCGTAGCCCTTGGCATCGTTGAACCACTTGACGGTGCCGCTCTGACGATCGGACATGGGTGTTACTCCTTACATTCAACAGTTGGGTGGATACACGGAACCTTTCGGGGACCGCGACTGTCTAGCCAGGGGTAACGCGAACGATGAGCGGATCGTCAGGGCCGTACCCAGGTCGTACCCCGAAACGGAAGCCCCCGAGGGAGGGCATCCGCAGCGGGCCTTACCGGCTTGCCACCTTGGATCTACCGCATCGGGCCACGATGTACCGTGCCCGCTTGGAACAGTATTTGCACCTTACACCACAACGGAACCGTTTTGGGAAGTGGGCCCGGGAACTTTTTTTGGCCCAAGTCCACGCTACTGTCAGGCCTTGGACATGCAACGTTCATTTTTCTCGTGTTTTGCAGGGTTTGGCGTTAACCAAAGGCCTCTGCCGGCGAACATCCGGAACGCGTCATCGCTGGCCCCGCTCCGGTGGATAGTGACACCCAAGGGCAGTTGCAGACACGCCCAAGCGCGCGAATTTCGTTGGCACGCTTTCTGCTATCACCCTGATCGAAACACCCGTGCAGCGTGACCCCCAGTTCCACCACCCTTTTCGAAGGTGGCCCATGCAAACCAATCAGCCCATTGCCAGCAACGTCCCCGACGATCTGGTCGTGGCCCGGCTCTTCGATCTCGCCCGTCAGGGCGAGACGACGACGAGGGAGTTCCAACTCCTCGACTACGTCATCCAGAAGCGTCTTGGCCAGACCTACGGCGGCGAATTCACCCATGCCGCCCATGCGGCCTGAGTGAACCCGCGGGCCCGGCCCGCAACGTCCGGCAGCTCCATCGCTTCACCGTTCCAGTCACACCACGATCCCTCCCCTCCCTTTTGTGTGTGCTTCGTTTCGTGGGGCATTGCCCCGTCCCGCGAAACGAAGTTTTCTTTTTTCAGGGGTCGGGAAATCGATTCAAGGCGCCGGACCTGCCCGGCCCGCATGACCATCAACCGCCGAAAGAAGGCGAGAGCAGCCGGGCCACGAAATGCCCTGCGAGCGCGGGCTCGTCCACCAGCGCGAATGCCATGCCATACAAGGCGCCCCACAGGTGGGCGCTGTGGTTGACGTTGCCGCGACCGCGACGATCCATCCAGATGCTGTACCACAGGTACAGGCCGGCAAAAACGAAAGCAGGCACGGGCACGACGAAGAACAACAGGATCAGGCTCCACGGATCCAGCAGGATCGACGAAAACAGCACCGCCGACACGGCACCGGAAGCACCCAGGCTGGCATAGCGCGTGTCATGGCGATGGCGCAGGTAGCTCGGCAGGATCGAGACCACCAGCGCCGACAGGTAGAACAGCAGATAGCCCATCGATCCAATGCTGGCGGTGAAGTACCGCTCCATCAGCATGCCGAAGGAATACAGCGTGAGCATGTTGAAGGCCAGGTGCATGCCGTCTGCATGGATCAGGCCGTAGGTCAGCAGGCGGTCGTATTCCTTGCGCCGATCGATCGCCGGCGGCCACAGGATCAATCGCTCCTGCAGGCGCGGCTTTTCCCACGCCTGCCAGGACACCAGCACGGTGACCGCCAGGATCACCCAGGTGACGATGCCGCCTGTCATGCGCAACGACCGGCGACGAACCGCGAATCACGCGACATGTCAGGCCGCACGGTAGTAGTCCTGCATCGGATAGTGCTTCGCGTACCACGCGAAAATCATGGCTGCGACAAACGCGAAACCGGCGAAGAAGAACATCAGGAAAGCATTTTCGCTCAGTCCGGACGCAGCGATCTGCGCGACCATCGTGTCGCTCTTCACGCCTGCATTGGTCAGCAGGACCCAGACATTGCCGAAAGTCACCGAGAGCATCCAGAAGCTCATGATGACGCCCTTCATCGGCTGCGGCGCCTGGCTGTACGCGAATTCAAGGCCGGTGGCCGAGACCAGCACTTCGCCGAATGTGAGCAGCGCATACGGCAGGGTCTGCCAAGCCAGCGAGGTCGGATCGCCGCCATCGATCTGAAGCTGGATCATGCCTGCGATCACCCAGGCCAGGCCCGAGAACGCGATGCCCCAACCCATGCGCCGCAGCGCGGTAACCTCGAACCCCATCTTCCTGAGCGTGGGATAGAGCACCAGGTTGTTGAAGGGAATCAGCAGCATGACCAGCAGCGGATTGAGCGCCTGCATCTGCGCAGCTTCCTTCACGAGCCAGCTCGGCCACCACCAAGCCTCATGCGGCACGATCATGTCCTTGCCCTGGAGCACCCAGGTCGAGGCCTTCTGGTCGAACAGCGACCAAAACGGGCTGACAATGGCGAACACGATCAGGATGCGAAGCACCGCGCGCACGCCATCGACAGCCTCATCCGGATGCAGGCCACGGGCACGTTCGAGTTGCAGGGCAGTACCGATGCCGCCGAACAGCAGGATCGCGCCGAGCGCGAGACAGAATGTCGTGACGAAACCGATCGATTCCGGCCAGAAACCACCGCTTCCCAGTGCATTCAACGCCCAGCCTGCAAGCATCACGGCAGCCAGGATCACGCCACCGATCGCGGTGAATGTACCGAGACCCTTCTCGCCTTTCGACCCACCACGAAGCGCCGTCATCGTCACGGCCATGAAACTGTCGGGATTGTGCGCCGTCGGCGGCACGTTCACGTATTTGCGACGCCCCATCCAGAAGATGATCGTCGCGATGAACATCAGGATGCCCGGAATGCCGAACGCGATCGCCGGACCATATGCGCTGAGGATGCGCGGCATCAGCAGCGAGGCGAAGAACGAGCCGAAGTTGATCGTCCAATAGAAGGCGTCGTAGACGACTTTCGCGAGGTGCTTGTTCGACTGGTTGAACTGGTCGCCGACGAAGGACGACACCAGGGGTTTGATGCCTCCCGATCCCAATGCGATCAGGAACAGGCCCGTGTAGAAGCCGGTGCGGCTTTCCTCGAAGACGGCAAGGCAGGCGTGGCCGACGCAGTACAGCAGCGACAGCCAGAGGATGGTGTTGTACTTGCCGAAGAAGCGATCGGACAACCAGCCGCCCAGGAGCGGGAAGAAATACACGCCGATGACGAAGCTGTGGAAGACCTCCTTCGCCATGCCCTGCCGCTCGGCCTCCGGCAGGTACGACAACAGCACGCTGCCGACGAGGAACGGCACGAGGATGTTGCGCATGCCATAGAAACTGAAGCGTTCGCAGGCCTCGTTGCCGATGATGTAGGGAATCTGCCTGGGCAGCCGGGCATTCTCGGCGGCAGGCGTTGCGTCTTGGGCGGCTTCGCGCATGGGTCGGTCTCGCGGAAATGAACGGAACGCCCGGCCATGCGGCCGGACGCGAGCTCCCGGAGTGTACCCAAGTTCGACTGGCGATCCCTATCCGGCCGGCATCGCAGGGCGAGGATGCGGCCGGGGCGATCGATCAAGGACCTGCTGTCAGGCCCATTCCGTCAGGCCTTCGCGCTCGTACAGGCGAGCGAACGACGGCCGCGCCTTCAGTTTCGCGGCCAATGCCGCCAGATTCGGCCATTCGGTGGCGGGCCTGGGCATGTTGCGCGACCAGCGCATCAGCATGACCAGATGGAAGTCGGCCACGCTCAGGCGATCGCCGAGCAGATACGGGCCGTTCGCGGCCAGATGCGCATCGATGCGGTCCCACTGTGCTTCGATCCTGGGGCGAACGTGCGCCAGCACGGCCTCGGCATGGGCTTCGCCTGCCGGCTCATGCGGATACCACCATTGCCGGAACAGCGGCTGCACCATGTTGGCGAGATTGAACATCCACTGCAGGAAATCCATTCGCCCCGGATCGCCCGGTCGCGGTGCCAGTCCGTGTTCGGGATGCGTTTCGGCCAGATGCGTGATCAGCGCGGTGGCTTCGTAGTGCGGTTTGCCGTCGATGACCAAGGCCGGCACGACGCCATTGGGATTGAGCGCGATGAATTCGGGGCGCTTCTGTGCGCCTGCCTTGATATCCACCAGCTCGAGTACGTGCGGCAATTCCAGCTCAAGCAACACCCAGTGGACGACGAGGCTCGCGGCACCAGGCGCGTAGTACAAGGTATGCGATGAAGGGCTCACGGATGCTCCGGCGGCAGGGGAAAGGCGCCAATCTTCGCATGACGACCGACGGGCCCGGGGACTCCCGTGACAAGGCACAATGCGACGCTGTGTTTCCCGATCGCCCGTGACCTTTCGCCTCGAGCCGAGACCCTCCGCATGCGCCCCACCCTGCTGATCGCTTCCTTGCTTGTCGCCCTGTCGCTGCCAGCTGTCGGCGCGACGCCGCAATCCCAGTTGTCGACGGAGGGCGAGCGCAGCAGCTACCTGCGGACCGGTCGCTATGCCGAAGTGATCGCGCTGTGCGACGCATTCGCGGCGAAGCATCCGGATGCGGTTCGCTGCATCGACTTCGGTACGACACCGGAGGGGCGACCGATGAAAGCCCTGGTGGTCTCGCGCAGCGGCGCGCGGACACCTGAAGCCGCACGATCGGCTGGCGTGCCCGTCGTGCTGATCCAGGGCGGGATCCATGCTGGCGAGATCGACGGCAAGGATGCGGGCTTTCTCGCACTGCGACAGATGCTCGATGGCGAGGCCGCGCGGGGCGCGCTCGAGAAAACGGTGCTGGTGTTCGTCCCGGTGTTCAACATCGATGGCCACGAACGCTTCGGCGCGTGGAACCGCCCCAACCAGAACGGCCCGGCTGAAATGGGCTGGCGCGTGACCGGGCAGAACTACAACCTCAATCGTGACTACGGCAAGGCGGATTCTGCGGAAATGCAGGCCATGCTGCGCCTGGTCGAGGCCTGGGACCCGGTCGCGACCGTCGACCTGCACGTCACCGACGGCGCGAAGTTCGAGCACGACATCTCGATCCAGGTCGAACCGCTCAATGCCGGCGACGATGCCCTCCGCGTCGCAGGCCGCACGCTGCGCGATGGAACGCTTGCACGACTCAGGAAGCAGGGTTCGTTGCCGCTGCCGTTCTATCCGTCGTTCGTCGAAAGCGACAATCCCGCATCGGGCTTCGTCGACGGCGTGGCACCGCCGCGTTTCTCGACCGGCTATTTCCACCTGCGCAATCGCATCGCGATGCTGGTGGAAACGCATTCATGGAAGGACTATCCGACCCGCGTGCGCATCACTCGCAACACCGTGATCGCGGTAATGGAATTGATGGCGAAGCACGGGCGGGACTGGCGGGCAATCGCCGATGCTGCCGATGAACGCGCCGCCGCCCTGGGCGGCAGCCAGGTGCCGCTGTCCTGGGCCGCGAGCGACAAGGTGCGCACCATTGATTTCCGTGGCTATGCCTACACGCGCACGCCGTCCGAGGTATCGGGTGCGCTGATGACGCGCTACGACGACCGCAAGCCGCAGCTCTGGAAAGTGCCGCTGCGCGACGAGATCGTGCCTTCGCTGCAGGTGGTTGCACCGAAGGGCGGTTATCTCGTTTCGCCGGCGCATGCCGAGGCCGTCGCTGCGAAACTTCGGCAGCACGGCATCGCGTTCACGCGCGTCGAGCATGCGCTGGAAGATGCGAAGCTGGAGAGCTATCGCGACGAGACGCCTGTATTTTCTGCCGGATCCAGCGAAGGCCACCAGCGCCTCACGGTCGATGGCACCTGGTCGTCCGATTCCCGGGACATCGGTGCCGGCGCGCTGTTCGTGCCGATTGCGCAGCCGAAATCCCGGCTGCTCATGTCCCTGCTCGAACCCCAGGCCCCGGACTCGTTGCTCGCCTGGGGCTGGTTCAACAATGCGTTCGAGCGCAAGGAGTACATGGAGGACTACGTCGCCGAAGAGGTGGCGCGCGACATGCTCGCCCGCGATCCGGCGCTGCGCGAGGCTTTCGAGAAGAAAGTCCGGGAGGACGAGAAGTTCGCAGCGGACGCGAACGCGCGCCTGGAGTTTTTCTATCGCCGCCACACGGCCTGGGACGAACGCTACGGCTTGTACCCGGTCTTCAGGACCGACCGCGTGCCGTGACCCGGCGACACGGCGAAGCAGCCGTCAGCAACGCTCGTACTTCCAGTTCCGGGACTTGCCTTCGCACAGCCACTCGATGGCCTGCGCGATGCGACGCGCACGGGTGTCCTCACGCTTGGCATCGATGATCCACTCCAGGTATTCGCGACGATGGCTCGGCGCGAAAGCATCGAAATGGGCACGTGCTGAGGGCGCAGCACGAAGCGCCTCTGCGAAATCGACCGGGATGTCGGGAAGTGGCCGCGATGCGGCCGCCTTTCTGCCATCGACGGGCTTTGTGCGCGCCTGGTCTCCGCGCCCCTCGTTCAGTCGCGCGGCCTTGCGCACGTAGGTCAGCAGTTGGCGCTTCGATGGCAGGTCGCGAAGGGTTTCGAGCTTGCCGAAACTGCCCATGCCTTCGCTGGTCGCAGGCTCACCGATGACTTCGGCATACCTCCAGAATCCGAACGAGGCATGTCGCTTGAAGGCTGCCATCCCGCACAGGATCGCGCCCGCATGCACGAAGCTCGGCATGCCCCATTTGATGGTTTCCTCGACGTCAGGGCAGCCTTCGTGCACCACCGCGCGCACGTGCTCGAGGATCGGACGCGCGAAAGGCTCGGCCTTCGCGATGTACGCATCGATACGTGCATCGCGATGCAACCAGTCCGGATCGGTCATGTCGCCTCTCTCAGGAAAGGAACGCAGTCAGAACGGCCTGGGCAGCTCCAGTATCGGTGCGATGAACCAGTACGCGCCGAACAGCAGGGCGCCGATCCAGAACAGCTTGAACACGAACTTCACCACCTTGATGACGAAATACGCTGCGACGATCGCCAGCACGAGGCCGATCCAGCCGAACTCAAGCATGCGCATCACCCTCGGCAATCGTGGTACTGGTCGGCACGGGCGCCAGCGTCGGATCCAGCGCCACGCGCCCGTCGAACACGAAACAGGCGCCGTCGTAGCCCTGTCCGCCAACGGCTTCGAAGTAGCCCAGGATGCCGCCGTCGAGTTGCAGCACGTTATCCATGCCCTGCGAACGCATCCACAGCGCGGCCTTTTCGCAACGGATGCCGCCGGTACAGAAGCTCACCACCGTCGCGTCCTGCCACGCCTCGCGGCGTGCCAGCACGGCATCCGGCAGGTCGGTGAAGTTGTCGATGGGCAGCGTTTCAGCACCGGCAAAGGTGCCATGTGCGAACTCCTCGCGGTTGCGCGTGTCCAGCAGGACCAGTCGGCGTCCAGTGTCATCCGTACCCTGGGCGAGCCATCGGGACAGATCCGTTGGCGACACCGCTGGCGCTCGGCCTTCGATCGGCGAGGCGTCAGGCATACGGAAGCTGATGATTTCCGGTTTGACCTTGGCCTTCAGGCGACCGAATGGCTGATCGTCCGACTCGCTGACCTTGACGACGATGTCCGCGAAACGCTGGTCATCCCGCAATTCGGAGACGAAGGTGTCCACGGCGTCCGGCGCGCCGGCCAGGAACAGGTTCATGCCCTCGCTCGCCACCAGGATCGTGCCACGCAATGCCAGGCCGTCGGCGCGAGAGAGAAGCTGGTCGCACAGGGCCTGGGGCTGGTCGACGGGAACGAAGTGATAGGCGGCGATATTGCGGATCATTTCGACATTCTACCGGCCAGGCAGCCGATCGTCGGCCCTGGCGCCCTCTGAAAGCCTCAGCCGCCAGCCAGCGAGGCCGCCAGATTGGCCCTCGCGCGCGCCTCCAGGGCCGCGTGGAAATGATCACTGAGATAGATCCGGTCGGAGGCCAGCAGCCGCTTGAAGAACTGGCGACGTTTGATCCGGTACAGCCATCGCGGCACCGCCCGGTACTCTTCGGCGATCTCGCGGTCATAGGCCGCGAATCGTGCCGGGTCAGCCGCCAGGATGGCCATGTCGCAATCGAGGAATCGCCGCGCATCTTCGGCGTCGGCGCCTTGGCCCAGCGCATCCCGATCGATGCCCCCGTGCCGCGCCGTCAGCAGGATCAGTTCGGAGACTCGGGCCGGGTCGACGTCGTCTGCGGGAGGCCACCGAGCGAGGTGTTCTTCGGCCAGACGGGCGGAGGCCGCCTCGTTGTCGCTGCGACCGGGCACGTAGACGGCGTCGTGGTACAGGACCGCAAACAGTACGTCCGCCGGCCGATGCCAGCCAGGGCCTACTGCGACATCGCGGTAATGGCCCAGCACCTCGAGGACATGCCCGAAATGGTGGTAGGCCCGGGGCGGCTCCGCATAGGCGGATCGCAGGGCCGCACGCTGCGGTTCCGGGAGCGCATCCAACAGGGCCTCGACCGATTGAAGCTCGGCCGAGGCGGACCCGGGCACCGGCGGATCGGCGGTCAGCGATTGACCACCGAGAGGCTGGGAGCGCGTCGCATGGAGCGGTAGTCCGCCGCCGCTTCAGCGGTGTAGGCGCAGACCCGGTTGCGGCCTTCGTTCTTGGCGCGGTAGAGCATCTGGTCGGCATGCGACAGCAGGCGCGACAGGTCGTAGCCCGACTGTGCACTCGAACTCACGCCGAAGCTGCCGGTCACGACGAACGAATAGCCGCAGTCGCGGGTATCGATCTTCGCGAGCTGCGAGCGGCACTCTTCGGCCAGCCGCTCGGCGCCGGCGAGGTCGATCCCGCGCAGCAGGATCGCGAACTCCTCGCCGCCGATGCGGCCGATGTAATCGATCTTGCGGCAATGCGCCGAGCAGGTCTTGCCGACCTGTTTGAGCACCCAGTCTCCCGCCCCATGGCCGTAGGTATCGTTGATCGCCTTGAAATGATCGAGATCGAACATGACCAGCGACGCCGGCTCCCCGGCACGCGCAGCCTCGACCAGCGCACGCTCGGACTTCTGCGTGAAGAAGTGGCGGTTGCCCAGCCCGGTCAGCGAATCGGTCTGCGCCAGCTTCTTCAGCTGCTGCTGGTGACGCTTCACCTGGAACGCCCAGAACACGATGCCCGCAAGCAGGATCGCCAGGAACAAGGTCGTCAACTGCGCCTTCTGCGTGTTCTCACGCTCAAGCCGTTGCTGCGCCTGGAGCAGCTCGATTTCCTTGGTCTTCTGTTGCGTCTCGTGACGCACGATCTCGTAGGCGAGTTCGCGAGCCTTGACGTCGCTTTGGTGCGCCATTTGGGATTCGGCGTAGCGCTTGTAAAGTTCGAGCGCAACAGATGGTTTTTCCCTTGTTTCCGCTATCTGAAACAAAGTGCGATATGCGCTAACCAAAATCGTTGATGAAGCAATCTGCTCCCCGAAAGAAATTGTCTCATTCGCATGCCGACCTGCCGCCTCAACATCACCAAGCCTAAGCTTAAGCTCAGCAATATCTGCGTGAAACTTTGCAATCAATCGAGGGTATCGTGTTTTCTCGACCTCAGGAAGTGCCGATTCCATGAGCCTAGCCGCAGCCAAGAAATCCCCCTCCATCGCCATTTTTTTAGCGAGAATCGAACGAACAAGATTTGCGGCAATAGGCTCGTTGTGTTTAGCACATAATTCAATTGCATTAGAAATTGCAGCATCCACCTTCTGAAGCTGATTCAACTCAAAAAGAGATACCGCTCGATGTTGCGCACCGGCACATTGCAAACGCCGACCCGGCTTCGAAGCAACCAAATCATCTGCATATCGCAGTGCGATTCGATGCTGCCCCAATTCGCTATAAAACGAAGCGCCAGCAGAAAGCCCTTCGTCGCGAATAGCCTTGTCAGTCACCTTGCCGCGGAGTTGTATGGCTTGATCGTAATACTTCAATCCCGTCGTGAAATCCCTCGTCAATGCCGAAATACTCGCAATGAAGCTCCCGACTCGATATTTGATATTAGGGTCACTTGAGTCATGGAAAAGCTGTTTCGCCATGCTCACGCCTTCGGAAAGCTTGTCTTCGTAGACAGCCGTCTGATACGCGCGCAGATAACGAAAGCGTTCAGTCTGCGAACGATTCAGCACAGGAGAAGCCTTGCGGAGCTGATCCATCAGCTCCGCGAATCGTTTTGGATCCGACGTTCTAGAAGCGTCTGCACTGGAAAGTACGGCATCAAACTTCGATGAAGCTTGGCTCAACGCGTCCCCAGAAAACGCCAACAGAAAAACAAGAAACGCACTCTTCCAGTCCATGTCAGATTCCTGTGCAGATCAACCGAAACTACTATTCATCCTGCTGCTTATCGCCATCATCTTCTTCCATCGGGCCTTCCTGTTCTGCCGGCGACTCCTGATCCGGCGCGGCAACCCAGCAGAACATGATGGGCCGGGTGTCCATCGACGACGCCAGAGCTGCCGCATCTCGATTCAACAGGGATTGCTTCGTGGCATTGCCCGCATCAATCTTAGTCAACATCGCCGAAAAATCCTCTGAGGACATGCGAGCCAACATCGAGTTGCTCCCCATCGCCTCAAGAAACTGAATCACATTCGACACTGTGAGCCCCCATTTTCCAATAGATGTTTTACGAAGTTCGGACCGTTTGTCGGCCAAGCTGCCTGATACGGACACAGTAGCCAGCCGGAGCATAGTCCCCGGCGTCAGCATGATCCGCCTCATCCCCCATGGCGACGCATTCGAGGCTAAGCGAACCTGAAATAAATATCAACCAACTCAATGAGATAGATTAAGATTGTTGCGAATCGACGGGCATTTCAAGCGAGACCTGAAAATTCCAGGTCTCGCCACCTCACGAGATCAGTCCGGCGTCATGACCATACAGCGCATAGCTGCGCGCCCACCAATCGAGTTGGCCAACATCTCCAAATCTCCCTCCGCCAATGCCTTACGCACGGTCGGATCAACGTCAAGCGAGGAAATGACGGCTTCCATCTGCGACTTTCCATAGCGTCCTTGGGCGGCCTGCTCAAGGAAGCGAATCACGTTCGACATCAACTATCTCCTTATTAATCAATTGCATGAAAGATGGATCCGCTCCATCGGCGTCACCGGAGGCTCCGGCGAAATCGTGAATTGGCATCATCAGAACAGGCTGGCGTCAATGGCCGCGATGCGCGCCAACATAGCCTCGTTCCGAGCCATGGGCCGAAGGGGGGGGATCACCAGAGTGCTCTGCGGGTGCAACTCGGCATCGACCAGTGCAGCAAGGGACATCCGCTCCATGCGCGGCTGCGAGATGGGCAGCGTGGCGGCTTCGTAAACGATCACCTCGTGCTCAAGTAGGTAACCCTCGGCTTCAAGCAACTCAAGCAGCAACTTCCGATAAGCAGCTCCTGTACCGAGCCTCGACACACTCCTGTCACCAACCACCCCTATCTGCCAAAGAATCAGGTATGCACTGGTGTCCAATCGACGCTGGTAGAACATGAGCTGACTGGCTTCGTAGTGCTGGCAACCGAACGTCCCCGGGTCAATGCCGAGATCGGCATACAGACAATCTTCTGCCGAGATACCGGCATGCATGTCGGCATCGTAACCCTCAGCACGAACCTGCGCGATCGTGTGATGCGGGACCTGTGCGAAGACACCTGGATGACCATAGAACACACCGCAAACTCTATGCCCTGCGCGCACTTCCGACAGCATTGCTTCGATCATCTCGCGATAACTCTCCGTTCGTCGCTTCCCTTCACCATAGTAGGGCTGGAGGCTGCGCATGTCTGGCCGCATCTCCTGCAACCAAAGTTCCACAATGGCATCGGAAACCAGGCCGAATACGACATCGGCATGCTCAATTTCACTTCGTGCCCTCGGAGTCACATGCGCCCCCAGCATCATGCCAAGGCCGACCGCCACAAAACTGCCTCTCGATTGTTCCATTGAAACCACTCATCCCATCAACAATCACACTGCACAGGAGGATACCTGCATCCCGCTCTTTTCGCGCCACTTCTCCGCAGTCATGCGCCACCCTTGAAATCCCGCCATGCAGACATCGAACTCGTCGAAGCCAAGTGACCGCATCACACCCCTGCCACCTTCATTTTCATGCAGATGCCTCGTTGTGATCTCGACTGCACCCAAAGACCACTGGCCAAGAAGCGCGCAATCAACAATACGAAGAAGCACGGGGGAGCCAATGCCGGAACTTTGACAACCCGGCAACAGCATCAGTCCCATTTCGAAACGAGCATGAATTAATTTGTCTCGAACCAGTGCAGCCATGCCAAATGAGTCATTGGTCGATCGACAAGAAATGCGCCAGTACTTGGCGCGCGCAGAAGAACTCGTATTCTGATCGAGCACTCTCTGAAACTGGCTTACGACCTCCTCCCTCCCCATCACCGGCCCGATGTACCGCATCACATCCGGGTCGGTGTACAGCGCCATGTAGAGATCTAGGTCGTCCTCGCACAGCAGTCGTGCCTTGACGCGCGGTGTCTCGAAGGAGAGGTAGGCGGGGTCGAGGCCAGTCACAGGAAGCTCGCGTACTCGTCCAGGGGCAGGCGCTGGATGGCCGGGACGCGGCAGTCGGGCGCAAGGTGGCCGACGACCAGCAGCAGGTAGGCCATTTCGTTCTTCGGGCGGCCGAGCAGTTCGTTGAGGAAACCCATGGGGCTCGGGGTGTGGGTCAGGGTCGCGAGGCCCGCATGATGCAGCGCGGCTATGAGCATGCCGCAGGCAATGCCGACCGATTCATGAGGGTAGTAACGCTTGACCTTGTTGCCGGCATCGTCGTGGCCGAAGCGCTCGTAGAACACGCCGATCAGCCAGGGCGCGGTTTCGAGGAAGGGCTTGTCGGCATCGGTGCCCAGCGGAGCGAGCGCGTTGAGCCACTCCTCCGGGGCGCGATGCGTGTAGAACTCGCGCTCCTCGGCTTCGGCGCCCTCTCGGATTCGGCGCTTCAACGCGGGATCCTGCACGGCCACGAAGCGCCAGGGCTGCTGGTTGGCGCCGCTGGGGGCCGTGCCGGCTGCGCGCAGGCATTGCTCGATGACTTCGCGCGACACCGGGGTATCGGCGTAGTCGCGAACCGTGCGGCGGCGGGACAACTCGTCGGCGAAGGCACGCGCTGCAGACCTGCGCTCGTCTTCGGACAATGCGGGCATCGGCGGAAGGGCGATGGTCGGATGATCGTGCATGGGCGGGCCTGTCCTGTGGCGTGCCGGCACCTTAGCAGGCGGACGCCCGGGCGCAAGCTTGGCGTGGCAACGCGCCCCACCTACACTCGCCGCGACGCCAGCCGCCCGGACATTGCGCGATGCCCTTCTTCCTGCTTTCGATCGTCCTGCAGATCGCCTGTGCCGTGCACGTGGTGCGCACCGGTCGACCGATGTACTGGATCTTCCTACTGCTGATCGGCTCCTACATCGCGGTCGCGATCTATTTCTTCGCGGAAATCCTGCCGGGGCTGCGCCACAGCCGCACCGCGCGGCGCGCACTGCAGGGCGCGCACGACCGCATCGATCCCGAGCGCCACAAGCGCGCCGCCTCGCAGCGACTGGAAGTCGCCGACACCCTGGAAAACCGCCAGCGACTGGCCGAGCAGAGCTACGCCAGCGGCGACTACCAGCAGGCCGCCGAGCTGTATCGCTCCGGCCTGCGCGGGCTCTACACGACTGATCCCAACCTGATGCTGGGCCTGGCGAAGTCGCAGTTCGCGCTGAACCTGCCCGACGAGGCGCGCCGGACGCTGGATGCCCTGATCGCGGCGAACCCGGGCTTCCGGTCGAGCGAAGGCCACCTGATCTACGCGCGATGCCTCGAGGCACAGGGCGACATCGCCGGGGCGCTGCACGAGTACGAGGCCGTGGTGCAGGGCTTCCCCGGCGAAGAGGCACGGGTCCGCCACGGCCTGCTGCTCAAGCGCGAAGGACGGGTCGACGAGGCCGATGCCGTGTTCGACGAGTCGCTGCGTCGTTCGCGCGTGGCGCCCGGCTACTACCAGCGCGAACAGCGCGAATGGATCGATCTGGCGGCGCGCGAACGTTCACCGCACCGCTGACGCCCAGACCCGCCTGACACCCTGTTCACGACCGGGGTCGCAGAGCGCGCGGCGCCCTTCGGCTAGCATGGCGACATGCCAGATCGCACGACGCCCCCCCTCGCGCCGATCCCACGGACGACGACAGAGACGATCGCACGGATGATTCCCCCGTCCGTGGCCGGACCGGTGCTGCTTGCATGGAGCGGCGGCATGGATTCCACCGTGCTGCTCCACCTGCTCGCACAGGATGCCGACCAGCGTGCACGCGGCTTGCGCGCGATCCATGTCCACCATGGGCTGCATCCGGACGCCGATGCCTGGGCCGCGCATTGCGAAGCACTCGCCCATGCGTGGTCGGTGCCGTTGACCGTGGTGCGCGTGAACGTCGACCGCGACAGCGGACTCGGGATCGAAGCCTCCGCACGACAGTCTCGGCGCGCCGCGTTCGCGGCCGAACTCCGCGACGGCGAATGCCTCGCACTCGCTCAGCATCGCGACGACCAGGCGGAAACCTTCCTCATGCGCGCGCTCCGCGCCTCCGGGCCTGATGGCCTGGCGGCGATGCGCCCATGGCGTGCATTCGGCAAGGGCTGGATGTGGCGCCCCCTGCTCGACACATCGCGCGACACGCTGCACATCCATGCCCGGGCACACGGATTGCCCTGGGTCGACGATCCGAGCAATGCAGATGCAGGCTTCGACCGCAACTTCCTGCGCCTGCAGGTGATGCCGCTGCTGCGCGAGCGCTGGCCGCATGCCGACGCCGCGCTGTCTCGCGCAGCACACCTCGCTGCGGAAAGCAGCGACATCCTGGCGGAGCGCGACGCCGCCATCCTTTCATCCGTGCGCGAAGAAGCCGGGCCCGGACTGTCCGTGATCGCACTGCGGTTGCTGTCGCCTGCGCGACGGGCCCGCCTGTTCCGCTACTGGGCGACCAGCCTGGGCTGGCCGCCGCTGCCCGCCGAGGGCATCGCGCGCATCGAGCAGGACCTGATCGCGTCCGGCGACGCGGCGCATGATCGGCTGCCCGGCTTCGCCTGGCATGGCGTGGCGATCCGACGGTGGCGCGATGCGCTGTATGCGATCGACGGCGACCACGACCTGCCCAGGGACTGGGCCTGCGAATGGGACGGCAGCCAACCCCTGGCACTGCCCAACGGCGACACCTTGCGGCTGAAGGGTGCCGCACGTTTCCCCACGCCAGTCCGCGCACATGCGCGCCAGGGCGGCGAACGCATCCAGCTGCCAGAGCGCGGACCGCAGCACCACAGCCTCAAGCACGTGCTGCAGGAGCTGGAGATCGCGCCATGGCATCGCTCGCGGATGCCCCTGCTCAGCACCGACGACGGCACCCTGCTCGCCGCCGGCGACCGCATCCGTTCGGCCGGCTTCGACCTGTGGATGCAGGCCCACGATGCCTCGCTGGTCTGGACACGGCATCGCGAAGCGGATGGCACGCGCTCGCCTGTCGTGCAGGCGTGACACGCCCCCCTGTCTTGGCCCGCATCGAACGCTTACACTCCGCAACCATGGCCCGAAAAACCACTTCCGACGCCGCCGTCGACACTGCACCGGACGCTTCGCCGGTCGCCGACTTCGAACAGTCGCTCGACGCCCTGGAACAACTGGTCGAGAAGATGGAACAGGGACAGATGAGCCTGGAGGAGTCGCTCGGCGCGTATGAGCGCGGTGTCGGCCTCTACAGGCGCTGCCAGCAGGCCCTCGAACACGCGGAACTTCGCGTGAGGCTGCTCACCGACCCGGAACAGCCCGACGGCGCAGAGCCTTTCGCCGATGCGTGAGCCGCCTCCGGCGGACATCACGACCGCCCTCGCCCACTGGCGCCAGCGCGCCGACGCTGCGTTGGAGCAGGCGTTGCGCGCGCATGCGCTCGAAGACACCCGTCTGCAGGCGGCGATGCGCCACGCTGCGCTGCTCGGCGGCAAGCGCATGCGCCCGCTGCTGGTCTACGCCACCGGACACATGCTCGGCGCTGGCGATGCTGCACTCGATGCCCCGGCGAGCGCGGTCGAACTGATCCACGCCTACTCCCTGGTCCACGACGACCTGCCGGCGATGGACGATGACGCCCTACGCCGCGGCCAGCCGACGGTCCACGTGGCCTTCGACGAAGCCACGGCCATCCTCGCCGGCGACGCCCTGCAGACGCTGGCGTTCCGGCAGCTCGCCGACGCACCTGCGCCGGCCGAAGTGCGCATCGCGATGGTGCGCGAACTGGCGACCGCCAGCGGCGCGCTGGGCATGTGCGGCGGCCAGGCCTTCGATATCGATGCCACCGGGCGCGGCGGCGACATCGGCCTTGCCGAACTCGAGCGCCTGCACGCGATGAAGACTGGCGCCCTGCTGCGCTGCGCGGTGCGCCTGGGCGCATACACAGGTGGCGCGGACATCGCAACGCATGCGGCCCTGGACCGTTATGCGGAAGCGCTCGGCCTTGCCTTCCAGATCCGCGACGACCTGCTCGACATCGAAGCCGACAGCGCCACGCTGGGCAAGACCGCAGGCAAGGATGTCGCGCAGAACAAGGCCACCTTCCCGGCGCTGCTCGGCGTGGATGGCTCGCGCGAACGGCTGTCGACCTTGAGCGAAGCGATGCACGACGCGATCGCCCCCTTCGGTGACGACGCAGCGGCACTGGCCGAGCTCGCCCGCATGGTCGTCGAACGCAGCCACTGAACGAAGAAGGGCCGGCACCGCGTCGCGGCACCGACCCTGGTCGATGGCTGTTGCACTCCGCGGATATTCAGTCCGTGGACCTAGAGTGGCTCAGAACAGGCGGATCGTCAGCGGGTAACGGTAGTCCTCGCCATTGAACGCCTTCACCGTGGCGATGACGCTGCACAGCAGCCACATCACCGCGATCACGCCTGCCGCCGCGAGCAGGGCCAGGCCCGCCGGCACGGTGACGATGGCACCGATCCCGAGGGTGAACACGGTCGCGCCGACCAGCACCACCGCGATGGCGCAGGCCACCAGCGAATACAGCAGCATGCTGAGGTTGAAGTTCAGCGCTTCCTTGGCATGCGCAGCGGCGAACGGCTGCCGATCGCGGACCATGAGCCACACCGCGAATGCCGCCAACGCGCCGGCGATGCCTGCCGACCAGCTGGTCAGGAATGCCGCGAGCATCGCGGCCAGGTGCGCGCCTGCAGCCCAGTTGCGGGCGCTGGCATCGGTATCGCCGGACATGCCGGCATGGCCATCCAGTACGTCATTCATCTCGCCTTCCTCCCGGAGGTCGCCTCCGGACTGCGCGCCGGAACCCCCGGCGCAGGATCAGCATCGCGCCAAATCGCGCAAAGGCCATGCACCGGAAGGCACCCAACGAACGGCATGGCTCGCAGGCTCAGACCAGTCCGTCGAATGGACGGACGTCGCGGCTGTCCGGAAACACCATCGTCTCGACCACGGATTCAGGCAGACCAAGGTGTCCCAGCAGCACGCCCTTGAACAGCGCGCGCAGGTCCGTGGTGGCGCGCAGGTCGCGACCGCCCAGCAGATCGGCAGGCGCCAACCCGGGCCAATCGCCGACCACACGCCCGCCGCGCACTGCGCCACCGGCCAGCAAGGCCACGCCGCCGACGCCGTGGTCGGTGCCGCCACTGCCGTTCGCCCTCACCGTCCGCCCGAATTCGGTGACCACCATGACCACCGTGCTGCGCCAGTCCTCGCCGAGTCCGTCATGCAGGCCACGCAGCCCCGCGTCGAGTTCGCCGAACTTGCGCGCCAGCGCGGCCTCCTGACCACGATGGGTATCCCAACCGGTGTCCTCGACGAACGCGATGCGTGCACCGTCATTGCCCTTGAGCCTGCGCGCCGCGACCGCCATCGCATCTTCCAGCCGGAAGGCGCCCGCACGGGTGGTCGCCAGATCGCCCGCACGCATCGCATCGGCGAATGCCGGCGCCAGTCGAGCATCTTCCGCATACAGCGCCTGCAATTGCCCCATGAGCATCTCGGAGGGATCGCGAGGCAATGGCGGCGACCAGATGTCTGAACGCGTCGATCCGCGCATCGCCAGCGGCATCACCTGCGCGATGGCCAAGCCCTGCGTGCCCGACATGGCTTCGATGCAGCGGCCGATCCAGCCATCGCGACGCCCACCCGGCACAGCGGTGCCGTTCTCCAGGCAATCCTGGGCATCGAAATGCGAACGCTGGCGATACGGCGGCGCTACCGCCAGCACGGGTAGCAGTTGCTTGCGTGCGAACAGCGCGTGCGCGAAAGGCAACCCCGGATGCAGGCCGAAACTGCCATCCAGCGATCGTGCGCCCTCCACCGCGAGCACGCCGCGCGCGGTGGCAAGATGCGGATCGCCACGAGGCGGCAGCAGGTGCAGGCCATCCATCGCGCCGCGAAGCAGTACGACGAGCATGCGCGGCGACGACGCCGTCGAAGCGCTCGCCACTCGAGGTCCGATCGCCAGAGTGGCGGTCAATCCTCCCAGCGCCGCCAGGAATCGACGGCGCGTCATCGTGGCCGCCTGCATTTCGCTGGATTTTCCCGCGTTCCGATTGCGCATCATCACACCCTCCACTGGAATGCAGGGCTGGAAAACAACAGCGCCATCCCTTCGCGTGGCGAGCCCGCGCGCCGCAGTGCGTCGCCGAGCAGGCCGTCCACGGCACTCGTGCCCAGCACATCAAGCGCGATCGCGTGTGGCATGCGGTCGTCCGGGACATGGTCAGCCAGCATGCCTGCAGCCTGTATTCGCTTGCGCAAACCATCACCGCTGGCCCAGTCATCGGCCGTATCGGGAAATCCGGCCGGAGAGCGCGGCATGAAGGCGGGCTGCCCCAGCGCCTGCAGCAACCGGTTCAGTGACTGCGGGCGGCGTTCGAGGTCGATGCTGCCGGCACGCAGCGCCGACACGAGGAAATCCTGCGGTGCCTTGAACTTGCGCGCTTCGGCGGACCAGGCGGCATCGTCGTCGATCATGGCGGCGTACAAGGCATTCAACTCGCCGCCACTGCGCAGGTAAGCCGCAGCCATGCGATCGACGAGCATCGGCGGCGGCAGATCGGACACGAAATGCCGCGCGAGTTTCGTTGCCAGGTGTCGGGCCGTCGACGGGTGCAGTGCAAGATCGCCGAGGATCGCGCGCCCCTGGGACTCGCCGCCCTCGGCATAGCGACGACCGAGCACCATGCGCGCTCCGGGTTCGTGCGCGCCGGCGCGAAAGACGAACGCAGTCGTCGCATCGGTCCATTCGCGCGACGAAGGCGTGCCCCAGCCCGTGATGGCGCGGGCGAGCTCGATCACATCCTGCTGCTGGTAGCCGCCGTCGACACCCAGGGTATGCAATTCGAGGATTTCCCTCGCCAGGTTCTCGTTGAGCCCAAGTCGACGCGGTGCACCCGCGTCTCCGCGACGCGCGACACGGCGCGCCAGACGCTGGACGAGTTGCGAGCCATCGCCGACCGAAGCGGCGTTGTCCAGGTACAACAACATGCCCGGATGCGTCTCGACGGCCAGAAGCAGGTCACGGAAATTCCCGAACACATGCGGACGGACCGCTTCGCGCTCCATCGGCGCAGCGAGCAGGCGCGCGCTGTTCTTGTCGATCGAAATCGCGAAGTGGTTGGACCAGAAGTGCACCAGTCGCTCGGCGAACGGTCGATCGGTGGCCCCGGCATGCCGATAGCGCACGGCGATATCCTCGATCGCGTCGCGACGCAGGGCTCGCTGCTGCGCGAGCGCCGGGGAACCGTCGTCTGATTCGTTGCGCGCAGCACGTCGTGCACGCCGATAGTCGGCTTCGCGGCGCAACAGTGAAAGGCTGTCGGGAAGATCCTTGAACATTGGCGGGAGAGGTGCCGGCCGAAGCTGCCCATGCAGCCAGCCGCGCGCATCCTGAACCCGCTCACGCTCGCCGGGTTTCGCGCCCAGGCCGAAGCGGTTCACTGCCGCCGTCCGCGTCGACGCCGTGGTGTCGGCCCACGTCGTTGCCCGTCTTGCCATGTCGCGTCCGCCATGCGGGAAGTCGCTCCTGGAAACGAACCAGCGCCAGGGCCGTTGACTTGTGGCGGCCAAACGAAAAACCCCCGGCGGGGGCCGGGGGTCTTCGGATTCGCTTCGCGCTGCCTGCTTGCTTGCTTGAGGGGCGCCAGCTCGATGATCGCTTATTTGATCAGGCGCACCGAGAACGGATAGCGGTAGGCGTTGCCCTCATTGGCCTTGATGCCGCCCATGATGCTCAGCACCAGCCCTGCGAGGCCGATCAGCGCGATCACCGGGAACAGCAGGAAGCCGATCAGCACGAACGACAGGATGAAGGCAACGATGCCGAGCGCCACGCAGACCGCCGATACGGTGATCTGGAAATTCAGCGCTTCCTTGCCCTGGTCGGCGACGAAGGGCATGGTGTCGCGCTTCATCATCCAGACCACCAGCGGACCAAGCAGGTTGCCGAAGGGAAGGATCAGCCCGGCCAGCGCGGACAGGTGAGCGAACATGCCCCATTGGCGCTCTTCGGCGCCGGGCGTGCCGGACGGTGCTTCCGGCGCGGCGGTGTATTGGTCGAAATCGGACATGGATTGGGGCTCCCCGGTGGGTGGTAGGTGGGTCGGTTGGCGTCTTGCCGTGCGCGCCATGCCAAGCGCGCCTGACGATGATAAACGTCAAAGCCCCCCGGCAACGGTCATCCGGCCCACCAGGATCGATCCGACCGAAACGTGCGAACGCGTGTCGATGTCGTTGCCGATCGCGTCGATGGCCATGTACATGTCGCGCAGGTTGCCAGCGATGGTGATGCCGTCGACCGGATACGCGATCTCGCCGTTCTCCACCAGGAAGCCCGCCGCACCGCGCGAGTAGTCGCCGGTGATGGTGTTCACGCCCTGCCCCATCAATTCGGTGACCAGCAGGCCGTTGCCCATGCCGCGCAGCAGTTCGCGCAGGCTGCCGGCATTCGCGGCCACGTCGAGGTTGAACACGCCGCCCGCATTGCCCGTGCTCTGCAGGCCGAGCTTGCGCGCCGAATAGCTGCCCAGCAGGTAACGGCGCAGGATGCCGTCGCTGATCAGGTCGGACTCGCGCGTGGCCACGCCCTCGGCGTCGAACGAAGAAGAGCGCAGGCCGCGCATCAGGAACGGACGCTCGCTCAGGCGGCACCAGGTCGGCAGGACCTGCGTGTCGACGCGATCGAGCAGGAAGCTGGCGCGGCGATACAGCGCGCTGCCGGACACCGCATTGAGCAGGTGGCCGATCAGCGATCGCGCGACCTCGGCCTGGAACAGCACCGGCATCTCGCCGGTGGCGAGCGTGCGGGGTTCGAGACGCGCGACGGTGCGTTCGGCCGCACGGCGACCGATGGCCTCGGGGGATTCCAGGTCCTCCCGCGCGAGCGCCGTGCTGTACCAGTAGTCGCGCTGCATGCCGTCGCCTTCACCCGCGATCAGGCCGCAGGAAATGCTGTGCAGGGTGTCGCGCTCGCGACCGAGGAAACCGTGGGAATTGGCGTAGACGCCGACCGAATCGCCGGTCGACACGTTGGCGCCGTCGGACAGCGAGATGCGCGCATCGGCCCCGCGTCCAGCGGCTTCGCAGGCGAGGGCCAGGTCCACGGCCGCGTCGGCATCGAGCGCCCATGGATGCCAGCCGTCGAATTCGCGCACATCGTTGGCCATGCGGTCGGCGTCGGCCAGGCCGGAGGCCGGGTCGTCCTCGGTGTGGCGCGCGATGGCGCAGGCCTGCGCCACGGTGGCTTCCAGGCTTTCGGGGCGCAGGTCTGCGGTGCTGGCGCTGCCCTTGCGCTGGCCGAAATAGACGGTGACGCCGATGCTGCGGTCGCGGGTGGATTCCACGCTCTCGACCGCGCCCATGCGCACGTTGACGTTGAGGCCGCGGTCCTCGTCGCAGCTGACTTCGGCCTGGCTGGCGCCATGCCGGCGCGCGCGCGCCAGCAGGTCCAGGGCCAGTTCGGACAGGCGATCCAGGCGGGCCTGGCTGTCGTCGGCGGCGATGCGTGCGGAAAGAGGAGAATCGATGGCGTTCAATGCTTTATCCTGTGCCCACTATGCGTGGAAAAGATCTCGAAACCGGTGAATTCCTGTCCCCCAGCCGCAGCCAGCAGCGGCGGGAGGCCCTTGAAGTGCTCGATCTGGCGCGGCAGCTGTCGGAAATGACGGCGCAGCAGGTGGCTCGCTTGCCCGTGCCCGAGCGTCTGGTCCCGCACATCGACGAGACGCGGCGCATCACCTCGCACGGCGCGCACAAGCGGCAGCTGCAGTTCCTGGCGAAGCAGATGCGTCGCGAAGACGACGAGACGCTGGACGCGATCCGCGATGCGCTCGACGTCAACGGCCAGGCCGCGCGCGTGGAGGCGGCGATGCTGCATCGGGCCGAAGCCTGGCGCGAACGCCTGATGGCCGACGGCGACGCCGCGCTGACCGAACTGCTCGACACCTACCCGCACGCCGACCGCCAGCACCTGCGCCAGCTCGCGCGCAACGCGCACGAGGAGCGACTGAAGAACAAGGCGCCGCATGCCTTCCGCGAGCTGTTCCGCGAGCTGCGGGAGCTGTTCGCGTCGGCGGACGGCGCCGTCGACGGCGAATCGGACTCGCTCGACGAAGACGCCTGAGGCGCGCGGGCGGCCCACGGCCTGCCTCACGCCTTCGTCCCGCCCACCGTCAGCTGGTCGATCAGCAGCGACGGCTGGCCCACGCCGACCGGCACGCTCTGGCCGTCCTTGCCGCAGGTGCCAACGCCCTCGTCGAGCGCGAGGTCGTGGCCGATCATCTTCACCCGCTGCATGGTTTCGGGGCCGTTGCCGATCAGGGTCGCGCCCTTCACCGGCGCGGTGATCTTCCCGTCCTCGATCAGATAGGCCTCGGTCGCCGAGAAGACATACTTGCCGCTGGTGATGTCGACCTGGCCGCCGCCGAAGTTCACTGCATAGAGGCCCTTCTTCACGGAGCGGATCATGTCTTCGGGATCGTCCTGGCCTGCGAGCATGTAGGTGTTGGTCATGCGCGGCATGACCAGATGCGCGAACGACTCGCGCCGGCCATTTCCGGTCGGCGCCACGCCCATCAGGCGCGCGTTGTGGGTGTCCTGCATGTAGCCGGCGAGGATGCCGTCCTCGATCAGCGTGGTGCAGCGCGTCGGGGTGCCTTCGTCGTCGACGTTGAGCGAGCCGCGGCGCCCCGGCAGGGTGCCGTCATCGACGATGGTCACGCCCGGCGAGGCCACGCGCTGGCCAATGCGGCCGGCGTAGGTCGAGGTGCCCTTGCGATTGAAATCGCCTTCCAGGCCGTGGCCGACGGCTTCATGCAACAGCACGCCGGGCCAGCCGCTGCCCAGCACCACCGGCATGACACCGGCGGGCGCGTCGACCGCGTCCAGGTTCACCAGCGCCTGGCGCAGCGCCTCGCGCGCGCAGCGTTCCGGACGGCCGTCGGCGAGCAGTTCGGCATAACCGTGGCGGCCACCGAAGCCCGATGAGGCGGATTCGCGGCGACCGTTCTGTTCGACGATCACCTGCACGTTGAAACGCACCAGCGGCCGGATGTCGCCGGCGACGACACCGTCGCTGCGCGCGACGAGCACGGTGTCGACACCTCCGACCAGCGACACGACCACCTGCTTCACGCGCGGATCCGCGGCACGCAGCAGCCGGTCGACGTGGCGCATGGCATCGAGCTTGGCAGCCGTATCGACGCTGTCCACCGGATCCACCGGCGCGTACAGCGGCGCGGTCGTGCCCACGCGCACCGGCAAGGCATGCGGGCGGGAATCGCCATCGCGCGAGATCGCACGCGCCGAGCGCGCCGCGATCAGCAGCGCGTCGGAATTGATCTCGTCGGAATAGGCGAACCCGGTCTGCTCGCCGGAAATCGCGCGCACGCCGACGCCCTGGTCGATCGAATGCGCGCCGTCCTTGACGATGCCGTCCTCCATCGTCCAGCTCTCGCGCCGTGCGTGCTGGAAATAGAGGTCGCCGAAGTCGATGCCCGGCCCCATCAATTGCCCGAACACACGGTCGAGACCGGCATCGTCCAGCCCGGCGGGCGTGAGCAGGCGCGATTCGGAGAGCTGCAGCATCGAGGACATGGTGGATTCCGGAAACGAAAGGGGGGGCAGGAAACGATTGCAGCAATGCATGAGATGGCGACAAGGCGCGTCCGGATCAAGCATCCGGAGAGCCCGGGCACTCAGCCGGGCTTGGGGGCCGGACGCGTCGCCGCGCGCTCGATCACTTCGACCTTGGGGTCTTTCCAGGGCCCGGTGACCCGATAGTTCTTGGCGGTCGCCTGTCCGAGCGGTTTCTGCAGCACGGCATTGGCGACTGCACCGACCGCCGCGCCGACCGGCCCGCCTGCGATCGCGCCGACGGCGGTGAGCAGGTTGCCCGCCTTCGGCAGCACCTCGATGGTCTGGTCGAAAGTCTGCGCGCGCAGGTTCGCCGCGCCACGGATGTTGATCGTGGCTGCCGGGCCGTCGATGGCCAGGTCGTCGCTGCGCGCGCTGCCGCCGGCGAACAGCACCGTGCCCTCGAAGCGGTTGAAGGCGAAGCCCTTCGAGAAGAAATCGCGGAAATCCAGGGTCAGCCGCCGCGGCAACTGGGCCACGCTGAGCAGGCCGAGCACGCGACCGGTGCCGCCCGGCTCGATCTCGACCAGGCGCCCATCCTTGACCGCGACCTTCAGGCTGCCTTCGAGCGACGCCAGCTGGAAGGTCATCGGGCTGCCCGGCCATGCCGCATCGAACGTCATTTCGCCCTTGCCGCCCGCGATGCGACCACCGAGGCCGGCATCGCCCAGGAGCGTGCCGAAGTCCTCGCTGCCCAGGGCTGCAGACAGGCGCGTGCGCGCCGCGCTGCCACGCCCAGCCCACTCGCCCGTCACATCCAGCCTGCGCTTGGGCGCGCGGGTCTGGAACTGCGCGATCTCCATGCCGTTCGCCGTCGGTCGCGAACGGAACTGCGCCTCGCCCAGTGCCATCGCCCCCAGCCGCAGGTCGTCGATGCGCAAGTGGATGGCAGGCACGGTGGCAGGATTGACCTCGCTGTTCGTCGATGCAGGTCCGGCCACGACCGGAACCGCGGGAGCAGCGCGCCAGTGCAGGCGCTGGAGGCGACCGGAAATCTGCCCGCCATCCCCTTCCGGAAGCTGCAGATTGCCGGCCAGCGCCGGACCATCGAGCTGCGCGTTGAGCATCGCGCCTGCGGGCGTCAGTTGCAGGCGCGTGTCGGGAAAGTGCGCGCCCAGCAATAGCAGGCGATCGGCCGTGACATCGACGCGGCGCAACGCCAGGCCGCTGCCGCTGCCACTGCCGCGCATCAGCACGACCCAACCGAGGGCATCGAGCGTCGACGCCCGGCCGCCCAGCGACAGACCCGAGGTCGGCGGCGATTCGGAGACCTGATTGGTGCCGAAGGCCGCGCTGATGCCGAGCTGCCCCTGCGCATGACGCGCACGCAGGGCCATGCGCTGGCCCAGGGCGATGGCGATGTCGCCCTTCTCCACCGGCAAGGCCAGGTCGATCGTGCTGGGCAGCGCGACGCCCGCGGCCTTGTCGAGCGGCGCAGGCAAGGACAGCGTGGTGCCGACCAGGTCGGATCGCAGCTGGAGCCGGGACACGCCTGCCAGCGGCGAGCGTGCGGCGGCGCCGGCCGCAGTCGAAGGACCCGAAATCGCTGACGACGGGATCGCGATCGCAGCCGTCCAGCGGGAACGTCCGGTCACATGCGGCTTGAGCCAGGCAAGATCGGCGCTGCGGCCCAGCAGGTCCTCGGTACTCATCGCCGCTTCCAGCTCGGCCTCGAATCCCTGCCGGCGGTCGCGGACATGACCCGGCCCCGCCCGAAGCGACAGACGACTGTCCTGGCGGTCGTACTGCGCGACCAGGTCCTCGGCGTCGAAGCCATCCTGGTCGTAGCGTCCCTTGCCCTTCACGCCGGTGAAGGCCAGCTTCCATTCGGATTCGGCCAGGCGCACGCCACGCAGGTCGATGTCGCCATCGATCCTGCCCTTCGCGCCGTGCTGCTTGAGCGGCAGTCGCAAGGAAAAGCGCGTCGATGCCGGCCCGCTCGCGGACAACTTGGCCAGCGTGGCACCGTGCTCGCGCTGCAGCGGGCTGCGCTTGAGCAGGTCGAGCAATTGCGCCGCGTCGGCATCCGCACGCGCATCGATGCCGAGTTGCGCATCGCCGTAGTCGGCGATGCCCGCCCCGAATTCGCGCACGCCGACATCGGCCAGCGCGGCCTTTCCGCCGACGGTGAAACCGTTGCCGATGAATGCGACGTCGGCATCCATGCGGGTCGCCTGCGGCCAGTCCGGCTGGAAATGGATGACCGCGCCGCGCAGCGTGGCGCGCGCGTCGAACACGCCGAGCGCCGGCTTGCCGTCTTGCGCCTTGAACGGCCAGTGATCGAGGTCGCCGCTGACCACCGCGCGCGCGTTGGTCACCATGCCGTCGATCAGTGCGTTGTCCAGCCAGCGCACGACCTGCGGCGACATCACGTGCTTGGGCCAGAACCGCTTGGCCACCGGCACGTGCGCATCGTCGATGTCGGCAGCGAGGTCGATCAGCGGACGCGTGCCGTCGCCCTGGAACCAGACGCCACCGCGCACGTCCGCGCCGTAGCCTTCGCCATCGATGCGCAGCGCCGCTGTCTCTGCACGCCAGCCCGCGGTTTCGTCTCGCCACACCGCTGCCTCGCCGGTCATGCGCACCACGTGCGGCGCGCCGAACCCGGTCGGCCACAGGAAGCGCATCGGCGATTTCGGGTCGAAACCCAGCGTGTAGCCGTTGGCATCGCCGAGCAGCCGGGCGTTGAAACCATCCAGGCCCGGCGTGTGGCCGACGCTGGCGAAGTGGAGGTCGCGGATCGTGGCCTGCGTGCGCATCGCGCCGCCGCGAACACCGCCGACGCGCACGCCTTCAAGCACGGCGCCCGGCTTCGCCGCGAGCAACCAGCGCCTCAGCCCGGGTTCGAGCCGATCGCTCAGTGCGACGACCGCGAACAGCGGCCCGGCATCGATGCGTTCCGCGCGCAGGCCATAGCGCGCCCCACCGGCCAGGATGAGGCCGTCGAGCACCTGCGGCGGGTCGTCACGCCCGGCATGCACGCGGAGATCGGAGGCTTCGAGCCGCCAACCGTCAGCGGCGGTGCGCCAATGGGCCAGCGCCTGCAAGCGCGCGAAGGTCGCAACCGGCGTTTCGCGGCCCGCGGCGATCCCGCTTCCGCGCAGGCGCACGTCGCGAAGGTCGCCTTCGACGGCGACTGCCGTCACCTGGCGACGACGTACGGTGACCCAGGCTTCAGCATCGCCTTGCCCGCCTTCGACAGTGACGCCGCCCACGCGCAGCAGCGACGACCAGACCGACAGGTCGGTGCGCTTGGCCGCCGCGTACAGCCGGCCATCGCCACGTTCGCGATCGAAATCCAGCACCGCATCCAGCGGTGCCTTGCCCGGCGTGCGCCACGCGCGCAGGCCTGCACGCACACGCTCCCCGTCCACCTGCATGCGCACGTCGACTTCAGGCAGCGTGGTTTCGATGCCCAGCGACGGCGCCGAAATGCCCAGGCGCGCATCGATGACCTGCAGTTCGCCCAAGCCTTCGAGCGCGCTCAGCGGATCTTCCGTCTGCGCCTGTCCGGGCAGGCCGCGCACCTGCCAGCGACCATCGTCGGCCCGCTCCAGCGTCAGCGAGAGATTGCGGACGCGCAGTTCGGTGAACGAGCGTCCCGGCAGCAGCCCCGCGTATTGCGAAACGAGGATCTCGGCGGCACCGATCGACACCGCGTCCTTGCCCGCGCCCACGCGCAATCCATCGAGCCGCAGCAGCGGCCCGCGACGCGTCCACGCAGTCTCCACCGCATCGAAGGTCACAGGCCGTCCCGCACGCGCGCTCAACCACTCGGAGATCCGCTCCGGGTGTCGTTCGGCCAGCGGCAGCACCTGGCTGACGATGCCGGCCACGAGCGCGAGCAGCACCAGCGACACTGCCGTGACGTACCACAGCCCTCGACGTGCCAGTCGCAGGCGGCGGCGCCAGGACGTCGCCATCAGGCGTTTCCTCCCACTCCCGCCGCGACACGATGAAGGCGCGGGATACCGTGCTCAGAGCAGCACGACATCGAACTGCTCCTGGGTGTACTGCTCGTCCGCCTGGAAGCGGATGGTCTTGCCCAGGAATTCCTCCAGTTCGGCGACGGCGGCGGATTCCTCGTCGGTGATGCGCGCCACCACTTTCGGCGAAGCGATCACCAGCAACCGCGCCGCCTCGAACTGGCGCACCGCGCGGGTGATCTCGCGGAAGATCTCGTAGGTCACGGTTTCCGCGGTCTTGAGCGTGCCGCGCCCGCCGCACTCGTGGCAGGCTTCGCTCAGTTGGCGCTGCAGGCTCTCGACGGTGCGCTTGCGCGTCATCTCCACCAGGCCCAGCGGCGAGAAGTCGTAGACCGTGGTCTTGGCGTGGTCGCGCGCCAGCGATTTCTCCAGCGTGCGCAGCACCTGGCGGCGATGCTCGGGATCGATCATGTCGATGAAGTCGATGATGATGATGCCGCCGAGGTTGCGCAGCCGCAGCTGCCGCGCCACCGCCTGCGCCGCTTCCAGGTTGGTGCGGTAGACGGTCTCTTCGAGATTGCGCTGGCCGAGGAACGAGCCGGTGTTCACGTCGATCGTGGTCATCGCCTCGGTCTGGTCGATGACCAGATAGCCACCCGATTTCAGCGGCACTTCCTTGTCGAGCGCGCGCTGGATCTCGTCTTCGACACCGTAGAGGTCGAACACGGGTCGCGCACCGCTGTAGTGCTCGATCTTCTCGGCGAGCCCCGGCATGTACTGCGCGGCGAAGGTCCGCAGGCGGTCGCAGGTTTCGCGCGAATCCACCTTCACCTTCTCCACGTCGCGGCGGATCAGGTCGCGCACGGCGCGCATCGGGAGGGTGAGGTCTTCGTACACGCAATGGCCCACGCGGGCCGTGCGCACGTTGTTCTCGATCAGGGCGAGCGCACGGCCGAGATAGGCGATGTCCTCGGCCAGCGCTTCCGCCGGCTGTCCTTCGGCGTTGGTGCGCACGATGTAGCCATGCTGCGGCTGTCCCGCGGACGCATCCGCACTGGCTTGCGCGCCCACGATCGACTTGAGGCGCTGCCGCTCCGTCTCGTCCTCGATGCGCGAGGAAACACCGATGACTTTCGATTGCGGGAGCAGCACGAGGTAGCGCGAGGGGATGCTGATCTGCGTGGTGAGGCGGGCGCCCTTGCTGCCGATCGGGTCCTTGACGACCTGGACGACGATCTCCTGCCCTTCGCGAAGCAGTTCGCTGATCGGCGGCACCGGCGCGTGTCCGTTGCCATTGCCGTTGCCATTGGCCTGTGGCGTGACGGCCGGCGCCTGGGTACCGGCGCCATCACCCTCAAGCTCCGGCTCCGCACTGGCCAGCGCGACGTCGATGGCCGGCGCGATGGCGGACCGGAAGATGTCGTTGGC
Organism: Lysobacteraceae bacterium; assembly: GCA_016789405.1. Taxonomy (GTDB): domain Bacteria; phylum Pseudomonadota; class Gammaproteobacteria; order Xanthomonadales; family Xanthomonadaceae; genus Lysobacter_I. The sequence goes on from JAEUPQ010000004.1 coordinate 103,861, forward strand.
ATGCAGGAACGCGGCGCGGTCCAGTCCGATCTCGACGAAGGCGGCCTGCATGCCGGGCATGACCCGCTGCACCTTGCCCTTGTAGATGTTGCCGACCACGCCCCGGCGCCAGCCACGCTCGATGTGCAATTCCTGGAGCATGCCGTTCTCGACGACGGCGACGCGGGTCTCGCGCGGGGTGACGTTGACCAGGATCTCCTCGGTCATCGTGCGGCCTCCACTTGCGGCATCGCCGCACCCGTCGCGGGAAAGAACCCGAACTCGCGCAACAGGCGCGCCGTCTCGAACAGGGGCAGGCCCATCACGCCGGAGTGGCTGCCCGACAGTTGCGAGACGAACGCCTGCGCCATGCCCTGGATGGCATACGCGCCGGCCTTGCCGTCCCACTCGCCGGTGCCGAGATAGGTGGCGATGTCGGTGTTGGACAGCGAAGCGAAGGTGACCTCGGATTCGGATACCGCATGCAACTCGCGCCCGGCCGAGACCATCGAAAGCGCCGAAATGACCTTGTGGGTGCGCCCGGACAGGCTGCGCAGCATGTTCGCGGCGTCGGCGGCATCGACCGGCTTGCCGTAGATGCGGCCGTCGAGGATGACCTCCGTATCCGCACCCAGCACCACCGCGTCCGGCTGGCCCACGACCTTCAGCAGCCCGGCACCGGCCTTCTCGCGCGCGACGCGCCGTACGTATTCCTCCGGCGGTTCGCCCGGTGCGGGATGTTCGGGGATGTCGAGGTCGAGGATGCCGAAGTCGAGTCCGAGCATCCTTAACAGTTCGCGACGGCGGGGAGATTTCGAGGCGAGATGCAGCATGCGGGTAGGATACCCTGCGCAGCGGCACCACCCGCGGGGGAACATGGAGAACCCCGACCGGGCTCACAGGACGTTCACCCGCCGGCCCACCCACAAGGAGACCCAGATGGTTCGTCGAACCGCCTTCCCCCGCGCCCTGCCCCACGCACTCGCGTTCGCGCTTGCCGCCGCCTTCACCGGACTTCTCGCCACGGGACCCGTCATGACCGCTTCTGCACAGACTCCCAGCGTCGCCACCGACGGCACCCTGCTCCAGATCAGCGCCGACGCCACTGCCAGCCGCGTCCCCGACATCGCGACCCTGTCCACGGGCGTGGTCACGCAGGCGACCGATGCGAACACCGCGCTGAAAGCGAATGCCGAGCAGATGAACAAGGTCATGGCCGCAGTGAAGGCCGCCGGCATCGCCGAACGCGACATCCAGACCAGCGGCATCAGCATCCAGCCGCAGTATCGCTACGCCGAGAACCAGCCACCGACCATCACCGGCTACCAGGCCAGCAACACCGTGAACCTCAAGGTCCGCGACATCGGCAAGCTCGGCAAGGTGCTCGACGCCCTGGTCGCCAGCGGCGCCAACCAGGTCAACGGCCCGAACTTCGAGATCGACCAGCCCGAATCGGCCTACGACGAAGCCCGTCGCAATGCCTTGAAGAAGGCGCAGGACCGCGCCGAGATGTACGCGAAGACGCTCGGCCTGCGCGTGCGCCGCATCGTCAGCATCAGCGAGGGCGGCGACTTCCAGCCGCCGCGTCCCATGCCGATGATGAAGATGGCGATGGGCGAAGCGATGGACACGCCGGTGTCGCCTGGCGAAACCTCGCTGTCGGCCACGGTCAACGTGGTGTTCGAACTCGGCAAGTAAGCCTGCACGACATGCCTGACCCACGACACCCGCCGCGAGGCGGGTGTCGTCGTTTGGGGCCGCAAGCGGACATCGGCGGGCATGAAAAATTTTTCGCGGAACTCAACCCCGCGCCGAACGCGGCCGCGTTTGCATCGCTGTCCCAACCGACGGAGGTGCCCCATGGTCCTGACCCAACGCCACCCCAGTGCACATGGACTGCACGACGCCATCGCACGCATCCAGCCCGCACGCGTGCTGGGCATTGCCGGCGCGATCACGCTCAACGCGACCGCACTCATGTTGCTGCTGGTCCCTGTGTCGGCGCCGATGGGTACGCTCAAGGATGATGTCATCAAGGATTTCTATTTAGTCCCGGATCGTCCCACGCCGCCACCGCCGACGCCTCCTGAGGTTCCGGTACAGAAAACCACACCCACGACGACGCCAACGCAGCCGGTCCGCACCCAACCGCAGACGCAGGTGCTGACCCAGACCGAAGAGCCGGTGGTCGACGGCGGCACCGAATACGTGCCGACTGCCGATCCGGTGATCGACACCGGCCCCGTCGGCCCGCCGGATCCGGGCCCGCAGCCCAGCACGCGGCTCGAATACGCCTCGGCACCGGCACCGTCCTATCCGCCTGAAGCACTAGCGCGGGAGCTGGAAGGCACCGTGATGCTGAAGGTGCTGGTGGACGTGGACGGCTCGCCCCTGTCGGTCGAGATCGATCGCAGCAGCGGGCATCGCAAGCTCGACGACGCCGCGCGCCGCCAGGTGCTGCGCAAGTGGAAGTTCAAGCCGGCGATCAAGGACGGCCAGGCGATCCAGGTCTACGGCATCGTCCCGGTGAGTTTCACCCTGACCCGCGGCTGACGTTGCATCGCAACGCTGCCGCACCCCGCTCCTGCGTGTGTGTGACGAAGTGAGAGCCCCTCGGCGTATTCGCCGCCGGTCGCAAGGCCGGCGGCATTTTTTTGTCCGAACCGGCGCGGATCTACGTTCCATTTTTGCCGCCAATAAGACATGGATACGCGAATCGTTGCCTGAGACACTCACAATCCTTCCCCTCCCTCCCACGGAATGATTCGATGACGTCCTTGTTCACGCCCCTCGAGGCAGGCGATCTGCATCTGCCCAATCGCATCCTGATGGCACCGCTCACCCGCTGCCGGGCCGAAGACGAACATGTGCCGGGGGCGCTGATTGCCAAGTACTACGCCCAGCGCGCCAGCGCCGGTCTGATCATCGCCGAGGCCACCATGGCCATGCCCGGCAACTCCGCCTTCTGGCGCGAGCCGGGCATCCACAGCGAAGCGCAGGTCGCCGGCTGGAAGCGCGTCACCGACGCCGTGCACGCCGCGGGCGGCAGGATCGCCCTGCAGATCTGGCACGGCGGACGGGCCTGCCATCCGGACCTCAACGACGGTGCGCAGCCGGTCGCGCCCAGCGCGCTGCGGATCGAGAACGACCAGGTCTACACGCCGAAGGGCAAGGTCGACTATGTCGTGCCGCGCGCGCTCGACGACGCGGAACTGCCCGGGATCGTCGAAGGCTTCGCACACGCGGCGCGCAACGCGAAGGCGGCGGGCTTCGATGGCGTGGAAGTGCATGGCGCCAACGGCTACCTGCTGGACGAGTTCCTGCGCGACGGCAGCAACCGCCGCAGCGGCCCGTACGGCGGCGACATCGCGAACCGCGCGCGGCTGACGCTGGAGGTGCTGGAAGCCGTGTGCGGCGTGTGGGGCAGCGGCCGCGTGGGCCTGCGCGTGTCGCCGCTCAACAGCTACAACGACATGCGCGACAGCGACCCCGTGGGTCTGGTGCGCTGGCTGGGCAAGCGCCTCAACGACTTCGACCTGGCCTACTGGCACGTGATGCGCGGCGACTTCCTCGGCCAGCAGACCGGCGACGTGATGACGCCGGCACGCGAAGCCTTCGACGGCGTGCTGATCGGCAACATGGGCTACGACGCGGCAGAAGCCGACGCGGCGATCGCCGGGGGCAAGCTCGACGCAGTGGCCTTCGGCGCACCCTTCATCGCCAACCCCGACCTGCCCGAGCGCATCCGCGACGGCGCGCCCCTGGCGGAACCGGACCGCGCGACCTTCTACACCTGGGATGCGAAGGGCTACACCGACTACCCGCGCCACGCCGCGCCCTGACGGGCGCGACGGTCAGGGCATGGTGCGCTGGAGGGTCGTCAGTCGGCCATCCAGCGCACGTCGGACAGGCACCACGACAGTCCGCCGCTGGTCTTGTAGGTCCAGTTGTAGCGGCGCCACGGGGAATTGCGATACGCGCTCAGGCCGCTGGCCGGACCGCCCGGGCGCGTCCACTCGTTGGTTTCGTAGTCGTAGGTGCGATACAGCTCGTTGGCGGCATCGGCGAGCGTCGCATCGGGCTGGCCGGTGAGGCGGCTGAAGTAGTAGGCCCAGGCCATCGCGCCCGCAACCGAGAGCGCGTGCTCCGGACCCGCACCGTCGGCGGCATAGGTCGAGCCGTCGATCAGGGTCACGTAGTCGACCAGGCGCAGGTTCTCCGGCACGTTCGTGTACACGTCGCGCTGTGCCGGCGTGTAGGACTTCGCGCCGTACTTGAGCGCGTTGCCGGTACGGCGGATGAAGTGCGCGATCTCGGCGTTGTCGGTCAGCACGTAGGCACGGACCATCGGGTCGATCACGTACGGCGTCTGCCAGAAGCTCACCAGCAGACTGCCGCTGGGGCCGTTGCCTTCCTGCCCGCCGTACTTCCACAGGCCGCCGTCGACGCGGTTCGCTGGCAAGGCACCGCCGGCGCCGTTCTGGTGCCAGATCAGATTGTTGGTGAGCGTGAGCACGCGCTCGCGGTAGGTCAGCGTCGCACCGGCCTTGTACGGCACGTCGCCGAACAGTTCGTAGCCGACGACCAGGCCCGACAGCTTGATGCCGACGTGGCGCTCGGTATAGCTGCTGGTCGGCGACCAGCGATCCGGTTCGTCGTTGGCGTCCTGCTGCGCCTTGGCCGCGAGGCGCGCGCCGTCCTTCGCGAGATCGTCGCCGGTGGTCCAGTGCGAATACGCCAATCCTTCGGAATAGCTGTACATCGCGCCGTTCGCACCGATGTAGCCGGAGGGATTGGGATTCTTGAGGCGGAAGGTGCCGACCGCGCTGTTCGGGGTGGTGCCATCCGGGTAGAGGTTCACGCGGTAGTACTCGCCAGCGCGTACCGATTCGCGCAGCACCTTGAAGGATCCGCTGCGGAAATACAGGTTGTAGAACGCGGACACGCGGTCGTACAGCCAGGGCTCGCCTTCCGCGGCCTTGTAGGGCGTCTGGTTGGCGGTGGTGACGCGGACGTCGTCTTCGTTGATGTGCGCATAGAAGAAATTCTTCGAGGCGTACATCTGTTCCCGATACTCGGGATAGTGCTCGGTGGCGTCCATCACCGCGGGATCGTCGCGAGTCGCCGGGATGTCCTGGTGGAAGGGACGCATCGGGCCGAGTCGCAGCATGCCCTTGCTCAGCACCGCCGACGACAGCACCGCATAGACGCGCGGCTCGGAGACGCCATCGCCCGCGATGAAGCTGCCCGAGGTCACGGCCTGCCAGCCGTTGCGCGGATTCTCCAGCGAGGGACGCGACTGCGTGCGGTCGGCCAACCCCCATTCGATGCGGATGGTCTCGGCATTCGGATGGACCACGGCCAGGCTGCGACGGATCTGCACGCGCGCGACGCGCACCGAGGTGTTGTCGAGCGATGCATTGTTGATGTGTCGCCAGGGCGTCAGCTGTTCGACGAACGCCGGAATTTCCTGGTTGCGCGAATCCAGCACGCGGACTTTCGACAGCCCGGCCTGGGTGATCGAACCGCGCGGGAACGGCACGCCGAAGGTGATGAGCTGTTCGCTGCCCGCGGCGATGCCTTCGATCGGATGCAGGCGGACCTCCATGACACCGTGCAACTCGGCGGCAGGCATCAACGGCCTCGAGACGCGCGGACCCAGCGCGGCGGCCAGTTGTTGCATGTCGGCCTGCGGACTGGGCGGTGCGGCGGCGACCGGACGGACGGCCCAGGGCTGCGGGCGCGGACGCACGGAGTCAGTGCTCTCGGCGGGCGACGACTGGGCCGCTGCCGAAGCTTCGACCATGGACTTTGCCGAGGAATCGGCCGTGCAGGCACTGAGCGTCAAGGCGCTCGCCATCAGGCCGACCAGGGCCGGACGGTGCAGGCTCGCGCGGAACAGACCGACAAAGCGGGAAGGCGACGCGGTCGAGTACATGGCGGGACACTGGAACATGGGATCACCTCTCGCCCGGGTCGCGTGGCAGCTCGCGCCCGGATCTCGCTCGGAACAGGGAGCACTGGCGGGTCGCGGGGGCGATCCGTCAGGCGGTTCTGGAACTGCTGCGGCAGCGCAGCAACGGGCGCATGAAGCCAGCGTGCGGCGATGAAAACCGTGATCCCCGTCGCTTTGGCCGGGACAAATTGACGACCGGCCGGGAGCACGCCGTCCGGATCACAGCAAAGGCGCGATGAAAATCACGTTTTCATGCCTGACATGGCCACGGTGATGCACTGCCATCCGCTCACGCCGACTCGCAACGCTCAGGCGCGGTGGTAGGGATGGTTCGCCAGCATGGCGGCCGCGCGATACAGCTGTTCGGCCAGCACCAGCCGCACGAGCATGTGCGGCAGGGTCAAAGGGCCGAGCGACCAGAGCTCGTCGGCACGCGCGGTCACCTCCGGCGCATGCCCTTCGGGCCCGCCGATCAGGAACGCGAGGTCCCGGCCACCGTTGCGCCAGTGCTCCAGCCGCTGCGCGAGGTGTTCCGAGCTGTGCATCCGCCCGCGACCATCCAGGGCGACCACGTGCGCCGACTTCGGCAACGCTGCGAGCACGCGCGCACCTTCGTCGGCGGTCGCGCGTGCGGCATCGCGACCTTTGCCGCGCAGGCCGGGCTCGATCTCGACCAGGTCCAGCGGCAGCCAGTGCGACAGGCGCTTGCGGTATTCGGTGAATCCTTCCGCGACCCAGGACGGGGCGCGCTCTCCGACGGCGATGAGGCGGGCTTTCATCGGCGCATGGTAGCGGCGACGACCGCCCGCGGCGCGGGCGGCGGACGGGACGCGGGCGCCTGTACCATGCCCGGACCACTGCACAGGGATGCCGCACGCCGATGACCGACGCAGCCCAGACTTCGTCGCCCGCCCCTGTGGAAGCCACCGGCATCGGTCCGCTGGGGGCGAAGATCGGCGCCGTGCTCGGCCCCGCGCTGGCCGTGCTGATGCTTCTGCTGGAGGCCCCGGAAGGACTGCCGACACCGGGCTGGCAGACGCTGGCCTTGCTCGTCTGGATGGTCGTCTGGTGGGTGACGGAACCGGTGCCGATCGCCGCCACGTCGCTGCTGCCGATGGTATGGCTGCCGCTGTGCGGGATCGTGCCGATGGCGCAGGCCACCGGCGCCTACGCCGATCCGATCGTCTTCCTGTTCATCGGCGGCTTCATCATCGCCGTGGCGATCGAACACTGGCGGCTGCACGAACGCATCGCACTGGCGATGATCGCGGCGGTGGGCACGCGCCCTGTAGCGCTGGTCGGCAGCTTCGCATTGGCCGCCTGCGTGCTGTCGATGTGGATCTCGAACACCGCGACCACGATGATGCTGGTGCCGATGGCCGTGGGCGTGGCGCAGGCGATCGCGCACTCCAGCGGCCACGACCGCGAACAGGCCGCGCCACTCACCGCCGCATTGGTGCTGATGGTCGCCTATGGCGCCTCGATCGGCGGCATCGGCACGCCGGTGGGATCGCCGACCAACCTCGTCGCGATGGGCTACCTGCGCAAGGAAGGCCTCGACCTCGGATTCGCGCAATGGATGATCATCGCGCTGCCGCTGATGGTGGTGATGCTGCTGGCCTGCTGGTGGCTGCTGTCGCGGCCGCTGCGCGGACGGCAATCCAGCAGGGACGTGACGGACCTGCTCGACGCGCGCCGCCGCGCGCTGGGTCCGATGACGACGCCCGAGCGGCGCGTGCTGGCGGTGTTTGCGTTGGTCGCGCTCGCGTGGATGTTCGCGCCGCTGCTGAAGAAGATCGAGGGGCTGTCCGGGCTGAACGACACGGTGATCGCGATCGCCGGCGCACTGGTGCTGTTCGCGACGTCGTCCGGGGATGCCGCACATCCTTCGCGTCGACTGCTGGACTGGAAAACGGCCGAACGGATTCCGTGGGGCGTGGCCCTGCTGTTCGGCGGCGGGCTCAGCGTGGCTGCTGCGATGGAGGCACACGGCGTCAGCACCTGGCTCGGCGATGCGCTGTCGGGCATGCGCACGCTGCCGCCGATCCTGGTGCTGTTGCTGCTGGCGGCGCTGACCGTGTTCGCCTCGGAATTCATGTCCAATGTCGCCACGCTCGCCGCGTTCCTGCCGGTCGTCGGCGCGGTGTCGGTCGCCACGGGATTGCCGCCGCTCGTCCTGGTGTTCTGCGCCTCGATGTCGGCGAGCCTCGCCTTCATGATGCCGGCAGGCACCGCACCGAATGCGATCGCCTACGGCACGGGCGCGGTGAAGATGCGACAGATGATCCGCGTGGGCCTGTGGCTGAACCTGTTCGGCATCGTTGCGATCACCCTGGCCGGCGAATGGCTGGCCCCTGTCGTTCTGGGATGACCTCGAACGACGCCGAATGGCCTTGAATCGCGTCGATGACACCTGCTGTCACGTCGCCGTCACGTGACGGTGACACGCGTCGCCTAGCGTGCGGGCTCCCCCGCATCACGCCAGGACGACTGATGAACACGATCGACGAACTACGCCGCAACCTCGTGAAAGGCTCAGCGGCCGCGATGGCGCTCGGCGCCACCGGCGCGCTCGGCGCACTGCATACCCGGCAGGCCGAAGCCCGCAGCCTGGGCGACCCGACCCGCCTCGCCCCGATCCCCAATCCCTATGGCCCGCTCGCACCGGTAAAGGACGACAGCACCGGGCTGCCGCTGCTGCAGCTGCCGCCGGGCTTCCGCTACGCCAGCTACGGCTGGAGCGGCGACCGCATGACCGATGGACAGCCGACACCGGATCGCCACGACGGCATGGCGACGATGCGCGGCATGGGCCGATTCGGCTTCCAGTTCGACCATCCCGGCATCTGCAAGGGGCGCGGCCCGGCATTGGTGCTGGTGCGCAACCACGAACGCGGTGCCGGCACGCAGATCCAGGCGCCCGCGATCTATGACCGCGGCGACATCGGCGGCGGCAACGGCGCGCTCTCCGGTGGCGGCACCACCAACCTGTGGTATCGCGATGGCGAATGGCTGGGCGCCGAAGCCAGCCTCGGCGGCACGCTGGTCAATTGCGCCGGCGGACCGACGCCGTGGGGCACCTGGTTGAGCTGCGAGGAGATCAAGACCAATGCGGTCTCGTCGACGGGTCGCAAGCATGGCTACGTGTTCGAAGTGAACCCGCGCGCCGAACTCACCCGCCCGACGCCCATCGTCGGCATGGGCCGCTTCAGTCATGAGGCCGTTGCGATCGATCCGAGCACCGGCATCGTCTATCTCACCGAGGACGATCGCAACAAGTCCGGCCTGTACCGCTACATCCCGCACGATCGCCGTCCGCGCCCGGGCGCGCTGGAACGCGGCGGCCGGCTGCAGGCGGCGCGCGTGAAGGGCAAGGCCAACGCCGACCTGATCGTCGCGTCGATCGGCGACAGCTACGCGCTGGAGTGGGTGGACATCCCCGATCCGGATCTCGACAGCTTCGCTGCACCCGCAGGCTTCCCCGACATTTCCGCCGGCGAAACCCTGAGCGGCCCGTTCGCGCAGGCCTGGAGTTCAGGCGCGCTGCGCATGAGCCGCGGTGAAGGCATCTGGTATGCGCACGGCAGGATGTTCATCGTCGACACCAGCACCGGCGTGGACGAACGCGGCCGTCGCGGTCGCGGCGAAGGTTCCGTGTGGGTGCTGGACCTGGCGCAGATGCGCATGACCGCGTTGTTCGTGAGCGGCAACCAGCTCGCGGCGAACAATCCCGACAACATCACCATCAGCCCGCGCGGTGGCGTGGTGCTCTGCGAAGACGGCGGCGAAAGCCCGGATGCAGCAGGCAACGGCTCGCGCCTTGTCGGCCTGACCCGCGACGGCCAATGCTTCCACTTCGCGAAGAACGATGTCGAACTGACGGCCGCGCAGATCGCGGATGCGGGCAAGACCGTCGCCGAGGGCGACTATCGCGACAGCGAATTCTGCGGCGCGTGCTGGGATCCGTTCGGCCGCACCCTGTTCGTCAACCTGCAGTCGCCTGGCATCACGCTGGCGATCACCGGCCCCTGGTGGAAGGGCCCGCTCTGAGAGTTCGCGATTGGATTGCCGGCACGATGCCGGCGGGTCGCGCAGGGACGCGCGGCCCGTGGTGGCCGAGGCTTCGGATGAGGCTTCAGGCCTCTGCCGTCGGCGGATCGCCGACGCGCACCGCAGTGCCGTAGCAGAGGACTTCGGTGACGCCTGCCATCACCTCGGTGGCGTCGTAACGCACGCCGATGATGGCATTGGCGCCCATGCGGTCGGCTTCGCGACACATCTGGTCGAATGCATCGCGGCGCGCCTGTTCGCACAGTTCGCGATACAGGCTGATATCGCCGCCGAAGATGGTCTGGATGCCGGCCAGGAAATTGCCGACGACCGAGCGCGAACGCACGGTCAGGCCACGCACGACGCCGAAATTGCGCAGGACCGGCTGCCCGGGCAGCTCCAGCGCGGTGGTGACGTGGCTGCGTTGCATGCGATGCCGGGCCCTGTACGCCGGCTCAGCCGTCGACGTCGCTGTCCGGCGGCTGGTCGCCCACCGTCCACAGCCGCTCAAGCGCGTAGAACTCGCGCACGCGCGGCAGCATGACGTGGACCACCACGTCGCCCAGGTCGACGAGCACCCATTCCGCTTCGCGCTCGCCTTCCACGCCCAGCGGCAGGACATCGAGGTCCTTGACCTTGCGCACGACTTCGTCGGCGATCGACTTCACGTGGCGCGTGGAGGTGCCGGAGGCGACGACGATGTAGTCGCAGACACTGGTCTTGCCGCGGACGTCGATCTCGACGACATCCTTGGCCTTCAGGTCTTCGACGCCGGCGCGCACCTGCTGGAGCATGGCGTCGACCGAAGGGGCGGGTTTGGGCAGCACGGTCTTGATGACGTGCGCGTTGTTGCTTTTGCTCAAGAGCGATCCTCGCGGAAACTGGTCGGATTATAGGCGATGGCCGCTGGCGACCCGGCCGGTGGCGACGGACGGCACGCTACCGGGGCGGCGCAGGCGGCAGGACGATCGGCGTGGCGCCGTACAGGCCGCGCTCGACGATGTAGCGCGCCACCGGCAAGGGCAGCAGGTGATGCCAGGTTTCGCCGGCGGCGATCCGCCGGCGGATCTGGGTTGCGGATTCCGGATGCAGCGGCTGGCGCAGGCGCAGCACCTTGCCCCCGGGCGCGGTGCGCAAGGCGTTCGCGTCCAGCGTCCAGCGGCCGGACACCAGTCGCGCCGAGGCCGGCGGCAGGTGCTCGTCGAGCGCACTGCCCGGGCGTTCGGCGACGACCCAATGGGCGCCTTCGACCAGCGCCTGGGGTTCCTTCCAGGTCGACAGACCGTGCAGGCTGTCGGCACCGACGACGAAGGCGATCGGTGCGTCTTCGCCGAATTTCGCGCGCAGTTCGCGCAGCGTGTCGATGGTGTAGCTGGGCGCGTCGCTGTTCGCCGCGCGGTCCAGTTCGCGGCGATCCACGCGCAGGCCGGCCTGGCCTTCGATGGCGAGATCGAGCATCGCCGCACGATCCCGGGCGTTCGCCCCCGGCACGTCGCGGTGCGGGGGATCGGCGGCGGGCATCATCCAGATCGTGGTGCCCAGCGCCTCGCGGGCGGCGCGTGCGATGGCCAGATGCCCGTTGTGCACGGGATCGAAGGTGCCGCCGTAGAACACGCGGAGCGGCTTCGGCAAGGGCGTGCCGGGCAACATCAGCCGCCCGCCCGCTTCGCGAGCAACTGCATGCCGCGCTGCTCAGCCATCGCCAGCAGCAGGCGTTCCAGGGCCAGCCAGGCATCCGCGGGCTCCTCGCCGATGCGCGGGCGACCCTTGGCGATGCGGTCGACCTTGCCGGCTTCCGCGAGCAGCGCTTCCCAGCGCGCGGCATCGTGGCGTTGCAACGCACGCCGGTACACGGCCTGCTTCGAGTCCCACACCCGCTGCGCCTTGAATTCGTTGGCGAGATTCCCGCCCTTGGCGCTGACCCGCGCAAGCGCGGCGACGCGCTGCAGTTCCATCACCAGCATGCCCATCAGCGCCGGCACCGCCTCGCCTTCGGCACGCAGGCCGTGGAGCATGCGCAGCGCATGCGCGCCCTGCCCGTTCAGCGCGGCATCGAGGAGGCGGAAGATGTCGAAGCGCGCGGCGTCGGCGACATAGGATTCCATCCGCGCCAGGTCGATCGGCTGGCCATCGGACAGCAGCGCCAGCTTGTCGATTTCCTGTCCTGCGGCAAGGAGATTGCCTTCGACGCGCTCCACCAGACGCTCGACCGCATCGCGATCGGCACGCAGCCCGCGCGCGCGGAGGCGGCGCTCGACCCATTCGGTCAATTCGTGCGGCTTCAGCGTCCAGGCGATGGCATGGTGACCGACGCGGGCCACGGCCTCGCTCCATTTGCCGCCGTGCTGCCGGCTCCAGTCGTCGCCGGTGATCAGCAGCACCACGTCCTGCGGCGCCTGTGCGCAGAACTCGGAGATGACTTCGGCGCCTTCCTTGCCCGGCTTGGCCGAAGGCATGCGCACTTCGATCAGCCGACGCGACGCAAACAGGCTCATCGCGCCGAAGTTCTGCACCAGACGGTTCCAGTCGGTGTCGCGACCGTCGGCATCGAAGACTTCGCGCTCGTCGATGCCCTCGGCACGCGCCTGCGCACGCACCGCGTCGGCGGCCTCGAGCACGCGCAGCGGCTCCGGACCCGCGATCAGGTAGACGGGACGCAGCGGCTCGTTCGGCAACTGCGCGATCAGGCGTTCGGGGGTCAGTTCCATGGCGTGGCCGCGCGACGGGGCCGCGACCGGCGGATCAGGAGCGCGACCCCGCCGCAGTGGAGCCACGCAGCGCGGCTTCGATGCGGCGCAGGATCGAGGCGCTCATTTCACGGCGCATCTCGCCGACCAGCAATTCGCGCTCGCTGCCGCTGCCCACGGAGTCGTTCGGCGGTGCGATGTAGTCGCGGGACAACTCCACCGCCTGCTGCGGCACGACCACGCTGTCGTCGCCGCGACGCAGCCGGAACACCACGGCGTAGCGCAGGCTGTATTCCTGGGCCCGGCCCAGCGTATCGACCGCGATCGGGATGTCGACCCATTTCTCCGACAGCACCTCGAGCTTCGTCGCCTGGTCGGTCGTGGTGGCAGGCACCGCCCCGGCACGTTCCAGCGCGCGTGCCAGCGACGAGGCGAGCGGGCTGTAGGGATCCTGTGCGGTCACGGCCACCGGACCGAGGTCGGTCGGCAGCTCCAGCGCATTGCGCAGATGGAAGCCGCAACCGGCAGTGGACAGGGCAAGCAGGAGGCCGAGGGCGATGCGGAGTCTGGTCATGGGCGGAGTCTGAGGGAGGTGCGCGCGGGGGGCAAGCCGACCGGCGGGCAGGATGCCCACCGGATGCAAGCGGCGTTCACCCCGCCACGATGTTCACGATCTTGCCGGGCACGACGATGACCTTCTTCACGGCCATGCCTTCCATGAACCTGGCGACGTTGGGCTCGGCGAGCGCCAGGGCTTCGATCTCGTCCTTCGGCGTCTGCACGCCAACGTCGATCGTGCCGCGCAGCTTGCCGTTGACCTGCACCGCCAGCGTCACCGCGTCGCGCACGAGCGCGGCGGGATCGGCCTGCGGGAACGGCACGTCCTCCAGCAGCGTTTCGGCATTGCCCAGCACCTGCCACAGGTGGTGGCAGACATGCGGCGTCACAGGGTTCAAAAGCAGCACCATCGCCTGCAGCGTCTCGTGGCGCACCGCGCGGCCCTGGTCGCTCATGTCGTCGAAACGCGAGACGTGGTTGAGCAGTTCCATCAGCGCCGCGATCGCGGTGTTGAAGCTGTGGCGACGGCCGTAGTCGTCGCCGACCTTCTGGATCGCCTCGTGCAGCTGGCGGCGCATGGTCTTCTGCGCGGCATCCAGCGCGGCGGCATCCACTTCCGGATGGTCCGGCTGCGACGCGTGCGTGGTCACTTCCCGCCAGAATCGGCGCAGGAAGCGCGACATGCCCTCGACGCCGGCCTCGTTCCACTCCAGCGACTGCTCCGGCGGCGCGGCGAACATCGAGAACAGGCGCACGGTGTCCGCGCCGAACTTGCCAACCATCGCCTGCGGATCGACACCGTTGTTCTTCGACTTGGCCATCTTCTCGACGGCACCGATCTGCACCGGCTGGCCGTCCGCGCGCAAGGTCGCGCCGACGATACGGCCCTTGTCGTCGCGCTGGACGTCCACGTCGGCCGGATTGAACCAGTCGTGCGGCGCACCGGGATTCTCGCGATAGAACGTCTCCGCGATCACCATGCCCTGGCACAGCAGGTTCACCGCCGGTTCGTCGCTGGCCACCAGGCCTTCGTCGCGCAGCAGCTTGTGGTAGAAGCGGAAGTACAGCAGGTGCAGGATCGCGTGCTCGATGCCGCCGATGTACTGGTCGACCGGCGTCCAGTACTTCGCGCGCTCGTCGACCATGTCGGCCGCGCCCGGCGAGGTGTAGCGGGCGTAGTACCAGCTCGACTCCATGAAGGTGTCGAAGGTATCGGTTTCGCGCTCGGCCGGGCCGCCGCACTGCGGGCAGGTGGTCTTGCGCCAGTTCGGGTCGGCCTTGATCGGCGACAGCACCACGCCGGCGGCGAAGGCGTCCTGCACGTCCTCCGGCAGCAGCACGGGCAACTGGTCTTCGGGCACCGGCACCGCATCGCAGGTCGGGCAGTAGATCACCGGGATCGGGCAGCCCCAGTAGCGCTGGCGGCTCACGCCCCAGTCGCGCAGGCGGAAATTGACCTTGCGCGCACCCTTGCCCTCGGCTTCGAAGCGCGCGGCCAGCGCGTCGAGCGCGCCGTCGAAATCGAGGCCGTCGTAGTCGCCGGAATTGATCAGCAGGCCGCGCTCGGTATGCGCCGCGCGCTGCTCGATGCCTTCGAAATACTCGCGCACGACGGCAACCGCGGCGTCGACTTCCACCACGTCCACCGGCGCGTGCGCGCCCAGCGCGACCGCCATCGGGTCGTCGTGACCCGCGAGATGCGAGGAGATTTCGGCCAGCGCATCGCGCACCGAGGCCGGCACGATCACCGGCTTCACCGGCAACCCGTAGGCCTTGGCGAATTCCCAGTCGCGCTGGTCGTGCGCCGGCACCGCCATCACCGCGCCGGTGCCGTAGCCCATCAGGACGAAATTGGCGACATAGATCGGGACGTCTTCGCCGGTCACCGGGTGGATCGCCCACAGACCGGTGGCCATGCCGCGCTTTTCCTGGGTTTCCAGTTCGGCTTCGGACACGCCGCCCTGGCGCAGTTCGGCCAGGAACGCGGCCAGCTCGGGATTGGATTCGGCGGCCTTGCGCGCCAGGGGATGCTCGCCGGCCACGCTGATGAAGGTCACGCCCATCAAGGTGTCGGGGCGGGTGGTGTAGACGGTCAGGGGCTCGGCTTCGCCATCGACGCGGAACTGGATCTCCAGGCCTTCGCTGCGGCCGATCCAGTTGCGCTGCATGGTCTTGACCGAGTCCGGCCAGCCCGGCAGCGCGTCGAGGCCGTCCAGCAGCTCCTGCGCGTAGGCGGTGATCTTCAGGAACCACTGCGGAATCTCGCGCTTCTCGACCAGCGCGCCGGAACGCCAGCCGCGGCCATCGATGACCTGCTCGTTCGCCAGCACGGTCTGGTCGACCGGGTCCCAGTTCACCACCGAGTTGCGGCGATAGACCAGCCCCTTCTTCATCAGACGGGTGAACATGCGCTGCTCGTGGACATAGTAGTCCGGGCGGCAGGTCGCGAACTCGCGCGACCAGTCGATGGCATAACCCAGCGACTGCAGCTGGCCGCGCATGTGCTCGATGTTGGCGTAGGTCCAGGCGGCCGGCGCGGTCTTGTTCTTGATCGCGGCGTTCTCGGCCGGCAGGCCGAACGCGTCCCAGCCCATCGGCTGCAGTACGTTGTGGCCGGTCATGCGCTTGTAGCGGCTGATGACGTCGCCGATGGTGTAGTTGCGCACGTGCCCCATGTGCAGCGCGCCCGAGGGGTACGGCAGCATCGACAGGCAGAAGAACTTCGGCTTGTCCGCTAGCTCCTTGACCTCGAAGGCGCGTGACTCGCGCCAGAAGGACTGGGCGGCGGCTTCGACGGACTGGGGCGAATACTGAGTGGGCTCAGTGGCAACGGGCTCGGCGGACACGGTGGCTTCTGGCGCGTGGGAGAACCGCCAAGACTACCGCAGCCGCCCCCTTTCCCGCCAGAAAGCCGTCGAAAATCAACCGGATGCCGTACCGGCAGCCCTCCGGACCGACCCGGAGGGCGCAACATCGCGGCCGATCAGCGGATCAGGTCGGCCTGGGTGGACGCGGTTCCCGTCAACAGGCCGAAATGCCCGGTGACGAAAGTGTGCGTCGCGTTCTCACCCGCGATCTGGGAGCTGTGGACCCCGCCGACCGTGCAGACCCCGGTCGCGCAGACCACCTGGTCGCTCCAGGACTTGATCGAATACATGCGCGTGCCGAAGCGCTTTCCCGACAACCCGGCCAGCAGCGGGCTGCCAACGGACAGGCCCCAATAGCCGCAGGTGCTGGTGACCACGTTGAAGGGATAGCTGCCGCAGCTCCACAGACCGCGGAACGCACCGGCGATGCCGACGAAGCTGTCGACGTAGCCGCGCGCCGCGATGCGGTCGATCACCCGCGCCGACAGCGTGGCGCCCATGGAATGACCGATCACGTCGACCTTCCCGGTGCACGACAAGGCGATGGCATCGATGAGTGCGTTCTCGACTGGCGTTTCCTCGCTGCCGCTGTGGTCGTTGCACGCAGCGCAGGCCTTGCTGCCCCAGTTCGGCCGGAAGATCTGCGCGGCGGTGTAGCCGCGCCGCTGCAGCTCCGCCACCGTGTTGTCGAAATCGGCCGGCTTGCCCGTGTTGCCATGCACCAGCACGACGTTGTCGACGCAGGCGGCCAGCGCCGAACCGCAGGACAGGAACAGACCCAGGACCATCGCTACGCAAACTGCTGCACGTTTCATGCACCGCACTCCCTGGCTGGATGCGGCGATGCTGCGCCGTCTGCTGATTCGACGACATTGGACGATGGGGCATCGTGCAGCGCAGCAATGCCCGGCAGCATCGATCAGCAGCCAGCGTCATCCGCGCGATCAAGGCAGCGGTCGAAATCGAAGCCCGCCGGCAGGGTGCCAAACGCGATGCCGTGACTGCCGCCGAGGCGGCTTCGACAGAAATCTCCCGCCAACGGGCTGTCACCGCGCAACAGTGTTGCAGCTTGCAGCGCTAGCGCGAGCCGTTCGACCAGCACGCGGGCGCCCGCCTGCACTTCAACCGTGTCGGCAGCCAACGTCGCTGTGATGTCCTCGACCAATCGTGCGGACCATGCATCGAAATGCACATCGCGGCCACCGGCATCGGCAAGTTCGTCGTGAAACGCGGCGATCGACGATGGCTCGCGCTGCAGCGCGCGCAGCACATCCAGGCATTGGATGTTGCCGCTGCCTTCCCAGATCGAATTGAGCGGCGCCTGTCGATACAGTCGCGGCATCAGTGATTCCTCGACGTATCCAGCGCCACCGAGGCACTCCTGCGCTTCGTTGACGAAGGCCGGGGTGCGCTTGCAGATCCAGAACTTGCCGACGGCGGTCGCGATCCGCGCGAAACCGGCTTCGCGCGGATCGCGGGCGGCACGATCGACCGCACCCGCGACGCGCAGCGCGAACGCCGTCGCGGCCTCGGATTCCAGCGCCAGGTCCGCGAGCACGTTGCGCATCAGCGGCTGTTCGATCAGGCGATGTCCGAACACGACGCGATGCCGGCAGTGATGCAAGGCCTGTAGCAGCGCCATGCGCATTTCCGCTGCGGAACCGAGCATGCAGTCGAGGCGCGTCAGCATCACCATGTCCAGGATAACGGACACGCCACGCCCTTCGTCTCCGATGCGCCAGGCGCGCGCACCGATGAACTCGACCTCGGACGACGCGTTCGACCAGTCGCCCAGTTTGTCCTTGAGGCGCATGATCCGGAACGCATTCCTGTCGCCCTCCGGCAGGCACCGCGGCATGAGGAAGCAACTCAGTCCACCGGGTGCCTGCGCGAGCACGAGGAAGCCATCGCTCATCGGCGCGGAGAAGAACCATTTGTGGCCGACCAGCGAATACGTATCCCCATCGCCCAGCGGCGTGGCCGACGTGCGATTGGCGCGCACGTCGCTGCCACCCTGCTTCTCCGTCATGCCCATGCCGAGCGTGATGCCCGCCTTCTCGGTGATCGGCACGTCCCGCGGATCGTACGCCGGCGTCGCGGCCTTCCCGGCCCATGCGGACAAAGCGGGTTCGCGACGCAGCGCGGGCACTGCGGCATGCGTCATCGTGAGCGGACAACTGCTGCCGGGTTCGACCTGGTGATGCAGGTAGCTCAACGCAGCACGCGCGACATGCGCGCCTTCGTTGCCGGCCAAAGGCATCGCCGTCGACCAGCTGTGCGGCGACCAGGATAACCCGGCGACGCCGTTCGCGATCGCCGTGCGCATGATCTCGTGATACGCGGGATGGAATTCGATGCGATCGATGCGCTCGCCGAATCGGTCGTGCGTGCGAAGCCGAGGCCGATCGCGATGCGCATCCCAACTCAGTCGATAGAGATCGCCGCCTGAGATCCGCGCATAGGCGTGCAGGTGCGGCACGAAGCCTGATGCACCTTCGCGCACCACGGCATCGCGCAACGCGGCGTCGCCGCCCCACAGGTCGCGTTCGCCGAATTCCGGCGGCTGGTTCGACACGACGTGGGTGTCGAAGGTCGATGATGCGTTCGAGGACATTCCTGCTCCCATCCGATCAGCCGATGGCTGTATCCACTTGCACGACGAAAACCATGCGCGACGAAGGCCATGCGACTTGCGCGTCAGGGATCGATCACGATCGGCGTGCCGGATGGCACGAGCGACCACACCTCTTCCATCTGCTTGTCCATCAGCGCAATGCAGCCGTCCGTCCAGTCGCGCCAGTAGCCCGGCGGCGTTCCGCCGTGGATCACGATGTCACCACCCGGATCGACGCCGCGTGCGCGCGCCTGGGCGCGATCGGCTGCATTCGGATAGGAGATGCGCAGCGAAAGATGGAACGCGCTTTTCGGATTGCGATAGGTGATGGTGTAACGACCTTCCGGCGTGCGTTCATCGCCCTGCTGCCGCTTGTGCCCACGCGGCTGGTCGCCGAGGCGGATGGTGTAGCTGCGGATCACCTTGCCCTTGCGCAACAGATCCATGCGTCGCTGATGCTTGACGACATGGATCTCGTCGGCGCGCTCCGCAGCCGGCGCGAGTGGCGGCGGCCATGCGGCCCATGCCGGCATCGCGATCATGCCGACCGCAGACAGGAGCAATGCTGCCCGCCATCGGCGGGCTCCATCACGATGCGTTCCGGGCATGGCGTTTCCTGTCGTTGGCGATCGCCAGAGCATAGACCCGGCGATGAACTTTCTGCACGCGGCGTTGCGCAATGCAGATCACTCGATGGTTCACACCCGCATGAATGCCCACGAAAAAGCCCCGCCGAAGCGGGGCTTGGGGGTGTCGCGCGTCGCCTGGTGTCAGGCGACGGGGGTCACGCCAGCGGCCTGCGCGCCCTTCGGTCCGGTCGTCACGTCATAGCTGACGCGCTGACCTTCCTGCAGGCTGCGGAAGCCCTTGGCGTTGATCGCAGAAAAGTGCACGAACACATCGGCACTGCCATCTTCGGGGGCAATAAAGCCAAATCCCTTGGCGTCGTTGAACCACTTGACTGTTCCGTACGGCATAGTTCTTCCTGATGACCTCGAATTGGATGCGGTGGCGTGCGGTTCGCAACTCCTGCGTGCGCACGGGGGCGAGTATGCCTGAGCGTTTCCGTCGTGCAAGTAGAGCGGCGTCGAACTGCGACCAACGGCGCCATCCCTCATCGTCATGAGGTTCTGCCGCAACGCGCGGGACGATCAGCGCGAGGCGAGCAGCGCCGACAGCAGCGGTCCCAGACCGGCGCTCGCAGCATCCACATTGGCGAGCACATCCTGCAGCGTGATCTGTTCGTCGGGATCCGGACCCGCGCCCGCAGCCCAGTTCGCGATGATCGCGAGGCATGCGTAATCGAGACCGAGTTCACGGGCGAGTCCCGCTTCCGGCATGCCGGTCATGCCTACCAGATCGCAGCCGTCGCGACGCATGCGCGCGATTTCCGCCTTGGTTTCCAGGCGCGGCCCCTGGGTCGCGCCATAGCATCCGCCATCGACGACCGCGATGTTCGCACGCAGCGCCGCCTGGAGGATTTCCCCGCGAAAAACAGGGGTATACGGATCTCCGAAGTCGACGTGAAGCACGTCGGTGCCCGGCTCTTCGCACAGCGTCGAGATGCGTCCCCAGGTGTAGTCGATGATCTGATCCGGGCAGGCGAGCACGCGCGGACCGAAGCGCTCGGTGATGCCGCCGACGGTATTCAGCGCGAGCACGCGCGTGGCGCCGATCGACTTCAATGCCGCGAGGTTCGCCCGGTAGTTCACCTTGTGCGGCGGCACCGAATGCCCTTCGCCATGGCGTGCAAGAAATGCAACACGCCTGTTGGCGAATGTACCGATACGCACCGGTCCGGAAGGCGTCCCGTAAGAAGTGACAGGCTGGACCGTCTGCACATCCTGCAGATCGGCGAGCTTGTACAAACCGGTGCCGCCGATGATCGCCAATGCGATGGCGTCATCGTTCACGACGGATTCGGTCGGCATCGTTTCGATCGACATCGTCAATCCTTCAGCGCGTAGATCGCGGGCAGGTTGCGTCCCTGCTCGCGGTAATCCATGCCGTAGCCGAACACGTAGCGATCCGGTACTTCGACGCCGACATAATCGGCTTCGATGCCCTCGACGCAGCGGTCGTGGACCTTCACCGCGAGCACGGCAACGCGCACATCGGCAGCGCCCTGGTCCTCGCACCAGCGCTTCACCGCAAGCAGCGTATGTCCTTCGTCGAGGATGTCATCGGCGAGCAGCACGCGACGATCGCGCATCGACGTGGCCGGCCGATGCAACCAGGCGAGTCCCGAGCCGGACGTGTTGCCGCGATAGCGCGTGGCGTGCAGGTAATCGAATTCGAGATCGAGTCCGCGCTCGCCCAGCGCGAACGCCAGTTGCGCCGCGAACGGCATGCCACCGTGCATCACCGTGATGAACAACGGCGGCTGCGCATCTTCCGCATAGTCGGGTGCGATGGCGTCGGCCATGCGCACGATCGCAGCTTCGAGCGTAGCACGGTCATGGATGACGTCCGCGGCCGGCAAGACTTCGGCCAGGGTGGGCGCGGTCACGCCAGCGGCCCCACGTCGGCGGCCAGGTCGGCCTGCGCTCGCGCGTAGCGCGCATCGGCCAGCAGCGGCGCCCAGGCCTGTTCGCCACGCCCCATCAGGCTGGCGCAGATGTCCTGCTTCAACGCCCTGCCCTTCACGGCATCAAGCGATTCCTCGACCAGCTCCGGATGGCAGACCAGCACCACGTCGCAGCCGGCATCCAGGTGCGCGTCGATGCGTTGCTTGATGCCGCCGGCGGAGAATGCAGCGGCCATGCCGATGTCGTCGGAGAACACCACGCCACGGAAGCCCATCTCGCGACGCAGGATCGTGTCGATCCAGAACGGCGAATAACCTGCGGGCTCCGGCGCGACCTGCGGATAGGTCACATGCGCAAGCATCACGGCTTCGGCATTCGCTTCGATGCCGGCCACGAACGGCACCAGATCGGTCGCGCGCATTTCGTCCAGCGTGCGGTTGTCGACCGCGACATCGAAGTGCGTGTCTTCACGCACCGTGCCGTGGCCGGGGAAATGCTTGATCGTCGCAGCCATGCCTGCCGCGTGCATGCCGCGCACGTAGGCACGGGTGAATTCGGACACGATCTGCGGCTCGGTCGAGAAAGCGCGATTGCCGATCGCCAGGTTGCCGCGCCCCAGGTCGACGACCGGCGCGAAGCTCAGGTCGACGCCCGTCGCACGGACTTCACTGGCCATCAACCAGGCATGTTCTTCGGCCAGCGCCAGCGCACGCGCCGTGTCGCGCGCGTACAAGCGACCAAAGGCCTCCAGCGGCGGCAATGCGCTGTAGCCCTCTTGGAAACGCTGCACGCGACCACCTTCCTGGTCGACGCAGAGCAGCTGCGGACGCGCGGCAGCCTCGCGGATGGCCGCGGACAGCTCCGCGACCTGGCTCTTCGAAACGAAGTTGCGCTTGAACAGGATCACGCCGGCGCAGGCGTCATGCTGCAGCCAGTCGCGCTCCTGCGCGGTGAGTTCGGTACCGGCGACGCCGATTACGAGCATGGGGAAGACTCTCTTGGGTGAAGGTCGACCCCGCCCCGTTCCCGGAGGAGGCCACTGCAGCGGGACCGGCCAGCGCCGGCATGCGTGTGTGCCGGAACGGACCCGCTTCCGTCCCGGCCGCGACTCATCCCTGGGTCGCGGGCCTCGTGTCCCGACGACGACAGGGACCGAAGCCGCAGAAGATTGGACTGCACGTTCAGACGTCCGCCGCTGTACCGAATGCGCCGCCGGTCACCCGGCGGTCGCCTCCTGCGAACGGGCATCGGCGCCTGCGCGCTCGTCCTCGCTCCAGTGCGAATACGGCCGCGAGGCCAACGCGAGATTGTAGTAACGCGAAGCGTCGGTCACTTCGGCCCCGAGCCAGTCGGGTCGATCGAAGACTTCGTCGGCCGACGACAGCTCGATCTCCGCGACCACCAGGCCGGCGTTGTCGCCGAGGAACTCGTCGATTTCCCAGAGATGGTCGCCGTGCTCGACCAGATGCCGGCGCTTGTCGATGAGGCCCCCGACGCAGAGCGCCAGCAGCGCACGCGCGTCCTCGACCGGAATGACGTAGTCGAATTCCTGCCGGGTGTGCCCCAGCTCGCGGGACTTCAGGTTGAGATGGGCTTCATCGCCCTCCAGGCGCACGCGGACCGACGCGCGCTGGCCGCCGGTGTCCATTGCTGCCTGGTCGTTCAGGTATCCCTGCGCCATCGGCACCACTTGATGGGCCTGTTCGCGCCAGCGGTCGTCGACCACCAGGAATTTGCGTTCGATTTCGACGGCCACGCTCGGTTCGCGTCCTGTCCTGCATACGGGCCGACTATTCTAGAACTTCCTTGCGCCTCTCCCGCACGAAACCGACGATTTCGACGCAGTTTCCGGCGACGCACCGCCTGTCAGCCCGTCCGGCAGGCGGGTTTCGGGCCGTCGTCGCAAGCCATCCTTGCGTGTTAGCATGAAAACGGTTGCTTGGCATTAGCGAATTTTTAACATTCTCGGCCCGCCACGCGAAACCGACGAACGCCGATCGTCCACCATGAATCAGGACACATGCCATGCGCAGCGAGACACCGAAGGACCGCGCCCAGCCGTCTGCATCGAACGATGCAGCGAGCCCGACCGAACATCGCGATTCCATGTCGATGGACCTGCTCGATACCCCGGGCGGCGATGGCAGCAGCGACGGGCTCGGATTCGACAATGGCGGCGACGGCGGCACGATGCTGTTGCCCCACGAACGCAAGTTGCCCATCGCTGAACAACGCCGGATCATCGCCGCGCGCAAGCACCACGACGACGGCATCGACGAAGACGACAGCATGCTCATGGGTGGCCGCCGGGGCCGCGGCCGTCGGCGCCAGAATGCGGACCAGGCGCACGACCGCAACCATCGACATGGCCACGGCGGACCACGACGCACCGACGCCGCGCATGCCGAGGCCGAACGGACAGAGGGCGAACGCGCCGGAAGCCATGTCCCAGCCCGCACTGAGGGTGACACGGACGCTGGCAAGGCCAGCGGTGGCGGCACCGCCCGCGGCCCGGTCGAGAAGATCGACGACACCACGGCGACGGGATCCGCCAGCGGCGGCGGATCACATGTCGAACGCGGCGCCGATGCGCCCCCCGAAGCCGCGCAGATGGACAGCAGGACACCGACCGTGGCGACCGGCAACCCGGTGCGCCTCGACGACCCATCGCATCCGCACGCCCCGCTCTTCGGTGCCGCGCTCAAGGCCGTGGCCGAACTGGCGCCTGCGCAGTCAGCGATGGCCCCCGCCGAACAAGCCAATGTCGCCGCTGCATTGACCGCCAGGATGGCGAGCGACACCACGTTCGCGCAGCAGCTCGGCGACCCGTCGCGGCTGTCGTTCGGCCTCGGCCAGAACGGCGACCGATTGTTCGCAATCAACCATCCCGTGCCCGACGCACCGAACGCGGTACACGTCAGCGTGGACCTGGAACAGGCCCGCGTGCTGCCGATCGAGGCCAGCAGCGGCCAAGCCGACGCGCCCACGGCGACGCCCCGCGATCCGGCGCATGCGCAGGCCATCGAGGCGCATGCGCACGAACACGCGTCGCGCCAGACCTGAGCGGGTGCCGGCGACCTCAGGCCATCATTTCGGCTCGAACACCGCGATCGATTCGACGTGCGCGGTGTGCGGGAACATGTCCATCACGCCGGCGGCGGTGAGCGTCCAGCCACGCTCGTTGACCAGGTAGCCGGCGTCGCGCGCCAGCGAGCCGGGATGGCAGCTGACGTAGACGATCCGCTTCAGGCCCTTCAGCGACAGTTGCTTCAGCACGCCATCGGCACCCGAGCGCGGCGGGTCGAGCAGCAGGCGGTCGAACCCGGCCTTCATCCACGCATGGCCGGACAGATCCTGGGCCAGGTCGGCCGCATGGAACTGCACGTTGCCCAGCGCGTTGTGCACGGCATTTTCGCGGGCGCGGGCGACGAGCCCGGTCTCGCCTTCGACACCCACCACCTCGCGCGCGAAGCGCGCCAGCGGCAGGGTGAAATTGCCGAGGCCGCAGAACAGATCGAGCACGCGATCTTCGGGCTGCACGTCCAGCAGCTCCAGCGTGCGCGCGATCATCTTCTGGTTCAGGCCGGCATTGACCTGGATGAAGTCCAGCGGCCGGAAATTCAGCTCGACGTTCCACTGCGGCAGCGAGAACGACAGCGGCACCTGCTCCGGCCACAGCGGATGCACGGAATCGATGCCGCCGGGCTGCAGGAAGATCGCGAAGCCGTGTTCCTTCGCGAACGCGACCAGCGCATCGCGGTCGCGCTCGCCCAGCGGATTGAGATGGCGGAACACCAGCGCCACGGTCGCGTCGCCGGCGATGAATTCGATCTGCGGGATGTCGCGGCGCGCGTCCATGCCGTCGACCAGCGCCGAGATCGCGCCGAGCTTCATGCCGATCTGGGGAATGACGGTGTGGCATTCGCCGAGATCCGCGACGAAGCGCGGATCCGATTCACGGAAGCCCACCAGGGTCTTGTCCTTCTTCTCCACGCGGCGCACCGACAGGCGGCCCTTGCGTCGATAGCCCCAGGCCGCATCGGTGAGCGGCGGCAACAGGGTGCCCGGCTGCACATGGCCGATGCGCTGCAGGTTGTCGAGCAGGACCTGCTGCTTGGCGTGGATCTGCTTGTCCTCGGCCAGGTGCTGCAGCACGCAGCCGCCGCAGGTGCCGAAATGCGGGCAGCGCGCGTCGACGCGATCCGGCGACGCCGTCAGCACCTCGACCGTCGCAGCCTCGTCGAAGTGCCGCGACTTCGCGGTCTGCTTCGCCATGACCCGCTCACCCGGCAACGCGCCGGACACGAAGATCGCCTTGCCCGCATGCGTCGAGCCCTCCGGCCAGCGGGCCACACCCCGGCCGTCGTGGCTCAGGTCGAGGATGTCGATGGGAAACGGGGTCTGGTCGATGCGGTTGCGGGCCACGGGTGGGATCTGCGAGCTGGCGAGCCGGAGATTGTCTCATGTCCCAACGCGACGACGCCCGCCGGAGGGCGGGCGTCGCGGCAACAGGGAGTGGGCGCTTATTTCTGCTTCCACGCCCCGCCACGCTGGTACCACCAGCCGCCGCGGGCGCTGTCGACCCACTGCTTGGCGAACACGGTGCGGATCTGCCCTTCCCATTCCGGGTGGCCATTGGCGACCGCGATCTCGCGGTACACGGCCTTGCGGTCGCGGTTCTCGTCGGCGACGGCGTTGTTGACCGGCACGCGGTCCTTGAGCTGCAGCGCTGCGGCGTCGCGGACCACGACGAGACCATCTTCGGTGAAGCCGAGCGCGCCGGAGTCGAAGTGCGGTCGCAGGGCGCTGTCGAAACGCTGCTCCATGCGCGCCTGGATCGCGGTGATCGCCGGCGTCTTGATGTTGAAGTCAGGCTGGCCCTGCGCGTGGGCCGGGGCGATGCCGATGAGCATGAGCGGATCGAAGCGCGGGAGTTCCATCGCCATGCCGCCACCGCCACCTTCGGGCTTGGCCGGCTGCGCGGCCTGGTCAAGGACCTTCTCGACGAACTCCTTCGCTGCCTCGCGGGCTTCGGCCGCGGGAAAATACACGTTGATGGTGACGCAGGCGGTCAAGGCCAGCGCAGCGACGGTGGACGCACCCAGCAAACGGAACATCTTCGTTCTCCCAGAAAGTTGACGATGGATCATTCCACCACCGGTTTGAGGTCGCCGCTGCCGATCGCCTGCACGCGCTCGACGAGCGTCGGCCAATCCACACGGCGGTTGAACCCCACCACGTTCAAACGCGGGATCCCCGCGCCCTGGACGATAGTAAATCCACCCGGACCTGAACCGGAACCGGAACCTGGATCGCCATCGAGTCCCGACATCTCGCACACCTGGTTGCGCAATCGGCAGGCGATGCCGATCCGCCGATAGCCGAAATCGTCGAACAGGCCGATCAGCTTGCCTTGCAGGCTCGTCACGAACGAGGCGTCGCCGACGCTTGAAATGTTCTGCACCGCGCGCTGGCTGATGCGCTGCTTCACACCCCGCCGTGGCTGGGTGTGCAGTTCGGCATCGAAGGCGGTGGCGGTCCAGTCGACCAGGCGCAGCTCGCGGATGCTGCCGTCCAGTCGCCCGCTGATGCTGCCGAAATCGAAGACTTCGGTGACGGCGAGCAGGTCGAGATCGTCGAGCGTGAGATCGGCGGACAAGGTCGGCGCGACGCCGAACGGTCTCTCCATCGCCAGCGAGGTCACCGCCACCCGCCCGTCGAACACATCCATGCCGAGCCCGCCCTCGAACACCAGCCGGTCGTCGGCATAGCGCGCATCGGGGATCCGACCGGCCAGGGTCCCGCGAAACGCGGGCCATCCCATGGTCTTCGCGAGCGTGGCGAGATCGAGATCGTCGACGGCGAGCGCGAACGCAGCCTGTGTCGGACGCTCGCCCAGCGGCGGCTGGAGGCGGAAGCGCTCGAAGCGCAATGCGCCGCCGGCCAGCGGCACCGATGCGGGTTCGCGCAGTTCGACCACGCCATCGGCACTGCGCAAGGGCAAGGCCGCGGCACCGAAATCGAGGCCGTACAAGCGCCCTCCGCGCCAGCCGATCAGGCTCTCGACCGCAGTCGCGTCCGCAGAAAAACGCAGGTCGCCTTCGAGTCCTTCGAACGCGAAGCGCCCGTCCGGTTCGTCCACCGTTGCGTCGTCGAACCGTGCCTCGATGCCCTGCAGCGCGCCAGCGACCATCGCCACGCGAGCCTTCAGTCGACCACCGAGCTTCAACTTGCCCAGGCCGAAGCTGCCCAGCCAGGCAGACAGGTAGCGCTCCGCGACCGGGGACATGTCTGCACTGTCCAGCACGAGATCGAGTGCGCGCAGCGTGCCATCGGGTGCGACGCCGGCGGACCCGTCGATGCGGAGGGCGGAACCGTCATCCCAGCGCAGCACCGGCAGGCGCCAGCCAGCAGCATCCCCGATCGCCGAGACACGCAACCCGACCGGTGTTGGCGGCAAGGCGACATAGGCGCCGGCCGCGAGCAGTTCGCCGCCCTGCAGGGCACCATCGAGAGCGACGCGCGTGGCGGTGTCGGCGAAGCGCATGTCCAAAGTGAAGCGGCCGCCGAGATTGTCGGCGGCGATGCTCGCATCGGCCGTTTCGAGTCCCACGGCGCGGAGCGTCATCGGTCCGGCGATGCGGACCGGTCCGGCAGCCGGCGCGCTGACCACCAGGCGGGCGTCCCCTTGGCCTCGCGTCAGGCGCGCGTCGGACCACGCCTGCGACAACAGCGCCTGGGTCCAGGCCAAAGGCACGCGGCTCAGGTCGATGCCGGTGTCGTCGGGCGCGGCAGCCTGGCGACGGACGTCGATGCGCGAACCGTCGCGCATCAACCAGGCATCGGTATGTGCCACGCCAAGATCGATGCCGAAGCGGAATGCCGGCCCTCGGCCTGCACGCAGCTCGCCGTCGCAGCGCCACGCACCCTCGCCCGTACGCTGGAGCGGGCATTGCCAGTCGAGATCGCGGAAGTCGTAGCCGAGCGAGGGCGATACCAGATGCCTGACGCGGACGCGGAGCACCCCGGATGGTGCGTCACCGGGCCAGGTCAACCGCACCTGCACCTCATCGAGCGTCGCCAGGCCCGTGCCGATGCGCTGGATCGTTGCGGTCGCTGTGCGCGCCTGCGCCGCGTGCGGAAGCAGGGCCAACAGCAAGGCGAGCAGCAGGCCGAACGCCCCCGACCATCGCACCACGAGTCTGTCGGCGGCAGTGCGGATCACGGGGTTGGGTAAGATGCGGCGCGACATGGATGCCAGAGTAATCGAAGCGCGATGAACGCCGATCCCGCCCTGCCCCGCCTGCTGCTGCTCGAAGACGATCCGGTCAGCGCCGCGTTCCTGAAGGCGGCTCTCGAAGGCCTGCCGGCGCACGTGGACCTTGCCGGGTCACTGGCCCAGGCTGAGCCACTGCGCGATGCAGGCCATGCCCTCTGGCTGTTCGATGCCAACCTGCCCGACGGCACCGGCGGCGAACTCCTGGCCCGCTGGCGGACACGGGGCCTGGCGACGCCCGCGCTGGCGCACACCGCGGACGCGCGCATCGAGGAGCACGACGCACTGGTCGGCATGGGCTTCGCAGCCGTCATCCTCAAGCCGCTCGGCGTGACGGCATTGCAGGATGTGGTCCGCCGCCATCTGGGGCTGTCAACGCCACCGACATTTCCGTTCGACAACGTCTTCGATACCGCATTGCCGCCGATCTGGGACGAAGCCGCGGCACTGCGCGCGCTGAACGGCCATGCCGCTCACGTCGCTGCGATGCGCGATCTGTTCGCGGGCGAACTGCCCGCCACGCGCACGCGCGTCGCCGATGCGTTCTCGCGTTCGGATGTCGATGCGATGCGCGCGGAACTGCACAAGCTGCAGGCGTCCTGCGGTTTCGTTGGCGCTGCCCGGATGCTGGCGACGGTCACCGCACTGCACGATGTACCGACTTGCCGCGATGCGTTCACCCGATTCGAGGACGCAGTGGAGGACACGCTGTCGCCAGGAACGATCTCGTCCTAGCGTACGCTTCGGCGCACCGCTCGAACTTGCATCACGAACGAACGGTGCGGTGAATCGCAGCCTATGGCCGGGGCAATGCCGCGATCAGCTCCCAGGATTTCAGGCCTCGCCCTCCGAGGTGCAGCAGCAGCAGTGCGCGCATGACACGACGCAGGCCGGGCATGTCTTCCGCACAGGGTTCGATGTCGGCGCCGAGGTCAAGGAGTGCGCGCCCGGTGGCGGTTTCGCTGCGCCCGGCGCGGCCGGCATCGCCGAGCATGCGGCGCGGGCCGTGTTCGGCATCGAGCACGTAGCGCGCAGCCGGATCGATGTCGCGGCCGTCGCCGTCGCAATCCCAGGCGAAGCCGACCCCCAGCGCTTCCAGCAGGTCGCGCTCGAAGCGCCGCAGCGTCCACGCCAGCGTCAGGTCGGTCAGCGCCAGCCGCGCACGCGTCTCGCCGTAGATCGCGTACAGCTCGCCATGGCCGTCGTGGCGCGGCGCGAGGCGCAGCATCAACTCGTTGAGATAGAAGCCGGCAAGCATTGCCTCGCCCTGCAGGCGCGGGGCCTCGTCGATCGCTTCGGCGTTCGACAGCTGCGCGAGTTCGCCGCGCTGCACGCCATCGAAGCGGATGTGCTGCAGCGGCTGCAGCGCCGCACGCAGCACGTGTTTCTTCGGTCCCTGCACGCCGCGCGCCACCAGGCCGACACGACCGTGCTCGCGACTCAACACCTCGACCAGCAGGCTGGTCTCGCGCCAGGCGCGGGCATGGAGGACGAAGGCGGGTTCGGCGGCGTAGCGGATCATGCTGGAAGTCGCGGACCGCCCATGCTGGCTCAGTCGCTGTACCCGAATGCCTTCAGTGCCGCTTCGTCATCCGACCAGCCTTCGCGCACGCGGACCCAGGTTTCGAGGAACACCTTCATGCCGAACATGCGTTCCATCTGCTGGCGCGACTTGGTGCCGATCTCGCGCAGACGGGCGCCACCCTTGCCGATGACGATGGCCTTCTGGCTTTCGCGTTCGACGAAGATCACCGCACCGATGCGGTACATCGGTTCCGGCGGCGTGCCCTTGCGCTTGACCATCTCTTCCTCGAAGCGCTCGATCTCGACCGTGGTCGCATAGGGCAATTCGGCGCCAAGCTGGCGCATCAGCTGCTCGCGGACCAGTTCGCCAGCGAGGAAGCGCTGGCTCTTGTCGGTGATCTCGTCCTCGCCGTACAGCGCATCCTGTTCGGGCAGCAGGCCCAGCACGGTCTTCACCAGCGGCTGCAGGCCGCTGCGCTTGAGCGCGGAAACCGGATGGATGCTCGCGAAGTCGCGGCCTTCGTTGGCGCTCTGCAGGTACGGCAGCAGCGTCGATTTGTCGGGATAGCGGTCCACCTGGTTCACCACAAGCACGGTGGGGATGCCGGCATCCTTCAGCGCGTTGAAAGCCAGCGTGTCCTCGTCGCTCCATTGCCCGGCCCGAACGACCAGCAGCGCGACATCCACGCCCTCCAGCGCACCGCGCGCGGCGCGATTCATCATCCGGTGCATGGCCGAAGCGGTGGCCTTGCCCTTGTCGGCATGGATACCGGGGGTGTCGACCAGCACCAGCTGGCCTTCCGGGAAGGTCGCGATGCCCAGCATGCGGTGCCGGGTGGTCTGCGGCCGGGGCGAAACGATGCTGACCTTGGTGCCGACGAGGGCGTTGATCAGGGTGGATTTGCCGACGTTGGGTCGGCCGAGGACGGCGACATGGCCGGCGCGGTATGGGGATTCGCTCATCGGTGGATTGTACCGGCAGCGGGTGCCGCGGCAGTGCGCCGGCGCGGACCAGACGATACGCGGATGACCGGACGCTGCCCGGGACGCAGGTCAGGACGGGAATCAGGCGCCCAGCGCGTCCAGCACCGCCTCCGCGGCAAGCTGCTCCGCCGCCCGGCGGGATCCGGCCTCGCCGGTCCGGCGCAGGTCGCGATCGACCAGTGCGCATTCGGCGACGAACAGCTTGGCATGCTCCTCACCGCTTTCGGACAGCAGCGAATACACCGGCAAAGGCCATTGGCGGGCCTGGAGCCATTCCTGCAGGCGGGTCTTGGCGTCCTTCCCGATCTTGTGCGGGGGCGGCAGCGCGTCGATGGCTTCGGCGAACCAGGGCAGGACGACAGCGCGGCAGGTCTCGAAGCCCGCGTCGAGATAGATGGCCGCGACCAGGGCTTCCAGGGCGTCGGCAAGGATGGAGTCCCGGCGATGGCCGCCGGACTTCATTTCGCCGGGGCCGAGCTGGATCCGGGTCCCCAGTTCGAGCTGGCGCGCGAGCGTCGCGAGCGAGGATTCGCGGACCAGTTCGGCGCGGGCCCGCGTCAGTTCGCCTTCCACCGCGCGAGGCCAGCGCACATAGAGCGCCTCGGCCACGATCGCCCCGACCAGGGCATCGCCGAGGAATTCGAGGCGCTCGTTGTGTGTGGGCGCTGCGCTGCGATGGGTCAGCGCACGCTGCAACAGGGCGGGATCGCGGAACGCGTGCCCGCCACAAGCCGGGGAAACGCTCACTGCAGCAAAGGCATCACTGCGGAACGGACGCAGCACCACCGGACAGCGACTGCTCGGCGCTGAACTTGCCCACGACATCGAGGTTGTACAGCAGCGGCACGCGCACTTCGTAGTTGACCAGGATCACCTGGCCACCGCTCTTGTTCTCGATCTTGACGTGTTCGTTCTTCACGTTTTCCGAGTAGCTGATGTACAGGCGCTTGAAGAACTTTTCCTTGATCTGCGCCGGCTGCTCGTGCGCGATGCCGGCCTCGCTGGCCAGGCCCTTCAGCGCGCTCTTCACTTCGAAGTATTCCTTGTACATCGGGAACAGCTTCATGATGATGAAGATGAAGAACCCCACCACCGCTGCGGTGATGAGGAAGCTGATCAGGGTCATACCGCTCTGGTGACGTCGCATGGTTCTCACTCCCCAATGGCACTGGACGATGTAGTGGATGTTGCACCCGACCGGGCGCGGCCCAGTCAGGGGATGTCGTTGCCGATCCGGGACGTGTCGAAGCTGTCGCGACAGAACCAGTCGCTGCAGTTCAACCAGACCAGGAAGGCCTTCCCGCGGAGCCTGTCCTCCGAGAGCATGCCCCAGAATCTACCATCTTCGCTGCGGTCGCGATTGTCGCCGATCACGAGATAGTGACCCGGCGGCACCACCCATTCGCCCTCGCCCTGGTCGATCACCGGCAGATGCGTGATCTCGAGCACGGCGTGCTCGCGGCCCGGCAGCTTCTCGCGCAGTTCGGTGGCGCCGGTCATTTCCACGCCCGGGCCCTTGCCGACGTATTCGCCGACCGGGGTGTACTCCAGCAGCTTGCCGTTGATCGACAACTGGTTGTCGCGGTAGCTGACAGTGTCGCCGGGCAGGCCGATCACGCGCTTGATGTAGTCCAGTCCGGTATTCGGATCGTTCGGGCCCTTGCCCGGGTAGCGGAACACCACCACGTCGCCGCGCTCGGGTTCGCCGACCTCGATGACCTTCTTGTTGGTGACCGGCAGGCGCAGGCCGTAGGCGTACTTGTTGACCAGGATGAAGTCGCCGATCAGCAGGGTCGGCATCATCGAGCTGGACGGGATGCGGAACGGTTCGGCGACGAAGCTGCGCAGGATCAGGACCACGGCCAGCACTGGGAAGAAGGCGCGGGCGTAGTCCACCGCCACCGGCTCCTTCGCTTCATCGAGCAGGCCATCGGCCTTGGCGCGGCGCTTGGCGAAGAACAGCTTGTCCAGCAGCCAGGTGACGCCGGTGAGCAGCGTCAGCGTGACCAGGATGATTTCGAACCAGACCATGGGGCTTCCTTCGGAACGGGATCGGGATTGTGGCGTCGCGGCGGGGCCGCCGGGTGAATCGTAGCGGCAGGGGCACCCGCGGCGGAATCGCCTTCGCGATCCCCGACGCCATGCCCCGCCCAGGGCTTACTTGCTGTCCACCTGCAGCACGGCGAGGAAGGCCTCCTGCGGGATCTCCACGCGGCCGACCTGCTTCATGCGCTTCTTGCCTTCCTTCTGCTTCTCGAGCAGCTTGCGCTTGCGGCTGACGTCGCCGCCGTAGCACTTGGCGAGCACGTTCTTGCGCAGCGCCTTGACCGTACTGCGCGAGATGATCTGCGAGCCGATCGCGGCCTGGATCGCGACGTCGAACATCTGGCGCGGGATCAGTTCCTTCATCTTCTCGCACAGCTCGCGACCGCGGCGGTCGGCGTGGCTGCGGTGGACGATGATCGACAGCGCGTCGACGCGGTCGCCGTTGATCAGCGTGTCCACGCGCACGAACGGACCGGCGTCGAAGCGCAGGAAGTGGTAGTCCAGCGAGGCGTAGCCGCGCGAGACCGACTTGAGCTTGTCGAAGAAGTCGAGCACCACCTCGGCCATCGGCAGCTCGTAGCTGATCTGCACCTGGTTGCCCATGTAGGTGATGCCGATCTGCGAACCGCGCTTCTCCTCGCACAGCGTGATGCAGTTGCCGACGTAATCCGGCGGCGTGAGGATGTTGGCGCGGATGATCGGTTCGCGGATCTCGTCGACATGGTTCACCGGCGGCAGCTTGGCCGGGTTGTCGAGCGACATCACGCTGCCGTCGGTCTTGAGCACTTCGTAGACGACGGTCGGCGCGGTGGTGATGAGGTTGAGGTCGTACTCGCGCTCGAGGCGTTCCTGCACGATCTCCATGTGCAGCATGCCGAGGAAGCCGCAGCGGAAACCGAAGCCCATGGCCTCGGAGCTTTCCGGCTCGAAGCGCAGCGCGGCATCGTTGAGCTGCAGCTTTTCGAGCGCCTCGCGCAGGTCCGGGTAGTCTTCGGCGTCGACCGGGAACAGGCCGGCGAACACGCGCGGCTGCATTTCCTGGAAACCGGGCAGCGGATGCGGCGCCGGATCCTGGTTGCGGGTCAGGGTATCGCCGACCGGCGCGCCGTGGACGTCCTTGATGCTCGCGGTGACCCAGCCCACTTCGCCGGCGCCGAGCTTCGGCAGCACCTTGCGCTTGGGCGTGAACACGCCGACGTTCTCGACCTGGTGCGCGCGGCCGGTGGACATCACCAGCAGCTTGTCGCCGGGCTTGATCTCGCCCTGCATCACGCGCACCAGCGAGACCACGCCGAGGTCGTTGTCGAACCACGAGTCGATGATCAGCGCCTGCAGCTTGTCGGTATCGCGCGGCTTCGGCGGCGGGATGCGGTGGACGATGGCTTCGAGCACGTCGACGATGTTCAGGCCGGTCTTGGCGCTGATCGCCACGGCGTCGGTGGCGTCGATGCCGATGACCGCTTCGATTTCGCTCTTGGCGCGTTCGATGTCGGCGGTCGGCAGGTCGATCTTGTTGAGGATCGGCACCACTTCCAGACCCTGCTCCACGGCGGTGTAGCAGTTGGCCACGGACTGGGCTTCGACGCCCTGTGCGGCGTCGACCACGAGCAACGCGCCTTCGCAGGCGGCCAGCGAGCGGCTGACCTCGTAGCTGAAGTCGACGTGGCCGGGGGTATCGATGAAGTTGAGGAAGTAGGTCTCGCCGTCCTTCGCCTTGTACGGCAGGGAGACGGACTGCGCCTTGATGGTGATGCCGCGTTCGCGCTCGATCGGATTGGAGTCGAGCACCTGCGCTTCCATCTCGCGGGCCTCGAGGCCGCCACAGAGCTGGATGATGCGGTCGGCCAGGGTCGATTTGCCGTGGTCGACGTGCGCGATGATGGAGAAGTTGCGGATGTTCCGCATGGAGTCGGTCATGGTCGTCGGCGGCGGCCGTCGGCGGCCTTGAGGGGAAAACGACGGATTATCGCACACCCCCGGCCGGTTCCCGCCTTCGGCGTCCCGCCCCCCGCCGGACGGGCGAACGCCCGGCCGGCAAGGCCGGACCGGGCGTCGTGGGCTCGAACGGTTGCCGTTACCCGCGGATTACTTGCTGTCTTCGACCGGACTGACCGGGACGAAGGCCGTGGCACCACCACGCCGGATCAGCAGCATCACGGTCTGGTCCTTGCGGAACTTCGCCAGCTCGCGATCGAGCGCCGCCACGCTGCCGACCGGCGTGGTGCCCACGCGCAGGATGATGTCGCCGGAACGCAGGCCGGCCACGCGCGCGGCACGACCTTCCACCCGCGCCAGACCCACGCCTTCGCCGGCACGCAGATTCAGGCTCCGGCGATCGTCGGCATCCAGGTCCTGGCCGATCAGACCGAGCTTGTTGCCCGAGGACGCCTCGGCAGGCTTGCCGTTGTCACCGCCACCTGATGCAGACGTCGCGCCATCACCGTCGTCCAGCCGGGTCAGGGTCACGCTGCGCTCGATCGGCTTGCCGCCACGCAGGATCGCGAGCTTGACCGAGGTGCCGGGCGCCTTGCTGCCGATCGCCGGCGGCAGGTCGCTGAAATCGTTGATCTGCATGCCGTCGACCGACCGGATCACGTCGCCGGGTTCGATGCCGGCCTTCTCGGCGGCACTGCCCGGCCTCACCTCGGTCACCAGCGCACCGCGCGTATCGGGCAGATCGAAGCCCTTGGCTGCCTCTGCGGTCACGGTACCGACGACCGCGCCCAATTGCGCACGCTCGACCTTGCCGCGGGTCTTGATCTGGTCGGTGACGTTCATGGCAACATCCATGGGAATGGCGAAGCTCACGCCCATGTAGCCGCCGGAGTTGCTGAAGATCTGCGAATTGATGCCGACCACTTCGCCGCGCGTATTGAGCAGCGGGCCACCGGAATTGCCGCGGTTGATCGCCACATCGGTCTGGATGAAGGGCACGTAGCGCTGCTGTTCGCCGCCGGTGCTGCGACCGACCGCGCTGACGATGCCGGCGGTGACCGAATGCTCCAGGCCGAAGGGCGAACCGATGGCGACCACCCACTGGCCGGGCTTGAGCTTCTTCGAGTCGCCGGTCCTCAGGAACGGCAGGCCGCTGGCGGATACCTTGAGCACGGCCACGTCGGACTGTTCGTCGCTGCCGACCAGCTTGGCATCGAACTCGCGACGGTCGGCGAGACGCACGCGGATCTTGTCGGCGCCATCGACGACGTGATGATTGGTCAGCACGTAGCCGTCGGCCGAGATGACGAAGCCGCTGCCCTGCGAAGCGCTCTGCGGACCGACATCCTCGTCGCCGTCATCCGGCGCCTGGCCACGCCCGCCGCCCGGACCACCGGGGATGGGCGCGTCCGGTCCGAAGAATCGGCGGAAGAACTCCGGGAACTGGTCTTCCGGAATCTGCTGGCCGCGCCCGCGCATCATCGGACTGCGGGCGGACCCCGTGGCGATGATGCTGACGACCGCAGGGCCGACGTGATCGACGAGCTGGGTGAAGTCGGGCAGTCCGGTGACCAGCTGCGGGGCGGCCGCGCCGGGCTCGGCTGCCACCTGTGCGGCGATCGGCGGCACGACGGGAGAACGTGCGGTGATCGGAACCACGACCGTGGCGGTCGCGGTTGCCGCAGCCGTGGCGGCAACAAGCGAAAGGGTACGGAGCGACGATTTCATCGGGCGTGAGGTCCTCGACAAAGACGGGTTGAAAGATGGGGGCGACACGACGCCGACGGCGCCGTGGCTAGAAGCAGGATGGCCGATGCCCGAGGGCGTCGGCCGTGGGAATCAGTGTCCGCGACCGGCCTGCTCGGCCTGGGAAGCGTCGATCAGCGGCACGAAGTCCGGCTGGAACGGCGAGCGCCGCGTGGTTTCGATCGGATAAGTCACGACCACGTCGTCCGTCTGCGAAGCGCCGGGCACGAGCGCGCGCGGCCAGGCCTTGGCGGCTGAGGTCGAAGGCATCGACGATGCTGCTGCGCGCGGCAGCGTGTCCGCCGAAGCGTAGGTCAGCACCGGGGCAGCGGCTGCAGCGGACGTGGCACCGTCCTGACGTGCGCGGGAGGCTTCTCGCGGTGCGCGCGAAGCCAGTGCGCTCCGCTCGGACTCCGCACGCGAGGCGGCCATGATCCTGGGCTTGCTGTCGCGCCGCTGTTCACTCACCGCAGCGGCGGCAACAACGGTCGCAGCGGCCACGGCGCCGGCGGCATTGCCGACATCCATGACCGGGGCCGGGGCCGGCTCGGGTGTCGCGGGAAGCGTCGGCCCGGGCACGATCGGCGCAACGGCCATCGGCGAGGGTGCGCTGGCTACCTGGAGATCCGCTCCGGCAGGCGCGCCGAGGCGGCTGCCGAACAGCGCCGCAAGGGCGACCGACGCGGCAAGCGCGGCACCACCGCCCCAATACAGGAAGGGGCGGCCGCCACGCGCTGCATGGACAGGCGCAGCCTCGACGGCGGCGATGTCGTCGGCGATGGCGCGACCGACCCGCTGTGCGAAATCCGCTGGCAGCGCACGGCCGGCGCCGCCACGCATGGCGTCACCGTAGAACTGCCAGCGCTGCCAGCAGTCGGCGAGTTCGTCGTCGTGTTCCATCCGGCGCAGCAGGAAGCGGGATTCGTCCGCGGACAGCGCGTCGTCCATCATCGCGGACAGTTGTTCGCGATGGAATTCCCGGCCCTGGGCGTTGTGCTTCGTGTCGATGTCGTGCATTCCGGTCATGGTGGTTCGATGTCGGAGGGGGCTTGCGTCGAAGTGCTGGGGAGAGCGAGTGAAACTGTCGTGCGCTTGCTTGCCGCGGTCAGCGGATCGCCCGCTCGCGCTCGCGCGGTGCGTCCATCAGCGGGCGCAGGCGGGCGTCGATCGCGTCGCGGGCGCGGAAGATGCGCGAGCGCACCGTGCCGATGGGGCATTGCATGTGCTGCGCGATTTCCTCGTAGCTCATGCCGTCCACTTCTCTGAGCGTGATCGCGGCGCGAAGTTCCTCGGGCAGGGCTTCGACCGCGCTCATCACGGTCTGCTCCATTTCCTGGCGCATCAGTTCGCGTTCCGGCGTGTCGTTGTCGCGCAGGCGCAGCGCCGACTCGAACTGCTCGGCATCGTCGATGTCGATGTCCTCGCCCGGCGGCCGGCGCTTGTGCGCGACCAGATGGTTCTTGGCGGTGTTCACCGCGATGCGGTGCAGCCAGGTGGAGAACTGGGCATCGCCACGGAAGTTGCCCAGCGCGCGGTAGGCGCGCAGGAAGGTTTCCTGGGCCACGTCCTGGCATTCGCTCCAGTCGTGGATGTAGCGGCCGATCAGGGCCACCACGCGATTCTGGTACTTGCGGACCAGCAGGTCGAACGCGGCGCTGTCGCCCCGCTGCACCCGCCGGACAAGTTCGAAGTCCACATTTTCCGATGACGTCATCTCGGCCATGAGGCCGTTTCTCCCATTGTGGTGACCGCGCCGCCCCCGCCCGACACGCCCTTGGGCGCGCCGGACCAGCAGGATGACCGGTCGTTCGGACCATACACCCGCAGGGAAGTTCCCGGCGAGTGGCGGCGGCGCCGCCTTGGCTGCACCATCCCCTGATCTGAGGCCGGACCGCCCCTGCCACAAGCCATGCCGGTTGTCGCGGCGTTCAGGCCCGGAGACGCGATTGACGGGGCTGGCTCCCAGCCCGGATCATTCATCCATTCTCCAGCGTATGGAACTCGACCCATGACCACCGGAATCCCCACCCTGCCCGGCCTCGACGGCCTGCGCCTGCGCCACTGGCGGCTGGAACCCCGCCACGACGGCGTGCTCGTGCTGTCGTTCGACCGCGAGGGCGAGTCGGTCAACACCTTCAACCAGGACGTGCTGATCGAGCTGGGCACCCTGCTCGAACGCATCCTGCTGGAGCCGCCGAATGCGCTGGTGCTGCGCTCGGCGAAGGAGAAGGGCTTCATCGCCGGCGCCGACATCAAGGAATTCGAGACCTTCGACCGCAAGGGCACGACGGCCGACGCGATCCGCCGCGGCCAGCAGGTGTTCCAGCGCATCGCCGAGCTGCCCTTCCCGACCGTCGCCGCGATCCACGGCTTCTGCATGGGCGGTGGCACCGAGATCTCGCTGGCCTGCACCTATCGCGTGGCCTCGAACGACCCGTCGACGAAGATCGGCCTGCCCGAAGTGATGCTCGGCATCTTCCCGGGCTGGGGCGGCAGCGCCCGCCTGCCGCAGCTGGTCGGCGCGCCGGCGGCGATGGACATGATGCTGACCGGTCGCGCGCTGTCGGCCTCCGCTGCGCGCGGCATCGGTCTGGTCGACAAGGTCGTGGACCCGGTCGGGCTGGTCGAGGCCGCCGCGACGCTGGGCCTCAAGGGCACCGAGCGCCCGTTCAAGCAGCGGTTCCTCGGCTGGGCCACGAATACATGGCCGGCGCGTCAGTTCCTCGCGCCGAAGATGGCGCAGATGACCGCGCGCAAGGCGCGCAAGGAACACTACCCGGCGCCCTACGCGTTGATCGAGACCTGGCGACGCAGCGCCGGCGCAGGCATCCAGCAGCGACTCGATGCCGAACGCAAGGCGGTGGTGAAGCTCGCCGGCACGCCGACCGCGCGCAACCTGATCCGCGTGTTCTTCTTGCAGGAGCGTCTGAAGGGCCTGGGCGGCAAGACCCACGGCATCGAACACGTCCACGTGGTCGGCGCGGGCGTGATGGGTGGCGACATCGCCGCGTGGGCGGCCTACAAGGGCTTCAACGTCACCCTGCAGGATCGCGAGCAGCGCTTCATCGACGGCGCACTCCAGCGCGCGCAGACCCTGTTCGAAAAGCGCGTGAAGGATCCCGCCAAGCGACCCGATGTCGTGGCGCGTCTGGTCGGCGATCTCGATGGCGCGGGCGTGGCGAAGGCCGATCTGCTGATCGAGGCGATCATCGAGAAGCCCGAGGCCAAGCGCGATCTCTACACCTCGGTCGAGCCGCGCATGAAGGCCGACGCGATGCTGACGACGAACACCTCCTCCATCCCGCTGACCGAACTGCGCGAGCACATCGCGCGCCCGGCGCAGTTCGCCGGGTTGCACTACTTCAATCCGGTGGCGCAGATGCCGCTGGTGGAAATCATCCACCACGACAGCATGTCGCCCGAGGTCGAGAAGCGCCTCGCCGCATTCTGCCGCGCCATCGACAAACTGCCGGTTCCAGTCGCCGGTTCGCCAGGCTTCCTCGTCAACCGCCTGCTGTTCCCATACATGCTCGAAGCGCTGACCGCCTACAGCGAAGGCATCCCGGGCCCGGCGATCGACAAGGCCGCGACGAAGTTCGGCATGCCGATGGGGCCGGTCGAACTGGTCGACACCGTCGGTCTGGATGTCGCCGCCGGCGTCGGCGCGGAACTCGCGCCGTTCCTCGGCCTGCAGATTCCCGCCGCGCTCGCCGCACCGCCGGAGGCCGGCAAGCGCGGCAAGAAGGATGGCCAGGGTCTCTACCGCTGGGAAAACGGCAAGCCGCAGAAACCGCAGGTGCCGGCCGAGTACAAGGCGCCCGACGACCTCGAAGACCGCCTGATCCTGCCCTTCCTCAACGAGGCCGTCTCGGCGCTGCACGAGGGCGTGGTCGCCGATGCGGAACTGCTGGATGCCGGCGTGATCTTCGGCACCGGCTTCGCACCGTTCCGCGGCGGCCCGATCCAGTACATCCGCGACACCGGCGTCGAGGTGCTGCTGGGTCGTCTCAAGGCGCTGGAATCGAAGTACGGTGCGCGCTTCGCGCCGCGCCCGGGCTGGGACAACCCCGCCCTGCGCTGATTGCGTCAGCGCCCGTCATGCCTCGAAGGCCGGGCGCTGCGCCGGCCTTCGTCGTTTGCCGAGTCTGCCGGCCCGGGCGGACCGAGACCCGGGCACGGCCAACCGGGACTTTCGGCATACGCCTTGGCCGCAACCCGAACACCAGAATCCGGCGTTTGTCCGCATCGACCCGGGAGAGGGGCCGAGCGGCGTCCACTTCCCGGGGAACACCTTCGTGGGCATTCCAGCGTCGCTGCGTCTCGTCGCCATCCATCTGCTGACCGTCTCCGTCGCCGCGCTTGCGATCGGCACCTCCGTCCCCGAGGCCGCTGCGCAGACCCTGCGCCAGACCAAGGCGCCGTTCGAGGACAAGTTCCGCCAGCTCGAAGGCGAGGACTGGCCCACGCCCACCGACTACCGCAACGCCGCCGGCGCGCCGGGACACCGCTACTGGCAGCAGAAGGTCGACTACGACATCGAGGCCCGGCTGGACGAAGCGAAACGCTCGGTGACCGGCAAGGCGCGCATCACGTACCGCAACCAGTCGCCGGATGCGCTGCCCTATCTCTGGCTGCTGCTCGACCAGAACCACTACAAGCGCGATTCGCTGGCCGAACTGAGCCGCACCGTGAGCGGCGACAGCATCGGCCTGGGCGAAGTGCGCCGCGCGAAGCGCTACCAGACATGGGAAGGCGGCTTCGATATCCGCGCGGTGCGCGATGCAGGCGGACGCACGCTCACGCACTCGGTCGTCGACAGCCTGCTGCGCATCGACCTGGGCACGCCAGTCGCGGCCAATGGCGGCACGGTCGAATTCGAGATCGAATGGTCCTTCCCGATGGCCGAGAACCGCGTGATCGGCGGGCGCAGCGGCTACGAATGCTTCACCGACGCCGGGCAGGACGGCAACTGCATCTTCCAGGGCGCGCAGTGGTTCCCGCGCCTCGCCGTCTATTCCGACTACGAAGGCTGGCACAACAAGGCCTTCCTGGGCTCGGGCGAGTTCACGCTGGAATTCGGCGACTACACCGTCGCCCTCACCGTGCCGGCGGACCACGTGGTCGCAAGCACCGGCGAGCTGAAGAATGCCGACCGCGTGCTCAGCACCGCGCAGCGCGAGCGCCTGCGCCGGGCCCGCGACGCGAAGGAACCGGTCTACGTCGTCACGCCTGACGAAGCGCTGGCCGCCGAGCAGGGCAAGTCCAGCGGCGAGAAGACATGGGTGTTCGAAGCGAGCAACGTGCGCGATTTCGCCTGGTCGTCGTCGCGAAAGTTCGTCTGGGACGCGCTCGGCGTCCACCAGGATTCGGCGGAGCAGCCGGTCGTCATGGCGATGTCGTTCTACCCGAAGGAAGCGCGACCATTGTGGGACGCGTATTCGACCAAGGCGATCGCGCACACGCTGAAGGTGTACTCGCACTTCACCTTCCCGTATCCCTATCCGACGGCGCAATCGGTGAACGGCCCGGTCGGTGGCATGGAATACCCGATGATCACCTTCAACGGCCCGCGCCCGGTGAAGGACAGGAAGACGGGCGCCCTGACCTACACCGAACGCGCGAAGTACGGGCTGATCGGCGTAGTCATCCACGAGATCGGCCACATCTACTTCCCGATGGTGGTCAATTCCGACGAACGCCAGTGGACCTGGATGGACGAGGGCCTGAACACCTTCCTGCAATTCCAGGCCGAGAAGCTGTGGGACGCGAAATACCCGTCGCGCCGCGGCGAACCGAAGGACATCGTCGAGTACATGATTTCGCAGGACCAGGTGCCGCTGATGACCCAGTCCGACTCGCTGCTGCAGTTCGGCGCGAACGGCTACAGCAAGCCGGCGACGGCGCTGGTGATCCTGCGCGAGACGGTGATGGGCCGCGAGCTGTTCGACCGGGCGTTCCGCGAATACGCGCAGCGCTGGTACATGAAGCATCCGACGCCGTACGACTTCTTCCGCACGATGGAGGAATCCTCGGGCATCGACCTCGACTGGTTCTGGCGTGGCTGGTTCTACACCACCGACCACGTCGACATTTCGCTGGACAAGGTGGTGCGCCATCGCCTGGACAGTGGAGACCCCGAGCAGGAAATGCGCCGGCGCCGCGAACAGCGCGAGGACGAGCCGAAGTCACTCACCGCGCAGCGCAACGCCGCCACGCCGACGCTCGGCCAGACCGTGGTCGAACGCGACCCGGCCACGCGCGATTTCTACAACCGCACCGACGAATTCACCGTCACCGCCGAAGCCAAGCGCAAGGCCGCGCGCGCGCGCGAAGCCCTCAAGCCCGAGGAGCGCGAAGCGCAGGCCACCACCGACAACTTCTACCGCTTCACCTTCTCCAACAAGGGCGGCCTGGTGATGCCGGTGATCCTGAAGCTGACCTTCGCCGACGGCACCGACGGTACCTGGCGCCTGCCCGCCGAAATCTGGCGACGCAACGCGAAGCAGGTGACCTGGGAACTGGTCACGCCGAAGACCGTGGCACGCGCCGAACTCGATCCGCAGTGGGAAACCGCCGACGCGAATCGCGGCAACAACGTCTTCACCGGCGAGATCGAGACGAAGACGCTGCGCATCGCCAAGCCCGAGGAGCAGGACAACCGGATGAAGGATTCCGATCTCAAGGTCATGCCCGGATCGCTGGACACCTTCCCGTCCGCGCCGCCGAAGACCGATGCCAGACCCGAGGCGAAAGCAGCGAACTCGACTCCGGCGGGCACGCCATGATCCGTTCACTGCGCACGCTCGCGTTCGGACTGCTGCTGGCCTTGTCCACGCCGCTGTCGGCGCACCGCGGACAGGACGCACTGACGGTCATCGAGATCGACACCGTCGGCAGCGAAGTCTTCGTCACCCATCATTTC
This sequence comes from Lysobacteraceae bacterium, assembly GCA_016789405.1. Classification (GTDB taxonomy): domain Bacteria; phylum Pseudomonadota; class Gammaproteobacteria; order Xanthomonadales; family Xanthomonadaceae; genus Lysobacter_I. The sequence continues at coordinate 147,533 of JAEUPQ010000004.1, forward strand.
GCCGCGCACGACATCGAGCCTTTGCTCCCTCGGCTCGCAGAGGGCGTGGAAGCCAGCCTGGACGACCGTTCGGCGCAGGACGCCCTGGTCGCGCACCTGATCTGGCACTTCATGCTGTCGACCGATGCCGACGAGATCGCCCTGTCCTTCGACGCACTCCATCTTCAAGGCGACGACGTGCGCGTGGTCTATCGAGGCCGTTTCCCGCGCGAAGCCAGGACACTCGAAGTGCAGTCCCGCCTGGGTGCCGACCTCACCGCCGGCAGCAGCCACCAGATCAACGTGCGCCGGAACGGCATCACCCGCACCCTGGTCTTCGAAGGCGCCGACGACACTGGAACCGTCTCCCTGGAAGAACGGACCGCTGGCGATGCCGGTTGACCCGCGCGCATAACGGGTTTTGAACGTCCGGTCGATATGATCGGCGGGTCCGCGCCCGCCCCGTTTGGCCCGCGCGTCACGGAAACCAACGACACAGGGGGTGGCATGCGTTCGTTCGCGTTCGTCCCGACCGTTCTGGCGCTGCTGCTTGCGCAGTCCTGCCTGTCCCCCTCCGTCCGAGCGGCCGAACCGGTCGTCGCGGTCGAACAGCTCGACATCACGCGCTATGCCGGCGAGTGGCACGAGATCGCACGCCTCCCGTTGTTCTATCAGCGCCACTGCAAGCGCGAGATCACGGCGCAGTACACGCTGCGCGACGATGGCCTGGTGGGCGTGCGCAACCGCTGCATCGATGAAGACGGCGAGGTGGAGGAAGTCGACGGCATCGCGCGCCAGGATGCCGAACGGCCGGGCAGGCTCGAAGTGCGCTTCGCACCGGATTGGCTGTCCTGGCTGCCGCTGACCTGGGCCGACTACTGGGTGATCGCACTGGATCCGGATTACCAGTGGGCGATGGTCGGCGAGCCGGGGCACGAATACCTGTGGATCCTCTCGCGCACGCCGGACATGCCGCGCGCGCGCTTCGAGGAATTGAAGTCTCGGGCCGTCTCGATGGGCTACGACCTCGACGAACTGATCGTCAGCGCCCCGCTCCGCTGAGCGCCTGCTGACCCGCGCCACCGCGACGAGGACACGCCACGCCCGTGGCGGCGGTTAGTATTGGTCTTCCACGACCTGCCCCACGCCTCGGAGATCTCCATGCGGCCACGCCGGCTCCCGCACCTTCCCTTCCTCGCCCCGGCCATGGGCCTGCTGTGCGCAGGCATGCTCGCCGGTTGCGCCGGCGGCCCGATCAAGCGCGTTTCCGAGCCCACCGCCAGCATCCAGCAGTTGAGCGTCGGCACGGATGGACAGTGGACGGTGGATCTGCGGCTGCAGAATTTCAGCAATGTGCCGATGCGCTTCGAACAGGTGACATTGACGCTGCGCACGGGAGACGAAACCGCCGGCGAACTCAAGGCATCCCCTGCACTGACCGTCGGTCCGGAGTCGGTCGACACGCTCTCGCTCAAGCTCGTGCCGAGTGCACCCGCACGCCTGCTGATCGCCGGCACGCTGGCCGACCGTCGCAGCCTGAGCTATCGACTGCAAGGCACCGTCACCGCCAGCGCCGAAGACCGCAAGGCGCGCGAGTACGACGTCAAGCGCGACAGCGCGCTCAGCCCCGTGCCCGGACTGCCAGGCGTGATGCGTTGACGCATCGCAGCATCGATTCAAGCGGAGCCTTTGCTCCAATCCCGGCGGCCATCATCGGCGCCAGTCCATCTACACCGGATCCGCCGTCGCCATGAACACCTACAAAGCTCCGCTCGCCGACATCCGTTTCGCGCTCTACGACGTGCTGGACAGCGAAGCGCTGTTCGCGCGACTCGGGTTCGCCGATGCCAACCGCGAACTTGTCGATGCGATCCTCGACGAAAGCGCGCGCTTCACCGAAAGCGTGATCGCACCGCTCAACCGCGTCGGCGACGAACATGGCTGCACGCTCGACAAGGCCACCGGCGCCGTGACCACGCCGCCGGGTTTCCGCGAGGCCTACCAGCAGTTCGCCGAAAACGGCTGGGCCGGCCTGGTCTCGCCGCCGGAATTCGGCGGCCAGGGGCTGCCGCATACCGCCGGCGTGCCGGTGAAGGAAATGATCGACGCCGCCAACCTGGCCTGGGGCAACTTCCCGCTGCTGTCGCACGGCGCCACCGAGGCCCTGCTGCACCACGGCGAAGACTGGCAGAAGGAGGCCTTCCTCAAGCCGATCGTCGAAGGTCGCTGGACCGGCACCATGTGCCTGACCGAACCGCACTGCGGCAGCGACCTCGGCCTGCTCAAGACCCGCGCGGTGCCCAACGGCGACGGCACCTACTCGATCACCGGCACGAAGATCTTCATCACCGCCGGCGACCACGACTTCACCGACAACATCATCCACCTCGTGCTCGCCCGCCTGCCCGACGCGCCTGCCGGCAGCAAGGGCATCTCGATGTTCATCGTGCCCAAGGTCAAGGTGAACGCGGACGGCTCGCTGGGCGAAGCCAACGCCGTGCGCTGCGGTGCGCTCGAACACAAGATGGGCATCCACGCATCCGCGACCTGCGTGATGAATTTCGATGGTGCCGTCGGCACGCTCATCGGCCAGCCGCACAAGGGCCTGATGGCGATGTTCACCATGATGAACACCGCGCGTCTCGCGGTCGGCCTGCAGGGGCTGGGTCTTTCCGACCGCGCCTACCAGAACGCGCTGCGCTACGCCCGCGACCGCCTGCAGATGCGCGCGCTGTCCGGCGCCAAGTTCCCCGACAAGCCCGCCGACCCGATCATCGTCCACCCCGACGTGCGCCGCATGCTGCTGACCCAGAAGGCGCTGATCGAAGGCGGCCGCCTGCTCGGCTACCACGCGGCATCGCTGATCGATGTCGCCGCGCACGATCCGGATGCCGACGCGCGCAAGCGCGCCGACGACCTGATCGGCTTCCTCACCCCCATCGTGAAGGCCTGCCTCACCGAGTGGTCGATCGAGTGCACCTACCACGCGCAGCAGTGCTTCGGCGGCCACGGCTACATCCAGGAATGGGGCATGGAGCAGCTCGCGCGCGACGCGCGGATCACCACGATGTACGAAGGCACCACCGGCATCCAGGCGCTGGACCTGATGGGCCGCAAGATCATGCAGCAGCAAGGCGCAGGCCTGCGCGTGTTCCTCGGCATGATCGGCGAGTTCTGCAGCACGCACGCCGATGACGCATCACTGGCCGAATTCGTCGGTCCGCTGCGCGACATCGCACAGGAATGGCAGCAGCTCACGATGCAGATCGGCCAGCGCGCGGTCGGCGATGCCGACGAGCTCGGCGCCGCCGCGTGGGACTACCTGTTCTACTCGGGCTATGCCGCCCTCGCCTACTGGTGGGCGCGCGCCGTGGCCGCGGCCGACGCATCGTCGCATCCGCAATCGCTGAAGGACGCAAAGCGCGAGACTGCACGCTTCTTCTTCACGCGCCTGCTCCCGCGCACGCGCTCGCACGCCGCCGCGATCGCCAGCGGCGCCGCACCGCTGATGGGCCTCGACGCCGACGCGTTCGACTGAGCGCGTCGGACCTGATCGACGCACGGGGCGGCAGTCCACGCGGACCTCATCCGCTCGACATCCGCCCCGCTGCGCCGCATCGACAAATCGTCACGAAAAGGGTATATGCTCGGTCTCCATATGGAGGCCGACACACACACGTTGCGCCTGCTCCATCAGGGCGCGTCCCAGACCGGGACTCCGCACCGGGTCGATGATCGCAACGATCGTCCCCCGGCCCTCACCGTCGTCGCCGACAACGGCGAATCCACGGCACCGATCTCTTCGCAGGTTTCCTCGCAGCACGCACGCGGTGCGCTTCCAGCCAGACTGGACAGCGTGCGCCTGCTGTCGCTCGACGCACATGGTCGCGTGCTGGACTGGATCAGCTGGCAGGACGCAGCCTGTCTCTATGCGCGCGATGCCGTCGCATGGACGCTCGGCGACCCGTGCCTCAGCGTGCATGGCGGCATCTGCCGAAGCAGCGGCGAACGCACGGTCCTCGAAGTCCACCCGATCATCGCCTCGCGCGGCCAGGCGCGGGCACATGCGCTCGACCCCACCCCTGCGCTGACCAACACGGCCTTGTTCGCACGCGACCAGCACCTCTGCCTCTACTGCGGCAAGCACTATGGCCGCGGCACGCTGACACGCGACCATGTGATGCCCATTTCCCGTGGCGGCAAGGACACATGGGAAAACGTGGTCGCCGCCTGCTTCCACTGCAATTCGCGCAAGGGCGGACGCACACCGCAGCAGGCGGGCATGCCGTTGCTGGCAGTGCCGTATCGCCCGAGCTGGATCGAGCACCTGATCCTCAGCAACCGCAACATCCTCGCGGACCAGATGGCATTCCTGAAGCATCAGTTGCCGAAGAATCCCCGGGGCACTTCGATCGTGAGTTGAGTGCTGCCATCCATGGCGCAAGGTCAGACACGATGACACCCCGGCCCGACGCTCCTAGACCAGGCTGAGCGCCGACCGACGGCATCTGTTGCGCCGCACAAAAAGCATTACCTGCATCCGCAATTCCGCGCATGGGTTCGCACTTTGCGCATCGCCGGAAAAGAGCGCCGCAACAAACTGACGCGGAAGGTAAAAAAGCGCCGCAGCGCGCGCGTTGACGTGGCATACCCCCTTGGCGACACTCTCTGTCTTTTACGGCACACGGGCTGGAAATCATGTCGCTCACACTCGGCTTGACAGGGATGGACCAAGCCACCGAAACCGCGCTGAAGGCGGCGTTCAAGGACGCCGGCAGCCGCGTGGGCCACTGGTCCATGGTCGCCGAGAACGATGCCGACTACGTGATCGTCGACATGGACAGCATGTATGGCCCGATGAGCTGGCTCCGCCTGCATGCCGCCGGAAAGCAGGTGATCGGCCTGACGTCCGCGCCGCGCACCCAGGCGGACTATCTGCTGACCCGTCCGTTCGACGCCTACCATCTGGCCAGCGTACTCGCCGAGATCAGCGGCGCCCCCGTCGACCCGCCGGCTGCCGCGCCCGCGCCCGCACCGGTCGCTCCTCCCCCTGCTCCCGCGGCACCGCCCGCAGTGATCGCAGCTCCGCCGGTTGCACCGGCCGCGCCCCAGCCGGCGCCTCCGGCGCCTGTCGCCGCCCCACCTCCGGTTGCCGCGCCTGCGCCTGTCGCGCCTGCACCGGTCGCAGCGCCCGTCGCACCGCCTGCCGTGGCACCCGCACCTGCCGCCCCTGCCGCGACCGAGGAGCCGGCTGCCGGCAATGGCCGCAATACCGCCTTCTCGCACTGGCTGCGCCCCGGCGCATTGACCGGTCGCGCCCGCTACCGCAATGGCAAGGGTCCCGAGCTGCTCATCGACTTCGGGCAACGCCAGTACTACGGCCCTGCCACGCTCAAACCCCTCGCCGAATACTTCACCACCGTGGTCGGTCTGCGCGACTTCGAACAGCTTGACGACAGCGCCTGGCAGACCGCCATCGCTTCGCTGGGCGCGGCGCAGTCGCTGACCCGCCTGCAATGGTACGGCGGCCTGCTGGCCGGTGAAGGCAAGTTGCTCCCCGGCTACAGCCCGGACGGCCGCTTCACGCTGAGCAAGTGGCCGGAGACCGAGCGCGAGTACCCGCGCCACTTCCGCATCGCCACCGCGATGATGAAAGGCCCGTCCACGATCGCCGAAATCGCGGCCGCCAGCAGCGTGCCGGCCGAGGACGTGATCGATTTCATCAACGCCAACCTGACCACCGGCTTCGCCGAGCCGGCTGGCGAAGGCGGCGAGTCCGGCGACAAGGCCGGCGGCGGACTGCTCGGCCGACTGCGCGGTCGCTGAGACGCACCGGGACAAATCGTCCCGGTCATCCTGCGTTTCTTGCCGCACCGCAACGGTACGGGGACAATAGACGGATGGCCGTCTCAGTCCCCTCCGTTCCCATCGATGGCGCCCGCTACCCGCGCCTGTCCCGCATCCAGTACCCGGCCGACCTGCGCAGGTTCGACGAAAGCGAACTGCGCGCCGTCGCAGACGAGCTGCGTGCCTACCTGATCGAATGCGTCGGCAGGAGCGGCGGCCACTTCGGCGCCGGTCTCGGCGTGATCGAACTGACCGTCGCGCTGCATTACCTCTACGACACCCCGAATGACCGCCTGGTCTGGGACGTCGGCCACCAGACCTATCCGCACAAGATCCTCACCGGTCGCCGCGACGTCATCCACTCCGTGAAGCAGAAGGACGGCGTCGCGCCGTTCCCCAAGCGCGAGGAAAGCGAATACGACACCTTCGGCGTCGGCCACTCGTCGACGTCGATCTCCGCCGCGCTGGGCATGGCCATCGCCGCCGCGCGCGCGGGCAGCGACCGGCGCGTGGTTGCGGTGATCGGCGACGGCGCGATGACTGCGGGCATGGCCTACGAAGCGCTGAACCACGCCGGCGGCATGGACGACGAGCCCAACCTGCTGGTCATCCTCAACGACAACCAGATGTCGATCAGCGAGAACGTCGGCGGGCTCACCAAGATGCTCGGCCGCATGACCGGCAGCCGCACGCTCAACGCGCTGCGCGAAGGCGGCAAGAAACTCCTCGGCGACAAGCGCACCAGCAAGTCCGCGCGCTTCGTGCGTCGCTGGGAAGAACACTGGAAAGGCATGTTCGTGCCGTCCACGCTGTTCGAGGAAATGGGCTTCCACTACACCGGCCCGATCGACGGCCACGACATCGGCGCGCTGGTCTCCACGCTCAAGCTGCTGAAGACCATGAAGGGTCCGCAGCTGCTGCATGTGATGACGACGAAGGGCAAGGGCTACGACCTGGCCGAAGGCGACCAGATCGGCTACCACGCCGTCTCGCCCTTCGATCCCGAAAAGGGCCTCGTATCCAAGCCCGGCGCGAAGAAGCCCACCTACACCGACATCTTCAGCGACTGGCTGTGCGACATGGCCGCCGCCGACCCGCTGTTGCTGGGCATCACCCCGGCGATGCGCGAGGGTTCGGGCCTGGTGCGCTTCAGCAAGGAATATCCGGACCGCTATTTCGATGTTGCCATCGCCGAGCAGCACGCGGTGACACTCGCGGCCGGCATGGCCTGCGAAGGCGCGAAGCCGGTCGTCGCGATCTACTCCACCTTCCTGCAGCGTGCGTACGACCAGCTCGTGCACGATGTCGCCACGCAGAACCTCGACGTGCTGTTCGCGATCGATCGCGGCGGCGTGGTCGGTCCCGACGGCGCGACCCACGCCGGCAACCTCGACCTGAGCTTCCTGCGCTGCGTGCCGAACATGGTGGTGATGGCACCGGCCGACGAGAACGAATGCCGGCAGATGCTCACCACCGGCCATCGCTACGCGGGTCCGGCTGCGGTGCGCTACCCGCGCGGCACCGGTCCGGGCGTCGCGATCACACCGACACTCGACGCGCTGCCGATCGGCAAGGCCGAGTTGCGCCGCAATGGTGCGGGCATTGCCCTCCTCGCCTTCGGCGCGATCGTGCCGGCGGCGGAACAGGCTGGCGAAGCGCTCGGCCTGACGGTCGTGAACATGCGCTTCGTGCGCCCGCTGGACCGCGCGCTGATCCTCGAACTGGCGAAGACGCATGAAGGCTTCGTCACGCTGGAGGACAACGTGGTCGCCGGTGGTGCCGGATCGGGCGTCGCCGAGCTGCTCGCGGCCGAAGGCATCGCCCTGCCGATCCTGCACCTGGGCCTGCCGGATGCATTCCAGCACCACGCAAGCCGCGAGCAGCTGCTGGCCGAAGCGGGCCTCGACGCCGACGGCATCCGCGCTGCGGTGTTGAATCGCTGGCCTGCGCTCGGCGAAGCACCGGCCACGCGCGCCACCGCGTGAAGGCATTCGCGCGTATCGCGATTGCGGGCGCGCTGCTCGCGATCGGCGGACTCGGTGGCTGGTGGATCGGACGCGCGCAGCCCACCGCGCCGCCTCATGAAACGGCACCGACCGATGCCGCACCCGCACGACCTGCTGACGCGGCATCGCGTGATGCGGCACCGCCGCTGTCGCTGCCGAACACGCACGTCCATCGCGTGCCGAACACCGCGACCGGTCGCCCTTACGAAGTCTGGGTCGATCTGCCGCCGTCGTACTTCGAGAACGACAGACCCTACCCCGTCGTCTTCACCACCGATGCCGACTACGGCTTCCCGCTGATCCGCAGCCTGCGTCGTCGCGTCGGCTCGAAAGGCCGCAACATCGAGGATTTCGTGCTCGTGGGCCTGTCGTACGGCATCGGCGAACAGTCGATGCCGAGCAAGCGCCGCGATTACACTCCGTCCGATCCCTTCGCCCGTCCCGGCACGCGCCCGTCGAACGCCTACAACCACGACGACACCTACGGCGAAGCCGCCGCATACCGCGACTATCTCGAACGCGATGTGTTCCCGCTGGTCGCGGCCCGATATCGCGTCGACATGCGCAGGAAGGTCTACGTCGGCCACTCGCTGGGCGGCCTGTTCGGCGGCTACGTCCTTCTGACGAAGCCGGCGATGTTCAGCCACTACATCCTCGGCAGCCCGTCGCTGTGGTTCGACCGACGCATGCTGTTCGATCTCGAAGCGACCCAGGCGACGCAGCGACGCGACCTGCAGGCACAGGTCTTCCTGTCGATCGGCGCGTTCGAAACCACCGGTCCCGACCCGCGCCACCTGTCGACCGACATGGTCGGCGACATGGCGCGCTTCGAACGCACGTTGCGCAGCCGTCGCTATCCGGGCCTGCGCATCGAGTCGGAAGTGCTGCCCGACGAGGACCATCTCACCGTGTTGCCGCGCACGATCACCCACGGACTGCGCTGGGCATTGCCGGGCACGGGCCCGGTGACCGGCAGCTGAGCCTTCGGCGCGGCGACGCTCAGCGACCTGCGCCGCAGGCCGGATAGCCTGGAATCGCGGCGCCGAGCCTGATGTCGCGCACCGCCTGCCAGCGATCATTCGCGCGTACAGGCGTCACAAGTCCATTCCCGCCTCGCCCGCCCCGATGCGTGCGCAGCAACGCAGGCGTGGCCAGTGGGTCGTCGGTGAACATGACATCGTCGACGTAGTACGTCGCGCAACCACGCTCGATCACGTGCAGATGGATGTGCTCGGGCGTATCGCGCGACGGATAGCTGCCCGGACGGATCGTATCGAAGCGATACCGGCCGTCGGCATCGGTCAGCGCCCAGCCGCGCAGTGCACCGTGACGATCCGACGCACGGCCATGCGATGTCTTCGGCCGTGGGTACACGCCAAGGGAATCGGTCTGGTAGGCATAGATCACGATGCCGGAACGCGGCGTGCCGTCACGCGCAAGGACGCGCCCGGTCACCGTCATCTCCTGCCCGGGCGTACCGGCGGGTGCGATCCGCGCCTGCGATCGCAGGCTCCGTGGCATGCCCTCGAACACGGCCTCGCAGCCTTCGCAGGGCAGGCCGACCACCGGCTCGCGCACCATGCGCTGCGGCGCGGTGCGCCCTGCATCCTGGGCCATCGACAGCGGGCTGAAAACCAACAGGCAAGCGAATTCCAGCACAAGCAACCGTCTCATGATCCAGCCTCCTGTTCCGGACGAAGACACCACACCGGCATCGACATGCCTGCCCACGCAGAAGTTCCACATGCGACACAGCAGCCTCTCCGCGCGGTTCAAGTCGCGCGGGTCAGGTCGCGCAGATCAGGGCTCTTCGATCATGTAGCCCTTCGCCGCCAGCAGGCTCAGGTAGCCATCGGGCGCCAGCAGCTGGCTGACCGGCAGCAGCGCGAAGGTCGTCTTGTTCCTCGACAGCGCGGACTCCGCAGCCTCGAACCAGCGCTGACGCACACGCGCCTCGATGTCGTGCATGCCGATCTTTCGCGCAACCGCATTACCGGTCATCGCAGCATTGCAGGCGGACCATTGCGTGTTGCGCGCCTGCAGGTCGCGCAAACCTTCGGTATTGCCCTGCGCCCAGGCATTCGCGCGTTGCGCCATCACGCCAAGGTCGACCTCGATGCGCGTGAGCGTGCGCTCGAAACACGCGGTGTCGTCGAGGGTTTCGCGCTGGAATTCCTTGAGCAAGGCCTTCGGATTCTCGATCTTGATCACCAATTCCGGGTCGGTGGTCTTCACGTCGTTGCGACGCGCGATCTTCGTCACCGTCTCCTCCACGATGCCATCCTGGCGCAACCCGGAGCGCGAGATCGCCTTCCCGTACAGTTCCAGCGCGGCGAACAGCGGCCGCCATTCCTCGACGCCATCGTCACCACCGATGTAGCGCTGCTTCAGGACCGACCAGCGCGCGTACTGCTCGGCCGTCACCAGTTCACGCAAGGTCTTGCCATCCGGGTTCTTGCGCGCCTTGAGCATCGACGGCAACAGGAACAGGCCTTTGAAGAAGCCCACGTCCGCATCCATCCTCATGCCCGGCGGCAGCAGCAATTCCTGCGACTCCGCGACACGGCGCTCGACGGCCGTGGTGTCCCAGTCCATGCGCTTGGGCAGCGGCGTCAGCATGCCGAGGATCCACATCGTGTGATCGCCGCGGCTCACCTTCCACAGACCCGGACCAGGCTGGCGCCCGCCCACGACGATCGCCTCCAGTTGCTGCAACGATGGGTCATCGACCGTGGTTTTCAGCTCCGCATCATCCTCGGCCGGCGCCGGTGGCGGGCTCTGCGCGAAGGACGACGACGCAAAGGCAAGCGCGAACAGGCAGGCAGCGAACATCGCGAGCGGACGAGGCGTCATCGGCGGATCCATCGGGGGAAAGTGCCGCGCAGTGTCCGACAAAAAAGCGTGACGCGCGCCGGACTTCCGCTTGCGCGTTCAGCCAATCGTGGGCTTGGTCGGATGGCGCATTGGATACGAATTGCCGAGCAGGCCAATCGCTGGGTCGATGAGCCAGCCCTGAGCCCTACTGCGTCTGGTACGCGGCGCGCGCCCTGAACTTGCGCTCCAGCGTGCGGCCGCTGGCGACGAGCGCCTCGGCATCGCCTTCGTACGCTTCGTGCGCGATCTTGCGCAGGGAGCCGTCGAGCAGGGCGAGCTGGTCGGCCAGTGTCTGCGCCGCCGTGCGGCCGTCCTCCAGCGGCTGGCCGGTGGCGAACGACGGCGGCAGGCGCAGGTAGCCGTCGAGCAGCTCGGGCAGGTAGCGGCGCAGGGTTTCCTGCACATCGAAGGAATCCTCGACCGACAGCGCGCCGGAATCCTCCAGCGCGACCAGCCGCGGCAGCAGGTCGTCCAGCGTGGCGCGGATGCCCTGCACGCTCGCGAGCGCGGCCTCGGGCAGCCGGCTGCCGGCCCGCGCGATCAGACCATCGAGATGCGCGGCCAGCGTTTCGATCGGCAACTCGATCGGCAACTCGGGCGGAGGCGCGGGCGCCGATGGCCGCGACGGCCAGCCCAGTGCGCCCGCGGCATACAGCCCGGCGACGATGAGCGGCCAGCCGGTACCGATCACCCCTGCGAACAGCAGCGCCAGCCCGCCGAAGGCGAGCACGCATCCGGCGATGTTGCGCGGACTGTAGAGGTAGCGCTGGAGTCGGTTCATCGATGCGGGGCGGTGGGCGCGTCCGGCACTGTAACCCGGGTGGCGTGGTGGACGGCCGCGGTCACCGGATCGGTCATTGATAGCCTCGGATTTCCTTGAACACCTGCGCCAGCGACTTGGCCTTGGCGTCGAACGCCTTGCCGCCGGTCGCCGTGGCCAGCTGCTCCATCTCGCCGGCATCGGCATCGCCGAACACGATCGGAAACACGCGGATCGACCGCAGCGTCTCGTCCTGCTGGCGATACCACGCCATGAATTCGCGCAGGTCCATGCCGTTGGTGTTCTCGCCATCGGTCATCAGCACGACCGTGTAGTAGCGCGGCGACGAATCCGAGCGCTTCTCGTCCGCGAGTTCGCCGAGCGCCCTGGCGACGCTGTCGTAGATCGCGGTGCCGCCGTTCGCGTCCATCGGCGCGACCGCGGCGCGGATCCCGGCCAGCGTCTGACGGTTGCGCTCGGGCGTGTCGCCCATGTCGAACGCGAGCGTGTCCATCGGCACGCTGCTGAAGGGCACCAGTCCGATCCGCTCGCGGTTCTGGAAGCGAGCGTAGCGGCTCGCGAGGGACTCGCCGGTATCGCCAGCCAGCGTCGCCATCGCGGTCTTCAGCTGGTCGAGCCGCTGGTCGTCGCCCATCGATCCCGAAAGATCCAGCACGTAGCGCGAGGAGCCCGGGATGCGCACGTCGGCGAGGAAGGCATCGAGCAGGCCGTTGATCACCTGCGGCTGGCCAGGGAACGGCAACTCGATCAGCGTGCGCCTGGGGATGGCGGATGCCATGGTCGCCTCGGGGTTCACCGGGCGACGCAGCGTGGTGGACGACAGCGTGGTCTGGAAATCGGGCGAGCGCAGGTAGGCGGCGAGCTTGTCGTAATCCGCGCGCTTCGCCGCATCGAGCAGCATCAGCGGATAGTCGGCGGTGACGATGCCTTCCTTCGGATACACCGGCACCAGCGGCTCGGCGAGCTTGCCGCCGGCATTGAGCGACAGGATCACCGACTCGTAGTTGATGAGGCCGTCGACCTTGCCCGGATCGGCGACATAGGCGTCGGCCAGCCAGCCCGACGAACCGGCGGTCATGCGCTGGCCCTGGAAGAAGGCCTTGAGCGCGGGATTGGCGACGTCCGCCTCGGTCAGCGCGTCGGGATTCGCGGCCAGCGCCGCAGCGATGCCGATCAGCGCGGTGAAGCCGGTGTTGCTGCTGGTGGGATTGGCCATGCCGAAGGTGAAGCGGCCGCTGCTTGCAGCGTCGGCGATCTCCTTCCACGTCGGATCGGTCTTGTCCCAGCCGAGTTCGGCGGCCTTCGAGGCCTTCACCCCGAGGATCACCGGCGACAGCATGATCTTGTCCTGCGCCTGGATCCGCGGCTTGAGCGCGGGATTCATCGCCAGGTACTTGCCGTGGCTCACCCAGACCGCGTCGAACGCCTCGCCGGCGCCGAGGCGATCGATGGCGTCCAGCGTGCCCGCGTAGGTGAAGCGCACGTTCACGCCGGTGGCGCTGCGGATGCGCTCGCCCAGCGCGGCGTCGACGTCCTTGAGCTCGGACCCGGCGAGGATGGTGAAGGCGTTGGCATCCGCGGCGCCAGCCGCGACCGCATCGTCGTCCCCGCGCGAACACGCGGCGAGCGCCGCCAGCGCGGCAGCGGCGATGACCAGGCTCATCGTGCGGAGCAAACAGGTCGAAGCGAGGCGCATGGACGTTCTCCGTCGCGGTGGCGTGGCGTGGCCGGGGTTCATTGCTTCAGCGCGGTCTCGATCCGCGCGATCATGCGTTCGAGCAGGTCGTACGTCGGTGGATCGACCACGTCCACCAGGGTCGGCGGCATGTCGATCTTCCGCGCCTTCGCCTGTGCGAACAGCGCCGTGTTGTCGCTGCCGCGCAGGCCGTAGCGGGCCGCGATGGCGCGGATCTTCGGGTCGTGGTCGAACACGTCCGCGAACCGGGCGCCGGCATCGGTCAACGCCACGATGGTGTGCTTGGTCAGCACCGTCGGCTGCGGATACAGCAGCACCATGTCCGGGTCGATGGCGTCGTGCTGCAGCGCGTACTGCAGGAACTGCTGCTCGTAGATCATCACCAGCGGGCTCTTGCCCAGCTTCATGGTGACGTAGTCCTCGAACGGCCCGGTGGAGCTCGCTTCCTGGTAGCCCTGCTTCGAGAACAGGCCGATCAGCCGACCGACTGCGGCATCCGCGGCGGCATCGCTGTCGACGACGTTGTCGTCGTTCGCGAGGTAGCTCGCGAGCGCGAGGTACATCGCCGCGGAATTGCTGGTGCGCACGTCGGTGCTGGTGACCAGGATCGACTTGCCGACCGCATAGTCCGGATTGGGCTGCAGGTCCTTCCAGCGCGTGCCCTGCGCCATCAGCTCGACCAGCTTGCGCATGTCGACGACGTAGTGGACGCCGCCCTGCCGGCGCACGATGCCGTTGGCTTCCAGCGGCGGCAGCAACTGGCGCCAGCTGGCGATCGCCATCGGCGTGTAGAAGGTGTTGCTGATCCGCCGCGAGCCGGTGGCTTCGGCGATCTTCTTCGCAGCGGCGACGCCCGCCGGGAAGGCCACGTCGAAGGTCTTCAGATCAGGGCGCGTGGCGATCTCGCGCGAGCCCGCCTTCTGCACGTCCAGCACGATCCCCTTGCCGGCGAGCACCGAGGCCAGCTCGGGATCGCGCAGGAAATCGAGTTTTTCCGAACCGGTCAGCACGCGCACGACCGTCTTGCCCGCCTCCGTCTTCGCGGCGGGCGCCGTCGTCGTCGCAGTGTCTGCGGCGCGCTTGTCGCGGGCCGAGTACACGATCCCGGCCCCCACGCCGGCCAGCAGCAACAAGGCCAGCATCGGCCCGACGAACTTCTTCATGTCGACTCCCCGTTGGACACCTTGCGTTGGCCCGTCGGCGCAGGCGGATCGAGCCCGTCGATGGGGATCCCCTGGCGACGGCAATGCTCGATCGCCAACTGCTCGATCAGGTTGGACAGGCTGCGGTTCTCGCGCCCGGCCGCAACCGCAAGCGCGTCGCGCACGCCAGGCTGCGTACGGAAGGTGGTCGTGACGGTGCGGTTCCCGGTCCGTGACATCACTGCGAATACATCCGATGGCGCTGTGACGCCCATTGGATGGCGTTCGTATTGCGTCCTGATGACAGCCTGCCCGCCCCGCCGCCACGAACGGCCGGACGTGCCCGCCGGAGGGGCGGCGACCGAGCGAGATCGAGGCGATCGACGGGGGCAACGCTGTCCGCCAAAGGGCCGACGATGGCCCTCGAAGGGGCAGCGCTGCCCGTCGAAGGGCCGACGATGGCCCTCGAAGGCGCAACGCTGCCCGTCAAAGGGCCGACGCTGCCCTTCGAAGGGTCAATGCTGCCCCTCGAAGGCGCAACGCTGCCGGTCGAAGGGCCGACGGTGGCCGTCGAAGGGGCAACGCTGCCCGTTTAAGGCCCGACGATGGCCCTCGAAGGCGCAACGCTGTCGGTCAAAGCGGCAAGGTCGGCCCTCGAAGGCGCAACGCTGCCGGTCAAAGGGGCAACGACGGCCCTCGAAGGGCCAACGTTGCCGGTCGAAGCGCCGAGGGCGGCATGCGACGGGTGTCGGGGCTGTCAGGTGTCTTGTGCGTGCCGGGCCGCGCTGCGCGCATCGCCGTCGCTCACTTCTTCAAGCCTGCGACGATTTCCGACACGCCAAGTCCCAGTTCGAGCTGAAGGCGTACGTATTCGCGCTCCTTGCGCGACAGGGCGCGCCCCATCTCGATACGCACATCCTCGGCCTCCAGAATGCGCAGGAGCCTCGGCATCGCCGAGCCTATGGCGTCCGGCCCGTAACCTGCCTCGCGCAAAGCCGCAGTCAGAAGGGCTTTGATGTCCATGTGGCTTCCAGATCTGTCGAGGTGCTGCATTCTGTACCAACGGGCACGTGCGCGGCTTGAGACGCATGCGCAGGACACGTGGTTCGCCTCCCCATTGGCTTCAGTCGTGCCCTGCAGCCCGTAGGCTGGGTGCTCCGCACCCAGCAATTACCGACCAAGAAAATCGCTGGGTCGATGACCCAGCCTACGGCCATGCTGGCGGCAGAGCATCGCGGCCATGCCTGTAGGGTGGCGGTGAGCGCAGCGAACCCCACCATTCGGGAACATCAGGCACGGCATCGGCTCGATGATGCCGACGGAGCTCGCTTCGGCGCGCACTACCTGCGCTGTACCGCCACCGGCTCGGCATTGGTGGGGTTCGCTGCGCTCACCGCCACCCTACGGGATTCCCGGGCGCAGACACAGCCTGCGCCCGGGTGAAGCTCACGCGGCGGGGCCGTCGAGCGGCACCAGGCGGTTGTCGCTGTCGTACTGCAGGCCGCAGACCATCGCGGCCATGCCGCGCAAAGCGGCTTGCGGGCTGGCGCCGCTGGCTTCGCACAGGGCGATGAACTGGGGCGGGACTTCGACCAGCAGGACGTTGGACGGCTGGAACTGCGGTTTGGGCTTGGACATGACGGACCTCCGTTTCGCCCGACGCCCGGAGTGGACGCCGTTGGCGATTCAGAGGCGCATCGCGCGCAGGCGCGTCAAGGTTTGCAACGCAACTCGCCCCGACCTTGACGCGCCGAGCACGATGCGACACTGGGACGACAACGGCGGGCACATCACGATAACTTGCCAGCAGCCAGACTTTGCCGTTGTAGGGCGCATAAGCCGAAGGCGTCATGCGCCGTTGGACGTGACCGATGCCAGAGACTCAAACGGTGCATGACGCTTCGCTTATGCACCCTACAAAACCGTATGCGACTTACGGCCTTGCCGCCGCACCCAATTTCACCGCAGTGCGAGCGAATGTGCTCTGCCGACAAGGCGCGGCCTTCAGTGCGAATGCTTATTGTAAAGCTCAGGAAGATGCCCCCGAATGCCGGGCGCGGCGGGTCCTCAATGTTTCATGCCGCTGGTAGCGAAAGTCATAACCGTCTCGGTGCGCATGCGCTTGGACAGCGCACCTTGCGTGGTCATCGGCAAATACCGGCTAGCAGTGGGCAATTCGCGTTCGCGCACTTGTGTGAGCCGTAGGCCCGCAAACTCCGCAGCCTTTACCACACCCTCGGAATTTCGGATGAAGATCTCCTTAAGGCATGAATTACCAACCACGAACGTTGCTTGGCCCCGCAGTGTAAGCACGCGTTCGACTTGGATCAGCATGCGCTTGAGATCGAGCGCATAGCGCTCGACCATGCGTCGCTGCCGCGGTGCCAGCGCCTCCACGTCGCACATCGCGCTTGCGATTGCATGCACGTCTTTTGGCAGACTGGCGCCGGCCCCTCGCTCAGCCCCGATGGTGCTCGAACGGATCGTTCTAAGTTCCTCGAGCCGATAACCCAGCCATACGAGCGACAAGCGATGGCCGCGCATGTAGTCGATGGCATTCAAGTATGGCGGTGAAGTCAGGATCGCATCTACGCTACGCGGCGCAAGCGCCAGATCTCGTGCATCGCCAAGCGCTACTTGGGCGGCATGGGTCGGTCGCTGCTCGGCCAGACGTTTCTTGAGCTGCTGTACGGAGCGTAGGAAGCTCGAATTGACGTCATAGCTTGATTCGGTGGCTACGCGATGTGGGCGACTGTGTGATGTATCGCGTGCCAGCGAGGCGCCTTGCTCCTTAGTCACGATCAATCGACTCAAAGCAATGGATATAACGTCCAGCGCCACCAGGCGTGGGGCGGACCGGCAGGTCCTGCGCAGATCGTCGAGTACGATAGCCAAGCGAGTGAGCGCACGACGCTGAGGGGCGTCGAACCAGTAGCGCACAAACTCACGCGTCTCCGCATCATGCCAGTGCAGCCTCTGCGAGCGCAGATCTACAGCAGCCGCGGCACTCATCAAAGCCCGCAGCTCTCGGTCGATCACGTCCTCGTTGATCGGCGCAGTCCACACGCGACTCATAAGCACGGCCAGAGGGTCCATGTCGAAGCCGATTGCCCGATGGCCCAACGCCAGCGCTTGGCGCAACACCGTGCCGGAGCCGGCCATCGGATCAAGCACCAGACTGTCTGCAGGCAATTCGGCCAGAAATGCAAGTGCCAAATCGGGTGCCATGCGCGCCGGGAAGGGATGAACGGTGCGAATTTGCATGCGGGCAGGCTCGGCAAGGGCGGCGGCGCCGCGTGGAGTGTGTAGCGTGTTCATATCGTGGATTGAGACCGGCGCGGTGTCGGTGTGACTTCGGCTAGCGCCTGCTGCAACTGGGCCAAGGCTACATGCACTGCGTCCCAGCCCTTGGGGTCCGCTTCTTTAGGCGGCCCGCTTCCATTCAGAACATTCACACAGTGAATAACCACTCGCGCCGGCGGCACGACGCGACCGCCTTCGTACTTGCTGACCAAACCCTGAGACTTGCCTATCCGAAGGCCGAACTCCTGCTGGGTCAGGCCCAGCATTGTGCGGGCGCGCAGCACAAGTTGTGCGGGGTCGGATGTCGAGGTACTCTTCATTTGATGCATAATGACATGCATGGAATGAATGTGCCACTGCAAACTGAACCTTCGTTGCAGGACTCAACGGAATAGGGGGAGGCATGGAAATGGGGGGAGGCATGCGGTTCATGGAAGTCACGTCACCAGAACAAGTGCTTGGGCGGCGGCTAGATGCAGCGCCCTTGAGTGGCGAATGGGACCATGGTGATCGTCCTGAGCCACGGCTGCATCGCATCCACTCCTACCCTGCAAAGTTCCCTGCTTTCCTGACCGAGCGCGCCCTGGCCTACGGCTTAGCCGAAGGCCTGCACATCAAGCGGGTGGCCGACGTGTTCTGCGGTTGTGGCACGGTGGCCTTCGAATCGCGACGAGCGGGGCTGGCGTTCTGGGGCTGCGACATCAACCCAGTGGCCACAATGATCGCCCGGACCAAGAGCACCTCCTGTTCGGGCAAGGCGGTGCGCACACGCGGATCGGTGATCGCCGAGGCGTTGCCCCGTATGTCGCGGCGCCACGGGCTATCGGCTACGGCCGTGGCGCGTCTGCGGCGCTGGTTCACCGACAAGGCTTTCGCAGACTTAGCGCGTCTTCGCAATGCGATCGAAGATAACGTGCCTCCGCGCTCGAAGTACCGTCCGGTGTTCGATTGCGCGTTCTCAGCCATTCTAAAAGGCTGCTCGCGGTGGCAGCAGCGCTCGATCAAGCCTGCACTCGATCCAGACAAGGTGCCGCAGGACGTGCGCACCGCCTTTCTGACCCAGGTCGAGGCCATGGCGCAGGCATTTGACGAGGCGGGGATGGCGGTGGGGCCGGCACCAGAGATTGAGCACGCCAATGTGCTCACAGTTACCGCGCCGACAACACCGGTGGACCTGATTGTAACCAGTCCGCCGTATGTCACCTCCTACGAGTATGCTGATCTGCATCAGCTCTCATCCTTGTGGCTTGGCTATGCCGATGACCATCGGCAACTGCGCGCCGGCTGCATTGGGAGTAGCCAGCACGCGCTGAACTTCAGGCAGGCGCATACCGCGCTCAACGATACGGGCCGCCAAGTCGTATTCACGCTGTATGCTGAAGACCCCACGGCGGCCGAGGCGGTTGCCAGCTACTTTCTAGACATGCAGCGCGTGGCCGCGCGGTGCCATGAGTTCCTGTCAGCCGCTGGTGCGGCTGTATTCGTCATCGGCAACACGCGCTACCGCGATGTCGAGATCGACAACGCCGCGCACTTGGCCGAAGCCCTTCTGCAGGCGGGGTTTGGGCGGGTGCGTGCCGCACGGCGCCGCATCTCCAACAAGTGCGCCACTCCCTTCCGCGATGGCGACGGACGCTATACGCGCATCCGTACGGCGCGGCCTATCTATGCTGAAGAATTCGTGCTGATCGCCCATCCATGAGCCGCGCTAAGTCCCTAAAATTCCGTCCCTACGCCCGATTGCTCACGATGCTGGGTGACCAGCTCATCAAGAATGAGCGCGTCGCACTGGTGGAACTGATCAAGAACGCCTACGACGCCGACGCCAGCTGGGTGAAGGTCAGCTTTGACGGCTTTGACTCGAAATTCCACGCTAATGCCAAGTCTCGGATCATCATTGAGGACGATGGCATTGGCATGACGTCGGAGATCATCGAGAACCATTGGGCGAGCCCCGCCACGCCAGTCAAGCTGCAGGACAAGCGTGCTGCGCGCCGCGCCACCAAGAAGGGCCGCGTCATCCAGGGCGAGAAAGGCATCGGCCGCTTCGCGCTGCTCAAGCTCGGCCGCGCCATCACGCTCACGACACGGCCCAAGCGCTCAACGTCCGAATACGTGCTGGTGATGGATGTGTCGGCCTTTGACCCGGACTTCATTGACGACAACGAACAGGCCCTCTTCCTGGACGATCTGCGCCTTTCGCTGCGCGAAGTCGAGCCCGCGCAGATGATTGCGCCCCAGCGTATCGAGATTGGCGTTCGAACCGCACAACGTGCCCGTCATGGCACTCGAATTGAGATCAGCCATCTGACGAGCACTTGGTCGGCAAAGAAGGTCGAGGAGGTGTATCTGGATCTTATGAGGCTGCAGTCGCTGTTCTCCTTAGGCGAGTACGACGATCCTCAGAGTGATCCATTCGAGATCTTCATTTATCGAAATGGAAGTTACGAACCATTCGCTGATGCTCGGCGTGAGGAGCTGGCCGGCCTATTGAGTACACGAGCAGTTTTTCACATTGTTGGGCGCTTTGATCCACAGGTCGAAAGCTTCAAATTCACCATCGACGACGTGCCTCAACGAATTGCGCTCAATGATCCACAGTTTACAGGCATGCGAATTTTTCGGGACACATTCGGCGCTGCGTTGGAGCGTAAGACACAGTGCGGGCCATTCGAGTTCGAGTTCTACGTATTCGACTTCGGCGCCGATGCGAGCGCGAAGTATCGGCTCGACAGTTCCGACAAGGAACTGTTGCGCCAGCACCGAATCTACCTGTACCGCGACGGCATCCGCGTCTATCCCTACGGCGATCCGGACGACGATTGGCTGCTCATCGACGTCCGTCGTGGCACGGTCAAAGCCAGCGAGTTTTTGAGCAATGATCAGGTCGTGGGGCATGTGCATATCACTCAGGTAGGCAATCCACACTTACGTGACAAAACAAGTCGAGAAGGCTTGGTTGACACTGGTGAGCCGACCGACGACTTCCGCGCGTTGCTGCAGGTCTTTCTGGCTTGGGTACGCAAAGACCCGTACGCCAAATACAAGATCAAGAGCCAGCGTAGCGACGATGTGGCTGTGTTCAAGCAAAACGCGGTGCAGAACTCTCTGGAGGCGGCAGCGGAGGCCTCCAAGCAGGCGGGTGCTTCGCCTCAAGTGCGCGAGCTGCTGGACAGCGCTACGCGGCAGTACAAGCAAGAGCGCCGATACTTGGTTCATCGTGCCGAAACTACCGAGCACCTCGCCGGCGTGGGCCTGTCAGTGGAGTCGGCCACCCATGATCTGACCTTAGCCATGCGCACGGCGATGTCGGTCAATGACGCGCTGCTGGCGCAGGCCCGGCGAGGTGGCGAGATCGTTGCGGAGGCTCTTGAGCGTGAGCTCATGGCGATCCGCGGCAGCCTGACCTTCATCGCTGATCAGCTCAAGGACATGCAACTGCTGTTTAAGAGCACGAAGCAGAGGCGCAAGGACATAGTGGTCGCCGAGCTTGTGAAGAAGGTTGAACGACTTTTCCGCACCATGTTGGACAAGGCCGGCATCCAAGTGACCATCGATCCGGTTGGCCCCCCGGTGGTGGCCAAGACCACTGACGCTGTGTTGCTGCAGGTGCTGCTCAACCTGTTCGACAATGCGATCTACTGGCTCAAGAGCAGCGAGGCACCGCGCAAGGTCGAGATCCTGCTTGATGGGGATCGCGGCCTGATGGTCTTCGCCGACAACGGCCCCGGGATTCGGCCCGATGATGCGCCCTACATCTTCGACGCGTTCTTTTCCGGCAAAGGCGAGGAAGGGCGCGGGCTAGGTCTCTATATCGCCCGACAGTTACTCGAGCGACACAGCTACACTATCGAGCTGGCCGATAAATCCGAACGTTTGCTGCATGGTGCCAACTTCATAGTGTCATTCGTCCAGGAGGACGCATGAGCGTGATCGATCAAGGGCTGTTTAAGGGAGTAGCGATAGTCATCGACGACCAAGCCGAAGACCACAGCAGTGGTGACGACATCCTGCAGATCATCTCGGCCATCCGCTCCGCCGGCGGACACCCTATCGTGCATACCGCACTGCCGTCGGCTAGCGTTGATTTGGAGAACTACACCGGCGTGGCATTCGTGGTCATGGATTGGCAACTATGGCCGTCCGGTCTGCAGGTCGATGATCGGCAGCGGGAAGAATTTTATGATGCCAACGTCGAGTTCATTCGTAGATTCGGCAAGCACCGGCATACCCCTGTCGTGATATTCACTAACGACTCAGACGAGGCTGTCTCACATCTCAACCGTCACACCGACATGAAGGAGCATCTGGTTAGCGGTCGTCTTCTTGTGAAGAACAAGGCAGAAGTCGTTGATCAGGTTTATGGAGTGCTCAACGAGTGGGCGTTGACAGTGCCATCCGTGCTCACACTCAAAACGTGGGAACGCGAGTGCGTACGCGCCGTCAACGAGCTGTTCTTGGACCTGCACGATCGCAGTCCACATTGGCCGGTCATGCTGTGGGAGACCTATCAGCTCGACGGCCCCTCGGCTGCCGACGACCTGGGACGGCTTATCACCCGGCTCGTGGCATCGCGCATGAATACAATTGCCCTCAATTTAGATGCCTTTGTCCACGATGTAGAAGCCAAATACGAGGGCGATCAAGAGGGCTACAAGGTCACGCTAAAGAATGTGCTTGAGGGAGAACGAGTGTTGCCAGAAGCGCGTTTGCACGCCGACAGCATCGCACCCGGCGATTTTTTCAAGAAACCAGGCGACGATGCGCTCTATATCAATGTGCGCCCCGAGTGCGATGTCGTAGTTGGACGAGGTTGTGCGGCGCCGGATCTATACCTATTAAAGGGTCGCAAGGTGGCTGACCACAAAATCGATATTGGTCAATACGGGGAAATAAACGATCGCGATCCGAAGTTCACCGTCTTCGCGATGTACAAGGGACGCGCCTATTGCTTCGACTTCAAGGCGCTAGTTGTCGCGTCATGGAACGACTGGAAAGCGCACAGAGTGGGGCGCCTACTGCCGCCGTTTGCCACCCGGCTACAGCAGCGGTATTCCGCCTATTTGCAGCGTACAGGCTTGCCAACAGTCCCAAGAATACTCAGGCCACCGCCAGGGTCATCTACCTGCGAAGCCTACGACGCTCCACAGACTTCGTGCGAAGTACCATCTGATGCGGAGTCTGTTGTAAGGGCACCCCCGCCTTAAGGCTTGAAGCCCAGCTGGTGCATCGGCGGAATGAAGTAAGCACAAGCCTTTTTGGGTCGCCGTCATGAGCGACTGGAGGCGGCGCCCAGAAACAGCCACGCCCTTCCGCCCTGCTCGGCCCATTGCCAACGATCAAGTGGTGCCACAACCTCGTGCAGGTACAAACAGGCGAAGTGTCCCTGTTCTAGGCTTGTGGCTTACAAGAAACGGTGGCCTTCATGGAATTGAGGAAGACACCCCGCTGCGGCCTTGCTCTCAAGCTCTGAAGGCACGCAATCGTTTCTTTGGGCAACAACTCCATCATGGCGTCGGGCGACAAAAAACCCCGGATCGCTCCGGGGTTTCAATGACTTATCAGATGTTGCCGGACTTGAATTTGGTCGGGGTAGCCGGATTCGAACCGACGACCACCAGTCCCCCAGACTGGTGCGCTACCAGGCTGCGCTATACCCCGGGTAGGTCGCGCATTGTACTCGTCGCGCGGCTGGCAGGCCAGCCTTGCGGACGATCAACGCTTGAGAAGCAGCAGGACTTCTTCGAGCTCCATCCGCACCTGGCGGATGATCTGCGAGCTCATGGCGGATTCCTGCTTGGCGCCATCGCCATCCAGGCGCAGGCGCGCGCCGCCGATGGTGTAGCCCTGTTCGTACAGCAGGCTGCGGATCTGCCGCACCATCAGCACGTCGTGGCGCTGGTAGTAGCGGCGGTTGCCGCGGCGCTTGACCGGCTTGAGGCTGGGGAATTCAGTCTCCCAGTAGCGCAGCACGTGCGGCTTGACGTCGCACAGCTCGCTGACTTCGCCGATGGTGAAGTAGCGCTTGGCTGGGATCGGGGGGAGTTCGCGGTTGCTGCCGGGATCAAGCATCGCCGGCTCCCGCGTAGGCCTCGACCCGCTCCTTCAGTTTCTGGCCGGGGCGGAAGGTGACGACGGTCCGGGCGGAGATCGGGATCTCCTCCCCGGTCTTGGGGTTGCGGCCGGGCCGCTGGTTCTTGCGGCGGAGATCGAAATTGCCGAAGCCGGAGAGCTTGACCTGGCGTCCCTGCTCCAGCGCCTCGCGGAGCACGTCGAAGAACGCGTCCACGAATTCTTTCGCCTCGCGCTTGTTCAGACCGACCTCGTCGAACAGGCGTTCCGCCATTTCTGCCTTGGTCAAAGCCATCCGTTTCCCCCAAAACGTGCCCGGTGAACTGCGCGAGGCGGCCGGCGAAACCGGCCACCTGGCCGGCTCACGAGCGGATTTCCGCGCCGTGTTGCCCGCGCAGCGCGGCGATGACTTCAGCCACCACCTGATCGACTTCGCGGTCGGTCAGAGTGCGTGATTCTTCTTGGAGAATCAAGCCCATAGCGAGGCTCTTGCATCCGGTTTCGACCCCCTTGCCGACGTAGCGGTCGAACAGCGTCAGCGCCCGCAGGGACGGGCCTGCGGCGGCGCGGACGCTGGCTTCCAGGGCCGCCCACGGCACCGCGTCTGCGACGACGAACGCGAGGTCCCGGCGGACGGACGGATAGGGGCTGAGGCCGGTGGCGACGGGCAGCGCGCGACGCTGCAGCGGCGCCAGGTCGGCCTCGAAGGCGACCACCGGGGCGTCGAGGTCCAGCACCTTCTGCAGCCGGGGATGGAGCTGGCCGATCCAGCCGATCACGGCCTCGCTGTCGCCGTCGACCCGCAGGACATCCGCCGACCGGCCCGGGTGCCCCCAGGCCGCCTGCGACGGCCGGAACGCCAGCCGGGCACCGGCCGCTGCCGCCAGGGCTTCGAGATCGCCCTTGATGTCGTGGAAATCGACCGGGCGCGCGGGCACGCCCCACTGCTCGGCCTGCACGTCGCCGCAGGCCACCGCCGCGATCCGGCGGGTTTCCAGCGGCGCCTCGCCCGCAGCGCGGGCACGGAAGGTCTTGCCGACCTCGAACAGGCGCAGGCGACGCTGCTGGCGCGCCGCATTGCGGCCCAGCGCGGCGACCAGGCCCGGCAGCAGCAGCGTGCGCATCACGCCCAGTTCGGCGCTCAGCGGATTGGCGAGCGGCACACCGCCGTCGGTGGCCTGCCAGGTGTCGAGCAGGCCGGCATCGACGAAGGCGTAGTTGATGGTTTCGAGGTACTCGCGGGCGACCATCTGCCGACGCAGCGTGGCCTCGTCGAGCACGGTCTCGCTCTGCACGGCGATGCGCGTGGCACCGCCCGGCAGCGTGGTCGGGATGGCGTTGTAGCCGTGGATGCGCGCGATTTCCTCGATCAGGTCTTCCTCGATCGCGATGTCGAAGCGGCGCGTCGGCGCGGTGACGGTCCAGCCATCGGCAGTCGCGTCCACGCCCAGACCGAGCGCGCGCAGGATGCGTTCGACCTCGGTGTCGGCCACCTGCACGCCCAGCACGCGGGCGAGGCGCGCACGGCGCAGCACGACGACCTGCGGCTTGGGCATGTCGGCATCGCGCACGACATCGATGATCGGGCCCGGCACGCCGCCGGCGATGTCGAGGATGAGCCGGGTCGCGTATTCGACGGCGATGCGCGGCAGTTCCGGATCGACGCCGCGCTCGAAACGATGGCCTGCGTCGGTGTGCATGCCGAGCTTGCGGCTGCGGCCGATGATCGCCGACGGAACCCAGTGCGCGGCTTCCAGGAACACGTTGCGGGTCGCGTCGGTCACGCGGGTGTCGTGCCCGCCCATGATCCCGCCCAGCGCGACCGCGCGCGCGGCACGACCGCCGGTGCTGTCGGAGACGACCAGGAAATCATCGTCCAGTTCGACGGTGCGACCATCGAGCAACTTCGCCTGCTCGCCTGCACGCGCCGGACGCACGACGACGGGTGCCTGCAGCGTGTCCTTGTCGAAGGCGTGCATCGGCTGGCCGAGTTCGAGCATCACGTACTGGGTGACGTCGACGAGGAAGCTGATCGGGCGCACGCCGCTGCGACGCAGGCGCTCGGCCATCCACACCGGTGTCGGCACCGTCGCGTCCACGCCATCGATCACGCGACCGGCGAAACGCGGCACCTTCGCGCCCGCGTCGAGTTCGACGGCCAGCACGGCGTCGCTCGCCGCCGGCACCGGGTCGGCCTGCAGCGGCTCGACCTGGCTGCCGAGCGCAGCGGCGACGTCGAAGGCGATGCCGCGCACACCGAAGCAGTCGGCGCGGTTGGGCGTGAGTTTCAGTTCGATCGCGGCGTCGGGCAGGCCGAGGTAATCGGCGAGCGGTGCACCGATCGGCGCGTCGGCCGGCAGTTCGAGCAGGCCGGAGGCATCGGCATCGATGCCGAGTTCCTTCGCCGAGCAGAGCATGCCGTTCGATTCGACGCCGCGCAGTTTCGCAGCCTTGATCGTCAACTCGCCGACCTGCGTGCCGATGGTGGCGAGCGGCGCGAGCAGGCCCGGACGCGCGTTCGGCGCGCCGCAGACGATCTGCAGAAGACCACCGGTGCCGGCATCGACCTGGCAGACCTGCAAGCGGTCGGCTTCGGGATGCTTCGCGCACTCGACGATGCGCGCGACGACCACGCCGTCGAGCGCGGCGCCGAGCACCGTCAGTTCCTCGACTTCCAGGCCGATGGCGGTCAGCGTCGCTGCGAGCTGCTCGCGCGAGGCGTCGGTCTTCACATGTTGACGCAGCCAGTTTTCGGAGAATTTCATGCGTTGAAACCCTTGTTTCGCCCTGGGGTGGGCTGTAGGGCGGGCTCAAGCCCGCCGTTGTGATCTTCCAAACATGCCGACATCGATCAAAGCGGCTTCGCTTCACGAGCGGTGCAAACGGTGACGCCGTAATGGCGGGCTTGAGCCCGCCCTATGCCGTCACGCGAACTGGCGCAGGAACCGCACGTCGTTGTCGAAGAAGTTGCGCAGGTCGTTCACGCCGTAGCGCAGCATCGTGAAACGCTCGACGCCGAGGCCGAAGGCGAAGCCGGTGTAACGCTCGGGATCGATGCCGACACTGCGCAGCACATTCGGATGGACCATGCCGCAGCCCAGCACTTCCAGCCAGCGCGTCGAACCATCGGGCTGCTGCCAGGCGATGTCGACTTCGGCCGAGGGCTCGGTGAACGGGAAATAGCTCGGGCGGAAACGCATCTCGAAGTCGCGCTCGAAGAAGGCGCGGACGAATTCGGCGAGCGTGCCCTTGAGGTCGGCGAAGCTGGCGTGCTCGTCGACGAGCAGGCCTTCGACCTGGTGGAACATCGGCGTGTGGGTCTGGTCGCTGTCGCTGCGATAGACCTTGCCGGCCGCGATCATGCGCAGCGGCGGCTTCTGGTCGAGCATGTAGCGCACCTGGCAGCCGGAGGTGTGCGTGCGCAGCAGGCGGCCATCGTTGAAATAGAAGGTGTCGTGCATGGCGCGCGCCGGATGATGCGGCGGGAAGTTCAGCGCCTCGAAGTTGTGCCAGTCGTCCTCGATCTCGGGACCGTCGGCGAGTTCGTAGCCGAGCCGGCCGAAGATGTCGCTGATGCGCTCCAGCGTGCGCGTGACCGGATGCAGGCCGCCGCGTGCGGCATCGCGGCCCGGCAGGGTGACGTCGATGGTTTCGCTGGCGAGACGCGCTTCGAGCACGGCCTCGTCGATCGCGGCCTTGCGTGCGGCGAGCGCATCGCCCAGGCCGTCGCGGACGCGGTTGATCGCCTCGCCCGCCGCCTTGCGCTGGTCGGCCGGCAGCGCGCCGAGCGATTTCATCAGTGCCGACACGCTGCCGCTCTTGCCGAACAGCGCGACACGCAGGGATTCCAGGGCTTCGGGAGTCTCGGCGGCGGCGATGTCCGCCAGCGCCGTGGTCGAGAGGTGTTCCAGATCGCTCATGTCGACGGTTCCGTCTTTTCGTCAGCCGCAAAAACGAACATGGGGAAGGACTTGCGCCCTTCCCCATGCATGGTTCGATGTCTCTCGCGCCGAACCTGCACCGGAAGGTGCGGGCTCGGGGAGGAATCAGTTATGCCGCGAGCGCGCTCTTCGCCTTTTCAGCCAGCGCGGTAAAGCCCTTCGCGTCGTGCACGGCGATGTCGGCCAGCACCTTGCGATCGAGGGTGATACCGGCCTTCAGCAGGCCGTTGATGAAACGGCTGTAGCTGATGCCGTTGCTGCGGGCAGCCGCGTTGATACGGGCGATCCACAGCGTGCGGAAATTGCGCTTCTTCTGCTTGCGGCCGATGTAGGCGTACTGCAGGGCCTTCGTGACCGCCTGCTTGGCGACGCGGAAGACTTTGCGGCGGGCGTTGTAGTAGCCCTTGGCCTGCTTCAGGATTTTCTTGTGGCGGCGACGCGCCGTAACACCACGTTTAACTCGTGCCATTGTTCAGTCTCCTCACAAATACGGAAGCATGCGGTCCAGACGGCCTGCGTCCTCGGCACGAACATGGTTCGTCTGCCGCAGGTTGCGCTTCCGCTTGGTCGCTTTCTTGGTGAGGATGTGGCTCTTGTTGGCGTGGCCGCACTTGTATTTGCCGGAAGCAGTCTTCCGGAAGCGCTTGGCCGCCGCCCGATTGGTCTTGATCTTGGGCATTGGTGAAATTCCTGGGGTCTGAACGAGTACTGGCGTGGGCGGCAGCCTGCGCTGCTCTTTCCGTCCTGCCCTGCCGGTTTAAGGCCGTTGATCCGCAAGGAAAAACCCTGCAGTTCGACGACGGGTCCAATCGTGTCGCGAGGTGTTGCGTGCCGCATCCCGGCGAACCGGGCCGCGCATTATGCCCGCCCCCGGCCTTGGTTGCAAACCCGACCACGGCCAATTTCCATGGAAATCATGGATTTGCCCGGATACGGGCTCAGCGCCCCCGGCCTGCGGACACCGTTTCGACCTCGGGCGCGGCCACCTGCGGCGTCGCCTGCGACCGCTGGGCATGCTGGAGGGATTGCTCGCTGCTCTGCGCCAGCGGCTGTTCGCGCGCGGTCGCTACGTCGACATGGGCGACCCGCTGGGTTTCCGCCTGCTGGCCCTGCACTGCGAAGGCACGGCGTCCATCCTCGCCGAACACGACCTGGTCGACCCGCTGCAGCCCGCCACGCTGGGCTTCCAGCGCCAGCGCACCCGCGAGGCGTTCCGTCTGCCCGCCATCCAGGCCGCGCACCGGTGCCTGCGGCTGCAGGGCATCGAACGACTGCCGGAACAGCGGATTCGCCGGATGGGCCGGTTGGTCCATCCGCGCAGCACGAGTCTCGAAGTCCTTGCCGAAGACTTTTTCCTGGGCCTCGATCACCGCGTCGATGTAATGCATCTCGACGCCGTGCTTCACCGATTTCACCGGATTGAGCTTCTGCCAGAAGCCCAGCGGGTCCGGGTCGGGCAATTCGATCTTGTGGCCGACCGCGTCCGGCATGAGGTGGCGGATGATCGGCTTGTTTTCCTGCAGCTCGGTCAGGATCTCGTTCTGCACGGCGTAGCGGCGGATCAGCCCGCCCTGTTCGGCTTCGCGCTTCACGGCATCGGGATCGAGGCCGACGCGCTCCAGGGTCTTGTCGTGGACCCCGGCCGCATTGAAGGTGATCGCAGGGGTGTCCGTGGCCACGGCCGCGGCAGCCGCCAGGCCACCGCCCAGCGAATGCCCCGTGATGACCATGTCCTGGCCGAAAGCGACCTTGGCCTGTCGGGCCAGTGCCATCGCCTGGTTGTATTGCGAAGTTTCGAATCCGAGACCCTGGCCGAAATTGGTCAGCCAGTCCTTCGCTTCGTCGGTGCCGCTGTAGGCCAGCACGTGGCGCCCCTGGCCGTCGCCGTAGACCACGGCCAGGAAACCGCTGCTCTGGTTCTTCAGCAGGGTCGGGTCGATGCCGTTTCGGCGCAGTTCGTCATCGCCCAGCGGCTTCCACTGGCCGACGCCTTCCTGCTGGCCGTTGCGGTCGTAGTCATAGACATCGCGCATCAGCTTCGCGAGCGTCATGTCCACCGGCAGCGCCGTCTGGCCGCGCACCTCATCGGCGAAGGTCGGTCGCTGCGCCTGTCCCTGCAGGCGGTCCGGATCGATCCGTGCATTCATCCTTGCCACTCTCCCCATCTTTGCCCCGGTCTGCCCGGGATGCGCCGGCGACTCGAGCCGGCGGTCAGGAAACCCGATGCGCGATCAGCGCGTGCCTTCCAGCGGAATGCCCCGTTGGCTCAGCCATGCTTCGACCGCCTCGCGGCGCTTGCGCGTCTCGGCGTTGAGCAGTGCGGTCCGGGTCATGAACAGGTAGCGCTGGAACGTCGCCCCCTGCGCGTTGCGTGCGTTCGGATCGGCACCGGCGTCCAGCAGATCCAGCGCGCGCGCCGGCTCGTTGATCTGGCCGGCCACGTGCAGCGGCGTGTTGCCGAGGCTGTCGGCAAGATTGGGATCGGCGCCTGCGGCGAGCAGCGCGCGGAACTGGGTTTCGCGCTCGCCCATCAGCGCGGCGCGCAGCGGGCCCGCGCCGGATTCGGGATTGCGCACGTTCGGGTCGACGCCGCGCGCCAGGAGTTCGGCGAGATAGGACGGATCGTTGGCCATCGCGGCCATGTGCACGACGGTCTCCCCGTCGACGCCCGGCTGTTTCGGGTCGGCGCCCGCTTCGAGCAGTGCCTTGAGGCTGTCCAGCCGCTGGTTGAGCAGCGCCCACTGCAGCAGGGTGACCTGCTTGTCGCCGCGAGCGGCGAGATCGGTAGCGGGCGCGAGCGTGCGGATGCGGGCGACGTCGCCCTCGGCGATGGCCTCGGCCAAGGCCGCGACCGCCGGGTCGGGAAACACCTGACTGGGATCCACGCGATGGATTTCTGCTGTTGCGGGCATTGCGGGCTTCTCCTTGGCGCAAGCGGTGCAGGCAGCGCATGCAGCGATGAGCAGCAGGGCGGCCGGCGCGGTACGTCGAGTCTTGGCACGACCCGGCCGTGCCGGAATCGAATCGGACATCCCTGCTCCCTCCCCGCCACCTCGGCGTGCGGCGGGTTCGAGCATACCCGGAAGTACGGGCGCGTCACCACCCGCGACCGACCTGGATTCTGCGACGCCATGCCGGAAACGAACGCAGCCCGGCGACAGGGCCACCGGGCAGCAGGGTCCGCCACACCTTGTCCGCCCAATCAGGGCGTGGGGGACTCCGGCGGCAGGGGCTCTGGCTCGACCGCCTCCGCGGAGACCGCGCTTGCGGTATCGGCCGGCGATGGCGCCGGACTGCCCGGGGATGCATCGGCGTCGACCGCAGGCGTCGCCAGATCGGCCTCGATCGCATCGCCGAGCTTGGCCAGCGCCACATCGATCAATCGTTGATATCCGACATGGATTGCCGGCGTGGCGGCGGTTTCGCCCCCCTCGACCGAAGGCGGCGCTGCCTCTGTCGGCACGGCCTCCGCCGGCGCGGCTTCAGCCGGCGCAGCCACGGCCGCCGCCGACTCGGGCGCCATCACGACAGGAGACGAAATCGCGCGCCCGCGATAGGGCTTGCCGTCCACGACGACGTGCACGGCAGCAATGATGGGCGAAACACCTTCGGGCACTTCGCCAAGCACGTATCCCCCCCGGGTATCGTCACCCGAACATGCCACCTTCTGCGTGTTGTTCATCAGGCTTGCGATCGGCCCCATCCTCATCCTTGCCACCATCGCGCGCAAAGAGGCCGCGCTGTTGATATGCAGGGAAAACGCCGTCAGCTTGACCTCGCGCCCGGCAAGCCGGTCCCCGAATCGAGACGCCAGCATGGCGTGCAGTTGCAAGGCAAGATCGGGTTCGATGTCGCGCTGGCCGATGCGAACCGAGCCGTACGCGCAATTGGTGATGATCAACGATTCGTTTGCGCTTCTGGCAAGCTTCGGATCGCGTGCATCGAAGAACCTGTAGGCGTGCACGGTGGGCGTTTCCGGCACGCGGAGCCTCACCTTTGGAAGACTCAAGCCACAAAGCAGCCAGATACTGCTTGCAGCAAGCAAGACGCGAAAAGGGACGCCAAAGCGTCCCTTTTCAAATCGAACAGGCAACCGGGCCACGATCGACCCGCTTACTTCTTCTTCGGCGCGATCATCATCACCATCTGCCGGCCTTCGAGGCGCGGACGCGATTCGATGACGATGTCTTCGCCGAGATCGCCTTCGATCCGGTTCGCCATTTCGCGACCGAGCTCCATGTGGCTCATTTCGCGACCGCGGAAGCGGATGTTGACCTTGATCTTGTCGCCTTCGGCGAGGAATTCGCGCATCTTGCGAAGCTTGATCTGGTAGTCGCCTTCGTCCGTGACCGGACGGAACTTGACTTCCTTGATCTCCACGACCTTCTGCTTCTTCTTGGCGGCAGACGCCTTCTTCTGCAGTTCGAACTTGAACTTGCCGAAGTCCATGATGCGGCAGACCGGCGGATCCGCGTTGGGCTGGATCTCGACGAGATCGAGGCCTTCGTCCTCGGCCTTGGCCAACGCTTCATCACGCGACAGGACGCCGATCATCTCGCCGTCGCTGCCGATCACGCGGACGCGCGGAACGCGGATCTCGTGATTCTTGCGGTTCTGCTTTTCCTGAGGGGTGCTGATATTGCAATCTCCGAAGAGGAATGAGCCGGCGGACCAAAGCGTCCGCCGGTGTTGGAATCACGCTGCCGACGATTCGGCCGCGACGCGGGCGACGAAGTCGGCGACGGTCATATTGCCGAGATCTTCCCCTGCGCGCGAGCGCACCGAAACCACGCCGTTTTCCTTCTCCCGGTCCCCGACCACGAGCAGGTACGGCACGCGCTGCAGCGTGTGCTCGCGAATCTTATAGCCGATTTTCTCGTTGCGCAAATCGCCCGAGACCCGGAGGCCTTGATTCATAAGGGATTTCCGGACTTCTTCGACATAGTCGGCCTGGGCGTCCGTGATGTTCATCACGACCGCCTGGATCGGGGCCAGCCAGGCCGGCATCTGCCCGGCGTGGTGCTCGATCAGGATACCGATGAAGCGCTCCATGGAGCCGACGATGGCGCGGTGCAGCATGACCGGGTGGCGGCGCTGGCTGTGTTCGTCCACGTATTCGGCGCCCAGGCGGCCGGGCATCATGAAGTCCACCTGCATGGTACCGAGCTGCCAGGTCCGGCCGATGGCGTCCTTGAGGTGGTACTCGATCTTCGGACCGTAGAAGGCGCCCTCACCCGGCAGCTCCTCCCATTCCACGCCGGCGGCGCCCAGCGCCGATCGCAGGGCGTTCTCGGCCTTGTCCCAGGTGGCGTCGTCGCCGAGGCGCGAGTCCGGGCGCAGGGCGATCTTGATCTGGACGTCTTCGAAGCCGAAATGGCCGTAGACCTTCAGCGCCTGCTCGTGGAAGGCCTTCACCTCGGACTCGATCTGGTCCTCGGTGCAGAAGATGTGGCCGTCGTCCTGGGTGAAGCCGCGCACGCGGAGGATGCCGTGCAGCGCGCCGGAGGGCTCGTTGCGGTGGCAGGCGCCGAACTCGCCGTAGCGGATCGGCAGGTCGCGATAGCTGTGCAGGCCCTGGTTGAAGACCTGAACATGGCCCGGGCAGTTCATCGGCTTCAGCGCGTAGGTGCGCTTCTCCGACTCGGTGAAGAACATGTTGTCCTTGTAATTGTCCCAGTGGCCGGACTTCTGCCACAGGGTCACGTCGAGGATCTGCGGGCAGCGCACTTCCTGGTAGCCGCTGTCGCGATAGACCTTGCGCATGTACTGCTCGACGACCTGCCAGATCGCCCAGCCCTTGGGATGCCAGAAGATCAGGCCCGGGCCTTCTTCCTGGAGGTGGAACAGGTCCTGCGCCTTGGCGATCTTGCGGTGGTCGCGCTTCTCGGCCTCTTCCAGCTGGTGCAGGTAGGCCTTGAGGTCCTTGTCGTTCAGCCAGGCCGTGCCGTAGATGCGGCTGAGCATCTGGTTGTTCGAATCACCACGCCAGTAGGCGCCGGCGACCTTCATCAGCTTGAACGCGCGCAGCTTGTCGGTACCGGGCACGTGCGGGCCGCGGCAGAGGTCGGTGAATTCGCCCTGCGTGTAGAGCGACAGGTCTTCGTTCGCCGGGATGCTCTCGATGATCTCGGCCTTGAAGTGCTCCCCGATTCCCTTGAAGTAGGCAACGGCATCATCGCGCGACTTGACGCTGCGGCTGACCGCGTGCGCTTCCTTCACGATCTTCTGCATCTCCGCCTCGATCGCCGGCAGGTCCTCCGGCGTGAACGGGCGCTCGTAGGCGAAGTCGTAGTAGAAACCGTTGTCGATCACCGGGCCGATGGTGACCTGCGCGCCGGGGAACAGGCGCTGCACGGCCTGGGCCAGCAGGTGGGCGGTGGAGTGGCGCAGGATCTCCAGCGCCTCGGGGGATTTCTCGGTGACGATGGCCAGCTCGGCATCCTGTTCGATACGGAAGCTGGTGTCGACGAGCTTGCCGTCGACCTTGCCGGCGAGTGCGGCCTTGGCCAGGCCGGCGCCGATGGAGGCGGCGACATCGCCGACCGTGGGCGCGGATTCGAATTCGCGGCGGCTGCCGTCTGGGAGCGTGATTGCAATCATGGAGAGAGCTCGTTTCGGTGAGACGTCGCCGCCGGGGCAGCGGATCGGCGTGTGGCGACGGAATGGAGGCAACAAAAAAGCGCCCCGAAGGCGCTCTCGCGGTGTCGCGGGCCTCGGGCGGTGTCGTCAGGGATTGCGGGTAGTGCTCATGTCGCACGCTCGACGGCCGTTTCCGGGCGTCACCTGAGTCTGTCTGCGGTGCCGGCACCTTAGCGCCGGCGCCGACGCGATGTCAACGAAACACGGGCATTTCAGGGGATCCGGCAGCGGTTTCGACCTCGGTCGCATTCCACCGACCCCGCCGGGGCTCTACACTCGGCGCTCCCCCCGGGATGGACCCGAGATGTCGCAGAGCATCCACGATTTCCACGACGACCCGCGCAATGCCGCGATCCGGATCTGGATCAACGGCACGCTGAAGCCCAGGGCGGAGGCCACCGTGTCGGTCTTCGACAGCGGGTTCGTGCTTGGCGACGGCGTCTGGGAAGGCCTGCGGGTGATCGATGGCCATCCAGTCTTCCTCGACGAGCACCTGGACCGGCTGTACGAGGGTGCCAAGGCGATCGCACTGGACATCGGCCTGGACCGCGCGACGCTGACCCGGGCGCTGTACGACACACTCGCCGCCAACGACATGCACGACGGCGTGCACATGCGACTGATGGTGTCGCGCGGCGTGAAGCGGACGCCCTACCAGGATCCGCGCGTGACCATCGGCCCGGCGACGGTCGTGATCATCCCCGAATTCAAGGTCGCCAAGCCCGAAACACTGGCCAGGGGCCTGACGCTGTTCACGGTGCACGTGCGTCGCGGGTTCCCGGATGTGCAGGACCCGAAGCTCAACAGCCACAGCAAGCTCAACTGCATCACCGCCTGCATCCAGGCGACCGAAGCCGGCGCCGACGAAGCCTTGATGCTCGATCCGCACGGTTTCGTCGCGACCTGCAATTCCACGCACTTCTTCATCGTGCGCAAGAGCGAGGTCTGGACCTCGACCGGCGACTACTGCCTCGGCGGCATCACCCGCGCCAACGTGCTTCGCGCCTGCCACGAGGCCGGCATTCCCTGTTTCGAGAAGAACTTCAGCCTGACCCAGGTCTATTCCGCGGATGAAGCCTTCACGACCGGCACCTTTGCCGGACTGGCGCCGGTGCGCCGCATCGACGGACGGACGATCGGCAATGATGGCGACGGCGCCCTGCCCGGCCCGATGGTGGCCCGCCTGCAGGTCCTGTATCGCGAGCTGGTCGCGCGCGACGTGGCGTTCCGCGCTGGCGTGCGCCTCGCATGAGCGCGCGGACGAACGCCAGGGCATTCGTGCCACCGGCCCGCGACACGCTGCGCATCGCGATGTGGAGCGGACCGCGGAACATCTCGACCGCGATGATGCGGGCGTGGGAAAACCGCGACGACTGCGCGGTCAGCGACGAACCGCTGTACGCGGCCTACCTGGCCGAGACCGGCATCGACCATCCGGGGCGCGAAGAAGTGCTGGCGGCCGGCGACACCGACTGGCGCAGCGTCACCCGCGATCTGCTCGGCCCGGCCCCGGGCAACAAGCCTGTGTGGTACCAGAAACACATGACCCATCACCTGCTGCCGCAGATGGATCGGCAGTGGATGCTCGGCCTGCGCAACGTGCTGCTGATTCGCGATCCCGCTGAAGTCGTGGCGTCGTACCTGCGATCGCGCGCCACGATCGCGCCCGAGGATATCGGCCTGCAGCAGCAAGGCGAGTTGTTCGACTGGTTCTGCGACCAGTTGGGCGAACCGCCGGCGGTGATCGACGCGGGCGATTTCCTGCGCTCGCCGGAGTCTCACCTGCGCCTGCTCTGCGCGCGCCTGGGCATCGCGTTCACACCGCGCATGCTGTCGTGGCCCGCAGGCCCGCGCGACAGCGACGGCGTGTGGGCGAAACACTGGTACGACGTTGTGTGGAATTCGACCGGCTTCGAGCCCTGGCGCCCGCGCGAGGACGTGCTCACCGGCGAGGCGCTGGCGGTCGCGGAAGCATGCAGGCCGGTGTACGAGCGCCTGCGCAGCTACCGGATGCGGGTGGCCTGAGTTCCGTCGGCCGCATGCCGACGCCGATGAAGCGGCGCCGGAACCGCAGTCACAATTGCGACTTGAACGGCAGCACCACGGCTTCGAGGATCTTCTCGCGCAACGGCCGCGCGCGCCACGTCTCTTGGGTGTAGCGCTTGGCAGGCAGGAGATCGCGCTCGAACACCTCGGTCATGCGCAGCGCGAACGAGGGATCGTAGATGTTCATGCTCGCCTCATCGTTGAGGCGGAACGAACGCACGTCGAAATTGGTCGATCCGACCGAGACCATCGCACGGTCCACGATCAGCATCTTGTTGTGCATCATCGTCGGCTGGTACTCGTAGATCTCGATGCCACCGAGCAACAGTTCGCCCCAGTGCGCCTTGGAGGCGACGCGGACCGTGTCTGAGTCGATGTGCCTGCCCGGCAGCAGCACGCGGACGCGCACGCCACGCCGGCGCGCTTCCAGCAGGGCCTGGAGGATCAACGTGTCCGGCACGAAATAGGCGGCCTGCAGGTCGATGCTTTCGGCTGACGCCGCGATCGCCATCAGGTACATCAGGTGCATGCTTTCGCTGCCGCCTGCTGGCGAAGCGACGAACATGTGCGCATCCACGTCGCCCGACGCCGGGATGTCGGGGAAATGGTCGGGACCGTTCAGCACCTTGCCGGTGGACTTGATCCAGTTGTCGTTGAACGCTGCCTGGAACTGCGCGACCACCGGCCCCACCACGCGGAAATGCATGTCGCGCCAGTGCTCGGCATCCTGCGCGTGCCCGCTCCACTGGTCGGCGATGCCCACGCCGCCGGTGAAACCGATCCTGCCGTCGATCACCAGGATCTTGCGGTGGGTGCGGTTGTTGATGCGGCCGAGGTTGTACCACTTCAGCGGGCGGTACTTCTCGACCTCGGCACCGGCGTCCTTCATCTGCTGCAGCAAGGCGTCGTCCATCTTCACGCTGCCCAGCCAATCGATCAGCACACTGACCTTCACCCCGGCCCGGGCGCGTTCCGACAGGGCGTCGGCGAATTGCCGGCCGACCTCGCCAGACCAGTAGATGTAGGTTTCGAAGGTGATCGAGCGCTGGCTCGATCGGATCGCGTCGAGCATCGCGGGAAAGATCTCGTCGCCGTTCTGCAGATCGGTCACGTCGTTGCCGGCCATCAGGCCGGGCCCCAGCATCACGCCCATCTCGCGGCGGAACTGCGGATCGCGGACGGCATAGATGTGCCCGATCCTGCGTTCGAGCTTCTTTTCTGGCGTGGCGAAGTTCATCGCGACCACGATCGCGATGAGCGTCAGTATCGCGGTGATGACGATACTCAGCATGGGGCTGCGACTCCGTACCGGAAACCTGTTCTCTCCTCCCCCGCGCGGGGGGAGGACGCCTGCTCAGGCGAGCGTGCGCAGCTTGGGCTCGCGCTTCCACTGCCGTGTTTTCGCGAGCGCGATGAACTCCCGCACCTGGTCGGGCGTCACCACCCCGGCATCGGGCTTGATGCCGCCGGCCTTGAGGATCGCGCGCGTGCCCTCGCATGCAGCGATGGCCTTGAGGTGCCCGAAGGCATCGCGGAACCAGTCGACGGCGCAGGCTTCCCTGGCCAGTCGCGCGCCTTCCTCCAGCGTGAGGACGCTCGCCACGGCATCGAAGACGGTGGACGGCGTGCCGGCCAGTTGCCCGTCGACATCGACGGGACGGCCGTCGGCATCCGACACGGAGAGCCTGGGCGCGACCAGCTTGACCTGCGCGCCCGCTTTCCTGGCCGCCGCTCTCAGGGCGTCGACGTCCTTCATCGCGGTGCCATCGGACACCAGGATGCCGATGCAGCGGCCCTGCAATGTGTCCTTCATGCGATCGATGATGCGCAGGGCCGGCGACGGCGCCAGGTCCAGCACGGGCGCGGCCGGCGACGGCGCGGGCGGCAGGCGCTTCATGCCCAGGCCATCGGCCACGCGCGACGCAAGGTCGTCATCGATGTTGCGCAGGTGGCCGACGATCGCTTCGCGCACGTGCGCGGTCTGCACCTTCGATAGTTCGAAGACCAGCGCGGACGCCATGTGCGCCTGTTCCAGCGCAGCCTGGCTGCGGAAGAACATGCGTGCCTGGCTGTAGTGGTCGCTGAAGCTGGCCGGACGCAGGCGCCCCTTGCCGCCATCGCCGGGCGTCTCCGCGAAATGGCGGAAGCCACGCTCGCGGCTCGCACGCGGCGACGCAGGATCGAGGCTGGAGGGCTCGTAGGCGACGCGGCCGCGCGGCACCTCCATCTGCATGTGCCCGTCGCGCTGGTGGTTGGCGAAGGGGCACTTCGGTGCATTGATCGGGATCTGGTGGAAATTCGGTCCTCCCAGCCTCGACAGTTGCGTATCGAGATACGAATGCAGCCGTCCCTGCAGCAGCGGATCGTTCGAGACATCGATGCCGGGCACCAGGTTCGCGGGGCAGAACGCGACCTGTTCGGTTTCGGCGAAGATGTTGTCCGGATTGCGGTCCAGCACCATCCGGCCGATCACCTGCAGCGGTACCAGTTCTTCCGGCACCAGCTTGGTCGGATCGAGATGATCGAACGGGAACGCGGCGGCGTCTTCTTCGGTGAACAACTGCACGGCCAGCTCCCATTCCGGGAAATCGCCGACATCGATCGCTTCCCACAGGTCGCGTCGATGGAAGTCGTTGTCGGCGGCCTGCAGCTTCACCGCTTCGTCCCACACTGTCGACTGCAGGCCCAGCTTCGGCCGCCAGTGGAACTTGACGAAGGTGGAGGCGCCCCTCGCATCGATCAGGCGGAACGAGTGAATGCCGAAGCCTTCGATCATGCGCAGGCTTCTGGGAATGGTGCGGTCGCTCATCGCCCACATCACCATGTGCATGGTTTCGGGCATCAGGGACACGAAGTCCCAGAAGGTGTCGTGCGCGCTGCCGGCCTGCGGCCAGCCGCGATCGGGCTCCATCTTCACCGCGTGCACCAGGTCCGGGAATTTCATCGCGTCCTGGATGAAGAACACCGGGATGTTGTTGCCGACGAGATCCCAGTTGCCCTCTTCGGTATAGAACTTGACCGCGAAGCCGCGCACGTCGCGCGGCGTATCGACCG
This sequence comes from Lysobacteraceae bacterium, assembly GCA_016789405.1. Classification (GTDB taxonomy): domain Bacteria; phylum Pseudomonadota; class Gammaproteobacteria; order Xanthomonadales; family Xanthomonadaceae; genus Lysobacter_I. The sequence continues at coordinate 186,913 of JAEUPQ010000004.1, forward strand.
ATCCCGCGCCGCCGGCCACGGTGGAGAATCGGCAGAACACCGGCGTGCGCCGGCCTTTCTCGGTGAGGATGCGCGCCGTGGTGTACCTGTCCAGCGAGCGGGTCAGTTCGAAGTAGCCATGCGCCGCGCTGCCGCGCGCATGCACGATGCGCTCGGGAATCCGTTCGTGGTCGAAATGGGTGATCTTCTCGCGCAGGATGAAGTCTTCGAGCAGCGTGGGACCGCGCGAGAACGGACGCAGCGAATTCTGGTTGTCGGCCAGCGGAATGCCCTGCGCGGTCGTCATGACGGGATGTTCGCCATCCGCCTGCTGCTGCAATTCGCCGCCGTTGCCTTGCTGCCGACCTGCATTGGCGGCACGTTCGTCGCGAGGCGCGATGCTGCGCGTTCCGGATGGGTTGCGTTGCGCGGTGCGCGACGTGCCCGGCGTTGCCTTCTTGCTGGCCATGCGAGTCTCCTGCGTGGATGGCGCATCATGCAGATTGCGTGACGCGCGTTGATGTCGTTCGTTTTGCAATTCGCTCCGTGCAAAACGCATGAATTTCGGTCGGAAATCGGGTTTTCTTCGATCGAATGACCGTCTGCATGCGAATGCAGCGGCATGCATCCGAGAGTGCCGTCCTTCGTGTTGAATTGATAGCGTCCACACCGCAGACTCGATCACCTCCTTTCGGACGAGTTCAGCATGGACCTCAAGAGCGGGTACCCTTTCTGGGCCGTCAAGAACGGATTGATGCGCGCTTTTCCGCCGCTCACGTCCGACCTTCGCTGCGATGTCGCCGTCGTCGGCGCGGGCATCACCGGCGCGCTGATCGCGGACGAACTCGTGTCGCATGGCCACGACGTGGTGGTGGTCGACCAGCGCGATGCCGGCTGGGGCAGCACGGCAGCGAGCACGGCCTTGCTGCAGTACGAGATCGACACGCACATGGTCGACCTGGCCAGTCGCTATGGCGAGCCGCGCGCCGCACTGGCGTATCGCGCATGCAGCGATGCGATCGACATGCTGGCGGACAAGGCCGCGGGATTGCGTGATGTCGACTTCGGCCGCATGCGCAGCCTGTATTTCGCCAGCCGGCGTTCGCACAAGGGCACGCTTCGCGACGAGTTCGAGTTGCGCCGCAGGCACGGTTTCGAGATGACCTGGCTCGAACGCGGCGATATCGAGGCGCGCTATGGCTTCTCCGCGCCTGCGGCCATCCTCAGCCAGCAGGCGGCGCGCGTGGATCCCTACCGCATGGCGTACAAGCTGCTCGCCCGGATCGAGAAGGCCGGCGCGGCGGTGCACGATCGATCGCCGGTGGCGCGACTGGACATCCACGCGCGCGGCGCGACGCTGGAAACCGCGACCGGCGGCATCGTGCGGGCGAAGCACGTGGTGATGGCCGCCGGCTACGCGAGCCAGCAATACCTCGATCGCAAGGTCGCGAAGAATCGCAGCAGCTATGCCTTCGTGACCGATCCGATCGAACGCGGCCTGCTCGGCGAGCTGGCCGACACGATGGTGTGGGAATCCGCGCGCCCCTATCTCTACCTGCGGACGACCGGCGATGGCCGGCTGGTCGTGGGCGGCGACGACGACAGCATCGACATTCCGTCGCGCCGCGATGCACGGGTGGACGGCAAGGCCGCGCGGCTGGCCAGGAAAGTCGGCAAGCTCTTTCCCCGCTTGCCCGTGGAACCGGCCTTCGCCTGGGCCGGCACCTTCGCGGAAACCGAGGATGGCTTGCCGTGGTTCGGAAGCCAGCCCCACACCGGGCCGCGGATGCTGTTCGCCATGGCCTATGGCGGCAACGGCATCACCTACTCGATGCTGGGCGCAGGATTGATCCGCGCGATGATCGAGCGGCGCAAGCACCCCTTGTCGGGCATCTTCGGCTTCGAGCGGATGTCATGAAATGCGGGCGGATGCGGCGTCAGGCCCGAGCCGACGGCAGCACCACCACCGTGCCGACGTGACCATGCGCGACGCGCGCGCGACCGACGATGCGGGTCATGCCCGGAAAGGTGGCCTGCGGTACGCGCACGTGGCCTTCGAACGTCGCGAGCAAGCCGCCCCCGTCGGGTTCGAAGCCTGACCACAGCAGTTCGACGTCCTGGAAGTCGAGAAACACGCGGTGCACGGGATAGATGGACTTGTACAGCGCTTCCTTCGCCGAGAACGTGAGGATCCCCGCGAGATCGCGCCAACGCTGCGGCCACTCGCGCAGACGTGCGAACTCCGGTTCGCGCAGGACCTGCGGCAGCAGGTCGGGATTCATCGATTCGGCCGGCTCCGCGTCCAGGCCGATGCCGAGGAACATCGAGCGCGGCGCGACCGCGACCGCACAGAGGCTGCGGCAATGCGTGATCGATCCGACCACGGCATCCGGCCATCTCGGCACGCGATCGGCATCGGACGGCATCGCGTCGATGCCCTGCCCGGCTTCGATCAGCAGGCGCCGCGCAAGCTGGCGACCGGCAGCGAACTCCAGCCGCCGCTTCGGCACCGCGCGTTCGATCTGGCGCAGTTCGTCCAATGGCAGCGCCGTCGGATCGGCGCGATCCGGCGGCATTTCGGCCAGCCACACCGAGTCCGGCAGCAGCGGGCGAAACAGCGAGGGGGCGTCGGCATGGTCCATGCCGGCATTTGAGGCGGCCGCGATCAGCCGCGCAAGCCCCACCACAGGCCGCCACCGATCGCCAGCACCATGCCCGTGGCGACCGCACCAAGGATGCGATCCTGCCTGCGCGCGCGCGCAAGCGCGTCGGCATAGGGCATGGTCGTGTGCGAGACCATCGTGTAGATCGGCAGCCAGGCGCCGGGGAACAGCCGGTTGAGCAGGACGTCGAGCCGCTTGCGCGCCAGGAACCAGGGCGAGCTCACTTTCTGGCGCAGTTCGACGAAGTTGGCCTTGGACAGCTCCATCAGCACGTCGGTGTGCGGGCGCCGCGACTGTTCGAAGGTGGAGAAGGCCGTCGCGCGATCCTCCGGATGCGCCTTCAGCGCGGCCAGCAGCGCCGAGCAGTCTTCGAAAGCGGAATTCATGCCCTGTCCGTAGAACGGATACACGGCATGCGCGGAGTCGCCGACCAGCACCATCCAGTCCTCGAAGCGCCACGGCGCCGTCCGCGTGGTCAACAGCGCGCCGGTGGGCCGCGTCGTCCATTGCTCGACCAGGGCCGGCAGCATCGGCAACAGGTCCGGGAAGTACTTCTGGAACAGGGCGCGGATGTCGTCGGGCGTCTGCGTGGTCGCGAAGCTGTCCGGGCCTTCGTGCGGCAGGAACAGCGTCAGCGTATGCGAGCCGTCGCGATTGGGATGCGAGACGAACAGGCAATGCGCGCGCGGCCAGACGTGCAGCGCGGTCAGGTCGATGACCGACTCGCCATTTGGCCCGGCCGCGAGCGTGAGTTCCTTGTAGCCCCATTCCAGGTATTCGCGATGGTAGTCCGCGCGCAGGCCGCGCTGCATTTCGGGACGACAGCGCGAGAACGCACCGTCGGCGCAGATCACCCAGTCGGCGGCGACGCGACGGACTTCACCGCCGCTTTCGATCTCCAGCTCGCGCGCGACCTTGTCTGCGGACACGAAGCGATGCTCGAAATGCAGGGTGACGCCCGGCTGGCGCTCGGCGCGGTCCAGCAGCAGGCGGATGAGTTCGCTGCGGTCGATCGAATACAGCACTTCGCCGCGATCCTTGCCGTAGGGCTGGAAGCGGGTGTCACCATCAGGCGCGTGGATCACGCGCCCGCGCATGACCACGGTCAGCGGCATGGCCATGTCGATGAGGCCGACCTCGGTCAACGCCTGGATGCCACGCTTGGACAGGCCGAGATTGATCGATCGCCCGCTTTCGGCGCCCGCGACACGCGGGTCGCTGCGGCGCTCGAACACATCGACGTGGTAACCGCGCTCGGACAGCGCCAGCGCCAGCAGCGAACCGGCCAGCCCGCCGCCGACGATCGCCACCCGTTGCGCCGAACCGTGCTGCCCCGTCATCGCACGACCTCGACCGCCGGCATCCGCCCTGCCGCAGCCCGCACTTCCAGTTCTGCATCGACCAGCGCCTCGACCGCCTGGTCGAAGTAGTTGCGCCGGATGTTCGCGCCGAGCCTGCGCAGGTATGACCGCAGATAGGACGCACGGATGTCGGGACGATCGTTGATGCGCTTGAGGAACGGCAGGTCCGATTCGACCATGTGCCGGATCACCAGCATCGGGATCGGGCTGCGCAGGGGGCGGAAGGCTTCATTGCGAAGCCCCGGCGTCTCGTTGCGCGCGTGGAACTCGCCGAGCATCAGGCCGACGTCGACGAAGCCGGGCTTGAGGCGGGCCTGCATCGCGTCGATCCACGGCGCATCGGCTTCGCTCATGCCCGAGAACACGACCATGATGACCTTGTTGATCGCCAGCGGGCCTTCCCGTGGCTCGGTCTCCATGAACACCTGGCGGCACTGCTCGATCACGTCCTGGATCGCGGAAGGATCGGGCGTCGACTCGCGCACTTCGGTCATCCAGATCGTGTCCAGTTCCAGCGCCATCGGCGTGAACGGACACACCGGCCCGGCGCGGCCGAGGTCCGGATTGGGCTTGGCCAGGAAGCGTCGCACCCAGGCGATGGTTTCGCCGAGCGCACTGTCGGGCGCCTCGCCGGCAGCCACTTCGGACGCACGCCGCAGCGCGAATTTCGGATGGACGGACGACCCCGTCGCCTGCGCCCGTGCATGCGGGCAGCCTGTCGGCGCTACCGCGGCGATGGTCGTCTGATTGTTTGCGTTCATTGCATTCTTCCCTTGAATTGGCTGCTTCGCGGCAGCAAGCCCAATGGACGTCCGTCTGTCCCGCGCCGACCCCATGTCGGCGGCAACCGTCCTGGCCTGCCTTCCCCTCTCCGTCATCCCTGCGATACCACATCCCTGGTCATCGGCCCGCGCTCGTAGCGCATGGGCGGGCCGATCGTGATTCCCTGCTTCGGACCAGATGGAGCCGTCCCGGCGCCGTCAACCCGACCTGTCGTGTCCTGATCTGTTACGGATTTCGCGAAGCCGGCATGCCACCGCATGTCGGATTCACCCTTTCGCGCACCTGTCCCGTACTCATGCTGCTGCAGCCTCTGCGTCGGGCAGATCGGTATCGGCGCGCCGGATGGCGCGGATCGAATACCCGATCGCCGCCGCCGCCACCATCGCGAGGCCCAGCACCACGAACATGAACCCGTGTCCACGTCCCTTGCCTACGCCGATCAGCTCGCCCACCGTGTCGGCCAGCGCGCCGCCCGGCATCAGCGCCGGCTCGAACACGAAGTCCGCCAGCGGTCCCGCCAGCAGGAACCCCACCGGCATCGCCGCTTCGGTCATGACGCGCAGGATAGCGAAACAGCGTCCCAGCAGCTGCGACGGCACCTTCGTCTGCCACAGCGTGGCGATGGCGGCGTTGACGATCGGAATGGTGATGAACAGCGAGAAGCCACAGGCCATGATCAGCCAGATGGACGGATAGACGCCGTGCGCGGCCATCGCCACGCCACCGAGCATGGTGCAGGCCAGGATGCCGGCAGCCTTGTGCTTCGGCCAGCCGAGGAACGTGACGATGGCGCCGCCGAGCAGCAGGCCGAGGCCACCGGCGACCATCTGGTAGCTGACCATTTCCGGCGTACCCATCGACAGCACCAGCGGATAGATCGCGATGCTCGCGATGCCGAAGAAGAAGTTGGTGATGCCGAACACCGTCAACAGGCCGAAGAGTCCGCGGCGCTCCGTGATGTAGCGCCAGCCTTCGTGCGCTTCGCGCAGGATGTTCGGCTTCTGCGCCGTCGGATCGTGCGGCGGCTGCGGCACGCGCGCCAGGAACAGGCAGACCGCCCCGGCCAGGAAGGTCGCCGCATCCACGAAGAGGATGCCCGCGATGCCGATGACCTTGTAGAGGATGCCGGCCAGCAGCGGGCCGCCGAGCAGCGCGATGGCGTTGCCGGTCTGGATCAGCCCGTTCGCACGACTGAGATGCTCTCGAGTGGCCAGCAGTGGCACGCTGGCGCCATAGGCCGGCTGCATGAACGCGTTGCACACCGCCGACACGCCGACGCCGACGTAGATATGCCAGACCTGCATCATCTCGAACGCATTGAGCGTCGCCAGTGCGGCGATCGCGGATGCAGACCCCAGCTCGCAGGCGATCATGACCCGACGCCGGTTCCACCGATCGACCAGCGCACCGGCGAACGGCAGCAGGACCAGCGCCGGGATCGACATCGCGACGAAGATCATCGCGAAATCCAGCGTCGATTCCGTCTTGTTCAAGACCCAGATGCCCAGCGCGAACGCGCTGAAACGCGTGCCGATGCCCGAGATCAGCTGGCCGGTCCAGACCAGCAGGAAATCGCGCATGCCCCGGAAGCGCGAGAAGTAGGAAGCGTCTGCCGGCGCTGCGTCGGCAACGAGGGTCTGGTCGTTCATGCTGTCACCGTCGGGTTGCACGGCAGGGCGCCGCTGGATTGGAGGAACGCGAGATAACGCTCGAACAGCGCGCGATCGGCTGGCGGACAGATGGCGCCGAACGATGCGGCGACGGCTTCGGTCGCGCTGCAATCGAACACCGGCATCCCGGATCCGGGTTCGCGCGGTTCACCGGACTCTTCCGGGAACAAGCCGGCGAACGGCTTGAGCGCGTTGTCCGCACCGGCAGCCACCTCATCGAGCAACGCTTGACGCCATTGCGCGTAGGGCACTTCGTCGATGCCGCCGATGCACTCGCGCATCGCAGCGACCGCGTCCGTCGCCGGAAGCGTGCGCGGATTGAAGTAGTGATAGTTGCCGTTGGCGTCGCCTGCGCCGAGCAGGACCCTGACCACCGTGCGGGCCACGTAATCGACCGGCGTCATGTCGAAGACGTCGCCGGGCATGTACGGCGCCAGGCCGAGCTGCGCACAGCCTCGGATCCAGGCGTTGAAATAGTCGCCCACGTTGCTGATGCCGTGCACGACGTCGCCGGTGATGCGCGCAGGACGATGGATCGCCACCGGCACCCCGCGGTCGCGGGCAACCAGCGCCAGCTGTTCGCCCACCCATTTGCTCTGGTTGTAGCCGCTGTACTGGCCTGCACCATCCGGCGGCGCGTGGTCTTCGGTCACGCGAACGCCGACATGGCGACGGGTGAGGTACACGCCGAGCGTGGACACCAGTTGCACCGGTTTCAGATGGCCAGTGGTGGCAAGCACGAGCACTTCGCGGGTACCGCCGACGTTGGCGGCTTCCAGGGTTTCGTACGGCGCGATGAAGTTGACCTGGCCACCGTTGTGCACGATCGCATCGACGCGGTCGGCCAACGCGGCGAATCCCGCATCGTCCAGTCCCAGGCGCGGGCTGCCGAGATCACCCAGCACCGGCACCAGCCTGCGTTCGTCGCCGTCGCGCCAGAGGCGATAGCTCTCGAGATTGCGGCGGATGCGCCGGATGCCGTCTTCCGGCGTGTCGGCGCGCACGAGGCAGACGACTTCGGCTTCGCTGAAATCGATGAGGTCGCGCAGCACGTAGGCGCCGAGGAATCCGGTGGCACCCGTCAGCAGCACCGAACGCGGTCTTTCGCGGGGCGCGCGCGGCGGCGCGACCCGGGCGGCATCGATCGCATCGGGCAGCACCACCCTGGCATCGAGATCGAGGGCATCGACGATGTCGCCGCTGCGGATGCGATCGATGGTTTCGGCCAGGCCGACGATGGTCGGTGTCGCGAAGATCGACGAGAGCGGCACCTCGATGCCGAAGGCAGCGTTGAGCTTGAATGCCAGCGGCAGCGTCGACAGCGAATCGCCACCGCAGGAAAAGAAATCGTCGTCGGTGCCGAGGTCATCGCGGCCGAGCACGTCGCGCCAGACGGCCAGCACGGTCTCTTCGGTCGCGGTGGCGGGCGCGCGGCGGGCGCGCTCCGCAGGCGCGTCCGCCGCAGGCACCGGCAGCGCGCGACGATCGATCTTGCCGTTCGCATTCAGCGGCATCGCCGACAGCCGCATGTAGATCGAAGGAAGCATCGCATCCGGCAGGCGGCGCGCGAGGCCCGCGCGCAGGATCGTCGCATCGATGCCCTCCTCGGCGACCACGTAGGCCACCAGCCTGCGATCGCCCGGACGGTCCTCGCGCAGCACCGTGACTGCGGCGCGCACGCCGGGCAGCGACGCAAGCGCATTATCGATTTCGCCCAGCTCGATGCGCACGCCACGCAGCTTGACCTGATGGTCGCGTCGCCCGATGAACTGCAGCACAGGCGCGCCGTCGCCATGGGCCGTCCAGCGCGCCAGATCGCCGGTGCGATACATGCGCGCCCCACCGCCGACGAACGGATCGGCGACGAAACGCTCGACCGTCAGCTCGGGCGCACCCAGATATCCCCGCGCCACGCCGAATCCGCCGATGCACAGCTCGCCTGCAACGCCGTGAGGCACCGGTTCGCCGTGCGCATCGAGCAGATAGATGCGAACGCCCGGCAGCGGACGTCCGATCGGCAGATCGGCGGCGATCACTTCGGCGGCGTCCCTGGTCGACAGCAGCGTCGCGCAGACCGAGGCTTCGGTCGGCCCGTAGTGGTTGCACACCTCCACGCGCCCGTTGGTGCTCTCTGCGAACCGGCGCACGAGATCCACGGGCACGCTCTCGCCACCGATCATCATCAGCTGCAGCGACGGCAGCAATGGTCCGTTGCGCGATGCCAGCGCCCAGCCTTCGCACCAGCGTCGCCAGAGCGCGGTCGGTGCATCGATCGCAGTGACGCCGAATTCGCGGCAGAAACGTTCCAGTTCGACCGAACCGAGTCCCGTCGGCGCCGGATGCAGCACCAGCGCGGCGCCACAGGCCAGCACGGGAAAGACGTCGCCGACCGACGCATCGAAGATGAGCGGCGGGATCATCAGCAGGCGCTGGCCTTCGAAGCGATGCCGCGCCAGGAAGCCGCGCACGAGGTTGACCGCACCGGCATGTTCGACAACCACGCCCTTCGGCGTTCCCGTCGAACCGGAGGTGTAGATGAGATAGGCCGCATCGGACGCCGTCGATGTCGTCGCCGGTGCGGCATCGGCCGGCGGGAGATCGGCGACATGCACGACAGGCAACTTGTCCGCCAGCGCGGCGAGGAGCGTCTCCGCACGTGTCGACAAGGCAGGCGGCACGAGCAGCGCGCGCGCGCCGGAATCGGCGAGCAGGAAGGCGAGCCGTTCGTCCGGGCTGCCGGGGTCGAGCGGCAGGTAGGCGGCACCGGCAATCAGCGTGCCGAGTACGGCCAGGACGGCCTCGGCGGACCGATCAGCGAGCACTGCGACGACATCCTCCCGGCCGATGCCGTGCGCATGCAGCCAGGCCGCAATGCCATTGGCCTGCGTCGCCGCCTGGGCGTAGGACCAGACGCGAACACCATCGGCGACCGGCACCACCAGCGCATCGGCATCCGGCGTGCGCGCGACCTGCGCCGCGAACAATGCCTGCAGCGTGTCGCCCTCGCCCGCCAGCACCGTACCGCCATCGCCCAGCGAGACCAGGGACGCGCGCTCGTCCGCATCCAGCAGCGGCAGTCGCGACACCGGCAATCCCGGGGCATCGCAGACGCCACGCAGCAACGTCACGTAATGACGCGAGATGCGCTCGATGGTGTCCGGATCGAACAGGTCGGCGCCGTAGTCGATCAATCCATCGATGCCGTCATCGCCCTCGCTCAACGACAGGGTCATCTCGAAGCGCGCGCTCTGCGTCGCCGGCAGAATGCCGACACTGCGGATCCCGGACATCTCGTCACCGGAGCCGGAGGCCTTCGGTTGCAGCACGAACATGGTCTGGAACAGCGGCGCGCGGCCCGGGGCGCGCTCGATGCGGACACCTTCGATCACGCGCTCGAGGGGCGCCTCGGCGTTCTCCAGCGCGCGCAGCACGTGGTCGCGATTGCGCGCGAGCAACTCGCGGAACGCCGGGTCGCCCGACAGGTCGCCACGCAGCGGAATCGTGTTGATGAACAGGCCGACCATGCGACGAAGATCGTCGCTGTTGCGGTTGCCGACCGGGGAACCGACGACGATGTCGTGGTCGCCCGTATAGCGCGACAGCAGCGCCTGCCAGGCCGAGAGCATCAGCATGAACATCGTGATGCCTTCACGCCGCGCCAGCTCGACCAGGCGCGCATGCAGCCCGGCGTCGAGCGCGAAGACATGCCGTCCGCCCCGCGAGGAGAACACGGCACCGCGCGGGCGATCGGTCGGCAGATCCAGCAAGCCGCTGGTGCCACCAAGCGCGTCATGCCAGAAGGCGACCTGGCGCTCGATGCGTTCCCGCACCGCGGGATCGTGCTGCCACAGCAGGAAATCCGCATAACGCAATGCGGCGTCCCGAATCGCTTCGGTACCTGCGCGGAGATCGCTGTAGTCGCGAGCGAGCTCGGCCCAGATCACGCCCAGCGACATGCCGTCGGCGACGATGTGGTGGGTGACGAGCGTCAGCACGTGGCGATCGGGCGTCACGCGAATCAGCTGCACGCGCAGCAGCGGCGCCCGGGACAGATCGATCGGATCGACCGCCTGGCGGTCGACCGCCTCGCGCACGGCCCGGTCACGCTCGGCTTCCGGCATGCCGGAAAAATCGAGGTGGGTGATCGTGAGACCGCAGTCTTCGACGACTTGCTGCACCGGCTCGCCGGCATCCTCGCGGAACTGCATCCGCAGGGCATCGTGTCGCGCAAGCAGGCGGGCGCAAGCACCTTCCAGCGCCTGGGCGTCGAGTTCGCCTTCCAGCAGGCGGCTTTCGTAGATCAGGTACGCGCCGCTGCCAGGCTGCAGGCGCTCGAACACCCAGATCTGGCGCTGCGCCGAGTTCAGCGGAAGCACCTGCCCGGGCGTCGCACGGGGCCATGCCGTCGGAGACTCGGTCGCGACACCGGCACGGCGGGACAGACTGCGCACCAGCAGCTCGCGCTGCTGCGGGCTGAGCTTCGCCATGCGCTCGGCGAGCGCCGCGCTCATGCCTGCAGTCGGTCTGTCCGTGGTCGACGTCATGTCTTGCGTATCTCCTGTCTCGGCTCGATGGATCTTGTGTCCGGGATGTGGCAGCCCGATGGCAATGGTCAGCTGTCGAGCATGGCGAGGATGTCGGCCTCGGACAGGCCTTCGAGCTGATCGAGCATCCCCGCGAGCGCTTCTTCGTCGATATCGCCCAGGCGCGCCTGCATCAGCTTCTGGGCGAATTCGCCGACGGTCGGCGCTTCGAACACCATGCGCAGGCTGATGTCGCCGCCGAAGCGCTTCTGCATGCGAGAGACGAGCTCGTTCGCCAGCAGCGAATGCCCCCCGAGGTCGAAGAAGTTGTCGTGCAAGCCGATGCGCGGCTTGCCCAGCACTTCGGCCCACAGTTCGGCCAGCGCGATTTCCTCGGGCGTGACCGGAGCGACGTCGGCGTCTTCCGCGACACCGTTGCCATCCGGCGCGGGCAGCGCCCGGCGATCGACCTTGCCGTTGGGCGTGAGCGGCATGCGTTCCAGCAACATCCACGCGGATGGCACCATGTACTCGGGCAGCCGCTCGCGCGCCGTCGCGCGCAATGCGGCGACATCGGGCGAGGCGGCACCGTTCGCCGCGGGCACCACATAGGCCGCCAGCCGCTTGTCGCCAGGCCTATCCTCGCGGCAGACCACGACGACCTCGGCCACGTCTTCACGCGCCAGCAGCACCGATTCGATTTCGCCCAGTTCGATGCGGAATCCGCGGAGCTTGACCTGGTGGTCGATGCGACCGATGACATCCAGCGTCCCGTCGCGACGCCAGCGCGCAAGGTCTCCGGTCCGATAGAGCCGGCCGCCGGCGCGCGCGCCGAACGGATCCGCGATGAATTTCTCTTGGGTCAGCTCCGGCCGGCCCAGGTAACCATGGGCCACGCCGAGGCCACCGATCAGCAACTCGCCCGGAACGCCGACCGGAACCGGCTGCATCCGCGCATCGACGACATAGACCTCGGTGTTGTCGATCGGGCGGCCGATGCTGACCGCAGCTTCGCCCGGTCGCACGCGATCGACCGTGGACCACACCGTGGTCTCGGTCGGACCATAGACGTTCCACAATTCGCCGCCACACGCGAGCAGGCGATCGGCCAGCTCGCGCGGCAAGGCTTCGCCGCCGCAGAGCATGCGCATGCCGGCGCGTCCTCGCCAACCGGCATCCAGCAACATGCGCCAGGTGGCCGGCGTGGCCTGCATCGTCGTCGCACCGACGCGATCGAGCAGCCGGGCCAGCGCCTCACCCTCGCTGGCGGTCGTGCGATCGGCCAGGGCCACGCGCGCACCGACGGTCAACGGCAACATCAGTTCGAGCAGCGCGATGTCGAAGGACAAGGTCGTGATCGCGCAGAGCGTGTCGTCCAATCCGAGACCGGGCACGCGCGCCATCGACGCAAGGAAATTCACCGCCGCTCGATGCGGCACGCGGACGCCCTTGGGACGCCCCGTCGAGCCGGACGTGAACAGCACATACGCGGTGTCTTCGGCACTCGACGGACTCGACGCGGCAGCGCGATCCCCGCGATCTTCCAACGCGTCTTCGATGTGCAGCAGTGCATGCGCGCCTGGCGGCACCTGCGCGGCAATCGCGCGATCGACGATCACCACCGGCGCGCTGGCGTCTTCGAGCATGCAGGCAATGCGCTCGCGCGGGAATCCCGGATCCAGCGGCACGTAGGCCGCGCCGGACTTGAGCACGCCCAGCAGCGCGGCGAGCATGCGCGGCGTTCGTTCGAGATAGAGGCCGACCATCGCGCCCGGACCAACGCCATGGGCGCGCAAGCGCGCCGCCACCGCATCCGCCTGCGCATCCAGATCGGCGTAGCGCACGACGATGTCGGCCTGCGCCACGGCCACGGCCTGCGGCGTGCGTGCAGCCTGCGCCTCGAACAACCCGTGCAGGGTGGCCTGCTCCGGCAAGGACCGTGCGGTCTGGTTCCATTCGACCAGCATGCGGCGACGCTCGTCTTCCGGCAGGATGGCGAGCTCATCGAGGCGGCGTTCGGGGTCGGCCACCACTGCGTCCAGCAGCGTTTCCAGGTGGCGCGCGAAGGCCTCGATGGTGCTGGCGTCGAACAGATCGGTCGCGTATTCCAGCAGCATGCTCAGGCCGCCGTCTTGCTCGCTGGCGAAGATCGACAGGTCGGCACGCGCGGTCCCCGAATGCGCGTTCTCGGCAGGCAGGGGCGTCATCGTCAGCCCCTGCAGGTGCAGCCCAGGGTCCGGGAAGTTCTGGTAGAACACCATCGTCTGGAACAGCGGGTTGTGGCTCAACCGGCGTTCGACGTTCACCGACTCCAGCAGCCGCTCGAACGGCAGGTCCTGGTGCGCATAGCTGTCGAGCGTGGTGGTCCGCACCTGCGCCAGGAATTCGCGGAAGCTCGGGTTTCCGGACAGGTCGGCGCGCATCGGCAGGGTGTTGATGAAGAAGCCGACCAGTGCTTCGAGTTCGCGTCGCGGACGGTTGGCATTGCCGACGCCGACGACGATGTCGTCCTGTCCGGAGTAGCGATACAGCAGCGTCTGGAAGGCGGCGAGGAAGACCATGAACGGCGTGGCGCCCTCGCGGCGCGACAGCTGCCGCATGCCTTCCAGGAGCGGGACGGGAAGCACATGGATGTGGACGTCGCCTCGATAGCTCTGCACCGGCGGGCGCGGTCGGTCGGCGGGGATGTCGAGCACGGGCGGCAACGTCTGGAAGCGTCCGGCCCAGTAGTCAAGATGCGCACGCATCGCCGAACCGTCGGCCTCGTCGCGCTGCCTCAGGGTGTAATCGACGTATTGCAGGGACAGTTCGGCCAGCGGCGAAGGCTTGCCTGCGAGGAACGCCGGATAGAGTTCGGCCAGTTCGCGGAAGATCACGCCGACGGACCAGCCGTCGATCGCGACGTGGTGGGCGCTGAGCGAGAACATCCAGTTCTCGCCATCGATCCGGATCAACTGCGTGCGCAGCATCGGTCCGTGCTCGAGGTCGAAGGGCGCGATCGCATCCTGCTTCGCCAGATGCCGCGCGGCCTCTTCACGCGCTGCCTCCGGCAGCGAGGTGAGGTCGTGGTGGACCATGCTCACCGGCGCCGGCGGCAATATCCGCTGCATCGGCCCTTCGGCATCCTGCACGAACACCGTGCGCAGGCTCTCGTGGCGGCGCACGATCTCCGACAGCGCGCGCTCGAACGCATCGACATCCAGTTGCCCGGTCAGCCGGGTCAATGCAGTGACGTTGTAGACGCTGTTGCCCGGATCGAGGCGATCGAGGATCCACAGCCGCTGCTGCGCGGACGACAAGGGCAGGCGCTCCGGCCGTGCCCTGCGGCCGATGTCCTGTTGCGTCGTTGCGCCGCTGCGCCTGGCCAGCTGCTGCATCAACAACTCGCGCTTCTCGGCCGACAGGCCGGACAGGCGCCGATCAAGTTCGCTCATGCCGTCCCAGCTCCATCCTGTCCCGACAACCTCTGCGCAACCTCGTCCTCGCTGAGGTTTTCGAACTCCAAGAGCAGGGCTTCCATGTGCCTGCGGTCTTCTTCTTCGCACGCCGCGACGACGCGCGCCGCGAACCCTTCCAGGGTCGGCGCTTCGAACAGCACGCGCAGCGGCAATTCGATGCCGTACTCGTTCGACACGCGCGACAGCATCCGCGTCGCCAGGACGGAATGTCCGCCCAGGTCGAAGAAACCTGCGCGCACATCCACCGATGGCAGCGCCAGCAGTTCCTTCCACAACGCCGCGAGCCATGCTTCCTCGGGCGTGCGCGGCGCGACGATCTCGCCCTGCCCGGCCGGAATGCCCGGCGGCGGCAGCGCGCCACGGTCGATCTTGCCGTTGGGCGTCAGCGGGAACGCCTCGAGTGCCACGAACGCCGACGGCACCATGTAGTCCGGCAGCGAATGCCCAAGGTAGGTGCGAAGCGCGGCGGCATCGGGAACCGCCGCTCCGGAACCGTCGGCATCGCACACGTAATACGCCACGAGGCGGCGATCGCCGGGAACGTCTTCGCGACAATGCACGACGACCTGGCGCATGCCGGGCCATTGCGCCAGCACGCTTTCGATCTCCCCCAGTTCGATGCGGAAACCGCGCAGCTTGATCTGGTGGTCGATGCGACCGATCACCTGGATCGTGCCGTCACCGCGCCAGAACGCGAGATCGCCGGTGCGATACAGGCGCGCGCCCGGCTGGGCCGAATACGGGTCGGGAATGAATTTCTCGACCGTCAGGTCGGGCCGGCCGCGATATCCCGCGGCAAGGCCATCGCCACCGATCAGCAATTCGCCCGGCAGGCCGACCGGAAGCGGCTGCATGCGCCGGTCGACGATGTGGATCACGGTGTTGTCGACCGGCCGGCCGACCAGGATCGGCCCCTCGCCCGGTTCGACCCTGCAGAGGGCCGAATACACGGTGGTTTCGGTGGGCCCGTACAGGTTCCACAGCTCGCGCGCCATCGGCAGCAGGCGATCGGCCAACTCGCGCGGCAGCGCTTCGCCCGTGGAAATGATCCGCATCGCCGGATCGCCCGGCCAGCCCACGTCCAGCAGCATCCGCCAGGTCGCCGGTGTCGCCTGCATCAGCGTGGGTCGCGCGGATTCGATGAATCGACGCAGGCGCAGGCCGTCGCGCACGGTGTCGCGGTCGACCAGCAGGATGCGCGCACCGACCGTGAGCGGCACCACCAGTTCGGTCAGCGCGATGTCGAACGACAGCGTGCTGATCGCACAGATCGTGTCGTCCGCCGACATGCCCGGTTCGCGCGCGATGGAGCGGATGAGGTTCACCGCGGAACGCTGGCGGATCTCGACGCCTTTCGGCTTTCCGGTCGAACCGGAGGTGAAGATCACGTAGGCCGGATCTTCGGGACCGGCGCCGTCGGCAGGCGGCGCGGACGGCAATCCGTCGATCGCGGCAGCGTCGTCGACTTCGACCACCGAAGGCACCGCGACCGGCAGCCGACCGCGCAATTCCGGCTGGGTGACGATGACGCGCGATCCGGACAGTTCCATCATGTAGGCGAGGCGATCCTGCGGGTAGGCAGGATCCAGCGGCACGTAGGCACCGCCGGCCTTGAGGATGCCCAGCAGGCCGATGACCATGGCCGGCGATCGTTCGACGAACAGGCCCACCAGCGCCCCGGCACCCACGCCCCCGGCACGCAGCGCATGGGCGACCGCGTTGGCACGCAGATCCAGTTCGCGATAGCTGATCGCACGATCGCCATATGCCAGCGCCGTCGCATCCGGCGTGCGGGCGACCTGTGCCGACACCTGCGCCGCGATCGTCGCATCCCCGGGCAGCGGCCTCGCCGTGTCGTTCCAGCGCGCGAGCGCCATGATCTCGTCGCGCGTCATCAGCGGCAACTGCGAGACCGGGCGCTGCGGGGAGTCGAGCACGCCCTCCAGGAGGGTGACGAAGTGTCCCGCCATGCGCTCGATGGTCGCGGCGTCGTACAGGTCTGTGCTGTACTCGAACATCAGTTCGCCAGGCGCATGCTGGTTCACGAACAACAACAGGTCGCCCTGCGCGGTGGGCGGGCGCAACTCGGACCAGTGCAGCGCTTCGGTGCGCAGGTTCGGCAAGCGCACGTCGTGGGCGGGATAATTCTGGAAGAAATACATCACCTGCGCGAACGGCGTGTAGCTCGCCGAACGCGCGACGCGCAGCGATTCGAGGATCCGGTCGAGCGGCGCATCGGCATGTTCCAGCGCCTGCAGCATCTCGGCCTGCGCACGTGCAAGCAGGGTGTCGAACGACGGCTCGTCTCCGACATCCGCCACCAGCGGCAGCAGGTTGATGAAGAAGCCGATCATCGGCTCCAGCTCGAAACGCGTGCGGCCGGCATGCCCCATCGAAGCGACCACGCGATCCTGGCCGCTGTAACGCGCGAGCAGCAGCTGCAGCACGACGAACAGCACCGTGGAGGGCGTGACCTTGCGTTCGCGCGCGTACGCATCGACGCGTTCCTGCAGCGCCTGCGACATCACGGTGGTGAATGCGTGCCCGCGGAAGGACTGGACGGAGGGGCGCGGCCGATCACTGGGCAGATCCAGCATCGCCGGCGCATCCGCGAGTCGACTGCGCCAGTAGTCCAGCGCGCGGTCCAGCCCCTCGCCATCGTGGTTGCGCGCCTGCCACAGTGCCAGGTCGGCCATCTGCAATTCGGGCTCGGGCAGAGGGCTGGCATCGCCGGCGCAGCGGCGGGCGTAGCAATCCGCGAACTCATCGACCAGGGTGGTCAGCGACCAGCCATCGATCGCGATGTGGTGGAACGCGAGGACGAGGAGATGGCGCTCGGGATCCAGGCGAACGAGATGTGCGCGGATTGGCGGCTCGCGATCGATCGCGAACGGAATCGCAACCGCATCGCGAGCGAGGCGCAGGGCGGATGCATGGCGTGCAACTGCATCGTCCCCTTGCGCATCGACCTCGTGCCAGGGAACCAGGGCATCGTCGAGAACATGCTGCCAGGTCAGTCCCGCCTCGCTGCGATAGACCGTGCGCAGCACTTCGTGGCGTTCGAAAACCGCCTGCAGGGCAGCTCGCAACGCAGTCTGGTCGAGCGGCCCTTCGAGCCAGAGACCCTTGGCCATGTTGTAGGCAAGAAGGCCCGGCGAAAAACGGTCGAGCAACCACAGGCGGCGCTGGCCGGCGCTGAGCGGGATGCGTTCGGGCCGGGATTCACGGCCAATGCGGCTTCGCGTGGTACGGCCGCGTGCTGCGGCTTGCTGCAGCAACGCTCGCTTTTCAGGCGAGAGTCCCGCAAAGCGCTGTTCCAGATCGTTCATCTAACTGACTTCCCTGTGGCACCGGCCGTGATAGGCATTGACGGCCGGGCGTGCTCCTGCATCCCCGCTTCACAAGCTACCACACCCGACTTATTCTGCAAGCCGCGATCACAGATCGACGGACCGGCCCATTTCCGTACGTTGTTTTTCGGACGTTACCCAGATCTCCGGACACGGCCAGATGTCACCAAACAGTGACACAGTCCCGTATCAGGACTGGAGACACGACTCCATAGGATTCCCGTCAAGGACAGGCGCATTGATGAAAACGGCGACACCCTCCCGCTCAGGCCAGACTCGGCCTCTGCAAGCCCAGTGCCGAACGGAACGCGTGCCCATCGGGGAGAGCGCCCCTCGGCGCGCCGCGGCCCTCCAGGCAAATAGATAGGGCCTCCGGGCACGCACGAACGCACTCCGAATTCCTGCGGACCGGCATCCGTCCGGCACCGCGCCCCTGACCCCACCCGAACCCGGGCCGCGATCGCGAGCCCGCCCATGCAGTCCGCACGACCGCACCACCCTTGAAAGGATTCTCCCAGATGCAACGCAAGCGCCTCTCTTACCGCCGCCTCTCGTACTGCCTTGCCGCCCTGCTCGCGCTGGGCAGCCTCGGCGCCACCGATGTCCATGCGCAGGACCCGCTGAAGATTCCGCGCGTCTCGGCGCCGCCGAAGCTGGACGACTATGTCGCCGGCCTGCCGAGCGAGCACGGCGTCGAGATCTCGGAGTTCAAGCAGCAGTCGCCCGGCGACGGCAACCCGGCCTCGCTCGAAACCCGCGCCTACCTCTCCTACGACGAACACCATCTGTACGTGGTGTTCGTGTGCAAGGACGACCCCGAACTGGTGCGCGCACGCATCGCACGCCGCGAAAACATCTTCGGCGACGAAGGCGTGCAGATCCTGCTCGACACCTTCGACGACGACCAGCGCGCCTTCGTGTTCGCCGCCAATCCCTATGGCGTGCAGCTCGACAGCAAGCTGACCGAAGGCCAGGGCTACGACTACAACTTCGACACGCAGTGGAAGTCGGACGGGGTCGTGACCAAGGACGGTTACGTCACCATGTTCTCGATCCCGTTCAAGAGCCTGCGCTTCCACCCCGGCGAGAAGCAGAACTGGGGCGTGGCCATCGGCCGCATCATTCCGCGCTTCAGCGAGTTCTCCTACTGGCCGTACATCACCCAGCGCAAGCAGGGCTTCGTGCAGCAGTTCGCGCCCGTGGAAATCGACAGCAGCATCTCGCCGGGCCGCAACATCAGCCTCACCCCCACCCTGACCTACCGCAACCAGGAACTGCTGGGCCTCGACCGTTTCGGCGTGCCCGGCATCCGCCGCAAGACCGACACGGAAGTCGGCCTGGATGCGAAATTCGTGATTCGCGACGCGCTCGCGGTGGACCTGACGGTAAATCCCGACTTCGGCGAAATCGAATCTGACGCGCCGCAGGTCATCGTCAACCAGCGCTTCGAAGTGCGCTTTCCGGAAAAACGCCCGTTCTTCCTTGAAAACGCAGGTTTCTTCGGCACGCCGCAGTCGCTGTTCTTCTCGCGCCGCATCGTCGATCCGGAATACGGCGCGCGCGCCACTGGCCGCTTCGGTCGCTGGGCCGTCGGCGCGCTGGCGATCAACGACGAGGCCGCGGGCCTGCCCTACGGCACCGACGACAACGGTCACATCGGCGTGCTGCGCGTGCAGCGCGACTTCGCCAAGCAGTCGAACGTCGGCGTCTTCCTCAGCGATCGCCGCGTCGGCGACGTCGAGAACCGCGTCTACAGCCTTGACAGCCGTGTGCGCCTCAACGACAACTGGGCACTGACCGGACAGGCCGTGGGCAGCCGCTTCGACAACGGCGCCGGCACCACCACCGATGACCGCCTGTTCTACGTCAACGCCACGCGCTCCAGCCGCAGCTGGAACTACGACGGCGAATACCTGGACGTGGGCGAGGACTTCCGCGCGGACCTCGGCTTCGTGCCGCGCACCGACATCCGCCAGACCACGCATTCGCTGTCCTACCTGCACCAGTTCAACGAACGCCCGTGGCTGGTCAGCGCCGGCCCCGTGTTCGCGACCTCGCGCACCTGGGACCAGGACGGCGGGCTCCAGGACTGGAGCGCGGAAGCCGGCTATCGCATCAACGGCCGTCGCCTGACCGCGTTCGAAGCCCGCCTGATCGAGTCGTACGAGATGTACCAGGGCTTCGACTTCCGCAAGCGCAACGTCTACCTCGCGGCCAGCTCCGACTGGTTCAAGTGGCTCAGCGCGTCGGTCAGCTACACCCATGGCGACGCCGTGAACTTCTTCCCGGCGGCCGGCGTGGATCCCTTCCGCGGCGACTCGCGCCAGCTGGTGGCATCGGCCGACTTCAAGATCACGCCGCAATTCCAGGTCAACCAGCAGTTCATCTGGACCGATCTGCGCACGCAGGACGCGATCAACGGCAACGACGCAGGCAGCCGTGCCTATCGCAGCACGCAGTCGCGCACCAAGGTCCGCTACCAGTTCAGCAAGTTCCTCGATGCACGCGTGATCTTCGACTACGCCGCGCTCGACCCGAACACGACGCTGTTCGCCGCACCGCGCACCAAGCGACTGACCACCGACTTCCTGGTCAGCTACGTGCTCAGCCCGGGCACCGCGCTGTACGTGGGCTACACCGAGCAGGAGCAGAACCTGCGCCTGGTCGGCAGCCCGCCGGTGATCCAGCCGACCGAAGGCCTGAACCTCAAGACGGGCAAGCAGCTCTTCATGAAGCTGACCTATCTGTTCAACCTCTGATCGCGGGCGTTTCGCCCCGGATCGGAACGCATGCGGGCCGGCATTCGCCGGCCCGCGTCGTCTCCGGGGCGCGTCATCGGTTGCGCGATCGGCGCTTCACTTGATGCGCTGCTTTTCCAGCTTTCTCGCCAGCGTGCGCCGGTGCAGGCCAAGCCTGCGCGCGGCCTCGGAAATGTTGAAGTCGCTCTGCGCCAGCGTCTCGTGGATATGCTCCCACTCCAGCGTCTTGATCGACGTGGTGCGTGCCGTCAGCTCGACGCCGGCGTCGCCGGCCGTGCGCTTGAACGCGGCCTCGATGTCATCGGTGTTCGACGGCTTGGCGAGGTAATGGCGCGCCCCGAGCTTGATCGCCTCGACAGCGGTCGCGATGCTGGCATAACCGGTCAGCACGACGATGACGATGTCGGGATCGTGCTCGTGCAGGTGCTGCACGCAGGTCAGGCCCGAGGATTGGCCCGCGAGCTTGAGGTCGACCACCGCGTGCGTCGGCGAAAAGGTCTCCAGCAGCGCAGGCAGGCCATCCTCCCCGCTCGCGGTTCGCACCTCGTAGCCGCGCCGTTCGAAGGAGCGCGCCAGCGTCCGGGCGAAAGCGGCATCGTCTTCGACCAGCAGCAAACGGCGTTCAGTCGTCATGATCGGGCACCTCGATGGCGATCGCGTCGATGGCGATCGCGGACATGGGCAGGGTCATGGTCACGATGGCGCCGCCCTGGGGACGGTTTCGCGCCGCGAGGCGCCCGCCCAGCGTACGAGCGACATTGACCGAAAGGAAGAGCCCGAGGCCGCCGCCCGGACGCCCCTTGGTCGAGTTGTAGGGCACGCCCAGGCGACCGAGGACGTCGGGCGAAAAACCGGGTCCCGCATCGCTCACCTCGATGACCAGCGCGCCCTCCCGGCAATCGACATCGAAGGCAACCCAGTCCGGCGACACCTCGACGGCATTGTCCAGCACGTTGAACACCATCTGCCGCAGGCCCGCGTCGGAGACGATGCGCGGGTTGTCGGCGCATTTCATCCGGTAGTGGAAATGACCGACATGGCGCGAGGTCCGCCATTCGTCGGCCAGGTCGTCGAAGAGATCGTGCAGCGTCGTTTCCACCGGCGCCTCGCCGCGTGTCTCGCCGGCCGCCAGCAGGATGTTGGTGACGATGGATTTGCAGCGCATCACCTGCGCCTGCATTTCGGAGACGTCCTGCGACAGCTCCGGGTCCGACGCGAAGGTCGGCAGGTGGTGCCAGTCGCCGAGGATCACCGACAGCGTCGACAGCGGCGTGCCCAGTTCGTGGGCCGCCCCCGAGGCCAGCAGGCCGATCCGCACGATGTGGTCTTCCTCCGCGGCACGCTGGCGCATCTCGGCCAGGCGTGCATCGCGATCACGCAGGATGCGGGCGATTCGGGTGATGAACACCACGAACAGCGACACGACCAACGCGAAGCAGATCAGCAGCCCCTGCACGTAATGGTCGGCGAAGCCGCGCGAGGGATCCACGGACAGGCGCAGGGGCGCCGGCACCACGATCAGTCCGATCACGCAGAGCACGGTCGCCAGGGCGACGATCCAACTCGCCGGCGGCCGCAGCAGCACCGTGCTCAGCGCTACCTGCAGCAGGAACAGGAACACGAACGGATTGGTGATGCCGCCGCTCAGATGCAGCTGGAACGCCAGCGATGCGACATCGACGATCAGCGCGACCAGCAAGGCGTTGTTGGTGACCGGGCCATGCCGTCGCCACCACAGCTGGCTGCCGAGGTTGAACGCGACCAGCGAGGCCAGCACCGCGGACATCGTCGCCAGTGGCAAGGCGATCCCGAGCCCGAAGTGCACCACGAGGATCGTGACCACCTGCCCCACGACCGCGATCCAGCGCAACTGGATCAGCTGCTGCATGTTGCGCAGGCCGGTGCTGTCCTGCGAGTTCGCCTCACGGATGCCCGAGGCGCGTCCGACGACCGGATGCAGGTCGTCGGCGGTGTTCTCAGCCTTGCGGGATGGCGCCTGCATGATCGAAGCCTCCGGGATCGCCACGATCTTGCCGCAAACGACGTCCGGAAACGACCAGTCGCCAGGCCGCGAAGGCCGTCAGCAGGGCCATGCCGAACCAGGTCAGGGCATAGGTCAGATGCGGGTCGCGGAACCGGACCACGGTCATGCCGGCACGCGGCCACGGTGCAGGCGCCGCTTCGCGCCCCCGCTGCTGGACGGATGCAGTGACCGCGGCGGCATCCACGAAGTACGGCGCCGTCGATGCCACCGACAGGCCTTGCGAGGCGGCCATCGCCACGACATCGCGCGAATACCAGCGCCCGTTGGCGGGATCGTTGCGGCGCAGGAAACCGCCGACGGGCTCGCTCATGCGCAGCAAGCCGGTCACCTTCACCAGACCCTCCGGCAACGCCCCGCCCGTGGCATCGAGCGGCACGAAACCGCGGTTCACCCAGACGATATCGCCCTGGTCGGTCTGCAGCGCCGCCATCGACCAATGGCCAGCGCCCAGTTCCGTAACGGCCTGTGCACGCATCTCGGGCATGGCGATGAATCGACCGGTGAGCGCGACGCGTCGGTAGCCGTCGCGCGCGTCGCTCACGCGAGCCCAGTCACGGCGCGCCGGCGGCGCGACCGGCTCGGCATGCACGCGGGCATCGACACGGGCGATCAGCGCGTGCTTCCACGCCATCCGCTGCAGTTGCCAGACGCCCAGCGCGACGAAACCCGCGAACGCCAGGGCGAGGACCGTCGCCAGCGCGATCGTCCAGGTCGATCGCGGCCGGTCATGCGTGCTGTCGCGGGCCGTCAGGGCTTTCACGGGGCTGCCTTGAGCATCTCCTGCATGTCGTGGACGCCCGGCATCATGTTGCCGTTGAGGTGGTGCATCACCCACAACGAACCGGACAGGACGATGATCACGAGCACCGCGGTGAACACCAGCGCGAGCAGGTTCCAGCCGCCTTCCGACCTGGTGTTCATGTGCAGGAAGTAGACCATGTGCACGACCACCTGCACTGCCGCGAACAGCAGCAGCACCACGGCCGCGACCCGGGAATCGGTGAAGGTCTTCGTCATCACCAGCGCGAAGGGAATCGCGGTGAGCACCACCGACAGCACGAAACCGTTGAGGTACTCGCGCAAGGAGGCATGGGGAATGCCGTCGTCGTGGTGCAGTTCTTCGGAACCATGCATTTGCGTGTCGCTCATGGCGGTGTCACTCATGGCAGCGTGCCCATCAGGTAGACGAAGGTGAAGACGCCGATCCACACGACGTCGAGGAAATGCCAGAACATCGACAGGCACGCGATGCGACGCATGTTGGCGCGCGTCAGGCCATGCCGGCCGACCTGCACGCACAGCACGACCAGCCAGACCACGCCGAACAGCACGTGCAGGCCGTGGGTGCCGACCAGCGTGAAGAAGGACGACAGGAAGGCGCTGCGCTGCGGACCCGCGCCCAGGTGCAGCAGGTGCGCGAATTCGTAGATCTCGATGGCGAGGAACGCGAGCCCCAGCAGGCCGGTCGCGAGCAGCCAGCCGATCACGCCACGCGTGCTGCGGTTCTGCATCGCGATCATCGCGAAGCCGTAGGTGATCGACGACACCAGGAGGATCGCGGTGTTGATCGCGATCAGCGACAGGTCGAACAGGTCCGCACCGGACGGACCGGCCGCGTAATTGCGGCCCAGCACGCCGTACGCCGCGAACAGGCAGGCGAAGATCATCAGGTCGCTGAGCAGGTAGATCCAGAACCCGAGCAGCGTGCCGTTCTCCGGATGGTGACGACCTTCCGTATCCAGGAAGACCGGCCGGCCGTCAGGGTGGTTCAGAGCGATGGACTCAGACATGGGTCACCTCCAGCTGCGCCGTGCGCGCCTGCTCCGTCGCGGCGACTTCCTCCGCCGGAATGTGGTAATCGCGGTCGTAATCGAAGCTGTGCCAGATGGCATACGCGACCAGCGCGACCAGGGATGCAGCGGCCAGCCACCACACGTACCAGATCAGCGCGAAACCGCAGACGCTGGCCAGCACGGACAGGACCACGCCGGCCGCCGTGTTCTTCGGCATGTGCACCGGCAGGAAGCCGCTGGTCGGACGCTGGAAGCCGCGGCGTTTCATGTCCCACCAGGCATCGCTGTCGTGGACGACCGGCGTGAACGCAAAGTTGTAGGCCGGCGGCGGCGACGAGGTCGACCACTCCAGCGTGCGCCCGTCCCACGGGTCGCCGGTCAGGTCGCGCAGCTGCTCGCGGCGACGGAAGCTGACGAAGATGCAGATCAGGAACGCGGCAATGCCGATGGCGACCAGCACGGCGCCGAAGGCGGCGATCTGGAACCAGATCTGCAGCGAGGGATCCTCGAAATGGCTCATGCGACGGGTCACGCCCATCAGGCCCAGTACGTAGAGCGGCGTGAACGCGAACCAGTAGCCCGCGAGCCAGAACCAGAACGAGACCTTGCCCCAGAAGTCGTCGAGCTTGAAGCCGAAGGCCTTCGGGAACCAGTGGGTCATCGCGGCGAACAGGCCGAAGACCACGCCGCCGATGATCACGTTGTGGAAATGCGCGACGAGGAACAGGCTGTTGTGCAGCACGAAATCGGCGGGCGGCACCGCGAGCAGGACGCCGGTCATGCCGCCGACCACGAAGGTGACCATGAAGCCCATCGTCCACAGCATCGGCACTTCGAAACGGATGCGCCCGCGATACATCGTGAACAGCCAGTTGAAGATCTTCGCACCCGTCGGGATCGAGATGATCATCGTGGTGATGCCGAAGAACGAATTGACGCTCGCACCCGAGCCCATGGTGAAGAAGTGGTGCAGCCACACCAGGTAGGACAGCACGGTGATGCACACGGTCGCGTAGACCATCGAGGAGTAGCCGAAGAGTCGCTTGCCGGAATACGTCGACACGATCTCCGAGAACACCCCGAACACCGGCAGCACCAGGATGTAGACCTCCGGGTGGCCCCAGATCCAGATCAGGTTGATGTACAGCATGGCGTTGCCGCCGCCGTCATTGGTGAAGAAGTGCATGCCCAGGTAGCGGTCCAGGGTCAGCAGCACCAGGGTGACGGTCAGCACCGGGAACGCGGCGATGATCAGCACGTTGGTCACCAGCGCGGTCCAGCTGAACACCGGCATGTGCATCAGCTTCATGCCCGGGGTGCGCATCTTGAGGATGGTGATGAAGAAGTTGATGCCGCTCAGGGTGGTACCCAGGCCGGAGACCTGCAGGCCCCAGATGTAGTAATCCACGCCGACGCCGGGACTGTATTCCTTGCCCGACAGGGGCGGGAACGCCAGCCAGCCGGTCTGCGCGAATTCACCCACGCCCAGCGAGATCATCACCAGGCCCGCACCGGCCACGAACAGCCAGAAGCTGAGCGAGTTCAGGAACGGGAAGGCGACGTCGCGCGCGCCGATCTGCAGCGGCACGACCAGGTTCATCAGGCCGGTGATCAGCGGCATCGCCACGAAGAAGATCATGATCACGCCGTGGGCGGTGAAGATCTGGTCGTAGTGATGCGGTGGCAGGTAGCCCTCGGCGCCACCGGCGGCGACGGCCTGCTGCAGGCGCATCATGACCGCGTCGGCGAAGCCGCGCAGCATCATGATGAAGGCGACGATCAGGTACATCGCGCCGATCTTCTTGTGGTCCACCGAGGTGAACCACTCGTTCCACAGGTAGCCCCACAGCCTGGCGCGGGTGATCAGGCCCAGCACCAGCAGGCCGATCAGCCCGGCCGCGCCGAGCGTGATCATGATGATCGGCTCGTGGTACGGGACCGCTTCGATAGTCAGTTTGCCCAGCATTGTCATTCTCCCGAGGCGCCGT
>JAEUPQ010000019.1 GCA_016789405.1 Lysobacteraceae bacterium
AGCACCTTGGGCGAACCCACACTGAAATCCGACTTTTACTCTAGCACATCCGCTCAGCCGTCCAACACCAAAATCCATTCTTTGAAAGTGATAGCTACAAAGACCCAAGGAGCCAGAACCCACACCAGATTCCGGATACCCAAAGAAAAGGCCCCGCCATGGGCGGGGCCTTTCGGTAACGCGTGCAGCGGTCGCGCTTAGATCACTTCGACCTGGTCAGCCTGCATGCCCTTCTGGCCCTGCGTGGCGACGAACGAAACGCGCTGGCCTTCCTGCAGGGACTTGAAGCCCGAGCCCTGGATCGAGCGGAAGTGCACGAAGAGGTCGGGGCCGCTTTCCGGGGTGATGAAGCCGAAGCCCTTGGCGTCGTTGAACCACTTCACGGTGCCGGTCTGTTTCTGGGACATGGTGTTATTTCCTTGAGCTGGAGTTGTTGAGAGCCGCGGAGCGGCAGGAGCTGGCTGCAAGGAAGGAAACGGGAAACGGTGTAGGTGTACGTACACTTGATCTACAGCGGCAGGCCACGATTCGATGGTGACCCTTGACATTCAGCGGGCGTCACTATAGGTCCAACGCTCGCACAAAGCAAATCCCCCATCGATGCGGCGGGAATCACCTGAGACCAGCGGTCGTCGCCGCCGGCCCGGACGGGCCGACGGACGGCAAGGCACGGACAGCTTCCCGCAACCGGAGACAGTGACCGCCGCAAGGGCCTGGCGGCACGCCTCCGGCGCGGCCCGAGGCTCAGCCGCAGGTGGTGTAGCAGCTGATCGCGCCGAACGCGTAGTCGTCTGCGGCCTCGGTCCACTCGTCGCCACAGCCGCCGAGCTGCGAGTTGTGGTCACGGTTGCAGACATCGTGGTCCAGGCAATCCTGGTACCAGGCGCCCATGCCGTCGGCGACACCGCAGCCGGCGCCGCAGCGCCCGGCACAGGAGCTGGCGCCGCAGCCATAGGCCACGGTCTTGCTGCTGTAGCCATGGCTCGGGCAGAAGTCGTGCGCGGAGCTGCGATAGAAGACCCGGTCGTCGTCGCAGACGTTCGCGATGCTCTTGAGATTGGTGAAGCTGCCGCCGCCCTGGTCGTTGCAGGCAGCCGCCACGATGTCGCCGCGCGGCTTCGCCTGCGCGCCGAAGGACAGCAGTCCTTCGCGCGCTTCCGACAGGTCCTGGCGCGTCATGGGCGCATCGTTGCCGCGACGGATCACCCAGTTCTTTCCGATGCGATGGCCGAGCGGCACTTCGGAATACATCTCCGACAGGCGCCAGAGCATGTCGTGCGCTTTGGGCAGGCTGCGAACGCTGCCTTGCAGCGCGAGGTTGCGGCCGAGTTCCGACTGGAAGGACTTCAGCACCTCGCGGTCGGCGGCACTGATCACCACCTCGTCCGCCGCATGCACGGTCAGCGTGCCGGCGGCGTAGTCGATCTCGTGATCGAGCACGGCGCCGTTGACCTCCAGGCGCACGCGCACGCGATCGGGCGATGCGCCTTTCGCCGCCATCTCGCCCTTCGCGTCGACGCTGCTGGTCTCGAACGACATCGCCCCGGCGGCCGTCTTGAGGCTGCCCGCGACGTCGTCACCTGCAGCGGACTGGACCTGCAGGGTGCCGGGCATGGCGAGGGCATCGGCAGCGATGGCGGGCGTGTCCTGCGGCGCCGCGTTCAGCGCGATCGGCAGGGCCAGCGCCAGGGCGGTGGCGAACGTTGCGAGGACACGGGATTTGAACTTCGGTTTGAACGTCGGCTTCATGGATCGTGACTCCTTGTCTGTCGATGGATGGCCGCCTGCGATGCAGGCTCGGAACCGAGCCACCACCATACCGCGTCGAATGCAGGAACGAACGCCGCCCATCCGGCTCGACCTCCCGTCCCGAAGGACCAGGACCTGTCATGGATCAGTCCGGACTTCGGCCCGGGCTGAAGAAACGCGACGGGCGTATCGAAACGTGCCGTGCGTCGCCGCGCGGCACGAGGATCCCCGCATCGATATGACGATGGCGTGGTTCACGTCGATGTGCCGCGCTTACTCTTCCGCCACGGCCTCGACCTGGATGCGCAGGGTCACGGCCATGTCGAAGCCCCAGTCCTTGCCGGCGCTGATGCCGAATTCGTCGCGCTGGATCGTGGCGATGGCGTCTGCGCCGCAGAGTTCGCGCTTGTGCAGCGGATGCGGGATGCACTTGAAACTGTTGATCTTCAGGTCGACGGGTTTGCTCACGCCGCGGAGGGTGAGCGTGCCGGCGACACGGGTCGGCTTGCCTTCGACGAAATCGACCAGCTTGCCGCTGTAGCGGGCCTGCGGGTGCTTTTCGGTGTCGAAGTAGTCGGGGGCGCGCGCATGTTCGTTCATCCCGTCATGGCCGAAGTCGATGCTGGCGGTATCGATGACAATCTCGACGCTGCCTGCGCCTGCGGCCTTGTCGAGTACCACGGTGCCGCTGTTGGTGTTGAACTTGCCGCGCCAGATCGACACCCCGCCCATGTGGTCCGCCTCGAAACTGGGGAACGTGTGCGATGGATCGATGATGTAGGTGGTCGGTGCGGCATGGGCTGCGCAGGCTGCGAGGCCGAGG
Source organism: Lysobacteraceae bacterium (assembly GCA_016789405.1). GTDB lineage: Bacteria > Pseudomonadota > Gammaproteobacteria > Xanthomonadales > Xanthomonadaceae > Lysobacter_I. The sequence goes on from JAEUPQ010000019.1 coordinate 2,573, forward strand.
AAGGTGGCGAGAAGGGTCGTGCGGATCATCTGGAACTCCTTGTAATGGGTGGAAATCCGCCGGGAATCGGCGGCGTTCATCATGCATGACGAACGATGACGTGCGATTTCGACATCCTGGCGAACAGGGATTCGCCACGGGATCGATCACCGATCGAGACGGAAACAGGCATCAGCGAACAGGCGGCGTCAGGACGCCTGCATTCGGCACCAGGGTCCCGTCGGCGACCAGCGCATCGATCTGCGGCACGATGCGGTCGCGAAGTTGCTGGCTGGTCGCCTGGAATCCGAGCATACGCGCGACGATCGGCGCGACTTCGTCCCTGCGGATGCCGTGCGCATCGCGCGCCACTTCGATGATGGCTTGTCGGATTTCCTGCGGCGGCAGCAGATCGGGCCTGCGCAGCGTCCGCGATGTTGCCTGCGAACGGTCCCGCACCGCCACCGGGCGTCCCTTCATGTCGTGGAAGTCGTCATCACGGACGATCCTTTCCTGAAGCGCCGGATGGCGCAGGGCATCGTCGACGGCCTCCTGGATACGAGACCCCGCGCGCGCGAGACCCCAGAGATCGCGTACGCGGGCAACGACTTCCTCTGCATGGATGGGACCTTCGATGTCGATGATGCGTTCCACGGTCCCGGCCATGCTGGCGACAGGCACTTCATGCGGCTGCATGCTGGCGTGATCCGGGACGAAGCACGCCTGCCGATACGCCTGCGTGGAGGTGGTCGCCGCTGAAGAATGGGCTTGCGCATCCTCGCGCCGGATCGTCGCGACGGATGCCGGCGGTTCAATCGACACCTGCGCGACGTCGCGCATGGTCCGAGCCGCGATCGCGGCCTCGATCGCCGCAAGCAGGCGCTCCGTTTCATGCGCTTCTCGCTGGAACCAATCGGTGCTCCATATGCGGTGCAGGGTCCAGCCGTGCGCTCCCAGGATCTCCTGACGCAAACGGTCGCGATCGCGCGCCGAAGCGGCGGCGTGATAAGTCGCCCCGTCGCACTCCACGCCGAGCAGATAACGACCCGGCCTGTCAGGATCGACGACAGCAAGGTCGATGAAGAACCCCGCCACGCCGACCCGTGCGTCTACCTGGTAGCCACGCTTCACGAGCGCATCGCGCACGGACGCCTCGAACGGGGAATCAGCGGCGCGTCCAGACGCAACCGGTATGCCGAGATCGCCGGACTGCGCGTACCGGAGGAATGCCTTCAAGGCAATGACGCCGTGCTTCGTGCGCTCGTCGACCCGGATGTCCTCGGCGGTAATGCTGGAAAACACCTCACAGCGCAAGCGTGCGCGAGAGATCAGGACATTGAGCCGTCGCTGGCCGCCGTCGGCATTGAGCGGACCGAAGTTCTGGTAGAGCCGGTCGTCGCCGCGAGATCGACCATAACCGATCGAGATGAAGATCACGTCGCGTTCGTCACCCTGGATGTTCTCCAGGTTCTTCACGAAAAAAGGCTCGTGCGGGTGCAGTGCGACGAACCGTTCCAGCTCCGGATGCCGCCGGCGTGCAATCTCGAGTTCGTCGGAGATCGCCTGGCGCTGGCGGACCGACATTGCGCCGACGCCCAGGGTCAGGTCCGGGTGTTGTCGGGCGTGCTCGACGACGGCTCTCGCGATGGCCTCGGCCTCCGCATGGTTCTTGTACGAATTGCCCCGATCGAAACGACCATCCGGCAGATGATGGAAACGCAGGCCTGCATGGCTGCGCTCCCGGTCCGGGCTCGGGACGATGTACAGGCGCCCCTCGTAGAACTCCTTGTTCGACACCGCGATCAGGGATTCGTGGCGGCTGCGGTAGTGCCATTGCAACATCCGTTGCGGCAGACCCTTGGCCGCACAGAGCGATAGCACGCTCTCCAGGTCCTTGGCCTGCGCGCCGTCTGAACCGTCACCATCGGCTTCGTCGCCAACGATGCGTGAAAAGAACGACGTTGGCGGCAACTGCCTGTCGTCGCCGACCACGACGATCTGCCTGCAGCGAGCGATGGCGCCCAGCGCGTCGACCGGCTCGACCTGGCTGGCTTCGTCTATCACCAGCAGATCGAACTCGATGGCGCCGGGCTCCAGAAATTGCGCGACGGAGAGGGGGCTCATCATGAAGACCGGCTTGGCGGCCTGGATCGGCGAACCGCAGATGCGGAAGAGTTTCCGCAGCGCCATGTGCCCGCGCTTGCGTGCGATTTCGCTCTTCAACGTGCCCAGGGTGCCCACGGACGCCACCGTCGCCTTCGGCATTGCGTCGAAATGCACTCGGGCAGCCTCCACCTGCGCGATCGAAAGTCGCTTGCGGTCCCACGCGCGGAACTGTTCCACGAGCGCGTCGTGCCTGCGTCCGTCGAAGCGCGGCAAGTCGGGGTGAGCCTTCGACACCGCATCGAGCATCTCGAGGAAGTAGGCCGCATGGAACTGCTCGTTCGCCACTGCCTGCGCGCCTGGCGACGATGCCAGCGTGCGCTGGACCTCGACCAGGCCTTGATCGGCTGCGCGCACGCTGGACTCGGCATGCGCCATCCAGTCGAGCAATGCGTCGATGGCATGGGGCCAGCACGCGATCCGCGCCGACAGGTCATCGAGCGATTGCGCCATCACCCCTTTGCCATCCCATGCCTGCGCGGGATCCAGACGCAGCGCTGCGCTTGCGCGCTCGACCTCCGCCACAAAGGACGACAGGGCATCGCGCGCGTCTTCGACATGCGGGGACAGGACACCGCGATCATCGATGGCGGCCGCCAGCCCGCGCATCCATTCGCCCTGTCCTGCCGCCTCCTGCGCATCGACCCATTCGAGGATCGACGCCGCCAGGTCCCACTGCGTGTCCGCACCGCGCCACACCTTTCCGAAGGCAGATGCAGCGGCGACCGAGGCATCACGCAATGCTGCCTGTGCGCGATGACCGGCGATCAGGTCATCCAGCAAGGCGATGCGCGCCGCGTAGTCACGCGGCAGGACCGGCACCACGCTGCGCAATTGCGCGACCGCTTCGCGATAGCCACCACTGAGCCAGCGGAAGAGGCTGCGCCCCTTGCTGGCAATGCGCATGCGCTGGGGCGTCCAGTCGATGCCCCAGGCGACTTCGGCGACCGAACCCGCGCGTCGCGTCCTCACTCCGTCGAGGATGCGCCCCTGTCGCACGGTTTCGCGCAGGAATTCCGCATGCGCCGACCACGCGGCGGACGCGATGGCGCCACGATCGAAGTCCGGCGCAGCAGCGATGCGCGCACCCACCTCGACATGGCGCTCGATGTCGTTGCAGGTAACGGGCATCTCCTGCCCGAGCAAGGTCGCGAGTTCGCGTCCACGATCGACAAGTCGCGCCAGGGCGTCGACCAGCGGACGCAGGCCACGGGTCAACTGTTCGGCCTGCGGGCGCATGACCTGCGGATGCGTCACGCCGCGCCACGGATGCACGGCCGGGTCGCCGACCCGGGACAGGCTGTCGCACAGCGCCCGCACCGTGTCCAGACGCGCCTCGAGATCGGCCCGAGTCCAGCGTGGAGCGTCGGGAAGCGCGTAATCCGGACGGCCGGCGCGCGGCAGCCACCGCATCAACTCGCCAACGATCGCATAGGGCGACCATTGCGCGACGCCATGCGGCGCATGCATCCGTTGTGCGTGATCGTTGAGGCGACTGCGCAGTTGTTCAAGCTGTTCGATGCCGGCGGACGCATCGATGTCCGCCGGGCGGGTCAGCGACAGGGTCCGGCCAAGCTCATCCAGTACCGCCTTCTTGTTGGCCTTGTTGCTGTGCAGTTCGAGGCACAGCGCGCCCAGCCCGACGTTCTCCAGGCGCCGCTTCACGACTTCAAGCGCAGCCATCTTCTCGGCCACGAACAAGACCTTTTTCCCGTCGCAGACTGCGGCGGCGATGAGATTGGCGATGGTCTGCGACTTGCCGGTGCCGGGCGGGCCCTGGATGACAAGGTTGCTGCCGCGCCTGACGGTTTCGATCGCAAGGGCCTGCGAACTGTCGCAGTCCACGATGTGCTTCAACTCCGACGCGGGGATCAACGCATCCAGGAAGCATGAGCCGGATGACGGGAGCCCGGCATCGTCTTGTGCGAATCCCTCGCCGAGGAGCCCGGCCACGATCGGGTTGGTGTCGATGCCCCTGTCCTCGGGCCATCTCGCGGGGTCCAGGTCGAGGAACATGAGCAGTTTCGCGAAGGAAAAGAATCCCAGCTGGATCGCGTTCTCCGCAAGCGTCCATCCCGGCTGCGAGGCCACGGCACTTCGGATCGCAGCGAAGTATGCATCGATGTCGAACTGCTCGGGCTCGGGAAAATCGGGAAGTCGCAGGCCGAATTCGACCCGCAGTTTCTCCCTCAGCGACAGGTTCTCCTGCGGATCCTCCTCATTCCATCGGATGACGAACCTGTCCCGGGCACTCTTGCGCTCGAGCATCACTGGCACCAGCAACAGCGGCGCGGAGCGAAACTCCTCCGACCCGGCCCGTTCGCGGAAGCGAAGCTGGCCGAGCGCGAGGTAAAGGACATTGATGCCCTGCTCCTCGAGCATCGTTCTTGCTTCGTAGTAGATCTCGAGCAAGCGCTTCTGCAGGTGCTCGGACCTGAGCTTCGTCTGCAACCGATTGTCGGTATGGCGGCGGGCGTTCCCGTCGGCATCCAGTGCTTCGTCTTCGGGCTGCGGCAGGACGATGTCGTCTTCGTTGACGCTGACCTCATCGGCCGACAGCGCTTCCTCCTCGTCGCCGCCTGCCAGGGGCGCGAAACCGAGCGCCCTTCCGTCCATCAGCATGCCCAGCACCAGCGCAGAGATCTCATCGTGCACCGTGATCGTCCGGCTCGGCGGCGTCCTGGGCACGCTGAGCAGCCGATTGCGATAAGTCAGGTCGAGCAGCACGCGACGCTGTGCCTGCAACGCTTCCCGGATTGCCATCGCGATTTCCCTCTGCAAGACGTGTCGGACAGGTTTGCGCGCAGCCGCGCGGTCGCGTGCCGCTGCGTTTCGTCGAAGCCAACGGGAAACACTACAACATCGCTGCTTCTGCCGTGATCGACGAGGCACCGTCGAGGCAGGCGCGATCACTGCCCGTCAGGTCACGAAGCGCGCCTCTCCATCGAACCGCGAGCCCGGGCCGAAACGGCGCTCGACGATCAGCGCGTGGTCGTCGGCGACCAGCACGACCGTGCTGGCGCGAGTGCCGTAGGCGTCGCCGTGGATGAAGGCAGAGGAGAGGAAGCGTTCGCGCTCCGGGCCGATGCCGGTGTCTGGCAGTGCATCGTCAGCAGCCTGCGCTGGATCGGCCAGCGCGTCGAACAATGGTTCGATGTCTGGCCAGCCATCGGCGCCGACCTGAGCGGCGGACGATGCCAGCCAGTCTTCGAGGCGCGACATCGTGGCAACGGTCTTGGGCCAGGGCGCGTCGAGCGCGCCATTGGACATGCCGTGGATGCCGGCGGACAGCGGCCGCATCACGAAGCGGCGGCCGTCCTCGCCCTCTGGCGGTACGTCCGGCAGGTTGCTGGCGAAGGCCAGCGACGCGCCGTCGTGCATGAGCAGGTTGAAGGGCCGGTAGCCGGTGGCCACGGGCGCGAGCGAGGCCAGGGCGTGCGACGCGGGCGCGTCGTCGCGCACCAGGTGCGCGACCAGTTCGCCGCGCGACAGGCCCTCGCGCTCGGGCGGGCGTCGCACATTGGTCACGGCGACCAGTCGGCGACCGCGCAGCGCGAGCCAGCTACCACCATGCAGTTCATCGCGACCGCCGATGACGTCGGGCGCATCGTCCCATGCGGCGAGCGCCCGGGTCGGGCGCGCGTGGAATTCGTCGCGATTGGTCGCAAGAACCAGCTGGTAGCGCGGATGCGCACGCCAGGCAAGAGCGATCAGGCACATGGGGGCTCGCTGCGATCGGGGCCCTGCAGCTTACGCGAGCCGGTCGACACGCTCGTGGCAGCCGGCGCAACGCTGCGGTGCGCCGCATGCACGCGCGATGTCACCAGCGGGTAGCCCGCGACATGAAAGCTCAGCGACGCTCGGGCGCCGTGTCGGCCGATGCGGCCGGCTTCGGCGCCTCGGGCAGCTTGCGCGCGTCGCCACGGGCCACGGTGCGCGCCGCACGACCGCTGGCGCGATCCGTATCGAGCGTGCTGCCGCGTGCGACGTAGGTCGAATAGGTCAGGAACGACGTCTCGTCACGCGTGAGCCATTCGCGCAGAGTGGGATCGATCGACTGCGGTTGTTCTTCGCTTGCGGCGGCATCGACGAGCAACGCGCCCACGTCGTCGACGCGCAGGCCCGTCGTCGCATCCGGACGCACGAACAGCTGCGACAGCGTCTGCCGTTCGCCCAGGCGGATCATGCGCGCCAGATCGTCGTCGACGACGGTCGGCGACAGCGGCGCGCCTTCCTCGACGCGGCGACCGACGACGCGGATGGTGGCCATCAGCGGCGGCAACGCATCGCCGCCATCGACACCGCCTCGAACCACGAACATCGGTTGTTCGACGCCGATCGCGGCCAGCCCTGCCCCGCCCTGCTCTGCCAGCGTGCGGCGACCGAGGATCGAGCGCGCGAGATCGTAGGCGATGCGCGTGCGCCGCTCGTCGTGGCGGCAGTGGTACCAGGACTTGCTGATCGTGGCCCAGGCCAGGCCGGTTTCCGGATGCGTGCGACCGAATACCCGCAGGCTGCTGACCAGCGATTCGGCGGCGATGCGGTGCGCGTCGTCCTTGCAGCCGTTGCGCACGAGGGTCGCCGACAGCAGGCGGCGCACGTGGTTGCGCATCGCCGGGCCATGGCCATCGAGATGGGACAGCGCGCGGCGCAGGTCGCGCTCGGCGGCATCGACGCGGCGCAGGCGGAAATAGGTTTCACCGCGCAATGCGAGCAATTCGGCCAGTGCCTGCGAGCCTTCCTCGTCCAAGTCGGTGGCGTCGGAAACAGCACGATTGAGGATCGCGACCGCGTCCTCGCTGTCGCCCTGCTCCCAGCGCGCACGCGCAAGCTGACCGCGCAGTTCGAGGCGCAGCAATGCGGTTTCGACACCGGGCTCGGCCACGCGCGCGGCATCCAGGCCGGCCTGCGCCATCCGCTCGGCACGCGGCGCATCGCCACGCAGGTTGTACAGGTGCGCCTGCACGGCATCGGCGCGCGCGTCCTGCAGGGCGCTGCCGCCACCGAGCGCCTTCGACTCGGCAAGCAGGCGACGCACGCGAGTATCGTCGCCGCGCACCAGGTAGGCGCGCGCCAGCGACGACAACCCGCGCGCGAGCAGTCGCGGGTTGTCTGCACCGGAGGCGATGCGCAGTTGGCGTTCGGCGTTCTCGAGCAGCGCGTTGGAATCGAACGGCTCGCCATCGAGCGACGACAGCGTGGCCGCACCCAGCGATTTCTCGAACAGGCCGTTGAGGATTTCGGCGTTTCGCGCTTCGACGCTCACCCGGTGCTGCTGGTACAGCGCGATGGCGCCACCGGCGGTGGATGCAACAAGCAGCATCGCGGCCGCGGCCGAGGCAAACCCGTTCCGGCGCACGAAACGCGAGGTGCGGTAGAGCAGCCCGCCGTTGCGCGCGACCACGGGACGGCGTTCGAGCCACGCCTGCAGATCGGCGCGAAGGTCGGCCGCCGATGCGTAGCGCTCGTACGGCGCCCCGCGCACGCAGCGCAGCGCGATCGCATCGAGATCGCCGTGCATCGCGCGCGACAGCGCCTGCGCGCCGTTGGCGCCGCGCGTACGGGCGCCCAGCAGGTCGACATGCAGCGACAGTTGAGAGGGGGCGCGGGCGTCGATGTCATCCGGCGGCGCACCCGCCACGCCCGGCGGACGCGGCCAGCCGTCGCAGAGCAGGCGATACAGCACCACGCCGAGTGCATAGACATCGATCGCCACGCTCGGCGATGCACCATTGAAGACTTCTGGCGCGGCATAGCCGGCGCTGACGCCGATCCGCGAAAAACCGCCATCGCCCTGCGGCGACAGCATCGCCGACAGGCCGAAATCGAGCAGCTTCACGCGACCGTCGTCGGTCACCAGCAGGTTCGACGGCTTGATGTCCTGGTGCAGGATGCCGTGGGCATGCGCATAGCTGATGGCATCGCAGGCTTCGACCAGCAGCTTCACGCGCGTGCGCAGATCGGCCTGGTGCACGTCGCACCACTGGTCGATGGGCAGGCCGTTCACGCGCTGCATCGCGAGCCAGGGCTGGCCGTCCTCGCTGATGCCGGCATCGAACAGGCTGACGATCGCCGGATGTTCCAGTTTCGCCAGGTGGCTGCGCTCCTTGCCGAAGGCCTGGAGCAGCGTCGGCGATGCCAGTTCGGAGCGGATCGTCTTGAGCGCGGCTTCGCGTTCGTACAGGCCATCGGCACGATGCGCGGCGTAGATCACGCCCATGCCGCCGAGGCCGATGATGCCGTCGATGCTCCAGGCACCGAGGCGCGTACCGTCGGACCAGATGGCGCGGCGCTCGCCGGTCTCGGCATCGCGGCCACGCTCGGCATACCAGCGCAGCGGGGACTCGAAGGAATAGGTCTGCTCGTCGGCGGCCAGCAGCGACATCAGTTCGACGCAGGCCTCGGGGTCGCGCACCTGCAGTTCGGCCAGCGCCGTGGACAACTCCGCGCGCGACAACTCGGCGTAGTGGTCGAACAGCGTCAACGCCCGGGCGGTGGGATCGATGGCGTCTTGCGGCGTCATGTCGGCAGGTCTTCGCGATGGTCCGCGGAGGAACGATGGACGCGGCTCGGGCCGAGCCCTTGCCGCACGGAGGTCCGTATACCATGCCGCAAAACTGCTAACCAAACCAGCCGGAAACGAGCCGGATTGATGCTGCACCGCAACATCGATCCGCGTCGCAGCCGCCTGGACCGCAGTGTCGCCGGAGCTCAGTCGTCGCTTGCGCCGAGCAGGCCGGGCGTGCGGTCGCCGAGTTGCGTCAGCAGGAAGGCGCGCGCCTTGCGCCAGTCGCGTCGCACCGTGCGATCGGTGATGCCCAAGGCTTCCGCGATCTCAAGTTCGTCCAGGCCGCCGAAGTAGCGCATCTCGACGAGCTGCCCGAGGCGCGCGTCGATCCCGGACAGCCGCGTCAGGGCTGCATCCAGCGCGATCATTTCTTCCAGCACGAAGTCGTCGCCGGCATCGATGCCTTCGTCCAGCGGCACGTCGGACTGTCCCTGTCCGCGCTTGGCGGCCATGCCCTTGCGGACTTCGTCCATCAGCACGTAGCGCATCGCACGCGCGACGAGTGCGATGTAGTGCTTGCGGCTTTCGACGTCGACCTGGGCGCCGACCAGGCGCAGCCAGCCTTCGCTGACGAGCGAGGTGGCCGAAATCTGCCCGAAGGTGCGCTGGCGGATCTGCGAGCGCGCGATGCGATGCAGGTCGTCGTACAGCAGCGAGTAGACGCGATCCCATGCGGCTCCCTGCCCGGATCGCGCGTCGGCGATCAGGCGGGTGACCGACTCCGGCGAATCGAGCGGAGACAGCTCGATGCGCGCGTCGTCGTCGGACGCGTCCATGGTCGGGTCATCCCCGCGTATGCCTTGACTGACAGCCGTGTTGTTCATGTCCGGAAACCTTCCTCCTGCGCGAATGGGACCGTGCCGACGATCGATTCCGCAACCCCGGGGGAACATCAGACACCGCAACGCGGCAGCACGACGATACCGCATCCTGCGTGGATCGCGCACAGCGCGTGCGCCCTCCGACCGCCGCCGGTCAGCGCCGCCCTTGCGGACCATGCGCCGTGGCCGGGAGACGTGACTTCCGGGCCTGACGCGCCAGCGATCGTCGCGCCTAGAGTCTGGCGACTGCGCCATCCGGCGCCGGAGGACGTCCATGTTGACTCGACTGTTGCTCATGGCCGGCCTTGCCGGCCTGTCCTTCACCGTGTGCGCGGCCGACGCCCCGGTCGACGCGGACACCCTGATCGCGAAGAACCTCGAAGCGCGCGGTGGCGCCGACAAGCTGCGTGCCATCCGCAGCATGCGCGCGACCGGCAAGATGCGTTTCGGCGGCGGTATCGAAGCCGACGTGATGATGGTCGCCGTCGCCCCGGACAAGGTGCGATTCGAGCTTTCGTTGCAGGGCCTGACCGCGGTGAACGCGTGGAACGGCAAGGAGGCCTGGGCCATCCAGCCGTTCCAGGGCCGCCGCGACCCCCAGAAGACGAGCGAGGACGATGCCAAGGGCCTGATGATCGCGGCCGACATCGGCGGACCGCTGCTCGACTGGAAGGCCAAGGGCAGCAAGGTCGAGTACCTCGGCACCGAGGACATCGACGGCACCGACGCGCACAAGATCCGCGTGACGTTCAAGAACGGCGACAGCCGCGTCGTCTTCCTCGACCCCGACCACTTCCTCGAGATCCGCGTCGAGGACCACCAGTTCGTGCGCGGCCAGGAGCAGGTGACCAGCACCGACATCGGTGAGTACGTGAAGGTCGACGGCGTGTATTTCCCGTTCGAGCAGTCTCCGATGCAGATCGACGCGATCGAGCTGGACAAGCCGGTCGATGCCGCGATCTTCGATTTCCCCGCGACCAAGTCCTGAGCCGGAGACCACCATGCACCTTTCCATGAACGTCCTGGCGCTGGCGATCGGCGCCACCCTGTGCTCCGGCACCGCCTTCGCGCAGGCGAGCGACGCCGCCGCGCATCCCGACCAGGGCGTGGTGTCCGGCATGGGCATCCGCAACATCGGTTCGGCCGCGATGAGCGGTCGCGTCTCCGCGCTCGCAGCCGCGCGTCGCAAGGACGGCGCGCTCGTCATCTACGTCGGCGCTGCCAGCGGCGGCGTGTGGAAGTCCACCGACGGCGGCACCACCTTCCGTCCGAAATTCGACAAGCAGCCCGTGCAGTCGATCGGCGCGCTCGCACTGAATCCCGGCAACCTGGACGACATCTGGGTCGGCACCGGCGAAGCATGGACGCGCAACTCGGTCTCGATCGGCAACGGCGTGTATCGCTCCACCGACGGCGGCGAAAGCTGGAAGCACCTGGGCTTGCCGAATTCCGAGCGCATCGTGCGCATCGAGGTCGACCCGCGCAACAGCGAGACCGCGCTGGTCTGCGTGACCGGCAAGCTGTGGAGCGATTCGACCGAGCGCGGCGTGTACCGCACCACCGACGGCGGCAAGTCGTGGACGCAGGTGCTCAAGGGCGGCAATCCGTCGACCGGCTGCGGCAACATGAGCATCGATGCGAAGAACCCCGACGTGGTGTTCGCCTCGCTGTGGGATTTCCGCCGCAAGGGCTGGACGTTCCGCTCCGGCGGCGAAGGCCCGGATGCGCCCTCGGGCAGCGGCCTGTACCGCTCGGCCGATGGCGGCCGCACCTGGAAGGAAGTCACCGGCGGCGGCCTGCCCGCGAAGCCCTACGGTCGCGTCGGCGTGGCCGTGGCGCCGTCGGACTCGAACATCGTCTATGCCGTGGTCGAAGGCGTGAAGAGCGCGCTGTACCGCTCCGCCGATGGCGGTCGCACCTGGGAACGTCGCGACGACAGCCAGATGATGGTCTGGCGCCCGTTCTACTTCTCGCACCTGGTGGTCGACCCGAGCAATCCCGACCGTCTGTTCAAGCCGAACCTGCAGCTGATCCAGAGCAACGACGGGGGCAAGACCTTCTCCAACGCCGGCGGTGGCGCGCACGGCGACTTCCACGATGTGTGGATCGACCCGAAGGACCCGCAGCACGTGATCGCCGGCGACGACGGCGGCCTGTGGTTCTCGAAGGACGGCGCAAATCGCTGGTGGAAGGCGAACAACCTGCCGATCTCGCAGTTCTACCACGTCAGCGTCGACGACAAGGATCCGTACCAGGTCTACGGCGGCCTGCAGGACAACAGCAGTTGGGTTGGCGATTCCTCGTATCCCGGCGGCGTGACCAACTCGCGCTGGGAGAACCTCTACGGCGGCGACGGCTTCTGGGTGTTCTCTGATCCGGTCGACCCGAACTTCGCCTACGCGGAATTCCAGGGCGGCAACCTGGCGCGCATCGACCGGCGCACGCTCGCCACGCGCGACATCCAGCCGCGTGCCGGCGACGGCGAGAAGCTGCGATGGAACTGGAACACGCCGCTGCACCTGTCGCCCAACGAGAAGGGCACGCTCTACATGGGCGCGCAATTCCTGTTCCGCACGCGCAACCAGGGACAGACCTGGGATCGCATCTCGCCGGACCTCACCACCAACGACCCGAAGAAGCAGCAGCAGGAACTGTCCGGCGGCATCACCGTCGACAACTCTTCCGCTGAAATGCACACCACGATCTACACGATCAGCGAGTCGCCGAAGGACGGCAAGGTGATCTGGGTGGGGACCGACGACGGCAACGTGCAGGTCACCCGCGACGGCGGCACGTCGTGGAGGAATGTCACCGCGAACGCGAAGGTGCCGGTGAATTCGTGGGTGTCCTACATCGATGCCAGCCGCCACGCGGCCGGCACGGCCTACGTCGCCTTCGATCGCCACACGTTCGGCGAGATGGGCCCGATGCTCTACAAGACCACGGACTACGGCGCGACCTGGTCCCCGCTTGCGACGCCGAAGGACCCGAAGGGCATCCGCGGCTATGCGCACGTGCTGCGCGAGGACCCGGTGCGCCCCGGCCTGCTGTATGCGGGCACCGAGATGGGCCTGTGGGTCTCGCTCGACGACGGCGCGCACTGGGCGCAGTTCAAGGGCGGCGACTTCCCGGCCGTGGCGGTTCGCGACATCGTGGTGCAGCCGCGCGACCACGACCTGGTGCTCGCCACCCATGGCCGCGGCATCTGGATCATCGACGACCTCACCGCGCTGCGTTCGCTTGACGCGCAGACGCTGGCGAAGGATGCGACGTTCCTGCCCGGCCGCGCGCAGCAGCAGCGCTACAACACCTTCGGCGGCTGGCCTGAAGGCGATGCCAGCTACGCGGGTGCGAACGCGCCGAACGGCGTGGTCATCACCTACTTCCAGAAGACGCGCCACCTGTTCGGCAAGCTCAAGCTGGAAGTGATCGGCCCCGATGGCAAGGTCATCGAGACCCTGCCGGCGAGCAAGCGTCGCGGCATCAACCGCGTGGTGTGGTCGATGAACGTCAAGCCGCCGGTCGTGCCGCCCGCGGCGTCGGTCGCCGGCAACAGCCTGCAGGGCCCGCGCGTGCCACCGGGCACCTACACCGTGCGCATGACCAAGGGCGAGCAGGTCTACGAACAGAAGATCGATGTCGGCCTGGACCGTCGCGCACCGTTCAGCGTCGCCGATCGCAAGGCCAACTTCGACGCCACGATGAAGGTCCACGCGATGTTCGGCCGGATGAGCACGCTGGTGGCGAAGATCCAGGCCGTGCGTGGCGGTGCGGACGGAACGGCAGCCAAGCTGCCGCAGGACGACGCGCTGCGCGCGCAGCTCGCATCGCTCTCGGCCCGTGCCGATGCCCTGCGCAAGGAGATCGTCGCGACCAAGGAAGGCGGCGCGATCACCGGCGAGGAACGCCTGCGCGAACACATGGACGCGCTGTACGGCGGCCTGATCGGCTACGAGGGCAAGCCGGCCGATACGCTGGTCGCCTACACCGGCGTGCTCGACCGGCGCCTGGCGAAGCTCGAAGAGGATTTCCGCGCATTGCAGGACGGCGACCTGGCGAAGGCCAACGCCGCGCTGAAGGCCAAGGGCCTGCCGGAGATCGCGCTGCCGGCACAGGCGCCGCTGGCCTGGCAGGCATCCGGCGTGCCCGAAGGCCTCGCCGCGAAGGGACAGCGCAAGGGCACCGGCAAGCCACGCCGCTGACCACGCGAGTGCCGGACACGAAGAGCGCCCTCCCGGGCGCTCTTCTGTTTCCGGGCAACTGCGCATGGACCTGCGCTCCTCCGTGCCACCGCCCGGCAGCACTGGAAGCAACAGGAAAGTTCAGCCCGGCGACGGCTGCGTCGATGCAGCGTCGACACCGAGCGAAGCGGCGACATCCTTCCAGTGCACCGGCCTCGCCAGGTGATAGCCCTGTGCGTACTCGATGCCCAGCCTGCTCAGCGTCCGCAATTCGCTTTCCGTCTCCACGCCTTCGACCACGATCGTCGCATTCGTGCTCGAAGCGAAGGCGCGGATCGCGGAAACCAACGTCTGTCGACGCTTGTCGCCGTCGATGCCGTGCGTGAGCGAGATGTCGAGCTTGATGACGTCCGGATCGAGATGGAGGATGTGGCGCAGCGAGGCGAACCCCGCGCCCGCGTCGTCGATCGCCACCAGCACGCCCTTCTCGCGCAGCGTATCCAGTCGTTCTCGGAGCCTGCGGTAGTCGTTGACCGTGGTGTGCTCGGTGATCTCCACCATCAGCCGCGCCGTGTCGTAACGCGACAGCAGCGTGTCGAACACGGGGGAAACGAGCGTTTCCGGCGACACATTGATCGACAGCCGGTACGGATGCGGCAGCGCGTCGAGCCTCGACAGGGCCAGTGCCGCAGCTTCCAGTTCCAGCTCGATCCCGAGCCCGACTTCCGCTGCGCGCGCGAACCACGCATCGGTCGCCATCGTCGAGCCCGGGAAGCGCGCCAGCGCTTCGTAGGCGAACACCCGGCGATTCTCCAATGCCGCGATCGGCTGGAACACCATTTCGATCGCATGGTCGTGGATCAGCGCATGGATCGCTTCGATGCTGTCCTCGCGCCGACGCGCCTCGCTGAGATCGGCTTCGACGCGATGGTTGTAGTTGGTGAGCAGGTCGGAATACTGGATCGCATGGCCCAGGATCGCGCCAGCCAGCGCGGCCATCATCGCCAGGCTGCGTACGTCGCGCTCCCGGTAGGCGAACGGGAACGGCGACAGCACCTTGAGCACGCCGAACGGCCTCCCCTCGTGCAACAGCGGCGCGACCAGCATCGAGCGCAGCCCCACGCGGCGACAGGCTTCGAGGTTGACGCGTTCGTCGTGTTCGGCATCGTCGCAGCGCAGCACGCGGTTCTCCGCGATGCAGCGCCCGGACAGGCTCGCATCCAGCTTCAGTCGCAGCCCGACCTGGCTGCTCGCGCTGCCGCTGGCCGCCCAGTACACGGAATCGGTGCCGTCGACGATCTCGATCGCAGCGCCCGTGGAGCGCGTGAGCTCCTGGGCGCGGGAAATCACGGCTTCGATGACGCGATTGGGATCATGCGCAAGGGTGGCGATTTCGTTCTGCGCCGCGATGATCCTGGTGTACAGGTCCTCGCCCTCGGCAGCCGCATGCACCGCGGCCGTCCCCTGCACGTCCGTGTCCCCTTCACAGGCTTGCTGTCGGAATTCCCTGGCCATGTCGCACCCACTCGTCCGATGATCACGCATGAGTGTCGCGCTTGCACGCTGGGACCACTCATACGCCCTGCCCGCAGGCCCGTCAAGCGACGCCAGCGCGCTGGCGCGACATCGCGAGGCGGCGTCAATGACAACGGCCTGCATGATCGATACGGCATTGAATCGGGCCTCCAACCTGTGGAAGGCAACAAGCCCTTGCCTGAACCTGGCGCCATCCCGGGCCTTCGCACTGGCCGCCTGCACGCCCCGCACGGCATGATCGGGACTCCCCCAATGACAAGGACCCCGGCATGACCCGTGAACACAGCGGAAGCTGCCACTGCGGCGCAGTGAAGTTCAAGGTGCGATTCGACATCGGCAACGGCACCAGCAAGTGCAACTGCACGTTCTGCTGGAAGCAGCGCAACTGGAACATCCCCGGCCTCAAGCCCGGGGACTTCGAACTGGTCTCCGGCCACGAGCATCTCGCCGATTACGGCAAGTCCGGCGAGGGCTTCGAGATCCACCATTGCTTCTGCAGGATCTGCGGCACCGCGACGCATGGCCACGGGCAGATCGAACAGGCCGGCGGCGCGTTCGTGTCCGTCCGCGTCGCCGCCATCGACGACCTCGACATCGACGACCTGGTGGCCGCGCCCACCACGTACTGCGATGGCCGCAACGACAACTGGTGGAATCCACCGGCGGAAACACGGCACCTCTGAGCGTCTGGTCGACGCGCGTTGCCAGGGTCTTCCCGGATCCGGCACGCATGCAGGCGCTGCCGTGCAAGAGCGCACTCGAACGGAAGTCCCGGGCAGACCTGCGTGGGCGTACCTTCCCTCGACCGGCACGGCCGGATCGCCTCGGGCACCGAGGCGATTCCGTGTCGATCCGATCGAGCTCACGTCCTGCGGTGGATCGCCCGCTGCAGCCGGGCCGACATCACCGAATGCTCGTGCCACGCCGCATCCTGGATGTCCTTCGGCTGCGTGCGCAGCCAGCGTCGCTGGGCAGCCAGGCGGGTGCGGCTGTCGGCATGCTTCGCGATGGCGTAGCGCACTTCGCCCTCGGATGACACGACGATGGTCGAACCGCCAAGGAACCAGCCCTCCCGCACACGGACCTTCTGCACGACCTCGGCCACCAGGTCGAACGCCACGTCGCCACGCAGCGACACGCGCCGCAAGGTCCGCAGCGACAGCAGGCGCGGGCGCTGGAACGCACCTCCGGGCGCCACCAGGCCGAAATCGCGGGCATGGGCGGGCGTGCAGATCATGCGCCCCAGCGCCTTCGCCGCGCGTTCTGCCGAATCGCCGTCGTCGTCCTGCGGCCAGTCGCAGTAGCCATCCTCGAAGGTCAGGCCAAGATTGCGGAAGCGCAGCTGCGGGATGACGATCGGTCCCGTGCCCGGCGGTTTCCACAGCAGGCTCTCGACGCTCAGGGTCGGCACGTCAGGGACGGTCACGCCGTAGCGGCGGAATGCGGCCACGATGATCTCGCGGTACGAGGCCCCGTCCTCGCCCACCAGATCGTAGTCGGCGGTGATCGCGGCACGCAGGAATTCGCCGAACGAACAGTGGAACGGCGGGCAGTAGTCGATCGCACGGATCAGGATGTTCAGGAACTTCCGCGCCAGTCCCGATGCCTGCTGTGCCAGCCAGCGGATGGTCTCGTGCGACAACCGGCCCTGGTAGCTCGCCAGCGCGCGCTTGAGGTCGCGCGTGCGTCGCTCGAAGATGTCGCAGAACGCCGAGAACACCGCCGACACCAGCACCGCACCGAGATCGTGCTCTTCGTCGTAGTGGCCGTACATGTGGTGCTTTTCGATGTCCGAACCGGGTGGCGGCGTGGTGATCGCGGTGCGCAGCGGGTTGTGCCCGTCGACCTGGGTGAAGCCGAACTCGGTCCCGATGTTGATCAGCAGGCTGTCGTCCAGCCCACCCTGGCTGCGTTCGATCGCGCGCTCGACCATGTCGCGCTGCGAAAAGCGCATGAATACCGCGACCAGGTCGGAGAAACCTTCATGCAGCGCCGACACGTCCGGATGCGTGGGCCGCATGAAGTTCGGGCGCAGGCCATCCAGCAGCGCGTGGCTCATCTCGTGCGCCACGATCTCGCGCGACAGCGCGGTGTAGACCAGCGCGCCGGGCTGGCTCTGTCCCTTCGCGAACTTCGCCGCCGTGGCGTAGCCGAACAGCAGCGCACCACGCTCGCGATCGTAGTACGCGTTGGCATCCCTGAAGGCCGCCGGACGCACGCGCAGACGGCCATCGGCGCGCGCTGCACCGCCCAGCGGACCGAATCCGGGATCGCGACCGAGCGCACGCACGAAGCGCTCGTAGGTTTCCATGCCCACGGCATAGACCATCTGCTGCAGGAACGCGCGATTGGTGCTGCTCGGCGCCAGGCCATCCTCCATCAGCAGGCCCGGGCGCTCCAGGTCCACGCCGTCATGGTGTTCCTCGCCGTCCTGGCCGACGGTGCCTTCGTCGATGTCATCGACCACCAGAACCGCGCCGACGGGCCCGGGGGCCAGCTTTTCGTAGGGGATGGAGACGGTGTAGATCGCCCCATCCTCGCTGCCCAGGCTGGGATCCTGCGCGTACACGCGCAGCTTGCGCCGTGCCGGCATGTCGCGACGTGGCGACGCCAGCCGCGCGCGCGCGCGGCTCAGCGCCTTGTGGACCTCGAATGGCCAGGCATCGCCTGCAGACTTCGTGTCCTTGGCCATGGTCGTTCACCCTCCCAGCAGGAGACGCTTGGACAGGCTGCCTGCCGGCTTCAGCAGGCGCGGGTTCTGGCGCGGCGTCTTGCCGAATTTCGCGACCACCGCATCCATGAAGGCCTGGTTGCCCTTGCCGCTGCGCACGGCCTCGGCCAGCATCGGTGTCGCGATGCGGGTGAAATCGCCGCTGCCGCCGCTCTCCCAGGCGAACTCGCTGTCGAGGCAGGCCGCGAAGTGAACAACGCCCGGCACCGCAATGCGTTCGCCACGCGCACCCGCACGCAGCCGCAGGCCGCCTCGCGTGTTCGCGCGCAACGCGACGAAGCGTTTCCGCACGGTTTCGTCCAGCGTCATGAAGCGCACGCGCTCGTCACCCCGCGGCGTGACGCGCAACGGGGCGAAGCGGCTGTTGCTGCCGGAATGACAGCAATCCATGAACAGGGTGAGGAATGCGCCTTCGCGCAGCTCCGTGGTGATCGCATGGAAGTCGTCGTCGATCAGCAGCTCGCCGCTCTGGTAGTCCACGGGCACGAAGGCTTCGTCCAGGCTGTCGCTTTCGTCGCCATCCAGATCCTCGATCTGGCTGCCATGGCCTGCGTACTGGAACACCAGTTCGTCCCCGGGACGCGCTTCGCTCACCAACTTGCGCAGGCCGGCCATGATCGCGGCGCGCGTCGCCTGCTTGTCGGTCAGCGACTCGACCTTGAAGCCCAGGTCGGCCAGTGTTTCACCCCAGCGCCGGCTGTCGTTCACGCAGCCGGACAAGGGCGCCGTCGGATAGGCGTTGATGCCGATGCACAGCGCGCGCCTGTTCCCCGGTCGCTTGCCTTTGCCCTTGCCCTTGCCCGCAGGCGTTGCCTTGCGCTCGTCGACCGCTGGCGCATTCGCCCCGTTCGCCGCAGAGTCGCCTCCGTCGTCGTCCGGGTCATCCGGCACGTCGTCGCCGAAACGATCCGGTGTCGGGGCCTTGTCGCGACAGCAGCAGCAAGGACAACCACAGTCCCCTTCGATGCCGGCGTCTGCGTCGTCCTCATCCTCGACGCCTCGCCCGGCATCGCCACAACGCTCGAAGGCCTCGTCGCCCGGGAACTGCTGTTTCGGCACTTCGACCGACGGATCACGGCCCAGGATCCGGGCCAGCACCGAGAACATCGTCGCGGCATCGTTGTCGAAACCGCCGTGGCGAAGCGCCTCGGTCTTCGGGTTCTGCGGCTGGACATCGCGTGGCGGCGAGAACTCGATCGCGAACGGTCCGTTGCGGAAGGACAGGCCGCCCTTCCCGATCCCGAACAACGCCTTCAGCTCCTTGTCGTCGGCGAGATCCTTCGCCAGGCCCAGCACCCGGCCATCGTCCTTGTCCTCGCATGCGTTGCGCACGAAGTACAGCAGCGACTTCCGATAGACCTTCGCGACCGTGTCGTCGCGCTCGGCGGCATCGGTCATCGTGTAGATCGTGAGGTCCTTCACCGGCTTGCGGCCATCCTGGAGCAGCGGCACCACGCGCTCCCTGAAACGGTCGGTGCGGATCGCGGGCGCCAGGTAGCTCAGCGTCTCGAAACGATGTCCCTTGTCCGTGAGCAGCGGCATGAACTTCGACAGCAGGATCGGACCGGTGCTGTGGCCGATGGCGTGCAGCTTGAGGCCGGGATGGCTCTTCAGCAGCGGATCGAGCAGGGCCGCGAGCTGATGCGCGCCTCCGGGCTTGCCATGCTTGGCGATGAACGGGCTGGACGCATTCTCGGCGTCCTCCTTCATCATCTTCCAGACCTTGCGCGCGGCGACCTGGGTCACGCCCTCGATCAGCCAGTCGGTGAAGATGTTGCGCTGGCCGCCCCGCGGCGAATTGCGCAGGGTGTCGAGCAAGCCCGATTCCCAGACGAAGAAGATCGGATACACGCCGTGCGCCAGCCACCACGGCAGGATCGTGCGCGCATAGCACAGCGCGCCGGGCTCCGAGACCAGCCCGCCATGGGCATAGAACACCAGGTGGGGGTCGTCGTGCGTGGCCAGGTAGGCCGGCAGATGCTGCTCGACGATCGTCCTCAGCGACGAGAGCGAGGAACTGAAATCACCCTGCGTCGACAGCAGGCCCTCGGAGAGGTTGACCACATGCGGCAGCAGGGGCTGCACGTCGATGTCCCTGCCGCCGCGCGCGGCGTCGCGTCCGGTATCGATCAGCTCGGCGAGGTATTCCTGCTGCGCCAGCAGCCACTCGCTTTCCGGGACTTCCGCGAACATCGGCTCTTCGAAGGCAGCGGCGCCGCCATCGTCGCCACGCGCACCGGCGCCGCCGTGCCAGTCGCGTACGGCCGCCTCGTCGAGCACCGCGTCCGAACGCCTGGGCAATTGCACCCTCGCACCGCTCGCCAGCAGCGCCTTGATCTCGCCACGGAACGTGCGCAGATCCAGCCCGCTGCCAGGGCAGGTCTTCTCGCTGAATTCCGCATGGAAGCGCACGGCGCTCTCATCCAGGCCGAACTTGCGCAGCACGGCGACCACGACCGCCTGCGCGATCCGCTTCTGCTCGCCGTCGAACGGATCCTGGCCGCGATCGAAATCGCCGATCATCTCGATCATGAACGGGCCGCTGCTCGCATTGCCGTTGTGGCCGCGCGCACTGCCCGGCGGCCGGTCGAACGGACGACCGGTCCAGATGCCTCCCAGCGGATCGATGCTCAGGTGCTGGGCGATGTCGCTCATGCCCATCTGCTGCATGTGGAAGCGTCGCATCGACTCGATCGTGGCGAGGCCGCGGAAGTCGCGATGCCTCGGCCGCCAGGTGTGGTGGACATGGAATGCGTCGATGCGACGCACCGGCTGCCATGCGTCCAGCAAACGTTCGAAGTCGGCGATGCCGATCATGCGGATCGTGCCCATACCCCCTCCCTGCGTCCATGTTGTGGAACCCGCACCGTGCACAACGCCCACAGCGTCCCGTGACGGCCAATCCATCATGCGCCCCGGGCATCTTGCAGCACGAGACCTCACCGGCCGCAGGGTGGGATCACTGTGGCGGCACTCCGGCGCCGCCCCGCGACCGACCATCCGTCGCCCGCGCGGGCAGGTTCATCGCTTCATCGCGAGCAGGCGATATAATGCGGCCCCTCCCCGCCGAGGGGCGCTGCAAGCCCGGCTGTTGTCCGGGATCAGGCTCGGCGGAGGTCTACAACCGTCCCAACGGCGCCCGTTCACTGCCACGCCCCCCACGGGCTGGGCACTCAACGGAGAACCGACCGCATGAACGCTGTCGCCAAAACCTTCTCGACCGAAGGTGATTACAAGGTCGCCGACATCTCGCTGGCCGACTGGGGCCGCAAGGAAATCGAAATCGCCGAGCACGAAATGCCGGGCCTGATGTCGATCCGCCGCAAGCACGCCGCCGCCAAGCCGCTCAAGGGCGTGCGCGTGACCGGCTCGCTGCACATGACCATCCAGACCGCCGTTCTGATCGAGACCCTGAAGGACATCGGCGCCGACGTGCGCTGGGCGTCCTGCAACATCTTCTCGACCCAGGACCACGCTGCCGCCGCCATCGCCGTCACCGGCACCCCGGTGTTCGCGTGGAAGGGCGAGACCCTGGAAGAGTATTGGGACTGCACCCTCGACGCCGTGACCTTCCCCGGCGGCAAGGGCCCGGAGCTCGTGGTCGATGACGGCGGCGACGTCACCCTGCTGATCCACAAGGGCTATGAACTCGAACAGGGGTCGGACTGGGTGAACACCCCGTCGGCCTCGCACGAAGAGCAGATCATCAAGAACCTGCTCAAGCGCGTCGCCAAGGAACGCCCCGGCTTCTGGACCAACGTGGTCAAGGACTGGAAGGGCGTCTCCGAAGAGACCACCACCGGCGTGCACCGTCTGTACCAGATCGCCGAACAGGGCAAGCTGCTGGTCCCGGCGATCAACGTCAACGACTCGGTCACCAAGTCCAAATTCGACAACCTGTACGGCTGCCGCGAATCGCTGGCCGACGGCCTGAAGCGCGCGATGGACGTGATGCTGGCCGGCAAGGTCGCCGTGGTCTGCGGCTACGGCGACGTCGGCAAGGGTTCGGCGCACTCGCTGCGCGCCTACGGCTGCCGCGTCATCGTCACCGAGATCGACCCGATCTGCGCCCTGCAGGCTGCGATGGAAGGCTTCGAGGTCAACACCGTCGAGGACACCCTCGGCCTGGCCGACATCTACGTGACCACGACCGGCAACAAGGACGTGATCACGCTGTCGCACATGCAGCAGATGAAGAACCAGGCCATCGTCTGCAACATCGGCCACTTCGACAACGAGATCCAGGTAGACGCGCTGAACGAATCCGGTGCGAAGCGCATCAACATCAAGCCGCAGGTCGACAAGTACGTCATCGGCCCGGGCAAGGAAATCTTCCTGCTCGCCGAAGGCCGCCTGGTCAACCTCGGCTGCGCCACCGGCCACCCGAGCTTCGTCATGTCGAACTCGTTCGCGAACCAGACCCTGGCCCAGATCGACCTGTGGGCGAACAAGGACACGTACGAGAAGACCGTCTACCGCCTGCCGAAGGCGCTGGACGAGGAAGTCGCCCGCCTGCACCTGGAGAAGATCGGCGTGAAGCTGACCACGCTCACCAAGGAACAGGCCGATTACCTCGGCGTCGACGTGGAAGGTCCGTACAAGCCCGAGCATTACCGCTACTGATCGCGACGCGTCATCCGCTATGCTTCACCACGACGGGCGCTTCGGCGCCCGTCGTCGTTCATGCATGCGGCGCAACTGTCCTCCCGCTCGGGGCACGCACGTTCTCCGAAGGTATCCGGCCACGGGACACCCGATCGACCGGTTCCCGTTCCCCCGGGCCCCAGGGTGACCTACAAGGAGAAGCAACGATGCTGAAGCACGCGTCATGGGCCCACGGCAATGCCGTGGTGACGGAACTCCCGAGCGGACTGATCGTGCGCCACTGGGGCTGGGGAACCGAAATGCAGTTCACCTTCGCCTTGAACCAGTCGCCCGCGCCGGCCTGGTGCCACATCCCGATCCCGACCCCCGTGATCGTGAACGACGTCCGGCTCAAGGTTCGCAAGCTGTTCCTGCTGTTCAAGACCGGCCAGCATGCCGCGATCGACAGCATCCACGTCTTCGACGGCCCCAACCGGATCCACATGGAAGACTTCAAGCCCGGTGGCGGCGGCAACGGGCCGCGTCGCAGCGGCAATCATTCGACCGGCATCTCCGCGCCGAACATCATCACCCTGCCAGCGGATCACGAGGTCCTCTGGGGCATGTCTATCGCCTTCAAGATCACCCCGGTCGCGATCACGACCTCCTCGCCGCCGGTCGACCCAGAAGGCACGGTGTTGATCACCACCGCGGGCGCGGATTTCTTCTGATCACGACCGCGGCTTGTTGCGTGATGACGGGCGCCAAGGCGCCCGTCTTCGTCTCAGCCCTGTCTGACGCGCGTGCCATTGGCACGCAAGCACCATATGTGATGGATGCCTGCGATGCCCTCCATGGCGCAACACCGCGGGCTGCGGATCGTCCGGCCCGCACATCCATGTGCGGGCGTTCGCGGGCACGCGAGCCAATGGCTCGCGAGCGCTAGATTCGATCATTGCCTGCGTTGCCTTCCATGGCGCGACAACACAGGCTTCGGATCGCCCGGCCCGACCATCCGTGGCCGGGCGTTCGCGCCCGCGCGTGCCCATGGCACGCAAGCGCGGGCGCTCACCCCTTCCAGTTCGCGTGCTTGTCCCAGAAGGCGACACTGCGGCGATAGGCATCACGATCGATCGGCACACCGGAACCGCCTTCTTCCACGCCAAGCGCGTTGCGCATCATCGTGATGGGGGCCAGCGGCGTTTCTTCGGGCGCCATCGTATAGAGGCAGCCGACGATGCCCCAATCGGCATCCATCGGCGTGCCTTCCTTCGCCATCTGCTCGCGGCTGTAGAGGATCGGGATCAGGAAATTGGCGACCGGCGGGTCGATGCCTTCGAACCAGCGCACCAGCACCGGCAGTTCCTCGCGGCTGCGGGCGTCGTATCCGCTGCGCAGCAGATGACGGTTGCCGTCCTCGATCGGGATGGCCATGCAGCGCGTCGATGTCCAGTTGCGATGCACGTGCAGCTTGCAGAAGGGCGCGTAGCCGTCGAGCACGGCCAGCGGCGGCTCCTCGTTGAGGCGCCGGACGAACGCCTCTGCCGTGCAGTCCTGGATGGTGTTGCGGCGCGGCTCGGACGGGAACAGGCGGGGGCGGGCGAATTCGGTCAGGACGATGGACATCGGCAGGGTCGGCAGCGGGGCGGAATGGCAAGGAAGGGCCGACAGCCTAACGGTTCGTGCGCGGCGGCGCTGTCCGTTGGACGCGCTGCATCGTGTATACCTTTTTACTTTCATCGCGATAAAGAGATAGAATTTCGCCCGACCCGCCCGGACGCCTGTCATGACCCCGATTTCCTTCGAGTTCTATCCGCCCAAGACCGACGACCAGCGCGCCCTGCTCGACCGCACCGCGGCCAAGCTCAGGAGCTACGCGCCGGAGTACGTGTCCTGCACCTTCGGGGCCGGCGGCTCCACGCTGAGCTACACCTCCGAGACCGTGCGCCACCTCCGCCAGGAACACGGTTTCGACGCCGCACCCCACATCTCGTGCATGGGCGGCAGCCGCGAGGAGATCCGCGAGCTGCTGCGCCTGTACCGCGCGCTCGGCTGCACCCGCCTCGTCGCCCTGCGCGGCGACCTGCCCTCGGGCATGGCGCGCATGGGCGACCTGCGCTACGGCTCGGACCTGGTGAAGTTCATCCGCGACGAGCACGGCGACCACTTCCACATCGAGGTCGGCGCGTATCCGGAAGTGCATCCGCAGGCCGACGATGCCTTCGCCGACCTGCGCAATTTCAAGACCAAGGTCGATGCGGGCGCCGACGCGGCGATCACCCAGTATTTCTACAACGCCGACGCCTATTTCCGCTTCGTCGACGACGTGCGCAAGCTCGGCGTCGAGGTGCCGATCGTGCCCGGGATCATGCCGATCTCGAACTTCAGCCAGCTCAAGCGCTTCTCGGACGCTTGCGGCGCCGAAATCCCGCGCTGGATCGGCAAGCGCATGCAGGCGCTCGGCGACGACGTCGACGGCATCCGCGACTTCGCCGCCGACCTCGTCGCCGACATGTGCCGGAAGCTCGTCGCCGGTGGCGCACCGTCGCTGCACTTCTACACGCTCAATCTCGCGAAGCCGACGCAATCGGTGCTGGCGCGGCTCTGATCGACGCAAGCGTTCGCTGACGCGCGCGGCAGTGCCGCGCAGGCGCACGGCGATGATCGTTTCAATGATGCCGTCCCTGGCGGCACGTTTCGGACTTCGGGTTGTCCGGCCCGCACATCCGTGTGCGGGCGTTCGCTGACGCGCGCGGCAGTGCCGCGCAGGCGCGTCAGCTCACCCAACCCGCGACGACGAACAGAGCGAGGATCGCCAGCCACAGCAGCAGCACGCGCCAGACCAGGCTCATGGCGTCGCGCAGCTCGGGAAGCTCGCCGAGCTGCACCCAGGCATTGCCCGGAGCGACGCCTTCCTCGATGAGTTCGGAGGTTTCTTCGGCGATTTCGCTGCGCACGCTGGCGCGCCCGGCTGCAGCGAGGAACGCGTTGTCGAGCCGCAGCGACGCGCCACCCGCATCGCGCCACGCCGACAGGACCGTATCGAAATTGCCGACCAGCGCCAGCGCCAGCGACATCGCCTGCGCCACCGGCCAATCGAGCAGGGCGTGCAGTCGCTTCGCGCCGTCGCGGGCGGCAGGCGACAAGGCATCACCGGCGTCTTCGTGCGCACTCAGCGCCACCAGCCGGTACAGCAGGGCGCCGCTGGCACCCAGCAGCAGGAACCAGAACAACACGCCGAACCAGCGGCGCAGCGCGCTGGCGAACACCGCCTCGATCATCGAAGCGCCTTCGCCGCCGCGCGCAGGATCCGCGCCGAGCCGGGCGATGGCGTCGCGACGCGCATCGGCGTTCTCCGCATCGATCACCGCGCCGACATCCGCGTCCAGGTCGCGCGGCCCCCACGAGAAGAACAGCACGGCCAGCCCGAACAGCAGACCGAGGACGCCGAACAGCGGCGAATGCAGGGCGTACTGCAGCAGGGCAACGACCAGCAGCGGCGGCAGCAGCGCGATCAGGATGCCCGCCCGGCCATGGAAGAGACCGCCCGGCCCAGGGAAGATGCCAGCCAACCAATGCAGCCAGCGCGCGTGGAGGTCATGCCGCCGCACCGCACCGGCAAGCCCGGGCACGAGGTGGCCCAGTGCGAGCGCGAAGATCACGGCGATGAGAGTGGCGGCCATCCCCGAAGTCTACTCCGCGACCGACACTCCGGCGTGCCAGGCTTCGATCAGCCAGCGCGAGATCGACACCGACGGCGACAGCAGCAGGCCATCGTCTCGCGTGTCGCCGCGGAGTGCGGCACCGACCTCGTCGCGCGTGAACCAGCGCGCATCCTCGAGCTCGTCGTCAGCTTGCGGTGGATCGGGTTCTGCATCGGCGACAAAGCCCAGCATCAGCGAGGACGGGAACGGCCAGGGCTGCGACGCCAGGTAGCGCGAGGCGCGCACGCGCACGCCTGCTTCTTCCATCACTTCGCGGGCCACGGTCTGCTCCAGCGTCTCGCCGGGCTCGACAAATCCAGCCAGCGTGGAGTAGCGGCGCGCCGGCCAGCTGGCCTGGCGCCCGAGCAGCAGGCGCTCGCCATCGGTCACTGCGACGATCACCGCAGGATCGGTGCGCGGGTAATGATCGAGGCCGCAGGCGTCGCAGCGTCCCTGCCAACCACCGCGCAGCCAGTGCAACGTGCCGCCGCATGCGCCGCAGAACCGATGCCTGCGTCGCCAGTGCAACAGCGCGCGCGCCTGCGCAAACGCCGTCGACTCGAACGCGGGCCAGTGCGCGGCGGCGCTGCGCAGGTCGATGCGGCCATCGCGTGCCGGGCGAGCCTCGAACGGCGCAGATTCCGCGCCCTGCGCACCATCTCCCATGTCGATCGCGAACCAGCCCTCGTCGCCGCGCAGGCCGAGGAACACGGCCTCGTCGGGATTCGCATCCAGCTCAGCGCCGCGCGGCACGTCCGGCGCGCCATCGGCGCCCGCGAACGTGCGGCCCTCGGCGTCGACGCGCAGCACGCGCCCCTCGCGCCAGAGCGTGCGCAGCGCATCGGGATGGTCGCGAAGATGGTCGGCGCGCAGCAGCGCGTCCTCGACGAAGGCGAAGCGCGGTACCGGCGGCGTCACGGTGGACGCCTCAGGCGCTGAAGCTGCTGCCGCAGCCGCAGGTGGTCTTCGCGTTGGGATTGCGGATGACGAACTGCGATCCATGCAGGCTTTCGGTGTAGTCGACCTGCGCGCCGGCCAGGTACTGCAGGCTGAGGGGATCGACCAGCAGCGTGACCTCGTTGGTCGCCACCGCGAAATCGTCCTCGTTCTGCTGTTCGTCGAATTCGAATCCGTACTGGAAGCCGGAACAGCCGCCGCCCTGGATGTACACGCGGAGCTTCAGCGCGGGATTGCCTTCCTCGGCGATCAGCTCGCGCACCTTGGCGGCGGCGGCGGCGGTGAAGTCGATCAACGGCGCCATGGCATCGGCGGTCGGCGTCGTGGCGGTCTGGGTCTGCATCGGGGTATCCATGTGGCACAGCATGGGGCGCGGGTGATGACGGTTCAAGCGCGCCGACGGATCGCTCAGTTGTCGGCCCCTGCCTTCAGCGTCTCCGGCCACGGGAACGACTGCTCGACGGCGCTTCCGCCCGCAGGCACCAGCCGCACCGTCACCCGCAGGGGCTTGAAGCCTTCAGGCAGCATGACTTCGCCTTCGACCTGCTGGAAATACTTGAACGAGTAATCCAGCCCCGGCGCGTTGTTCAGCTTGCGCAGGCCGGACCAGGCGAGCTTCTCCAGGCGGTCGTTGCGCGTGCCCTCGATCCCCAGCGTCAACCGCCCGGTGTTCGCCGCGCCGCGGTTGAGGTTCTGGGTGAGCGTGGCCGTGAAGTGCCAGACGTCGCCGCCCTGCTGGCGCATGTCCAGGTCGTGCACGCTCAGGCCGCGGCGCTGGCCGGTCGCGCCGACGAACCGCTCGTAGAAGGCGATGTCTGCGCGCAAGCCGGCGATTTCCTCGTCGCGCTCGGCAAGCGTGCGCTCCAGGTCCCGGTTGGCCTCGCGGCTGATCTGGTCGGAACGGCGCAATGTCGATACTTCCTGGGTCAGGCGGTCGTTCTTCGCGCGTTGTGCCGATGCGCTGCGGCCATCCGCATCGCCCGCGAAGTAGGTCGTCCAGACGCCCCACAGGCCGAAGCCGAGCGCGAGCAGGAACACGGCCAGTGCGACGTAGACCCAGTGGTGGCCGCCGTGGTGGAGGTGCGGATCGAACGCATGCCCCCCCGTTCCACCGCCGGACCCGCCCGTGCGTGGCACGGAGGAACCGGAAGCAGCAGGCTCGCTCTCACCGGAGGTCGGTGCGCCCGCGGCATGGCCACCGCCCGGACTGTCCCACTCGCCGCTGGATGCGCCGACCACGGTCCACGTGTCGTAGATCGAGGGCACCGGTTGTGCCGGTGGAGGAGCGACTTCGATGGGCCCATCGAAGTCGATGCGAGGACCGGCCGGAGCACTGTCGTGTTCCTCGCGGCGCTCGGGCGAGGTCGCGATGGCCTCGACGGAAGCCTGTTCGGACGGCGGGTCGGCCGGTGCGCCCTTGCGCTTGCGGCGACGCTTGCCGGCCCTGCCGCCTCGGCCGCCACCGGCGGCTTCGCCGTCGGACAGCGCGCGATCGAGCAGGGCACGAACGGCGGGCGCGGCCTCGGGCGTCTCTGCGGGCACGGTCGCCGGGCCGACGCTGTCGGGAGTCTCGTTCATCGGCACATCCTACCGTCTGTCCGCAGGAGACTGGGTGACGCAGGACCGGATTGGCGGCATCGGTCATCCCTCTGCCCGGCCGTTCGTCACGCCGTCGCATTTCTTAAGCGATCAGCCAGCTTCCTGACCGATACTGTGCGCGCTGCGGCCGCACCGGTCGCGACCTGCGCCCTGCCGGGCGCACTGCTGGGGGAATGCGTCATGACCGAAGCGCATGTATTCGCCATCGGGATCCTGCTGGCCTGGCTCGCCGGCGTGCGCGCCTATCTCACTGTTTTCGGGGTCGGGATCGCTGGCGTGATGGGCTGGCTGGACCTGCCGCCCGCACTGGAAGCGACGACGTCTCCCTGGGTACTCGGCGTGTCCGGGGCGCTCGCACTGGCCGAGTTCTTCGCCGACAAGATTCCGGGCGTCGACTCCGGCTGGGACCTGCTGCACACCCTGCTCCGCGTGCCGGCAGGCGCTTTCCTCGCCGCCGCCGCGATTTCGCCGGACGGTGAGCTCGGCGCCGGCATGCTCGCCGCAGGGGCTGGCGCAGCGCTGGTCAGCCACACGCTGAAATCCGGCACCCGCGCCCTGATCAACACCTCGCCCGAGCCGGTGAGCAACTGGACCGCATCGGTCGCCGAGGACACGGTGGTGGTGGGCGGACTGGCCCTGGCCTGGAGCTACCCCTGGATCGCACTGGCGGTGGTCGTGCTGGTCGGCCTGTCCGTGGGACTGGTGGTCTGGTGGCTGTGCCGCAAGGTCTACCGGGGGGTGTCGCGGCTGCTGTCGACCTGAACGTCGACCTGAACGCAGCCCGCGCGCCCGCGGGAACGACCTCGGACGAACCGTGCCCGGCGCGGCGCGGCGACTTCCCATCGCGGAGCGAACCCGCATAATGCGTGGATTCGCAGGGAGTCACGATGTCTTTCGCAGCCAACGAGCGCACATCATCCGGTTCCGCAGCGCGCGGTGGCGCGCAGGCGCGCGCCGAGTATCCGCCGACCGGTTACTGGCGCCGCTGGTGCGGCGACGCGCCGGCGGCGACCGAAGCCCTCGCCACCGCCCCGGTCGAAGCGGAAGCCGCGATCGCGCCGGCACCGAAGGTCGTTCCCACCGAACAGGGTGAGCCGCCATACCGCGTGCTGATCGTCGAGGACGATCGCAGCCAGGCCCTCTTCGCGCAGGGCGTGCTGCGCGGCGCCGGGATGGAAGCGGAAGTGGTACCGCTGGCCAGCGACACCATGTCGATGCTGGCCCGGCTGCAGCCCGATCTCGTGCTGATGGACCTGCACATGCCGGGCATGAGCGGTACCGAGCTGACAGCGCAGATCCGCGGCAACGCCGCCTATGCGCATATTCCCGTGGTGTTCCTGACCGGCGACACCGACCCGGAAAGCCATCTGGAAGTGCTCGACAGCGGTGCCGACGACTACCTCAGCAAGCCCGTGCGCCCGCGACATCTCATCGCTGCCGTGCAGAATCGCGTGCGCCGCGCGCGTGCGCTGAAGCAGCAGCGCGAGCAGGAAGTTCGTCGTCATCCGACCACCGGCCTGCTCACCCGCACCTTCATGCTGCAGCAGCTGACGCAGGCCTTCCCGACGCAGACCGTCGGCGCGGTGCACTTCGTCGTGATCGAAGGCACTTCGGCGCTGCGCGACCACTACGGCTACGCCGCGCTGGACGCCGTGCTGTCCGAGGCCGGCCGCCTGATCGGCGAGGTGTCCGGCGAACGGCCTGCGGCGCGCCTCAACGACAACACCTTCGTCGTCTACTGGCCTGGCCTGCCGCCCGATCGCCACATGCTCTGGGCCCGCCAGCTGCGCGACACCTTCACCGGCCGCCAGCTGCAGATCGGCGCCGACACGCTGCGCCTGCGCGCCTGCGTCGGCTACGTCGACCTGGCCCATGGTTTCAGCGACGCCGGTGCCGCGCTGGGTGCCGCCGAGGAGGCCCTGCGCGCGGCGCGCATCGATCCCATCGGCATCGCGGCCTATCGACCGCCGTCTGAAGCGGTGTCAGAACACGCCGCGAACCTGCTGTCGCAGCTGCAGGAAGCACTGAACAACGAGCGCCTGGAGCTCGCCTTCCAGCCGATCGTCTCGGTGGTCGGCGGCGACCAGGAGCAGTACCAGACCCTGGTACGACTGCGCGATGGCAGCGGACAGCTGCACACCGCCGCGGAGATCGTGCCCCTGGCCGAACGCGCCGGACTGGTCCACGAGATCGATCGCAGGGTGATGAGCCGCGCGATCGCGATCCTCGGCGAGCAACCGGTCGGCGGCCGCCGCGCGCGCCTGTTCGTGCCGCAGTCGGCGCGCAGCCTTGGGCAGGACGGCTATTCCAAATGGCTGCTGGACTCGCTCGACAAGCTGGACATCGAGGGCGAGCTGCTGGTCGTCGACGTGAGGCTGAACGAAGCGCAACTGCATTCGGTGATCGTGCGCGAGTTCTGCCAGCAGATGATGGCCGCCGGCGTGCGCCTGTGCCTGAGCCAGTTCCAGTCCAATCCGGAAGCCGATGCACTGCTGTCGCAGTTGCCGCTGAGCTATGTGCGCCTGTCGCCGCACTACGCGCACAAGATCGACCAGCAGGCCGTGCAGGACGAAATGAAGCTCCTCATCGAGCGTGCGCACCTGCTTGGCCTGCAGGTCATCGGCCAGCACGTCGAGGATCCGCAGACGGCCGCGACCCTGTGGCTGAGCGGCATCGATTTCATCCAGGGCGATCTGGTGCAACGCGCCAACCAGGCGATGGATTTCGACTTCCAGCACTCGTTGCTGTAAGCGGAAACCCGGCCGCCCGGGGCGGTCCACGGGCGGCGTCGCTGGTCAAGCCGGGCCGGGCTGGGGCATCATCGCTCATCCGGTGTGCGGATTCTGGCGCGCCGGGCCGGCGCGCGCGGTCCAGGGGGGGCCGCGGCGCGGTACTCCGTTCGCAACGCAGGTACGCCGATCTTGAACGAGCCGAAACCCTCGCTGCTGATCTTCCGGTGGATGGCCATCACCACCGCCACGGGCGCATTCCTCGCGCTCATCGCCGACGTGCTCAACGGCACCGACACCTTCCGGGTCACCAGCCTCGCCCTCGCCGCAGCCACCGCCGCCATCGTCGGCTATCTGGCCTATGCGTCGCGCAACTACGAGCGCCACATCCGCGAAGCGTCCGAGATCGCGGAGCGCAACGATGCCGAGCGCAGCGAGCTGCAACTGGAGCTTCAGCGCCGCAACCAGCTCGAACACCAGTTGCGCCAGGCCAAGCAGGACGCCGAGTCCGCGGTGATGGCGAAGGGCGAGTTCCTGGCCACGATGAGCCACGAGATCCGCACGCCGCTCAACGGCATCATCCCGATGCTCGACCTGCTGATGAGCAACCGGCTGGCCGTCGACCAGGCCGAGATGGTGCACACCGCCTACCTCTCGGCGCAGCAGATGCTGCGCATCGTCGACGACATCCTCGACTACTCCAAGCTGGAAGCTTCGAAGCTCCAGCTCGAATCGACCACCTTCAACCTGCGCGAAACGCTGGAATCCGTCATCCAGCTCATGGAGCGCCCGGCACAGGGCAAGGGCCTGCGCCTGACCCTGCAGATCGATCCGTCGGTGCGGCTGCCGGTGCGCGGCGACTCGGTCCGCCTGCGCCAGATCCTGACCAACCTGATCAGCAACGCGGTGAAGTTCACCGAGCGCGGCAGCGTCAGCCTCACCGTGCGCAAGATCGGCGAGACCAGCGCGCAGCACCAGTTGCGCTTCGAAGTGCGCGACACCGGCATCGGCATTCCGCTTGCCGCGCAGGAGCGACTGTTCCAGGCCTTCAGCCAAGCCGATGCATCCACGACGCGCCTTTACGGCGGCACCGGTCTGGGCCTGGCGATCTCCAAGCGCATCGTCGACCTGATGGGTGGACGCATCGGCGTGGAATCCGAAGCCGGCCAGGGCGCACTGTTCTGGTTCGAAGTGCCGATGCTCAAGGTGCAGGGCGACATCATCGCGCACAAGCCGGTCGAGAACACCGGCGGGCGCGTGCTGCTGCTCACCGGCGACCAGCGCCTGCGGCTGCGGCTGAGCATGTTGCTGCCGAACTGGGGCCTGCGCATCACCACCGTCGAAACCACCCAGGAGGCGCTGGAACGCCTGCGTTCGGCTGCCAGCCAGGGCGCCGGCTGGGCGTACACCGCAGTCATCGCGGACCTCGCCAGCGTGCGCAGTACCGCTGTTGCGCTGCAGCGCAATCTCGAACGCCAGAACACCTACGGCCAGGTGCAGCTGATCGGTCTGCTCGGCGATGAACCCGCGCCGGAAGAACTGCTCATGAGCGCGACCCTGCTGCAGCGGCAGTCGCCGGATGCCGACCTGCGCGCTGCGCTGCTGGGCACCATCGACACCACGCCCCAGCCGATGGTGGGCGAATTCGCAATGGACAACGCAATGGTCGAAACAGGCCAGCAAGACGCACTCGCGGCGCCCATGGCCACGGACGCACCTGTCGCCGAAGCCGTGTCGGCCACACCCGCCGAGCCGGAACCCGCGCGCCCGATGCGCGTGCTCCTGGTCGAAGACAACCCGGTCAACCTGATGGTCGGCCAGCGTCTGCTGAGCGTGCTCGGCACCCACTGCGACAGCGCCACCAACGGCGAAGCCGCGCTGCTGCGCATGTCGGCATCGCGCTACGACCTGGTCCTGATGGATTGCCAGATGCCGGTGATGGATGGCTATACCGCCACCCGTCGCTGGCGCGAACACGAGGCCGCGACCGGCGGCCGGCGCCTGCCGATCGTGGCGATGACGGCCAATGCGATGGCCGGCGATCGCCAGAAGTGCCTCGATGCCGGCATGGACGACTATCTCGCCAAGCCGGTGACACGCGGCGAACTGGAGCGCTGCCTGTTCCATTGGCAGCAGATCTCGGCCCAGCATCCAGCGGAGCATGCTGCGGCACCGGCGGCCGACCCCATCGCGGAGCCCGCTCCCGCAGCGCCAGCGCCTCCCATGCAAGCTGCGCAGCCCGTGCCAGTCGTCGCCCCGGTTGCTGCGGCAGCGCCGGCGCAGGTGCCAGTTGCGGCGCCGGTTGCTCCCCCGGTCGCTGCACCGCCCTCCATCGCACCGCCGGCTCCTGCTCCACCGCCTGCCCCCATTCCAGTTGCGCCCCCGATGGCCGCGCCGACGCCTCCGCCAGCCGTCAGGCCGCCCGTTCAGGCACCGCAGCCGTCACCCCAGCCGGCGCCGGCACCGCCACGTGTGGTCCCCGCAGCGGCGACACAGATCCCGCCCACCCCGGCACCTGTCGCCGCACCGGCGCCCGTCGCGCCACCGCCGTCGCTCGCCCCCCGGGTTGCGGCCACCCCGCCCGCGCCGGCGCCGATCTTCGTCCCGCCGCCACCGGCCGCCGCGCCAGTGGTCGCAGCTCCGCCGGCCGCGGCCTCGTCGCCAGACGCCACCCTTCAAGCCGCGGCCAATCGGTCGCATATTTCGGCCAATCCCTTCGTGAACACCACGCCGCCCGCCAAGCCCGCCGCCACGACGCATGCCACGCCCCCCGAGCCACCGGCGCCGGTGCTCGATCCGTCCGTCCTCGATGAACTGCGCAGCATCCTCGGCGGTGAAGTCGATCGACTGATCGAAGTCTTCCTGGACGACACTCCGACGATCATCGCGGCACTCGAAACCGCCGCCGTCGGTCCGGACATGGACGGGCTGCGCAACGCCGCGCATACCCTGAAGTCGTCCAGCGCCAACCTCGGCGCGATGTCGCTGTCCAATGCCGCCAAGCGCGTCGAACTCGGCGCCCGCATGGGCACGCTCGAACGCCCGGCCGTGGCCGTGGCGATGATCGCCAACGAGTTCGCCCGTGCCCGCCAGGCGCTGCGAGCCAGCATGTCGCAGGCGTCCACCGGCTGAGGTCCGATCCGGTGCCTCGCACGAAAAAGGCGACCTCGCGGTCGCCTTTTTCGTTGCCGTCGTCACCGGGACGCCGATCAGCTTTCGATCTTGGTCAGCAGGTAGTTCTGTTCGCCCAGGCGTTCGATCAGCGACAGTTGGGTCTCGATCCAGTCGATGTGCTCTTCCTCAGAGTCGAGGATGTCGGCGAACAACTGCCGGCTGACGTAGTCGCCGACCTGTTCGCAGTGCGCGATGGCGTCGCGCAGCAGCGGCACGGCTTCCAGTTCCAGCGCCAGGTCGCACTCCAGCAGTTCCTTGGGGTTCTCGCCGATGCGCAGCTTGCCCAATGCCTGGAAGTTCGGCAGGCCGTCGAGGAACAGGATGCGGTCCGACAGCTTGTCGGCATGCTTCATCTCGTCGATCGACTCGTGGTACTCGTGTTCGGCCAGTTCCTTCAGGCCCCAGTTCTTCAGCATCTTCGCGTGAAGGAAATACTGGTTGATCGCGGTCAGCTCGTTGAAGAGCGCCTTGTTGAGGAATTCGATGGTCTTGGGGTTGCCCTTCATGTCCGGCCTCCGTTGCAAACAGGCCGGTACTTTAGCCGCGATCGGAAAACGATGAAGGAATGCGAATCGTGTGCGATTGCACGACGTCCGCTTGACAGCGGCTGGAGAGGATCAGGCGGCGTTCGCGACCGCGACGGCCTCGTCGGCGCCGTGCACTTCGTCCAGGATCGCGGTCGCCATGCACACGCAACTGCCGCAGCCCGCGCCGCAGCCGGTGCGCATCGTCAGCTCCGACATGGTGCGGCAGCCGCTGTGGGCAGTCTGGCGGATCTCGCGTTCGGTGACGCCGTTGCAGAGGCAGACGTACATGGCGAATGGACCGGTCCGGTGGGAACGGTTCTCATTTCGCCACGGATGAGAATGATTGTCAATTCTGGCCCGAGTCGTGCCCGGCACCCGAGGCCCCGCCCGGCGCGTTCCCTGGGCCGACGCCCGTCCGGGCGCCGACCTGGCGCCGGCGCCCGCCGAACCGCGACCAGCGCCTCGGCTCCAGGCTCGCGGGCGGGATCGCCTGGGCGCCCGCCACCTGGCGGGCGAACGGCGCCAGGTGCAGCAGAGCGTCGGCATAGACCGATCGCTTGAAATTGACCACATGCTCCAACGGGTACCAGAAGTCCACCCAGCGCCAGTGGTCGAACTCCGGGGAGTCGGTGAGATCGAGCTTCAGGTCGCTTTCCTCGCCCGTGAAGCGGAGCAGGAACCAGACCTGCTTCTGGCCGATGCAGACCATGCGGTCGTTCCGGCGCACTGCCCGGGGCGGCAGGCGGTAGCGGAGCCAGCCTGGGGTGGAGCCCAGCACATCGACGTGCTCGGGCAGCAGCCCGGTCTCCTCGCGCAGTTCGCGATACATCGCCTCGGTAGGCGTCTCGTCGCTGTTCATCCCGCCCTGCGGGAACTGCCAGCCATCGCGGCGGATACGGCGCGCCCAGAACACCCGGCCATCCGGGTGCATGAGGACGATGGCGACATTCGGTCGATAACCGTCCGGATCGATCACGATGCGGACTCCTGACTTGTTGGCCCACAGGCCGCTGGGATCGACTCTGCCATGGCTTTCGGACGACGACAAGCCGAACCGGCGCCGCATCGGTACCGGTTCAGGCGCGTCCGTCGGGTCGACTCAATCGTGTCCCGGCAGCGTGTCCGCCGGCACGCGCACCATGCCTTCCATCAGCACGCGGGCACTGCGGCTCATCACCGCCTTGCGCACGACCCACTGGCCGTCGACCTGCGCGGCCTCGGCGCCGACGCGCAGCGTGCCGGAGGGATGGCCGAAGCGCACCGCCGTGCGCGCGCCGCCACCGGCGGCATCGCTGACCAGCGTGCCCGGGATCGCGGCCGCCGTACCGATCGCCACGGCCGCAGTGCCCATCATCGCGTGGTGCAGCTTGCCCATCGACAGCGCACGCACCAGCAGGTCGATCTCGCCCGCTGCGATACGCTTGCCGCTGGACGCGGTGTAATCGGCCGGCGGCGCCACGAACGCCACCTTCGGCGTGTGCTGGCGCTTCGGCGCATCGGCGACGCTGGCGATCAAGCCCATGCGCACCGCGCCGTGTGCGCGGATCGCCTCGAACATGGCCAGCTCATCCGGATTGCCGTTGATCGCATCCTGCAGTTCGGTGCCGGTGTAGCCGATGTCGACGGCATTCACGAACACCGTCGGGATGCCGGCATTGATCATGGTCGCCTTCAGCGTGCCGACACCCGGCACCTCGAGGTCGTCGACAAGGTTGCCGGTCGGGAACATCGAACCACCGCCCTCGCCTTCGCCCTCGTCCGCCGGATCGATGAACTCCAGCACGATCTCCGCCGCCGGGAATGTCACGCCATCCAGCTCGAAATCGCCGGTTTCCTGCACCTCGCCATTCACGATCGGCACATGGCACACGATGGTCTTGCCGATGTTCGCCTGCCACACCTTGACCGCGAACGTACCGTTTTGAGGCAGTCGCGCCTTGTCGATGAAGCCGTTGGCAATCGCGAACGGCCCAACCGCCGTCGACAGGTTGCCGCAATTGCCGCTCCAGTCGACGAACGCGGTGTCGATGGAAATCTGGCCGTACAGATAATCGACGTCGTGATCGGGCTTCGTGCTCTTCGCGATGATCACGCACTTGCTGGTGCTCGACGTCGCACCGCCCATGCCGTCGGTGTGCTTCGCGTACGGATCGGGGCTGCCGATCACGCGCATCAGCAGCGCATCGCGCGCCGCACCCGGCACCTGCGCCGTTGCCGGCAGGTCTTCGAGCCGGAAGAACACGCCCTTCGACGTGCCGCCGCGCATGTAGGTGGCGGGGATCTTCAGTTGAGGCGCATGACGTTTGGGGTGTGCGCTCATGATCAAGCCACCTTGCTCGCTTCGAGGAAATCCTGCGCGAAGCGCTGCAGCACGCCGCCGGCGTCGTAGATCGAGACCTCTTCTGCGGTGTCGAGACGGCAGGTCACCGGCACTTCGACCACTTCGCCATTGCGACGGCGCACGACAAGGACGAGGTCGGCGCGCGGGGTGCGTGCGCCGGTGACGTCGTAGGTCTCGGTGCCGTCGAGCCCGAGCGTCAGGCGCGTCGTGCCCGGCTTGAACTCCAGGGGGAGCACGCCCATGCCGATCAGGTTGGTACGGTGAATCCGTTCGAAGCCTTCGGCGACGATCGCTTCCACGCCCGCGAGGCGCACGCCCTTGGCCGCCCAGTCGCGCGAGCTGCCCTGGCCGTAGTCGGCGCCGGCAATGATGATGAGCGGCTGGCCGCGATCCATGTAGGTCTCGATCGCCTCCCACATGCGCATGACCTGGCCTTCGGGTTCGACGCGGGCGAGCGATCCCTTCTTCACCGTGCCATCGGCGTTGCGCACCATCTCGTTGAGCAGCGTCGGGTTCGCGAACGTCGCGCGCTGCGCGGTGAGGTGATCGCCGCGATGCGTGGCATAGGAATTGAAGTCCTCTTCCGGCAGGCCCATCTTCGCGAGGTACTCGCCCGCGGCGCTGCTCGCGAGGATCGCGTTCGACGGAGACAGGTGGTCGGTCGTGATGTTGTCGCCCAGCACCGCCAGCGGGCGCAGGTTCTGCAGTGTGCGCGGCTTGGCGAGCGCGCCTTCCCAGTACGGCGGGCGGCGGATGTAGGTACTCATCTCACGCCAGTCGTACAGCGGCGCGACGCGTTCGCCATGTTCGACGACGACCTTGAACATCGGCTCGTACACCTTGCGGAACTGCTCCGGCTTCACGCTCGACTTCACGATCGCGTCGATCTCCGCATCGCTCGGCCACAGGTCCTTCAGCGTGATCGGATTGCCGGCTGCATCATGGCCGAGCGCATCCTTCTCGATGTCGAAGCGGATCGTGCCGGCAATGGCGTAGGCAACGACCAGCGGCGGCGAAGCGAGGAAGGCCTGCTTCGCGTAGGGATGGATACGGCCGTCGAAATTGCGATTGCCGCTCAGGACAGCGGTCGCGTAAAGGTCACGATCGATGATTTCCTGCTGGATCTTCGGATCCAGCGCGCCGCTCATGCCGTTGCAGGTGGTGCAGGCGAAGGCGACGATGCCGAAGCCGAGCGCTTCGAGGTCGTCCTTCAGGCCGGCTTCCTCGAGATACAGCGCGACCGCCTTCGAGCCGGGCGCGAGCGAGCTTTTCACCCACGGCTTGCGCACCAGGCCAGCGCGGCGCGCGTTGCGCGCGAGCAGGCCGGCGGCGATGACATTGCGCGGGTTCGACGTGTTGGTGCAACTTGTGATGGCAGCGATGATCACGGCACCGTCGGGCATCAGCCCCTCGGCTTCCTGCGCCTTGCCTGCCTGCAGCTTGGACTCGTCGGCAATGCCCTTCGCCGCGAGTTCGCTGACGGCCACGCGCGCATGCGGGTTCGACGGACCGGCCATGTTGCGCACCACCGTCGACAGGTCGAAATGCAGCGTGCGCTCGTACTGGGCGCTGGCGAGGTCATCAGCCCACAGGCCGAGCGTCTTCGCATAGGTCTCGACCAGCGCGACCTGCTCGTCGCTGCGGCCGGTGAGGCGCAGGTAGTCCAGGGTGTTCGCATCGATGAAGAACATCGCCGCCGTCGCGCCGTATTCCGGCGCCATGTTCGAGATCGTCGCGCGATCGCCCAGCGTCAGTGCCGCCGCGCCTTCGCCGCGGAATTCCAGATACGCACCGACGACCTTCTGCTTGCGCAGGAATTCGGTGAGCGCGAGCACGATATCGGTCGCAGTGATGCCCGGCTGCGGCTTGCCGGTCAGCTCGACGCCGATGATGTCGGGCAGGCGCATCCACGACGCGCGCCCCAGCATCACGTTCTCGGCTTCCAGGCCGCCGACACCGATCGCGATCACACCCAGGGCATCGACGTGCGGCGTGTGGCTGTCGGTGCCGACGCAGGTATCGGGATACGCCACACCGTCCTGCATACCGATCACCGGCGACATCCGTTCCAGGTTGATCTGGTGCATGATCCCGTTGCCCGGCGGGATCACATCGACGTTGCGGAACGCGCGCTTGGTCCAGTCGATGAAGTGGAAGCGGTCCTCGTTGCGGCGATCCTCGATCGCACGATTCTTCGCGAACGCATCGGGATCGTAGCCGCCGCATTCGACCGCCAGCGAGTGA
The DNA here is from genome assembly GCA_016789405.1 of Lysobacteraceae bacterium. Lineage (GTDB taxonomy): Bacteria > Pseudomonadota > Gammaproteobacteria > Xanthomonadales > Xanthomonadaceae > Lysobacter_I. The sequence continues at coordinate 42,411 of JAEUPQ010000019.1, forward strand.
TCGACGATGAGCTGCACGGGCACCACCGGATTCACCTGCGCCGGGTCGCCGCCCTGGTCCGCGATCGCATCGCGCAGGCCGGCCAGGTCGACCAGTGCGGTCTGGCCCAGGATGTCGTGGCAGACCACGCGCGCGGGGAACCAAGGGAAGTCGAGATCGCGCCGACGTTCGATCAACTGGCCCAGGAAAGCGTCGACATGCGCGGGGTCGGCGCGGCGGACGAGGTTTTCCGCCAGCACGCGGGAGGTGTACGGCAAATCCGACCAGGCCCCCGGCTTCAGCGCCTCCACCGCCGCGCGGGCGTCGAAATAGTCGAGGGCAGTGCCCGACAAGGGCTTGCGGTGGGTCGTGTTCATGGGCGGCGGCGTCCTGGGTGAGAAGCCGGTACGCGCATGGCGCCTGTCGCGGGCCGATGATGGCGCCGGGGGCCTTGCGCGACCGGTGGCGGAAAGCGAAGTCGCCATTATCCGGGAGGGGCCGCCGCACCGTCATCCGCCCTTGGCACAGGTTGACGGCCGTTGCGTCACCGTGGACAATGCCCGCCCCCAAGGCTATGTAGCTCAGCCGGTTAGAGCACAGCACTCATAATGCTGGGGTCGGTGGTTCGAGTCCACCCATAGCCACCAGATACTGCGGGCGCATCTACGCCCGAACCCGACAGACCCGCCGATCGGCGGGTTTTTCGTTTCCGGCACATCCGCCGGCCGTTCGCGCGAGAATGCCGCCCATGGACATCTTCAAGATCTTCACCCTCGAAGCCGCGCACCGGTTGCCGAACGTGCCACCGGGCCACAAGTGCGCGCGCCTGCACGGGCATTCGTTCCGCGTCGAGATCCACGTATCCGGGGACGTCGACCCGCAGACGGGCTGGGTGATGGACTTCGCCGACATCAAGGCCGCGTTCAAGCCGCTGTACGACCAGCTCGACCACCACTACCTCAACGACATCGAGGGGCTGGAAAACCCGACCAGCGAACAGCTGGCAACCTGGATCTGGAACCGACTGAAGCCCGTCCTGCCGCTGTTGAGCGAAGTCGTTGTCCATGAGACCTGCACCTCCGGTTGTCGCCATCGCGGCTGATCGCCGCCGCCCGACCGAATCGATTCCGACAAGCCATTGAATTGAAAGGACAGGAGTCATCCTGGGCGACCGCTCGTCGGCCATTTGTTGCGGTGCAACAAAACTCCGGTATGTTGCATTGCACCAATCACCGGCATCCCCCTCGGCCGGCCAACAGCCCCAGGAGCCCGTCATGTACCAGCAGTTCAACGAACAGTTCGCCAAGTCGACCCGTCAGTTCGCCGACACGACCGCCCAGGTCGGACGTCTTGCCCTTGCCAACACCGAAGCTGTCTTCGGCCTGCAGATGAACGCGATCGAAGAGAACATGAACGCGACCTTCGCCTTCTTCGGCGAACTGGCCGACGTCCGCGACATCGACGGCCTGAAGGCCGTGTGGCCGAAGGGTGTGCAGGTGGCTCGCGAGAACGTCGAGCGCAGCATCGGCGCCGGCCAGGAAGTGTTCGGCCGCACGCTGAAGACCAACGAAGCCATCGCCGAAATCGCCAAGACCCAGTACGAAACCGTTGCCAAGGCCGTCGAAACCGACGCCGAAGCCGTGGTCAAGGCCGCCGGCCGCAAGGCTTCGCGTTGATCTGATCGAGCGTCTCCGATCGGGGCCGCCAGCGGCCACCGATCCAGGCAACGCCGCGAGGCATTGCCGTACCACCATCCCCCATGGGATTGCAGGCACCCCCCGGCTTGCAACTCCTGTCATTCGCAAGTCGCTTCACTTTTCTCTCCAGCCCGACGGCCCCCACCGTCGGGCTTTTTCTTTGCCTGATGGTCAGGCGGGCGAACCGCCAGAGCCGGCAACGCGCGTGACAAGAATCATTCTTGCTCATTTTTTGAATCAGATTCAAAATACGAGCCCGCCTTGCCCGCCCCCCCTCCCCCCACCATGAGCACCAAGGACCGACGCCTGCGCGAACGCGCCGAGCGGGAGCAGCGCTTTCTGGACAAGGCCCAGGAGCTGATCCAGCGCGACGGGCTGCTGTCGCTGCAGATGTCCCGAATCGCCGAGGAATGCGACTACGCGATCGGCACGCTCTACCAGCACTTCGCGAGCAAGGAAGACCTGCTGGTCACCCTGGCGACGCGCAACTGCATGAGCCGGGTCGACCTGTTCGAGCGGGCTGCACGCTGGCCGGGCCCGAGCCGCGAACGCATGGTCTGCATCGCACTTGCCGACCTGATGGTGATCCGCGAACAGCCCGAGCACTTCCGCCTGGCTCAGTTCGTGTGGACCGAGGTGATCTGGGGCGCGGCATCGGCCGACACCCGCCGACGCTCGCTGGAGGCCAGCGCGCCGCTGGGCGCGCTGATCGACGGCATCGTCGAGAGCGCACTGGCCGCCGGCGACCTGCCCACCGGCCTGGGCCTGTCGCCGCAGGCCCTGACTGTTGGCCCATGGACCCTGTGCCTCGGCATGCATACGCTGACCCATACCGAGGGGCTGCTCGAGGCGCATGCGCTGGGCGACCCCTACCGGTTGCTCATGAAGCACCTGCATTGCCTGCTCAACGGCTACGGATGGCTCCCGCTCTTCGACCCATCCGACGACGACGCACTCGACGCGCTCAACGCGCGCCTGTGCCGCGAGGTGTTCGACACGCACTGTCCGAACGCCTGCCGCCCCCTGAATGCCTGCATGGCCCCTGTTTCGACATCCTCCGAGGTCTCCCCACATGACTGACCGCACCGATTCCCCCCGCAAGGGCTTCCTCCGCAGGCTCCCGCCCAACGTCGTCATGGGCGCGCTCCTGCTCGGCGCTGTGCTGCTGTTCGCTGCGGTGTTCGGCATCAAGGCGATGATCGCCAAGGGCACGAACGAATTCTTCGACAACATGCCGCAACCCGCGGTGGCCGTGACCGCGTACACCGCCAAGGGCGAGCGCTGGCGCGAAAGTGGCGAAGCGGTCGGCACCTTCGTCGCTGTGAACGGCACCGACGTGACCGCGGAAGCGGGCGGCGTGATTCGCGAAATCCTCTTCCAGCCCGGACAGCGCGTGAAGGCCGGCACGGTGCTGGTCCGATTGAACACCGCAAACGAGGAAGCGACGCTGCGGGCTCTGGAAGCGTCCGCGAAGCTGGCCGTGCAGCAGCGCGATCGCTGGCGCGAACTGGGCGCGCAGAAGCTGGTGTCGCAGGCCGAGGTCGAGGAACGTGCGACCCAGGCGGCCACCACGCTGGCGCAGGTCGAGGCACAGCGCGCGGTGATCGCCCTCAAGACCGTGCGTGCGCCCTTCGACGGCGTGCTCGGCATCCGCAAGATCAACCTCGGCCAATACGTCGCTCCGGGCGACCCACTGGTGAACCTGCAGGCGCTCGATCCGATCCTGCTCGACTTCACCCTGCCTCAGCAGCGGCTGTCGCAGATCGCCGAAGGCACCGTCGTGCGCGCGTCGCTCGATGACGTCCCCGGGAAGACGTTCGACGGCACGATCGTCGCGGTTGAACCGCAGGTCGATGCCCAGACGCGCAACTTCAAGGTCCAGGCGCGCTTCGTGAACGGGGATCTCGCGCTGCGCCCGGGCATGTTCGCGAAAGTCGGCTTCGATCTGGGCGGCGACCGCAGCGTCGTTGTCATCCCGCAGACCGCGATCACCTTCAATCCGTATGGCAACGCCGTGTTCGTGATCGAGGAAGTGAAGCGCGGCCCCGAGGAAAAGGACCCCACCGGCAAGCCGATGACCGGCAGCAAGCTGCTCGTGCGCCAGCGCTTCGTGAAGACAGGCGCCACGCGCGGCGACCTGATCGCAGTCACCGAGGGCCTCAAGCCCGGTGAACGCGTGGTCACCAGCGGCCTGCTGAAACTGCGCAACGATGCGGAGGTCACGGTGAACAACAAGATCCAGCCCGCCGCTGACGCCAAGCCCGCGCCCGGCAACAGCTGAGCCCCGGAGCCCACACGATGAAATTCACAGACATCTTCATCCGGAAACCGGTACTGGCGGTCGTCGTCAGCCTGTTCATCCTGCTGTTCGGACTTCGCGCGTACTCGGAACTCAACGTCCGCCAGTACCCGGAGATGCGCAACGCGGTGATCAACATCAGCACCGTGTACTTCGGCGCCGACGCCGACCTGATCCAGGGCTTCATCACCACGCCGCTGGAGCGCGAGATCGCCAGCGCCGAAGGCATCGAGTACATGAGCTCGACCAGCTCGGCGGGGGTGAGCAGCATCCAGGCGTACATCCGCCTGGAGCAGGATCCGAACGAAGCGCTGACGCAGATCGCCGCGAAGGTCAACAAGATGCGCGGCCAGCTGCCGCCGGAATCGGAAGATCCGGTGATCGACCTGCAGCAGGGCCAGCAGATCGCGGCGATGTACCTGTCGTTCGCCAGCGATACGCTCGACAACAACCAGATCACCGACTATCTCAACCGCGTGATCCAGCCCAAGCTGGTCACGGTGCCCGGCGTGCAGCGCGCCGACATCCTCGGCGCGGGCACGTTCGCGATGCGCGTGTGGCTCAAGCCCGAGCGCATGACGGCACTGAAGGTGACGGCCAGCGACGTGTCGGCCGCGCTGCAGTCCAACAACGTGCTGTCCGCAGTGGGCTCGACCAAGGGCCAGATGGTCGCGATCGACATGACCGCGCGCACCGACCTGCGCACGCCGGAGGAATTCAGGCAACTGGTCATCCGCGAGCAGGACGGCGCCATCGTCCGCCTCGGCGACATCGCCGATGTCGTGCTGGGTTCCGAGTCCTACGGCACCTCGGTGCGCATGAACGGCGAAGCCGCGACCTTCGTCGGCGTGTACGTGGCGCCCGACGCGAATTCGCTCGACGTGATCCGCGAAGTGCGCGCACTCTGGGAAAAGGAGATCATTCCGCAGCTGCCGCAGGGCATCAAGGGCACGATCCCCTACGACAGCACCAAGCAGATCCAGGAAGCGATCGACGAGGTCGTGAGCACGATCATCGAAGCGGTGATCATCGTGATCGTGGTGATCTACTTCTTCCTCGGCTCGCTGCGCAGCGTGATCATCCCGGCGGTGACGGTGCCGCTGTCGCTGGTCGGCACCTTGTTCCTGATGCTGCTGATGGGCTTCACCATCAACCTGCTGACCCTGCTGGCGATGGTGCTGGCGATCGGGATCGTGGTCGACGACGCGATCATCGTGCTGGAAAACATCCATCGCCACATCGAGGAAGGGATGAAACCCTTCGACGCCGCGCTGCGCGGCGCACGGGAACTGGCGTGGCCGGTGGTCGCGATGACCACCACGCTCGTCGCGGTGTATCTGCCGATCGGCTTCCAGGGCGGCCTCACCGGCGTGCTGTTCACCGAATTCGCGTTCACCCTGGCGGGGTCGGTCCTGCTGTCAGGCGTGGTCGCACTGACGCTCTCGCCGATGATGAGCGCCAAGATGCTCAAGGCGCACGACCCGGAGCATCCGAAGGGCAAGCTCGAATCGTGGCTCGACGAGAAGTTCGACAAGCTGCGCCGCGCCTACCAGCGCCTGCTGCACAGCGCGCTGCACGCACGGCACATGATCGGTGCCTTCGGTGCGGTGGTGTTCGTGTCCTGCATCCTGCTGTACATGCAGTCGCCGAAGGAACCGGCACCGATGGAAGACGAAGGCTTCATCTTCTCCATCGCCAGCGCCGACCCGTATTCCACGCTCGACTACGTGGAACGCTACACCGACGAGATCACCAAGATCGCGAAGACCGTGCCCGAAGTGGACGGCTACTTCCTGTTCAACGGCGGTTTCGGCGGCAGCGGCGGAGGCGCCAGCCCGATGGCGATGGCGGGCTTCGTGCTCAAGCCGTGGAGCGAGCGGGAACGCTCGACCAAGCAGGTCCTGGAACGGACGCTGCAGCCGCAGATCAGCCAGGTCACCGGCCTGAACGTCTTCGCGCTGGTCCCGCCCTCGCTACCAAGCGCGGGTGGCGACGGTGGCGGCGAGTTCATCATCGGCGGCGTCGGCGAACTGAGCCAGTTGTCCGAACTGGCCGATGCGATCCTCGGCAAGGCCTATGCGAGCAAGCGCTTCATCTTCCTCGACAAGGACCTGAAGATCGACAAGCCGCGCATCGAGGTGAACATCGACCGCGACAAGGCGGCTTCGCTGGGCATCGACATGCGCACGCTGGCCGCGGACATGGCGGCGCTGCTCTCGGGCGGCTACACCAACCGCTTCGCGATGCAGAACCGCTCGTACCGCGTGATTCCGCAGGTGCAGCGCGAGGACCGCCTCAACGCGAGCGCGCTGGAGAACTACTACACGCGCACCCGCACCGGCGAACTGATCCCGCTGTCGACCGTGGTGACGCTGAAGGAAAGCGCACAGCCGCAATCGCTCAAGCGCTTCCAGCAGCTCAACGCGGTATCGATCACCTTCGCGCCGCGTCCCGGCGTCAGCAAGGGTGAAGCGCTGGAGATCCTGGAACAGGCGGCGAACGAAGTCCTGCCGCAGGGCTACAGCGTCGACTATGCCGGCGAATCGCGGCAGTTCAAGCAGGAAGGCACGACGATGCTGGTCACGCTGCTGTTCGCGCTGATCATCATCTTCCTGGTGCTGGCGGCGCAGTTCGAGAGCTTCCGCGACGCGATCATCATGCTGATCACGGTGCCGATGGCGATCTGCGGCGCATTGCTCGTGCTCAACGTCCTGGCGATCCTCAGCGGCATCCTGGGCATGCAGGGCATCGAGGCATTCCCCGGCATGAGCATCAACATCTACACCCAGGTCGGTCTGGTGACGCTGGTGGGCGTGATCTCCAAGCACGGCATCCTGATCGTGGAGTTCGCCAACAAGCTGCAGATCGAACAGGGACTGAGCAAGCGCGAGGCGATCGAGGAAGCGACCGCGATCCGCCTGCGCCCGGTGCTGATGACCACCGCCGCCCTGGTGTTCGCGATGATCCCGCTGCTCATCGCCAGCGGCCCTGGCGCCGCGGCGCGCTTCTCGATGGGCATGGTGATCGCATCGGGCATGACCATCGGCACGCTGTTCACGCTGTTCGTGCTGCCGGCGTTCTACATCTACCTGGCACGCGACCACGCGCACGACCCGAAGCAGGTGGCGCACGCGGCATCGAGCGATGCCGACGACGCCCAGCCGCAACTGGGCTGATCGCTTCGGCGGGTCTCAAGGGAAAGCGCGCTTCGGCGCGCTTTCTTTTTCCCAGCAATGAGGACGACCGTCGCCGCAGCAATCGAGTCAGGGTAGCGCGAGCGATTCCGCCAACACCCCGGAATCGGAATCCGGCGCAAACGGCAGCACGCCCAGGCACGGCGCGGGCAGCGCGTCACGCAGCAGGTCGAGATAGGCGTCGCGCTCGACGAAATCCGGATCGATCGTATTGCCGATCCAGCCGAGCAGCGGGAAGCCGTCTGCAACGATGGCGCGGGCACTGAGCCGCGCGTGACTGAGACACCCCAGGCGCAGGCCGACGACCAGCACCACCGGAGCCTCGATGGCGCGTGCGAAATCGCCCTGGTCCAGACCGTCGTCCATCGGCGCGAGCCAGCCGCCGGCGCCTTCGACGACCACGACATCGGCCTGCGCGGCGAGACGCGCGTGCGCGGCACGCAGAACGTCCGGATCGATGCGAACCCCGGCTGCGCGCGCGGCCAGCTGCGGGGCCGTGCCGATCTCCAGCGCATAGGGATTCACGTCGTCATAATCGGGATGCAATGCGCTGGCGGCCTGCAGCGCGACTGCATCCTCGTTGCGCAGGCCGTGCGGCGTGCGTTCGCAGCCGCTGGCGACCGGCTTCATGCCGACCACGCGCAGCCCGTCCCGTTGCAGGCGATGGACCAGCGCAGCCGCGGCGACGGTCTTGCCGACGCCGGTGTCGGTGCCGGTGATGAAGAGGCTGCGGTACGGAAGGATGGGCGGCACGACGATCGACGACACGGGGACTCCACTGGCGATGCGGCAGGTGACGCGGCGGGCTGCACGTCGCTGCTACACTCGGCGCATGAGTTTCGCATCGATCCCGCTCACCGGCAGCAAGCCGGAACAGTACGCCCAGCTGCTCGCCCAGGCCGAGGCCATCCTCGACGGCGAGACAGACCGCATCGCCAACGCGGCGAACCTGTCGGCGCTGGTCTACCACGCGCTGCCGGACCTCAACTGGGTCGGCTTCTACTTCTACGACGGCACCGAACTGGTGGTCGGTCCGTTCCAGGGCCTGCCGGCCTGCGTGCGCATCCCGCTGGACAAGGGCGTGTGCGGCGCCGCGGCGCGCACGCGCACCACCCAGCGCGTCGCCGACGTCCATGCCTTCCCGGGGCACATCGCCTGCGATTCGGCATCGCGCTCGGAACTGGTCGTACCGCTCGCGGACGCCGACGCGCTGATCGGCGTGTTCGACCTCGACAGTCCGGTCCCCGATCGTTTCGACGTTGAAGATCAGGCGGGAATGGAAGCCATCGCGGCCGCCTTCCTGCGATCGCTGCGACCGGCCTGACGGCACGCGGCCCCGTCCCCCACTCTCGACGACGCCGAATGACCACTCCGCTCAAACTGCGCAACATCGGTCCGAAAAGCGCCGCCTGGCTGCGCCAGGTCGGCCTCCGTACCGAGGACGAGCTGCGCGCGATCGGGGCCCTCGAAGCCTTCATGCGCGTCAAGCGCGCCGGCTTCAAGCCCAGCCTGAACCTGCTGTACGCCCTCGAAGGGGCGCTTGTCGGCTGCCACTGGCAGGAAGTCCCGCAGGAGCGCCGTGCGCAACTGCTCGCCGAAGCCGAGGCTGCCATCGCCCAGCTCCCCCCGCCGCGCGGCCGCCCGGCCGCCGCCCCGGTGACCACGACCCACCACGCCCGCGAAGAAGCCGCACCGGTCTTCAGCCTCTTCGACGAGCCGGACGGCGGGCATCACGGCGGCAGTGGCGACGACTGACGCCACGCACGTCTGCCTGACCGCCTCCCGATCGCCGCCCGACGGCGGCCCCCACCTCGATCCGCTACAATGCCGGCCGCTTCGCGGTGATCCGGCAACAGTGTCCTGTGCCGGGTTGAAACGGGAAGCCGGTGCGTTCCGTCGTCGACGGACCTATCCCGGCGCTGCCCCCGCAACGGTAAGCACGTGAACCCTTCGCATCATCCGCCACTGCGGCATCCGCCGCGGGAAGGCGCGAAGGCTTCGGCCACGCCCACGGGCAACGGCCGAACGTGCGAGCCCGGAGACCGGCCACGAAGCCATACGGTTGCGATGCGGAGGGCGTCGCGGCGATGTCGCCGTCCGCTCGCGCCGGCCCTTCGCTCGTCTCTCCTTTTTCGTCGCGACTCCACACCAGATCAGCGCGCGGGTGCGCGCGATGGAGTCCCTGCAATGTCGTCGTTCCAGCTTGTCCTTTCCGGCCGTCGTTCCTCCCGTTCCGCCGGCGTGTCCCGCATCCTGCCGCTCAGCCTGGCGATCGCCGCCGTGCTGCCGGGCACCGCCTTCGCCGCCAATGCCGATGCCGGCGACGAGCTGGACGAAGTCGTCGTCACCGCCACGCGCACCGCCGTCACCGCAGACGCCACGCTGGCCCCGGTCGAAGTCATCAGCCGCGACGAGATCCTGCGCGCGCAGTCGTCCTCGCTCGCCGACCTGCTGCGTGGCCGCGCCGGCATCAACATCACCAACCAGGGCGGCGAAGGCAAGCTGACCACGATGTTCGTGCGCGGCAGCGAATCCGACCACGTGCTGGTGCTGATAGACGGCGTGCGCGTGGGCTCGGCGACCTCGGGCCTGGTGTCCTTCCAGGACCTGCCGGTCTCGCTGATCGACCGCATCGAAATCGTGCGCGGCTCGCGCTCCAGCCTGTACGGCTCGGAAGCCATCGGCGGCGTGATCCAGATCTTCACGCGCCGCGATCGCGGCGACGCGACGTTCCGCTTCCACGCGGGCGCCGGCAGCCACGGCCGCCGCGAAGGCGGCATCGGCATCGGCGGCGGCAGCGAGAAGGGCTGGTTCGGCATCGATGCCGGTTTCAAGCGCACCGACGGCATCAATGCCTGCACCGGCGCGGGTGATCCGATCTTCGCCGGCTGCTTCACCACCGAACCCGATCGCGACGGCTACACCCAACAGGCCTTCGCGCTGCGCGGTGGCGTGAACATCGGCGAGTCCGTCGTACTGCAGGGCCACGGCCTGCGCGTCAGCGGCGAGAACGAGTACGACGGCAGCTTCGTCAACCAGTCCGACATCGTGCAGCAGGTCGTCGGCGCACAGCTGAAGTGGCAGGCAGGCGAACGCGTCGCGGTGCAGTTCGCGGCCGGCAGCAACAAGGACGAGTCGGAGAACTTCCTCGACGGCGCGCCCGCCGGCGACTTCACGACGCAGCGCGACAGCGCCTCGGTGCAGTCGGACATCACGCTCGCCGAGCGCCAGACGCTGACCCTCGGCGTGGACTGGCTGCGCGACCGCGTCGACAGCAGCACCATCTACAACAATACCAACACCGGTCGAACCGTCCGCGAACGCGGCAATCGCGCGGCTTTCGTGCAATACCAGGGCAGCTTTGAAACGAGCTCGTTCGGTGCGCACGACCTGCAGCTGGCCGTGCGTCGCGACGACAACGACCAGTTCGGCGGCAAGACCACCGGCAACATCGCCTGGGGCGTCGGCTTCGCCGAGCACTGGCGCATTACCGCCAGCTACGGCACCGCGTTCAAGGCACCGACCTTCAACGAACTGTACTTTCCGTTCTTCGGAAACCCGAACCTGCGCCCCGAATCCTCGAAGACCTTCGATCTCGGCGTGGCCTGGCGCGGCGAGCGCACCCGCATCGAGCTCAACGCATTCGAGACCCGCGTCGACGACCTGATCGCCTACGACGGCTCGATCTTCCTGCCCAACAACATCGAGAAGACCCGCCTGCGTGGCGCCGAACTCCGCGTCGAAACGGCGCTGTTCGGCTGGAACGTCGCCGGCGCCGCCAGCTGGCTGGATCCGGAAAACCGCGCGCCCGGCTTCAACGAAGGCAACGACCTGCCGCGCCGCGCCCGCGAAACTGCGCGCATCGACGCCGACCGCGCCTTCGGCGACTTCAGCGTCGGCCTGACCGGCATCGCCGAAGGCGAGCGTTACGACGATCTCGCCAACACCCGCAGCGTCGACGGCTTCGCCACCCTCGACCTGCGTGCCGAGTACCGCTTCGCGCGGCACTGGACGCTGCAGGCCAAGGTCGCGAACGTGTTCGACGAGCGCTACGAGACCACCTCGTTCTACAACCAGCCCGGCCGCACCTGGTCGCTGATGCTGCGTTTCCAGCCGGCCGAGTAAGTCGGCCAGGCAGGCAATTCGCGGCCGCCGGACCTGTCTGGCGGCCGCCCCACCCTCCCGGCCATCGGGAGGGCTTGCCGGGGCTCAGGATGCCCCCATCTCTGCGGTTGCGCCCGCTCTCGGGCGTGTGATACCACATGCGCACCCGCGCACAGTTTCGCGTCCATGCCGCAGTACCGAAGGACGGTCATGTCGTCCAGCTCCGAACAGCTCAGCCCCGGCCTTTTCGTCGTCCGGCCCGCGACCGACCAGGTCCAGGTCACCGGTTTGGCGCGCCTGGAAGGCAAGGCCAGCGTCAGCCCCCTGGGAGGCCGCCTGCCGGGCTGGGTGGTGAAACTGAACAAGCTGCCGCGCAGTGCACGGGAAGGCTGGCGCAGCCTGCACAAGCTGCTGGGGAATGACTACCTGGTCATGCCGGCGCTGGTCGATGAACGCGGCGAATGCCGTTACCCCACCGGACTGCTGTCGCTCAGGCTCGAAGACGAGGCCAGCGAGCAGGAATTGCAGGCGCTGGCGCGTACCTACGATCTGGAATTCGTCGCACGCGCCAAGTTCACGCGGCAGCAGGCGCTGTTCCGGCCCACCGAAGGCAGCGAGGTCTTCCTGCCCGATGTCAGCGGTCGCATCGAAGGCGACGCGCATGTCGAAGCCGTCTGGTTCGACGCGGAAAGCGCATTCAAGCGCTCGTGATCCTCCGCTCCAGTCTCACGCCATGACGCGATTCTGGCGATAATCAAATTCTCCCTTACAGGAAGTGAGGTTCAACCATGTCCTCCAAGCCTTCCGCGCGCGCGGATGCCGTCGCCGTCGATGTCCCAGCGGAATCAGCCACGCGCACCGACCTGGGCATGCGCATGGGCTCAGGCGAATGGGTCGATCTCGAACCCCTGCCCCTGTCGCTGGAGTCGGTCGCAGGCGAAACCGTGGCGCGGCTGTCCGGCACGCCCGTCGCGGCGATGGCGACCTCCCGCGTGATGCGCGCCGCGCAGGCCTTCTTCGAATTGCCCGAGCGCAGCCGCGTCGGCGGCGAGATGCTCGAAGCGCCCAGCGCCGCCGCGAACAAGGCGCACGACAAGTCCCTGCAGCGCAAGACGATCACCGCCTGGCTGGATCGCGACACCCGGCTCATGCGCATCCTGTACAAGGAAATCGTGCTGCGCTTCCACGCGGACACGCCGCCGAAGACGCGCACCGCGATCCTGCGCGACAGCGGCCTCAAGGTTCGCGCGCGCAACCCGCTGGTGCCCGACCAGTACATCCTCAGCGACGACGCGCACCTCCACCCGGGCGAGGCGCTGGTGAAGCTTGCGGCACGGCTGTCGTCGCTGGACGAAGTCGCCTTCGCCGCGCCGAATTTCGTCTCGCAATTCCGCCGCAGCCTGCCCGCCACGGCATCGACGCCGCCGGCGAAGCAGTGGCACCTGCGCACGATCGGTGCGTCGAAGGCCTGGAAGCTCACGCGCGGCAAGCGCGCCGTGGTGATCGCCGTGCTCGACGACGGCGTCGACGTCGAGCATCCCGAGTTGCGCGCCAACGTGCTGCGCAATCCCGACCCGGACGAAGCGCGCGACCTGTGCGGTCGCGATTTCTACCTGCCCGACGACGACGCAGACCATTTCAATCCGCGCCCCAAGCGCTTCCGCGCGCCGTTCGACCAGATGAGCGGCAACGACGTGCACGGCACGCCCTGCGCCGGCGTGGCCGTGGGCCGCGGCCCGCGCGCCTTCGGCATCGCGCCGAACTGCCGCCTGCTGCCGGTGAAGATCTTCCACGCCGACGATTTCGCGGCGGAAAGCCAGGTCGCCGATGCGATCCGCTACGCCGCGACCTTCGCCGACGTCATTTCCTGTTCGTGGGGTGGCGCAAAGAGTCCCGACATCGAATTCGCGCTGCAGGATGCACGACGCTTCGGTCGCAAGGGCAAGGGTGCGGTGGTGGTCTGCGCCGCAGGCAACGATGGCGTGAACGAAGTCGATTACCCCGCGACCGATCCGAACGCGATCGCGGTCGGCGCGTCGACCGACAAGGACGAACTCGCCGCTTATTCGAACCGTGGCTCGCAGATCTGCGTGGTCGCACCGTCGGACGGCGGCGCGCGCGGCATCTTCACCACCGACGTGTCGATTCCCGGTCGCGGCTTCAATCCCGGCAAGGTCGGCGATGCCAATGGCCTGTACTGCGACGATTTCGGCGGCACGTCCTCAGCCACGCCGCTGGTCGCCGGCCTCTGCGGGCTGATGCTGTCGCTCAAGCCGCAGCTGAAACCGGAGGACGTGCGCAGGCTGCTCACGAGCACGGCGAAGAAGATCGGCCCCGCATCGGCCTACAAGAACAACGGGCATTCCAACCGCTACGGTTTCGGCCGCATCGACGCCGCCAAGGCCGTGGCGGCAGCGAAGGCCTGGAAGCCGAAGCCCGCGACCTGACGCGGCTCAGTCCGCGGCCTCGAACAGCTCCGGCTGCGGCGGCAAGGCCTCGTCGCGATCGCGGAATCCACCCAGCCCGACGCCGACCAGTCGATACAGCGTCGACGCCGGCAGGTCGACGCGGTCGCGCAGCGCCAGCGCGATCGCGGTGAACTGCTCGGCGCTCGACGGCGGCGCATCGGGCGTGTGGCTGCGGGTGAGGATGCGGAACTGCGAGGTCTTCAGCTTCAGCACCACGGTGCGGCCGACGCGCTCGGTCTTGCGCGATGCGGTCCACGTGCGTTCGGCGAGGCGACGGATCATCGGTTCGATCCCGGACAGCGGCACGTCGCGTTCGAAGGTGTCTTCCGACGAGATCGACTGCACCGGCTGGTCGGGCTCGACCGGACGCTCATCGATACCCTGCGAACGCTGGTGCAGGCGCAGGCCGAAGCTGCCGAATTCGCGCTGGAGATGCTCCGCGCCCAGCGCGCGAAGGTCGCCGACCGTGGCGACGCCCAGCGCTTCGAGCTTCTGCTGCATCACCTTGCCGACGCCCGGAATGCAGCCGACCGGCAAGGGCGTGAGGAAATCGAACACCTGCGCGGGCTTGATCACGAACTGGCCGTCGGGCTTGCGCCAGTCGGAGGCGATCTTCGCGAGGAACTTGTTCGGTGCCACGCCGGCCGATGCGGTGAGCGATGTCTCGTCGCGAATCTGCGTGCGGATGATCTCGGCGATCGCGGTCGCACTGGGAATGCTGCCATCCTCCAGTCGCGTGAACGGATCGGTCACGTCGAGATAGGCCTCGTCCAGCGACAGCGGCTCGATGAGATCGGTGTGTCGCGAAAAGATCTCGCGCACCTGTTTCGAGACGGCCTTGTAGCGCGCGAAGTCGGGCGGCACGAAGATCGCCTGCGGACAGAGGCGCTCGGCGCGGATCGCCGGCATCGCGGAACGCACGCCGAACTTGCGTGCTTCGTACGAGGCGGCGCAGACCACCGATCGCGCGCCGCGCCAGGCCACCACCACCGGTTGCCCGCGCAGCGACGGATCGTCGCGTTGCTCGACCGAGGCGTAGAACGCATCCATGTCGATGTGGATGATCTTGCGCATCGACGCAGTCTACGCCGTGGTCCGTGCGAGCAGCGGGTCCGCGCTACTGCGCCAGCCAGCCCACGTCCGGCACCGCTTCGGCGGCCACCGCGCGCGCGATCGCGGCATCGGCGCCAGCGATGTCGATCCCCTGCTCGATGTACCAGGCCGGGTTGTAGTAGCTGTGCGAATAGCGCTCGCCGCCGTCGCAGAGGATGGTCACGATCGAACCCTCGCGGCCTTCGCGGCGCATGCGTTCGGCCGCAGCCAGCACGCCCACGAAATTGGTGCCGGTCGATCCACCGACACGGCGGCCCAGCGTGTTGCTGACGTGGCGCATCGCGGCCAGGCTGAGGGCATCCGGCACCTTGACCATCGCATCGATGCAGGCAGCGATGAAGCTGCGCTCGACCTTCGGTCGACCGATGCCTTCGATGCCCGACCCGCGCGGCAGGGTCATGTCGTGGCATGGCGTGCCGCGCAGCACGCTGGCGTAGTGATCGAAGAAGACGGAATGCTCGGGATCGGCGCAGAGGATGCGCGTGTCGTAGCGACGGTAGCGCACGTAGCGGCCGAGCGTGGCGCCGGTACCGCCGGTGCCGGGACTGCAGACGACCCACTCGGGGATCGGATGCGGTTCGTGCGACATCTGCAGGAAGATCGATTCGGCGATGTTGTTGTTGGCGCGCCAGTCGGTCGCGCGCTCGGCGTAGGTGAACTGGTCCATGAAATGGCCGCCGGTCTCTCGCGCCAGTCGCTCGGACTCGGCGTTGATCGCCGCCGGATCGTCGACGAGATGGCAGCGCCCGCCATGGAACTCGATCGCACGCAGCTTGTCCGGCGACGTGCAGGTCGGCATCACCGCGATGAAGGGAATGTCGAGCAGCCGGGCGAAATACGCCTCGGACACTGCCGTCGAGCCGCTCGATGCCTCGATCACCGGCCGTCCCTCGCGCAGCCAGCCGTTGGCCAGCGCGAACAGGAACAGCGAGCGCGCGAGGCGATGCTTGAGGCTGCCGGTCGGATGGCTGGACTCGTCCTTGAAGTAGACCTCGATGCCCGGGAAGCCGTGCAGGCGCATCGGGATGAGATGGGTATCGGCCGAACGGTTGAAATCGGCTTCGATGCGGCGGATGGCCGATGCCGTCCAGCTGCGGGAGGTCCGGGAAGATGACGTCATGGGGTTGCTGCTCGCGTGTTGCGGGTGGGTGGCACGCTGCGCTCAACCACCGATGTAGATGCGCGGAATGCGTTCGTTGAGCCCGGTGAGGACTTCGTAGGCGATGGTGCCGATGGTGTCGGCCACGCGTTCGACCGGGATGCTCTCGCCGCCCTGTTCGCCGATCAGCACGACATCGTCCTCGTTCCAGGCGCTGTCCTGTTCGATGTCGACCATGAACTGGTCCATGCACACGCGGCCGACGATGGGATACCGCCTGCCGCGGATCAGCACTTCGCCGCGCGATGACAGCGCGCGCGAATAGCCGTCGCCGTAGCCGATGGGGATGGTGACGACGCGGCAGTCATGGTCCGACGACCAGGTCGCGCCATAGCTGACGGTATTGCCCGCCTTGACCACCTTGAAGTACACGACCTGCGACTTCAGCGACAGCACCGGCGCGACCGGCACGGTCATGCGCGAGGCCGGATCGGGCGCGACGCCGTAGAGCAGGATGCCCGGGCGCACCATGTCCAGCCAGGTGTCCGGGTAGTGCAGCACGCCGCCCGAATTCGCCAGATGGCGCAGCGGCATCGGCGCGCCGAGTCGCGTGAAATGCGCGCAGGCCTCGGCGAATCGATCGACTTGCTGCGCGGTCATCGCCGAGGCGGGATCGTCGGAACAGGCGAGGTGCGAATACACACCCTTGATCTCGCACCATCGCGATGCGACGGCCGCTTCGATGAACGATGCGCAGGAATAGCTGTGCACGCCGACGCGTTCCATGCCGGTGTCGATCTTGAGGTGCACCACCGCCTTCCTGCCCTTCGCTTCGGCGACCGCTTCGACCTGGCGCAGCTTGTCGAGCGAGGAGACGGTGATCTCCAGATCGTGGTCGATGAACTCGGCGATCTGCGGGCCGAAGATGCCGCCGAGCACCAGGATCGGAATGCAGATGCCGGCGCGCCGCAGGGCGATGCCTTCCTCGAGGAACGCGACGCCCAGCTGGTCGACGCCGGACTGCACGAGATGGCTCGCCACCGGAACAAGACCGTGGCCGTAGGCGTTCGCCTTCACGATGCCCATCACCGGTACGCGAACATGATCGCGGATCGCGCGGAGATTGCCTGCGAGGCGATCGAGGTCGACCTCGATGCGGGTCGGTCGCTGGACGACGATGCGGTCACTCATTCTGGACGACTCACTGGGGGCAGGTCCGCGACGCGGGGACCACGCCCCGTCCCGCTGCAGGACAGGCGGACATTATAGGCCGCGCGCGATTCAGCCCACGGCCATCTTCACTCGATCCGATTGACGGAATCATGCGGTTTTCACGACGGTTCATGCAAAACGCGCGTAACCGTACGGTAACTGCGGGAAATGCATCGGCGCCGCAGACTGTGCGCATGGCCAGTTCGCTCCCCTTTCCCTCCATGTCCAAACCCCTGCCCACCCTGACCTTCGGCATCGAGGAAGAATTCTTCCTCGTGGATCCGGAAACGCGCGACCTGTGCGGCGAGCGCACGCAATCGCTGCTCTCGGCCTGCCGCGCGCGCCTGGGCGATCGCGTGCGCGAGGAGCTGCATCGTGCGCAGATCGAAATCTCGACGCCGGTGCTGCACACCGCATCGATGGCCTACGAGTCCCTGCATGAGCTTCGCCATGCGGTGACCCGCATCGCCAACAAGCTGGACCTGCACCCGCTGGCCGCCGGGACCCATCCGTCAGCCTCGTGGCGCTCGCAGGCGTCCACGGCCAAGCCGCGCTACGACCGCCTGGTCGCCGACTACGCTGCGATCGGCCGGCGCAGCCTGGTCTGCGGCCTGCACGTGCACGTCGGCGTGCCGGACGGCGTGGATCGCATCGCGCTCATGAACCGGGTACTGCCCTGGCTGCCGTTGTTCCTGGCCATGTCGTGCTCATCGCCTTTCTGGCGTGGACAGCCCACGGGACTGGCCAGCTACCGGCAGGCTGCCTACGACGAATGGCCGCGCGCCGGACTGCCGGATGCCTTCCAGGACGACGCGGACTACGCGCGCTTCCTCGACACGCTGCGCGTCGCCGGTGCCGCGCGCGATGGCAGCGACGTCTGGTGGGCGATCCGTCCTTCGTCGCGATTCCCGACGCTGGAGCTGCGCATCTGCGACGCCTGCACGCGCATCGAAGACACGCTGGCGCTGGCATCCGCGTTCCGCTGCCTGGTGCGCGCCCATCTCCGCGACCCGCGCCTCGGCGTCGCGCATCCGACAAGCTCGAACGGCGCGGCGACGCGACAGATCGTCGACGAGAATCGCTGGCGCGCGAAACGCCATGGGCTGTCCGCGCGCTTCATCGACCCGGTGACGGGCAGCACCGAGTCGGTGGCGGAAGCGGTCTCGAGGCTGTGCGCGCTGATCGCGCCGGATGTCGCCAGCCTGCGTTGCGAGCGCGAGATCGAACATCTGCAGGCCATCATCGACACCGGCACCAGCGCCGACGTGCAGATGGCCATCTATCGGCAGCAGCGAGATGCCCTGCGCGAGCGCGAGTTCGCGACGGCCCGCGTGACAGACTGGCTGATGGAAACGACCGCAGCCTCGGGCGACGGCATGCGCATGCCGCTCAGAGCCTGCTGATTCGGCCTCGCCTCGCCTCGCGCCACTCTCGCCTGCCGGGTTGTGGCACGACGCAGGGCATGGCGAGGCTCGCGACAGGCGATCAGCCTGGGGCCTGCGTCGTGAATGCGTAGCCGACGTTCGGCACGTATTCGATCCAGTTCGCGGAGCCGCCCGCCGCCGCGAGCTTGCGGCGCAACCGGTGCACGACCTGCTTGAGCGATTCGCGATCGGCGGCCTCGCGGTCCGACCAGACGAAACCGATCAGCTTGTCGGCATCCACCGGCCGTCCGCGCTGGGTGAGCAGCAGGCGCAGCAGGCGAAGTTCCAGCATCGACACGCGGAAGCTTTCCCCGCCTTCGACCTGCGCTTCGCTGCGCTCGACATTGAGGGTCAAGGCACCCAGCGACAGGACGGACTCCTCCAGTTGCTCGTTGCCGCGACGCAGGAGCGAGCGCACGCGCGCCAGCAGCGTGCGCGGACTGAAGGGTTTCTTGAGGTAGTCGTCGGCGCCGAGGTTCAGGCCGTGCACTTCATCCTCTTCCGCCGCACGCACGGTCAGCATCATCACCGGCACCTGGCTGTGGCGACGGATCAGGTCGAGCACTTCGAAGCCGTTGCGGATCGGCAGGTTGACGTCGAGGATCACCAGGTCCGGCTTGTGATCGCGGAATCGGGTGAGCGCCTGCTCGCCGTCGAAGGCGGTCACGACGTCGTAGCCGGCGCCATTGAGTGCGAAGCGGAGCAGGCCCGCCAGTTCGACGTCGTCGTCGACGACCAGGATCCTCATGCGCAGCGCCTCACGACGGTTTCCTCATGCGTTCGACTCCAGCGGCAGGACGATGCCGATGCGCGTGCCGCGCGCGCGCAGCGGTTCCACCACCTTCACCACGCCGCCGTGCGCCAGCACGATGGCGTGGACGATGGTCAGGCCCAGTCCGGTGCCGCGCTGGCTGGGCTCCTCGTGCGGCGATCGCTTGAACGGCGCGAACAGGTCGCTGACCGTGTGCGACACCGGCAGGCCCGGGCCTTCGTCCTCCACCCACACGGTCACGCGATCGGCCGCCCATTCGGCTTCGATCCAGATCCGCGTCTGGTCCGGTGCGAACTTGTTGGCGTTGGCGACCAGGTTGACGATCACCGAGAACAGACGCTGCGCGTCGCCGACGAGCAGCGGACCCGGCGGCAACGACGACAGCACGCGCTGGTCGCGCTGTTCGATCAGCGGCTGCATCAGTTCGATCGCTTCGGCGATGACCGAGATCAGGTCCAGCGGCGCGCGACGCAGGCGCATTTCGCCGCTCTCGATCCGCACGCTGTCGAGCAGGTTGTTGACCAGCTGCGACAGGCGGATGCTGCCGCGGTACTGCGCGTCGGCCAGGCGCATGGCGATCTCGTCGCCGTGGTCGCGCAGGTGGTCGCGGAGCAGTTCGATCGAGGCGATCTGCGCGGAGAGCGGCGTCTGGAACTCGTGCGAAAGATTGGCGAGGATGCGGTCGCGCATGCCGCGCGCGGCTTCGATGGCGTTCTCCTCGCGCACCACCATCACCAGCCGGTCCTCGGCGGCGCGCAGCCTGCGCGCGATGACCGGACGCATCATGTCGGTCGCGAAATAGCGCTCCGGCGCCGGCAGCCCGGGGATCGCGCCCTCGCCTGCCACCGACGACGACGGCACGGGCTTCAGCGTTTCGTGCAGCGGCCTGCCGATCACGTCGCCGCGCTCGCGACCGACCAGGTCGAGGAACTGGCGGTTGGCGTAGTGCACCAGCTCCTGGTCGTCGATGCCGACGATGCCTTCGTCGACGCCATCGAGGATCACGTCGAGTTCCTGGCGCTGTTCGCGCTCGCTCTCGGTCAGCGCACTCACCCGCGCGCGCATGTTTTCCAGGTTCTCGGCGAGCGCCACGGGTTCGGACAGGAAGGTGCTCGGCGGCGCCACCGGCGTCGCGAGGTCGCCCGATCCCAGGCGCCGCGCCACGTTGGTGAGGCGCGCGAACGGCGCCGCGATCCGCGCCGCGAGCAGATAGGCCAGCGCGAACGCGATGCCGCCGGTCGCCAGGCTCGACAGGCCGAAGATGCCGAGCCATTCGAGGATCCGACGGGTCATCCATTGCTCGTGCACGCTCGCGACCAGCAATGCGCCGGGGCGTCCGTCGGTGTCGCGGATGCTGACGATGCGCACCGCTGCGGTGCCGCGGATGTCTTCGTAGGTATCGGCTTCACCGGTGAACGACACTTCCTGCAGCGCTGCGGTCCAGGCATCGGGTTTGGCCGTGCGCTGCTTCATCGCCGGGCGCAGCCGCACGTCGACGTATTCGACATCGGATCGTTGCGAGAGGCGGTCACCCAGGCGATGCGCGACGACGATGAAGACGTCCTGCACGTAGGGCACCGGGCGGCGCACGATGCGCCAGGCCTCGGACCGCTTGCCGAACACCAGCCCGGCTGCGGACGTGGGCGGGCGCAGGCCTACCTGGCCGATCATCAGGCCCTGGCGCTCCAGGCCGATGTAGTCGATGCCGCTGGTCTTGCCGACGTCGGCGATCAGGGTGCGCGCTTTCGTGAATTGCCCGCGCTGCAGGTAGAACGGCAGCGACGGCTGCTTGATGAGCAAGTCAGCCACCACCGCGGGTTCGCGCTGCCATTCCACCAGCCGACGCCGTGCCTCGGAGGCGCTGCGTTCGGCCTCGTTGCGCGCCTGCGCCAGCGCCGCCGCGCGGATCGTGCCGACGCTCGCACCGAGCAGGACGACCGCGAAGAACAGCACCAGGCCGATGTAGCTCAGCAGCAGGACGTGCGACAGCTGCCTGCGTTTCGACAGGGGGGGCGCCGTCATGCGGAAAGTCGTGGGCGAATCATGATTCCGGAATTATGCGGGCAGGCGGCCGGAGACAGGGGGTACCGGGGGCTCACCGGCAGGCCGGCATGGAGATGCCGCGCGGAAAAAGCCGATTTCGGGATCCCGGACAAATCGACGGCAGGCATGGCGCCCTGGAACGCCGATGCCTGCCGTTGACCCCTAACCGTTGCGAGGCGACGCGGGGTGCGTCTGTCGGACCGGAGTGGATCGAGCCCGACGTACCTCATTGCATGAGCGAAAGTTACGCCCGGACGGCCGGGGTGTCAGTTATGGAGCCGTTACGACCTGCACCGGGATGGCGGGCTCCCCCGGGAGCATGAGGGAAGCCGTTCAGACAGCCCGGCCCAGGCGCTTCCCCACGAGCCGGTTCGCGCGGCGGCATCCGATCGACCGCGCCAGCCATGCGCCGCCCCAGGGGCAGATGCGCGGCAGCGCTCGGCATCAGGGCTCGATCGGTTTGCGTCGACCGCTCCAGGACTTGCTCACGATCATCCATTTGCCGTCGATCTTCGACAGCGCGAGATAGTCCAGTCCATCCCATCCCGGATAGTCCAGGCGCACCTTCACCATGGCGGCATCCCGGTTCACGTCGATGATCTCGTAGCTGCGATGTCGGCGGTCCTCGTCGTCGGCCGGCTTGCCGGGGAATCCCTTTGCCCACTCTTCCACCGTCTGCGTGACGACCTGGCGTTTCGATGCGGAGTAACCGAGCACCACGCCGTCCTTCCTGAGCACTTCGAATGCGAGGTTGGCGTCGCCGGTCTCGAACGCACGCATCATCGTCTGCATCGTGCGATCGACGGCATCGCGCTCGCTGTCTTGCGCCATGGCGGCAGTGGATAGGAGGAAGAGTGCGCCCGCGGCGATGGCGGATCGGATCGGATCTTTCATGGAGTCTCCTGGTGTCGTTGAGTGCGCGATCGCAGGTGCGCGATCGCGTTTTCGTGTGCAAGCCTTCGTGTGTACGCTCCGGCATCGCCCGACCGCGGCGATGCCCGGGCGTTCAGCGCTTCGCCGCGTCGCGGCCCTGTCGGTCGTCGGCCGTCCTGCGGAGGATGTCGACGACGGCTTCCGCCACCTGTCTGGCGGAAAGATGGTTCTGCCCGGTCACCACCCTGCCATCGACCACGACGTATGCCTGGTCGCGCGCCGACGTGAGGAACGTGCCGCCGCGCGACTCGATCGTCTTGCGGATGAGGAAAGGAAACTCCCTGAAATACGGCGCATCCTGTCGTTCGAACTCCTCGGGATAGCCGCTGACGCGCTTGCCTCCGACGAGGTACCGGCCGTCGGACAGGCGAAGGTTCGCCAGCCCGGCCGTGCCGTGGCACACAGCCGACACCACGCCGTCATTGCGCTCGTAGACATGCGTGGCGATGTCCTGCAGTCGCGAATCCGCAGGCACGCCGTAGATGGCGTTGCTGCCGCCGACGAAGTAGACGGCGCGGTAGCGCGCGGGGTCGATCTGCGACGGCGTGGCGGTGTGCGCCAGGGCGTACATCAGGTCCGCATCGTAGAACCGGCTGCGGAACTCCCCCGCTTCGGCCACGTTGATCGGGGCGGCACCGCCTTCCGGCGAGACGAAATCCACCGTGAGACCCGCAGCCCGGAACGCATCCCATGCCTGCACGACTTCGCCGAAGCTCACGCCGGCAGGCAGCGTCGACGCCCCATGGACCTTCGCACTGGAGAGGACGAACAGCACGCGGTCCCCGCGATGCTGGCTGGGTTCCCGGGTGGCGGTCTTGGCCACGATCTGCCACCGGGCATCCAGTTTGCGGAGCAGGAACAGATCGACGAAGCGCGCCCCCTGGCGGGGTACCAGGACCTCGGCCTTGACCGTCGCGGTGTCGGCCTCGATGTCGATCGCCAGGATGTTGCCGATCCGGCCGGTCGGTGTGCCGGCATGTTCGCCCGAGAACCGGCCCACATACTCGTCGACGCTCAGCGGCCAGTAGGCGGTGCCGGGCCGGCTGAGCAGCAGGCGTGCGTCCGGATGGAACGCGCGGCGCAGCTGCTCCGGTCGCGCGAATGCGGAGCCGTCGAAATAGTCGGTCATGACCCGCGTGATCGCGACCCGCTCGGGGTCGTCATCCGCCGCCAGGGCGAGGGGAACGACCGCCAGCCAGGCGACCAGCAGGGCGAGGCAGCGCAGGAATCGAAACGTGTGCATCGTGGGCTCTCGGTGTCGAAGGACGCCGGGAACCGTACAGATGTCTTTTCAAATCAAGGCATTGGAATCTGTTTCAGGACTCCGGGAATCGATTTCCGGAGTCGCGGCGCGCTGCCGGTATGCCGCAGGCGTGAGGCCTTCCACCTTCTTGAAGGCGCTGTAGAAAGTCGACATCGACTGGAAGCCGGCCGCACCCGCGATCAGGTCCATGGGCTTCGCGGGTTCCTGGCGCAGCAACGCCTTCGCCTCGGTGACGCGCAGCTGGGTCAGGTAATGCTTGAACGAGGTCTGGTTGTTGTCGTTGAGCAACTGCGAGAGACGGGTCTGGGGCATGCCCAGCCGCCGTGCCACGCGCGGCAGGGTCACGCCCGGATCCAGGTGGAGGCGCTCGCGGGCCATCAGCTCGGCCAGCGCCTGCAGCTGCGCGGCCGCCTCCGCGTCGGGGATCCGGCGATCCTGGTAGGGCTCGATCGGAGCCTGCCCGGTGCGCATGCGCAGGTAGGCCACGATGCTCGCCGCGAGGACGAAGGTGAAGGACAGCGCGCCCACGATGTAGGAGGTATAGCCGGACGTGTAATACGCGATCCAGATGATCCAGATCCCGCCCGTGGACCACAGCAGCAGCGATCCCGACGGCGTTTCCGGCAGGCGCGCGCGATGCACGTACAACTGCGCGGTGGCGAGCAGCAGGTAACCCAGCCAGGAATAGACGATCACCGGCGTGACGACGTGTCGCCACAGGTCCACGTGGCTGGCATAGGGCAGGCCGACGTTGACCATCGCGACAATGGCCAGCAGCGCGGCGATGTGCCATCGATCGACCCGATCGGGGCCCGCGGCATTGCCCTGGCTCGATCGCACCAGGAAGTAGAGGCACGGCCCGATCAGGACGCAGGCGGTCAGGCCGATCTGCAGGACGAACTTCGGAATGCCCGGCCAGAAATGGAACGCCACCGACTTCCCGGTGCGCACGCTGACCATCAGGATGAGCAGCGCCAGCCAGCGCTGTGTGGCCTGCCCCCTGGCGCGCCACCAGAGGAACGACGCTGCGGCGAAGCCGTTGAAGGCACCGAGCATCGCGAAGAAGAACAGGAAATGTTGGCTCAGCATCATCGTTGCGTCACGGCGCTTGGCTTGTCGTCAGGTCGCAAGCGTATGCCGGGGCCGCGTCCCGTGCCTGCGATGTCCGTTCCGCGAGCCGCTTCCTGCCCCCTTCTGGTTCCGTGGCCACCCCGTGCACCGCGATGTCGGCGCACGAGGCATGTCGACGTCCCTTCGACCCTGCGGGAATCGAATCCCGGCGTCCGGACGCTTATTCCACCGTCACCGACTTGGCCAGGTTGCGCGGCTTGTCGACATCGGTACCGCGGGCGAGCGCCGCGTGGTAAGCGAGCATCTGCACCGGGATCGCATGCACGATCGGCGAGAGGATGCCGACGTGGCGCGGCGTGCGGATCACGTGCACGCCCTCGGATTCACTGAAATGGCTGTCGGCATCGGTGAACACATACATCTCGCCGCCGCGCGCGCGCACTTCCTGGATGTTGGACTTCACCTTCTCCAGCAGGCTGTCGTTCGGCGCGATCACCACCACCGGCATCTGTGCGTCGACCAGCGCCAGCGGGCCGTGCTTGAGCTCGCCGGCCGGATAGGCCTCGGCGTGGATGTAGGAGATTTCCTTGAGCTTGAGCGCGCCTTCCAGGGCGATCGGGTAATGGATGCCACGACCGAGGAACAGCGCGTGCTGCTTGGGCGCGAAGCGCTCCGACCAGATCGCGACCTGCGGTTCGAGGTTCAGCGCATGCTGCACGCTGCCCGGCAGGTGGCGCAGCGCATCGAGCAGCTCGGCTTCCTGCTCGGGCTTGAGCTTGCCCTGCACCTTCGCCACCGTCGCGGTGAGCGCAAACAGCGCGACCAGCTGGGTGGTGAAGGCCTTCGTCGATGCGACACCGATCTCGGCACCGGCGCGGGTGTAGAACACCAGCTTGCTGGCGCGCGGGATCGCGCTTTCCGGCACGTTGCAGATCGACAGCGTCTTGTCGTGGCCGAGCGACTTGGCGTACTTCAGCGCCTCCATCGTGTCGAGCGTTTCGCCCGACTGCGAGATGGTGACGATCAGCTGGTTGGGATTGGCGACGACCTTGCGATAGCGGTATTCGCTGGCGATCTCGACCGTGCACGGCAGGCCGGTCATGGCCTCGAACCAGTAGCGGGCAGTCAGGCCGGCGTAGTAGCTGGTGCCGCAGGCGAGGATCTGCAGGCCGTCGATGTTGCGCAGCACGTGCGCGGCGTCGGCACCGAACAGGTCGGGGGTGAAGCCGCCACGATCGACGATGGCCTCGATGGTGTCGGCGATCGCGCGCGGCTGCTCGTGGATTTCCTTCTGCATGAAGTGGCGGTACGGGCCCAGCTCCAGCGAGGCCAGCGACACGTCGGAGACGTGCACTTCGCGTTTCACCTCCGCATCGTCGGCCGCGAACACGCGCACGCCTTCGCGGGTGACTTCCGCGGTGTCGCCTTCTTCGAGGAAGATCACGCGGCGCGTGGCCTGGAGGATCGCGGACACATCGGAGGCGATGAAGTTCTCGCCTTCGCCCAGGCCGACCAGCAGCGGGCAGCCCATGCGCGCGCAGACCATGCGGTGCGGCTCCTTGCGGCTGACCACGGCCAGCGCGTAGGCGCCTTCCAGTTCCTTCACCGCGCGTTGCAGCGCCTGCAGCAGGTCGTCGCCCTGGGTGAGGTAGTGATGGATGAGGTGCGCGATGACTTCGGTATCGGTCTGCGATTCGAAGCTGTAGCCCAACCCGCGCAGGCGCTCGCGCTGGGCTTCGTGGTTCTCGATGATGCCGTTGTGCACCAGCGCCACGCCGTGGCTGATGTGCGGATGCGCATTGTGTTCGGTCACGCCGCCATGGGTGGCCCAGCGCGTGTGGCCGATGCCCAGGCCGGCACTGAAGGCCTCGCTGGCGGCGGCGCTTTCCATCTCCGCCACGCGGCCGGTGCGGCGCACGCGGCGGACGTCGGCGGGCGCTTCGGCCCCCTGGTCGACAATGGCGATGCCGGCGGAGTCGTAACCACGGTATTCGAGGCGCTTGAGGCCTTCGATGAGCACTGGAACCACATCGCGATCCGCGATCGCGCCAACGATGCCGCACATGTCCTGCCGTCCTCCGGAATTGTCCGCGTAGTGTAACGGCGAAACCGCGCCGGACCGTCCGCGCGGACACGTCCGGACACCGTCCGGACACCCGAAGACACAGGCTTTTTCATTCAAATACAATGACTTGCAGTTGGCACGCGGCTTGCTGAGTACTGGGCAAACATTCAGCACACCGGCCCCCGATGAGCATTCGCGATACCTCCGCACAGGACAGCCCCCTCGCCAACAGCGGCCGCAAGCCGCGTCGCCGCCTGATCGCCATCGGCGTCGGCGTGGTGGTCATCGCGCTGGCCGGCACCCTGGTCACCGCCTGGCGCGGCGGCGGCCGTTCGATCGATGGCGCACGCCTGCGCATCGCCGAGGTCACGCGCGGCGATCTCGTCCGCGACCTGTCGGCGGAGGGTCGCGTCATCTCGGCGAACAGTCCGACCCTGTACGCCATCGCTGGCGGCACGGTCACCCTGGAGGTCGTGGCCGGCGACGCAGTCAAGCGCGGCCAGCCGCTGGCGACCATCGACAGCCCGGAACTACGCAGCCGCCTCGCGCAGGAGGAATCGACGCTCGCCAGTCTCGAAGCCGAGGCCAGCCGTGCAGAACTGGACGGCGCGCTCAGCCGCGCGAACGCCCGCAAGCTGCTCGACCAGGCGAGCATCGATCGCGTCGCCGCGCAGCGCGACCTCGAACGCAACCAGCGCGCCTACCAGGGCGGCGCGGTCGCGCAGATCGACGTGGCACGCGCGCAGGACACCCTGAAGAAGGCCGACCTCGGCCTCGCGGCGGCGCGCCAGGAACACGCGCTGCAGGGCCAGGGCGCTGGCCTGGACATCCGCAACAAGCGCCTGCAGGCCGATCGCCAGCGTTCGGTCGTCGTCGAACTGCAGCGCCAGGTCGAGGCACTGACCCTGCGTGCGCCGTTCGACGGCCAGGTCGGCCAGCTGATGATCGCGCAGCGCGCGAACGTCGCCGCGAATGCCCCCGTGCTCAGCGTGGTCGACCTGTCGGTCTTCGAAGTCGAGATCAAGGTGCCGGAAAGCTTCGCCCGCGACCTGGGCATCGGCATCCCGGCCGAGGTCAGCGGCAACACCGGCACCTTCGCGGCCGCCATCTCCGCGGTCTCGCCGGAAGTCGTGAACGGCGAAGTCGCCGCACGCCTTCGCTTCACCGATAAGCAGCCACCTTCGCTGCGCCAGAACCAGCGCCTCAGCGCGCGCATCGTGCTCGACACGCGTCGCGACGTGCTGATGGTCGAGCGCGGCCCCTTCATCGACCAGGGCGGGGGCAACAGTGCCTACGTCATGGACGGTTCCGTCGCCGTGAAGCGCCCGCTGCGCACCGGCGTCAGCAGCCTCGGCGCAGTCGAGATCGTCGACGGCGCAAAACCCGGAGACCGCATCGTGGTGTCCGGCAGCGACCTGTTCGGCGACGCCGAACGCATCCGCATCTCCGGAGAATGACATGCACGTCCAATCCCCCCAGCCGATCCCCAGCAACGCCACCGACCTCCCCTTCCCCGGCTACGCACCGCTCGACATCGAGCACGATCACTTCGCGGACAGCGCGTTCCCGACGGCACTGGGCTGGTCCGCCGACGATCTGGTCGAAGCCGTCCGCCTGCCCCTGCACCAGCAGGTGTTCGCACCCTCCGCCAACGATGCGCAGTTGCATCGTCCGCGCCGCCGGCTCCAGTTCCTCGCCACGCCGTCGATGCCGCCCCGTTTCCGGATCGGCGGCTGACGCAAGGCTTCGCCGCGCGCACGGTCCTCTCTCTCCCAAGCGCGTCGCGAATGCTTGCCCGGTCCGCCGTTCCTTTTTCCATCACCCCAAGCGCGCCCCTTTCCAGCACGCGTCCCTTCTAGCCTTCCGGAGTTCCCCATGCTGCACATGCAAGCCGTCACCAAGGTCTATCGCACCGAGCTGGTCGAAACGCACGCGCTGCGCTCGCTCGACCTGCATGTGCGCGAAGGCGAATTCGTCGCGGTCACCGGGCCTTCCGGCTCGGGCAAGACCACCTTCCTCAACATCGCGGGCCTGCTGGAGGAATTCACCGGCGGCACCTACCTGCTCGACGGCGAGGACGTGAGCAAGCTCGGCGACGACGCGCGCTCGAAGCTGCGCAACCGCAAGATCGGCTTCATCTTCCAGGGCTTCAACCTGATCCCGGATCTCAACCTGTTCGACAACGTCGACGCGCCGCTGCGCTATCGCGGCATGGCAGCCGCCGAGCGCAGGCAGCGCATCGAGGACGCCCTGTCGCGTGTCGGCCTCGGCTCGCGCATGAAGCACTATCCGTCGGAATTGTCGGGCGGCCAGCAGCAGCGCGCGGCGATCGCGCGCGCGCTCGCAGGCAGCCCGCGCCTGCTGCTCGCCGACGAACCGACCGGCAACCTCGATTCGCAGATGGCGCGCAGCGTCATGGAGTTGCTGGAAGAGATCAACGGCCAGGGCACGACGATCGTCATGGTGACCCACGACCCCGAACTGGCCGCGCGCGCGCAGCGCAACGTGCACATCGTCGACGGCATGGCCACCGACCTGCAGCGCGAAGCCGGCCTTGTGCGCAGCGCCGCGACCACGCAGACCGCCAGCGTCTGAGGAGACCGCCATGTTCGGCTATTACCTCAAGCTCGCCCTGCGCAGCTTCCGGCGGAACAAGGCGCTGACCGCGCTGATGGTGCTGGCGATCGCGCTCGGCATCGGCGCCAGCATGACCACGCTCACCGTGTTCCACGTGCTGTCCGGCGATCCGATCCCGCAAAAGAGCGACAAGCTGTTCTATCCGCGCATCGATCCGCGCGGCAAGGACAGCTATCAGCCCGGCGAAGATCCCGAATGGCAGATGACGCGTTTCGATGCCGAAGCGCTGCTGCGCGAAGCGAAGGGCGAACGCCAGGCGCTGATGACCGGCGGCAGCGTGGCCCTGGAGCCGCAGAAACCCGGCATGGATCCCTTCTATGCCGATGCGCGCTACACGACCGCCGACTTCTTCCCGATGTTCGAAGTGCCGATGCTCGAAGGTCGCGCCTGGACCGCCGAGGAAGACAAGGCCCGTGCGCGTGTCGTCGTGATCGCGAAGAAGCTCAAGGAACAGCTGTTCGGCGATACGTCCGCGATCGGCAAGACGGTTCGCCTCGAACGCCACGACTTCCGCGTGATCGGCGTGATCGACGAATGGGAGATGACCCCGAAGTTCTACGACGTGACCGGCGACAGCCACGGCTCGCCTGAACTGCTGTTCGTGCCGTTCTGGACCAGCCGCGACACCCGCATGAATCCCAATGGCAACATGAACTGCTGGGGCAACAGCGACGCCGACGACGAGGAAGGCAATACCGGCGTCAATGCCCCGTGCTCCTGGCTGCAGTACTGGGTGGAACTGTCGACGCCGGAGAAGGCCGCCGCCTACCGTCGCTACCTCGCGCAGTACTCCGCGCAGCAACGCGCCGCCGGACGCTTCGAGCGCCCGGACAACGTTAGCCTCGACAACGTCATGGCATGGCTGGACATCAACGGCGCAGTGCCTCCCGACGTGCGCCTGCAGAGTTGGCTGGCGTTCGGCTTCCTCGCAGTCTGCCTGCTCAACACCATCGGCCTGCTGCTTGCGAAGTTCCTGAGGCGCTCGTCGGAGATAGGCGTGCGGCGTGCGCTCGGCGCGACGCGACGCGACATCTTCGCGCAATACCTGGTCGAGGCCGGCATGATCGGTGTCGCCGGCGGTGCGCTCGGCCTCGGCCTGGCGATGGTCGGTCTGTGGGCGGTTCGCCAGCAGCCGACGACCTACGCCGAATACGTGCATTTCGACGGCAGCATGCTGCTGATCACGATCGTGCTGACCGTGGTCGCCAGCCTGCTCGCCGGCCTGCTGCCGGCCTGGCGCGCATGCCAGATCACTCCGGCCATCCAGCTCAAGTCGCAATAACCCACTCCCTTCCCCCCGCATGCGGGGGAAGGAGACACCACCGAGGTTCGCATGGACATCCGCCCCATCCTTTCCACCCTGCGCCGGCACAAGACCGCCGCATCGCTGATCGTGCTGGAAATCGCACTCAGCTGCGCGATCATCTGCAATGCGCTGTTCCTCATCGGTACGCGCGTCGAGCGCGTCAACCGGCCGACCGGACTGGCCGATGAAGAGATCGTGCGCATCAACAGCGCCGGCATCGGCCGCGACGACAACGCCGATGCGCGCTACAAGGTCGACCTGGCCGCGCTGCGTGCGATTCCCGGCGTGAAGGCCGCGACCGCGACCAATCACCTGCCGTTCGACAACTCCTCGTGGAACACCTCGGTCTCCATCCGTCCGGACCAGCCGGTGCCGAGCCTGAATGTCGCGGTCTATCTCGGCGACGAACAAATGGTCGACACCTTCGGCTTGCGCGTGGTGGCCGGCCGGGCCTTCCTGCCCGAGGAATACGTCGACTGGGGCGCGCTCAACAGCAACAAGGTCACGAGCATTCCTGCCGCCATCGTCACCCGCGAGATGGCCGAGGCGCTGTTCCCGGGACAGAACCCGATCGGCAAGCTGCTGCACGACAGCTGGGGCGAAAAGCCGGTGCCGATCGTCGGCGTGGTCGAACGCCTGATCCGTCCGAACGACAACGAAGGCCCGGCGCACGCCTACAACAGCATGCTGCTGCCGGTGCGCCCGACGATGGGCCGCTTCGTGCTGCGCACCACGCCGGAACGTCGCGATGAAGTGCTGAAGGCAGCCGTCGCCAGCCTCAAGCGCACCAATCCCAATCGCATCATCCTCGCCGAACATGCCTTCGCCGACGTCAAGGCGCGCTACTACCGCCAGGACAGTGCGATGGTGTGGCTGCTGGCCTCGGTCTGCGCGGCGCTGCTGGTGGTGACGGCGCTGGGCATCGTCGGGCTTGCCAGCTTCTGGGTGCAGCAGCGCACCAAGCAGATCGGCGTGCGCCGCGCGCTGGGCGCGACGCGATCGCAGATCCTGCGCTATTTCCAGACCGAGAACTTCCTGCTCACCGCTGCGGGCATCGTGCTGGGCATGCTCGGTGCCTTCGGATTGAACCAGTTGCTGATGGCCTACTACGAACTGCCGCGGCTGCCGATGCTGTACCTGCCCATCGGCGCGGTCGTGCTGTGGTTCCTGGGCCAGGTCGCGGTCTTCGGTCCGGCGCGTCGCGCCGCCGCGGTGCCGCCGGCGATCGCCACGCGCAGCGTGTGAGACATGACCATCGACCGCCGCGCGACGCGCATCGCCTGAGTTAACCTGTCCACATGCCCACGATCCTCGTCATCGACGACAACCCCGCAGTCGCGACCGCGCTCGAAACACTGTTCGCGCTGCACGACATCGACACCCTCACCGCCGACGGTCCGCAGAGCGGCCTGGCGGCATTGCAGGATGGCGCCATCGACCTCGTGGTGCAGGACATGAACTTCGAGGCCGACACGACCTCGGGCGAAGAAGGCGAAGCCTTGTTCCGCGAAATCCGCGCGCGGCATCCGGACCTGCCGGTGATCCTGCTCACGGCGTGGACGCACCTGGAAGCGGCGGTCGACCTGGTCAAGGCCGGTGCCGCCGACTACCTCGCCAAGCCGTGGGACGATCGCAAGCTGATGGCGACGGTGAACAACCTGCTGGAACTGTCGCAGACGCGCCAGCAGCTCGCGCGCTGCAACGCGGGCGAACAGCGCCGTCGCGCCGCGCTCGGCGAATTCGACCTGCGCGGCTTCGTGCATGCCGACCCGATGACCGCTGCAGCACTCAACCTGGCCTGCCAGGTCGCGCGCTCGGACCTGCCGGTGCTGATCACCGGGCCGAATGGCGCGGGCAAGGAACGCATGGCGGAAATCGTGCATGCCAACTCGCCGGCCTCCGGCGGCCCGTTCGTGGCCGTGAATTGTGGCGCGTTGCCGGCGGACCTGATCGAAGCCGAATTGTTCGGCGCCGAACAGGGCGCGTACACCGGCGCGAACCGCGCGCGCGAAGGCAAGTTCGAAGCCGCCGACGGCGGCACGCTGTTCCTCGACGAAATCGGCACGCTGCCGCTCGCCGGGCAGATCAAGCTGCTGCGCGTGCTGGAAACCGGGCGTTTCCAGCGCCTGGGCGGTAATCGCGAACGCGAAGTCAAGGTGCGCGTGGTCAGTGCGACGAATGCCGACCTGCCGGCAATGATCGCCGCCGGGCAGTTCCGCGAGGATCTCTACTACCGTCTCAACGCGATCGAAGTGCGCCTGCCCGCGCTGGCGCAGCGGCCGGACGACATCCTGCCGCTCGCGCGACACTTCCTTCCGGCGGACAAGTCGCTGGACCCGTCGGCCGAGCGCGCGCTGCTCGCGCATCGCTGGCCGGGCAACGTGCGCGAACTGCGCAACACGCTGCAGCGCGCAGCCCTGCTCGCACGCGGCGCTCGGATCACGTCCGCCGACCTCGGCCTGCCCGCGCAGCCCGCGGCCGCGCCCGTCGCGGCCGGCAACGGCGATGCGAACGAGCCCGATCGCGCGACGATCGAGGCGGCCATCGCGCGCGCCGGCGGCGTGCTCGCGCAGGCCGCGAACGATCTCGGCATGTCGCGACAGGCGCTGTACCGCCGCATCGATCGCCTCGGCATCGCGCGCGATTGAGCCGGCTTCCCATGCACATCCTCCGCCTGCTGCCGCTGACCCTGCGCCTGATCGTCCTGGGCGTGCTGTGCATCCTGCTCGCGTCGCTGTCGTCCGCGGTGCTGACACGCTGGCTGCCGGAGTGGGCGGCCGCACTGATCCCCGCGCTGCTGGTGTCCGCATTGTTCGGCTGGAAGCTGTGGCGCACGGTCACACCCATGCGCGCGCTGTTCCGGGCCCTCGCCGGCACCGTGGCCAGCTACCGCGACGGCGATTTCGGCTTCGGCATCACCTGGGACAAGTACAGCGAACTGGTCGAACTGGTCGACGCGCACAACGCGCTCGGCGACGCCCTGCGGGAGCAGCGCGTGTCGCTGGTGCAGCGCGAACTGCTGCTCGACACGCTGGTGCAGAACACGCCGGTCGCGATGGTGCTGGTCGACGAATCCGGGCACATCGTGCTGGGCAATCTCGCCGCGCGGAAACTGCTCGGCGATGGCCGTCGACTCGAAGGCCGCGCGTTCGAGGACATCCTGTCCGCAGCGCCGCAACCGCTGCGCGATGCCATCGATCGCGGCGGCGACGGCATCTTCGCGGTGGGCGACGAGGACAACGAGGACATCTTCCATCTCTCGCGACGCGGCTTTCGTCTCAACGGCCGCCGCCACGAACTGGTGCTGCTGCGCCAGCTCACTGCCGAGCTGCGCCGGCAGGAAGTGCAGACCTGGAAGAAGGTGATCCGCGTCATCAGCCACGAGCTCAACAATTCGCTGGCGCCGATCGCCTCGCTCGCGCATTCCAGCGCCGAGCTGCTCAAACGCGGCCAACTGGAGCGGCTGCCCACCGCGCTGGCCACCATCGAAGGCCGCGCCCGCCACCTCGAAGGCTTCATCCGCGATTACGCGCGCTTCGCGAAGCTGCCTGCGCCGCGGCTGGAGCCGCTGGCCTGGGGCCGTTTCTTCGCCCAATTGCGCAGCCAGGTGGAGTTTGCCTGGGATGGCGCGCATGCCGACGACGTTGCGCACGTGGACATCCCGCAGTTCGAACAGACGCTGCTCAACCTGGTGAAGAACGCGCACGAATCCGGCTCGCCGCCCGAGGACGTGCAGGTACAGCTGCGCCGGCTGCCGGAACAGTGGCGCATCGACATCCTCGACCGCGGCAGCGGCATGAGCGATGCGGTGCTCTCGCAGGCGCTGCTGCCGTTCTATTCGACCAAGCGGCACGGCACCGGCCTGGGGCTGGCGCTGTGCCGCGACATCATCGAGGCCCACGGCGGCCGCATCGCCCTGCAGAATCGCGAGGGCGGCGGCCTGCTGGTCAGCCTGAGCCTGCCTGCACGCTGACGCGCCCCGGGCTGCGCGCTATCCTGCGCCGGACGAACGCCGGGGAGGCGCGCACGGAACATGCCAGGCGACCCCCAAGCGCCGCAGCATTCGGCTGCGGATTACTACGAGCGCATCGCGACGGCGTATCGCGCCGATCGCTTCGGCAACAGCTACGGGCGCTTCATCGATGCCGAGGAACGTCGCTGGCTGCAGGCCACGCTGCCCGCACGGCCACCAGGACTTGTCTTGGATCTCGCCTGTGGCGACGGCCGTTTCAGCGACCATGCGGATGTCGGCATCGACCTGGCGGCCGGCATGCTGCGCCTGGCCCGTGATGCGCATCCTGATCGCGGATTCGCGCGCGCCGACGCGACCGCGTGGCCGATCGGTGATGCGACGCTCGCTGGCGTGTTCTGCTTCCACCTCGCGATGCATCTGCGCGACGACCAATTGCGCATGCTGTTCGCGGAAGCGGCACGCTGCCTCACGCCCGGCGGCCTGCTGCTGATCGATGTGCCCGGTCGCCTGCGTCGCCGGCTACGGCCGCATCGCTCCGACATCGCCGGCTGGCACGGGCATTCGGCCCATGATCTTGGCGAACTGCGCCGGATGGCACCGCTGTTCACCATCGAATCCGCGCGCGGCATGCTGATGCTGCCGCTGCACCGTGTCCCGGTGCGCTGGCGCCCGCTCTGCGCACGCCTCGATCGTGCCCTGTGCCGGTTGCTGCGGCCGCTGGCCTCGTATCAGCTGATTGCACTGCGGCGGACCTGACGATGCTGCGTCGACTGTTTCGCGCCTTGCCGGACACGCCGCGCGCACGCCTGCTGCAGGCCCGCATGCTGGCACGCGACGCACTTCGTCGCGATCTGCAGTTCGCCCGTGCCGACGCGCCGCACCACTTGCCGAAGGTGCATGCCTGGACCCAGGTCATCCACGAGACGCCGACCGCCGAGGCGAAACGCCACAACCTGCGCCTCGCCGCCGATGCGCTGCAACGCACGCGCATCGCACCCGGCAAGGTTTTCTCGTTCGCGCGCATCGTCGGTCCGCCGATCGTCTCGCGTGGCTATCGTGCCGGACGCACGCTGGTCGGCGGCGAGGTCGCTGCCAGCATCGGCGGCGGCCTGTGCCAGCTCAGTGGACTGCTTTACGTCGCCGCGCTGGAATGCGGGCTCGAGATCGTCGAACGCCATCCGCACAGCCTCGACATCTACACCGACGCGACGCGCTTCGCACCGCTCGGCGCCGACGCCACGGTGGTCTACGGCCACCGCGACCTGCGTTTCCGCAACACGCTGGACCTGCCGATCGGATTCTCGTGCGAGGTCGATGCCGGCCAGGTGACGCTGGCACTGTGCGCGTCACGGCTTCCCGCCAGACGATCCATCGCGTTCGTTGCGGAATCGCAGGCATCGCATACGGTGGTTACGACGATGATCGACGGCAAGCCGATTCTTCGACAGCGCTACCAGACAGCCGCAGATGCATGATCGCCGGTACATGATGAATCAACCAGAGTCCGGGTCGGGCTGGATCAGTCAGCCGGTCTGACCTGCCGCCACTGAACCCTCCGACGTGAAGCCCCTTGAGTTCCATGATGAAAGTGGCGTCCGTGAAGACAATCTGCGCCGGTCTTTCCCGGAAAAATCCATGCGCCACTGCTTGCAGTAGCCCTCGTTGTTCGAACAGGCGTCCTGAATCGAGAAAGAAAAAATTGCCACAAGAACCAGTGTGCTGAACATGAACGCACAAAACGGAAGAAATGCAGTTTTCTGGCATCTCGAAACCGCGTGCGCGCTTGCGGCCGCAAACACGAACATGATGATCGAAAATTGCGCCAGCAATCCCTTGATGACCACTTCACCAAGGCCCCCTGGGCCATCCCCATGAACAACAGTGCATTGACGAAGTACTGCCACAAGGAACAGTGCATTCATCGCTATCGCCGACCTGAGAAAGATTCTGCACAGGCCGCGAGAGCACTCATACGGGAAATTGCCCATTTTCGCTCCGCCGATTCGTGAGGCGATGCTGGTTCCTGCGCATGATCAGCAAGTGATCCTGATGTGATCCATGCGTGAAGCCCAAGGGGATCGCGCCCGAGTTGTGACGCGCCGCGGAGCCGATTCAGCTTGCTTGAATTGTCAACCAGCTGGCTGGAGAAGCTGGAGTACTGAACCGCCCGCGAAGCGGGTTCGGCTTGAATGAATTGTCAGGCCCCGCCTGCGGAATGCAAGACCACGGAATCGGCGCCGACCTTAATGCTAAAGCCGCTCATGAAAGTAGCCACGAGATGCGTGCAGCCCTCTCCTGGTTGGTTTGAAGTGAACCCCCGCATCTCGGCCACGAGTTCATCCCAGATGAAGCCGATGGAGTCAAGGCAGTCATCCTCCGTGAACGGCATGGCCGGATCTCGTTCTTGGGCTTTGAACAAATACACTCCGGTAAAGGAGAGGAGCAACTCGGATGGCTCCGTCGGCTTTACCCACTCCCCGACACCGCGACGCCAGCGCAGGTCCAGCGTCCGTTGCGGCGGGTTGTACGACAAGCCTTGAAAGTCAAAGTTGTTATGGAGGTCATAACGCTCAGGGTTGCGCTCCAGCGCAATGAAGTCTTCAGCAATCGAGAATCCGACCAGCTTCATGCGGCACCTAACGCCTGAGTTGAGCCGCGCCGCGAAGCGAGGTCGGCTTGGACGAATTCCTGACACCCATGCTACTGCGCCGGCACAGCGACAAAGCGGGTTTGAGTGATCTCCCGGGTGTGACCCGGGGCAAATGGCTCCGTGAACGTGAGCACTGGGCCCTCAATGACACCGCGCACCGACCCAAAGGACGACAGGCTTCGCAGCGCAGTGAGCGTGTATCCATCGCCGTGATATAGCAGCGTTCCCCCGTCCGACGGACCGCCCCCTGGGTCCAGCCGTGCATGGGGTGGCGTCTTCCCGGCGAGCACTGCGCAGAAGTCTGCTGACGCACGTTTCAAGAGCGCCTTGTCCTGCGCTGTTCCCGGCGTGCCAGTCAGGCCCGCGAAAGGCTCACACTGCGTCGCCACCCGAGTATCCGACGCGTTGCAACCAGCCAGAAAAACCAAGGTGAGCAGAATTTTCCTCATGGGCGCCAATACCTGAAATAGGCCATGCCCCGAAGGGGTTTCGGTTTGAATGAATTGTTAGGCGCCAACACCAGCATGGTGAATTGCCTAATCACCGAAGTACGGCTCGCCGGACGGGAAGTAGAAATCATACTTGCCTCGCAGGCTGGCCAATACTCCCTCAACGTTGACCGCCAGCTGCAGAGCTTGAACGGCATCAGCGCCATAAGTGGTGTCTGACACTCTCTCCGGCAGTCCGTCGAGCTCCCAGCGGCATCCCGCTACCACACCATCAACCTCAAAGTTGACACTACCGGCGGGCACGATGAAGGGCGAGAAGATGCGGACCACCAGGGCTTTGCGCTCACCGCCGCCTCGGAGGGTGTACTGGAGCGAACGCTCTGCAATGCTTTCAGTCATTGAGCCGTCTCCATTGGCGCCTAACGTTGGAGTTAAGCGGAGCCGTTAGGCATCCACTTGAACGAGTTGTTAGGCAACTGCCACCCTAAGAATTGCCCAACATCATCTGCCGCAGACACTGCTTGGCCCCGGACAAAAGCTGAGGAATCTGTGAGGGCTGCCTGGATGATGGGTTTGGCCTCCGCGGTGAGCTGCCCGAAGCGGCGAGCCAAGTGCCCGAAGCCTAGAATGGCATTGCCTCTTACATTTTCATCGGGATGGGTAGCCAAGCTGAGGCAATAGCTCTGCGCCCACCCAAGATCTGCTTCATGCAGGGCTACGGCCACCAAAACTTGGGGCAGCTCACCGGTACTATTTTGAGCCCAAGCCGACAGAGCACTTTCTTGAGTTATCACAGCACTTACCATTGCTGAAGTTGCCCAACTACGATTAGACCCCAACCCGGGGCATAACACCGAGGCTGCCACAGGCTTTCCGCGTGGTCAATCGAGGAAACCCTTTAAAAGCAACGAGATCCGGATACACACCCGCGCGACGAGCGAGGCGCAACGCCTGGATAGGCGGCGCGCGCATCCCGGTCTGCCTTATCACGGCGAACATGCCTTGATATTGGCTCGGCGCATGTGCACGCGCCCACATGACGACCAGGCTGCAGAATGACCGCTGTTGGCCTCGTCCTCGCCGCGTGTCGAGGCAATGGAAGCGTGCTTGGCCGGGATATCCAACCCGGCGCTTTTCAGCGCTCGCATGTATTTATCGGACAAGTCATGGATCGCGAATTCGCGGCGACGAGCCTGTCAGAGGATGCAGTCGCGTCGCCAGGGCGCTCTGATTGCGATTGCAACATCACCACGGCGATGAACCATGATCGACATCGACTATTGACGCCGCGCCATCGATGGGGTGGTGGGCTGTAAGCCCGCCCTACGACGACGAGTCGATCCGAACACTCACGTCTTCGGCTTCTTCACCGGCCGCTTCCAGCCATCGACGGTGATCTGCTTCGCGCGGGCGACGGTGAGCTTGCCCGGCGCTGCGTCCTTGTTGATCACTGAGCCGGCGGCGATCGTCGCGCCTTCGCCGATGGCGACCGGTGCCACCAGCGCGCTGTTGGAGCCGATGAAGGCACCATCGCCGATCGTGGTCGTGGACTTGTTCGCGCCGTCGTAATTGCAGGTGATGGTGCCCGCGCCGACGTTGACGCCCGAGCCGATCACCGCGTCGCCGAGGTAGGTCAGGTGGTTGGCCTTGCTGCCGGTGCCGAGCGTGGCGTTCTTGGTCTCGACGAAATTGCCGACATGCACGCCATCGGCGAGCACAGTGCCGGGGCGCAGGCGCGCGAATGGGCCGATGTGCACGGCGCCTTCGGTCTTCGCGCCTTCCAGGTCGCAGTGCGCGCGCACTTCGGTGCCAGCAGCGAGTTCGACATCCTTCAGCCGGCAGAACGGGCCGATGCGCACATTGTCGCCGAGCACCACGCGGCCTTCGAACACGACATTGGCATTGATCTCGACATCACGGCCGACGATGACCTCGCCGCGCACGTCGACGCGATGCACATCGACGAAGCGCGCGCCATCGACGCAGAGTTTGCGCACGACGCGCAGCTGGAACGCACGTTCGAGCTGTGCGAGCTGCCACGGATCGTTGGCGCCTTCGGTTTCCTGCGGGTCCTCGGCAATGACGATTTCTGCCGGGGTGAATTCGTGCGCGGCGGCGGCGAACACGTCGGTGAGGTAGTACTCGCCCTGCGCGTTGTCGTTCTTCAGGCCCGCGAGCCAGCGCTTCAGCGCGGCGGCCTGCGCGACGATCACGCCGGTGTAGACCAGGTGGATGCGGCGCTGCTCTTCGTCGGCATCCTTTTCCTCGACGATGGCCGCGACATGGCCCTGCGCGTCGCGCACCACGCGACCATAGCCGAACGGATTCTCCATCTCGGTGGTGAGCCCGACCAGCGGCGCATCGATCGCGAGCATCTGCCGCAGCGTCGCGGCGCGGTTCAGCGGTGCGTCGCCATAGAGCACGATCACGCGCGCATCGTCGGGCACGCCGTCCATCGCCTGCTGCACGGCATGTCCCGTGCCCTTGCGCTCGGTCTGCTCGGCCCAGTGCAGGTCGGGCTGGTCGGCGAACGCGGCGCGCACCTGATCACCGCCATGGCCGTACACCACGTGGATGCCTTCGGGCGTCAGCTGGCGCGCGGTGGCGATGACATGGCCGAGCATCGGCACGCCGGCGACCTTCTGCAGCACCTTGGGCAAGGCGGACTTCATGCGCTTGCCCTCGCCTGCGGCGAGGACGACGACGTGGAGGGACGCGGCCATGGGAACTCCTGAACGTTGATCCGGGCATTCTACCGATGCCGCCCGGCCCGGCTGCTACGATGCCTGCGCCTCCGCCTCCCCTGGTCTGCATGGAAGTCGCCACCGACGCCCGTCCGCCGTCGCCATTCGCTCGTCCCGGCCCGCTGCTGGCCCTGGCAGGCGTGCTGGCGACTGCCGTCGGCCTTGTCGTGAATGACGTCTGGCGCGAACTCCCGGTCGAACGCGTCCTGTTGTCGCTGGTCCTTGCGGCGATTGTCTGGCTCATCGCGTGGCCGTTGCGCCGCTGGCGGCATTGCAGCGCGGCGACCGCCTTCGCCCTGGTCTGGCTGCTGGCGCTCATCGCCTACTCCGGGCCGATGCCCGTGCTTGCCGTCGCTTTGCTCGGCACCACATCGTGGGTCATCGGCGATGCCCTGCTGCCCGGAAAACCAGCCGGTCGCCACGCGATGGCCACCGTGCTCGGTCTGATCCTCATCGGTATGCTCGCCGGATGGACGCTGACCTGGCCGATGCACCACCCGGCTGTCTGGGCAGTGCTGTTGCTCTTGCCGATCGCACTACGTCGACGGTCGCTGGTCGGCGCCGCACGGGAGGCATCGGCTCGATGGCGCGAGGCCGTCGGCGCCTCTCCACGCGCCGCTGCCTGGGCGGTGATGGTGCTTGGCGTGGCCTCCGTGGCCTGCTGGATCCCCACGCTGCAGTCCGACGATCTCGGCTACCACCTCAACCTGCCGATGCAGCTGATGCAACACGGGCGTTACATGCCCGCGGCCGAGTACCAGGTCTGGTCCTACGCACCCTGGGCCGGCGATGCCCTGCACGGGATCGCGTTCGTGCTGGGGCGACAGGACGCGCACGGCGCCTTGAATGCGCTGTGGCTGGTGCTGATCGCCGCACTGGTGGGCGGACCGGTTGCGGTGGCGATGCGCGCCACTGCGCTCGAACGCTGGCTCGCGGTCGCGATGTTCGCCACCTTCCCGCCATTGGCGTGGATGGCGGCAGGCATGCAGACCGAGCTGGCCTCCACCGCAGTGCTGCTTGCGCTGGTGGCGTTGATCCTCGCCGCACCCGTCGATTTGCGTGTGCCCCGCGGTCTCTTCGCTGGCACGATCCTGGTCGCCGGCCTGTTCGCACTGAAGCTGGTGCATGGCGTCGCGGCACTGCCCCTCCTGCTGTACGCGCTGTGGCGTCATCGCGCCTGGATTCCCTGGCGCTGGCTGCCGCTCGCATTCGCGTCCACGGTTGCGCTGTCAATCTCGAGCCACGTGCATGCGTGGCTCGCGACCGGCAACCCGCTGCTGCCGATGTTCAACCAGGTGTTCGGCTCCCCGTATTTTCCGCGCGAACAGTTCCACGATCCGCGCTGGCACGCGGGCTTCGGCCCGGACATCCTCTGGCGCATCACGTTCGACACCGCGCGCTATGTCGAAGGCTGGCCGGGCGGGCTCGGCTTCGGCCTGATCCTGCTGGCTGGCCTCTGGCTGCTGCGCATCGTTCGTCCCGCGCACGGCGGGCTGTTCCTTGCCGTCACCGCCTGTGTGCTGTTGCCACTGCTGCCGATGCAGTACGCGCGCTATGCATGGCCGGGCATGATCCTGCTGCTGTCGCTGCTGTGCTTCGGCGCCGAAGCCACGCTGGGCCGCCGCGTCGCCGTCTGGCTGTTCGCCGGGGCCTGCGCGCTCAATCTCGCGTACCAGGCGAACGCGAGCTGGCTCCATCACGCCGCGGTGGTGAAGCGCACGATCCGCAGTGGCGCATCGCACGATGCGGTCGTCGGCGAATACATCCCCGAGCGCGTGCTGTTCCGGCGTATCCCGGATGACGATGCACGCCCGGTACTCGCCGTGGATCCCGCACGCAACGTCGTGGCCGAGCTCGCCGGGCGAGGACGCACCACCTCACCGCACGATCCTTCGCTGGCAGCCGACGCGGCGTCGGCCGATCGCGATGCCAGCGGCGCTGCTTGGGCAGCACTGCTCGCACGCGAAGACGTCGGCTGGGCATTGGTGAACCGGAAGACGGCATCGCCCGCCATCGATGCGGGACTGCGTCGCGCAGGCGCGCGGCGCGTCCAGGTGCTCCACGAGATCGAGCTGTGGGAACTGCCGCGTCGTGATCGGAGTGCTGCCAGATGAGCCTGCCTCGCCAGGGCGGACACTACCTGCTGATCGGCGGCGTGCAATGGCTCGTCGACTGGGGCGTGATGGTGTTGCTCAGTCATCTCGGCCTGCCGGTGGAAGCCGCGAACATCTGCGGCCGCATCAGCGGTGCGAGCCTCGGCTTCTGGCTCAACGGCCGCATCACCTTCGCCGGCAGCGACACCCGCATCGGCGGCACGCAGCTGCGACGCTTCGTCACCATGTGGCTGTGCACGACCACGGTCAGCACGCTCGCATTGGGCCACATCGACGATGTCTTCGGCCTGCAGTGGGCCTGGCTGGCGAAGCCGCTGGTCGAACTGAGCCTCGGCGTGATCGGCTTCCTGCTGTCGCGGCACTGGGTCTACAAGGCATGAGGTGCGGTTCACCGCACCGGCTTTTCATCCGACAGGCATAAAGCGCTGCGGTGTACCGCACCCTGTTGCGAGATGCAGTCGAAAAACGAAAAAACGAAAAACGCCGGCTTGCGCCGGTGTCTTCGTATGTCGCGGATGCGAGATGAAACCTCAGTGCTTGAGGTTCTTGCGCAGGCGCTCCAGCGCGCTCAGCTGGGCGAGGCTCATCGCCAGCTGCGCCTGGGCTTCCTCGGCGCTCATCTTCGGATCCTTGTGCGCCAGGGCGCGCTTGGCTTCTTCCATCGCCGCGCGGACGGCCGCTTCGTCGATGTCGTTCGCACGCACCGCGGTGTCGGCCAGCACGGTCACGACCTGCGGCTGCACTTCGAGGATGCCGCCGGAGATCGCGAAGTCGAGCACTTCGCCGTTCGGCTGGGTCACGACGACCTTGCCGGGCTTCAGGCGGGTGATCAGCGGCGCGTGGCGCGGCGCGATGCCGAGCTCGCCTTCTTCGCCGGTGGCGACGACCAGCGTGGCTTCGCCATGGAAGATCTCGGCTTCGGCGCTGACGATGTCGCAACGGATGGTGGCCATGGGTATCGATTCCTGTAGGGCGGGCTTCGGCCCGCCGCTCTACTCGCAACCCCGGACGCGCATGCGCATCCGGGATCTCGCAATGGTGGGCCCGAGGCCCACCCTACGCGCGGCTTACGCCGCCAGCTTCTTCGCCTTCTCGACGGCTTCTTCGATCGAGCCGACCATGTAGAAGGCCTGCTCCGGCAG
Source organism: Lysobacteraceae bacterium (assembly GCA_016789405.1). GTDB lineage: Bacteria > Pseudomonadota > Gammaproteobacteria > Xanthomonadales > Xanthomonadaceae > Lysobacter_I. The sequence continues at coordinate 86,163 of JAEUPQ010000019.1, forward strand.
GTGGTCGTATTCGCCGTCGACGATGCCCTTGAAGCCGCGGATGGTGTCCTTGAGGGACACGTACTTGCCCTTCGAGCCGGTGAACACTTCGGCGACCGTGAACGGCTGCGAGAAGAAGCGCTCGATCTTGCGGGCGCGCGACACGGCCAGCTTGTCGTCTTCCGACAGTTCGTCCATGCCCAGGATCGCGATGATGTCCTTCAGCTCCTTGTACTTCTGGAGCGTCGACTGCACGCGACGGGCGGTGTCGTAGTGCTCGTTGCCGATCACGTTCGGGTCGAGCTGGCGCGAGGTCGAGTCCAGCGGGTCCACGGCCGGGTAGATGCCGAGCGACGCGATGTTGCGCGACAGCACGACGGTGGCATCGAGATGCGCGAAGGTGGTCGCCGGCGACGGGTCGGTCAGGTCGTCCGCAGGCACGTACACGGCCTGGATCGAGGTGATCGAACCGGTCTTGGTCGAGGTGATGCGCTCCTGCAGGACGCCCATTTCCTCGGCGAGGGTCGGCTGGTAACCCACCGCCGACGGCATGCGGCCCAGCAGCGCGGACACTTCGGTGCCGGCCAGGGTGTAGCGGTAGATGTTGTCGACGAACAGCAGCACGTCGCGGCCTTCGTCGCGGAAGTACTCGGCCATGGTCAGGCCGGTCAGCGCGACGCGCAGGCGGTTGCCCGGCGGCTCGTTCATCTGGCCGTACACCATGGCCACCTTCGACTTCTCCGGCTCGGCGACGTTGACGACGCCGGATTCCTGCATTTCATGGTAGAAGTCGTTGCCTTCGCGGGTACGCTCGCCCACGCCGGCGAACACCGACAGACCGCTGTGCTCGGTCGCGATGTTGTTGATGAGTTCCATCATGTTCACGGTCTTGCCGACGCCGGCGCCGCCGAACAGGCCGACCTTGCCGCCCTTCGCGAACGGGCACATCAGGTCGATGACCTTGATGCCGGTTTCCAGCAGTTCGGTGGTCGACGCCTGGTCTTCGTACGACGGGGCCGCACGGTGGATTTCCCAGGTGGTGTCGCACTTGACCGCGCCGGCCTCGTCGATCGGGTTGCCGAGCACGTCCATGATGCGGCCGAGCGTGCCGATGCCGACCGGCACCGAGATGGCCTTGCCGGTGTTGTCGGCGAGCAGGTTGCGCTTCAGGCCGTCGGTCGAGCCGAGGGCGATCGTGCGCACCACGCCGTCACCCAGCTGCTGCTGGACTTCGAGGGTGATCTCGGTGTTCTGCACCTTGAGCGCGTCGTACACGCGCGGCACGTGCTCGCGCGGGAATTCGACGTCGACGACGGCGCCGATGATCTGGACGATCTTGCCTTGCGTGTTGGCGGTGTTCATGGAGGTTCCCGATTCAAAAATGTCTTGTTGCATGATGTCGATGCCGTGTCGTCGCGTCGCGGTGCCGGGTCGTCAGACCGCGGCCGCGCCGCCGACGATTTCGGAGATTTCCTGGGTGATCGCGGCCTGGCGCGCCTTGTTGTAGACGAGGTTCAGCGTGCCGATCAGCTTGGTCGCGTTGTCGCTGGCGGCCTTCATCGCCACCATGCGCGCCGCGTGCTCGGAGGCCACGTTCTCCATCACGGCCTGGTACACGAGCGACTCGATGTAGCGGGTCAGCACGTGCTCCAGCACGGCCTGCGCGCTCGGCTCGTAGATGTAGTCCCAGTCGTGTTCGGCGACCGCGGTTTCCGACGGCGGCAGCGGCAGCAGCTGGTCGAACGCCGCGCGCTGGGTCATCGTGTTCACGAAGTCGTTGTAGACGAGGAAGACCTTGTCCACGCTGCCGGCGGTGTAGGCATCCAGCATGACCTTGATCACGCCGATCAGCTGGTCGACGCGCGGGGTGTCGCCCAGGTGCGTGACCGAAGCGAGCATGCCGACCTTGATGCGACGGAAGAACACCGTGGCCTTCTGGCCGATGGTGACCACGTCGACTTCGACGCCCTTCGCCTGCCAGTCGCGGATCTCGACGAGCAGCTTGCGGAACAGGTTGTTGTTCAGGCCACCGGCAAGGCCGCGGTCGGACGAGACGATCACGTAGCCGATGCGCTTGATCTCCTTGCGTTCCTCCAGGTACGGATGGTGGAACTCGGAGTTCGCCTGGGCCAGGTGGCCCACGACCTGCTTCATCGCACGCGCATACGGACGCGAGGCCTTCATGCGGTCCTGCGCCTTGCGTATCTTGGAAGCCGAGACCATTTCGAGCGCGCGCGTCACCTTGCGGGTGTTCTGCACCGACTTGATCTTGGTTTTGATTTCTCTGCCGCCTGCCATCTCTTTCTTCCCGTAGGGTGGGCCTGGGCCCACCGTCGTGAGGTCACACGCTCATCGGCCAGTCGATGTCGCAAGGGTGCGCGAGGGCGCACCCCGGGACGTCACCAGCTGCCGGTCGTCACGAACTCTTCGATGCCCTTCTTGAAGGTGGCTTCGATCTCGTCGTTCCAGGCGCCGGTGCTGTCGATGTTGCCGATCAGCTCGCCGTAGTTGTTGGCGAAATGGGCCTGCAGGCCAGCTTCGAACGCGAGGATCTTGTTCACCGGCACGCTGTCCATGTAGCCCTTGTCGACGGCGTAGATCGACAGCGACTGCTGGGCGACCGACATCGGCGCGTACTGCTTCTGCTTCATCAGCTCGGTGACGCGCTGGCCGCGCTCGAGCTGCTTGCGGGTGGCTTCGTCGAGGTCCGAAGCGAACTGCGCGAACGCAGCCAGCTCGCGGTACTGGGCGAGCGCGATGCGGATGCCGCCCGACAGCTTCTTCATGATCTTGGTCTGGGCGGCGCCACCGACGCGCGACACCGAGATACCGGCGTTCACGGCCGGACGGATGCCGGCGTTGAACAGGTCGGTTTCCAGGAAGATCTGGCCGTCGGTGATCGAGATCACGTTGGTCGGCACGAACGCCGAGACGTCGCCCGCCTGGGTTTCGATGATCGGCAGCGCGGTCAGCGAACCGGTCTTGCCCTTCACGGCGCCGTTGGTGAACTTCTCGACATACTCTTCCGAGACGCGCGCGGCGCGCTCGAGCAGGCGGCTGTGCAGGTAGAACACGTCGCCCGGATAGGCTTCGCGGCCCGGCGGGCGGCGCAGCAGCAGCGAGATCTGGCGGTAGGCCACGGCCTGCTTGGACAGATCGTCGTAGATGATCAGCGCGTCTTCGCCGCGATCACGGAAGTACTCGCCCATGGTGCAGCCCGAGTAGGCGGCGATGTACTGCATCGCGGCCGATTCGGATGCCGAGGCCGCGACGACGGTCGTGTAGGCCATCGCGCCGTTCTCTTCCAGCTTGCGCACGATGTTCGCGATGGTCGAGTTCTTCTGCCCGATCGCAACGTAGATGCACTTGATGCCGGAATTCTTCTGGTTGATGATCGCGTCGATCGCCAGCGCGGTCTTGCCGGTCTGGCGGTCGCCGATGATCAGCTCGCGCTGGCCACGGCCGATCGGGATCATCGAGTCGACCGACTTGTAACCGGTCTGCACCGGCTGGTCGACCGACTTGCGCCAGATCACGCCCGGGGCGATGGTTTCGACCGGGGCCGAGACCTTCGCGTCGATCGGACCCTTGCCGTCGATCGCTTCACCCAGCGCATTGACGACGCGGCCGAGCAGTTCCGGGCCGGTCGGCACTTCGAGGATGCGGCCGGTGGTCTTGGCGGTGTCGCCTTCGCGCAGGTGTTCGTAATCACCCAGGACCACGGAGCCGACCGAGTCGCGCTCCAGGTTCAGCGCGAGCGCGTAGGTGCCGTTCGGCAGCTCGATCATTTCGCCCTGCATCACGTCGGCCAGGCCGTGGATGCGCACGATGCCGTCGGACACCGAGGTCACGGTGCCTTCGTTGCGCGCTTCGGCGGCGAGCTTGACCTTCTCGATGCGGGTCTTGATCAGTTCGCTGATTTCGGACGGGTTGAGCTGGGAGGTAGCCATGGTTGTTTCCTGGTTTGAAAGCGGACCGCGGCCCGCCTCTTCAAGTGTGTGTTATTGCGCCAGCGCGGTTTGCAGCCGGGCGAGCTTGCTGCGCAGCGAGCCGTCGATCACCACGTCGCCGGCGTCGATCACCGCGCCGCCGATCAGGCTCTCGTCGACCGCCGTCTGCAGCTCGACCTCGCGACCGAAGCGGCGCTTGAGCGCAGCCTTGATGCCGTCGAGTTCCGATGCCTGCAGCGCGGTGGCGGAAGTGATCTTCGCCTTGACGATGCGTTCGGCGTCGGCGCGCAGTTCCTCGAACAGGCCTGCGATTTCCGGCAGCAGCGGCAGGCGGCGGTTGTCCGCCAGCAGCGCGAGGAAATCGCCGAACACGTCGGAGGACTGCTCCGGCGACAGCAGCGCGACGGCATCGGCGCGACCCAGATGCGGGTGGCCGAGCAGTGCCTGCACGCGCGGATCGGCGGCGACGCGCGCCGCGAAGGCGAGCGCGTCGGACCACTGCGCGGCGGCATTGGCATCGCGCGCGATCGCGTAGGCGGCGCGGGCGTAGGGGCGTGCGAGAGTGAGGGCCTGGCTCATCGGTGGTATCCCGTCAGAGCTGGGCGGCGAGGTCGTCGATCAGCGCCTTGTGGGCGTTGGCGTCGATTTCGCGCTTCAGCAGCTTCTCGGCACCGGACACGGCCAGGGCGGACACCTGCTTGCGCAGGTCTTCCTTGGCACGGTTGGCGGCGGCGGCGATCTCGGCCTCGGCCAGCGACTTCTGCCGGTTGGCTTCCGCCACGGCTTCGTTCTTGGCGTGGTCGATGATCTGGTTCGCGCGCTGGTGGGCCTGTTCGATGATCTCGTTGGCCTTGCTGCGGGCGAGCTTCAGCTCTTCGTTGACCTTCTCTTCCGCCTGCTGCAACAGCGCCTGGCTGTTGTCGGCGGCGGCAAGGCCTTCGGCGATCTTCTGCTGGCGCTCTTCGATGGCCTTGAGCAGCGGCGGCCAGATCTTGGTCGCGATGATCCAGATCAGACCGGCGAACGCGAGCGCCTGGGCGAATAGGGTGAGACCGATATTCATGGATGTAGCTCTGCCTGAGGTGACGGGAAAGGGCGCCAGGAGGCGCCCGTCCTTTCAGCCACGACGCGGCACGGACGGGCCGTGCGCGTCGTCGATCCGTTGAGACTGGATCAGCCAGCCAGACGCGCGGCTTCGGCCAGCAGGGCCGAGGCGAGCGGGTTGGCGAAGGCGAGCAGCAGGGCCACGGCGACCGTGATGATGAACGCGGCGTCGATCAGGCCGGCGGTGATGAACATGCGGACCTGCAGGACCGGGATCAGTTCCGGCTGGCGGGCGGCCGATTCCAGGAACTTGCCGGCCATGATGGCCAGGCCGATACCGGCGCCGAGGGCGGCGAGGCCGATCATGATGCCGACGGCCAGAACGGTCGAAGCCTGAACCGAAGCGAGGTGGGCGAGGATTTCCATGGTGTTCTCCGAAACGAGTGCTTAAGGGTGGAAGGGTGAGACGAAATGAAGTGGGGTCTGCAGGAAGCGGCGCTTAGTGCGCATCTTCCGAAAGGCTGAAATACACGATCGACAGCATCATGAAGATGAAGGCCTGCAGCGGGATCACCAGCAGGTGGAACAGCATCCAGCCGAGGCCGAACGCACCGCCTGCGAGGGCGCCCAGGATGCCGGCACCGCCGAGCACCCAGATGAGCAGGAAGACGATTTCGCCGCCGAACATGTTGCCGAACAGTCGCATGGCCAGCGACACCGGCTTGCTCAGCCACTCGACGGTGTTGAGCAGGAGGTTGAAGGGCATCATCCACTTGCCGAACGGTGCGGTCAGGAACTCGTGGGTGAAACCGCCGAGGCCCTTCGCGCGGAAGGCGAAGAAGAGCATCAGGAAGAAGACGCTGATGGACATGCCGAGCGTGGCGTTGACATCGGCGGTCGGCACGGGCTTCCAGTACGGCACGCCCATGGCTTCCAGCGGAAGGGCGATGAAGTCTGCCGGGATCATCTTCAGCAGGTTCATCATGAGGATCCAGAAGAACAGCGTGATCGCGATCGGCGTCACCAGCTTGCTGGAACCGTGGTAGGTGTCGCGGACCTGCTTGTCGACGAACTCGAGCATGATCTCGACGAAGGCCTGCCACTTGCCGGGAACGCCGGCGGTGGCCTTTCGGGTACCGGCCCAGAACGCAAAGACGATCACCAGCCCTAGCGTCACCGAGGTGATCAGGGTGTCGACATGCAGCGTCCAGAAGCTCCCCTCGCCGACCGAAGCCGTGAGGTTCTGCAGATGGTGCTGGATGTAACTCGTGGGAGTGAGTTCGTGGTGCTCGCCCGCCGCCATAGGTACAGACCTTTCAAGTTGAATTGGGGTTTCAGCGTCGGGCCATCGCGACGAACTGCGCGGCCAGCGCGACCAGGACTCCGACCAGAAGAGGCAGCGCAGGAAGGCGCCAGAGGAGGAGACCCAGGGAAAACACGGTGAAGACCAGCACCCACTTGAGGACCACGCCGCCGAACATTCGGGCCAGCGCGACCCCGGAAGGGACCACATCGCGTCGCAGCGACCAACCGGCCGACAGCGCCGCGCCAAGCGTGACCGCCCCGCCCCCCGCGAGTACGGCCAGCGCGCTTTCGACACCCAGCGCGAGGCAGACCAGCGAGGCTGCGCACACCGCGATCGCCTGGTAGGCGATCGCGCGTCGCGCCAGCCGGCGACCCGCAGCGACAGAATTCAGCACGCGCGGCACCCGGTGAAATGGCGAGAAGCGGCGAAGCGGCGATCCGGACTGGCAGTGTGACCAGCAGCGAAAAGCGCCCCGCGAAGCCGCAAAAGTATAGCAGTGGCGGCTTCCGAGGGGCAACCGCAGCAAGTCCCGGACGTCTACCGCCCGCAACCGCGGCCCGGCGATAGCCTTTCCCTATCGATTAGGTGCAAATATTTGATTTGAAAAGGAATCCTGACATGGAGAAGCTGTCCACGAATCGTCACTGGAGCAGATCATGAGCAAGACCCTCAGCTTCGCCGGCCTGCACATGGGGGTGGCCTTCGGGGTCGGCTACGCAATGACCGGCAGCCCCTGGGTCGGGGGCGCGCTGGCGCTGGTCGAGCCGGCCTGCAACACCGTGGTGTTTCATTTCCACGAGAAGGTCTGGCGGCGCATCGAAGCCCGCAGGGCACGTCGCGCCAATCTGATCGGCGCCTGAATCCAGCCGGATGCGACCCGGAACTCGCCACGCATCAGCGAGTCCCACTTCGCGCCTGCAATCATCTCCCTCGGTCGTACAGGCAGCGAAGCCCCGGCATGTCCGGGGCTTCGTCTTTTCGCAAGGATCAGGCGTCGAGCGCCCAGTCCGCGGCGGCTTCCGCGTGGATGCGCGTGGTGTCGAACAGCGGCACGGTGGCATCGCCCTCACCCACCAGCAGACCAATTTCGGTGCAGCCGAGGATCACGCCTTCGGCGCCCTGCGCGACGAGGTCGTCGATAATCGCGCGGTACGCGTCGCGCGAAGCGTCGAGGATGCGCCCGAGGCACAGCTCCTCGTAGATCACGCGGTGCACGACATCGCGCTGCGGCGCATCGGGCACGATCACGCCGATGCCAGCTGCTTCGATGCGCTGTCGGTAGAAATCCCGTTCCATCGTGAAGCGCGTGCCCAGCAGCGCGACGCGCGACAGCCCTGCGTCGCGGATGCGCGCAGCGGTGGCATCGGCGATGTGGAGCAGCGGCAGGTCGACGCCCGCCTCGATCGCCGGCGCGACCAGGTGCATGGTATTCGTGCAGATGACAAGCGCTTCCGCGCCCGCCGCATGCAAGGCCCGCGCGGCGTCCACGAGGATCGCGCCGGCCGCGTCCCAGTCGCCAGCGTGCTGCAGCGCCTCGATCTCGGCGAAGTCGACGCTGTGCAACACCAGCTTCGCCGAATGCAGGCCGCCGAGCCGCTGCCGTACCCGCTCGTTGACGATGCGGTAGTACGGCAGCGTGGATTCCCAGCTCATGCCGCCGAGCAGGCCGAGCGTGCGCACGGCTTATTTCTTCTTCGGGATATAGAGATCGGTGATCGTCCCGTCGAACACTTCCGCCGCCATGCCCACCGATTCGCTGAGCGTGGGATGCGGATGGATGGTGTGGCCGATGTCGGCGACCTCGCAGCCCATCTCGATGGCGAGCGTGGCTTCGGCGATCAGGTCGCCAGCATGCACGCCGACGATGCCCGCGCCGATGATGCGGTGCGTCGCTTCATCGAAGATCAGCTTGGTGAAGCCTTCGGTACGGCCGATGCCGATCGCGCGGCCGGAGGCGGCCCACGGGAACTTGCCGACGCCGACCTTGAGGCCCTTGGCCTTCGCTTCCGTTTCGGTGACGCCGACCCAGGCGATTTCCGGGTCGGTGTAGGCCACCGACGGAATCACGCGTGCGACCCATTCCTTCTTCTCGCCGGCGGCGACTTCCGCCGCGAGCTTGCCTTCGTGCGTGGCTTTGTGCGCTAGCATCGGCTGGCCGATGATGTCGCCGATAGCGAAGATGTGCGGCACGTTGGTGCGCATCTGCCGGTCGACCTCGATGAAGCCGCGCTCGGTGACCGCGACGCCGGCCTTGTCGGCATCGATCTTCCTGCCGTTCGGCGCGCGGCCGACGGCGACCAGGACGCGGTCGTAGGTGTCCTTCGCGGGAATGCTGGCACCTTCGAAACTGCAGACGATGCCCTGCTTGTCCGCCCTGGCGTCGACGACCTTGGTCTTGAGGTGCACGGCGACGCCCTGCTTCTTCAGGCGGTCGGCGAGCGGCTTGATCAGGTCGGTATCCGCGCCCGGCATCAGCTGGTCCATGAATTCGACCACGGTGACTTCGGCGCCGAGCGCGCGATAGACCGTCGCCATTTCCAGGCCGATGATGCCGCCGCCGACGACGAGCAGCGACTTCGGGATGTCCTTGAGTTCGAGCGCGTCGGTCGAATCCATCACGCGCGCGTCATCCCACGGAAACGCCGGCAGCTTCACCGGCTGCGAGCCGGCGGCGATGATGCATTGTTCGAAACGCACGAGCTGGGTGCCGGCATCGCCCGTCACTTCGATCTCGTTGGGCGACACGAACTTGCCGACGCCCTGCAGCGTGCGCACCTTGCGCTGCTTGGCCATGCCCGACAGGCCCTTGGTGAGCTGGCCGACGACTTTTTCCTTGTAGCCGCGCAGCGCGTCGAGCGCGATCTTCGGCGCGCCGAAGTCGATGCCGTAGTCCTTCGCGTGCGCTGCTTCGTCGATCACGTTCGCCGCGTGCAGCAGCGCCTTCGACGGAATGCAGCCGACGTTGAGGCATACGCCGCCGAGCGAGGCGTAGCGTTCGACCAGCACGGTGTCGAGGCCGAGGTCGGCGCTGCGGAACGCGGCGGTGTAGCCGCCGGGACCCGCGCCGAGCACCAGCATGCGGCATTCGACATCGGCCTTGCGGCCGCTGGATGCGGCGGCGGTCGGCGCGGGCACTGCAGGCGCCGCTGCCGCCGGCGCTGCAGCAGGCGCCGGATCGGCAGCCTTCGGCGCGGCGGGTGCCGCGGGTGCGGCAGCAGCACCGTCGGCGCTTTCGAGGATCGCGATCACGCTGCCCTCGGAGACCTGGTCGCCGAGCTTGACCTTGAGTTCCTTCACCACGCCTGCGGCGGACGAAGGCACCTCCATCGTCGCCTTGTCCGATTCCAGCGTGACCAGTCCTTGGTCCTTCGCCACGGTGTCGCCGGGCTTGACCAGGATCTCGATCACCGGGATGCCGTCGAAGTCGCCGATGTCCGGGACTTTCACTTCGATCGTGTTCGTCATCGTCGGCACCTCAGAGCAGCACGCGGCGCATGTCGGCCAGGACCTGCGCCAGGTATGCGGTGAAGCGCGCTGCGGCGGCGCCGTCGATCACGCGGTGGTCGTAGCTGAGCGACAGCGGCAGGATCAGGCGCGGCGCGAACTGCTTGCCGTCCCACACCGGCTTGATCGCCGACTTGGAGACACCGAGGATCGCGACTTCCGGCGCGTTGACGATCGGCGTGAAGCTGGTGCCGCCGATGCCGCCGAGCGAGCTGATGGAGAAGCAGCCGCCGCTCATGTCGGCCGGGCCGAGCTTGCCGTCACGGGCCTTCTTCGCGAGCTCGCCGGTTTCCTGTGCGATTTCGATGACGCCCTTCCTGTCGACGTCGCGCACCACCGGCACGACGAGGCCGCCGGGAGTGTCGGCGGCGAAGCCGATGTGGAAGTACTTCTTGAGGACCTGGTTGCCGTCGGCGTCGAGCGACGAATTGAAATCCGGGAATTTCTTCAGCGCGGAGACCGACGCCTTCATCAGGAAGGCAAGCATGGTCAGCTTGATGCCGGCCTTCTCGTTCTCCTTGTTGAGCGCGACGCGCAGGTCTTCCAGGTCGGTGATGTCGGCATCGTCGTGCTGGGTGACGTGCGGGATCATCGCCCAGTTGCGCGCGAGGTTGGCGCCGGAAATCTTCTTGATGCGCGACTGTTCGCGGACTTCGATCTCGCCGAACTTCGAGAAGTCGACCTTCGGCCACGGCAGCAGGTTCAAACCGGAACCACCACCGGCCGCAGGTGCGGCGGATGCACCACCACCCTGCATCGCGGCCTTCACGAAGTTCTGCACGTCTTCCTTGCTGATCCGGCCGGCGCGGGCGGTGCCGGCGACGCGCGCCAGGTCGACGCCGAGTTCGCGTGCGAACAGGCGGACAGCCGGGCTGGCATAGGGCACCTTGTCCGGCAGCACGGCCGAGGCGTCGAAGCGCACCGGCGGCAGGCCAGCGCCCATGGGGTTGGCGGCGACCGGGTTGGCGGCGACCGGGGCGGGCGCCGGCGCAGGCGGAGCGACGGGTGCCGGGGCTGCAGCCGCAGCCGGAGCGGGCTTGGGCGCTTCGACGGGAGCCGCAGGCGCGGGGGCCGAAGCCGCACCGTCGGTGGCTTCGATCAGCGCGACCAGAGCGCCTTCGGACAGGTTGTCACCCAGTTTGACCTTGATCTCGCGCACCACGCCGGCGAAGGGCGACGGTACTTCCATCGTGGCCTTGTCCGATTCCAGCGTCACCAGCCCCTGGTCCTTGGCGACCGTATCGCCGACGGCGACCAGGATCTCGATCACCGGGATGCCTTCGAAATCACCGATGTCGGGGACGTGCGCTTCCTTCAATGCTGTCATGTCGGGGCCTTGTGCGATGGGGGCTGCAATGGGGGATGTCACGAGGGGGCGCCGGCGCGATCGCGCACGACGTATACGGTCGTATTGTGGACGCGGACCGCCCGCCCGCCAACCAGACGGCGGCGTATTGAGACATGCCGATCGAGACATGTCCGATCAAGACATGCCCGATCGTGCAGGGATTGGAAAGCCCGGCGCCGGGCGCTCAGTGCGCGGCGGCGCGCGCGGCCTCGTAGTGCGCGATGAAATGGTCGACGGAGGTGCTGGCGATGGCCGCGACCACCGGCGCCGCCAGCAGGTCGTCCAGGCGCTTGAAGCGCAGGCAGCACTTGCCCATGTCCAGGCGACGCCCTGCGGCGGCATAGGCATCGCGGATGGCCCGCTCCTGGTCGGAGTCGGCGTAGGCCATGTTGAGGTAGATCGCGAAGTACTGCTTCTGCGCAGCGAAGGCCGCGTAGGCGAGCGGCTTCTTGTTGTAGGTCTTCGGGTAGCGCGCCAGCGGCACTTCGTAGGACGGCATGCCCCAGGTCATCGATTCCTCGTAGCCTGCCGGCAGGTGGTCGCGAATCAGCGTGCGGATGGCAGAGGCGGCAGCGCGACGTTCAGGCGGCAGTTCCAGCAGGTAGTCGTCGACGGTAGGGGCGGCGCTGGTGACCATGGGCTCAGGATTCCTGGACGAAGCGGATGACGTAGAAGCCCGCGCCCGACGGATCGTCGATGCGTGCGATGCGGCCGACGCCCGGCGCGTCGAAGGCCGGGAAGCACGGCTTGCCGCCAAGCTCGATGGCCTTGGCCACGGTGGCGTCGACATCGTCGACCTGCAGGTAGATCGACCAGTGCGACGGCATCTCGCCCCATTCCGGCGTCATGCCCAGCAAGCCGCCGAGCATGCCGTCGGCATTGGCGAAGATGCGATAGCCGCCAGGCGGCGAGGCCGCATGGTCGCCCATCGTCCAGCCGAAGAGGCCGGCGTAGAAGGCTTCGGCGCGCGCGATGTCGCGGGTGGCCAATTCGACCCAGCACACGGCGTTCGTCTCGCGGATCGCACCGACGCCGGGATGCTCCCGAGGCTGGTCGAGCTGGAACACGGCGTTCTCGGGATCCGCGCAGACGGCCATGCGCAAGTGCGACATCACTTCGAAGGGCGGAGCGAGCACCTTGCCTCCGGCTGCAGCGACTGCGTCCGCCGTAGCGTCGGCATCCCCGGTCTTGAAGTAAACGCCCCAGTTCGGCGGCGTGCCCTGCTCGGCCTGTTCGGGCATCAGCGTGCAGGCCGCGGCGACATCGCGGCCACCGAGCTGGAAGATCGTGTAGTGCCCCGGTCCTTCCGCGCCCGGATCGCCCATGTCATGGCGCTGCACGGTCCAGCCGAACAGCGCTGCGTAGAAATGTTCGGCGCTCGCCTGGTCGGTGGTCGTCAACTCGAACCACACCGGCGAACCTGCAGCGTGCATCGCGCCCATGGTCGCGCGCTCCATCAACGGACGAGGCGTCGAAGGTACACCGCCTGCGCGCGGGCGTCATGGTGCAACGCAACGCGTCGACGCACGCCACGCCTGCGGCACCCTGTCTCGCGAAGTGCGCGCGCTGGAACGACGAAGCCCGGCACATGCCGGGCTTCGTGGTCTTCGATCATCCGCGCAGGTGGCGTCAGTCGTGCATCAGCGCTCGTCGCCCATCACGCGCAAGCCGAACACCATCGACGCGAAGCCGACGTTCTGCGCCTGGCCGGAAACATTCAGGCGGATCGTGGTCGGTTTGTTGAAGAACGCCCTCGCCTGCGCGTCGGTGAGGCCGTAGCTGTCGACCAGCGCCTTCTTCGACACGAAGCCAGCCATGCACACCGCCGAGTCGCGGGTGCGCTCGGTGAAGTTCACGCCCGGGTCCAGCGGCTGCACGAAGCTTTCGCTCGCGGACATGCTGGTCAGCAACTGGCCGCCGAAGGGTGCGCCGGTGGTCGGATCGATCAGCGCGGGATCGTCGAGCACCGGGTTCTCGATCGTCAGCGTCGGCGAGTAACGAAGGCGGCCATAGGCGGGCGTCGCACCGAAGTTGGCGTAATTCACCGTGAGCAGCGGCGAGAACCAGTAGCACAGGATCGAGTGCGAGGACTTGGCAGGCAGCACGATGCGCGCGGCATCGGGGAAATTGAAGCTGGTGAACGCCGGTGCCGGAGCCAGCACCTGGCACAGCTCGTCCGGGTTGGCCGGATCGGTCGGGCAGGTGTCGCTGAGGTTGATGAAGGCGCTGGCGAGACCGAGGTAGGTGACGCTGCGCTTGAACGAATCGACGTCGTAGACATCTTCCGGCGTCGGACCGGCGGCGCGCGCAGCCAGCTTCGGGGCAGCGGACGCATGGGCGGCGGCGATGCCGCGCTGCGCCTGGATGCGCTGCTGTTGTCGTGCACCGGACGGCAGGTCCGGGGAAACGGCTTCGATGATGTCGTCTCGGGTCGGGCCGCCCTTCTGGGCGAAGACGGCGATGGAGGCGAACGCGGCAGCGGCGACGCCGAGGGACAGCAGGGTCTTGCGGGGCATGTCTGGTGCTCCGAAGGTGGACGGGTACCCGAGGCGAACGCGGGTCCCGACCGCCGCCGGCCACCGCTCGTCCGGACACCTGCGTCCGGGCGAGCGGTGGAACGCGGATCAATCGCCCATCACGCGCAGGCCGAAGATCATCGAGGCGTTGCTGACGTGCTGGACGCTGCCGCTCACGTTCAGGCGCACGGTGGTCGGGCTGGCGAAGAAGTCGTCGGCCTGGGCCGGGGTCAGGCCGTAGTTGTTGATCAGTGCCTTGTGGCTGATGAAACCGGCGATGCAGACCGTGGAGTCGCGCGTGCGCTCGGTCAGCGTGACGCCCGGCTCCAGCGATTCCTGGAAGCTTTCCGACGAGGTCATGCTGGTCAGCAGCTGGCCGCCGAACGGCGCGCCGGTGGTCGGGTCGATCAACGACGGATCGGCCAGCACCGGGTTCTCGATCGTCAACGTCGGCGTGTAGCGGAAGCGGCCGATGACGCGGCTGGCGGTGGCGTTGCTGTAGGTGACCGTGAGCACCGGCGAGAACCAGTAGCAGAGGATCGAATTCGACGCGCCCTTGGGCAGCTTGATGCGCGCGGTGTCGGTGAAATTGAAGCCGGTGGTCGCGCCTGGCGTCACATTGAGTTCCTGGCAGAACTCGTCCGGCGTGGTCGGCTTCGGGCAGCCGGACATCACGTTGATGTAGGAACTGGTCAGGCCCAGCCATTTCACGTAACGGCCGAACGACTCGGTGTCGTACACCTCGTCTTCGGTCACGGGATAGATCGGATCGGCCAGGCGCGCCATCACCGGTGCGCGGCGCGCGACGGGCTTGCGCACCGTGCTGGCGCGCTGGCTCAGCAGGCGCTGCTTCGGCGTGGCAGTCAGGTCGGCGGATCGGCCGCGCACGAGTTCGTTGCCGCGCAGGTCGGCCTTCTGGGCGAAAGCCGCGATGGACACGGTGGCTGCTGCGGCGAGGCCGAGCGCGAGTGCATGCTTGCGTTGCATCGGGAAGAGCTCCTTCGGTTGGATGTCAACGAGGCTCGTTGACATCCGGAGCAGAACGCGACACAAGCGAGGGAGAGGACAGGCCCCAGCTTGCCTGGGAAGGACGCACGCGGCCGAACCGCACCGCCCGGGAGACCGGCGCATGCGGATCGTCTCGATGGCGTAGGTCTGGAAACCGGGCGTGGTGTCACGCAGGCACCTGCGATCGTGTTGCCGCAGGCCTCAGGGATGCTCAGCTTCGATGTGCACGCGCTCGCGATGCAGCAGATAGAGGCCGCTGACGACGATGATCGCGGCGCCGACCCAGGTCATGCCATCCGGCAGCACGTGCCAGAGGCTGAAGTCGAGCAGCACGCCCCACAGCAACGCGGTGTATTCCAGCGGCGCGATCGACGACGCCTCGCCGTGGCGGAAGGCCTCGGTGACGCAGTACTGGGCCAGCGCGCCCGACAGGCCGATCCCCGCGATCAGCCAACCATGCGCGCCACTGATCGGCACCCGGTCCGGCCAGGCCAGCACGCCGGCGCCCAACGCAATCGACGTGAGCAGCCAGACCACCATCGCCTGGGTGCTGTCGGTCCGCGCCAGCACGCGCACGGTGATCGCGGAGACCGCATAGCCCAGGGCCGACAGCAGCACCGCCAGGCCAGCGAAGGTGAGCACGCCCTCGCCCGTCGGCCGCAGCACCACCATGACGCCGGCGAAACCAATCGCTATCGCCGTCCAGCGACGCGGGCCGACCTTCTCGCCCAGCACGGGCACCGACAGCGCGGTGATCAGCAACGGCGCCACGAAGAAGATGGTGTAGGCCGTGGACAGTGGCAGCGTGCGCAGCGCCGACACGAAGGTCACCATCATCAGCACGCCCATCACCCCGCGGAACAGGTGAAGAGGCCAGCGCACATGGAACAGCTTCGCCGGACCGACCGTGGCCAGCGCCCAGGCCAGCACGAACGGCAACGACGCGGCACCGCGGATCGCGGCCACCTGGAACGGCGGGTAATGGGCCGAGAGGGTCTTGAGGCCCGCATCCATGAGGGCGAACAGGGCGACGGCGACCAGCATGAGGGCGGCGGCACGCCAGCGCGGGCGCGCGGGGGAAACGTGGGGAGTCATGGCGCAAGCATGAACGGCCGGGCCGGCTTCGACCACCCCGCGCAGCGGGACACTGCGTGCACCTGACCCGGGCGCCGCGCTTTCCTCGTTTATCCTCGCGTCGCCCACTTCGCTTCCCGAGACCACCATGATGCCGAACGCCGCCCGCGCGCTGCCCCTGCTCTGCCTGCTGTCGTCCGCCCTGTGGCTGTCCGCCTGCAACCGCGAAGCACCTGCCGACCCCGCGCCGCCAGCGCCCGCCACCGAACCGGCCCCGGCCGAGCCAGCCGCACCGGCGCCTGCCGCCCCCGCAGCGGCACCCGTCGCCGACTTCGATCCGGCCAGCGTTCCCGAGAGCACCGCCACGCTGCCGCCGTTCCCGTTCTTCAAGATTCCCGATGGCCTGGCCAGTACCTTCGACGAGAAGGACAAGCTCGTGAACTTCGAGCGGCACTACTTCATCGCCGGCGCCAAGGCCGTTCCGGTCGAAGGCAAGCTCTTCCACGATCGCTTCAACCTCGACGGCGACGGACGCAAGTACAGCGACATCGAATTCCGCCGCAACTACGAGAACGCCATCCAGGCGCTGGGCGGCAGGAAGATCAACACCACCGGTTACACCTACGAGGTGATGGACGCCGCCGGTGGCCGCGACGCGCTTGAGAAGGTGAACTTCGCCGCCGGCATGAATCCGGACTATCCGCACGACATCTACCTGATCCGCCAGGGCGGCAAGGAGTGGTGGATCAACGTCAGCACCGGCGCGTTCCCGCTGCACGGCTATGTCGTGGTGCTGGAGAAGGAAGGCATGAAGCAGTCGCTGGGCTTCCTCGATGCCGCTGCGATGAAGCAGGCCATCGACAAGGACGGCCGCGTCGCGCTGTACATCAACTTCGACACCGACAAAGCGACGCTCCGTCCGGATGCGCAGCCGGTGATCGACGAGATCGGCAAACTGCTGGACGGCGACGCCGCGCTGAAGCTGTCGATCGAAGGCCACACCGACAACACCGGCACGGCTGCGCACAACCTCGAACTGTCCACCGCCCGCGCGCGCAGCGTGCTCGGCGCGCTGGTCGGCCTGGGCGTCGACCCGGCGCGCCTGAGCTCGAAGGGCTTCGGCCAGGACAAGCCGCTGGCCGACAACGGCAGCGACGCAGGCCGCGCGAAGAACCGTCGCGTGGAGCTGGTGAAGCGCTGATCCCGGTCCGATCGTGCCGGCCCGCCCGGCACGATCGGTTACCCTGTGCGCCCCACGATCACGCCACAGTCACCGCCATGCCTTCCTTCGACATCGTCTCCGAAGTCAACGCCCACGAACTGACCAACGCGGTCGACCAGGCCAACCGCGAGCTGTCGACCCGCTTCGATTTCAAGAACGTGGACGCCAAGTTCACGCTCGAAGACAAGCAGATCAGCCAGTCCGCGCCCAGCGAATTCCAGCTGCAGCAGATGACCGAGATCCTGCGCGCGCGCCTGATCGCCCGCAGCATCGACGCACGCTGCCTCGACTTCGGCGACATCGAGACCAACCTCGCCGGCGCACGCCAGAAGATCACGGTCAAGCAGGGCATCGAACGCGAGCTGGCGAAGAAGATCCAGTCCGCGATCAAGGACGCCAAGCTCAAGGTCGACTCGCAGATCAACGGCGACAAGCTGCGCGTCACCGGCAAGAAGCGCGACGACCTGCAAGCCACCATGGCCCTGCTGCGCGGCCAGACCTTCGAACAGCCGCTCCAGTTCGACAATTTCCGCGACTGATCAGGATATCCGCGATGGAAAACCGCTCCGTCGCTGAAATCGAAGGCGCGTGGAAGGAGCCGGAACTTAATTCCGGCCTCATCCAGCGACTGCGCGCGAACTGGTCCAAGCCTATCGGCAGGTTGGACAACCATGTCCTCGCTACCTTCATCCGGCAACGGCTGGCGCTCGACCTCACGATTCCCGAGGCAGAGCACCGTATCGCAGCCGGAATTCGGGATGAAACGGAAATCCACGATGACGAACTCGCTACCGCCATCGCACTCGTACGGGAACAGCCATGAACGATGATGTCTGGCAGAGCGAAGTACAGGACGCGCCCGAACTCGCCGCCACCCGCCGCTGGCTGGAACGCGCGGTGATCGGGTTGAACCTGTGCCCGTTCGCAAAAGCGGTCTACGTGAAGCAGCAGGTGCGCTTCGTGCTCAGCGATGCCGAGCTGGAAGACGACCTGCTGGAGGAGCTCGCCGAGGAACTGCTGCGCCTGCGCGACACGTCTGCGGACGAGATCGATACCACGCTGCTGGTGCATCCGCGCGTGCTGACCGATTTCCTCGACTACAACGATTTCCTCGATCGCGTCGATGCGCTGGTCGAAGCGCTGGAACTCGACGGCGTGCTGCAGGTCGCCAGCTTCCATCCGGACTACATGTTTGCCGACAGCGATCCGGACGATCCCGGCAACGGCACCAACCGCGCGCCCTACCCGACCCTGCACCTGCTGCGCGAGGACAGCCTCGACCGCGCGGTGGCCGCCTATCCCGATCCGGACGTGATCGTGCAGCGCAATCTGGACACGATGGAACAACTGGGCCTTGATGGCCTGCGGCGTCTGCTCGACGACGGGAGGACGCATTGAACCGGCTCCGCACGCTGGCCACGTGTCTGTTTGCAATGGCCTGGGCCGATGCGATCGCGTGCAGCCCGAATGCGCCGCCCGTGCCGCGTCCGGGCGAAAGCGACATGGACTACCGCACCCGCGCCTGGTCGGAACGGCTGGCCTCGCCGGTCTACACGAACATCTTCTCGGCACGCGTGATCGCGACGGTCCGCGATGAATCGAACCCACGATCGCAGCCGCCATCAGATCTCCTCGTGCATATCGCCGATGTCCGCGTCCATCGCGGCAAGGCGCCATCGGATGGCATGCTCGCTGTCGATGCCTGCGGCGGCGCCCCGCAGGACGACGGTCGCATCCTGGTCGCGACCCACGATGGCTACACGATCAACGGCGCGAATGTCTGGACCGACGCGCGCGAGTTCCAGGCGCTCGAGCAGGCCATGCGTCAGCAGCCACCGCATCGCGTCGACCCGCCATAGGGTTCGCCGCGGCGCGCGGCATTCGTTCATCCGGTGGAATCGAACGGCCCGCTGTCGCGCAGCCTATCGAATCAACGCATACGCCTCGGCAAGATTCGCCACGATGCGATGCCCCAGCGCGCGCGTCGCGTCGTCTGGATCGATGAGATCCGGCACCTGGATCGGGGTCATGCCGGCGGCGAGCGCGGCACGCACGCCGAACGCCGAGTCCTCGAACACCACGCAGCGCCCAGGATCGACGCCGAGCGCGGCGGCGGCCTTGAGATAGCCCTCGGGCGCAGGCTTGGGCTCGGTCACGTCGCTGCCGGTGACCACGATCTCGAAGAACTCCGCGATGCCGCTTGTGGCGAGCTTGCGATCCGCACGCATGCGCTGGGTGGACGTGACCACAGCGCGCGGCACTGCGCGTGCCTGCAGGTCGGCGAGCACGTCGCGCACGTGTGCGTGCAGCGGGATGCCATCCTCGATGCGCTGGTGGTAGCGCACGTAACAGGCCTCGCGCAGGGTCTGCACCTGCATCTCGTCCATCGTGCGCAGCATCAACGGCACGTAGTCCATCTCGTGCATGCCGATCATGCGGAACCACAGGTCATCATCGACCTCGACCTGCAGGTCGATGGCGGCCTCGCGCCAGCAATCGATGATCGCGCGTTCGCTGTCGAGCATCAGGCCATCCATGTCGAACAGCACCGCTTCGGGGACGAAACCGACCGGGCTCATGTCGTTGCTCCGGCGAACAGCGCGGCACGGTCCGCGTCGTCGAGGATGCGCCATTCGCCATCGGGCAAGGCGCCCAGAGACAGACCGCCCACCTGGGGCCGATGCAGCGCATCGACATGGTTGCCGACTGCCGCGAACATGCGACGCACCTGGTGGTAGCGACCTTCGTGCAGCGTGAGTCGCACGCGCTGCGCATCGAGCACGTCCAGCTCGGCGGGCAGTAGCGGCGTCTGCTCGGATTCCAGCATCAGCGTGCCGCTGGCGAAGATCGCGGCCTCGTCGCCATTGAGCGGCCGCGCAAGCGTGGCCTCGTACACCTTCGGCACCTTCGACTTCGGCGAAATGATCCGGTGCAGCAGCGCGCCGTCGTCGGTCAGCAGCAGCAGACCGCTGGTTTCGCGATCGAGACGACCCACCGTCGACAGCACCGGATCGCGCAACTTGAAGCGCGACGGCAGCAGGTCGTAGACGAGACGCCCCTGGTCCTTGCTCGAACAGGTCACGCCCACCGGCTTGTGCAGCATCAGCAGCAGGCCGGGCGCGGGATCGAGCGGCTCGCCGTCGACCCGGATGGCGTCATGCGATGCATGCACGTCGAGTTCGTCGTCGGCGTACAGCACTTGGCCGTCGGCATCGGTGATGCGACCTTCGCGGAACAGGGCCATCACCTGCTTGCGGCTGCCATAGCCGAGGTTGGCGATGCGCTTGAGGATCTTCACGGCCATGGCGGGTTCACTGCTCCGGTCATTGCTTGATGGCTTCGATGATCTTGAAACCATCGGCCTGGGCCACGGTGCGCACGCTGGCGAAGCGCGCGTCGAGGACCTGTTCGTAGGGAAGATGGCGATTCGCGACCAGCCACAGCCGGCCGCTCGGGTTCAACGCATCCGCCGCGGCTGCGATGAAGGCGCGACCGATGTCGGGACGATCGGCGCGGCCCTGCGCATGGAAGGGCGGATTGCTGACGATCACGTCGTAGCGTTGCGGCAGGCCGGTGGTGACGTCATGCCAGTGGAACGTGGTCGGGACGCGCGCATCGGCGAGATTGCGCTTCGCCAGATCGAGCGCACGCGCCTCGGCTTCGTACAGGTCGATCGACGCGATGCCCGGGCAGCGCGCGAGCAGTTCATGCGAGAGATAGCCCCAGCCGGCACCGAGGTCGGCGGCACGACCGGCAAGATCGGCCGGCAGGTGCGCGGCGAGCAGCGCCGATGCGGGATCGATGCGATCCCAGGCGAACACGCCGGGTCGGCTGACGAAACGACCATCGAGGATGGCACGCGGCGCATCCAGCGCCGCCCAGCGCGCGAGCAGGTCCGCATCGACGCGTTCGGCATCCGGCATCGTCCAGAACACGCGGCAGTGATGCTTCGAAAGATTGCCGGAGAGGCCGCACAGCGCCTTCAGGTCGGCTTCCCCGGATTTCGCGCCTTCGTCGTTGGCGATGCACGCGACGACCGTGCCGCCGGTCGCGCACCGCTCCAGTGCGCGCGCGAACAGCGCACGCGCCTCATCACGCTGGCGCGGTGGCAGCACGAGGATGAGCGGGAATCGCGCGTCGCCCTCGGCGTCCGTGTCTCGCACGGTCCAGCCATCGCGCTCCAGCGCATCGGCCGCCGGCCTGAACGTCTGCTCGCAGACCAGGCCGGGCCGGGATGCCGCACGCAGGGCCACGCCGGCGCGCGCACGCAGGAACAGGACGTTTCCAGCCTGCGCGCCGCCGGCCTGCGGCCAGGGCAGCAGGCCGGTGTCGAACGGCAGGCACAGGACATCGAGGACGGGATCGCCCTGGTCAGCGGCCATGGCGGGATCGGTTGGACATCGGCATCCGCGAATTGTACGGGCCGGGCTGTGAGGTTTCCCGCCCCGCCGCGAATCATGTGAGCATCCCCGCCACGAACAACGCCACCGTGATCGCCACCGCCCCACCCATGGATGCCGCCCGCCAGCGCTTCGCCGACCTGCTCGACGTCCATCGCGGCATCGTGTTCAAGGTCGCGAACACCTACTGCCGGCACCCCGACGACCGGCAGGACCTGGTCCAGGAGATCGCCGCGCAGCTGTGGCGCGCCTGGCCGGGCTACGACCCGGAACGCAGCTTTTCCACCTGGATGTACCGGATCGCGCTGAACGTGGCGATCTCGCACGTGCGCAGCGCCGGACAGCGCGCACCGCACGTGCCGCTGGACGAACCTCACGACCCGCATCCGAGCCTGTCGGTGGACGACCACAGCGCGACGCACGAACAGGACGAGCGGATCGCCGCGCTGTATGCGGTGATCGATCGCCAACCGCCACTGGATCGTGCGCTGCTGATGCTGTGGCTGGACGAGCGCAGCCAGCGCGAGATCGCCGAAGTGCTGGGCATCAGCGAAAGCAATGTCTCCACAAAACTCAACCGGCTCAAGCAACGCATCCGCGAACAGTTGTCCGATCCCGCGCCGACGGCCACCGATTTCTCCTGACCTCCCCCACGAGGCGACACACGACATGATGGACACGACCATGGAACTCGACGATCTCAAGCAGGCCTGGCAGTCGCTGGACCGCCAGCTGCAGCAGCAGAACGCGCTGCAATTCCAGCAATACCGCGAATCGAAACTGCACAGCCTGACCGCGAGCCTGCGCCCGCTGTTCTGGGGCCAGCTGGTGCAACTGGCGTTCGGCGTGGGCTTCGTGCTGCTCGGCGCGTGGATGTGGCGCATCGGCTACGGCGTCGCGCTGCCGCTGTTCATCACCGGCATCATCTCGCACGTCTACGGTGTCGCCACGATCATCGCCTCGGGCGTGATGCTCGGCCACATCGCGAAAGTGGATGCCAGCCGGCCGGTGGTCGAGGTGCAGCATCGTCTGCTGCGCATGCGCAAGGCCTACCTCATCAGCGGCATGGTGGTCGGATTGCCGTGGTGGGTGCTGTGGGTGGTGCCGCTGTTCGCGATTGCCGCACTGCAAGCGATGAAGACCGGCGGCGGCGCGACCGACATCCCCATGTGGCTGTGGCTCTGCCTCGCCGGCGGCATGACCGGATTGATCGGCACCCTGGCCTTCCACCGCTGGCTGCATCGCCCGGGCCGCGAGGCGTTCGCGAAGCGCATGGACGACAGCGCCGCCGGCGGCAGCCTGCGCAAGGCGCAGGCGAAGCTGGACGAGCTGAAGCGGTTCATGGAGGAATGAGGCGCATGTCGCGATCACGGGGCCGACAGCGCATGTCGGCCCCGCATGCCGTCACCGGCGTGGCGCAGGCATCGAACGCGGCAACGGCCGGCCCTGCTGTGTCGCGCTGCCCGGCCGCTGCAACGGCGGCAGTGGCCGGCTGGTGAATCGCGGCCGGCGCGGGCCGTATTCGGGCAGGTCGCTGCCAGCCTCGTAGGCGCCGATGTCGGGCGCCACGTCGAGGAAGGCATCGTTGATGTTCGGCAGCACCTGCCCGGCGTCGAGCACGGTGTTGCGTGCGGGGCGCAGGTCCTGCGGCGCATATCGGGTCAGGGGCGACGACGGCGCCGCGATGGTCCTGGCGAACACCGCGCGCGTGGCCTGAACCGCATGCGCTTCGCTCGTGGAACCGCGCAGCGAAGCCAGCGTGCTGAACGTGGTCGAGGCGAAGCGTCCTTCGAAGCGGCCCGTTTCCGAGCCGAAGGCATCGAAGTCCAGGCTCGATCCATCGACCACGAGATCGGCGATCGCCAGGACCGCGCCGGTACCGTTGCCGAAACCGTTGTAGGTGCCGGAAAAGCCACCGAGGAAGAGGTTGTTGCGCGTGAGCAACCGCGAGACGCCGACGCCGGGATACAAGCCGAAGGCGTCGCCGGCCTTCACGATGGTGTTGTGCAGCAGCACGTCGCCGCTGCTGCCGCGATAGAGCTTGAACGCCACGTGCGGGACGTTGTACGCGACGTTGCGGATGAAGTAGGTCGGACCACCGAGGCCCGGCTGCGAAGAGAACGCGATGAAGGCGTTGGTCACGCGATTGCGCAGGATCCGGCAATTGTGGAAGCAGAAATCGGCTTCGATCGCGTCATCGGCGGCTTCGCCAAGCTCGTTGCCGATGATGTCGATGCTGTACTGGTCGGAGGCTTCGCCGTCTTCGAGCAGCGAGATGTTGTCGCGAAAGCCGCTGACGAGGTTGTGCGCGATCACATGGCCCGGGCCGGTGACGAGGATGCCTTCGCCGCGGTTGGCGCCGCTGGACCCGAACGCCGCTTCGGTCCACGTCGTCGTGCCGTTGACCAGATTGTCCGCGATGTAGGCGTTTTC
The DNA here is from genome assembly GCA_016789405.1 of Lysobacteraceae bacterium. Taxonomy (GTDB): domain Bacteria; phylum Pseudomonadota; class Gammaproteobacteria; order Xanthomonadales; family Xanthomonadaceae; genus Lysobacter_I. The sequence goes on from JAEUPQ010000019.1 coordinate 109,947, forward strand.
GGAGCGCAGGAAGGTGACGATGCCGTCGCCGTTGAACTGCGTCGCGCTGGCATTCACCGTGCAGCGCGTGATGCTGATGTGGTTCGAGGCGTTGAAGCGGATGCGGCCGTTGACGGTCAGTGCGTCCAGGTGCACGTGGCTGCGACTGAACATGCCCAGCTCGCCTTCGATCACGGCGCCGGGCTGTCCACGGATGACGATCGGTCGCTCTGCGGTGCCGCTCTTGCCGAACACGAAGCCCTGATAGGTGCCCGGGCCAAGCAGGAGGATGTCGCCGGGCTGCGCGTTTGCGATCACGACCGAGAGGTCGCCGGGCGTCACCGGCTTGGTCACCGCATCGTTCGCGGGCCTGGGCACGTTGCGCGTGGTCGCGCTGATGACGCGCGTCTCCTGACCGCCATCGGGATCGGACAATGAAAGTTCGATGTCGTAGGTGGTGCCGGGACGCAGGTCGAACAGGCTGCCGGAATGCCGGTTGGCCCACTGGAAGCCCTGGTTGAGCCCGCCGGGAATGCGCCGCAGCGGCATCGCCTGCTGCCATTGCGCCTCACCCTGCACGCGGTAGCGCACGTTCACCACGCCGTTGCGGTTGCTGTCGCCGCTGACCGCCCATTCGAGGGTGAGCGACTGCAGCGTCGGATAAGGCGCCGTGGTAGCGCCGGGGGTGGTGGCGTTCTGGGTCTGGGCCCGGGCGGGAAGCGCTGCGCCCGCGATCAAGAGCAGGGCCGCGAACAGCGTGGCCCACGATGGACGATTCCCCGACATCCCGGATCTCCCTGCAAGACGTTGCGGATCCCCCGCGTGGCAACTTAGCAGCCCAGGCCGCGACTCGACAGTGAATCGCGCATCACGGCAGCCTCCGGACGCCGTGAATGGCGTCCGGATTCATGGTTCGGTCAGCGCAAGGATCGACGCATGGTTCAACGCGACCGTCAGGCATCCAGCTCGCGCAGCGTGATCGACGGCGGCGCATCCAGCACGCGGCGCGTGGCGAACAGCCCGGCGACGAGCGCCGCGACAATCCCGATCGCCGCGCCGGTGGCCGCCATGCCCCAGTCCGCTTCCCATGGCAGGTCGAACACCTGGGTCGCGACGACGCCGGCCAGCACCGATGCGGCCACGGCGGCCACCACGCCGGACAACAGGCCGATCGCCGCGAATTCCGAAGCCTGCGCCAGCCGCAGCTGACGACGACTGCCGCCCAGCGCGCGCATCACGCCGCCTTCGCGCAGGCGCTCGTCCTGACTGGCGCTCACCGCGGCGAGCAGCACCAGCACGCCGGCGGCGAGCGAGAACCAGAACACCACCTGCACCACGCGCGCGACCTGGTCGCCGATGCTGCGCACCTGGGTCAGGATCGCGTCGACGTCGACCACCGTGAGGTTGGGATAGCGCTCGACCAGTTCGGCAGTGAAGCGCGGTCGCGTGGTCGGCACCTTCACGGCCGTGATGTAACTCCCAGAGTAGGCGTCGAGCGCACCTGGCGAGGCCACGACGAAGAAGTTCGGCTTGAAACTCTCCCACTCGACCTTGCGGAAGCTGGTGACCGTGGCTTCGAAGCGCTGGCCGGCGATGTCGAAGGCGACGCGGTCGCCGATCTTCCACTTCAGGCGCGCGGCGAATTCCTCCTCCACCGAGAGCTCCGGCTTCGCAAGGCGCTGCGCCGGCCACATCTTCCCGGCGGTGACCTGGTTGTCTTCGCCGAGGCTTTCGGCAGTGGACAGGTTGAACTCGCGATCGGCCTGGCGACGCGCACGTTCGCCCTGTTCGGCGTAGTTCGCGAGGTTCACGGGCTTGCCGTTGTGCTCGACCAGCCGGCCACGGATCATCGGATACAGCGTCGGCGCCGCGATGCCCTGCGATGCGATGAAGTCGCGGACGCCGGCCATCTGGTCCGGCTGCACGTTGACGATGAAGCGATTCGGGGCGTCTTCCGACAGCGACATCCGCCAGCGCTCGATCAGGTCGGTGCGCACGAAGGTCAGCAGCAGCAGGGCCATCAGGCCGAGGCCGAGCGCGGACACCTGGGCGATGCTGGTGCCGGCGCGACGGCTCACGTTGGCAAGCCCATAGCGCAGGCTGCCGCGCAGTCGCGAACGCATGCGTCGCACGACGAGGATCAGCACGAAGGCGATCAGCGCCAGCGCCGCCAGCGTCGATGCGATGCCCAGCAGCATCACGCCGCCGAGCGTGGCCGAACCGGCCTGCCACCACAGCAGCGCGCCGAGGCCGGCGAAACCCGCCAGGCCGACCAGCCACGCGCTGGGTTCGGCGACATCGAGGTCGCGACGCAGCACGCGCAGCGCGGGCACGCGACGCAGCGCAAGCACCGGCGGCGCACCGAAGGAGAGCAGCACCACGAGGCCGACGCCCAGTCCCTGCAGCGCGGGCGCGATGCCGGCCGGCGGGATGGTCACCTTCAGCAGGTCCGCCAGCCACAGGCCGATGCCCCATTGCAGCGCGTACGCGATCGCCACGCCGATGGCGCTGGCGATCACGCCGAGGATCAGCAACTCGCCGATGTGGATCGACGCCAGCGTGCGCTGGCTTGCGCCGAGGCAACGCATTACCGCCGCACCGGACAGATGGCGCTCGCTGTGCCGGCGTGCGGCCATCGCCACCGCGACTGCGGCCAGCACCACCGATACCAGCGCCGCGAGGCCCAGGAAGCGGCTCGCGCGATCGAGCGCGGAGCGGATCTCCGGGCGCGCATCGGCAATGGTTTCGAGACGCTGCCCGCGCGCGAGCGCGGCCTTCGCGGTCTTCACGAAACCGTCGACCGCCGCGCCCTCGCCGGCGATGACGAGCTTGTAGCCCGCGCGGCTGCCGGGCTGGATCAGTCCGGTCGACGGCAGGTCGGCCAGCGGAATGAAGACCTTCGGCGCGACGTTGAAATAGTCGATGGCGCCGTCGGGCTCCTGCAGCACCACGGCAGCAAGGGTGAATTCGCGTTCGCCGATGCCGATGGCATCGCCGGGCTTCGCGTCGAGCTGGTCGGCGCCTGCGCGGCTCAGCCACAGCGTGCCCGTCGCCGGACCGCCGACCACATCGCGCTCGCCACGCCCGTCGCGGATGCGGAAACCGCCGCGCAGCGGGAAGCCCTCGCCGAGCGCACGCAGTTCGCCCAGTTTCAGGCGCGCGGCCTCGCCAGAACCGACACGCACCATCGTCGGCATTTCCACGGTTTCGGTGCGCTTGAGACCTCCGAGGTTCGCCGCCTCGCGGATGCGTCCGGCGATCGGCGCATCACCGCGCACCACCGCGTCGCCGCCGAGCAGGCGATTGGCTTCGCCGGCGAGCATGCGTTCGGCGCGATCGGTGACGAAACCGACCGCGCTCACCGCCACGACCGCCAGCACCAGCGCGGCGACGAGGATGCGGATGTCGCCCGCCGCGAGGTCGCGCCTCAGCTGGCGCCACGCAAGCGTGAACAGTCTCATGCCGACACCAGCCGGCCACCGTCGAGACGCAGCACGCGATGGCAGCGTTCGGCGAGATGGTCGTCATGGGTCACCAGCACCAGCGTGGTGCCGGCGTCGGCATTCAGGCCGAACAGCAGTTCGATGATGGCCTGTCCGGTGCGCGTGTCGAGATTGCCGGTGGGCTCGTCCGCGAACAGCAGGGACGGCCGGGTGACGAAGGCACGCGCCAGCGCCACGCGCTGCTGCTCGCCGCCGGACAGCTGGCGCGGATAGTGATCGAGGCGTTCGCCCAGGCCGACGCGGCGCAGGATCTCGCGTGCGGGCCCGTCGACATCGGCGTCGCCGCGCAGTTCCAGCGGCAGCATCACGTTCTCCAGCGCGGTCAGGGACGGCAGCAGCTGGAAGCTCTGGAACACGAAGCCGACCTTCTCGCCGCGCACCTTGGCGCGACCGTCCTCGTCCAGCGTCGACAGGGGTGCGCCATCCAGCAGCACGCGGCCGTCGCTGGGCGTGTCGAGACCGGCCATCAGCGCGAGCAGCGTGCTCTTGCCGGAGCCCGAAGCGCCGACGATCGCCACGCTTTCGCCCCTGGCGATGTCGAAGCCGACTCCGTCCAGGATGGTCAGCTCGCCCGACGGCAGCCGTACACGCTTGCCCAGGCCCTCCACCCGCAGCGCAGGCGGCGCGGACCCCGCAGCTCCTGCAGGCTTGGCTCCGGCAGGCTTGGCCCCGGCGGGGGTGGCATCGTCGGACGGCGGCGCGGCGGCCTCGGGGGTCAGGGTCATGGCGGCTTCCGGGGGAGGGGGGCGAACTGGGGATATTGGGCGAAGGGGCCGGGGACGCAAGCCCGCCGGGACCCAACTGATGGCATGGACGGACCCGGCGGGGTGGTGGATGCAGCGTCAGCGCGCCACCATGCAGGCACGCCCCACCCGGATGTCCGCCATGGACAACACCTCCGACTTCCGCATCGATCGTCTCGGGCCGGGCGATGCCGGCGCGTTCGCCGACCTCAACACGCTGTTCGGCGAAGTCTTCGAGGACATGGAGACCTACACCGGGCAGCGGCCCGATGCGGAGTACCTGCGCAGCCTGCTCGCCGACGACGGTGTCTTCGCCCTTGCCGCGATCGAAGACGATGCGGTGATCGGCGGGCTCGTCGCCTACACGCTGCGCAAGTTCGAGCGGCAGCGCAGCGAGGTCTACATCTACGACCTCGCCGTCTCCGTCGCGCATCGACGCAGAGGCATCGCGACCGCGCTGATCCATGCGCTGCAGCGCCTCGCCACCGAACGCGGCGCCTGGGTGATCTTCGTCCAGGCCGACCACGGCGACGATCCAGCCATCGCGCTGTACACGAAACTCGGCACCCGCGAGGACGTGCTGCATTTCGACATCGCCGTCGACTGCTGACCTGCCGGTGACCCATGCGAACCGCTACCCTGCCCGCACACCTCCCGCGCACGACGCCATGACCCGACACCCCTCCGCTCTTCTCGCCGCCCTCGTGTTGCTGGCCCTTCCCGGGTTCGCAATCGCCGACACCTACCCCTGCCCCAACGGCCCGGCCCCCGGCGACCGCCAGATCGGCGTGACCGGCGGTTCGCACGGCATCGCGGCGATCCCGCTGTGCGCGTACGGTGACCACGCGAACGAGGAGGAGGAAGACACGCCAGGGCAGCGCGCCCCAGCACCGGACCCCATGCAGATGCGCATCGATGCCAGCATGTCGGCACTGACCGCGATGGTCGCCAACATGGAACAGCAGGCCGCACTCCAGCGCGACCCGAAATACAATCGTTATCGCGAGGGCTTCTGGGACCATTTCCAGGCCAATGCCAAGCCGCGCCCCGGCCAGGGCTGCGTCGCGATGTTCGCGAACCTCGACGGCGCGGTCGCGGTCGCCGGCCCGGGCGGGGAATACAGCGGCGCGATGCTGATTTTCTGGGGCCTGGACGTACCCAAGCCCGGCAATGTCGCGACGATTTCCGTCTCGCTGAACCAGTTCGACGGCCCGGTGCAGACCGTCAAGGCGCTCAACTACACCCTGCCCGGCGGCCGTGCCGGCGCCATCGCCTTCACCGTACCCACCATCGACGCCGCACTGGAGACGATGGTCGACCGCCAGCCGTTCGAACTCTCGATCAAGGGCAAGCCGGTGATGAAGATCGAATGGCATGGCGGCTTGGCCGCACGCGACAAGCTGCGCGCGTGCGTGAAGGGCTAGTGACGGGCGGGCGGCGCGCGCGATGACCGACGAGACCTCCGCCGGCGCACGAGCACCTGCCGGGCTTGGTGGATGGCTGTGGCCCGTCACGTGGGCGACGGCGGTGCTGCCGGTGTTCCTGACGGCGTCGGTCGTGGCTCACCTGCCTTCCATCATCGAATACACCCTCGGCCCCGGAGACATCTACCCGTACGATCAACCGTGGGTGCATCGTGAAATCGGCGTGCATGTTCTCCTCACGCTTGTCTCATGGTGGTGGGCGCTGCACTGGTTCGCTCGCGATCCACACCTGCCGCGACGGGGGCCGATCATGCTGCTGTCGTCAGGCATGCTGATCGCAGGTGTCGCATGGATCGATCACCGGCACACAGGTCATCCAATGTTCGCGGGCATTCTGCTTTCCCTGGCCATAGCAGGTTTCATCTTTGCTCGCTGGTCGAAACGCATCCGCAATACCTTCGTCCCGGGCACGCTCCCCGCGCACGCAGACGCATTCGATACCGCCGTGCTCGGCGGACCCCGCGACTGGTCGCGCGGATACTGGCTGCTGCCCGGTGCGCTGGCGTATGCCGTCTTCGGGCTCTTCTCGGAATGGGTGGTGCTCGTCGATGTGGCATCACAGGCCTTGCCACCACCTTATCCCGAAGGTCCACCACACGATGGATGCGTACGCGGACTCGGATTCGCGACGATGGGAAACGTCTACTCCGTGAGTCAGATCGAGGCGCATCGTGAAGCGCTGACCATCTCGCACGCCGCTGGCCTGATGCTTCTCGGCGCTGTGGTCGGCTTCGTGCGCGGCGCGCGATGGACGCTTCTGGCCGCCATCGCAGCGCTGGCCCTGGCGATGGCTGCACCTCTGCGGATCACACTTGGCGAGTGGTGCAGTCCGTTCGTCGACGGTCCCGATTTCCGCGAGATGTGGCGCGAATGGTGCGTCGCGCTGATCCTCGTGACCCTGGCCGCCTGCTTCCGGTACTGGCCGGCCTCGAAAAAACGCACATGAGCGGAAACGACACGACGACCCCAACTGCACACGACCCAGGCCTCCATGGCCTAGGTGGCATGCTGTGGCTCTTCGGCATCCCGCTGATGCTGTGGGGCAGCTCGGTGGTGGCGTGGTTGCCGTTGCTGCTGTGGCACTTCACGCCTGCGGAACTGGACGCCGCGCGCGCCATGGCGATGCAGCACGGCATCCCGCCGTCGGAATTCAGCATCATCCCTGTCGATGAATTGCCGTGGATCATCACGGTGATGTCCGGCATCGTCGTCGCCGAAGCCTTCTTCCGCCGCTCGTCACGCTTCCGCTGGCTCGCCACGGCATGGCTGCTCATGCTGTGCTTGCTCCGCTTGCACGATGAATCGCTCGCATTTCCTCCGATCGTCGGCATGTACCCACGATCGCCCCCCTTGACCGAAGCGATCATGGGTATCGCGTTTGCGGTACCGATCCTGTACCTGTGGCTGTCTCGACGCGCCCGCAACACATTCTCCCTGCGCATGCCGCCACCGCGCCGTGCGGGCCTGCTGCACGCCTTCCTCGACGGACCCCGCGACTGGGGCGGCGGCGTCTGGTGCGTGGCGGGAGCCATCGTGATCCTGGTGTGCACGCACACCGTATTGTTCATGACGCACTGGCCCTACCTCCTTGCTCCGGAACTCACGCCGGAGATCGCCAAGTGGCTGGATGCTCCCGCTGCTCCACCCGTGGATGGAGGCGGCAACGCCGTGAGCGCATTGATCACTGGGTCTTACCAGGACGAAGTCGCGCAGGCACCCTACGCGCGCATGTTCGTGGCGCTGCATGTCGTCGGACTCCTGCTCGCACTGTGGAGCATCCGATTGTTCATGCGTCGAGCATCTTCCCTGCGCTGGACCCTCGTCGCCAGCGTGCTGTTCCTGGTCGGCGCGCATGCACTTGACTGGTGGATGCAGGACCGGATCCCGATATTCTGCGTCTACTGCGGCCATTACGATGCGCCTCGCGACTATCTCGCGAAATCTCTTTCCTTGCTCGTCACCGTCGTAACGATCCTGCTGCTCCCCGCCGTGCGCCGACGCTTCCGCAACGCGCCGGACAGCACGGCTGCACGATGAAGCACCCGGCCCCTTCCTTCCCGGCGGGGAGGAAGGGACCGGAAGACAATCACTCGATCCGCACGTCATCCAGCACGAAGGTGAACGCGCCTTCGGGGTTGCCGGCGGTGAAGGCAATGGCGCGCACGCGGCTGAGGTCCGCGCCGGGGAAGTTCTTCAGCGGCACGCGGACTTCCTTCCACTCGGCGGACGATTCGAACATCTGCATGCTCGGCATCTGCTGGTTGCCGTGGAACAGCATCAGCGTGTAGCGGCGGCCGTCACCGCGGACGCGGAACACCAGGTCCTTGCGCGAGGACAGGTCGGCGAGCTGCATCGGCAGCTTCGAGGGGAACACCATCGCGCCCGACCACGGGAAGGCGAAGCCGGCCTTGATCTCGCCGCTGACTTCCAGCGCACCGGCGCTGCCGTTCGCACCGCCTGCGATGCGACGCAGCTGGCCCACGGAAGCACCGCCGGCCATCTTGTCGGTGGTCGACATCCAGCCGGCGCCGAAATTCGCCGGCAACATGCCGGCGGCATTCGCGACCACTTCGGCGTCGAAGTCGGACACCACGGTCTGCGCGGGCAGCGCTTCGCCGACCGGGATGCTGGTCTCGCCGGCAGCAGGACGCTTGCGCTCGACGGCGTAGCCGTTCTTCCACACGGTGACGATGGCGCGTGAGGCACGGATGTCGACGGTCGGATCACCTTCGACCAGCACCATGTCCGCACGCAGGCCCGGCGCGATGCGACCGCGATCGCCCAGGTTGAAGCGACGCGCGGGCACCGAGGTCGCGGCAGCCAGCGCTTCGACCGGCGACAGGCCGGCGCGGGTCAGCAGTTCCAGTTCGCCGTGCATGCTCGCGCCGTGCGCGGTGCCCGGGTTGCCCGCGTCCGTGCCTGCCAGCACGTCGACGCCGGCGGCATGCAGCGCCCGCACGTTGGCGATGGCATCGGCGAGGATCTTCGGCTTCGGTCCGCCGCTGCCGAACGTCGCCTTCAGGCTGTCGCGCTGTTCCTTGGTCAGCCACGGCGAGAGGTTCGCATCGTCGACCAGCTTCGCGCCTTCCCCGGCCTGCGACATGGTGCCGAGCACCGACAGCGTCGGGATCACGAACGCCTTTCGGCGCTTCGCGGCCGCGACGAACGCCTCGTCTCCGGGTTCGCCGAACATGTGCACCAGGCCATCGGCGCCAGCCTCGATCGCCGCAGTGCCGTCGCGCAGGCGGGAGACGTGGACCACCGCCAGCGTCTTGCCCGCATGCGCGGCGTCGATCGCACCCTTGGCCTGCGCGTGGGTGATCGTCGGGATGCGCCGGGTCTCGCTGTGCGCGCTGAAGTCTTCGAGGATGATCTTGATGTAGTCGGAACCTTCCGCGATGCGGCCGGCGACGAACGCGGCCGGATCCCCGTTCGCGTCGAGCGTCGGCACCTTCATGCCGTACTGCGTGCCATGACCGCCGGGTGCGGTGACGGCAGCGCCCGCGCTCCACAGGTCGGCCTGCTGCGTGCGCGCCAGCGACTCGCGTTCGCGCTTGAGCTGCGGCAGGCGGTTCCAGTCACCGAGCATGTCCAGCTCGGCGGTGACGCCGAAGCGCAGCGCGTCGCCCTGGGCCTCGCCCCAGCTGTGCGCATGCGCGTCGATCAGGCCCGGATACAGCGTCTTGCCGCTGCCGTCAACACGCGCCACGCCATCCGGCACCGCGCCCTTGCCGCCGACCGCAGCGACGCGGCCATCGATCACCAGCACGCGGGTCGCGGGCAGCACACGGACGCCGTCGAAGACGCGGACGTTGTCGATCAGCACGTCGTTGGCGGGGTCGCTGTCGCGCGCGGACGGCGCGGCGCCATTGGCGCTGGACACCGATGCCGCGATGGCGACGGCGATCGCGACTGCAAACGGCAGGCGTCGTGAAGAGGCACGGGGGGACATGGCGAACTCCTTGAGGTGGGACGGAATGGGCGGGATGACGCTGATGGAGGGACAGGACGACCCAGTGCGGCCGATGTGACCGGCCGGTTCGGTCGGGGTGCAGACAGCGCGACGAGCGCTATCCGGTGTCGTTGCGACCGGGGCGCATCACAGCCACCCCTTCTGACGTGCGAGGCGATACGCCTCGATGCGGTTGCCGACGCCGAGCTTGCCGATGGCCTCGGACAGGTAATTGCGCACCGTGCCCTGCGACAGGCTGAGCTGCGTCGCAATCTCGCCGGCGGACAGGCCTTCGCCGGCCAGGCGCAGCACCTGGCGTTCGCGGTCGTTGAGCGGATCGGGCTCCGACCAGGCTTCCAGCGCGAGCTGCGCATCGATCGCGCGACCGCCGCGATGCACCTTGCGCAGGGCTTCGGCGAGGTCTTCCGCCGGTGCGTCCTTCAGCAGATAGCCGGACACGCCGGCATCGAGCGCGCGGCGCAGGAAGCCGGCGCGCGCGAACGTGGTCACGATCACCACCTTCGTCGGCAGTTCGTGGCGCTGGATGCGCTGCGCGAGTTCCAGACCGCTCAGGCCGGGCATTTCGATGTCGGTGACCAGCAGGTCGGGCTTGAGGCGCTGTATTTCGCGCCATGCGCTCTCGCCGTCGGGCGCGGCGCCGAGCACTTCGATGTCGGTTTCCAGCGACAGCAGCGCGGTGAGCGCGCCGCGCACCATCGCCTGGTCTTCGGCGAGCAGGATGCGGATCATGCGTTCACCGCCTTGGCCGCGTCACCGGCCGCCTTGAGCGGCAGGCGCGCCTCGATGCGCGTGCCCTCGCCGCGTTGCGATTCGATGCGCAGACGCCCGCCCAGCGCCTCGATGCGCTCACGCATGCCGCCCAGGCCGTTGCCGGGGACGATGGCGCCGCCGCGGCCATCGTCGACGATGCGCAGCACGGCTTCTCCGCCGATGGTTTCGAGTTCGATCCGCGCACTGCGGGCACGCGCATGGCGCTGGATGTTGGTCACGGCTTCGCGCACGGTCATCGCCAGCGCGGTTTCGACATCGGCCTGCAGCGCACCGCCTTCCAGCCAGCGCGGATCGACCTGCGAAACGAACGACACGCCGTCGGTTTCGAGCAGCAGCTTCGCCGAGACCAGTTCAGCGGCGATGCCTGCGGCGCGGATGCCGGTGACCGCCGATCGCACCTGCGCGAGCGCCTCGCGCGCCACGCGGCTGACTTCGGCGATCTCGCGCTGTGCGGCTGCACGCGCCTCGGCGGCGCGCGTGTCGCTGCCTTCGCCGCGCGCCAGCAGTTTCGAGGCCAGGTCGCTCTTCAGCGCCACCAGCGACAGGGTGTGGCCGAGCAGGTCGTGCAGGTCTCGGCCGATGCGCTCGCGCTCGGCCAGGGTGGCGAGGCGACGCACTTCGTCGTGGCTGAGCTTGAGCTCGACGCGCTTGCGCAGGTTCTCGACGAAGTGGTACTGGCCGAAGAACACGCCCAGCGAAACCAGCAGCGTGATCAGGAACACGAAGACCGGGATGTCCAGCAGTGTGGTTTCCAGCAGCAGGCCACCGAGGATCAGCACGGCCCAGGCCATGCGCGACCACAACGTCCTGCCGATGCCCGCCGCGAAACCGATCGCGTAGATGGTGTAGGCGTTGGCGAAGGGATTGACCGGCATCAGCGCATAGCCGATGCCGGCGATGGCCAGCATGCAGGCGAGCTTGCCGCCGAACTCGAAGCGATACGCGGCGAAATACAGCGGCAGGAACACTGCGATCGACAGCAGGGTCGGCCACATCACTTCGCTCGCATCGCCGACCCAGCCGCCGCGCGCATCGGCCAGCCAGCCCAGCACGAATGGCATGAACAGGAAGGCCAGGTAGCCCAGCGTGAAGAAGGGCATCCAGCCCAGTCCGAGCGACTCCGGGATCAGGCGACCGCGCCAGCGCAGCAACAGGGACGTGAGGGTTCCGGACATGGCGGTTCGCGACGGGGATGGAAGGACGAGGCAATCGATCAGGGTAATGCAGCGATGCTCAGGCGGCGAGCCGGCGGCGCGCGAGTCCGGCGAACAGCGCGGTGATGCCGACCAGCACGCCGAGGTGCACCGCGAGCTGGCCGCCGCCGTCCATGCCGATCACCTTCAGCGCGATCTGCGCGTGGTGGTAGGCAGGCCACACGGGCGCCATGCCCGAAATCCACGAAGGCAGGAGCTTCAGCGGCAGCCACAGGCCGGACAGGAAGGCCATCGGCAGGAACAGCATGTTGATCACCGCCGGTGCGCCCTGGCCGCCGACCAGCGTGCCGACGAACAGGCCGATGGCGCAGAACGGCAGCACGCCCAGCGTGCTCACCAGCGCGAGCAGCAGCCACTGCCCGGCCGGCAGCGAAACCCCGCCCAGCGTGGCGGCCAGCACCGCCAGCAGCACGAAGATCGCCGACGCGAACAGCACCGCCGTGACCATCTTCGCCGCGAGGTACGCACCCGGCGGCATCGGCAGCGCGCGCTTGTAGACCAGCAGGCCCTGCTCGCGCTCCATCGCCACGGTCACGCCGAAGCCGAACAGGCCGGCGCCCATCGCGCCGAACACGCCGTAGGTGGCGAGCAGGTAGCGCGCGGCATCGCCGCTGCCCTTGTTGAGCACCACGCCGAACAGCACGTAGAACAGGGCCGGGAACAACAGGGTCGGAATCACGTAGGACGGCGTGCGCAGCAGGCGGCGCCATTCGTACCAGGCTTCGAGCGCGTAGCTGCGCAGCGGCGAATGCGTGGAGCCGGCGGTCATTGCGGTGGTGGCGTTCATCAGGCGGCCTCGCGGTCGTGGGCGGAATCGGTGTCGCGGGTGAGTGCGAGGAAAGCGTCGGCCAGGCCGGCGCGACGGATGTCCAGTTCGCTGAGCGCGGCGTCTTCCGCCAGCAGGCGGCGGACCACGTCCTCGGCGGTATCGGCGACGATCTCGACGCGCGCACCCTCGCGGGTGGCGGCGCGCACGCCGGGCCAGCCGGCGACCAGCGCGACATCCAGCGCCGACAGGCAGCGGATGCGCCGCTGCGAGACGCGTGCGCGCACCTCGTCCATCGCACCATCGGCGACCACGCGGCCGCGATCGAGCACCACCACGCGGTCGGCGAGCGCCTCGGCCTCTTCCAGGTAGTGCGTGGTCAGCAGCACCCCGGTGCCGCCGGCGACCAGTTCGCGGATCGTCGCCCACATGCGCTGGCGCGCGTCGATGTCCAGGCCCGTGGTCGGTTCGTCGAGGAACAGCAGCTCGGGATTGCCGCAGATCGCCAGCGCGAACTGCACGCGACGCTGCTGCCCGCCGGACAACCGGCCGTAGCGGCGATCCATCAGGCCGTCGAGCCCGGCCATGGCCATGCAATCGGCCACGCTGCGCGGCTGCGGGTAGTAGCTGCGCGTCAGTTCGAGCAGTTCGGCCACCTTCGCGCTGTCGGGAATGCCGGCGGACTGCAGCATCACGCCGATGCGACGACGGGCGGCCATGTCGCCCGGCGGCAGGCCCAGCACTTCTGCCTCGCCGGCATCGGCGGCGATCAGGCCGAGCAGGACGGCGATCGAGGTGCTTTTGCCGGCGCCGTTGGCGCCCAGCACCGACAGCACTTCGCCGTGACCGATGGAGAAACCCACCCCGTCGAGCGCGGTGATGTTGCGATAGGCCTTGCGCACGCCGTGGAGGCGGGCAAGCGATGCGGCGAGCGGGGCGAGCGGAACGTCGGAGGTCATGGCCGGTCCTTGTGTCGTGATGGGCACAGTCTCCGGATGCCACGGTCCCGGCGGCAGTCGCGGCCGTCAGCCATCGGAGGTGACAAACGTCACCTGACGCCGACGGACCCGGCCCGATATGCTGGCGCCGCACTGCATCCGGCGCGCCGACGACTGCGTTACGTCCCGAGCGCCCCCTTCCCGCCTTGCCACGGACCGTCATGAGCACCCCCACCCCCTCCAACGACCCGCTGTCCCAGCTCCGCATTGACCGCAGCCAGGGCGCGCGCAAACCGCGCCGCAAGCGTTGGCCATGGGTGGTGGGCGGCCTGGCGGTCGTCATCGCAGGCCTGGTCGCGATGTCCGCGAACCGCCCGCTGGCCGTGCAGGTCGCTGTGGCGCGCGACGCCGCCGATCCGGCCAATGCTTCGCTGCTCGACGCCTCGGGCTTCATCGTCGCCCGCCGCATCGCCACGGTATCGAGCAAGACCACGGGCCGCGTGCGCGAGGTGCTGATCGAGGAGGGCCAGCGCGTCGAGGCCGGCCAGGTGCTCGCGACGCTCGATCCGATCGACGCCGATGCGCAGCGCGCGCTGGCCGATGCGCAGCTCGCCGCCTCGCAGAGCCAGATCGCGCAGGTCGAAGCGCAGCTCGCCGAAGCCGAAGCGACCGCACGCAGGTTGTCCGCACTGGTGAAGGACAAGCTGGTCTCGCGCCAGCAGTACGATCAGGCCGTCGCCCAGCGCGACGCACTCCGCGCCTCGCTGGTCAGCGCCCGACGCAGCACCGATGTCGCAGGGCGACAGCGCGACGTCGCCGCGATCGGCGTGGACAACACCATCGTCCGCGCGCCCTTCGCCGGCGTGATCACCGCCAAGGCCGCGCAGCCGGGCGAAATCGTCTCGCCGATCTCCGCCGGCGGCGGCTTCACCCGCACCGGCATCGGCACCATCGTCGACATGGATTCGCTGGAGATCGAGGTCGACGTCAACGAGGCCTACATCGGCCGCGTCCAGCCGGGCATGCCGGTGGAAGCGGTGCTCAACGCCTATCCCGACTGGAAGGTCCCGGCCGAGGTCATCGCGATCATTCCCGCCGCCGACCGCAGCAAGGCCACGGTGAAAGTGCGCATCGCGCTGAAGCTGCGCGACGCGAAGATCGTGCCCGACATGGGCGTGCGCGTGAGCTTCCTCGAAAAGGCCGCGCCGGGTGCGCCGAAACCGACCGGCGTGTGGGTGCCTTCGCGCTCGATCCGGCTGGCCGAAGGCGAGACGGCGGCGAAAGCCACGCGCGGCACCGTGTTCGTGATCGCCGACGGCAAGGCGCAGGCGCGAGACGTCGAACTGGCCGATTCCCGCGACAGCGACCGCCGCGTGGCCTCGGGACTGAAACCCGGTGAGCGCATCGTCGACGATGCCTCGAAGATCGAAGACGGCCAGCGCGTGACCGTGATCGACCCCAAGGCCAAGGACGCGAAGTGACCGTCATGGACAACGCGACGCGACCGCTGGTCGAGATCCGCACACTGACCAAAGTCTACACGCGCGGCAGGCAGCAGGTGCCGGTGCTGCACGGCATCGACCTGGACATCCCGCGCGGCGATTTCGTGGCGCTGATGGGTCCGTCCGGCTCCGGCAAGACCACGCTGCTGAACATCATCGGCGGCCTCGACACGCCCAGCGACGGCCGCCTGCTGGTCAACGGCGTGGCGATCGAAGACCTTGCCGCCGACGACCTCGCGGCCTGGCGCGCCGACACGGTCGGCTTCATCTTCCAGAGCTACAACCTGATGCCGGTGCTCACCGCGCAGAAGAACGTGGAACTGCCGCTGCTGCTCACCGACATGGGTGCAGCCGAGCGCACGAAGCGCGCGAAGATCGCGCTCGACCTCGTCGGCCTGGGCGACCGCGCGCGACACAAGCCGAACGAACTCTCCGGCGGCCAGCAGCAGCGCGTCGCGATCGCCAGGGCGCTGGTCTCCGACCCGCTGCTGCTGATCTGCGACGAACCCACCGGCGACCTCGACCGCAAGACCGCCGACGAAGTGCTGCGACTGCTGCAGACCCTCAACCGCGAGTACGGCAAGACCATCGTCATGGTCACCCACGACCCGAAGGCCGCCGAATACGCGCGTCGCACCGTGCACCTCGACAAGGGCCGCCTCGTCGACGAACCGGTGCATCACTGAGGCCGCCATGAAATACGTCGGACTGGTGCTTTCCGGACTGCTGCGCAGGAAACTGCGCACCGGGCTCACGCTGCTGTCGCTGATCGCCGCGTTCACCCTGCTCGGCCTGCTGCAGGCCGTGAATTCGCTGTTCGGCGGCGCGGCCGATTTCCTCGGCGCCAATCGCCTCATCACCCAGGCCTCCACCTCGTTCACCCAGCCGCTGCCGATGCGCCTGCTGCCGCAGATCGAAGCCGTGCCGGGCGTCGAGTCGGTGATGCACTCGCAGTTCTTCGGCGGCGTGTACCAGGACGGGCGCGGCTTCTTCCCGCAATTCGCGGTCAACCCGCAGCGACTGCGCGACACCTACCCCGAATGGACGATGTCCGAGGACGGCTGGCGCCAGTTCATCTCCACCCGCGACGGCGCCATCGTCGGCAAGAACCTCGCCGAGACCAACGGCTGGAAGGTCGGCGACATCGTGCCGCTGAATTCCTTCATCTGGACCAAGGCCGACGGCTCGCGCACCTGGGAATGGCGCGTGGTCGGCATCTTCGATGGCCGCGACGAGGAGTGGAGCGAGCGCGCCAACATCATGTACCTCAACTACGGCCAGTTCGACGAAGGCCGCAGCCCCGCCGCGCGCGGCCTCGCCGGTGTGTTCGCGGTGCGCATCGCCGACCCGAACGAAGCCGGGCGCATCGCCGCCGAGATCGACGCCAAGTTCGACAATTCCTCCGACGAGACCAAGACCCAGAGCGAGCAGGAATTCCAGCTCGGCTTCGCGCGCCAGTTCGGCGACATCGGCATGATCGTCAACCTGATCACCGCCGCGGTGTTCTTCTCGATCCTGTTCCTCACCGGCGTGTCGATGTCGCAGGCCGTGCGCGAACGCATTCCCGAACTCGCCGTGCTCAAGTGCCTGGGCTTCACCGACCGCCAGGTAATGTGGCTGGTGCTGGCCGAAGCCTTCGCGCTGTGCCTGCTCGGCGCGCTGGCGGGCATGCTGCTGGCGAGCGTGGTCACCCTGGGATTGCCGCCGGAATTCCCGATCACCACCGACCTGCGCGTATGGGTTATCGCCGGCCTCAGCGTGCTGGTGCTGACGGTGATGGTCGGCCTGCCGCCTGCGTTGACCGCGAAGCGGCTGAAGATCGTGGATGCGCTGGCCGGTCGCGGCGACGATTCGCCGCTGGAGCGATTGCTGCATCGCGGCCTGGATGCACTGGCGCGGCTGTTCGGCCGCGACCGCAGCGACGAAGAGGAGGCGGCCGCATGAGCACGTTCACGCAGACCCGCGAGATCGTGATGATGAACCTGCGTTCGATCCCCGACCGCCTCGCACCTTCGCTGGTCATCGTGATCGGTATCGCCGGCGTGGTCGGCGTGCTGGTCGCGCTGCTGTCGATGTCCAGCGGCCTGAAGCAGACGCTCGGCGGCAACGGTCGCGACGACCAGGCAGTGATCACGCGCGGCGGCTCGCAGGGCGAACTGTCGAGCTTCCTCACCATCGCGTCCATGACCCTGATCAAGCAGGATCGCGCCATCGCGCGCGGCAGCGACGGCCTGCCGCTGGCCAGCGGCGAGCTCATCGTCATCACCGAAGTACCACGCCCGGGACAGAGCACCGGCGCCAACGTCACCCTGCGCGGCGTGGAGTCGGTGGGCTTCGCGCTGCGCCCGGATTTCACGATGGTGGAAGGTCGCCGCTTCCGCCCCGGCGTGCAGGAAATCATCGTCGGCGACGGCGCCGCGAAACAGTTCGAAGGCCTGGCCATCGGCAACACGTTGCGCTTCCGCGGCGCCACCTGGACGATCGTGGGCCACTTCCGCAGCGGCGACGCCTACGACTCGGAACTGTGGACCGATCGCGAAACCCTGCAGGGCGCCTTCGGTCGCGCCGGCGTGTCCTCGCTGCTCGTTCAGTTGCGCGGCACGAACGACCTCGACCCGATGAAGGACCGCCTGACCGCCGACCCGCAGCTCGACGTCGACGTGCGCAGCCAGCGCGACTACTACACCGGCCAGTCCGCAGGGCTGACCAGCGTGATCGGCTGGCTCGCCGGCGTCGTCGCCACCATCATGGCCTTCGGCGCCACGTTCGGCGCGCTCAACACCATGTACTCCGCCGTCTCCGCGCGCACCCGCGAAATCGGCACGCTGCGCGCGCTCGGCTTCGGGGCGCTGCCGGTCGTCGCCTCGGTGATGGCCGAATCCCTGCTGCTCTCGCTCTGCGGCGGCCTGCTCGGCGCGGTCATCGCCTACCTCGCGTTCAACGGCTACGCCGTCTCCACCCTCGGCGGCGGCTTCACCCAGGTCGCGTTCCAGTTCGCGGTCACGCCCGAACTGGTGCTGCTCGGCGTCATGCTCGCCCTGAAAATCGGCTTCATCGGCGGCCTCGCGCCTGCGGTGCGCGCGGCGCGGATCCCGGTGACCGAGGCCTTGCGGGCGGGGTGATGTCGGAGGTAAGGAGAGCGGCGAGCCCCCCTGTCATCAAGCCATCAGCACTGCGCCTTATTTCGCAGCACCTATCTCGCCATTCCCCTCATCCGTCGCCAGCTGCAAGTCGATGCAGTTCCTTCAAGCAACGGCAGAATCAGCGCGGAAGACCAATTTTCGACTCGTCCGAACACGGCACCCAGGCCTCTGTGGGGAAGCCACGTATCAGATCGAAAGGATGCATGCCACAGAAAAACAAACGAACGATGCCATGCCACGGGGGCAGACATCGCTCGGATGCTGGGGCATTGAAGGAGACTGCTGGCAGTACGCTCCAAACTCAGGCCATGCCGGTCAATACCCTTCGCTCGCCGGTGAACGGCTCCCGTCCGTGGGAGAAACGAAGATTATCCAGCAAAAGCAGATCATTCTGCTGCCACGAAAACTTGATCAAGGTTTCCTCGTATACGCGCCGCACTTCCTGGAGGCTGCGTTCGTCGATCTCTGAACCATCTCCGAAATAGCAGTTTCGAGGCAGGTACTCCTTGCCGAGCGACTCAATCAACGTGTCCTGGATATCCGGGTGCAGGCTGGACACGTGAAAAAGGTGGGCCTGATTGAACCATACGCGCTTACCGGTGATCGGATGCACCAGAGAAGCCGCGTTGACCTGGCGCGTCCTCAACCGCGCCTCGCCGATCCACTCGTACTCGATGTGATTTTCGTCGCAGTAGCGCTCCACTTCCTGGCGATCTTCCGTCTGGAAGACTTCGGTCCACGGCAGATCCAGGTCGGAGTAATTGCGCACATACATCACGCCTTTTTCCTCGAATTCCGCGCGAATATGAGGACTGATCCTGTCGTAGATCAATCGACTGTCGGCAATTGGCGTTTCGCCACCCGTCTTTGACGGGAGCAGGCAGAGGAACCCGATTCGCGTGGGCCACTTCCTCGAATAGGCATTCTCGTTGTGCTGCGGAATCGTCTCGTGCGCAGGGTACTCCGTCGCGGTGTAGACGTTGTCGCGAAGCTTGGTCCTCGGCGTCGAGCGATAGCGATACTCGAGCAATTCCGAGCCAAACAACGTGGAGAGGAGCGAGCCAAACTGCTGACTGCCAAGAAAGCGCAGCCCTCGTATGAGCAATGCGCCATTTTCTGTCACGAGTCTCCTGACATCTTCCTGGTTCTCCTGCGCCCAATCGAGGAGCTTCACACCTTGGGTATTCACTTCCAGCAACAACGGTATGCCCGCCACGGGCTTCAGATCTTCCACGCCTAATTCACTAATGCGCATATAAGCTCCATTCTTACTCGATCAAAAATGCCAAGGCTTCCATCGAACTCGCGCTGGGCGCGCCGCAGCATCTCCAGCATGAATCCTACCTCATCGATGCGCAGTCATCGAAAGCCGAAGACCGCCACCTCAACTTCAACACTCCTACACTTCGACACTTGACAATGCAGGCGCCTCTGGCGCCGGGACACCTTCAATACCCTTGTCGAACTCCCGGACAAGGATGTCCAGATGCGGCCTCCTCACAATGGAGTAGTGACTTCCGGGAACATCGACAACCGCCAGTCTAGACGCAAGTCCGGCCCAGCCCAGAGAACGATCCTCCACGCGGCCATCCATCGCCCGGAGCAGTACGACATCACCGTCATAGCGCATCGGCACGTATGACATGAATGCTCGCTCGTTAACCAGCAGCACGTCCAAGCGCCTGCGCAGGTCTTCCCGGCTGAAATCTGCAGGCAGTTTTCGCTGGGCCTTGCCCACGGCGAGGAATTTCTCCAGCAACACATCCATTGACGTCGACTGCAATTCACTCCATTCATCATCTTCGATTCTGCCGAAATTGATGCCTAGCTCGGACGCCATCGCAAGCAGCATCGCCCGTTCACTGTCCCTTGACGCATCCTTTTCGACCTTCCGCGCAAGGATGGCAGGAGAATGGCTATCCAGCATGATCACGGAGCGGGGAGCCGCGCCTTCTTGCGCCATTTGACGCGCCATTTCGTAGGCGATGACTCCTCCCATTGACCACCCACCCACTACTCGCGGCCCTGCTTGGTCGACGCGGCGGAACACTTCCAGATACGTCGTTGCCATGTGTTGCAACGCATCTTGGGCATCGTTATCCGGATCCGCCTGCATGGCGTAGATCGATCCATCGAAACGGATCGCCTTCGACAGTTCGACGTAACAGTGCACCTGCCCACCGACAGGATGAATCAATAGCAGCGCACCTGATGATCGTGGCCCATCCTTGAGTTTGAACAGTCCAGGCGCCCCGGGAACGAGAGCACCACCGTGCTGCCCATCCCCGAAATCGATCTTCTCGCCGTACTCACGCATCGTACCCATCGAATACAGATCTATCGCAGTCAACGAGACACCGAGCTCCTCTTTGATGCGCACCATGAGACGTGGAATCAACAGAGAATGACCACCAAGCTCGAAGAAGTTCGACAGCACGCTGATCTTGACTGCGTCGACTGCCAGCACGTCAGCGACAATTTTCACCAAGGCTTCTTCGGTCGACGTCGATGGTGCCACGTAACCGGTACGCGACAGGTCCGGCAACGGCAGGCTGCGCTTGTCCACCTTCCCGTTCGGGGTCAGCGGGATCTCCTCCAGCACCACCAGCACCGACGGCACCATGTACTCAGGCAACGATCGGCGCAGCGCCGTGCGCAGCTGCGCCACCGACTCCTCTTCCACAGCCCCTTCGGCCAGCGTCACGTACCCCACCAGCCGCTTGTCGCCCGGCACGTCCTCGCGCGCCAGCACCACGCAGCCACGCACCTGCGGCTGGCGCAACAACTCCGACTCGATCTCGCCAAGCTCGATGCGGAACCCGCGGATCTTCACCTGGTCGTCCATACGGC
>JAEUPQ010000020.1 GCA_016789405.1 Lysobacteraceae bacterium
GCAGGTAGATCCCCACCCGGCTCCCGGGGCCCACTCCCATCTCCAACAGGCAATGCGCTAGCCGCGACGCTCGCGACCCCAGCGCTGCGTACGACAGGCGGCTGTCGCCGCACACCACCGCCTCCGCGGACGCATCCTGCACCATCCCTCGCCACAGCAGCGACACCGCGTCATCAACCGCCCCGGACACCGCCTCGCCCTGGCCCCAGGCACGCAGCTGCGCACGATCCGCAGGCGACAACACCTCGATCTCAGCTACCGAACGCGCCGACGGCAGCTGCTCCAGAACGGACAGGAAGTGACGCTGCAACTGTTCCACGAACGACGTCGGGAACAAACCTCCGTCGTAACCGAACGTCACGCTCAGCTGCGACTGGTCCAGAACGCTCAACGTCAGCGGATAGGTGTCCTGCGTGTCCGCCTCGACCCGCTCGAACCGCAACTCCTCGACTCCAGGACGCACGTCCAGCGCCGAGTCCAGCGGATAGTTCTCCAGAACCAGCAGGCTGTCGAACAGCGCCTGCCCGCCATCGATGCTGCCTTGCCGCTGGATCTCCGCCAGCGGCAGGTAGCCGTAGCCAATGCTGTCCAGGAACCGCAAGCCCAACTCGCGCACCTGCTCCGATACCGTCCCCGCCGTCCCCAGCGACACCCGCACAGGCAACGTGTTGATGAACAGGCCGACCATCGACTCCATCCCGGGCAATTGCGCAGGGCGACCCGAGACCACCGTTCCGAACACCACATCGTCCGTATCGCAGTACGCTCGCAGCGTCAGGCCCCAAGCCAGCTGCAGCAGCGCGTTCAGGGTCGTCTGCTGCGACTTCGAGAACGCGTGCAACCGCGCCGTCGCCTCTTCGTCCAGATGACACTCGAGGTTGCTCTGCACGCCCGTCGGCACCCCGCCTCGCGACGACAGCAGGCTCGGCACCTCCACGCCGGCCAGATAACCATGCCAGTACCGCCTCGCCGCATCCTCGTCCTGCGCGTACAGCCATTCCACGTAACGCTCATAGCGATGCACGGCGCCCAGCTCCGCCTCCGCCCCCTTCGCCAGTCCGTAGTAGATCTGCATCACATCCCGATACACCAGCGGCGTGCACCAGCCATCGAGCAGCATGTGATGCAGGCTCCAAAGCAACCGATGGCGCGTCTCGCCCAAACGGATCAGCGTCAGCCGCAACAGCGGGGGATGCGCGAAGTCGAACCCACGGCCGCGATCTTCCACGCGATACGCCTCGAACCGCGCCTGCTGCGCCTCCTCATCCAGATCGCGCCAGTCCAGCTCCTGCCACGGCACCTCCACCGCCCTCGTCACCAGCTGGTGCAGCACATCACCCTCGCCCACGAACGCCGTGCGCAACACGTCATGGCGCGCAACGACCGACTCCCAGGCACGCCGGAACAGGCCCGGATCAAGCCCGCCTTCGATGATCGGGAAGAACTGCACCGCATAGGCGCTGCGGTCCAGGAGGCCGTGGAAGAACATGCCCTGCTGCATCGGCGTTGCGCGATACAAACGCTCGATCCTGTACTGCGCCTGCCACTGGTCCAACTGCTCGCCCGTCAGTCGCGCGTTGGGGAAGTCACTCGCCGTGTACTCGCCCTCCTCCACAGCCAGGCAATGCGCGATCACCTCGCGCAGGCCCGACAGGATCTCACCGGCCAGCGAGGCCATCGCCTCAGCATCGAACTGCTGCGTGCTGTAGTCCAGACTGAAACCAAGCACACCCTCCGACACCATGCCGTTCAGACCCAGCAGGTGTTCGCGAAGGCGCGCCGGATCCACGGTCGGACCCGTGTCAACGGACGACACCTCGAACGACGAACCCTGCGTCACCTGGTCGAACTGACCGAGGTAGTTGAACATCAGCGGCAGCAGCCGGCCCTGGTCGGCAGCGACCAGTTCCGGCACCTCGCGCACATGGCGCAGCAGACCGTAACCGATGCCGTTGTTCGGCACCTCACGACACTGCTCCTTCACCGCCTTGATCACCGCAGGCACAGTGTCCGCCGCGCTGTCGAGCACCAGCGGATACGTGCTGGTGAACCAACCCACGGTCTGGGTCGTGTCAAGGGCATCGAACAGCGGCTCGCGTCCGTGGCCTTCCATCGTCACGCATTGCACGCGGCCTCCGCCGCTGCGTCGCAGCCCCAGGTAGACGCCGGCAAGCAGCAGTTCCTGAAGACGGGTACGGTAGGCCGTGCCGCAGCGCTTGAGCAGCGCCGCTGTCTCGTCCTGCGTCAGGCGGATCTCGACCGTCGCAGTCGTGCCATAGGGCGCCGGCGCCACGCCAGGGTCGAACGGCGCCGAGACCGCGGCCTCGAACAGACCGGCCTGACGCGTCCAGTAGGACCGCTCCTGTTCCAGTGCTTCGGAACCCGCATACGCTTCCAGTGCCTCCGACCACTTCTGGTAGGACGAGGTCTTCAGGCCAAGCGCGATCGCATGCCCGCTACGCAGCTGCGCATGGGCCTGCTCCAGATCCCCCAGCAGCACGCGCCACGACACGCCGTCCACCACCAGATGGTGCAGTACCAGCAACAGGCGTCCAGGCACGCCATTGCCTGCACGGAAGTACACCATGCGCGCAAGAGGACCCGACGCCAGACTCAGGCTGCGCTGGTAATGCTCGCATCGCTGCACCAGCCAGTCCGGTGACGAGTCTTCCGCTGGCTGCGCTTCCACAGCGCACATCGCGTCCAGCAGTTGCGTTCCGCCATCGGCATGCGTCGCCTCCCAGCTGCCGTCGCGCTGCGCGAACCGCAGGCGAAGCGCGTCGTGACGATCCACCAGCGCCGCCGCCAGCGCATGCAGGTGATCTTCCTGGAAATCCTCCGGAACCGTCAGCATCAGCGACTGGTTGTAGTGATCGATCGAGCCACCGCGACCTGCAAGGAACGCACGGTGGATCGGCAGCAGGCCAAGCCCGCCCTCCACTCGCGACTGGGGCTGCGACGACTCAGGTCGCTGCATCACCCGGCTCGCCAGTTCTCCCACGCTCTGGTGAGTGAACACATCCCGCGTGGTAATGCCAATCCCCGCCTGGTTCGCACGCGAGACCACCAGCATCGACAGGATCGAATCGCCACCAAGGGCGGAAAATTCGTCCGCAATGCCCACGCGCTCGATCTTCAGCACCGATTGGTAGATCTCGCACAACACCCGCTCCACCTCGTCACGCGGCGCCTCGTACGAAAGTTGCAGCACTGGAGAAAGGTCCGGCGCTGGCAGAGCCCCTCGGTCCATCTTGCCGTTGGCGGTCAGCGGCAATGCGTCCATCAGCACGTATGCCGAAGGCACCATGTATTCCGGCAAATGTCTGGACAAAGCTTCACGGAAGCCTGAGATTCTTGCCTGCAACTCCTGTGCATCAATCGCAGACTGCGCCTCGTCGGGCACCACGTACGCCACCAGCCGCTTGTCGCCCGGCACGTCCTCGCGCGCCAGCACCACGCAGCCACGCACCTGCGGCTGGCGCAACAACTCCGACTCGATCTCGCCAAGCTCGATGCGGAACCCGCGGATCTTCACCTGGTCGTCCATACGGC
>JAEUPQ010000006.1 GCA_016789405.1 Lysobacteraceae bacterium
ACGGCATTTTCACCGTCTGCTTGCCGACGGCGGCCGCATTCTTGATGCGGACCAGCATGTCGGCGATGGGATCAGTCATGCTCATTAGAGAGTCACCTTGATGAGTAGCACCGATATCCGCTTTCGCGAAATCTGTCTTGGGTTGTGGCCGGGCCGTAAAGCCCGGGTGACGCCCGGAGAACCGGGCTCGCCGTCGGAGACGGCTACAGGCCGGACAAGCCGGCCTGCAGGTTACCGCGTGTAGCAGCCGCCTAGTGTATCAGCCCCAGAGGACTGATTACCAGCTGGCCTTGCGAAGGCCCGGCACATCGCCACGCATGGTGGCTTCGCGGAGCTTGTTGCGGCCCAGGCCGAACTTGCGGTAGACACCGCGCGGACGGCCGGTCAGGGCGCAGCGCAGGGTCTGGCGGGACGGCGAGGAGTCACGCGGCAGCTTCTGCAGCTTGGCCGCAGCGGCCATCTTCTCGTCGAAGTCGCCGTCCTGGCTGTTGATGATTTTCTTCAACGCTTCGCGCTTGGCGGCGTACTTCTTCGCCAGCTTGGCCCGCTTGACTTCGCGGTTCACCATCGAGGTCTTTGCCATGGAATGCGTGTCCTGATTAGTTGCGGAACGGGAAGCGGAACGCTTCCAGCAAGGCCTTCGCTTCGGCGTCGGTCTTGGCGGTGGTGGTGATGGCGATATCCATGCCGCGGATCGCGTCGACGGCGTCGAAGTCGATTTCCGGGAAGATGATCTGTTCCTTCAGGCCCATGTTGTAGTTGCCGCGACCGTCGAACGAGCGGCCCGAGACGCCGCGGAAGTCGCGAACGCGGGGCAGCGAGATGTTCACCAGGCGGTCGAGGAACTCGAACATCTTGGCGCGACGCAGGGTCACCTTGCAGCCGATCGGCCAGCCATCACGGATCTTGAACGAGGCCACCGAGACGCGGGCCTTGGTGACCACCGGCTTCTGGCCGGTGATCTTGCCCAAGTCGGCGACGGCGTTTTCCAGGACCTTCTTGTTCGCAGCAGCTTCGCCCACGCCCATGTTGAGCGTGATCTTCACC
The DNA here is from genome assembly GCA_016789405.1 of Lysobacteraceae bacterium. Taxonomy (GTDB): domain Bacteria; phylum Pseudomonadota; class Gammaproteobacteria; order Xanthomonadales; family Xanthomonadaceae; genus Lysobacter_I. The sequence goes on from JAEUPQ010000006.1 coordinate 1,048, forward strand.
AGCTTCGGCACTTCCATCGGATTCGTGTAGCCGAACTGCTTCATCAGCTTCGGCACCACTTCATCCTTGTAGAACTGTTCCAGACGAGTCGTCATTTTTGCATTCCTCAGGCGTCGACCGCCTCACCGCTGGAGCGGAACACACGCAGTTTGCGTCCATCCTCCAGCTTCTTGATTCCGATGCGCTCGCCCTTGCCCGAAGCAGGGTTGAACAGCATGACGTTGGAGATGTGGATCGAAGCTTCACGCTCGATCACGCCACCGGGCTGGCCCGCCTGCGGGTTCGGCTTGGTGTGGCGCTTGACGATGTTGATGTTGGAGACGACCACGCGGTCGCCTGCAACGTTCACCACGTCGCCCTGCTTGCCCTTGTCCTTGCCGGCGATGACGAGAACGCGGTCGCCTTTCTTAATGCGATTCATGTCTTTTCCTCCGCTCAGAGCACTTCAGGCGCGAGCGAGACGATCTTCATGAACTTCTCGGAGCGCAGTTCGCGCGTCACCGGTCCGAAGATGCGGGTGCCGATCGGCTCATGCTTGTTGTTGAGCAGCACGGCGGCGTTGGCGTCGAAGCGGATCAGCGAACCGTCGGCACGGCGCACGCCCTTGCGGGTACGCACCACGACGGCGTTGTAGACCTCGCCCTTCTTCACCTTGCCGCGCGGAATGGCGTCCTTGATGGACACCTTGATGATGTCGCCAATGTGCGCGTAGCGGCGCTTGGAGCCGCCGAGCACCTTGATGCACATCACTTCCTTCGCACCGGAATTGTCGGCCACTTCGAGGTGGCTCTGCATCTGGATCATGACTCAGCCTCCTCGTTATTCGGCCGCGCGTTCGACGATTTCGACGACGCGCCAGTTCTTGGTTTTGGACAGCGGGGCGCACTCGGCCACGCGCACGACATCGCCTTCGTTGCAGCTGTTGTCTGCGTCATGGGCGTGCAGCTTGGTCGAGCGACGGATGTACTTGCCGTACAGCTCGTGCTTGACCAGGCGCTCGACCAGCACGGTGACGGTCTTGTCCATCTTGTTGCTGACGACGCGGCCCTGGACCGTTCGCTGCTTCTTTTCGTTGTTGTTCATTGTCGTCAGTCCTTACTTCTGCTGACCGAGCAACATGTTGACGCGGGCGATTTCACGGCGCACGCGACGGATGTCGTGGGTCTTGGCGAGCTGGCCGGTGGCCTTCTGCATGCGGAGCGAGAACTGCTCCTTCTGCAGATCGGTCAGATGGGCCTTCAGCTCGTCGGCCGACTTGGCTTTGAGTTGCTTGAGTTCCATCAGCGCACCGTCCGGGTCACGAAAGTGGTGGTGACCGAGAGCTTGGCGGCGGCCAGGCGGAACGCCTCGCGCGCAGTCGCCTCATCGACGCCCTCGATCTCATAGATCATGCGGCCGGGCTGGATCTGGGCGACCCAGTACTCGACGTTACCCTTACCGGAGCCCATTCGGACTTCGATCGGCTTCTGCGTGATCGGCTTGTCGGGGAACACGCGGATCCACATCTTGCCACCGCGCTTGACGTAGCGGCTGATGGTGCGGCGCGCGGCCTCGATCTGACGAGCGGTCAGGCGGCCTGTCGCGGTCGCCTTCAGGCCGTATTCGCCGAAGCTGACCTGGTTGGCGCTCCAGCTCAGACCTTCATTGCGGCCCTTGAAGACCTTGCGATATTTGGTTCGCTTGGGTTGCAACATGATTAGTCCCTCGCTTCACGGTCGCGGCGCGGGCCGCGCGGGCGGTCGGCACGATCGTTACGGTCGCCACGCTCACCGCGCTCGCGCGGCGTGTCGTCCTGCTTCTCCTGGCCAACCTGGGAGAAATCGAAGATTTCACCCTTGTAGATCCAGGTCTTGATGCCGATCACGCCGTAGGTGGTGTGGGCCTCGGCGAAGCCGTAATCGACGTCGGCGCGGAGGGTGTGCAGAGGCACGCGGCCTTCGCGGTACCACTCCGAGCGAGCGATTTCGGCGCCATTGAGGCGACCGGCGACGTTGACCTTGATGCCGAGGGCACCGAGGCGCATCGCGTTGCCGACGGCGCGCTTCATGGCGCGGCGGAACATGATGCGGCGCTCCAACTGCTGGGCGATCGATTCCGCCACGAGCTGGGCATCGAGTTCCGGCTTGCGGACTTCGGTGACGTTGATGTGGGCGGGTACGCCCATCACGTCACTGATTTCCTTGCGCAGCTTCTCGATGTCCTCGCCACGCTTGCCGATGACCACGCCCGGACGGGCGGTGTGCACCGTGACGCGCGCGGTCTTGGCAGGACGCTCGATCAGGATCTTGCTGATCCCGGCCGCAGCCAGCTTCTTGCGCAGCATCTCGCGGACCTTGAGGTCGGCGGCCAGGTACTCGGCGTATTCCTTCTTGCCGGCGTACCACTTGGAATTCCAATCCTTGGCGATGCCGAGGCGGATACCGGTCGGATGTACTTTGTGACCCATACTTATTTGCCCTCGCCCACGACCACGGTGATGTGGCTGGTGCGCTTCAGAATGCGGGTACCGCGGCCTTTGGCGCGGGCCATGAAACGCTTCAGGGACGGACCTTCATCGACCGTGATGGTCTTGACCTTCAGCAGGTCGATGTCGGCGCCCTGGTTGTTCTCGGCGTTGGCGATGGCGGATTCCACGACCTTGCGGATCATGGCAGCGGCCTTCTTGTCCGAGAAACGGAGCAGATTCACGGCGCGCTCGGCGGAGAGGCCGCGCACCTGATCAGCGACCAGACGGGCCTTCTGCGGGGAGATGCGCGCGGTGCGCAGGATAGCTTTGGCTTCCATGGTCATCTCCTTACCTGCCCTTCTTGTCGCCGCCGTGACCCTTGAAGGTCCGGGTGAGAGCGAATTCGCCGAGCTTGTGGCCGACCATGTTCTCGTTGACGAGCACCGGGATGTGGTTCTTCCCGTTGTGCACGGCGATCGTGAACCCGATCATTTCCGGCAGGATGGTGGAACGACGCGACCAGGTCTTGATCGGCTTCTTGTTGTTGCCCGCAGTCTCCACCTTCTTGATGAGGTGGTGGTCGACGAACGGACCCTTCTTGAGTGAACGTGCCATGGTCGATTAGCTCCTGCGGTCACGCACGATGAACTTCTGCGTGCGCTTGTTCTTGCGGGTCTTGTAACCCTTGGTGGGGACGCCCCACGGGGTGACCGGGTGCGGATTGCCCTGACCGGCCTTCGCTTCACCACCGCCGTGCGGATGGTCGACCGGGTTCATGGCGGCACCGCGGACGGTCGGCTTGACGCCGCGCCAGCGAGCAGCACCAGCCTTGCCGAGCTTCTCGAGGTTGTGTTCGGTATTGCCGACTTCGCCGATGGTGGCACGGCACTCGGCCGGCACCTTGCGCATTTCACCCGAACGCAGGCGAAGCATCGCGTAGATGCCTTCGCGAGCGACGAGCTGGACGCCGGCGCCAGCGGCACGGGCGATCTGCGCGCCCTTGCCGGGCTTCATTTCGATGCAATGCACCGTCGAGCCGACCGGGATGTTGCGCAGCGGCAGGGTATTGCCTGCCTTGATCGGCGCATCGTTGCCCGAGATCACCTGGTCGCCAGCCTTGAGGCCCTTCGGCGCGATGATGTAGCGGCGTTCGCCGTCGACATAGCACAGCAGCGCGATGTGCGCGGTGCGATTCGGATCGTATTCGATCCGCTCGACCTTCGCCGGAATGCCTTCCTTGTCGCGCTTGAAGTCGATGATGCGGTAATGCTGCTTGTGACCACCGCCGATATGACGGGTGGTGATGCGGCCGTGATGGTTACGGCCGCCGGTCTTGCCCTGCTTCTCGACCAGCGCGGCATGCGGGGCGCCCTTGTGCAGGCCCGGCGTGACCACGCGGACCGCGCTGCGGCGGCCTGCGGAAGTGGGTTTGAAAGTCATCAATGGCATCGGTGATTCCTCAGACCTTGACCGCGGTGACGTCGATCGTCTGGCCTTCGGCCAGGGTCACGTACGCCTTGCGCGAGTCGCCGCGGCGACCATTGCGGTAACGGAACGCCTTGTTCTTGCCCTTCACGTTCACGACGTTGACCGACTTGACCTGCACATCGAACAGCTTCTCGATGGCGACCTTGATGTCGGCCTTCGTGGCGTCGGTGGCGACTTCGAAGGCGTACTGATTGTGCTCCTGGCCGCGCACGGTCTTTTCGGACACGCGGGGCGCACGGATCACGCTATAGAGCTTGGCGTCGTTCATGCCAGCCACTCCTCGATCTTCTTGACCGCGTCGGCGGTCATCAGGACGCTGTCGGCGCCGACCAGGGCCACCGGATCCAGGCCCTGCACATCACGGACCTGCACGTACGGCAGGTTGCGCGAGGACAGGAACAGGTTCTCGGAAGCGTCTTCGGTGACGATCAGCGGGCGCTGGCCGAGCTCGAAGCCCTTGAGCTTCGCGACGAGGCCGCTGGTCTTCGGGGCGTCGATGTCGAAGGCTTCGACGATCTTGATGCGGCCCTGACGGTTCAGTTCCGACAGGATCGCGGCGATCGCGGCGCGATACATCTTGCGGTTGACCTTCTGCGCGAAGCTGCGCGGCTTCGCTGCGAAGGCGCGACCGCCGCCGACGAAGATCGGGGCCGTCAGTGCGCCATGACGCGCGCCGCCGCCCTTCTGCTTCTTCGACTTCTTCGTGGTGCCGTTGACTTCGGCGCGGGTCTTCTGCGCCTTGGTGCCGGCGCGACCGGCATTGCGATAGGCAACGACGACCTGGTGGACCAGGTTCTCATTGAATTCGCGGCCGAAGATCTCGTCGGAGACGGTGATCTTGTTGCTGCTGTTGGTGATGGCGAGTTCCATTGTCGTCTCCCTTACTTCGTGGTCGGACGGACAATGACGTCGCCGCCCGGCGCACCGGGGACCGCGCCCTTGATCGCGATCAGGCCGCGCTCGGCGTCGACCTTGACCACTTCCAGGCGCTGCGTCGTCTGCGTCTCGGCGCCCATGTGGCCGGACATCTTCTTGCCCGGGAACACGCGGCCCGGCGTCTGGCGCTGGCCGATCGAACCCGGCGAGCGGTGCGACAGCGAGTTACCGTGCGTCGCGTCGCCCATGGTGAAGTTCCAGCGCTTGATCGTGCCCTGGAAGCCCTTGCCCTTGGTGACGCCCTGGACGTCGACGATCTGGCCGGCAGTGAAGATGTCGGCCTTGATTTCGCCGCCAACTTCGAAACCACCGATCTGGTCGGCTTCGACGCGCAGTTCCCACAGGCCACGACCGGCTTCGACCTTCGCCTTGGCGAGGTGACCGGCTTCCGGCTTGTTGATCAGCGCAGCGCGCTTGACGCCGGCGGTGACCTGGACAGCGCTGTAGCCGTCGGTGTCCAGCGTCTTGATCTGGACGATGCGGTTCGGGGTGGCTTCGATCAGGGTCACCGGGATGGACTTGCCGTCCTCGGTGAACATACGGCTCATGCCGGCCTTGCGACCGACGATGCCGAGCGAATACTTCTTCGCGCTCATCGTTCTCGTCCTCAGGTCAGCTTGATCTGGACGTCGACGCCAGCCGCGAGTTCGAGCTTCATCAGCGCGTCCACGGTCTTGTCGTTGGGGTCGACGATGTCGAGCACGCGCTTGTGCGTGCGGGTCTCGTACTGGTCGCGCGCATCCTTGTCGACGTGCGGCGACACCAGGACGGTGTAGCGTTCGATTTTGGTCGGCAGCGGGATCGGGCCGCGCACTTGGGCGCCCGTCCGCTTTGCCGTCTCGACGATCTCGCTGGCCGAACGGTCGATCAGACGATGATCGAACGCTTTCAGCCGGATCCGGATTTTCTGATCCGCCATGACGGAAATTCCTCGTAGAAAGAGCGACAGGCCCGGCGGCTAGGTGCGCCGAACCCCCTTTTGTACCTCTGGATACCGCAACTCATTGAAACCAATGGCCTTTCGGAAAGAGTCAACCGCCGAAAGGACGCCGAAAACACTTCGCTCGGCAAGCTGAAACCAAAAACGAAAGCAGGCCGGTTGCCCGGCCCGCCAGAATGAAATCCGAAGACGCGACAACCTGCCCCGCCACTGATGCCCCGAACAATTTCGGGACGGGCGGAGCGATGCCATCGCGACGATTCCATGTCCGGCGAAGACGAGCCGCTTCCTGCGCCTCATTTCGCTTTTTCCGCGACCGGACCTGACAGGCCCGACGCGAAAGGTCGTGCATTATAGGGGGCGCCTGGCGGGCATGCAAGCAAGCCCGCCAGAAGGACCACTTCCCCTCCCCTGCCAGCCGATGGACGGCAGACCAGGCAGGGCCGCGCCTTACGGGGCATCCCGACTTTCGCCGGGATGATTACCCGCTTGCAGCGTTGGATTACTTGATGATCTTGGCGACGACGCCGGCGCCGACCGTACGACCGCCTTCGCGGATCGCGAAACGCAGGCCTTCGTCCATCGCCACCGGGTTGATCAGCTGCACCGTCATCTTCACGTTGTCGCCCGGCATCACCATCTCGG
>JAEUPQ010000011.1 GCA_016789405.1 Lysobacteraceae bacterium
TAAAGCTCTCGTTTGCGATCGGTCTTTCGACCAGGCCTGAATCGCACGCGATTGTTGAAACTTGGTGGAGCCAGCCGGGATCGAACCGGCGACCTCCTGCATGCCATGCAGGCGCTCTCCCAGCTGAGCTATGGCCCCACGGGCTGGAAGCTCGACATCTTAACAGGGCTGGCGAATGCGTCAAGCAGGGCCGGCGCACTTTTTGCGTCATGCCTCACCACAGCGCATCGCGCAGCTTGTACCAGGCCATCGCTGCGACCAGCAGCGGGGTGCGGAAGGTTCGGCCGCCCGGGAAGTCGCGGTGTCGGATGCGTTCGAACACGTCCAGGCGTTCGGATTGTCCGCGTACGGCTTCTGCGATGAGTTTGCCGGCCAGCCCGCTGACGTTGACGCCGTGGCCGGAAAAGCCCTGTGCGAAATACACGTTGCGCTGCCCGATCCTGCCCCAGTGCGGCGCGCGGTTGAGGCTGATGTCGATGGTGCCGCCCCAGAGATGTTCGAAGCCGACTTCGGCCAGTTGCGGGAACACCCGGTGCATGCGCCGGGCCATCACCCAGCGCAGGTTCGGCGGTTCGAGGTTCGAGTAGCTGGCGCGGCCGCCGAACAGCAGTCGGCCATCGCTGGACAGCCTGAAGTAATCCAGCGCCCAGTTGATATCGGCGGTCGCCATGTCGGTCGGGATCAGGCGGTGCGCGAGCTCGCCCAGTGGCGGCGTGGCGCCGATGTAGGTGCCGACCGGCATGATCCTCCGATCGAGTTCGGGCGCGATACCCTTCACCAGCGCGTTGCCGGCGAGCACGGCGATGTCGCAGCGGACGTTGCCGCGCGCGGTCTTGAGGACCGGCCGCGCGCCGTGCTCGATGTCGGTCACGCGCGTGCCTTCGCAGATGCGCACGCCGCGTTCGAGCGCGGCGCGTGCCAGCCCGAATGCGTACTTCAGCGGATGCAGATGGCCCGAGTGCGCGTCGTACAGGCCGCCGAGGTAGCGCGGCGAGTCGAGTCGATCGCGCAGCGCATCGCGATCGAGCCAGGTCAGCGGGTAGTCGTAATGCGCCTGCAGGTCGTCGCGCCAGTCGTGCAGGGCGCGGACCTGACGCGGCTTGATCGCGACGTGGCAGTGGCCATCGCGCCAGTCGCAGTCGATGCCGTGGCGTTCGCGGCGCCGATGGATCAGCTGGATGCTCTCCAGCGACCAGTCGAACATCCGCCGCGCATCTTCGCGGCCGAGTTGCGCTTCGAGCGTGGCTTCGCTGCAGCCCCAGCCGAAGATGACTTGGCCGCCGTTCCGGCCGGATGCGCCCCAGCCGATGCGTTCGGCCTCCAGCACCACGACGCGATACCCGGCTTCGGCGAGTTCCAGCGCTGCCGAGAGGCCGACGTAGCCGGCGCCGAGGATGCAGACGTCGGCAACGAGATCGCCATCGAGCGGTGGCTGCGGCGGCAGCGGCGCCGCGCTGGTGGCGTACCAGCTGGGCGGGTAGGGGGCAGGGTTGCGCATCGTCAAGAGCCATTCCTCGCGTCGCCCGGCATGGCTGCGCCTCAGACCGATCGCAGGTACCAGTCGTATTCCAGCGTGCTCACTTCCCGGTAGAAACTGTGCAGTTCCTTGAGCTTCTGCTGGCCGTAGATGTGGCGGAACTTCTCGCCGAATTGCGTGGCGACGAAGTCGCTGGCCATGAAATCGCGGATGGCATCGCGCCAGAACGGCGTGCGGATCTCGGTCTGCTCGTAGGCATTGCCGACGATCGGAGCACCCGGATCGTAGCCGTGCTCGATGCCGTCGAGCATGCCGGCCAGCACGGCCGCGGCCGCAAGGTAGACGTTCGCGTCGGCGCCTGCGATGCGATGCTCGATGCGCGTGTTCTTCTCGTCGCTGTGCGGGATGCGCATCGCGACGGTGCGGTTGTTGAAGCCCCACACGGCATTGAGCGGCACGAAGGCGTTGAGCACGAAACGACGGTAGCTGTTGGCATTGGGCGCGAACAGCAGCAGGCAGTCCTGCGCGCTGCGCTGCAGTCCGCCGATGGCGTGCTTGAGTGCGTCCGCTGGTTTGTCGGGGGTACAGGCGAAGATGTTGTTGCCGTCCCGGTCGAGGACACTGGCATGGATGTGCAGGCCGCTGCCGGCCTGGTCGGCGAGAGGTTTCGCCATGAAGCTGGCCTGCAGGCCCTGCTGCTGGGCGACGGCCTTGATGGCGCGTTTGAGGTAGATCGCGTCGTCGCAGGCGAGGAGGGCGTCGTCGCGGTGCTTCAGGTTGATTTCGAACTGTCCCGGGGCGTATTCGGCGACGGCGGTGTCGGCCGGGATGCCCTGGGTCTTGCACGCCGAGGCCACGGCATCGATGAACGGGCCGAAGTCGTTCAGGTCTTCGATGTAGTAGACCTGCGTGCTCGTGTTGCGGGCGCCGTTGTGCGGATTGACCGGCGGCTGCGGCCGGCCGTGTGCGTCGGGCAGGCGGTCGAAGAGGTAGAACTCCAGCTCGATCGCGACCACCGGGCGCAGCCCGCGTGCGGCGTAGCGGGACAGGACGCGCTTGAGGACCTCGCGCGGATTGGCCTCGAAGGCACTGCCGTTGGTGTCTTCCATCGACAGCAACAGCTGCGCCATGGGCTTGTTCGACCACGGGACCGGACGCAGCGTGCCGGGAACCGGGCGGCAGATGCGATCCTCATCGCCGATGTCGTAGCCCAGGCCGGTTTCCTCGACGGTATTGCCGGTGATGTCCGTGGCGATGAGGGACATCGGCAGGCAGACCCCTGATTCGTAGACCTTGTCCAGCGCGTCACGGGTGACGCGTTTGCCCCGCAGAAGCCCGTTCATGTCGGGCAGGATGAGATCCACCAGCTCGCAGTCGCGGATCTGTTCCATGGCGAGGCGGTCTTCTGGGCTGAGGCTTGCGGACATGGGCGGGTGGGTCATGAAGGGCTCCGCAACAGTGTGACAGTTGATGGCGCGAGACGGAAACGCCGTCAAGAATAATTAACAGGCTTCTTGTCGATTTTCCAGAAAAATCAGGCACCGCAGCTGTTGCGCCGCAGCATCTACGCAACGCTGACGCCTCTGGATGGACAAGTGTTGCAGAAATCGAACATCGCGGTTAACGTTCGGACGACGTCTCGTCGAGCGTTCCGCATGACACCAACCCCGGCTTCACTCCCGCCAGGCGCACCTCGGGTCGGTCTGCCGACCGACCGCAAGCTGATCGGCCCGCATCCGTTCTTCGCGGTCGGCGAGAAATACGTCAGGGGCGTGGTGGAAGGGGCCGAGTGCCTGCCGATCCTGCTTCCCGCCCTGCAGCCGGTGCTGCCTGCCGATGCCCTGCTGGGTGGTCTGGACGGTCTGCTGCTCACCGGCTCGATCAGCAATATCGAGCCGCATCACTACTCCGACGAACCGAGCTGGGAGGGCAACATCCACGACCCGGCGCGCGACGAAACCAATTTCGCCCTCATCCCCCGTGCGATCGAGATGGGCCTGCCGATCCTGGCCATCTGCCGTGGCTTCCAGGAGATCAATGTCGCGTTCGGTGGTGGCCTGCACCAGAAGGTGCACGAAGTTCCCGGCCTGATGGACCATCGCGAGAACCCCGAAGATCCGCTGGATCTCCAGTACGCGCCACGACACGCGCTTTCCCTGGTGCCCGGCGGACTGCTCGCAGGCATCGCCGGCACTGACCAGGTCATGGTCAATTCCGTACACGGACAGGGCGTCTCGCGACTGGGCGAGGGACTGGTTGCCGAGGCGTTCGCACCGGACGGCCTCATCGAGGCGTATCGTCGTGAGGGCGGCGCGTTCCTGCTTGCGGTGCAGTGGCATCCTGAGTGGAAGGTGCGCGAAAACCCCTTCAATCACGCAATTTTCCGCGCGTTCGGCGATGCCTGTCGACAACGCGCGCAGCAACGGAAGTGACGACGCATGAGTCCCCCGAAATCGCCCGGAAAACAGAAGGGCAAGGACAAGACCGATTCGCGGGAGCGCAGTGCCGCCGCGACCAAGGCTGCTGCGAGACGCGCCGCGCGCGACGGCACCAGCGAACCTGCATTGCTGCGCTGGCTGAAGCAGCGGCACATCACCGAGGTCGAGTGCCTGGTGCCGGACATCACCGGCAATGCGCGCGGCAAGATCATCCCGGCGGGCAAGTTCTCGCATGACTACGGTACGCGGCTGCCCGAGGGCATCTTCGCGACCACGGTGACCGGCGAGTATCCCGACGATTACTACGAACTGACGTCGCCGTCCGATGCGGACATGCTGCTGCGCCCGGATCCCGACACCGTGCGCCTGGTGCCTTGGGCCACCGATCCGACCGCGCAGATCATCCATGACTGCTACACCAAGTCCGGCGAGTTGCACGACCTCGCGCCGCGCAACGTGCTCAAGCGCGTGCTTGCCGCGTACGAGGCCGAGGGGCTGCGCCCGGTGGTCGCGCCCGAGGTGGAATTCTTCCTCGTGCAGAAGAACACCGACCCCGATTTTCCGCTGCAGCCGCCGGCTGGCCGTTCCGGTCGACCGGAAACCGCGCGGCAGTCCTACTCGATCGACGCGGTGAACGAATTCGACCCGATCCTCGACCTGATGTACGACTACTGCGATGCGATGGAACTGGATGTGGACACCCTCATCCACGAGTCCGGCGCGGCGCAGCTGGAAGTGAATTTCCTGCACTCGGATGCCATGTCGCGCGCTGACCAGGTCTTCCTGTTCAAGCGCACGATGCGCGAAGCCGCGCTGCGCCACGGTGTGTATGCCACGTTCCTCGCAAAGCCCATGGAGAACGAACCGGGCAGCGCGATGCACATCCACCAGAGCCTGGTGGATGCGAAGACCGGCAAGAACGTGTTTGCCGGGCGCAAGCCGAACGAGCACAGCCGCCTGTTCACGCACTACCTCGGCGGTCTGCAGGCCTTCGTGCCCGCGGCCATGGCCTTCTTCGGGCCGAACGTGAATTCGTACCGACGGCTCGCGTTCGGCGAAGTCTCGCCCAAGAACGTGCAGTGGGGCTACGACAACCGCACCTGCGGTCTGCGCGTGCCGTTGGACACGCTTGAGAACACCCGCGTCGAAAGCCGTTTCGCCGGTTCGGATGCCAATCCCTACCTGGCGATGGCGGCGACGCTGGCCTGCGGGCTGCTCGGCATCCGCGGCAAGTTCGACGCCACGCTGCCCATGTCGACCAGCGCGCACGAGGCAGGCTACGTGCTGCCGCGATCGCTGGGCGAGGCGCTCGACAGACTCGAGGCCTGCACCGAACTGCAGGCGATGCTGGGCGAGCGCTTCGTCCGCGCCTACATCTCGGTCAAGCGCAAGGAATACGAGACATTCTTCCGCGTCATCAGTTCGTGGGAGCGCGAGTTCCTGCTGCTCAACGTCTGACGCAACGCACATCGCCCGGCCTTCGCGAGGCCGGACAGCTTCCCGGAGACACCATGGATCGCAACGACATCGTCCGCCTGCAGCAGCTCGACGCCGAGCACCACCTGCACCCGTTCAACGACAACGCCGCGCTGGCCACGAAGGGCACGCGCATCCTGACCAAGGGCGAGGGCGCCTACGTCTGGGATGCAGAGGGAAACAAGCTGCTGGATGCCTTCGCCGGGCTGTGGTGCGTGAATCTCGGCTATGGCCGGAAGGAACTGGGCGAAGCCGCACGCAGGCAGATGGACCAGCTCGCGTACTACAACAGCTTTTTCCAGTGCACCGTCGAGCCGACGATCGAGCTTGCCGCCAAGCTTGCCGAGCTGACGCCGGCCGACCTCAACCATGCCTTCTTCACCAATTCCGGCTCCGAGGCCAACGACACCATCCTGCGCCTCGTCCGGCATTTCTGGGCGGTGCAGGACCAGCCTGACAAGAACATCTTCATCGGTCGCCACAACGGCTACCACGGCACCACCATGGCGGGCGCCAGCCTGGGCGGCATGAAGGGGATGCACAAGCAGGGCGGTCTGCCGATCCCCGATATCCACCACATCGATCCGCCGTTCTGGTTCGCCGACGGCGGCGACCTGTCGCCTGACGAATACGGCATCGTGGCGGCACGACGCCTCGAACAGAAGATCCTCGAACTGGGACCTGACCGGGTCGCGGCCTTCATCGGCGAACCGATCATGGGCGCGATCGGCGTCTACATCCCGCCGATGACCTACTGGAAGGAAATCGAGCGCATCTGCCGCCAGTACGACGTGTTGCTGGTCGCCGACGAGGTGATCTGCGGCTTCGGCCGCACCGGAGAATGGTTCGGCTCGCAGTATTTCGGCATCACGCCGGACGTGATGACCCTGGCCAAGGGCATCACATCGGGGTACATCCCGCTCGGCGCGGCCATGTTCAACGATCGCGTGGCCGGCGTGCTCAAGCACCTCGGTGGCGAACTGGCCCATGGCTGTACCTACTCCGGACATCCGGTGTGCACGGCGGTGGCGCTGGAGAACATCCGCATCCTGCAGGGCGAAGGCATCGTCGACCGGGCGCGCACCGAGATCGCGCCGTACCTGGCGCAACGCTGGGCCGAGCTGGGCGAGCATCCTCTCGTCGGCGAGGCGCGCATCGCGGGCATGGTCGGCGCGCTGGAGCTGGTGCCGCGCAAGGGCGAGCGCCGCTTCTTCGAGGAACGGGGCCACGTGGGCGTGCTGTGCCGCGACACGGCGCTGAAGAACGGCCTGATCCTGCGCGCGACCTACGACTCGATGCTGCTGTCGCCACCGCTGATCTGGACCCGCGATCAGGTCGACGAACTGTTCGAGAAGGCCTGGAAGTCCTTGAACGAGACCGCGGCCGCACTGTAGTGCGCAGACGGTCGGTTCTCGCTACTCTTGGGGCTGATCCTGGGGCATCGCGCCCACACCACCACGACTGGGCCCGGAAGGGCGAGGGAACATACATGAAACTGCGAATGCTGACGCTGTCCGTCGTTGTCTCCATGTTGGTCGCATGCGGCGGCGGCGCGGACAAGGCCGCACCGGATGGCAAGGGCAAGGCCGATGCCAAGGGCGGCGGCGAGAAAGTCGTGAACATGTACAACTGGTCCGACTACATCGCAGAAGACACGATCCCGAACTTCACCAAGCAATCGGGCATCAAGGTCGTGTACGACGTGATGGACGCCAATGAAACGCTCGAAGCCAAGGTGATGCAGGGCAGCACCGGCTACGACATCGTGGTGCCCTCGCTGCAGTTCCTGGCTCGCCAGATCAAGGCCGGTGTCTACCAGCCGATCGATCGGGCGAAGCTGCCTAACTACAAGAACCTCGATCCGGAGCTGATGGCGATCATCGCCAAGAACGATCCGGATAACACATACGGCGTGCCGTACCTGTATGGCTTCACCGGCATCGGCTACAACGTGGACAAGGTCAAGGCCGCGCTGGGTGATGTCCCGGTGGACAGCTGGGATCTGGTGTTCAAGCCGGAGCTGGCATCCAAGCTGAAGGGCTGCGGCATCATGGCGCTGGATACGCCGACCGAACTGGTGCCGATCGCGCTGAACTACATCGGGGAGAATCCGAACTCCCAGGATCCGGCGGTCATCGCCAAGGCCGCGCCCTTGCTGAAAGTGCTGAACGCCAATATCCGCAACTTCCATTCCTCCGAATACGTCAATGCACTCGCCGCGGGCGATGCCTGCGTGGTGGTGGGCTGGTCGGGTGACGTGTTCCAGGCGCGCGACCGAGCCGAGGAAGCCGGTGCAGCGAAGGTCGGCTTCGTGATCCCGAAGGAAGGTGCCCCCGTCTTCTTCGACATGATGGCCATTCCCAAGGATGCCAAGAACGCTGACAACGCCTATGTCTTCATCAACCATCTCCTCGAGCCGAAGGTCATGGCCGGCATTTCCAACCATGTGTCCTACGCGAACGTGGTGAAGGACAGCGAGCCGCTGATCGACGAGTCCGTGCGCAACAACCCGGGCGTCTACCCGAGCGACGAGATGATGAAGAAGATCTTCCCGCTCGAACCGCTGACACCGGCGATGAGCCGGCAGTATGCCGACATGTGGTCGGCCATGAAGAGCGGCAAGTAACCATCGCGTCACCGGCGGGGGCGCCCCCGCCGGTTTCCGACGCAGCATTCCAGCGCAGCATTCCAGGCCTTCCTGCGGAGCGAGCATGACGGATATCGCGACCCCTTCGGTTCAGTCGGGCCAGGCTGCAGCCAACGGTGCCAAGAGCGACAAACTGGGCAACGACCACTACCTGCGCATCGAACACCTGCGCAAGGAGTACGACGGCGTGGTCGCGGTCGACGATGTCGATTTCTCGATCCGCAAGGGCGAGATCTTCGCCTTGCTGGGTGGCTCGGGCTGCGGCAAGTCGACCCTGCTGCGCTGCATGGCCGGATTCGAGAAGCCGACACGGGGCAGGGTGCTGCTCGACGGGCAGGACATCACACCGCTGCCGCCCTACGAACGGCCTGTGAACATGATGTTCCAGAGCTACGCGTTGTTCCCGCACATGACCGTCGCGCAGAACATCGCCTTCGGCCTGAAGCAGGACGGCCTGCCGAAGCCGCAGGTCGACCAGCGCGTCGACGAGATGCTGAAACTCGTGCAGATGGAGAAGTACGGCAAGCGCAAGCCGCACCAGCTGTCCGGTGGCCAGCAGCAGCGCGTCGCGCTGGCGCGGTCGCTGGCGAAGAATCCCAAGCTGTTGCTCCTCGACGAACCGATGGGCGCGCTCGACAAGAAACTGCGCTCGCGGATGCAACTGGAGCTGGTCAACATCATCGAGCGCCTCGGCGTGACCTGCGTGATGGTGACCCATGACCAGGAAGAGGCGATGACGATGGCGCATCGCATCGCGGTGATGGATACCGGCTGGATCCGCCAGATCGGCACCCCGGACGAAATCTACGAGCAGCCGAACTGCCGTTTCACCGCGGAATTCATCGGATCGGTGAACCTCTTCGATGGTCGCATCAAGGACGACCATCCGGACTACGTCACCATCGAATCACCGATGCTCGAACACTTGCTGTACATCGGCCACGGCATCACCGGATTCGAAGGGCAGGAAGTATCGCTGGCCCTGCGGCCCGAGAAGATCGAAGTCAGCAAGGAGGAGCCGGCGCAGCCGAACAACAAGGCCCACGGCACCATCGAGGACATCGCGTACTTCGGCAGCCACTCGGTCTATCACGTCCGTCTGCCGTCCGGCGCGAGGGTCATGGCGAACTTCGCGAATACCCAGCGGTGGGCATCCGAACGTTTCACCTGGAACGACCACGTCTGGCTGTCCTGGAACGACGACGACGGCGTGGTGCTCACCTCATGATCGCGCTCGCCAGACGACTGCTGAAGGCGATCACGCCCGGCCCGCGCTGGTTCGTGATCGCGCCACCGTACGTGTGGATGCTGATCTTCTTCGCGATTCCCTTCCTGATCCTGTTGCAGATCTCGTTCGCGAAGCCCCTGATCGCGTCGCCTCCGTACAGCGATCTGCTGGACACGGCGGGCGGCGAAATCAACCTCACGCTCAACCTGAACAACTACACGGCACTGTTCCACGACAGCAAGTATGCGGGGGCCTACCTCAGTTCCCTGAAGATCGCGGCGATCTCCACGCTGCTGTGCCTGCTGGTGGGCTATCCGATCGCCTATTCGATCTCGCGGCTGTCGCCATCCGTCCGCAACGTGGCGCTGATGCTGGTGATCCTGCCCTCGTGGACCTCGTTCCTGATCCGCATCTACGCCTGGGTCGGTCTGCTCAAGGACAACGGATTCATCAACAAGGCGCTGATGTCGATCGGCCTCATCGACGAGCCGATGAAGATCCTCTACACTCCGATCGCGGTCTACATCGGCATCGTCTACGCGTACCTGCCGTTCATGGTCCTGCCGCTGTACGCCAACCTGATCAAGCACGACCACCGCCTCCTCGAAGCCGCCTACGACCTCGGCGCGAAACCGCTGAAGGCGTTCTTCCAGGTGACCGTGCCGCTGTCTTTCGCCGGCATCATCGCCGGTTGCATGCTGGTCTTCATTCCGGCCGTGGGCGAATTCGTGATCCCGGAACTGCTCGGTGGTCCGTCGACCAAGATGATCGGCAAGGTGCTGTGGGAGGAGTATTTCACCGCGAACGACTGGCCGCGCGCCTCGGCGATCGCGATCGTCATGCTGATGCTCCTGGTCATTCCGATCACGATCTTCCACCGGTATCAGTCGCGCCAGTTGGAAGCGAGGCTGTCATGAGTGGCGCTTCCATGAATGGCGCTTCGCGTCGCAGCGAGATGCTCTCGTTCCGCAGCCTGGTCCTGCTGCTGGGATTCCTGTTCCTCTACGTTCCGATGTTCAGCCTGATCGTGTTCTCGTTCAACGAGTCGCGCATGGTCACGGTCTGGGCGGGGTTCTCGGTGAAATGGTACGGCGAGCTGTTCCAGGACCAGCTGATGCTGGATGCGGCCTGGATGTCGCTGAAGATCGCGTTCTATACCGCCTGCGCTTCGGTCGTGCTGGGCACGATGGCGGCCCTGGTCATGACGCGCATGCGGGCCTTCCGTGGAAAGACCCTGTTCGGCGGGCTGATCACGGCCCCCCTGGTCATGCCCGAGGTGATCACCGGCGTCTCGATCCTGATGATGTTCGTCGCCGTGGGCGACATGCTGGGGTCGCCGATCCAGCGTGGCATCAGCACGGTCTGGATCGCGCACGTGACGTTCACGGTGGCATTCGTGACCGTGGTCATTTCGTCGCGGCTGCAGGATCTGGACCGTTCGCTCGAGGAAGCGGCGATGGACCTCGGCGCGAACCGTCTGAAGGTCTTCTTCCTGATCACCTTGCCGATCATCGCGCCTTCGCTGGTCGCGGGTTGGCTGCTGGCCTTCACGCTGTCGCTGGACGATCTGGTGATCTCAGCGTTCACCAATGGCCCCGGTTCGACGACCCTGCCGCAGAAAGTGTTCTCGTCGGTGCGGCTTGGGCTGAGCCCGAAGATCAATGCGCTGGCAAGCCTGTTGATCCTGGCCGTGTCCACGGCCGGCTTCATCGCCTGGTGGTTCATGGCCCGCGAAGAGAAGCGCCGCCAGCGCGACATGCAACTCGCGATGCAGAAAGGAGACTGATTCGTGACCGTCGAACTGATCCACCCCTGGACCGGCGACATCGACTATCGCTACGCGTACGTCGGCGAAGCCGAGGTCGAGCGTGTCCTGCAGGCGGCTGCCACGGCTGCGCCCGACTGGGCCGCTCGCCCACTCGAAGCGCGTGGCGCGCTGCTGCGCGCAGTCGCCGGCGTGCTGCGCACACGGAGGAACGACATCGCCGCCATCATGTCCGCGGACATGGGCAAGCTGCGTCGCGAGGCGCTCGCGGAGATCGAGAAATCCGCATCGGCTTGCGAGTACTACGCAGACCACGCCATCGACTACCTGCGCGACGGCGCGATCGCCACAGAAGCGCAGCGCAGCTACGTGACCTACGAACCACTGGGCTGCGTGTTCGCGGTGATGCCCTGGAACTTTCCGATCTGGCAGGTGTTCCGTTTCCTGGCGCCTGGGTTGATGGCTGGCAATGTCGCCGTGCTCAAGCATGCGACCAATGTGCCGCGCTGCGCCGATGCCATCGCCGACGTGCTGCGCGAAGCCGGCGTGCCCGAGGGCGTGTTCGGCGTACTCCACATCGACAACCGGATGGCCGAACGCGTCATCGCCGACCGTCGCGTCAAGGCGGTGACCCTGACCGGCAGCGAGCGCGCCGGCAGCGCCGTGGCTTCGGCGGCCGGCAAGCACCTGAAGAAATGCGTGATGGAACTGGGCGGCAGCGATCCGTTCGTGGTGCTGGACGATGCCGACCTGGATGTCACGATCCCGGCCGCCATCGCCTCGCGCTTCGGCAATGCCGGACAGACCTGCATCGCGGCCAAGCGCTTCATCGTGACCCCCGGCATCGCCGATGCTTTCGTTTCGCGTTTCGTCGAAGCCGCATCCAAGCTGACTGTCGGCGATCCAATGCACGAGGCGACCACGCTCGCACCGATGGCGCGCGCGGACCTGCGCGACGAGGTGCATGCGCAGGTGCGACGCAGCGTCGATGCCGGTGCAACCCTGCTGCTCGGCGGCGAACCGGGGCAGGGCGGTTCGCACTATCCGGCGACGATCCTCGACCATGTCGTGCCCGGCATGCCGGCCTACCATGAAGAGCTGTTCGGCCCGGCCGCGTCCATCCTGCGCGCGAAGGACGAGGACGATGCGGTGCGCATCGCCAACGATACCGACTTCGGCCTCGGCGCCAGCGTCTGGACCACCGACAAGGCGCGCGGCGAAGCCGTCG
The DNA here is from genome assembly GCA_016789405.1 of Lysobacteraceae bacterium. Classification (GTDB taxonomy): domain Bacteria; phylum Pseudomonadota; class Gammaproteobacteria; order Xanthomonadales; family Xanthomonadaceae; genus Lysobacter_I. Next base: position 12,260 of record JAEUPQ010000011.1, read on the forward strand.
CCCGTCGATTGCAGGCCGGCGCCACCTTCGTCAACGCCATCGTCCGCAGCGACGTGCGCCTGCCGTTCGGCGGCACCAAGACTTCCGGCTTCGGCCGGGAGCTTGCGGAGCACGGCATCCATGAATTCATGAACATCAAGACGGTGTATGTCGCGTAAGCCTTGGCTTGCGACTATTCTCGCGGTGCTGGCCGCAACCGGCTGCTCGACCAAGGAGACTTTCCTCGATTCTCTGGTGCGTGCAGATGAAACCTGCATTGCGGAAGGCGGTACGCCAGTGCGGGATGGGCATTTCATCGCCAGTTGCACTTGGCCGGCCCACGATGCCGGAAAGGCATGCTCCGACAACGATGAGTGCGAAGGTCGCTGCAATCCGCCGATGGTGGAACCGCCGAATCTGACGCCAGGGGGCGTTCCATTATTTGAATTCCGACTTCCGGAATCCGGACCTATCGTGGGTACATGCTCGTCTTACCGTACCCGAGGCAAGCCACTGAACTGCGCTTACTACCTCGTGAAAGGTCGCCTTGAAGGTGGGCGTTGCATCGAATGATCCGCGTGGACGCGCACGCGACCATCCCGCCTGCTGCACGCTAGAATCGCGCCACTCTCCGGATACAGGACGTCACGATGCGCACCCTCATCGCCACGCTGATCGCGCTCGGCGCGCTGTCGACCAGCTTGCCGGCCTTGGCCAGCTCCGACATGGGCTGCAGCCAGGTCCTGGTGCCGGCATCGGCGTCGTACTCCGACTGCGCCAGCTCCGCGATTCTCGCGCCGGGCAACGACACCCGCGTCAATCTGGCGTTCCTGATGATGGATGCGCACGGCGGGCGCACGCCGCCGCCGGCGCGCCCGGTCGAGCCCGGGCAGCGACCGACGATCATGGTGCCGTTCGGCTGGTCGGACATGATCGGTCGTTTCGCCACACCGTCCGGCAACGGCGCAGGGGAACCCGGGCTCTGGGCGAGCGGGGAAGGGACGGTCTGCGTCAGCCAGGAAAGTGGTCGGATCGCGTTCCTCGAAGCGCTCCAGGCCGAACGCAAGTTGAGCGATGAGGAACGCAGCCGCCTTGCCGCCACGCGCACGGGCATGGCCTGTCCCATCGGCGAGGCGGGCACGGTGCCGGCTCCGGTCGACGCCACGACGGAAGTCGGTCGTGCCTTTGCCGACTATCTTCGAGCCAGCGCCGCCTTCTATGCCGGTGCGTACGATCCGGAAACGTTCCAGCGTCTTGCCGGCAGCAAGCAGCCCTGGGTGCGTGAGACTGCGCGCTACATGACCGGACGGACCTGGGCGCTGCGTGCGCAGTCGAGCGGATTCGGCACCTATGGCGAGATCGAGCACGACCGGATGGACGATGCGGCGTTGAAGAACGCGGCGTCGGCTCTCAATGCCTACCTCAAGGCCTATCCTCGCGGCAGGTATGCCGCATCGGCATACGGATTGCTGCGCCGCGTCCACTGGCTCGCAGGGGATACGGACGCGTTGACGGCAGCCTATGGCTGGCAGATCGACCAGCAGGATCCCGCGTTGCGCAATGTGCATGAAGTCGACCTCGCGCAGGAAATCGACGCGAAGCTGCCGATCGATGCCTACCTCTCGAAGGATGCGCATCCGGTGCTGGTCGCGGTCGACGTGCTGCGCCGCATGCGGAAGTCGGGCGCAGACGACGCAGAGCGCATCTCGCGCAAGGACATCGAAGCGCTGCGTCCACGCTTCAAGGGGCGCGAGTCCCTGCACGGCTACCTGCTCGCGGCGCATGCGCACTTCGTCGACGGCGCGCCGCATCGCGTGCTCGAACTGATTCCGGCCGAGACGCCATCCCGTCCCATGGACTCGGTTGCTTTCAGCCGGCAGGCCCTGCGCGCCCTCGCGCTGGATGCGCTGAAGGACAAGGACGCACGCGCAGCGCTCATGTCGCTGTTCCCACACGCCACCGGTGCGTTCCAGCGCCAGACCCTGGAACTGGCGCTGGCGATGCACGAGGAGCGCAACGAAGGCCTTCCGCGCGTCTTCGCGCCAGGCAGCCTCATCGTCGATCCCGGCATACGCGAGCAGTTGCTGATCCATGTCGCTAGCCCGGAACTGCTGCGCGCACGCGCCGATGATGCCAAGGGCTCGAAGCGCGAGCGCGCACTGGCCTTGTACGTATTGCTCTACAAGCAGCTCACCCGTGGTCGCTATGCCGATTTCCTCAAGGACGTGAAGCGTCTGCCCGCGAAGATCGGCACCGAGCCCAATGCCTACGACAAGCTCGGCGACATGACTGCGATCGCCGATTTCCGCTGGCAGGGCAGCAGCGAAGGCTACGCTTGTCCGCCGCTGCAGCAGATCGCGACGACGCTCGCCACGGATGCCGGCAACCACAAGGCGAGGCTGTGCCTGGGCGACTTCCTGCGACTCAATGGCTACGATCGCGCCGAATCCTGGTCGTTCTCGGTCCGCAAGGAAGAACTCGGCGGATCCGCCAGCCAGTTCCCCGGAACCTACCTCCCGCGTCAGCGGATCTACCAGTCGATCATCGATGATGCCAGGGCGGCGGATGGCGAGCGCGCCTACGCCCTCTACCGCGCTGTGAACTGCTACGCACCAGCGGGGTTCAATGATTGCGGTGGAGATGACGTTGCCATTGAAACCCGCAAGGGCTGGTTCAACCAGTTGAAGAGCCGCTATCCGGCTTCGAGCTGGGCGAAGCAATTGCGCTACTACTGGTAGCGTCGTGCGACGTCTGCTCGCCGTGTTCGCGCTTGCGCTGGCCAGCCTGTGCGGCGAGGTCGGCGCAATCGATCGCGTGGATGCTGCACGCTACGACGCCTTCTGGCTGTGGGCCGGGGTGAAGCCCCAGCCGGTGCTGGATCGTGCGAAGTCGGTGTACGTCCTGCACAGCGAGATCAAGGCCATGCCGGAGGCGCGATTGTTCGCGCAGCGGCCGGCAACGCCGCGCATTCGGCATGCCGATGTCTGGATCGTGTATCGCGTCGAGACGCTGCGCTGGACGCCCCAGGTCCACGCGCAGGTGCTCGCCCAGATCGAGCGTTGGCGACTGGCAGGCAACCGCCTGGTCGGGGTGCAGATCGACTTCGATGCACGCACGCGTCATCTCGACGAATACGCGACGTTCCTGCGCGACCTGCGCAAGCGCCTGCCCGCGCGCTACAAGCTCGGTATCACCGGCCTGCTCGACTGGAGCGCCAACGGCGATCCCGAAGGATTGCGCGCGCTGGAAGGCGTGGTCGATGAAATCGTGCTGCAGATCTACCAGGGGCGACGCGTCATTCCCGGCTATGCGCGCTACCTGCAGCGACTCGACCGCTTGAACGTGCCGTTCCGCATCGGCCTGCTGCAGGGCGGCGAATGGACGCCACCGCCGTCCCTGGCGGCGCATCCGAAGTTCCGCGGCTACGTCGTGTTTCTGGTCAATCCTCGCTGATCCGCCCGCGGGAAAAGCGGCTCGCGTGCGCCGCCAGCAGTTCCTGCGCGATCGACGCGGCGGCCAGCGCCGTGATGTCGGCATGATCGAAAGGTGGCGATACCTCGACCACGTCCATGCCGACGATATTCAGGCCCGCAAGACCGCGCACGAGTTGCAGGGCGACGTGGGTGTCGAAGCCACCGACCACCGGCGTGCCGGTGCCGGGCGCGAATGCGGGATCGAGGAAGTCGATGTCGAAGCTGACGTAGCAGTTGCGTTCCCCGATGCGTGCCCGGATCTCGGCGATGCAGGCATCGATGCCGTGCGCATGCAACCAGCGCGCATCGAGGACACGGAAACCGTGCGTCTCGGGATTGAGCGTACGCATGCCGATCTGGATCGATGACTCGGGATCGACGATGCCGTTCTTCGCTGCATGCCAGAACATAGTGCCGTGATCGATGCGCTCATCGCGGTCGGCCCAGGTATCGCTGTGCGCATCGAAATGGATCAGCGACAGCGGCCCGTGGCGTTCGTGCAGTGCCTGCAGGATCGGATAGCTGATGAAGTGGTCGCCGCCCAGCGCGAGCGTCGTCACGCCCGCATCGACGAATGCGCGGAAGGCATCGCGCAGTGTCTCCGGCACGCGCTCGGGACGGCCGTGGTCGAAGAACACGTCACCCCAGTCGATCACATTGAGCCGCTCGCAGGGGTCGAAATCCCAGGCATACGGTGCGCACCACGCGAGCGACGCCGACATCATGCGGATCGCCCGTGGTCCGAGTCGCGTGCCTGGGCGATTGGTGGTCGCAAGGTCGAACGGCACGCCGACCACGGCGACATCCACGCCGGTCAGGTCCTTGGTGTACCTGCGGCGCAGGAAACTCAGCGCGCCGGAGTAGGTGGGCTCGGCATGCATGCCGTACGGAGAAACGCGGGTGAAGGCTTGATCAATCGCGTGCGGATCGACGGCGGTCGCGGGGCGAACGGGATCTTTGCTGTGATCGGCAGGTTTTGACATGACGAATACCGGTGTGGATTCGCTCGTCGTTCGCCGGGACGCGCGTGACCGGTGTGGAATCAGTCGGCCTTTTCCTCCAGCCAGCGCCGCACCAGCTGGGGCACATGCGCGGTCGCGGTGCCCTGCAGCATCGTGTAACCGGCCGGGACTTCGTCGAGTTCGAGGGCGCAGACCGCCTTTTCGGCGTCGGCATGCGCGTACATGGTGAGCGAGGCGGCCGGATAGACGGTCAGCGAGGTGCCGACGACCAGGACCTTGCCGGCGTCGACCATCTCTTCCTCGGCCAGGCCCATCGCTTCGACCGCTTCGCCGAACCAGACGATGTCCGGCCGCAACTGCGATCCGTCCTCGCAGAGATCACCGATCCGGATCGGTGCGGCACCGAGATGACGACGCAGGTGGCGTGGCGACGTGCCGCGCGCCCACATCAGTTCGCCATGCAGGTGGATCACGTTCGTCGAGCCTGCGCGCTCGTGCAGGTCGTCGACGTTCTGCGTGATGATCACGACCTCGTACTTCGATTCGAGTTCGGCCAGCGCGCGATGCGCTGCGTTCGGCTGTGCCTGGGCGGCGAGCGTGCGTCGTTCGTTGTAGAACTCGAGTACGAGCTCAGGATGCGCGTGCCAGCCCTCCGGACTGGCGAGCTGGCGCCAGTCGAGATTGCGCCACAGGCCGTTGGCGTCGCGGAACGTCGGCAGCCCGCTTTCGGCACTGATGCCGGAGCCGGAGAGGATGACGATCTTGTTTGGGTTGATGGCGAGGGTCATGCGTTGAAATCGAAAAGAGAGTTAGTCGACGTGAATCCGTCACTTCATCGTCGGCATCACGAACTCGGCTGCGTGCGTTTCAGGCCAGCGGGCAGTGATCGTCTTCAGGCGTGTGTAGAAGCGCACGCCATCCGGGCCATGCACGTGCAGCGGGCCGAAGATCGAGCGCTTCCAGCCGCCGAAGCTGTGGAAGGCCATCGGCACCGGGATCGGTACGTTCACGCCGACCATGCCGGCCTGCACGCGATGCGCGAACTCGCGCGCGGCGCTGCCGTCACGGGTGAAGATCGCGGTGCCGTTGCCGTATTCGTGTTCGTTCACCAGGCGCAGGGCGGTGTCGAAATCCGGCACGCGGACCACGCACAGCACCGGACCGAAGATCTCCTCGCGGTAGATCGTCATCCCGGGCTTGACGCGATCGAACAGGCAGCCGCCGAGGAAGAAGCCGTCGCCATGGCCATCGACCGCGTGGCCGCGACCGTCGACGACCAAGGTCGCGCCCTCGGCGACGCCGGCATCGACATACCCGCGCACCTTGTCGCGATGCGCGCCGGTGACCAGGGGCCCCATCTCTGCTTCCGAAGAGCCTGGATCCAGGCAGCCGGGCCCGATCTTCAATGCAGCCACCTTCGGCGCCAGCTTCTCGACCAGCGCATCGGCGGTGGCATCACCGACGCACACCGCGACCGAGATCGCCATGCACCGCTCGCCAGCCGAACCGTAGCCGGCACCGAGCAAGGCGGACACCGCGCCATCGAGATCGGCATCGGGCAGCACGACCATGTGGTTCTTTGCGCCGCCGAGTGCCTGCACGCGCTTGCCGTTGGCGCTGCCACGCGCATAGATGTACTCGGCGATCGGCGTGGAACCGACGAAGCTGATCGCCTGCACGCGCGGTTCGTCGAGCAGCGCGTCGACTGCGACCTTGTCGCCGTGGACGACATTGAACACGCCGTCGGGCAGACCCGCCTGTTTCAGCAGCTCGGCCATGAAGATCGAGGCGGACGGATCGCGCTCGGACGGCTTCAGCACGAACGTGTTGCCGCAGGCGATCGCCACCGGGAACATCCACAGCGGCACCATCGCCGGGAAATTGAAGGGCGTGATGCCGGCGACGACACCCAGCGGCGCGTACTCGGTCCACGAATCGACGTCGCGGCCGACGTTCATCGAATGCTCGCCCTTGACCAGGTGCGGGATGCCGCAGGCGAATTCCACGACTTCGAGGCCGCGGGTGACTTCGCCGCGCGCATCGGACAGGACCTTGCCGTGCTCGGAGGTGATGATCGCCGCGAGATCGCCGGCGTGGCGTTCGAGCAGTTCCTTGAAACGGAACATCACCCGTGCGCGATTGAGTGGCGTGGTCGCGGCCCAGGCGGGAAATGCGGCCTGTGCAGCGTCGACGGCGGTTCGCACGTCATCGGTGGAGGCGAGGGGAACGCGCCTGGCGACCGCGCCGGTGGCGGGGTCGAAGACGTCGGCGTGACGATGGCCTGTATCGATCGCCTGTCCGGCGATGTGGTGCGGAATGGTGTTCATTGAAGACCGTGTGGTTGTGAAGCCGGGCGATGCGCCCCGCGAGCGATGCCGTGCATCGTTGGCGGGGCGATCAGGAGCGGCGCGCGTGCGCCGCTCCGGGTTTCACCACGGTCGCCGGGATCAGCCCAGGGCCTTCGCCGCCGGCACGTACTCGTAACCCAGGTCGTCGGCGACGGCCTTGTACGTGATCTTGCCGGCGTGGACATTGAGGCCGTTCAGCAGGTGCTCGTCGTCCAGCATCGCCTTCTTCGGGCCCTTGTTCGCCAGCTGCACCGCGAAGGGCAGGGTGGCGTTGGTCAGGGCGAAGGTGGAGGTGCGGGCGACGCCGCCGGGCATGTTGGCGACGCAGTAGTGGATGATGCCGTCGACCTCGTAGGTCGGGTTCTGGTGGGTGGTGGCCTTCGATGTCTCGAAGCAGCCGCCCTGGTCGATCGCGACGTCGACCAGCACCGAGCCCGGGCGCATCAGCTTGAGCTGGTCGCGGGCGATCAGCTTCGGCGCGGCCGCGCCCGGGATCAGCACGGCGCCGATCACCAGGTCGGTGTCGGGCAGGCGTTCCTCGATGGCGTCATGGGTCGAGTAGATGGTGGTGAGCTGGTGGCCGTAGACCTCGTCGAGGTACTTCAGGCGGTCCAGCGAGCGGTCGAGGATGGTGACGTGGGCGTTCAGACCCATGGCCATGCGCGCGGCATTGATGCCGACCACGCCGCCGCCGATCACCAGCACTTCGGCCGGCTTCACGCCCGGGACGCCGCCGAGCAGCACGCCCGAACCGCCCTGCGCCTTTTCCAGCGCGTGGGCACCGGCCTGGATCGACATGCGACCGGCCACTTCCGACATCGGCGCCAGCAGCGGCAGGCCGCCCTTGCGGTCGGTGACGGTTTCGTAGGCGATCGCAGTGCACCCGGACTTGACCAGACCGGCGGTCTGGTCCGGATCGGGCGCGAGGTGCAGGTAGGTGTACAGCAGCTGGCCTTCGCGCAGCATCGCGTATTCGACCGGCTGCGGCTCCTTCACCTTGATGATCATTTCCGCGCGGCGGAAGATTTCCTCCGCGGTGTCGACGATCTCGGCGCCGGCTTTCTCGTACATCTCGTTGGTGAGGCCGATGGCCTTGCCGCCGTCGCGCTGGACCATGACCTTGTGGCCGTGGCTCGCGAGTTCGCGGGCACCGGCCGGGGTCAGGCCGATGCGGTATTCGTGATTCTTGATTTCCTTGGGGACGCCGATCAGCATGGCTGAGTACCGAATTGAAGGTGGGAAGAGGGGCACTGAATGAACGAGACGCCCGCGCGCCGGCCGCTTGCGGGCGCGCGCATTAGGCCGTTTCGGCAATCACATGCGCAAGTGTCCGGAAAATTCTATCGATATGCTCGTCCGTGAGAATGAGCGGCGGCGACAGGGCGATCACGTCGCCAGTGACCCGGATCAGCAGGTTTTCCTCATGGAAACACCGGGTGAAGACGTCGTAGGCGCGGGTGCCGGGCGCACCCGGGCGCGGCGCCAGTTCGATCGCGCCGATCAGGCCGATGTTGCGGATGTCGACCACGTTCGGCAGGCCTCGCAGGCCGTGGATGGCATCGGCCCAGCGGTCTTCCAGCTTGATCGCCTGTTCGAAGAGGTGTTCCTCGGCGTAGGTGTCCAGCGTTGCGAGCGCGGCCGCACAGGCGAGTGGATGACCTGAATACGTGTAGCCGTGGAACAGTTCGATCATGTTGTCCGGGCCGTGCATGAAGGCATCGTGGATGGCGTCGGAGACGAACACCGCGCCCATCGGCACGCAACCGTTGGTCAGCCCCTTGGCCGTGGTGATCATGTCCGGCTGCACGTCGAAACGCTGCGCGGCGAAGGCCTTGCCGACGCGCCCGAAACCGGTGATGACCTCGTCGAAGATCAGCAGGATGCCGTGTTTGTCGCAGATCTCGCGGAGTCGCTTGAGATAGCCCTGCGGCGGCAGGACCACGCCGGCGGAACCGGCCACGGGCTCGACGATGACAGCGGCAATCGTGCTGGCGTCGTGCAGCAGGACCAGGCGCTCGAGGTCCTCGGCGAGTTCAAGCCCATGTTCGGGCAGTCCACGACTGAAGGCGTTGCGGCCGATGTCGAGTGTATGCCGCAGGTGGTCGACACCCGGCAGCAGGCTGCCGAAGAACTTGCGGTTGTTGGGAAGTCCGCCGACCGAGATGCCCCCGAATCCGACGCCGTGGTAGCCCTTTTCCCGGCCGATCAGGCGCGTGCGCTGGCCTTCGCCGCGTGCGCGGTGGTAGGCGAGGGCGATCTTGAGCGCGGTATCGACCGATTCCGAGCCGGAATTGGTGAAGAAGACATGGTTCAGGTGGTCCGGCGCGATGTCGACCAGGCGCTCGGCCAGGGTGAAGGGCAGCGGGTGGCCCATCTGGAAGGTCGGCGCGAAATCGAGCGTCGCGATCTGCTGCTGCACGGCCTGGACGATGCGCGGGCGTGCGTGTCCTGCATTGCAGCACCAGAGGCCACCTGTGGCATCGAGCACTTCGCGACCGTCGACCGTGCGGTAGAACATGCCACTCGCGCTGGCCATCAGGCGCGGCGCCGACTTGAACTGACGGTTGGCCGAGAACGGCATCCAGAACGCATCCATCGCGTCCGGCGCACGGGTGGCCGTGTGGGTGTAGTGGTCGGCGTAGTTGGTGGCGTTGGCCTGCGGATCGTCGTGCATGCAGTCTCCGATGCGGTCATCCGTGCCGGCGCCTGGCCGGCCGTGAACATGTCGCCAGCTTAGCGCGTTGAAAAAACTTTACAACTGTCCCGCGATAGTGCACAAATGCTGCGCGGCATTAACGATGTAAAGTATCTGCATCATCAAAGTCGATGGAGTTCCATGGATATCGGTGCACGTCTTCAGCTGGTCCGCAAGAGCAAGGGATTGAGCCAGCGCGAGCTGGCCAAGCGCGTCGGGGTCACCAACAGCACGATCTCGCTCATCGAGCAGAACAAGGTCAGTCCCTCGGTCAGCTCGCTGAAGAAGGTGCTGGATGGCATCCCGATATCGATGGCCGATTTCTTCACCATGGACATCGAGGCAGATCCGGCAGATACCCCGTTCTACGCACCGGACGAGCAGCCCGACGTCGGCAACAACGACATCCACTATTTCCTCGTCGGCCACCGTCGCCCGCAGCGGCAGATGTGCGTGTTGCGCGAGGTGATGCTCCCCGGCAGCGACACCGGCGAAGTGATGATCACCCATGAAGGCGAGGAGGGTGGCGTCGTTCTCGCTGGCCAGGTCGAGATCACCGTCGGCGACCAGGTGCGCGTGCTCGGCCCGGGCGAGGCGTACTACTTCGAATGCCGCATTCCGCATCGTTTCCGCAACGTCGGCGACACCGACGTGATGATCGTCAGCGCGAGCACGCCGCCGACCTTCTGACGGCCCCTCACGGAGAGTCCCCCTTGAACGCACCCCGCACCCTCGAAGGTTGGCAGGCACTCGCCGCCGGCCTGCAGATCCGTACCCAGGCCTTCATCGACGGCCGCTTCGTCGATGCCGCCAGCGGCAAGACCTTCGACTGCATCAGTCCGATCGACGGTCGCGTGCTCGGCCAGGTCGCCGAAGGCGAGGCCGAGGACATCGAGCGTGCCGTCGCCGCCGCGCGTCGCAGCTTCGAGGCCGGTCGCTGGGCCAATGCGAAACCTGCGTACCGGAAGAAGGTTCTCATCAAGTTCGCACAACTCATTGAACGGCATGGTGATGAGCTTGCGCTGCTCGAATCGCTGGACATGGGCAAGCCGGTCTCCGATGCGCGTGCGGTGGACGTGGCCGCGACCATCCGCTGCATGGCCTGGACCGGAGAGGCGCTGGACAAGGTCTACGGTGAAGTCGCCGCGACCGGCCCGGACGAATTGGGGCTGATCACCCGCGAACCGCTCGGCGTAGTCGGTGCGATCGTCCCGTGGAATTTCCCGATGCTGATGGCGACCTGGAAGATCGCTCCGGCCCTGGCCACGGGCAATTCGGTGGTGCTGAAACCATCGGAGAAGTCGCCGCTGACCGCGATCCGCCTGGCCGAACTGGCGATGGAGGCGGGCATTCCCGCCGGCGTGCTCAACGTCGTGCCGGGCTTCGGCAAGGGCGCGGGCGAGCCGCTGGCGCTGCACATGGACGTCGACGGACTGGTGTTCACCGGGTCGACCGCCGTCGGCAAGCACCTGCTGCAGTGTGCGGGACGTTCGAACATGAAACGCGCGTACATGGAATGCGGCGGCAAGAGCCCGAACATCGTGTTCGCCGACGCGCCGGATCTGGCGCAGGCGGCAAAGGCCGCCGCGGGCGGCATCTTCTACAACCAGGGTGAAGTCTGTACCGCTGCCTCGCGGTTGCTGGTCGAACGTTCGATCAAGGACGATTTCGTGGCAGCGGTGGTCGAGGCCGGCAAATCGATGCGCCCGCGGCATCCGCTGGATCCCGGTGCGCCGATGGGCGCGATGGTCGACGAAACCCAGACCGCCCGTGTGCTGGACTACATCGCGAAGGGACGTGCCGAAGGCGGGCGGGTGCTGCTGGGTGGCGAGCGCGCGGAGGTCGTGTCCGGTGGCTGCTACATCGAGCCGACGGTGTTCGACGGCGTCGAGCATGGCCACACCATCGCGCGCGAAGAAATCTTCGGACCGGTGCTGTCGGTGATCGGCTTCGACGACGAGGCCGACGCACTGCGCATGGCGAACGACACCGAATACGGTCTTGCGGCCGGCGTCTGGACCCGCGACATCGGTCGAGCGCATCGCGTGGCGCGCAAGCTCCGCGCCGGCAGCGTCTGGGTGAACTACTGGGACGGCGGCGACATGACCGCACCGTTCGGCGGCTACAAGCAGTCGGGCAACGGCCGCGACAAGTCGCTGCATGCCTTCGAGAAGTACACCGAGGTCAAGGCGACCTGGATCAACCTGTCGACCTGACGCGATCCCGCGATCCACCATTCCGCAGCCGCCCGACGATCGGGCGGCCTGATGATCTCAGCGCGCGACTTCCTCGCGCAGTTCGTCGAGCGTGGTCTGCAAGTGCGCGCCGAGCTTCGCTTCGACGGTGGCCGCATCGCGGGCCAGCCACGCGTCGAGGATGTCGCGATGCTCGCGATCGGCGCGTTCGTTGCGGCCCGCCGGTTCCAGATGCTTGCGCACGTAGCGCTCTGCGGCGACATGCAGGCGCTCGATCATGTGCGCGGTCTGCTTGCGCTTGGGGTTCTGGACCAGTGCGAGATGGAAGTTGCGATTGAAGCGCACTGCATTGACCGGGTCGTCGCGCAGCATGGCTTCCAGTCCGCTCAAGGCCGAGATCGCCGCTTCACGGTGCGCTTCGTCGGCAATGAGGCAGGCCGCAGCGGCCGCCTCGGGCTCAAGCTTGAGTCGCAACACGAAGACGTCTTCCGCCTCTTCGGGCGTCAGTGCCGACACCGTGAATCCGCGGTTCGGATGCGAACTGAGCAGGCCTTGCTGCTCCAACCGGGCCAGTGCTTCGCGCAGCGGGATCTTGCTGATGCCAAGTTCATCGGCCAGGGCGTCCTGGCGGATCGGGGTCATCGGCGCGAGCTCGGTGGAGAGAATGCGCTCGCGGATGATCTCGAAAGCCTGTTCGGACAGCGTCTTGGCGGAAATGACCATGGCGGTGTTGCCTACCCCGGGTGTTGGTAAGTGGTGCGAAGTGATGTGTAGAAGGCCCGGGCAGCCCGCCCCTGTTCCCGGGGGCCATGGCTGGAAGCGCCTTCACCGCCGAACGGTGCGTGGTAATCCACGCCTGCTGTCGGCAGGTTGATCATCAGCATACCCGCACGCGCACCCCGTTTGAACGTTTCCGCATGCCGGAGCGATGCGGTGCACAGGCCTGCGGACAGGCCGTATCGGCTGTCGTTGAGTGTTTCAAGCGCATGTTCGAAGTCGCGGACGCGGAACAGTCCCGCCACGGGCCCGAAGATCTCTTCGCGCGCGATCAGGCTGCTGCTGTCCAGATCGTCGAAGAGCATCGGCGGAACGTGGCAATCATCGTCCTGCATCATCGTTCCGCCGATCGCCAGCGCCGCACCTTCCGCGCGTACCGCCTCGATCTGCGCAGCGACGCGCTGCTTCTGCCGAGGGTTGGCGAGCGGGCCGATGTCGGTCGCAGGGTCGCGCGGGTCGCCGAAGCGAAGGGTCTGGAGTTTCTGCCGGACCGCACCGATGAAGCGCCCGGCGATGGCGTCCTCGACGATGATGCGCGAGGTTGCGGTACAGCGCTGGCCGGCGGCGAAGAAGGCGCCGTTGACCGTGCAGTCCACGGCGATATCCAGGTTCGCATCTGCGAGGACGATCAGGCCGTTGACGCCGCCCATCTCCAGCTGCATCCGGCCGTTGCGGGACGCGACCGCCTGGCGCACGCGGGCACCGGTGGCTTCCGAGCCGGTGAACGAGACGGCATCGATGCCCACGTGCGCCGCGATCGCAGCACCGGCTGTCGCGGCGCCGAGCACCATGTTCACGCTGCCCGCCGGCAGTCCTGCGGCTGCGATGTGCGACATCAGGCGCGCTGCGGTGGCCGACGAGATTTCCGACGGTTTCCACACGACGGCATTGCCGAAGGCGAGCGCCGGCGCGATCTTCCACGCCGGGATCGCGATCGGAAAGTTCCAGGGCGTGATCAGACCGACGACACCGACGGGTGCATGCATCACTTCGACCATCGCCCCGTTGCGCGTGGATTCGTAGCGCTCGCCGACGATGCGCAGTGCTTCGCCCGCGAAGAAGTCGAAGATCCGTGCCGCACGCATCGTCTCCATGCGCGCATCGCGCAGCGTCTTGCCGGTTTCCCGGGCGATCAGCAGCGACATCGGTTCGAGGTCGGCGACCAGCGCACGGCCGATGCGGACGAGGGCGTCGGCGCGGGCTTCGATGCCGCCTTCGACGAGGCGTCGCTGGGCTGTGTGCGCGGCCGTGGCGGCTGCTTCGATGTCGTTCGACGTGCCGTCCGGGAGTTGCACGCACAGGTCGTCCGGCGCGTGCGGATTCCTCTGATCGAGGGCGACGGACGCGTCGATCGCGTGGCCGGCGATGTGGTGGGCGAGGGTGAGGACGTCGGTCATGTCGCGTTCGCTGCTTCAATAAAAGGAGGGGAGGGGTCAGACGACGACGAAACCGGCTGGGAAGGGCTCGTTTTCGTCGATCCAGATGCGATTGAAGCCGGTGGCGTATGCGCTGCCTTCGATCGACGGCACGATCGCATGGTGATCACCGAGCGTGGTCGCTGCTTCGACGCGACCGATGAAGCGGCTGCGGATGTAGCTCTCGTGGACATAGGTGTCGCCGACAGCCAGTCGTCCTCGCGCCGCGAGCTGGGCCATCCGCGCGGATGTGCCCGTGCCGCATGGGCTGCGGTCGATCGCGCGTTCGCCGTAGAAGACCGCATTGCGGCCGTGCGCATCATCGGCCGTCGGCGCATCTGCCCACAGCACGTGGCTCACGCCGCGGATGGTCGGGTCGAGCGGATGCACCGGTTCGACCGTGTTGCAGACGATGCTGCGGATGGTGCGGCTGAGTTCGACGATACGCGCCGCACCGAGCGCATCCAGCCCGGTGTACGCGCCTTGCGGTTCGACGATGGCGTAGTAATTGCCACCGTAGGCCACGTCGACGGTGAGCGGGCCGATATCCGGGACCTCGATGACGAGGTCCCGGATCGCCAGGTAGCTCGGTACGTTGCGGATCTTCACGGATCGGACGCGGCCGGCGTCCATCGCGTAATCGATCCGGATCGTGCCGGCCGGCACTTCGACGGTCAGCTGGCCCGGTGTCTTCGGCACGATGTGGCCATGTTCCAGGCCGAAGGTGACCAGGCCGATCGTGCCGTGGCCACACATCGGCAGGCAGCCGCTGGTTTCGATGAACAGGATGCCGACATCCGCCTCGGCGGACTGCGGCGGATAGAAGAAGCCCCCCGACATCATGTCGTGGCCGCGCGGCTCGAACATCAGGCCGGTGCGGATCCAGTCGTATTCGGCGAGGAACTGCTGGCGACGTTCGCTCATGCCGGCGTCGCGCAGCGGTGGCTTGCCGTCGACGACCAGTCGGACCGGATTGCCGGCGGTATGGCCGTCGATGCACTCGAAGACTTGGCGTGTCGGCATCCCTGCAGCTCCCTCAGACGCCCAATGCGGGTCGAGCAGCCTCTGCTGCTTCCACCATCCGGATCACTTCGGCACGGCGCGCACCCTGCAGCGGCATGCGCGGCATGCGCACGCGCTCCGAGCCGCGGCCCATCACGGCTTCGGCGAGCTTGATCGACTGCACGAGGTCGTGTTCGGCATCGAGATGCAGCAGCGGCATGAACCAGCGGTAGATCTTCAGTGCCGTGGCCAGATCGCCGCGCTGCACGGCGTCCCAGAGGGCGATCGATTCGCGCGGGAAGACGTTGGTCAAGCCGGAGACCCAGCCGCGGGCGCCGAGTACCAGGCCTTCCAGCGCCACGTCGTCGAGACCGGCGAAGAGCACGTAGCGGTCGCCGCACATGTTGTGGAGGTCGGTGAAACGGCGCGGGTCCGGCGCACTTTCCTTCACCGCAACGATGTTCGGGACGTCGGCGAGATTCGCGAGCGTGCGTGCGCCGATGCTCACCCGATAGGCCGGCGGGTTGTTGTAGAGCATGACCGGCAGCGATGTGCTGGCCGCGACCGCGCGGAAATGCGCTTCGAGTTCGTGTTCCGCGGGCACGTAGACCATTGCCGGCAACACCATCAGACCGGTGGCGCCCGCCTGTTCCGCAGCAGCGGCGAAGGCGCAGGCGCGGGGCGTGGTCAGTTCGGAGACGCCCGCGATGACCGGGATCCGGCCTCCGGAGGCTTCGGCGGCGGACGCGATGACGGCGAGCTTTTCCTCGCGTTCCAGCGAATTGTTCTCGCCCACGGTGCCGATGACGATCATCCCGTGGACCCCGTCGCGAACCAGGGCATCCTGGACCCGACGCGTCGCCGGGATGTCCACCGCCAGCTGCTCGTCGAACTGGGTGGTGGCGGCCGGAATGACGCCGTGCCACGGGCATGGAAGCGCTTGCATATCGATCTCCAAATAAAGGTATATCGTATACTATATGAAGATCGATCCAGGGGGCAATGCTATGGCTGCAGTGGAGTCGGGAGCGAATCCCGCGAGGGAAACAGGTGTCGGGTCGTCCCGTCGCGTGGTCGTCATCGGCGGAGGTGTCGTGGGCCTGGCCTGTGCGGTGCGTCTCCAGCTTGCGGGCCAGGACTGCCTGCTCATCGATCCGATGCGGGATGGAACTGCAGCGTCCTGGGGCAATGCGGGGCATGTGGCGATCGAACAGGTGTCGCCGCTTGCGTCCTGGTCGACCCTGCGTTCGCTGCCGCGCCGCTGGTTCGGCCGCGGCGGACCGGTGGATGTACCTCGACCCTTTGCAGTCGCTCCGTGGCTCTGGGGATTTCTACGCGCCTGCGCGACGGAGCGCCACAAGGCCGGCCAGCACGCATTGCGTGGATTCCTGGGCGAAGCCGTTCCGGCGTGGCGTCAGCTGCTGCAGGACATCGGACAGCCGGAGCTGCTGCGTGAGGATGGGCATGTGGTGTTGTGGGAGACATCGGACGGCGAGCGTCGTGGTCGTGCGGCCTGGCTGGGCGGCGATATCGGTGACGCGCGCGCCGCCCCCATCGACGAGGAGGCTCTGGGGCGATTGCAGGCGCGGCTCGCGGTGCCGATCCGCGCAGGGCTCCGCTTCGAGGGCAGCGCACAGGTTTCCGATCCCGTCATGCTGCTGCATGCACTGCGCAAGGCGCTGCTGGATGCCGGTGGACGCTGCCTGCGCGCGGAAGTGGATGGCCTGCGGCGCGAGGGTGACCTGGCCCACATCCGCCTGGACAACGGCCGTTGCGTCGAAGCAGACCGGTTGGTGATCGCAGCCGGGCCCGGCTCGCAACGACTGATGGCGGACATCGGCGAGCACGCGCCGCTGATCGAGGAGCGCGGCTACCACCTGCAATGGCGGGACCACGACTGGCCCGACGTCTCGCCGGTCGTCTTCGAAGACCGATCCGTGATCCTGACTCGGTTCGAGGGCGGGCTGCGGCTGGCGGGCTTCGTCGAATTCGTGCCGCCCGGCCAGCCGCCGGATATCCGCAAATGGCAACGATTGCGCGCGCACGCAGTCGCCCTGGGCCTTCCGGTCCGCGGCGAGCCGACGGCCTGGTGCGGCGCACGGCCGACATTGCCCGATTACCTGCCCGCGATCGGCCGCAGTCGCACCGTGAGCAATGTCAGCTATGCCTTCGGGCACCAGCACCTCGGCCTGACGCTGGCCGCGGCGACGGCCACCCGCGTGCTTGACCTGTACGCCGATCCTGCCTGCCCGTCAGGCTCGTCGCCCTTCGATCTTCAGCGTTTCAGCCGCTGATCACTGACCCGGGCGCGAATGGCGTTATCCTTCCCGGATGTCGCCGCTCGCCGTGCTGCTTCGCGTCCTGCTCTGCCTCGCGCTGATCCTCAATGGATCGGTGCCGGTAGTGCATGCCGCCATGAGGAGCCACACGGCGCCGGGCGTACATGCGATCGAGCGCGCCGACACCGGGCCGATGGCCGCGGGCGGTTGCCATGACGAGGCCATGAGCGCCGGCGATACACAGCACGAACCTTCGTCGCTGCCTGCCGATGAGCCCCGGGGCGACTGCTGCAGCGACGAGGGCGATTGCCGCAGCACCTGTGCCCAGCACTGCGCGGTGTCGATTCCCGCCCTTGCGATCCTGAATCTATCGCAATTGCCCGCAACCGGTCCGCTGCCCGTGACGGCAGCGCCGCATCCCGACCCGCGACTCCGCGACCGTATCCGACCTCCCATCGCTTGACCTGGCTGAAACGCGGCGCGTTGCCGCCGCGTGATCCCCGGCGCATTCGTGCGTCCTGATCCCATGCCATCCGCGTCGCAGTCGCGACGCCATCGGTCATCGCTCCAGGAGTGTTCCCATGTCTTTCGATCCGTCCGGCTTCGGGCCGGTCCTGTCCCGTCGCCGCTTCGTGCAGGGTCTCGCGCTCGGCGGCGCGGCCGCCGGCTTCGGCCTGCACGGGCGCCCGGTCTGGGCGCTCAAGTCCCCGGGCCAGCCGGAGATCCTGTCCGGCACCGAATTCGACCTCGTCATCGGTGAAACCCCGGTCAACATCACCGGCGTTTCCCGGCCGGGCGTCACCGTCAACGGCCGATTGCCCGCGCCCGTCCTGCGCTGGCGCGAGGGCGACACCGTCAACGTCCGCGTCACCAATGCATTGCCGCAAGGCTCGGTCCATGGCCGCGACACCTCGATCCATTGGCACGGCATCCTCCTGCCGGCCGACATGGACGGCGTACCCGGCATGAGTTTCGACGGCATCGCGCCCGGTGAAACCTGGCACTACCGCTTCACCCTGCGACAGGGCGGCACTTACTGGTACCACAGCCATTCCGGCTTCCAGGAACAGGCCGGGCTGTACGGTGCACTCATCGTCGACCCGGCCGAGCCCGAGCCCTTCGCCTTCGATCGCGACTACGTGGTCATGCTGTCCGACTGGACCGACATGGCGCCCGCCGCGTTGTTCCGCCGGCTCAAGAAGATGGCGATGCACGACAACACCTACCAGCGCACCGTCACGGATTTCCTGCGTGACGCCAGGCGTGACGGGCTGAAGGCGACGCTTGCCGACCGGCGTGCCTGGGGCACGATGCGCATGACGCCGACCGACCTGTCGGACGTGAACGCGCACACCTACACCTACCTGATGAACGGCACGACGGCGCTCGGCAACTGGACCGGACTTTTCCGCAGCGGCGAGAAGGTGCGCCTGCGCTTCATCAATGCGTCGGCGATGACCTATTTCGACGTGCGGATCCCCGGTCTGAAGCTGCGCGTGGTTGCGGCGGATGGCCAGTACGTGCATCCGGTGAGCGTCGACGAATTCCGCATCGCACCGGCGGAAACCTACGACATCATCGTCGAGCCGAGCGGCCAGGACGCTTTCACCATCTTCGCCCAGGACATGGGCCGCACCGGCTACGTCAGCGGCACGCTGGCCGTGCGCGAAGGCTTGCGCGCCCCGGTGCCGGACGTCGATCCCCGGCCGCTGCTCACCATGGACGACATGGGTCATGGCGGCATGGGTCATGGAGCCATGGACCATGCCTCGCATGGCGCAGGGCAGGGCAGGGCGCCGCCGTCGAAGCTGATGGAAGGCGGATGCGGTGCGAACATGGGGCACGGCGACCAGGACGCGAAGGGCAAGGAACCCGCCGCGATGGATCCTTCCACAATGAATCATGCGGACACGGAGCATGCAGGCATGGACCATGCGGGCATGAACCACGCGGGCATGGACCATTTCGGGATGAATCACGCAGGCGGCATGCAGTCGCATCCGGACAGCGAACGCGGCAACCCGTTGATCGACATGCAGACGATGGCGCCCGTGCCGAAACTCGACGATCCCGGCATCGGCCTGCGCGGCAATGGTCGCGAAGTGCTGCGCTACGCGATGCTGCGCAGCCTGTTCGAGGATCCCGATGGCCGTGAACCCGGCCGCACCGTCGAACTGCACCTGACCGGTCACATGGAGAAATTCGCCTGGAGCTTCGACGGCATGAAGTTCGACGACGCCGAACCGCTCCGCCTGAACTATGGCGAACGCATGCGCATCACCCTGGTCAACGACACGATGATGACGCACCCGATCCACCTGCACGGCCTGTGGAGCGATCTGGAGGACGAGCAGGGCGAATTCCTGGTACGCAAGCACACGATCGACATGCCGCCGGGCAGCAAGCGCAGCTACCGCGTGCGTGCCGACGCGCTCGGCCGTTGGGCGTATCACTGCCATCTGCTGTACCACATGGAGTCGGGCATGATGCGCGAAGTGCGGGTGGTCGAATGAACCGCATGACTTCCCTCGTGCGCCCTGGGCTCGGCGCACTCGCCGTCGCGTTGCTGCCGTTCGCACCGCTGCAGCTGACTTACGCGCAGTCCCACGACGGACACGACAAGCATGTCCATGGCACGCCGTCCGCGAAGCCTGCGACACCTCCGGAACCACCGTCCACGACGGCGACGCCACCGGCTGCAGTCGATCATTCGAAGATGGATCACTCCGGCATGGACCACTCGACGATGGACCATGCCGAGATGGATCACGCCGCCATGGGGCATGGCCCGTCCGGTGAGTCGCAGTCGAAGACGCCCAGGACGCCGATCCCGCCGATCACGGATGCCGATCGCGAGGCCGCGAACCGGCCGCTGCACCACTCGATGTCGCATGGCAGCAGCATCCACCAGTTCTATCGCTTCGATCGGCTCGAGACCTGGGACGCGGAACAGGGTACGGGCCAACATTGGGAAGCCGAAGGCTGGATCGGTACCGACACCAATCGCCTGTGGCTGCGCAGTGCGGGTGAACGCGAAGACGGCCGCACGCACGCTGCGGATCTCGAACTGCTCTACGGTCGCAGCATCTCTCCCTGGTGGGACGTGGTAGCCGGCGTGCGGCACGACTTCAAGCCCGGCGACAGCCGCAGCTTTGCCGCGATCGGCGTGATGGGCCTCGCGCCGCAGAAGTTCGAAGTCGAGGCGACGCTCTATGCGGGCGAGGGCGGTCAGACGGCACTCGTCTTCGAAGCGGAGCGCGAACTGCTGCTCACGAATCGCCTGGTGCTCCAGCCGGTCGTGGAAGTCGAATTCAACGGCAAGACCGAGCCGAAGCGTGGCATCGGCAGCGGACTGGGCAGCATCGAAGCCGGGCTGCGGCTGCGCTACGAAGTCACGCGCCGGTTCGCGCCGTACGTCGGCATCGTGCACGAACGGACGTTCGGCACGACCGCCGACCTGCGACGCGAAGAAGGCGAAGACGTCGAGGAAACCCGCGCGGTCATCGGCGTGAGGTTCTGGTTCTGATCGAACAGATGTTCGCCGAACTGGCGACATCGAAGCACCTGAATCACCAAGCGAACATCGAAGCGCAAGGAGCAACGAATGAGGATCACGAAATGAGGACACGAATGATGAAACCGACCACGATGCTGCTGGCCCTTGTCGGCCTGCTGCCAATGCTTGCGATCGCGCAGGCCGCACCGCAGAAACCCGCGACATCGCCGAAGGCACCAGCAACGAGCGCAGCACGGCCGCCGGCGAAGGCGGGTGGACTGATCGCGGCATTGCCGACGGTGCTGGTCCACAAGACCGCGACCTGCGGTTGCTGCAAGCTCTGGGTGAAGCACATGGAGCAGGCAGGGTTCCGCGTGCAGACTCGTGATGTCGACGACCTCGGGCCGGTCAAGCAGCGCCTCGGCGTGCCCTATGGCAAAGGCTCGTGCCACACCGCGGAAGTCGCAGGCTATTTCGTCGAAGGCCACGTGCCGGCCGCGGACGTCAAGCGCATGCTCTCGGAGAAGCCTGCGGCACACGGTCTCACCGTGCCCGGCATGCCGATGGGCTCGCCGGGCATGGAAGTGCCCGACGGCTCCGTGCAGCCATATGCCGTCGAGCTGGTCGGACGCGATGGCAAGACGCGCGTCTACAGCCGTCACGGCAACTGAGCGACGTTCCGTGGATCCGGATGCGACCGGGCAGAGTGCCCGGTCGCCGTGTTCAAGGATTCGGCGTTGCTGCTGGCGTTCGGTGGCGCGGAAGCGCCAGGGAAATGACGGAGGCCGCGCCGACGAACGCAGCCGAGATCGCCAGGCAGGCCCCGATGCCGGCGACCTGGAAGACCCATCCCGACAGCACGGTGCCGAGCAGGCGGCCGAGCGCATTGGCCATGTAGTAGAAGCCGACATCCAGCGAGACGCCGTCTTCGCTCGCGTAGCTCACGATCAGGTAGCTGTGCAGCGACGAGTTGATCGCGAAGAGCACCCCGAATGCCATCAATCCGACCAGCAGGATGGTCTTCGCATCGTGTCCGCCGCCCAGCAGGGCGGCCATCGTCGCCGGCACGATGGCGAGTCCCAATGCCCAGGCGAATGCGCCGCGGCCGTCCGGGACGCGGCCGCTGCGGCGCGCTGTGAAGAACGGCGCCAGTGATTGCACCACGCCATAGCCGATGATCCATGCGGCCAGGAAGCCGCCGATCTGCCAGAAGTCCCAGCCCAGCGAGGTCGCGAGGAAGACCGGCAGTGCGACCACGAACCAGACGTCGCGTGCGCCGAACAGGCACAGGCGCGCCGCGGACAGCAGATTGATCGCACGGCTCTTCGACAGGATGTCGCGGAACTTCGGTTTCGCCTTGGCTTTTCCGAGGTCCCGCTTGAGCAGTGCGAGACTCGCGAGCCAGACCAGCAGCAATGCAGCCGCCATGATCGCCACGGCCTGCGTGAATCCGACCATCGTCAACAGTGCGCCGCCGAGGAAGAAGCCGACGCCCTTGAGCGCGTTCTTCGATCCGGTCAGCGCAGCCACCCAGCGGAACAGCAGGCCCTGCTGGTCGCCCGGCACCAGCAGCTTGATGCTGCTCTTGGCGCTCATCTTGTTGAGGTCCTTGGCGACGCCGGACAAGGCCTGGGCCGACATCACCCAGGGCACCGTCAGCCACGGCGAGGGCGCGACCAGCATCGACAGCGCGACCACCTGCATCGCCAGGCCGATGTTCATCGTGCGGTTCAGCCCGATCCGCGCGCCCAGCCAGCCGCCGAGCAGGTTCGTCACCACGCCGAAGATCTCGTAGAACAGGAACAGCATCGCCACCTGCAGCGGGCTGTACCCCAGCGCGTGGAAGTGCAGCACCACGAGCATGCGCAGCGCACCGTCGGTCAGCGTGAAGGCCCAGTAGTTGCCGGTGATCAGCAGGTACTGGCGAACATCGGACGACAGGCGCGCCAGCATGGATCAGCCTGCCTTGCCGACGAACGCCACGAGCTCGGCGGTGCGGTTCACGTAGCCCCACTCGTTGTCGTACCAGGCATAGATCTTCACCTGCGTACCGTTGACGACCATCGTCGACAGCGCATCGACGATGCTCGAACGCGGATCGCCGCGGAAGTCCATCGAGACCAGTGGACGGGTCTCGAATCCGAGGATGCCTGCCAGCTCGCCCTCGGCCGCGGAACGCAGCAATTCGTTCACTTCGTCGACGCTGGTCGGGCGCTCGACTTCGAACACGCAATCGGTGAGCGACGCGTTCGTCAGCGGAACGCGCACCGCGTGGCCATCGAGGCGATCCTTGAGCTCGGGGAAGATTTCCGCGATCGCGGTGGCCGAGCCGGTCGAGGTCGGGATCAGGCTGCTGCCGCATGCACGCGCACGACGCAGGTCCTTGTGCGGTGCGTCCACGATGACCTGCGTGTTGGTCAGGCTGTGGATCGTCGTCAGGCTGCCGTGGCGGATGCCGAGCGCGCCGTGGATGACCTTGACGACCGGGGCCAGGCAATTGGTCGTGCACGAGGCGGCGGAGACGATGCGATGCTGCGCGGCATCGAAGCGGGCATGGTTCACGCCCATCACGATGTCCAGCGCGCCGGCGGACTTCACCGGAGCCGTCACGACCACGCGCTTCACGCCCTGGTCGAGATAGGGTTGCAGCACGTCCGGCTTTCGGAACTTGCCTGAGGATTCGATGACGACATCGCAACCCGCCCAATCGGTGGCCGCGATGTCCTTGTTGCGGGTCACCGGGATGCGCACACCGTCGATCACGATGGCGTGGTCTTCCGCCACGACGCTGCGATCCCAGCGGCCGTGGATCGAATCGAACATCAGCAGATGGGCCAGCGTGGCTGGATCGCCAGCGGGATCGTTGATGTGCACGAAAGACAGCTCGGGCTTGTTCCAGGCGGTGCGGAGGGTCAGCCGACCCATGCGGCCGAAGCCATTGATGCCGACGCGAATGGTCATGAAGTCAGTTCCAGTCGATAGGGAAAAGGAATGGGCGCGGGGTCATCCGCATTGGCTGCCCTGGCCTGGGGCACACGTCGCGACGTCGGGGGAGGGGAGGCATGCCCCCGCCTCGCCACCGCAGCAGTTGCGCGTGAGGAAGCCGATGAGATCGGTCATCCGCGCGAAGTCGGCGCGATAGCAGATGAAGCGCCCGCGTTGTTCGCCCTGGATCAGCCCCGCCGCCACGAGTTCCTTGAGGTGGAAGGAGAGCGTGGCACCCGGTAGCGACAGGGCCTCCGCGATATCTCCGGCCATCCGTCCTCCGGGGCCGGCTTCGACCAGCAGACGGAAAACGGAGAGCCGGGTGGCTTGTCCCAGGGCGGCCAAAGCAAGGGTTGCGTCTTTCAGTTCCATGTTTCTAGAATAGTCAAACATCGACAGCCTAGCAATCCTTCATGACAGCCAGACGACTGCCCGATCCGCCTTCAACGCAGCACTTGGAACCCGCATCCGTCTGTGCCGACGGCGCGTTGCGGGACCTTCTCGGTCTGTTGGACGCTGTCGACAGCGAACGCCTCAACGCGGAGTGTTTCTGCACCGGACTGGATGCCGAAGCGCTGCATCAGGCGATCCAGGTCAGGGCAGGGCAGTCGGGGCTCTCGGATCTGCTGGAAGCCAGGTGCCCGTATGTCTTCGCGTCGCGGCCGGTGTTCGTCTCGGCGGGACAGAACGCCAGGATGAGCGCGCTCATCGAGGGCATCGAATCCGTCGTCGCACTGCCCGGGTACCAGGAGATCGCGTTGGCACGCGCGCCCCAGATCGCACACCACGATCCCGGCGCTCGCGGCGTGTTCTTCGGTTACGACTTCCATGCCACGTCGACCGGGATCGGCCTCATCGAAATCAACACCAACGCCGGCGGCGCGATGCTCAACGCCTTGCTCGCGCGCGCACAGCGTGCGTGCTGCACGCCCATCGATCGCCTGCTTCCGCCGATCGCCACCGCCGATGCGTTCGAGGCGCGGATCCTCGCGATGTTCGAACAGGAGTGGACCATGGGGCGGCGGACCCGGCCACTGCGCAGCATCGCGATCGTCGATGAAGATCCAGAGGCGCAATATCTGTATCCCGAATTCATCCTGTTCAAGCAATTGTTCGAGGCCAATGGCTGGACGACGGTCATCGCCGACCCATCGGACCTGGTGCTGCGCGACGGCGTCCTGTACTGCGGCGACCAGCCGATCGACCTCGTCTACAACCGCCTGACCGATTTCTATTTCGAAGCCGAGTCGAGCGCGGCCTTGCGCGAGGCCTATCTCCAGGATGCCGCCGTGGTCACGCCGCATCCCAGGGCGCACGCACTGTATGCGGACAAGCGGAACTTCGTGCTGCTTTCCGATCCAGACGCGTTGCAGGCACTGGGCGTGCCAGCCGGTGTCCGGGAATTGCTCGTTGATGCCATCCCGCGGACGGTCGTCGTCGACGCTTCCAATGCCGAGCAGCTATGGGCCGACCGCAAGCGGCTGTTCTTCAAACCGTTCGGCGGCTTCGGCAGCCGCGCGGCGTACCGCGGCGACAAGATCACCCAGCGCGTCTGGCAGGAAATCCGTGCCGGCGGATATATCGCCCAGGCCCTGGTCGCGCCCGGCGAACGCACTGTGTCGGCTGGCGATTCTCCGCAGGTGCTCAAGTTCGACCTGCGCGATTACGTGTATCAGGGTCAGGTGCAATGGACCGCCGCGAGGCTGTACCAGGGGCAGACCACGAACTTCCGAACCCCTGGAGGCGGATTCGCGCCAGCGTATGAAACGCCGATGTGGGCCGCGGACGCAGGAACCCTGATGTCAGAAGATCGGTGCATCGATGCCGAACGACGTGACTGCGGCCTTTGATGGCCATAGCTGTATTTACATAATATGTATTATGCGAAATGATTGACAGTCTGAGGCGTGCTTTTCACCTCACAGCCCCCGGATAACCGGGCTCAGTAAACCTGTGACGTTCCAGCCCTTGCTCGGCTTTGTCACAGCTTCACTAAGCGCTCGCGATTGTCACGACTCCACTGACGCAAGTGAGAATCGCCCCGACGTCACTTTTCCTGGTTTCGTTGTGCGATCTGAGCTTCGATCCTGGTGAGCTTGGCTTCGATCTTGCTGAGGCGCTTAAGTAGCTCGGCCTGAAAGGACCTTTGGGCCAATGAGGAAGCCCTGAAGTGGTCGTCAAGGGCGTTAACCATAATGAAGCCAATAGGTGGCACGTCATCGTTGGTCGGGGCGGTTCCCGTTCCGCGGCCAGTATCCTCCCTGCTCTTTCGCCAAGATTGGACGAGCGGGCAGATATCACGAAGCGATCCCCCAAGAATCCGCTGTACATTGCGGGTCGTTACGTGCTCGCCCAAAGACTCACAGACGGCGGCAACGCGTGCAGCGGTCAGACGCCGCAGCCGGGCCCCGGGAGGCAGCGCTAGATCGACGAGCAGGCTGCTCTTGCTGTCGACTCGAGTCTGGCCTGGGCGTGTCTTCTTGGAAGTACTGCCAGTCATTGCTCCTCCGCTTCAGATCCGTGGGTTTCATCTGCTAGCTGTAGCAGAATGGCTTGTGCACCGAGCCCGTAAGCAATGCTAGGTACATTCATCCCAAACATCTGGGTCTATGGTTTGGCCGAACCTGCCGATCCCAATCCAAGTTTCAGGGCTACCAACGATCCTTTCGCCACCAATAGCGCTCCTGCCCTTGTGCACGCGCCAGGGCCTGCTCCATCGTCTTGAGGCGCTCGGGGGTGGCTCCCAGCTCAACGAGATCCTCGCAGGCGTCGTGCAACTGCCCACATGCCGCATTCGCATTCCCGATCCATTCGAGCCATCGCGTTAAATCTTCAGGGCCAGGCGGCGTCTTGTCGTCCAGGCGCTCGCCGATTTCTCGGGTGACGTCAGCCAAGGCAAGCTGCACATCCCAGTACACTGGCGGTGTCGTCGCTGTCATTTCGCTTCTCCTTTCGGGGAGTCATTGGGCCTGGTGACCCTCTTGCGCCTTGAAGTGGACGGGGATGCGGTCGATGCAATTTGTAGAGCAGTCTGCTCCAATCGGCGCAGTTGATGTTCCAGGGCCTCCGCGCGTGCTCGCTGCGCGGCCGCGTCCTGTTGGTGAGCCGTGGCCTCCCGCATCGCCTGTTCCCGTGCCTCGCCGAGCTGGCGCTCGCTCTGACGCCATTCCTGCTCCCGCTTGGTCAACTGTGCTTGCAGCGCCTTGGCGTCCAGGCGGGCACGATCGACTTCCTGGTGCGCACGATCTTCGACTGCTCGCGCATGCTGCGCAAGCGCCTCGCGCTCAGCGGCCGCATCATCGATTTGACGTGCCAGACGCTCGGCGAGTTCTGTGCGATCGCGTTCCAAGGCCTCGACGCGCGCCCGTTCTGCATTGCGTTCCTGGGTCAGATCTTCGATCTGGGCAGCCTGATACTGGACGAGTTGATGCGCCTCGGTCTGACGGGCCTCCGCCAGTAGCCGGGCCTGATCCGCGGCCTGGGCGGCGATCTCCAGTGCTTTGGCGCGGTCATCCAGCGCCTGACGATCGAGCTCGAGCTGGGTAGCTCGGGCTGCGATGGCGTCCATCTGGGCGGAACAGGACTGGTTTGCCTCAGCCTGCGCCGCTTTGAGGGCGGCATCCCACAACTGGGTCGCCAAGACAGCAACCGAATCAGGGACCTCGGGGAGCTCGGCCCTCGCCTGCTGGGCGGTCAAACGGACGCCGAGCGATTGCCACCACGTCTCCAACATGCGCGTGACGGTGTTCGGGGAGCCGGTGCCGAGGAACGCACGGATCCGATCGACGGTGGGCCGTTCGCCGGCGATGACGAGCGCGTCGGCCGCGGTGTCGACCTGTGCCTGGGTGATGCCTTTGGCCACGATTGCCGCCCTCCGACGCGGCCGCCCTACTCTGTTGAATACCTACTAGCGATAAGTGATGATTATCATGGCTATACCATCTAGTGCGTAGCATTTATTACATAGTATGAAAGATAATCACCTCATTCCAACACTGGCGCAACCGTCCTCCGGCCTCGTCCTGCCCGAACAACTCGCGCAACAGGCGGCGGAGGCGGTGCGTGAACTGCTCGCCGAGGCCGCCGCGGCCAACACCACCCGCAGCTATGCGAGTGCCCTGCGCTACTGGGCGGGCTGGTACGCGGCGCGCTACGGGCTCGAGCTGACGCTGCCAGTGCCGGAGGCCGTCGTGCTGCAGTTCGTCGTCGACCATGTCGTCCGACGGTCGACCGAAGGTGACTTGGCCTGGGAGTTGCCGCCGGCGGTTGATGCCGCACTGGTGGCCGCCGGTCTCAAGGCCAAGCCAGGTCCGTGGACCTTGGCTTCAGTCCGCCATCGGGTCGCCGTGCTGTCCACGGCGCACCGGCTCAAGCAGCAGCCGAACCCCTGTGAACAGCCGGCCGTTCGGACGGTGCTCAGCCGGGCCGCGCGTGCGGCCGTCAAGCGTGGCGAACGGCCCCGCAAGAAGACCGCCATCACCCTCGCCGAACTGGAGGCGATGCTCGCCACCTGCGACGACAGCCTCGAGGGCCTGCGCGATCGCGCCCTGCTCTGCTTCGGATTCGCCAGCGGCGGTCGCCGGCGCAGCGAGATTGCAGCCGCGGACATGCGAGATCTGCGCCGGATTGGCGACACCGGCTACATCTACCGCCTCGAATACAGCAAGACCCAGCAGGCCGGCGTCACCGCGTCGTCGACGCCCGACAAGCCCGTGCTCGATCGGGCCGGCCTGGCGCTGGAGGATTGGCTGGAAGCGTCCGGGATCACCGAGGGCACTATCTTCCGGCGGCTCTGGAAGCAGCGTGTGGGCCCTGCCCTCTCCCCGGCTGCCGTCGGTGAGATCGTGCAGCGACGGGCGCGTCTGGCGGGGCTCGAGGGGGATTTTGGCGGGCACAGTCTGCGCTCAGGCTTCGTGACCGAGGCCAGCCGTCAGGGGGTCTCGCTGCCGGCGATCATGCAGCTGACCGAGCATCGGGCGGTGTCGAGTGTGGTGGGGTATTTCCAGACGGGTGGTGCCACGGCTAATCCCGCTGCTCGCTTACTGGAAGATTGACGGCCGAGAGCGGGCTATGGGCGCGCGTTAATTGATACGCACCGCGGCTCTTTCAATGGCTTATCCTGTGGCTACTGGACTTGTACTACGGCCAAGGGAGGGGGGCGTGGCCTCAAGTAAACCAAGCAAGGGAGCCGGTCCGCCGCTATCAGCGCTACCGCCGCCGACCCCTTGGCCTAATGCCAATGCACGCCTTCTTGGCGTGGGGGCGGGACTACCCGTACAACCGCTGGATCGGCTGGCTCAGTTCAGCGCGGCAGATTTCGAACGCTTCACGCTTGAATGGGCCTCTGACTACCTCTCGACGCAAGTCGAGGTCGTTGAAGCTCAGCAGCGCGGAGGTGCCGGCGACAAGGGGCGAGACGTGGTCGTGTGGCTTGATCCCTCCGGGACAGAGCCGCGCCGCTGGAAGCTATATCAGTGCAAGCACTACGGCGACCGTCTGGGACCCGGTGTCGCAGCCGGTGAGATCGCCAAGGTTCTCTATTACACGCTCCAAGGCGACTACACATCGCCTGAAGAGTATTGGTTTGTCACGCATAAGGGCACGACTTCTACTCTTCAGGATCTCTTGGATGATCCAAATAAGCTGCGCGATTTCGTGATTGCGAACTGGGAAAAACACTGCGCGGGCGAGATAACCTCCAGGGCGACAGTGGCTCTCTCTGAAGAGATGAAAGACCACATTTCCTCGTTTGACTTCAGCATTTTCAAAGCGAAGCAGCCGCTTGAGCTCATCTCCGAGCATGCACAAACCAGGTACCACTTGACCGTATTCGGTGCGCCGCTTATTGAAAGGCCGCCTCCGCCGGAGCCCCCTTCATCCGTTGCACCGACAGAGTCCGGCTACATCACCCAGCTGTTCGAAGTTATCGGGGAAGCCATGGAAACAACTATCAGCGGCCCCAGCGACTTCTTACATTTGGCGCCTTACAAGGGCATCTTTGAGCGCTCTCGCATTACCTTCTATTGTGCTGAGGGGCTTAAGGAGCTAGCCCGCGATCAGATGGCCGACCCAGCGTTCTTTGAAACCCTGCTCGGCGAGTTCCGTGAGGGCCTGTACTACACATACACGACAATCGGTCAAACCGGACTAGATCGCCTCAAAGACACTGTGAAGGCGGCGCAGTCGCTGCAGCTTGGTGGACACGTGTTGGCCCCTCATGTGCAAGCAAAAGACCGCGAGGGCATGTGTCACCAGATGGCGAACGAGGGCATTCTGAAGTGGTGCGGCACGTGATGAACAACGATCCAGCCTCACTCAGATCCCCCCGTCCTTTCAATACGCCCTTGGAGTGTGGCCTTCGAACGCTATTTGTTCTCAGCGCCACCAATGGAGCGCCGTCAGATCTCCAGCGGCTCGTTTCATATGACTATCTCCTTGTTCACTCCGGCGACATACCTGATGGCCCGCCCAGCCTGCATCCAGCGGTGCCTCTTCGTGGAACAGAGCTTCTGGTTAAACGTGACCTGGTGCGCGCCGGATTGAATCAGATGTTCTCCCGTGAGTTGCTCATGAAGAGCTTCGACCGTACGGGAATCATGTATCGAGCAACCGCGCTAACCACAGCCTTTGTAGGCCTGCTCAAGTCCGACTACGCCACAGCACTTCGCCATAGGGCCGAGTGGATCGTATCGAACTTCGGAAGCCATTCGGACGAAGAGCTAAACGCCTTCATGTCGGCCAATGTTGGCAAATGGGGAGCCGAGTTTGAGCGGCTCACGGCGCTACGCGATTTGGAGTTGTAGATCGATGTTTCAGTTACGAAAGCTCGTACTGAGTGGCGCTGGTGTTATGGACGCCACGGAAACCTTCGAACCGGGCGGGAACATTCTTGCGGGCGAATCCGACACCGGAAAAAGCTACCTCCTTCATTGCATTGACTACGTCTTCGGTGCAGATGAACTAAGAAAGCGGATCCCCGAGGCCGAAGCGTATTCGGATCTTTTCGTCGAGCTAGAGAACTCGGCCGGAGACTTCATGACGCTCAAGCGCAACTTGGCGGGAGGAAAGATCGCCGTCTACCGATCCAAGTTCGAATCCATTGGCGCAACCCAACCCGAAGTCGTGACTTCCAAACGTGGGAAGGGAAAAGGCGTCAAAGACATCTCGGCTGTCCTCTTTCCCTTCGCAGGGATCCCTGAGGCAGTGCTCCGCAAGAATGACCGCGGGGAGACTCAGCGTCTCTCCATGCGCATGCTTCTTCCGGTACTCTTAGTCGACGAGATCGCTGTAATTGATGAACGCTCGCCGGTCCTCGGAAAGAGTGGCTTTAGTGAGACTGCACACAAGCGCACTTTCTCCTTCATGCTTTCCGGGAAAGATGACGCGGGAATTGTAACCAGCGAAGAACAGGTGCTTGTAAAGGCGCGCTCTAGTGCGCAACTTGGCGTTATCACGGAACTTCTAGCGCCTCTTGAAGAGCGCGCGGCAAAACGCCAGTTTGCGGGGGACGTGGATTCCAACGAGATTGAGGAAGCGATTAACAGCATTAGTGACCAGCTCACGTTGATCACCGACGAGAGGGCAAATCTCCATTTAGAGCGAGAGGCGTCTACCGACGAGCTGAACCGGGCTGAGTCCCAGGTCATTGCCTTGAACGAACTGCTGTCGCGGTACCACTTGCTTGATGGCCGCTATGCCTCGGACTTGCAGCGCCTTGATTTCGTAGCCGAGGGCGCTCACTACTTCAAGGAGTTGCAGGAGACGCGTTGCCCTCTTTGCGATCAGGTCATGGACGGCGCTCATGAACACTCCGCCGAAGCATCTGCGGAGAGCGTCCACCAGTCAGCGCGGGCGGAGGCGGGAAAGATTCTCGGGCATCGGGCGGACTTGGCGGCGACTATTGAGGCCGTAAATTCACGCATCCAAGAGCGGGTCATGCAAGCCACTGCGGCTAAAGCAAACATATCGCGAATTGAAGATAGGCTTTCTCAGGCCGTCATTCCGTCCTTCAACGAAGTCGCCGCCCGTCTCGACAGCCTGGTTAGTCAGAGAATCGAGCTTGAGCGCGCCAGTAGTGAGCGTGATCAGATTCGCAACCTCAGCGAGCTCAAGCGACAGATCGAGACCGCACTGGACACTAAGGAAGAGAAAGAAACTTGGGAACAGTTGCCCGCAAAGGCACTGCGAGACCTCTGCTCCGAGATTGAGACCATTCTGGGCGAGTGGGGCTGGAAGGGTCCTGGGCGAGTGGATTTCGACCAGAAGGAATATGACATGGTTGTGGATGGTCAATCTCGCCAATCGCATGGCAAGGGCGTTCGCGCGGTCCTCTATGCAGCTTTCGCGATAGGGCTTCTTCGCTACTGCAAGAATAAAGGCAAGCCCCACCCCGGCATGGTGATCATTGATTCACCGCTTACGAGCTACAAGAAGGGCAAGTCCAGCTCTACCGGCGATGGCCCAGTTGATCCCGGAATCGAGGCCTCCTTCTGGGAATCGCTCACGCGCCTCGACGATGGAATCCAAGTGATCATCGTCGAGAATAAGGAGCCCCCACAAGACGTGGCCGAGAAGGTCCACTATCAGTGGTTCGCGGGTGACGCCGCCAAGCCGGGCGAACGCGTGGGACTGATTCCTCGGTAAGCCTCGATTGGCGAACCCTACCCCTTCTCTACCCTCGATATATCGCCCTAAACCAATACCCCTACATCCACAGACGCGACGACCAGAGTCGCCGCAAAGCAGCAAGAGAGGACGATGCTAGTCAATTGCAGCATCAGCGTAGCCTAGTCATCGGTTGCTTACGCTATTGATGGCTGAGGTCAGCAGCGGCCGGCCCTATCGGAGGAGCCGGCTGACCAGTAAGAATAGCGGTGCCACTCGCTGTTCGTGTGTTCGATAACTTCATACACAGAACTTTGAAAACAAAAAGCATGACAATATTCATAAAGCCTGGTCGAGCTATTCCGATCAAGATTCAGAAGCAGCTACTTCGTGACTCTGGGGGGCAATGCGCCATGTGCATCGCTCCCGACTCCAGGTCAACCACGGTCAACGCGCATATCATTCCGTATGGGGACGATGGTCCTCGCGCTGACAGAAGCTACAACCAGTACATTCACGATATCACCAATCTCATTCTCCTTTGCCCGAACCACCACGAAGAGATCGACCGCCTGCCGGTGAAACATTACACCGCTGAGAGGCTGAGGGAAATCAAGCGCGCCCACGAAGAACGAATCGCTCATTCCAGGCGCAACTACCGTCAACCTGACCCAGCTCCCGCTCTCAAAGCCTTTGTTGTGATGGGAGAACTGGGAAGCTGGCGAGTATTCATAGACGAACTTCCAGATTACTTTGACATACGGATGCTAAGGGTTCAAAAAAGCCTTAGTGATTTTGAGAGAATCCACTATCTCGCACTGCCATTCGCAGACCCGGATCTGGCACGGTGCTATGACGATCTGATCGAGAGCTTCCACAATCTGGCGGGAGTTGAGAACGAGACCACCGAGCGCGGGGTGACTTGGTACGATCAGTTCTTGATCAAAAATCACCTTCTCAAGCTCCGCAAGGATCTCGGATCTGCTGAGAAGCCATTCGATCTAAACTCTCAGAACGCGGTTCGCGATGAGATTCGACTGCGTGCGAAGAGTCTGATTCACGCGCTCAGTGAGTTCACCGCCTTGGTTAAAGGCAGGTACTGCAATGCACTTGTGTAGACGTGCATGCAACCTAAAGGGTCGGCCGAAAACCTGCACAACACCTTTTTGAGATTGGACGTTTTCACTCGTATGATCTACGAAAGGCGCGCTTTGCAACGTCGTTTGAACGAACTTCGATCTGTCCTCGGTGAGGCAGTGGACGACCTGGCTCGCCGCCTGAACACGCCAGGAAAGGATCGAATCGCAGCCATGTGGGAGACCGCTGTACTCCACGCACTGGCCAAGTGCGGCGCTCTAGAGAGCGAGGCTTCTCTTCCTACCGGCCGAAGGCCTGACGTGCAGCTCACCGTTGGCAAAATCCGCATAACGGCTGACGTTACAGCAGTCTCAGACGACGGGCTTGACGACCAGAATCCATTTCAGGAACTGATGTGGCAAATCGAAGCAGTCAAGACAAAACTCGGTCTGCCTAGCGGCGGCTTGGACTTGCGAGTTCTGCACAGGGTCGAGCAGAGTAGACGAGGTTCGAGAAAGGTATTGCGACTACCGAAGCGAAACGCGCTTCCGGAGTTTATTCGCACCAAGATTTCACCCCTGATACGAGAAGGCATCAGCGCGAAGACATTCCCACTCCGAATTGCGATCGAAGATGAAGATGCCGGTATCGAAATCACGATCGATCCGAGCCTGAAGCCAATAAACACTGGTTCGTACGCGCCGTATTCGACGCCTCAGATCCCCGATCGGAACCCTCTCTACAATGCGCTAAAGGCCAAGACCGGCCAGCTCCGTGGAGCTCAAGGTGCGAAAGGAATTTTCGTAGGCGATGCAGGCTGCGATGCGCTGACCTTCTCACCCTTGAATAGAGATGCGGCGTCCCCTGCCGATATTGTCAAGGAGTTCTTCCGACAGTACAGCTCCATTGATTTCGTCGTGCTGATGACAGTGGCAGAGAAGCTGTCACCCTTGATGTACCATCAGGCAGCCGATCTCACTAACGAAGTCTCGCTCTTCGTTCGGGACGGATGCACTGTTGAACAGGAGCTCCGCACGTTGGTTAGACGTATGGTTGCGCACTTCCCTCAACCAGGTATGTCACCCGTCAATGGGTCCCGCAGAGCGCGGGAGGCCGGCTACTGTCTAGGCTTTCACGGAGGGTTCGAGATGTCTGGCGATAAGGTTCGCATGAGCTTACGCGAGTTCACTGAGGTGCTAGCCGGCCTACGGACCCTCGCAGATCAAGGGTCGAAAGTTGTGCCAGCACCGTCGGCGCTGAGTGACCGCTCGAGCCCCGTTCAAAGCTTAATCAACTTAAACCTTGCTCGAGGTCGGTTGCCTACCGCCATAAACGTAGTAAATGGACGAGAAGACGAGAACGACAATTGGGTGGAGATCGTTTTTGGTGATCCAGATCCTGCGATCTCCCCGCTTCGCTGACGGGACGTATGGCATTTTGCGGGCACAGATCGAGCCGCCCCGTCCGAGACTAACGATCAGAGATCATGAGGCTGCTTGAGATGCCAAAGGCTGTTGCAACTTCAATACGTTTTTTATTGCCCTACTCTCGATAAATCAACCACGTCCACTTTCCATGAGTCCGCCTCCGGCAAGATGCAATAATCTCAATCTGCGTTGTGCACCGCACCGCGTCCACTGCAGTCTGAGCCTTGAATGGTAGCGGTAAGCGTGGGGAGCACGCGCTCCTTGAGCGCCAAGTTAGCCCAATCGGAAAGATCGGGTACGTTGCGCAGTAGCACCGTGCGCAGCGCAATAGTCAAACGATGCAAAAGTGGCAGAGACCCGGTTTCGATCGCGGCATTCACCCACGCATCTGCGTGTGTCCACGGGCGTGAGAATAGATCAGCCATCGCTTGTGTCGCAGCCTCGATGGGGCCTTGATCCTGGCAAAGGACGCGACCGCGATCGCCGAGGTCGTGTACAAAATGGCCCAGCCCCTCTTCGTTTGCGCGTAGCAGGGGGAAAGGACACCGGCCGATGTTCAGCAGAACCATAGCGTCCATGCGCTGGCTGTCGTCGCCGACAATTGCCGTGGGAAGCCTGGCAAGTTGTCCGAGGATCATCCAAGCCGTCGTATTGCCAAGCGTGTGGGGCTGTTCCGCTCCGAGATCTACGGGTTCGCCGACGACATCGCCGTGGCGATTGGAAAGCCAAGCCTTTTCGCCTTCGATCTTCAGATGAATCAACCGACCGTCTGGCGCAACCATCGCAACCAGTGCGTTTCCGATGGGCTCCTCCGTGGGCTCGATGGCGAGAAGGCTGTCGATGATTCCAGAACTGATTCCGCCCGTTTTCTCCGCCATGCTGCGAATCGCCTGAGCACCGATCACGTCCCCGAGATACATAGCGGCCAAGCGGTGGCCAAGCCAAGTGCCGGCTTCCTGCGGGTCTGCTGTGGCGCGCCGCGCGAGTTCGTCACCTGCGGCGTCGGCAAGCTCTGAAAGGAACGCGGCAGGAATGGTCGGCACGATGATGTCTTCGCCGCCTGCGTGACGGTAGGTGTGCACGGCTCCCTTCGATTTAAGTTCGGCCACCGCATGGCGGGCTTCGGCGGAAAGCGCATCATGTCGCACGACAAACCCATTGGCTGCTGCGATGGCTAGTTCGGCAGAACGCGCGCCCTCATCGGCAAGGGTACAACGCGCAAGCACCCGATAGCCGCGAAGCAAGTCCGTCTGATTGGCGTAGTTCCGACGCGCCGCGTCCACAAGTTCCATGCCTAGCGCCGGCGGAAGAAGCAACGCGCTGTTTGGGTATTGGTGCCGTGGGTTACGGGCGGCATCGTCGTAAATAGTGCGAAGCACCCACGGCGCACGGTAGTCCTCTGCGTACTCTGCGCCTTGCTGGAAGTGAATTTTGCGATTGGCGAGAGCGCGCTGCGCGCTTTGAAACTCTTCCAACTTCAAGGGACCGATCTCGATGACCTCTGCCCTTGCTCCCACTGCAGTCTGCGTGCGACCGTTTGGAGCCTTGACCAGCCGTTCCGCACGATCGGTGGTCAGGATGACGTTGAGCTTATTGCCCGGTCGCAGGCTCGCCAGTTCCTCCAGGTCAGCGGCCATTGGCGTGTCTTGCTCCACGTCGTCGATGGCGAGCATAAGTGCCGGCCCCGCAGGCCCTGTAGACATACGCCGCAGCCATTGGCGGGCGTCGTTCGCGGTGAGATTCCATTCAAGTTCGATGGAGAACAAGTTGGCCAGCGACTGAAACAGCCCTGGTCCTGAGCCTCGTAACATCAGGACGGCCAAGTCTTCACTGTCCCGAGTGCGCAAGGCAAGTTCGCGTAGACAACTGCTCTTGCCGTTCTGTGCAGCGCCTTCGACGATCACGAAGGTCGTCCCGGCTTGCGCTGATTTGATTACGGCGGAGGTACTGAGACGAGGAAACAGCAGAAGCTCGGCGAACGCTCGATCGGACTGGCCGGGGGGGTCAGTCATCTCGGTCAGCAACCTTGTCGTTGCAGATCGCACGATTTGAACCCAGACCCCGGTTTCCCGCCCCATCAAAGCTTCGGTCGCCCAGCGCATATCCGCCGCCGCCAACTTGGCGGCATTGGCGAGCAGACGGGCTACGGCGTTCGCAGCGTCTTGCTCGCCGGACCAAAGTTGCCCTGTATTGGCGTCGTAGATGCAGGTCTCGCGTCCGTTCGTGACAACGACAAGAGGAGGTCGTGGCGTCAACTGGTTCGCGTAGCTTTGCGCCTGCTCATAGTCAGCATGAGTCAGCTCAAGATCCTCGCGCTTGAGTTCCACCACGGCGAGCGGTCGCCCGTCATGAAAGATGATTACATCCGCGCGCCCGCTTTTCTCCCACTGGGCGGCGCTATCGAACTCATGCGTTTCGTGACCGAGCCGCACAGTGAAACGCCGCTGTTCGACCAGTTCCTCGCGGGGAATGTTAGGGAAGGCAGCGGACAGCGCCGCTGCCAACCGGCTTTCCAATTCAGCCTCGGGACGAACGGCTGACGAAGGCGGCTGCACTTGTTGGTTTCGTTTTGTGCGAGACATCGCGACAAGCCCTCAGTTCCATTCTCGCAACGACTTGACTGCGGCGTCCACCTTCTTCAGCAGCGACCGCAGCGGCGGGCAGTCGGGATAGTGCTCGCCCAAGAGCTTCTTCGCGTGCACCAAACTCTGCACATGACGCTCTCGGTCGGCTTCGGCAAGCGCGCGTGCAAATGTCGAGCCGGACTCGTGGTAATACAAATCGAAGAACTGCTCATTCGGCAGTTCGGCATGGTTGTACTCGCGCTGCGTCCACTCGTCGAGTTCACCGCGAATTGCATTGACGCGGTTGTAGACACCCTTGCGGTGGTAGGTGTCCTTGAGCACCGATTTCAGCAAACGGCCGACATGCGCGTGCGCCTCAATCGGCATCTTGCCCTTCGGACGACGCTGCGGACCAACGAAGGTCTGGACATAGCCAACCGAATTACGCTGGCCATTTTGCTTACGCGGCGTCTTCGGTTTGTCCTTCGCAGCAGCTGCCTTGGCGATGGTGCCGGGGCTCACGAAGAACGGGGTCATTGGTGCGGATTCTCCGTCCCATGCGGCTTCTACAATGGGTGAAGGCAGCTTGTCCAGCGCCGCCGCTAGGGGTTCCAGCGGGATGCCCTTCGTTTCGTCCGCGATCAGGTAGAGACGGGAACCGACATCGGGCGCGTACATGCCCTTCCACTCAGGCTTGACGATGACGAAGCCATGTTGCTTTGCCCAAGTCTCGCGCTCCTGCCCCTTGCCTTCAACGGCCTTCTCATAGGGCTCGTCCGCAAAAAGATAGCGCTTCGTTTGGCGGTCATACCAGATGCTGTAGTGGTCACGGCCAGGAACCGCATTGCTCGACCGCCCACCAGGCATGGCGCGGCTGTGGCTCTTGGACGGACGCAGCTTCGTCGCATCCATGAAATGCAGTGCGCGTGCGGCTGCACAGATCGCACGCCGAGCCGCCGACTGCGAACTTTGCAGGTGCTCGCGCGCCAGATGGTCAGGCCCCTCGGCACGGAAGTCCGCCAGTGCGCGATTCTTCTGCAACTGGAGCGCCGTGATGAGATCACCCCACGGGTCAGACAGCCAGATGCTCAACGTTTCGCGTCCGGTCCCGCCACTATCGCGGTCCTTCCAGTAGGAAGTCAGGAAGACCCGGTGGCCCGGGCGGGAACGCTCCGTCTTGGAGGCAGCGTGCAGCACATTGCCCGCATGGCGGAAATTCTGGAATCCCGCTGCCTGCGCGGCGGCATCCAAGGCTTGCGTGTGCTGGATGCCGCGCTCGACCTTGAGCGATTTGGCGAGGCGTTTGATGCCGTCCATCGTGGACGGCCGAATGGCTTCACTCGACATGACAAGTTCTCCCGGTTCATGGCGAAACGTCACCCGTCTGCCGCTTCTCGAACCTGAACATGACATGCGCAGGAAGAGAGGGAGTTTGCCGGCAGTGCTGTCAACAGCTTTGCTATGACGGGTGGCAGGCTCCTGCCCGAAGCCTTACCAGAAGCATATCATAAACTTGGGACAGTTGAGGTGGCTAAAAGCTTTAGTCCGCATGCCGCACCGGAATACAAACGAGTCTCCAGTTCCTCGACCAGCAGTACCTTCTAGTTGTCGATTCCAACAGCATGTATTTGGGTCGGAAGTAGTTCCTTCTGCTAACCCCGATAAATTTCCCTAATCACCTACCCTGCTATTGTCCGCTCTCTGCCAAGAACCTTCTTTGGAGAGATTTTTCTCTTCGGGAGGCTGACCGTTGCCGCTACCCGAAATTTGAAGAGCTAGGCAGATGAACTCGAGACTGAAGGTGTTGAGAAATTTGAAGCGTCCTCGTTTCTTCGAGTCATGCAGAAGTAGAGGTTGACGGGGATTGTGCCCGAGCGAAGGCGACCGGCGACAGGCCGGCCAGCGATCGATGCGGGCGATGGTGGTTGTAACGGTGGCGCCAGTCCTCGGTCATACGCCGGACTTCGTGCAGGCTGGTGAACACGTAGCGGTCGAGTACCTCTGTACGGAACGTCCGGTTGAAGCGTTCGATCAGCGCGTTCTGCGTAGGCTTGCCGGGCTGGATGTGCACGAGCTCGACGCGATGCTGCTGGGCCCAGTCTCGCAGGGCGGCGCTGATGAACTCCGGGCCGTTGTCCAAGCGAAGCCGTCGCGGCACGCCGCGCAACTCGACCAGTTCATCGAGCGCGCGGATCACGCGCGCCGACGGCAGGCTGGTGTCGATCTCGATCTTCAGGCATTCGCGATTGAAGTCGTCGGTGACGTTGAAGGTGCGGAAGCGACGGCCCGACCACAACGCATCGGCCATGAAGTCGGCCGACCAGGTATCGTTCGCGACTGCAGGGATCTGCAGCGGGTCCCGGATGCGGTCAGGCAGCCGCTTCCTGCCACGGCGCGGCAGGTTGAGCTTGAGCCCTGTGTAGACGCGCCAGCAGCGGGTCTTGCCCCAACCGCGCGGCTTCAACGCCTCGCCAAAGAGCAGCCCGAAGCCGTAGCCGGGGTTGTCCTTGAGGTGCGCCTGCATCGCATCGATCAACGGACCGTCGTCACGCGCCCGTGGCCGGTAGTGCCGCGCCGAACGCGACAGCCCCAGCACACGATCCGCCCGTCGGGCGCTCAGCCCGAAGTCGGTTTGCATCGCCAGGCTCAACTCGAGCCGTCGAACCTGGCTCAGCCTTTTCGCGACAGCACGTCCTTGAGCGCGTGGTGCTCCAGCGCCAGGTCGGCGTACATCCGCTTCAAACGGGCCAACTCGCCTTCGACGTCCTTCAGATGCCGCAACTGCGACACCTCCAGGCCGGCGTACTTGCTCTTCCACTGGTAGTACGTGGCCTCGCTGATGCCGTGCTTGCGGCAGGTCTCGACGACCTTCGCCCCGGCTTCGACCTCCTTGAGGATACGGACGATCTGTTCTTCCGTGAATCGCGACTTCTTCATGTGGAGCTCCTTGGGTGGGAACTCTACTTCCAAGTGGATCGAATTAGCGAGGACGCTTCAGCTTCAATTGGCCGGCAACGATGTAGCCAGATAGTCGCGCAATTGAAATGCCAAGGACGAACCGGCGTCTACAAGCCTGTCCAGCACCTCCAGTGTGGCCTGCCTGAGAGTTACGTCTCGGAGGAGCGCCTGACGATGCTCGTGCACCGCAGCTTGGCAAATAGTCTCAGCGTTCCAAAGGCTGCTTCCGTCGTTGAACAGTTCAGCCGGAGCCATTCTTATCGCGTCCCTCAGTTGCACTAAGGCGGAGGGCACCGCCGTCGCCCTTCCGACACCTGCCATCAGTGCAAGAAGATGTTCGAGCGCGCGCCAGCTATCACCTGCCTTAACTAGGCAGTTGGCGACGAAGAGAGGTCGGTTTCGCAGCAGTGGCAAGTCGTGATAGGTCTTGGTCCATGGGTTGGACTGAAACAGTAGTACAGCGAGCAGCTTCTCGCTCTTGCTGTACACGCGCCGCGAGCCAGTGCGCAACGACTTGTCAGGAAGGACCTTCGCTGCGGCCCGGTCCCATACCCGCCAGAAGGCATCCGCGTTAGCGTACTCTTGCGTCATGCACCCGCTTAGGGTTGACTCCAGCACCCTTTCACTCAACTCTGCGCCGTGCTCGATGCAGTAGTCAAGAGTTTCAAAAATCGGAGTGTTGTCGGTGCTCTGCATCAACAGTTCAGACGCCAAAAGATCTCCTATCTCCCAACGCGCTTCGAAATCAACATAGCCTGGGTCGTACTGGCCAACTCGTGGCTTGCCTTCCTGATCGGCCATCAGGCGGGCAAGTGTTGTAACCGCTTGGATTCTCCAAGTCGCTGGTGCCTCGCTGCGGGCGGCATCGAGTGCTATCGTCCACTCTTTGACAGCGGCGACGCTTCTAGGACTAGGTCTAGGTGCTAGTTTTCCCCCTGTGAGGACTGCCACCAACTCCTTGCTGGTTGCGTCCCGTGCTTCTTCGACGAGGGCTCGTCCGCGTCTTTTCGCTGCGCCAATTGTGCTGTCGAGCGCCTCCGCGTATTGCGCCAACGCCGTGGTCAGGATCTCGGCGAGCAGAGGCTGCTTTGGTCGCAGAATCTCTGAGATAGCAAGGGCTCCTGCCCGGCGCACCGACCAGACGGGCTCTGTAATTATGTTGGCGAGGGACTCAGGCAGTTTTGGATGAGTTGGGTCTACGCTTGCCAGTAAGACGAGCGTCTTGGCTCTCAACTCTCCTTTCGCAGGGCTGTGACCGACCCAAGCGTCGCTGTCCAGGCGCTTCGAGGTGACTTCGAGGAGATAGTCCTTGGCCCATTGGAGCGCTTCCGATGTGTCGGTCGGCCAGCGCTGAATCAGCGCACTAGGGAGCTCGTCATCAATCCCGAACAGCAATGCCTCTTCCTGGCCCTCAACCTCTTCAAGAAGGCGTCGGTACTCTTCGTACACCTCAGACGGGGAGCAGAAGCGATCTGCGGCCTCCGGGGACGAAGTGAACGTTGGCTGCGTTACAGCTATTGCCCAAAGCCGGACGGCCGCCAACCGGTTCATAACTTGACTTCTTGATTCCGCTTGGTCACTGATTTTCTTTAGCTCGGGTTCTAGGTTCTCGATTTCTAGAGGTACGAATCTCTCATCACCAACTGGCTCGCCGAGCTTCATGCCTCGAGCGTCCATGCGCTTGAGCGCCATGCGCCAACCGTCAGGCACGTCTTCAGCGTGCTTGAGATCTTCGATGTGCCTATCAAGAATCGCATAGATGCCATTTCTGAGGTCGGGGCGGACAATCTGCAACTGAAGCGCGAGTGTCTCCAGGTGCTGCTTCCTGTGCGGTAGTTGATTGCTGGCGATGCGCTCCTTCTGCCTCTCGTCGTCCAGACCGTCGTGACCACTGCGGATGGCCAGAGCAGTCGCCTCCCCCACGTAGCGCGCGATGTCGTCAGCGAAGAAATCGGGGCAGTTGAAGAGCGGCAGCAACTTCTCAGTGAAGATGGTCGGATGCCCTATGAGTACGCCTGCCACCAATCCCGTAGTGAAGCTCGACTCGCCGCTCTCCAAGATGTATTCGAGGGCCATCGAGATGACCTCCGGCTGTGCCTTCGCCTCGATCAGCAGCCTTTCTTCCAGCGCCATGAGTGCGCAGTTCAACACATAGCTGGAAACGGAGTGGCCGCGATAGGCTGCCCAAAGTCGCCAGTCGTGAATGTGGGCCCGCCCATTCGGACTTTGCTCAGACGGAAGTATGGACACTTCCTCTGGATGAGATTTGGCAAATGACAAAGCTGCGTGATTGCAGAGCTCGACGACAAAGCGCACGCTCTTGGGAAAGGAGTAGAGCAAGAGCCACCGGAAAGGTCCTTGCAGTGCGGATGGAGGGAAGAATGCATGGTTCGCCCTCTGGCTTAGGCCCATTGCTGCCTCCCAGCCACCCATGCCGAAGTGACGTTCTGTTCGAGGCCCAGGTTCGGTGTAGAGTGCCCTGAACGCAGTGCGAACCAACTCAGCGTTGAAGTAAATCGGCTCCCTGCAGTGCTTGATGTTGGTAAGGAACTCTAACCGCTCTTCGGCGTATACATCGCGGTCTTCTCGGTCTTCGGAGACCCTCTTCACGAGTGTGTCGACGAACACCTTGAATTTGTCCGGGTCAGCTCCCGAGCAGCGACACAGGAGCTGGTAGAACCGCTTGCCTACGGATTTCTCTCGGTACCAAGTATGGTTGTCTTGCCAGCAATAGTGCTCAGCCATGCTGAAGACATCGGTCACACGCGGGCTAGGCTTATGCCAATCGTCATCATGCGCAACCGCATCCTCGGCGAGTTGGACAACCCATGAGTGATCTTTCGGCGGCAGAGATGGGAATGCCCTTGTGACCAAAGCAATCACTACGTCCCAAGCCTTGCCTACCGGTGCGGCCATTCCGATCCGGGCAAGAAGTTCCTTTTTTGCAGGGTCAGAAGCTAAGTGCGAGTAGTCGATGGAAGTCGGTCCCTTACAAGCAACTCTCAGCAGGTGACTCAGGCGTTGAAGCAGAGCCACGCTACTGAAGGTGTCATTGCTTCCAAGCTTTGCGACTAGCTCCTCCACTCGCTCAGAGCGCAGAAGCCCAATGGCTATCTCGTCTCGCCACAGCTGCGCAATCGTGGATTCTGGCCGGATTGCTTCCTCCAAAAGTGCGAAGGCGTCATCGTCACCTTCAGCCGATCTCTGAGCCGTCCATGAGCGTAGGGCTCGTCGCATCCCCGCATGTGAGCCTAGCTTTGTGAACAACTCAGACCAGTCCCGCTCCGCGGAGCGCAAATCACGTTCGACTCGAAAGAACAATGACCAATCCTCCAACACGTCGTGTGCAGGCGCTACTCGGTCGGCCTCGTCCTCCACGAGCACCGCGTCTTGCAGGAGCGACTTAACTGATTCAACGTCCGGGGGAGGCTTCACGAATTGCGCAAATCGCTCGGTACGCAGGTAGCAGACTTGGTCGAAGGTCTCTAGACGCCTTGCGCGCAAGGCGGCCGAAAGGCCTTTGCTGGGCGCAATTCGCTCTGTCCAAAGTGCACGTCTAAGGTCGTTACCGGAAGCATTTGGTAATGCTGTTCCAGCTTCAGCGTACTTAAATGCAAGCTGCAGGTAGTAGGGTGTGCGCAGAACCTCTTTTACCCCTGGATCTTTGGCGACGACCTCTTCGAGCGAGCTATTGGCTACCGCTGTGGCGATCTCCTCGTCCGTGAGCAAAGGAACGTCTACGACTTGGCTTGAAAAGCTATAGAGGAAGTTTGTGTACAGGCCATTGAGAGCATAGGATCGCGTCGTGATGCAGAGCCTCGAAGACTTGTTCTTACGAACAAGTGCGAGTAGCTCTTCGAGTGCACCTGGGTTCTGTGCCTCGAGAGCCTTCTCCAGCGAGTCAATG
Source organism: Lysobacteraceae bacterium (assembly GCA_016789405.1). Taxonomy (GTDB): domain Bacteria; phylum Pseudomonadota; class Gammaproteobacteria; order Xanthomonadales; family Xanthomonadaceae; genus Lysobacter_I. The sequence goes on from JAEUPQ010000011.1 coordinate 56,403, forward strand.
ATGACAGTGGGTGCCCCTGTGCGCAGCAGTGAGTCGATGCCCAGCACCGGGTCCTGAAGCCCGTTCAGGGACTGAACTGCTGCCAAAGTCGGCACATCCAGCTCATCAGCCCTGAAGAAGAACATTGGGCCGGACTCACGCAGCAGAGAAGCAAGATGAGAGACGACCGCTGACTTTCCTGCGCCCGGGCCGCCAGTGATGATGACAAGCTGGCGGTCATCGAGTGCTGACAGCACACGGCCTACGCACTCGCCTCGAGGGATGTGTGCGCCATTGGGTAGGCTTGTCGAGATGAGGGAGAGCTGAAGTAAGGCTCGTTCAGTCAAACGCTCAGCAACACCGCCCAGTCCGCGCGAGGAATTCAAGTGGCTCAATACCGCTCGAACTCCTTCTTTAGCGGTCTGAGACCACGTTGTCCGAGTGACAGTCCCTACTGCAATCCCTTGCTCTTGCACATAGGAGACAAGGCCATCCCACACCAGCTCTCCTGAGTCGCCAGATTGCTCTGAAGTCAAGAGTGCTTGAACGAGGCTGAGCTCCTGTGAGGACTCGAAACCCAGGTCATGAATGTCAACACGAAGACGCTGGAGCAGCTGGAATACAAGCTCCTCGGTGTACTTGTCGGTCAACGTCTCCTTCGAGACCGCCTTGAACGCTTCCCAAGTTTCTCTATACTTCTGGCCGAAGAGCTTGGAGTTCACCTTCTGCAGGTAGTCAGCGAGGTCTGCTGATGCACGGGCAAGTTCGCACAGGCGCTTCGCTGCCTGGTTAGCTGCTGTCGCCGGGGCGATGGTCGCAAGAACCAGGACGTCACAGGCGCGGTCAAAAGGGCTCTTCTCGATACCGAGAAAGTCGCGCCAAGCACCTTGCAGTCCATCGATGAAGTCGGTGTTGCCAGCCGTGGCGTTGAGGCCTCGCTTGCATTGGACAAGCTGTAGCCAACTTTCCTTGCTGTCACGGAGCCGACAGTAGATGTCGTCGGTGTGAGCGCCTGTAAAGCGAGCCTCAAAGCGCAGTTCTTCGATCCGGGCGCCGTGCAAGCTGTAGGCTGTAGGCAAGCCCGTAAGCATGTTGGCCAGGTACAGGGCACCCACACGGGCCTGAAAGACGACGCCTCCCCCGCCAGTGGCGAGAGTGCTCATGACCTGGGTACCCTTTAGCGGGTCGCGTGGAGTGACGTCCTTCTTGCCCATTTGCAAAAGCTCCCATCGCTGTGCGGGTTCTCCTGCAGACAATGATAAATGGTTAGCGGCCTGCTTCGCAGAATCTAGAGCAGGCTTATGCGAACCCTGCCGCAAGGAGCGGCACGACACCGGCCCAGTCTAGTCGGTGAAGTCGTCTAACAGTGCAGGAATCAGCACGCTCTTCAAGCGAACTCTGGGCCGGCTTCAATCCTGGGTGGACGGTTCAACTTCAAGTGATCACGTGAGGTACCGTTTCACTGACCGCAATCGGGTGCCGCGTTGGTAAGTCGCTACTATCACCTTGGGAGGGAAGCTTCCGTCCTCTAGCCCCGATAAACATCCCTAATTCCTACCCCGCCTCGGCCCGCTTGCGGCTAGGAGCGGACATCGTTCAAAGATTGAGCTGAGCCTCCCGCTTAGGCAAGCGGCAACACGCTATCAGGGCGCCCATCCGGGCTGTCCCAAACGCGTCATGGCCGCCCGTCTACTCTTATGGTCTGCATTGGCAAGAAGGTCGGATCGAAAGCAAGCAACAGGCTCACGGTCACACCGTCACGAGTCGCAAGCCCGTGCAATCGAGCCATGCTCGTATCGAAGTCATCGAGTGCATACGGCATGGGCACCAGCGGTTCTTCCAACCCGCGTCCGAAGTCGTCCCAGTGAATCGGCAAGACGAGACGGGCGCCGCTTTGGCGCACTGTCTCGTCCCAGTAGGCCTCGGCAAAAGCCTCGCTCTGCTTGCCGAGACTACCGATACCCAGCAGCACGACATCGGCGCGAACACCCGCAAACATACCTGGCGTGTAGTTCGCGCTCGGCACTATCAGCACGCGCCCGAGCGGGTGTTCTACCAGAAATGAGTAGTTCTCGGCCATCTTGTATGCCGACAGCTTTGCCGGCGGAACCAGTGGCTCGGTGATCGAACCTAGGAAGACGGGCGTGGGCGAGTGCGGCGTCTCGTAAGCCGTGACCTTGAAGTCGCCGAACCGCGACGGCTCACCGACCTGCAGCGCCATCAGACGGTCGTCGGCCAGATCTTCACCACGGGCAATGCTCAAGGTCGACGCTGAACCCACCACCTTGGCGTTGGTCTTACGCGCAACCACGCCCACGTCCATCGCATGATCGTGATGAGAGTGGGCCACGAAGACGGCATCGACACGCCGAACTGTCGCTCGGGCCAGGGCTGCGTCGATACGCTCTGTGTTCGGCCCGAACGGCGTCGTGACCAAGCGGAGCCAACTGGGCCTTGACAGGAATCCATCGACGAGGACCGAATTCCGCCCGTCACTGAGAAGCACGGTTGTGGTACCAAAGAACTGCAACTTCAGACCTCGCTCTGCCGCAGGAGGCGGCTCGTACGCTAACGCGGAGTACGGCTGGAGCGAAGGTCTCCAATTCAGCGCCAAATATCCGGAAGCGGCGAGCAGCCCGAACGTTGCGGCGCTCGCCGTCACAGCCCACTTTCTCCAGCTCATTTTGATCATGTTCGCCCAACTTCCACGAAAGTGCGACGGCGAGGATCATTTGCAGCGAATCCGAGTCGCGTTAATTTGATAGCTGACGACTATGGAAAAGTGATGGACTTTGAGATGAGTGCCAACATGCAAGCGATAGCACGGACGCTAGCCGGTTCAGGCTGGCCAGTTGAAGCTAGTCTTTGCTACTGTATATTTTCCTGCATTTGATTCATTGATGTATTCTGACGAACGGTAGCCGTTTCAAGCTAGAAAGACCGTGAACCTAGCTAAGGTTCAAGTCGCAAGGGAGCCAAGGATGCGCCGATGCTCGCTTCTATACGCCGGTGTAACCGGCGCGCTTCTCATAGTCGCCCCCGACTTTGGATATGCTCAAGCAGTATCTCCTATGTCAACAGCAGACTTTGAGCGCACTTTGCTGCAAACGCGGCAATTGAAGATGACCACCACGCTTTCGAAGCAAAGCGACGGCCGCGTCGCTCTGAGGACGCAAGATGGCATCATCGAGCTGGACACGAAACTCGTCGATATCACACGCTTCGTGAATTTGCCTGTCGAAGTAAAGGTAGAGCAGCTCAATGATTTTCCGGCCACCGTTACCGAGGTGAAGCCGCGCCCTAGCCCGACGTGGGAGATGCTTTCACTTCAGGAGCGTCGCATATTTCCTGAGGTAGATGCTGCGCAGAATAGGCTCAAGCTCGCAATGGGCCGCACGTTGATTCGCGGATCCGGCAGTGCAGAATTTTTAACTGCGCAAAATGCGGCTGGCGAGTTGGAAAGAAAGATAACGGACTCTTACGCTAGCATGGATGCAGCGAGTAGACGCCTTCGGGGGCGAACCTTAATCGACCAGCACGCCGAAGTAAGACGACTGCAACGTGATTTTTTTCGCAAAGACTATAACGAACGCTATGCGCCTGAAACTTACCAGCGTATCTACGCCAACACACGAGGCGCAAGTGCATTGCGCCTCAAGGGTGAGGATCTACCGCTTTGCAGCGGAGTACTGATCGCCAAGCACTTGGTGCTTACTAATCGCCACTGTGTAACTCATGCAGATGCGACGCAGATGGAGGTTGTATTCGACTACGAGGAGGATCTCCAGGGCAAGCGGATGAATCAGCGCATTTTTCCTGTGTCTCATATTCGGTTTAGGGGCGGCGAGCCCTTTCTGGACTTTGCAATCCTGGAGGTCGGGAGGGATTCAAATGGCGCCATTCCAGGAGAGATCTATCCGCCTCAATGTCTTTCGATATCACCGCCGAAGCATATGGAAGCCATCTATGTGGTGGGCTTTCCGTTAGGCCAACCCCGTGTGGTGCATGATAATGCTCACGTCTATTTTCCCTTCCAAGTTAACTCCAATGAGTATGTGCGCATCGAAATCAGTGTGCGTGAGGAGTTCAAGTCCGGCCCTGAAGAAGACCAGTCCTACATCGACGGAAAGCTTCGAGAATTTATCGATAGCTACAAGCCACGCATGGAGAACGGAGCGCTTGTCTACGAATACTATAGCGAGCGCTTTGGCGACCAACCGACTATAGGCGTTGACAGCGACACGTATGCAGGTAACTCCGGATCCCCGGCTTTTCATCGACGCACTCATGCCTTGGTAGGCTTGCTATTCGATGGTCATCGCACCTCAAATGAACCGTGGGCACCGGGATGGAGAACGCATGAGGCGATATTGCCCGTTCTTAAGATCATTGAAGCCATGAATGCTCAAGAGCCAGGTTGGTTTGCGTCCCAAGAAATCTGCATGCGGTAGAGCCACAATACGGGAGATCATTATGAGTGCGCAACGTATTATTAAGTTTCTTGCTGTGATTGTGACTAGTTTTTGGTTTGCCCATGCATGGAGTCAAGAGGCTACCCCGCCTTCATCGTCCCCCCTGGACGACAGGCGGGCTTCCGAAGTATCTGATTACGTCGTCGCGTTCAATTCATATGTAGTAGAGATCAAGACAAGTCAAGGCCGGGAGGATGTTGTAACCGCTGCGTCCGTCGTTTTGGGCGACACGGTTATCGTAGAACCATTGTTCTCTGATATTGATTTAAACGATGACCCAGAGGGGCTATCAAAACTCTATCGAGTTCGTGTTGCCGGAACAAGGAGCTCCGGCGCCCAATGGGATGCAGCATATGCCATCAAGAAGGCCGGAGGGTTTGAGCAAGTAGAGCCGGATACCGCGACGGCCATCGAGGACGCTCGCAAACGTCAAGCGGCCACAGCTTCTTGCTTGTTGGATGATGGTGTTCCGGCACCGAATGAGATTGCATGGTCTTTGGTTCAGATGAGAGTCCCTGAGGCTCGTGAGTTGCAGCCTCCTCCAGCCGGGCGAAAGGATGGTGAGGGCATACGAATCTGTCACCCAGACAGCGGCTGGACGGATCATGTTGACTTAGATCGGTCACGCATCGATACGACAGCCTCGCTCAACCTCATTGAGGGTGGTTCTGATGCACGCGACCCGCTCAACTACTCCGGCCATCCAGGGCACGGCACGGGCACTGGCAGTGTCATCATCAGTGCTGGCGGATTCGAGGCTAACGGCGGGACAACCGGACCCGGTCAGGTTAACGGACTCGCCCCAAGAGCGACCCTTGTGCCTATTAGAGCCCTCAAGTCGGTCGTCCACGTTTTTGACTCAGACATTGCCAAAGCCGTCCGCCACGCCAGCAAGGCAAAGTGCGACGTCATCTCTATGAGCTTAGGTGGCGCAGGATTTTTCGGTTTGAAGAAAGCGATACGCGAAGCTGTCGGGCGCGACATCATCGTTGTCAGCGCTGCTGGAAACTGTGCAGGATTCGTTGTAGCTCCGGCGTCATATGAAAGCGTGATTGCTGTAGCAGCAACCAATGCCGCGAGAAAGCCATGGCCGGGATCTTCTCAGGGCAAGGCGGTAGATATCTCTGCACCGGGAGAGGATATCTATGTTGCAAGAACAAATTCCAACGCCACTTCGAGTGACAAGGTCAGAACTGGAAGCGGCACTTCGTTTTCGACGGCAGCTGTAGCTGGAGCAGCGGCCAATTGGCTGGCGTTCCACGGCGAGGATGCCATTAAGCAGTCACAAGGGGGGCTAACGCGTCAACAGCTCTTTATGTTGGCACTCAGCAATAGTGCCGACGCCAGCCCTGCGGGGTGGGATAAGAGGCGTATGGGCGCTGGAATCTTGGATCTACATAAACTGCTGATCCAGCCACTTCCCAACGGCGGCGCAACTTTTACTGTTGCCCCTCGATATGACCACATCACTGAAATAGCGCAGCGGCTTGACTTGGATAGGTCTCTCGTCGAGCAAGGCTTGAGGCGTATTCTAGGCCAGCCAGACAACCTAGAAGCAACTTTGATCGAGTTCGGCGCTGAGATTGTGGACATTGCGAGTCGGAATCCGGCCTCGTTCCGCGCTGCTATTCAGCCCCCCGATCCAGGCGCCTTCTCAGATTCATCGAAGCTGCTACGCGACAGCGGGTCTACCGCCTTGAAGCGAGAGCTTTCGCAATGAGAAATTGCTGGAGTGACGGGACGCTGCTTCGATTCCGTTTGCAATGCACGGGGGCGCTGGCACTGGTTTTGACTGTGGCAATAGGGTTGAGCGCCTGTAAAGAGAAGTCTGACGCCCCTTTGCCAGTGCGCCAAGATGCGGCCTCACGTCGGTCGCTTGGTGATGCTCCATTGACATCATCAATCGAACCGACGGTTCCGACCGCCTTTGGCGACATTCGCGTGATGAGCTTTGATGAGTTCGAAGCTAGGGTCCTAAAGATTCCAGGAGTTCCAGAGCACTACATCGTCAATGGTGACATGCAAATAGTAGGAAAGCGCAACCTCGCGCGCTTCTTCAAGGCCGCCAAGGATGAAGCCAATGGAGTTGTCGGCGGAAAGCTCTTAGTCGACAGAATTGGAGACCTCAGCGGAGGCCCGTTATCTGGCATGCCGAACATATGGGAACCAGAAATCCGGCGAAATTTAACTTTCTGTGTCAGCACTGACCTAGAAGGTCATCATGGTGCTGTCGTACAAGCTATGGAGGTCGCCTCACGAAACTGGGAGCGCTATGTCGACATTGACTTCATTCATTTGCCAACGAGAGATGCTGCGTGTTCACCGGAACATGAAGATATCGTCTTCGCCGTCGCCTTGGGAGATCTTGGCCCCTTCACTCTTGCTTCCGCCCCGTTCCCGGATGATCAGAAAAGATTTAGAGTCCTACGCTTGGGCGAAATTTACTTGGCTTCCGATCAACGTGATCAGTATCCGCTGGATGAACTGTTACTACACGAATTGGGCCATATTCTTGGATTTGATCACGAGTTCAATCGACCAGATGCAGGATCCTGCTTCCAGCCGGATGATAACTTTGCCGTAACCGATCCTGATCGAAAGTCTGTCATGATGTATCCGAATTGCATTAAGCTTGGGGAATGGGATGGCTTCAAGCTTTCTGAGCTAGACAAACAAGGCGCTGCCTGTCTCTATGGCGCAGGGCCAGAAGGCCAGTCCGATGGAGAATGTCGACTCAGGGCTGCCCATGGCAGCGCTACCGGGCGGCAGATTGCTGCGCGCTGGGACGATCAACTAGTAAATGACAGGCACTGGAAGTATTTCGAAGCCCTGAAAGTCAAGCCAGGCTCCATTGTGAACATCTCACTCCGTCCATCCCCTGGTCAAACGGGTGACGCCGACCTGTATGTAAGATTCATTGATCGCCCGTCATCTCGTGAAGCTGACTGCAGTCCATTGATCAGCCATGGCGGCGAGACATGCAGATTGTTCGTGCCGAAGCGAACTGGTGAAAATTCATTCGAGAAAGTTTATATAGGCGTGCATGGCGTTGGGGAAGCAACTTTCTCCATCGAGGCGATTTACATCGCTCCAGATGCTTCATAGAAGAAGATTATATGGGAATTTTGCCTGTGGGAATTTCCCCCTCCAGATACAAAATCTTCGCCTTGACCGAGAGTTACCGTCGTCTCGTCTACCCTTGATAAGAATCCCTAATCGGCCTTGCCCATTTCCCAAAGGTGCAAATCACCCGACTGACGACTTCGCAATAGTTCACTCCTATCGCAAGCTCACTGTGCCTTGATTCTTTCAATTGAGCTGAACTATCGATCTCCGAGGAAAGCCGGCATTTGTTAGTGCCGGCTTTCCTTTTGTTTGGCCCACATTACGCGTCTTAGAAGGTAATGCTCCAAGAGTCCATGAAGCCGACGTCGCCAGCGGCGTTGTCCCTCACGCGCAACTTCCAGGTTCCATTTATGGTTTCGGACGAAAGATTAACCGAGTAGGTCTTGAGAATGTTATCGGTACCGCTGCCGCTGTAGTTGTGCAGAACGTAGACGCTGCCATCTGGAGCGATCAGATCCACTTTCAGGTCGCCGATGTAAGTGTGGAGGATGTTTACCTCAACCGGAGTTGCGCTAGGAGCCTTGCCGGCACGGCCAGACACCACGATCGAGCTAGTGACGATCGCATTGTCCGCAATCGCGACATCGGTGGCATTGCTGTAGGTCTGGATCAAGCTGCTGCCGACATTGACCGTCTGGCTCCTGCTGTTAGTTAATCCAGTGTTGTCAGTCACGGTCAGAGTCACGGTGTAGGTGCCGGCGACCGCATAGGTGTGGCTTGGGTTGGTTGTGGCTGAACTGGTTCCATCACCGAAGTTCCATGTGCGCGATGCGATCGTGCCATCCATGTCAAGCGACGCATCCGTAAAGCTGGCGGTGAGTTCCGACACGCTCACATTGAAATTGGCGACCGGCGCAACATTGTTGATGCTGAAGTCAACTTCGGTGGAAGTGGTATTGTTGCCAGCTGCGTCGAAGGCCTTAGCGGCAAGAGTGTGAGGGCCATTACCCAGCCCGATAGAGTTGTAGGCGATCGAGTACGGCGCGGAGTTGTCGCTGCCACGCAGCACGTCATCGACGTAGAACTCGACATTCGTCACGCCGACGTCATCTGTCGCGCTGGCCGAGAGGGTGAGCGTGCCGCTCGTTCCAGACACACTGGCGGTCACGGCCGGTGGCGTGGTGTCCGGGCCGCCCGCGGACTGGTCCACCCAGATCGGCGCCGACCACAGGCGCAGGCCGTTGGCCTGAGTGACCAGTGCGTAATAGAAGTGCGACCCTGCGGTGGGGGTGAAGGCATGGGTGCCATTGCCTTCGGCGAGCTGGGTCACGGTTCCGTTGCGGCCGGGGACGCCCTCGAAGAACTGCACGCGCTGCGCGGTTTGGCCGCTTGTGCTGGCGTAGTTGGCGGATAGCGTGAGCACGCCGCTGTTGGTGAAGGTCTCGCCCATCACGCGTCCATTGGCCGTGAGCACCAGTTGGCCGGTCTTGTCTTCGGTGGCGAACGTACGACGCGCACGCAGGGCAGCCACGAAGTTCGCTTGGTTCAGCGTGGTTCCGGTCGGCAGTAGCACGCCGGTGCGGTTGGTGAAGCTCAGCCCCCAATTCGCGCAGTGGTTATCCTGGTTGCTGGCCGGCGCGACCTTGTAGCCACGCTCCAGCAGGCGATTCCAGGCGCCAGGGTAGCTGCTGCGGCTGGTTTCGGTCTGTGTGGTGTTCACAGAGAACGCGGAGGTATTGAGGATCTCGGTCAGCACCATGACTTCGGCGCCATCGGCGCTGTAGGCCATGCCGGTGCCACCGATCGCGAACTGGGAGGTTGATGGATGGTTGAATTGACCGATCCAGCCTCGCTGGCGCATCGCTGCATACAGCGCCGCATAGTCGCTCTTGGGCACGTTCACGGTTCCCAGGAGCTGGCCGCTGCTGTTGGTTTCCCAGCTCGCCAGTGCATCGGGATTGATGATGTTGAGGTGGCCACCGTTGCTGATGACACCCCACTCCATGCCGTAAAGCGCGAGGAACGTGGGGTTGGCAGCGTTGTAGTTGTTTGCTGCTGAGATGCCGCTGTTGAACAAGCCATTGGCGGCTGCGGGCGTGGCGGAGGTATTGGTCCCCGTCGAGCCGTCATACATGTGGTTGTGCTCGGACGCGAGCAGGAAGTCGCCGCCAGCCTGAGTCCGCATCATGGCGTAAGCGTCGGCTGGACCAAAGTCGCCCGCCTGCGGGGACTCGGAACCATTGCAGCTGGCGAGGGCCGTGCCGCCATCACTGTGGTTGGTCTGGCTATGCATGTTGCCGTAGTAGATTGTGTAAGGAAGCCCACCTGTGGCGGGGGCTGACCTTACAGCATTGGGTAGGCGGCCGGACCTGATTTTCGTCGCACTCAGCCAGGCAGCGATGTCCTGTTTGACGCCGACGGCCAGCGGCCTGATCTTCGAGATTCGCGCCGGCGCTACACGACCGACCATTAGGTCGACACTCTGTTCGTGGACCTCATCGGCGAAAGCGGCGAACGCGTCCGAAATCCGCTTTGCAATGGGCTTGCGAGCGTCATCGCCGACCTGGATTGCTGGCGCTGCCCGCAGTCTCAGGGAGTAGTATCCGGCCTGTAGAGCGCGACCCTGTTGGTCGCGTCCGTCCCAGGTCATGCGCAGGCTGGCGCGCTGGCTGGGGAGCAGCTTGATGCCCTGCCAACTGCGCACGACTCGGCCATCGGGCCCGATCGCATCCAATACCCATGCGGCGCTCGTTGCGTTGCCTGCGGCGGGATAGTCGAAGAAAAGCGTGATTGGATAGCGCCCCCCGACCGGGGTCAAGGGTGCATTGAGCGTGGCATCAAACTCGTAGTGATCGGGGTGGGCAATGTTGGTTGCCAAAACCGTGCTTGAAAGCACCAGCGTCAGCGACAGGGCCAGGATAGAAAGACGCCGTTTGCATTTGGTCATCTGCGAGTTTCCGGAGAGGGGGCTAGAGGTTGTCGGCGTTTTTTGACCGTCCAAATTCTCACAGAAATGTTTCACTGAATAGTCTCCGATGCAGTGCTTGCTGACTTGGCACGATCAGGTTGCTGAAACACCGTCGGATCCGATCACGTTCCCATGCGCACCGAGCCTCTTAATTGTTATCAAGTAACAGTTTGCGAGGGTTTGATGCCGATAGGTGGAGTCCGGTCTGCTTGGCGAACACCAAAATTCCATTTTTCCTAACCCAGCGAAAGCCGCACGCTAGCTAGCATCTTTACGCCATCCGGCAATCACATCAATAGAGGTAGTGAGATGAAAAAGGCGAACAAGATCGCAATGACTGAAGAGCGTGCAAGGAAGATCCAAAGTGATGTTGACCGTAAGCCGAGCCCGACCCCTCGGCAGGATTCATTCAAGAGAAGAACATCGTCAGCAGCCGCAAAATTGAAAGCATCGCGTAAGTGATTCGGCGCTGGACCCCGGCTGAAGTTTGGTCGGGGTCCAGTCACGCGTGTGGCTGAAAGATCTTCCAGTACTGGTGACTAGGGTCAGATTCCTTGCGGCCCGGACTGCTCATCGCGTTCCACCATGTTCTGTATCTTTCACCGGCTCGCAGCACTGCCTGCGGTCCGCCGACTTCGATCGTTTCCCAGAATTGGGCCATCAACCATAGAAGTCGAAAGAGATGGTCCACGTCTACGGATACGGATTTCGTGTTTTCTACATGGGTCGATATCGTTTCAACGTCTTCAAGCAGGAGCCGCTTGCCCTTCGTGCGCCAGCGCACGATCCACGACTGACCACCGGACGCCGGAGGTCCACCCAGAAGCGTGTCTTCAAGCTCGCGAATCGATGGGGCCTCCTCCGGCAGGCCCCTGCCGCTGGCCATGATTGCCAACGCGTAGTACAGATTGAGAAGGCGATGCCTGGCGTTGCGCCCTGAGTCTGCATGCGACATGTTTACAAGAAAGCCGAACAGACTGCTGATCTTTCCGTCGTCCCGACAAATCTTTGCAGCGATGTCACGATCAAGTCTTGCCATAAGCATCAGCGTCGCATCAAGGCCAGGGTCAAGACTCGAAGTCACTGCAACGCTTCCTGCAGGGATTACGTCCATCTGTACAACCGCATCCACGATCAGGGATGGGATCTCATCCTGCCTTCTTCGGTGCTTGAGGATCGCGAGTGAAATTTCATCGATGCGAATGGCGAGATTTTCAAGTGCATCACCACCTGCGATGCCAAGCGTCTGATGGAAGAAGACGCAAGGTAGGGCAGTCGAATCCTCGGACAACGACTGCATGGCTCGCGTTTGCGCGCGCTTGCGTCTCGCGGCGCATTCGAGCGTGGACTGACCTATAGCCGCATCGATGTGGCTGTCGACACTCTCCATGGCGCGGCGAAATTTCTCAGGCCTCTTGGGGAGTCCTGTTTCCCACGTCTTGTGCGAGATGCCGAGGGTGTCTGCCACTTGAGCAGATAAAGCACGTTTGTCTGCCCAGATCGACATGGACAGAAGCAGCCAGCCAGTCAATGGTTGCGCCATCGCGAAGGGCTGGCCCATCACGGCCTGCCATATTGCGTCTTCTTGCTCCGCAGACAGTGGGCCGTCAAGGACACTTGGGATTGGAGGGCGCGGCATTGGTGGTCGTGGTCAGCCTGTTGGCGATGTTATTCGTCGGCAAGCGTGAACGGAGTCGGCCCGCGCTCGCCGACGCAGGATATCCACGGAAAGCCGATCAACAGCTCATCCAGATCGAGCCAGTCTGGGTTGAACTGATCCACGAGGCGACGTTGCCAGGCATGCGGCAGCGCTCGCAATTCGGTGCATCGCTGTCTCGCCTCGGCCTCGTCGTGGAATTCCTCGCACCACACCAAGCGCAGGCGCGAGGTCTGCCGGTCCCCCAAAAGACGACGTTGCTGATCGCAGTTCTCTCGAGTGAAGCGATAGACTTCGCGAAAATCGCGTGCCACGTCGATGTAGTAGGTCGCACGCCGGGCGTGAGCGAGGAGATAGGTGATGTGGGTACTATCCGGTCGTCCGTGCGAGGAGAGTCGATCCAGCATGTGCGCCTTCGCCTGCTCGAAAGGTGAGCAGGGAGTGGCCTTCATAGGCGTGTAGTAGGGGTTGAAGGACGATGGCATCGCTTGCAGTGCTCGCGTTTCGATGTCGAAAGCCAGCGCCTATGCCAGCTTCGGCCCCTTCGGGCTGGGATCATCCTGCATCGGATTGCTCTGCTGCTGCGCCAGAGTTTGGGCCTGCGTCTGATTGATGTTCGCCACCTTGTCGCTGCTGGCTTGAAGATCCTGACGCACTGCGGCTGCGATGTCGCCAGCTGCAGTTTTTGCCCACGGAGCGGAAGGGTCCGTCGCGTCGGCCATGTAGGCGCGGGTTCCGTCAGAGCTCATCTGAAAGAAGCCAACCGACTGCAGGCCTCGCGCCTTCGCGTCCACGGTCAGGCCAGCCGCCAGTCGTTCGCTGGCGTCGTCCGGCTCGCGCCCTCGCTTGCGATCTTCCGCCTGCACGTGGCGCAGGATCGACTGGTACATCGGAGCATCGGGATGCGTAGAGTCGTTGAGCGACTGCGCGCGCAGTGGCGCTTGCGGTCCTTCCTGCGGCTTGGGCACATATTCGCGGAAGTCCTGCAAGGCACCAGGGCCGAACAAGGGCGAATCGTAGGGCTGTGGGGTGCTTGGCTTGTGCTGTGGTGGTGCGGGCGTGGGCGTCGCGCGCTGCTCGCGTCGCGCGGGTTCGCCCGGGTCGAGCGGTCCACGGATGCGATCAACGGCATCCTCGATCGTGCCCAGCGGTCCACGTGCCGCAGTCGTGATCCCCGCGCGCAAGAGGCCCACGTCGTTGCGATACTTGTCGATCATCGGATCGAACTGTGCCGCGAGCTGCTGCGCGCGGGGATCGGCCAGGATCGAACGGTCCGGCCGGCCGTCGCCATCCACGTTCGTGAAGTTGTGCATCGAATGCGAGCCGAACGTGCGCGCGACCGCCAGCAGTGGACTGCGCTGGTCGAGCAATACCGATCGATTGTTCTCGTATCCGCTCTGCTGCAGTACTGTGATTTCGCTCGGCTTGGCGTACACACGCACTTGTCCGAAATGCGGAGATGCGGCGCTGACCGTGTCGGCGGCCAGCACATGATTCACGACCGTGTCGCGCCCCTCGGGGATGCGGCGGTCCAAGCTGGCCGCGCCATAGGCATTGAACGTCTCGCCACGCAGGTTGTGATGATGTGCGGTGATCTGCGCGAGTGTGCCGCCCAGCGAGTGGCCGGTGACGGTGACTTCGGGGGCGTTTCCGGTTCGAGCTTCAATACGCTCTGCGTGCTTCACGGCTCTCTGGGTCAGCGCGATCGCATCGCCCGCTTGCAGGTTCGCGCGGCTCAGCACCATGGCCCCATCGACCACCATGCCGTCCTTGAAGATTTGCTCGGTGCCACGATGCGCTACGACGATCTGCCCAGTGTCCGTGCGCTGCAGCATGAAACCCTGATAGCCGTTCCTTGCGTTGTCGACATGTTCGAGAATCTTGTACGTGATCCCGCCGATTGGAACATGCTCTTCCTGGCCGGGACGCCTCACGCCGATCGGATAGCCCTCCTTGTAGCTGAAGGCCGCGAGATCTGCGTACTGCTGCGAGGTAAGGGGCATGCTCAGTGACCCTTGGCAGTCAGGGTCACGCTGAACAGCTCATTGCGGAGTTCAGGTTTGTACTTCTCTCTGTCTTCATAGCCGGACGATGAAAAGCCCTTGCCATCCGTTGGAGGGGTGGAATCGGACGGGTAGTCTCCACGCCAGTAGTAATACGTCCTGGAGCGGTTCGCAGCCATGTCCTCAGCGGACAGGAAGGGCACGAAACTGTTCTCGATCTCGGCCCCGGTTGCCATGAGGATCGCTCTGGCGCCCGTCATCGCCCAACGACAGACGCCGCGACCGAAGTAGTCCTCTTCCACGAGGCGATCCGCGTACACAACGGTCTCGTACAGTCCATCGCCCTTGGGCGTCCATTTGATTTCCGGACCTGCTGTGATTGGAGGGATGACGCCGGCGATGTGATTGATCTTGCCGCACTCCGAGTAGTTCGGCACGTGATAGTCCGCAGCGCCATCGACCAGCCCGAAGGGCCCCGGCGCGTTCTCGATGCGCATCTCGATGCGGTACGCCTGCTTGGGGGCTGGGTTTTCCTTGATCATCATGTCTTGCTTCGAAGTGGACATCGCTGGGGTTCCTGGATTCTGGCAACTCGACAGCAGCATGGCTGCTGCGAGCATGGCAAGGCAGACGACAGTGGAGCAGGAGGGCACGTGGCGCGTCATGGAGATCCTTCGGGCGCGTGATACGGGGATGCTGGCTACAACATCAACAGGTGTCAATCCGGGAAGATCAGGATCTCGATGGCGCCTCCGTGGATCATGGCACGGCAATCCAGATGGCCACCAAGCCGTAGGCCTTCCCTGGCAGGCATCAGCAGGGGCGGCGAAGGGCCCGCCCCGGCGCCACCGGACAGGCATTCGGCGGTCGGCTGGCGCCGGTGCCGGCCTCAACAAGGGGGAGGCAGATGCAAGAGATACATGCTTGTCAAGATTCTGGAGCCGTCGTAACACTCAGTCTCAACGACTGAGACGCAAGACCGCTAGAAGCATGCCGGCCTCCCTGCAAGTTTCCCCATGACGCTTCCCAGCCTGTTCCCCCCTCCCCCGCTTCCTGCCTCATCGATGGATGGCGGCACCCTCGCGGTTCGACTGGCCGGCAAGTACACGGGCCGAGTCACCGGGCACTTCATCCAGAAGGGCCGTGAGGCGGTTTATGAGGACCTGCCCGCGTCATTGCCGGAGTCATTGAAGGCCGCCCTCCACTCTCGTGGCGTTTCGCGGTTGTATGCCCACCAACGTGAGGCCTGGAGCGTGGTCGAGGGAGGTGGGCATGTGGTCGTGGCCACGCCGACCGCGTCTGGCAAGTCGCTGTGCTATACGCTGCCGGTCGTCGCTGCGGCGATGACACGTCGGGCCAAGGCGCTGTATCTGTTCCCGACCAAGGCACTGGCGCAGGACCAGGTCGCGGAGCTGCTGGAGCTCAACAAAGCCGGCAACCTGGGACTGCGACCGGCGACCTTTGACGGCGACACGCCGGGCGATCAGCGCCAGGCGATTCGTCTCAACGGCGACATTGTGGTCAGCAACCCGGACATGCTCCATCAGGGCATCCTGCCCCACCACACCAAGTGGGCGCAGTTCTTCGAGGGGCTGGAGTATGTCGTTATCGACGAGATTCACAGCTACCGCGGCGTGTTCGGCTCTCACCTGGCCAACGTGCTGCGGCGACTGCGGCGGGTGTGCGCGTTCTACGGCGCGTCACCGCAGTTCATCCTCTGCTCGGCCACGATCGGTAACCCAAAGGAACATGCCGAGGCACTGCTCGAAGCAGAAGTCACCGCGATCACCCGGTCCGGTGCGCCCAGCGGAGACAGGCACGTGCTGCTTTGGAACCCGCCGGTCGTCAATCCGGACCTCGGCCTACGCGCATCGGCACGCTCGCAGAGCAACCGGGTCGCGCGCACGGCGATCAAGGCTGGGCTGAAGACCTTGGTGTTCGCGCAGTCGCGGACCATGGTCGAAGTGCTGACCAAATACCTAAAGGACGTGTTCGACCATGATCCGCGCAAGCCGGCGCGGATCCGCGCCTACCGCGGCGGGTATCTCCCGACCGAACGACGCGAGGCCGAGCGTGCGATGCGCGCCGGGACGATCGACGGCATCGTCTCGACTTCGGCGCTGGAACTGGGTGTGGACATCGGTGCGCTCGACGTCGTGGTGCTCAACGGCTATCCAGGCTCTGTCGCTGCCACATGGCAGCGCTTTGGCCGTGCCGGTCGTCGGCAGCAGGCGTCGGTGGGCGTGCTGGTCGCCAGTTCAGATCCTCTCGACCAGTACGTGGTTCGCCACCCGGAATTCTTCTCACAATCGACACCTGAGCAGGCACGGATTGCGCCCAACCAGCCGGTGATCCTGCTCGACCACGTCCGATGTGCTGCATTCGAGCTGCCATTCCTCAAGGGCGAGCGCTTCGGTGCAGCGGCACCAGCTGGCGTGGACCCGGAGGTCTACCTGCAGTTGCTGTCCGAAGACGGTGTTCTCCACGCCGAGGGCGAGCGCTGGGAGTGGATCGCCGACAGCTATCCGGCCAACGCTGTGAGTCTGCGTTCGGTGGCTGATGGCAACTTCGTGGTGGTCGACCGCACCGGCGGGCGCCAGGTGATCATCGCCGAAGTCGATTTCTCATCCGCGCCGCTCATGCTGTACGAAGGCGCGATCCACATGGTGCAGTCGACGCCGTACCAGGTCGAACGGCTGGACTGGGAAGGGCGCAAGGCCTATGTGACGCGCACGCACGTCGACTACTACACCGATGCCATCGACTACACCAAACTGAAGGTCCTGGAACGGTTCGATAAGGCTAACGCCGGCGCCGGAACCTGCAATCACGGCGAGGTGCATGTGGTGCGACGCGTCGCCGGCTATAAGAAGATTCGCTATTACACCCACGAGAACATCGGCTACGGGCCGGTGAACCTACCCGATCAGGAGATGCATACGACGTCGCTGTGGTGGCAGTTGCCGCAACATGAGCTGGATGCGCTGTTTTCCTCCCGACAAGAGGCTCTGGATGGATTCCTCGGTGCGGCCTACGCGCTGCACGTGGTGGCCAAGGTCGCGGTCATGGCCGATGCGGCCGACTTGCAGAAAGCGGTGGGCAGCAGTGATGGGGCGTGGTTCGCGACGTCGGACGGGCGCGGGCGTGGTCAGTTGCGCTCGCCAGACGGCAATCTCTTGGGCATTGGCATGCAGGACATATTCGTTCCTGCTGTCTACCTCTACGACAACTACCCCGGTGGTGTCGGCCAGAGCGAGCCCTTGTGGCAACGTCAAGCAGATCTGATCTCACGTGCCATGGCACTCGTAGATCACTGCGACTGCAAAGTGGGCTGTCCGGCCTGCGTGGGACCCGTTCTTGATGTGCATGAAGACGCATCGGCGTCGCCAAGGGCACTGGCAATGCGAGTGCTGTCGGCGTTGGACGCACTGTGAGTCTGACACTATCAAAGCTTCAGCAACTGAAGCGACAAGCCGGGGGCTCTTCGCCGATCAATCCGCAGTCGGACGTAAAAGGATCGGAAGCCACAGTCGACCAACTGCGAAGTTTGTTGCGCGTCCGCAAGTCGCCCATGCGCCATGTGCGATCCGAAGACAGGGGGCTGCCGGGCAGAGAGATCCTGCCGGGCCTGTTTCTTTGTGAGGAACGCATTCATGAAGACGCGATACCGCAGCACATCAACGGCAGTTTCGATCGAAAGGGCCTATTGTCGGCATCCGCCGTGCTCTTCTTCGATACCGAAACGACTGGTCTGTCAGGCGGGTCAGGGACGCGGGCCTTCATGATCGGTACTGCGGATTGGCACGAGCAATCGCTCCGCATCCGCCAGTTGACCATGGCGAGTCTCGCTGCTGAGTCTGCGATGCTCGATGTGTTCCGGACGTGGCTGACCGACGCGACCATCCTCGTCAGCTACAATGGGAAGTGCTATGACGCCCCGTTGCTGGCGACCCGCTATCGCCTCGCGCGTCAGGACAATCCGCTAGCGCGACTGCAGCACGTCGACCTTCTCTACCCTTCCCGTCGTCGTTGGCGCGGCGTCTATGAGAATTGCCGACTCGCAACGATTGAACGAAAGGTCCTAGGCATCGTTCGTGAAGATGACCTGCCTGGAGCGGAAGCCCCGGCCGCCTGGCTTTCCTATCTTCGCGGAGAGAGCGCAAGTAATCTGCGCCGCGTCCTTGCGCACAATCGCCAGGATGTCGTCTCGATGGTGGGGCTGTTCCGGCTCCTGAGCAATCTATCGAATGAGGAAGTCCTTCTGTATCAGGATCATTCTCATGTCCTTTCGTCAGGGGGGCAAATGGAGTCACTGTTTCGACAGCCATGCTGTGTATGCGAATGAGGCTGTATTCGCTCTCCGACCCAGACACGCGACTTTCGGGATTTCAGGCTGCCAGCCGATGTTCGTAAAATGGCTTCTGTCGGTCATCGAGGATTGCGTATAGCGCAGCGAGGTTGCCCTGGTCCGGGCTAAGCCAAGCGTCGAGAGCGTCCTCCTTGATCGGGATGATGCAGCGATCGTGTCCGGCCGCCAAGACTTCTTGCGGCGGTTCATCCGTGATCGCGGCGAATGACCACAACGACTCGCCATCACCTTGCCAATGCGAGTAAAGGCAGGCAATGAGCATCTCCTGCCGTGGCTGTGGCTTGAACTCCAGAATCACGTTCTGCTCGGCCTCACCTTCGCTGAGTTCACGACCTTCGACCTTGTGCCGGCTCACGTTCTCGTAGAACGCGTTGCAGACGATGACGCCGTGGGTGCGGCCGAACTGGCCTTTCCAGAAGCCTTCGAGGTTGTCACGCCGGGCGTTGTAGGTGCCGGGATACTTCGTATCGTAGAACGCAGGTTTTCCTGCTGGTCGGCACTGGTAGCGCATGGGCTTGATCACGCGCCTGCCCTCCTCCATCACCATCACGGGAGCGTACACACCGGGGAATATCCGCCGATCACGGTCCTCCGGCGTGTTCCTTCGTAGGTCGGCGAGCTTGCCCTTGGCCCAGTCGATCTTGTTCGTCGCGATGCGCTGGTCGTCCAAGGCTTTCTTCGTGGGCTTTAACTGCAATGCGCGTTCGGCGTCGACGAGTCGCCTGCGTTGACGGAACAGTAGCTGTTCCAACTCAGTTGCTTGCTGCATGTTCCATGCTTCGATGCTTCTTGTGATCTCGTTGGCCTCGGGCGTGCCTGCGCGCAGGAAGGCATCGTCCATCGCCTTGGCCGTCTTGATCTTCGCGCCATTCTCGCGACTGGCGTACAACTCCACGAAATCTCGGATGCTGATCTCCGCGCCGAAGCGGCGGACGTAGTCCTGGTAGGCCTGCCAAACCTGAGCCGAGTAACACACAGCAGCAACTCCTGTTACTTCGCTTGCGACCGAATCTGCACCTGCTACGGCAGGTTGTCCAGCCAAGTCCGCGCCGGGATTGGCGTTTTAGTAATTCTACTAAATCAGCGTAGCATGTGCTGTCTCAGGACGTGATACAGCCTGCCCCGAGACTCCGGACCCATGCCTTCCTGTTCAGCTTCCAGAATCCATTTCCACGCTCAGGGAGGAGCGGTTTGATGGGCGCGGTGGTCGCCCTTGACGGCCTATTGGCGACCCGCCGGGTCTGGCGCGGCCAGGCCACAGGTATGCCCGCGTCGGCTCCGGAGCCCACTGGCCATGCTGCGCTGGACGACGCGCTCCCCACCGGGGGATGGCCCGAGCACGCCCTCAGCGAGGTCCTGCTGCCTGCCGATGGCGTGGGCGAGCTGGCAATGGTCTGGCCGACATTGGCCCGGCTCACCCGCGCTGGTCAGCGGGTGGTCCTGGTCGCGCCTCCGTACCGCCCGCATGCGCCCGCCTGGTACTCCGCAGGGCTGGATCTGCGGCAGGTGCAGGTGATCGAAGCGACAGCCAGGGACGCGCTGTGGGCAACTGAGCAGTGCCTGCGCTCGGCAGCCGCCAAGGCGGTGCTGTGCTGGCCCCAGAAGGCCGACGACCGTGCCCTGCGCCGACTGGCCACCGCAGCGGCGGACGGCCAGTGCCTGGCGATTGCGTTCCGTTCCCTGCGCGAGGCCGCGAACCCCTCCCCTGCGGCCCTGCGTCTCGCGATCGAACCGACGGAACGTGCCGTGCGCGTGCTGAAGTGCCGCGGCGGTACGCCGCCTACCAAACCGGTCGCCATGACCGGCACCCACTAAGGTGTCTGCGCATGCGCTGGGCTTGCCTGCTGCTGCCGCACCTGGCGATGGACGCCGTCCTCCGTGCGGATCCCGAGCCCGAACGGCCGCTTGCGCTGATCGCGGGCCCAGCGCAGCGGCGAGAGCTGCACGCCGTCAGTCCTGCCGCGGCGGCCCTCGGTCTGCGTCGCGGCATGCTGGTATCGGCCGCGCAGGCCCTCACCAGTACCTTTGTCGCGCAGGAGTACGACCCGAAAGCCGAAGCGCAGGCCCGCGCTTTGCTCGCGACCTGGGCCTACAGCTTCAGTTCGCAGGTCAGCCTCGATTTCGCACATGCGTTGGTGCTGGAGATCGGCGCCAGCCGCGCCTTGTTCGGCGACTGGCCGATGCTTTCGCGGCGCTTGCGTTCCGAACTGGCTGACCTGGGTTTCCGGCACCGGCTCGTCGCCGCACCGAACCCCTACGCCGCTCGCGTACTGGCCAACGTGCATGACGAGATCGGTATCGATGCCCTCCAGCTCGACCAGGCGCTAGGCCAATTGCCGATTGAGCGCAGTGGGTTGCCGGTCGAGATCGCGACTGCGTTATCACGCATGGGCATGCGCCGGCTGCGGCAGGTGTTCGAACTGCCGCGCGAGACGGTGGCGCGCCGTTTCCCGAGGACGGTGCTTGCCCACCTCGACCAGATTCGCGGCCGCGTCGAGCCGCCTTTGCGCTACTTCGAACCTCCGGACCGTTTCGAGGCCTTGATCGAGTTCGAGCACGAGGTCGAGACCAGCCAAGGGCTGCTGTTCCCATTGCGCCGGCTGACTTCTGACCTGTCGGCCTTTCTCTCCAGCCGCGACGGTGGCGTACAGAGGTTCTCGCTCCAGTTCGCGCACGAGTTCCACCCGGCCACGGTGATCGCCATCGGCCTGCTCTCGGCCGAGCGCGACGCCGCTGTACTGTTCGACATCGCCCGCAGCCGGCTGGAGCAGATAAGGTTGCCCGCCGCGACGCGAGCGCTGCGTCTGGTTGCGGAGGAACTGCCGGCCTTCGTGCCAGTGTCCCGTGACCTCTTCGATACACGGCCGCAGCAGGCCGTGCCGTGGGAGCAACTGCGCGAGCGCCTGCGCGCACGGCTTGGCGACGAGGCGGTTCACGGCATCGGCCTGCAGGCGGACCATCGCCCCGAACGCGCGACCGGCGAAACGATGCCGCGCGAGCTGCCGCTGCGCCTGCCGCACCGGCCGGGCTGGCTGCTCGACAGGCCGATTCCGCTGCGCGAGACGCGCTTCGAAATCCTCGCCGGCCCTGAGCGCATCGAGTCTGGCTGGTGGGACGGCGACGATGCGCGCCGCGACTATTACGTCATCCGAACGGCGCAGGGCCAGCGCGCCTGGGTGTTCTGCGCGCCGGGCGAGCGCGGCCCGTACCTGCTGCACGGCTGGTTCGCATGAACGACGACGCGCCGCCCGAGTACGCCGAACTGCACTGCCTGTCGGCGTTCTCGTTCCAGCGCGGGGCCTCGACGGCGAAGGAGCTGTTCGAACGCGCCAAGCGATGCGGCTACCGCGCGCTCGCGATCACCGACGAATGCTCGATGGCCGGCATCGTCCGCGCCTACGAAGCCGCCAAGGAGTTCGACCTGCAGCTGATCGTAGGAAGCGAGCTGCAGATCGAGGACGGCCCGAAACTGGTGCTGCTCGCCGCAGATCTCGAAGGCTACGTCGCGCTGTGCCAGTTGATCACAGTCGCGCGGCGACGCGCCGAGAAGGGCCAATACCGGTCGCTGCGCTCGGACTTCGTTGCGCCGCCGGACGGGCTGCTCGCGCTCCTGGTGCCGCCGCCGCAGCCGTTGGATGCCGACGCCCAATGGTTGCGCGAGCGCTTCGACCAGCGCCTGTGGGTGGCCGTCGAACTGCACCGCGACGCCGATGACGCCCAGCGCCTCGCCCAGCTGCGCGCATTCGCGGCGCGCCATGCGTTGCCGCTGGTCGCGACTGGCGACGTTCACATGCACGTTCGGAGGCGACGTGCACTGCAGGACGCACTGACCGCAATCCGTCACCACGTCACCGTCGCCGAAGCTGGCTGGCGACTGTTTCCCAACGGCGAGCGGCACCTGCGCACGCGCGAAGCGCTGGCGGCGATCTATCCAGCCGACCTGCTGGACGAAACCCTGCGCATCGCCGAGCGTTGCCGCTTCACTCTCGACCAGTTGCGCTATACCTACCCTCGCGAGCTGGTGCCTGATGGGCAGACGCCGACGACCTGGTTGCGGGCATTGACGGAAGAAGGCGCCCGGTGGCGTTGGCCGGCCGGTATGCCAGCGCGGGCGCGCGAACTGATCGAGCACGAACTCGCGCTGATTGCCGAGCTGCAGTACGAGTCGTACTTTCTCACTGTCCACGACATCGTCCGCTTCGCGCGCAGCCGCGGCATCCTCTGCCAGGGGCGCGGCTCGGCCGCCAACTCGGCGGTGTGTTTCGCGCTGGGCGTGACCGAACTCGATCCCGGCCGCATGAACCTGCTGTTCGAGCGCTTTATCTCGCGAGAACGCAACGAACCGCCCGACATAGACATCGACTTCGAGCACGAGCGGCGCGAGGAAGTCATCCAGTACATCTTCGACCGCTACGGCCGCGACCGCGCCGCCATGACCGCCGTCGCCAACAGCTACCGCGGCCGCGGCGCCGTGCGCGACGTCGCCAAGGCGCTCGGGCTGCCGCCAGACCAGGTCAACCGGCTGGCCGAAACGATGGACCGCTGGGGCGGCCATGCGCCCGTGCCGCAATACCTGCGCGAGCACGGCTTCGACCCGGACACGCCGATCATGCGGCGCATCGTGGCGCTGACCGCCGAACTGATGGACTTCCCGCGCCACCTGTCCCAGCACCCCGGCGGCATGGTGATCTCCGAGTACCCGCTTCACACGCTAGTGCCGACCGAGAACGCGGCCATGGAAGGGCGCACCGTGCTGCAGTGGGACAAGGACGACCTTGATGCGCTCGGGTTGATGAAGGTCGACTGCCTCGCGCTGGGCATGCTCACGGCCGTGCGCAAGACCCTGGACCTGCTGCGCGCGAGCGGCCGCCGCGACCTGTCCATGGCCACGATCCCGGCCGAGGATGCCGCGACCTACACCATGATCGGCCGCGCCGACACCGTGGGCGTGTTCCAGATCGAGTCGCGGGCGCAGATGGCGATGCTGCCGCGGCTGAAGCCGACATGCTTCTACGACCTCGTCATCGAAGTCGCGATCGTGCGGCCTGGTCCCATTCAGGGTGACATGGTGCACCCTTACCTGCGCAGACGGCGCGGCGAGGAAGCCATCGACTACCCGCCGCGCCTGAAGCACGTCTTCGAGCGCACGCTCGGCGTGCCCCTGTTCCAGGAGCAGGTCATGCAGGTCGCCGTCGACGCTGCCGGCTTCACGCCCGGCGAGGCCGACCAGCTGCGACGCTCAATGGCGGCATGGAAGCGCCGCGGCGGCCTGGAACCGCACCGCGAGAAGCTGCTGGCCGGCATGCTCACCCGGGGCTACAGCCGCGAATACGCCGAGCAGACCTTCGAACGCATCAAGGGCTTCGGCAGCTACGGTTTCCCCGAAAGTCACGCGGCCAGCTTCGCATTGGTCACCTACGCCAGCTGCTGGCTGAAATGCCACGAGCCCGAAGCCTTCGCCGTCAGCCTCATCAACAGTCAGCCGATGGGCTTCTACACGGCCGACCAGATCCTGCAGGACGCACGCCGCAAGGGCATCCGAGTGCTGCCCGTGGACGTGCGCTACAGCGACTGGGACTGCACGCTGGAGTTCGCTGGCGGCGACACCCGCGGCAAGCCGTCGATCCGGCTCGGGTTGCGGTTGGTCAACGGGTTCTCGCAGCCGGTCGCAGAGCGCATCGCGGACGCACGCGCATCGCTCGCCTTCGTCGACGTTGTCGACCTCTGCCGTCGCGCTAGCGTCGACCGCCGCCATCAGGCGCTGCTTGCTGAGTCCGGCGCGCTCAAAGGCCTCAGCGGCCACCGCCATCGCGCCCGCTGGGCCGTAGCCGGCGTCGAAGCCCCGCTGCCGCTTTTCGAGGGCGTGGCGCAGACCGCCGAGCCCGACCTTGCCATCCCGCTGCCCAGCGTCGGCGAGGACATGGCCGCCGACTACGCGTCCATCGGCCTCACCCTGGGCAGGCACCCGCTGAGCCTCATCCGCAAACAGCTCACCGCACGGCGCTGCCTGTCTTCGGCCGATCTCGCCAAGGCGCCCCACGGCAAGCACGTGCGATTCGCCGGACTCGTCCGAATGCGCCAGCGGCCGGAGACCGCCAGCGGCGTCACCTTCGTGACTCTCGAAGACGAGCACGGAATGGTCAACGCCGTGGTGTGGCAGCGCACGGCCGACGAACAGCGACGGGAACTGCTCGATTCGAGCCTGATGGCGATCGATGGACGGTGGGAGTGCGTCGATGGCGTCCGGCACCTGATCGTGCAGCGGATGCAGGACTTCGGCGCGCTGATGACATCGCTGCGGCTGGTTAGCAGGGATTTCCACTGACCCGGCTTATGGGCGCCGAATGCCTGTCAGCTGCACTCCGCATCCCGCATAACTTCCCAAACACTCACGCCAAGGCCCCGGCAGATCCGCTGCAGAGTGTCCAACTGCATGTTCTTCTCGCCGCGCTCGATAGCGCTGTAGTACGTCCGGTGCATGGCGATTTGATCGGCAAATGCCTCTTGGCTATGCCCCGTGGCTTCGCGTCGAACCCGAAGGGCCTTACCAATACGTTGAGCTAGGGTCGCGGTCATCCCGCCACCCTAGTCAGCTGCCTCTTTAAGCTCTACAGACTTAACGATAGACTACTTATAACTTCCATTGCAACTACCACCCCCCATGGATAGGAACCAGACAACCGGACAAGCCACCAGCCTGCGATTCACCATTGCAGTCGCCATTAGTACCGTCCTACTGGCAGCTTGTAACGGGCCGATGGACCAAGAGCTGGACACAAGCTCCACCCAGTCCGTCTATCGCGCGTCGCTGGATCCGATTGTGGCGAAAATGACGCCGCACGAACGGGACGCATTCAACTGGGCGGTGCAAGGTATTCCCGACGTAGCGTCGCTCCATGCAAGGTATCCAAACGCAAGTCCACGAGAGATGATCAGAGCACGTGTATCAGAGGTCGAATCGACATATCCGCGCCTTGTGTCCGAGCTCGAATCTCTGGCACAGGCGTCGGCTCCGATCAGCAACGACCTTGAGAAAGTTGTTGCCACAAAGGCGCAGTTCTTGATCAAAAAGAATTTTTTCGGATTGCAACCCACGATAACAGCCGTCGTCTTTAACGGTTCCTCGAAGCCGATCAGTCGGATGCAATGGCGCGCATCACTCTTCTTGGACGACGCCAAGACTCCTGTCGCCACCACTGTCGTAGGTCATGATTTCAGAAACAATGGCGGTTTCCAGCCGAAGCAAACCTTCGTATCGACATTCACAGTGGGACTGATCCGTGGTGACGAAGCGTGGACAACGCTTGAGATCCGCAATGCCAAGCAGCGTCGCGTCACGCTGGAACCGATCGTGGACAGCATTCGTGATTTCGGCGACCGGCTATATCTTGCCGAAGATCCGACTGATGACATAAGGAAATTGCGGGAATTGCGCGCAGTTGCCGAGAAATACAGCGACATCTGATCATGAGAAAAACGCCAGCTAGGACCGGCATCACCATCACGTACTAAGAAACCGTATTAGCAGCAACTGTGCAATCCAAGGCACGCCCGGCCGCGATACCCTTACAGTTCCCTGCATAATGAACGATACTCAAACAGCCTCTGCTATCGCAGCACGCCTGGATGCGCCAGTCATCAGCGACATTTGCCATCTAGGTGGGCGCGGCGCGCTGTATCTTATGGCGCTCGTACAGGCTCACCAATCGCGGCAACTAGTCGCGCCAACGCTTGAAGCAACCGCGTCACTACTATCCGTACTCGACGCTTTAGGGGTAATTCGAGCCGAACATCGTTCGACGCCGGTTAGTAACACTACATTTCCAGACAAGCTGCCATGGTCATACACATGGCCGCATGTTCCATTCGATGACTTAGAAGCCCGTCTACAGAATCATCTCTCTGGAGTCGCTCGAAACACAATTTACGCCGACACTTGGCTGCGCATTTGGCAAGAACTTATTCCGGCGGAGGTGACTGCTTACCTTCAGTATCAACTTCGCCTGCATCAATTCAGTGAATCCTATTTGTCTGAACTGATGCCTATGCTGCTGCCAAATGAATCGCGTTATAGCTTAGGGAACTGGCGCTATGCATGCTGGGTTTCAGTCAGAAGCATGGCATCAGTCGCACTTCAGCATCCAGGTAACGCGGAACTTCTCAAATTCACATTGAGGAGTGAGCTGTCGCGGAGACTGCAGATCGCATTGGATTCACCTGGGGAGAAGTTCTGCTTTTCGCCATCATACTCAATGCCGATATCCGCATTGTCCAGTGTATTCTCTAGAGTCGCTACAAGTCTGGGCGACAATTTTTGGAAGTCGCCACCATCCTACGATGTTCTCCAAAGCAGCTAACAAGGTGCACGGTTGCGACGAACTGACTGGTCCGTGTGGACGCAGGTTACCGGCCAACTGGTCAGACTGCAGTCGAAATCGCAGCCTAGTCGCGCCCGTTATGGGGCCGAAGAGTGGTTTCATCATAGACAGTGACTTCCTGGTCGATGGCGTAGTTAACTAGTTCGTACTTTCGGGGCCGACTTGTGCCGGGGAGCTACAGTCAAGACATAAGCCACGGAATCTCATCCAAGATGCCGCCTCCGCCCACTTGCGGTGAGCGCACAGTTGCTTCGAGCTGGCGAAGGCGTTGTAGGAATATCCTCGAACTATGTGTACAAGGTATTGCGAACCACTGGAATTGATGAGCCATCGTCGCAACCCGCCCCATTGGATCACCAACCGGTGTCGGGACTATCCAAGGAGCAAAAGCTTGAATTAGCGACTGGTAGCTGACAGCATCGCCCGCACGACTCGCCTGGACGCTCGCAAACCAAGCCAGCGAAAGGCATAGACCGAGGTGAGATGCCTCATAGGCATCACACTTGAGGCCTCTACATCCTTTACGATATTGGTCGAAGCCTAGACGTCGTAACCATAAGCGGAGCCCAACGCCACAAGGGCAATCGCGATAGTCGCTCGCCTCAGAAAAAGCTGTATCCACAAAGCAAGAGTGGCCCGCCATCAGGGCCAAAGTTGCTGCCTGCTGCAGAACGGAGAGAACACCACGGTCATGATCAACACGCGAGGATGCTTCCCCCATCTCTGTCAGTTGCCGATCGGTAAAGCGAAAGTAGTGACCGAGGACCTTGCTTGACCCCGACCGGAATCGAGGCTCAAGAATCTGCTCTCCGTACAGAACCCGAAGATCTTGCTCCATCGACCCAAGACGCACTGGCGACGCAGCTGCTTGTCCATAGTCGGGAAGGCCCGGAATCAAAACACCCTCTGCTCTTTGTCTGACGCAGGAGGACTTCGACGGGGCGGCATTCTCACTTCTACGATGGTGAAAAAGTGTCGCCAATGCGCCTTCGCCGCCATTAATTGGCTGCCCGCAATGGGTGCATTGAAACAAGCTTGACATGCGCTGGACGCGATACGGCAAGGATGCCGCGCAGTAGGTGCACTGCGTCAGTAGGCGAACGCCGTGCTCTGGACAGAACATCATTGCTTTGTGCTGGTGCACCACCCGATGGGTCTTGGCATCAGCACAGACCGGGCACCACTTCAGCCATGGCACGAGCCAACCGAGCCCGACTTCCCTTGCATCTCGTTGCGCCACCTCCATGACGATGCGTAGCGCCCGACGGTCGGGGGCGATCGATTCAACATCGCACGTAACGGCCCACGCCATGAATGCCGGCAGGTTGGCCACCTGAGGCGGTGGCCGAAGCTCGAACGCCCTCGCGGCCCAGCCGTCGAAAAGCCGACTCATCTCCCAGGCACTGCAGAGATTGAATCGCCCTGCCGCCTCCAAGAAGCCATACAGCGAGTTGCGGCGCCAATGCTCCTCCAGGATCGGGACGTATAGAGGCAATGGGCCGTCCATTACCCGATCGGAACATGCTGCAGGAGTTCGGGCGTGATCATCAGGTCCGGACTGTCGAGATGACGCAGGTGGGTGAAGAGATTGGCGAGGAAGCTCGCGACTACGGACATCGAGACGACGTTTCCTGCCCCGGCGAGCCTCAGCCGCTTCAGCTGTTGGCAGATGTCAGCAACGTGATTCTGCAGGCGACCACCCGCCGCATAGAACCTCGGGAGCAGCAACTGGGTGTACGTCAGACCCGATCCGATCGGGTATTCGGACTTGTCGTCAACGGCCTCCAAGGGAACCTTGAGCTCCCTTTCTCCTTGAAGACCCTTCAACTCATAAAGCCCCGACATGAAACGCTTTTCAAGGTCTGAGCGGGTCTCCTTGAGCTTCGAGCGTCGATCTTTCAACTCGATCTGGCCGAAGAGGACGACAGTGACCTTGACCCGATCCCGGACCAAGCGATTGATCACCGATTTGAGCCAAGCGAACTCGTCGCCGCTAAGCTCCTGCGCTTCGTCAAAGATGAGGAACAAGTGCCGCGCTTCGCCTGACAATGCCAACAGCGCCCGGTGTACCTGCGTTCGCTTTCCCGCCAAGTCCCTGGAGATCTTGGGCGCATAATCGATTTGGTTGAGCACCTCGGACAGCAATCGGCCTTCGGCCTGATTCGTATCCTCGACCACCTCGAAGATCAGCACCCCACTTCCCGGCTTCTTGCGCTTCATCTCCACCACCAACGCTTCGGCGCAGGAACTCTTCCCGGACAAAGGCTGTGCATACCACGCAATGGAGCCTCGCCCTTTCCTCCCGAGACTCCATACCCGGCTAATCACATCCTTCAAGGCTGGTGTCGGAAGAATGGCGCGCTCGGTGATGATGGGGTGCTCGTCCCACACCTGGTCACGCAATGCAATGATCTCGTCAATATCCATGGCCATCTCCGTTGAATGCTCCGATGTCGTCCCAATGCATGTATTCGCTGCTACTGCTCGATTCACTGGCTCTATTCAGAAGCTCGTGGACGGCCTGTGCTGCCTCCTGTGACGATGCTTTCTCATCGACAGCACTAGCCTCCTCTCGCCGGATTAGGTGGTCACCCAACTGGCGAACGGAGGGTTTGGCCGCCTTCTTGGCGTTATTCGTGGAGACGGCGTCTTTGCCCAGTTGTTCCGTAAATGCTGCAACCACATCGCCTTTGAAGTCGTTCTCGATGTAGCCTTCTCGCGTCAGTTGGTTGATGTACTGGCGAAGGTCGATGGAGTGATCGCTCCATTGCCAGCGCCCCCCTGGCGTACACATGCCCAAGGGTTTTCCGTTATGGAATGCGGGGATCTTGCGGATGTTGGATCGGACCACATGGAGCACGATCCACTTGTCAATCAGGCCCCACGTCTTCGCGATCTCCGTAGACGTGTAGTCGGCCTCCAAGTACGAGAAGTACGGTCTGCGGCCGGTCTTCTCGTTGCCTTTGACCGGGACTCGGATGACCAGCTTCGATAGATCCGCCTCCCCTGGCTGTAGCGGCGGGAGAAAGGGAAAAAGGTACTGACCCTGCTCTTCCCCGGCAATGAGAGAGGTCATGCGCTGGCAGGGGCTTGCAGCGAGGTTGTGCTTACCAACGTCGGTGTTGAATTTCTGCACCAAACCAGCAACGAGGTGCACAATTTCAACATCGGTCAACGTGCAACGCCGAGCTTCCTCTTCAGGACTCTGCTTCTTGGGATCCAGGGGCCCTGATCCGGTGGTCGTTTTCAGGCGCTTGAACCCTGCCCGCTCCAAGGCATTGAAGATGCGCTCGACAAGTTGACGGCGCGCAGGGGTCTTGATCGGCCCAAAGTTCACGGCACATCCACAGAGCGTCATGGCCCTCGACACCACCTCATCCGCGAGATGGATCAACGCATTGTCGAGGAGCAAGCAGTTGAAGCCGCACCAACCGAACCGTTGATCGAGATCGACCAAGGGACGAACGGGTGCTTCATCCGCTTTGCGATGAGCATAGCCAGGTTCGCCTACCATGGCCGCGTGCAGGACATCGAGAACATCGCCGCTGTTGGCCGCGTCCCGAAAGATCACCTTAAAGCCTAGGATAAAGCCTTTGAAGCGATCGGCCAGAAGCAGAATCGTGAGCCGGCCTGCATCGAGGATGCGTGTGCCTTCCGGCGTCTGGATCTTCACAGACCCGATGAAGCCCGCGGCATGCTCGTCCATTTCGACGATGTCGAATGGCATGCAGGCCACAAGTCGGGACTCCTGGCCGGTCCCAGCCTTCGATTTCGTCGCTGCCTTGTCCCCATATTGCGTGGCGACGATCCGGTCGTAGTTGTTCTTGAGGTACTGGCAGACAAACGCTCGGATGGATCCTGCGGCCCGGCGCAGGGATGTGAAGGGCCAGTGCTCTTTGCCTGGGTCGTTGACCTCGCAAAGCCTAAGGAACTCCATGTGCGCCGACTTATGGCGAATTCCTGCTTCTCCGCCGGGTTTTCGTTTGGCGTTCTTGTCGAGATAGGCATGTAGTCCCTCCCGGACTTCTTTGTTCTTCCTGAGGAAGAGTTCCAGTGCCCCGCTCAATCCGCCTTTGTTGCCCGCATTGGCCTCTATCGGTGCTTTTCGCTGGCGAGGCTTCACCTCGATAAAGGGAAGCAAACCTACCCAGCCCATGGGCTTTCCGCGGGCATCCAACGTCAGGCATCGATCAAACGCCCGATAGAACACTTCCTGGTGGATGCCGTTATCCCGGAGATGCGTTGAAAGGTTGCCGCCGCCGACATAGTGCCAAATGGCCTTGGTCAGCGCATGAAAGCGTTGCTTTTGCTCGACATCGAGATCGTCCAATGCCGGCATCTCCCACGTATCGAGCGCCAGGTGTTCTGGGGGAGCCGTTCGCAAGGTCTGGCGGACACTAGCCATGGGCACGCCCCCAAACCTTGGTGGCGGGTCCCCATAAATGCTGGTCCACATCGCTCTCGAGTTCACGGGCACGCAGCATCGTTCCGATTGCACCCGCGACCAGAGCGGAGTGCTCGTCCACCTGGTCACAAAGGGCACCCATCGTGATAGGTGGCTGCCCTTCGATCAGATGGCGGCTCCGGAAGATGACCGGGCTCAACTCATGTGTGCGACAGCGGTTGATTACGGCGATGATGGCCCGCCAACTCTGGATGCGGGTCTTGGCCGCATCGAGCATGGCCAGGTCGACAACGCGCCGGCCCGGCGGGCTTCCACCGTCCCCTGCGGGGTCCAGGTCGATATCGAGGCGATGGCCTTCCAGAGTGGTGGCGATGGCGAAGTGGCGGAGCCGTGAGCGAGGCCCATCGCCCGCCAAGCGCAACGGGGCGTAGTCAACCGAAACCAGATCGGCCGAGCCCTCCAGGAACTGGAAGCACTCGAACTCCACGTCCGAGCAGAGGATCAAAGGCGGATCAGGGGGATCTTGGGGTGGAGAGACAAACCACAGGTTGTGGCCGCTTGCGCCCCGAGCTCGAACGGCCGCCACATATTGGTTCCGCTTCCGCTGGGCGGGGCTCTTTGCTTCCTTAGCCATGATGCCCTCCGCCAATGAAGGGACGATCGCTAAGGCAAAAACTTCCTTGACCCACCGCGAGGGAGGGGGTATTTTCGGCTGGCATTAACAGGTCCTCCTACGACCTGGACCGAGCCCGCCCATTCGCACTGGGTGGGCTCAATTTTTTTTGACGTTAAAATTCCGTTAGCTTGTGTGAAAGTGTCTCAAGCCTAGCAGCGGGCTGGTGTAACCTCAGCAGTAGGTTTCAAATTGAATCCTGGTATTGACTATGGGATGCATTCCTGCTAGCGGCTATGCTCGCCAGTGTCCACGACTCTGGTCTCGCTACTTGTGCAAGTCCAAGGACTGCAACTACAGATGGCTTGATCAAACGTTGCTGTTGCCGACAACGGACCCCACAGGGGTCCTGTACGAACCGCTCGCCCCACAGGTATTCCGAGCGATTTATGCATCCGGCAAGAGCCCGGATGGAAACTATTGGAAGGAGTTCGACGGTAGCGGCATACGATTCAATTTATTTGAACGCGCCTGTGAACGCGTCCCCGCTTCGCGCCCGTGGCTCCTTAAGGAGTTCGTGGACTATCAGCAGGAGCATCCGCCGCCTATTGCCCTTTCCCGCGCGCATTTATCGAGCTTTCTCGAGAAACGCGAGCTGATGTTTGTCCCCAGGCGCGTCGTCAGTGCGCTCGAGCACCTGCGGCCGTGGCGCTATTCATACCTGCAAAAGCGTGCATTGCAATATTTGGTAGGAGCTGCAACGCCATCAACGCTCCTTTTCCTGATGGCTTTCCTCCACGAAGTCGTTTGGTGGGCTAGGGGTCGCCCCGTCGACGACGTTTCTACGATTGCCGAGGACGCGGTGTTCCGGTTCTGCGATTCGCTAATCAAACGCGAATTCGACGATGCGCCAGAAATCGCTGAAGCGATAAAATGGCCGCTTTATGGTGCCGTCGTTTCTGTCAAGCACTGCGGTGATCGATCGCCCCCTGCGGGTTACTCTCGAGCGCTTGAAGACCTGCCACCAGTTCCGCTCTTGATCAAAGATACGCAGGAGATGCGAGATGCGTGCGCGTGCCTCCACGCGGCTGGCGAAGAGTGGTACGAATGCATGTTTTCGCCTCTTCCATCTCGCTATGAAGCGCTTCCTGGAGCGGATTGGGCGCCAACCGAGGAGAGCGTCAAGGCAGCAGTGCGTGTTGTGGTCACTGGTGTACTCGCTGTACATGCAACCATTGCAGGCGAGTATGAACGCGACTTGCTTTGTTCCCCGCCGGGCGCAGATACCGCTACGCCGGCCGCTGGAGGTCTGCAGAAGGAAACCGCCCCCCGGAATTCATCGCTGACAAGACGGCAGCTTCGGCGCTAGCTTGGCGAAGCGCCGGGTTTCAAAGTAAGCCGGACCCGTCGGTTAATCTCTTCGTGCATCCAGCTCCCGGATTCCGCCAGGCGAGCTCTGGTGCCGTATTCCTGCAACAGTGATTGCATTAGTTGGTTTGGCGGCACGTTCTGAATCGCGTCTCCGAGCCATTGCAGCTGCATGTTGGAGTTTCGACCGCACAAATGGCACGCGTCATCGAGATTGATTTGATCGAAGTCCACCCACACAACCGCATGCTCTATTTCAAAATCGGAAAGAAACTTTGATTCGGCAAGCTGTAGCGAAAATCCATGGCTCTGCCACTCCCTCAACTGGTATTTGTCATAATGAATGAATCGCATTATTGCGCTTCCGAGACATGCCTTTTCCAAAGCGTACAAGGCGAAAAGTCTGATAGGTCGCTCCGTCAGCCCCCAAGCCTTCCATAGCGACTCCTTGAGCAGCTCGGCCGCGCGAAGCGCTTGACCCGCCTCCCACGCCGCAAATCCCCTGCCTATGCAACATGCATGTAATTCGCTCTCATCTACAAACTCCCTTTTGCAGCTGGCACCACCTTTCATCAACTCTCGTCCAGCGCAAATGCACGCACGATGATCGTGAAAGGTCTGCATCGCCCAAGCCCCCACTCGCAATTGAGCAAGACGTCGCTCGCTGAACTGGTTCAACTGGGATAGGTGGTCTTCCGGCGAGAAAAGTAGAGCATTCGACAGCCGATTTAGTCTCGGTCTTCCCGATTCATCCCGCTCAACCTTGACAGCAATGAATGGGGAAGCAAGGGTCAGCGGCTGTGGCGAGCCTCTGAGTCGGCTATCCAGAATTCGAACCATCGCATGCTTGTGGGCAACATCGCTTTGGTGATCCCGCGCGTATTTACTGTGCGAGTGCAAAAATATATGAGGAGCTACCGAAAGCTTATTTGCGAGGTTGACGTATGCCCTAGCAATCCGGCGGCGTTCACCGTAGTTCTCGCGCAAGCTCTCAAGGCCTTCTTGGAGAAGGGAAGCGTTACACGAGCCGCACGAAAAGGAGCCTTGCTGGGAATTGCATGAGTACGAAATCTTATCGCCGCATTCTTTGCAATGCGATACGATCTTTCTTTTGTGCAGCGGGCAGCAATCGATGAACTTCAATTGCAGAACGTCAAAATGCATTCCAAGAGAAATACAATCAGGGCAAAAGCGCAGCGCGAGGCGCTCACGAGACCCTAGATGCCCCACTCTGAGTTCGCGCGCAACCTTGCTGACATACTCATCCAATTGAACTCCGTGAATCCGCGGTAAGTTAGGCAAGGATGCAATGCTCTTCCACACCTCATCCGTCGCGTAGTAATCGATGTTCTTGGGCGAGGTAGGCGATGGCCTGTCTTCGGTAGCCTTAAGGTCGTGAATTAGTTGCAACGGGCCGCGATTTGAGAACCACGCCAACTTGTTAAGCAGTGCATAGGCAGATTCGCCTGGAACTAGAGCGTCGTCCGCCCAAGGCAGATAAAGCTGTGTGCGGTCTGTACCCATGACCCTTCCCAAGGAGCCGTAGGCCAGTCTTAGCCGATCCGGAGTTCCGCGGGGCTATGCTCTGTAATGTCACGACTTTGCTGATTAGTCGGTATTGTCACAGCTTCACTGAGCCGTCCAGAGAGGTAAAAATATCGTTATTCAGGGTCCCGCTTCCGCTAACTATCTGATCATTGGACGAATGGATAGCGATCATCAGTCACAGGTTTACTGAGCCCGGTTATGACCTGGGGTCGCCAAGGCTGGCATTCTGGGACGCATTCGTGCGATCCGTTACGTAGGAAGCGGTTTGCCGACGGGTTTGCATCGCGCGACTGATTCGCGGTGCAAAGCGAGTATCTCTTCCAGCGAAACCCCAAGCGCGAATGTCGACGTCATCTTGTAGAAGATCACCGTCACGGTATCGTCTTCGCACTCTGTGCGGGTCAAGCCGCTTCGCTGATAGATGCGAACCGATAGTTCGGCCAGTTGCTTCCGCAGGCCATCCATCCCCTGCTTGCTGTCTGCTGCAGTACGGCACGCCTGGATCGCCCAGAAACAAGTTGCGAAGCATTCGGCGAGTTCGACAGGGAGTGCGTCGCAGTCCTGCAACTGGAGTGTTTCGATCATGGGCTCCACTCCAGCGAAAAACGTGGACAGGACGCGTCCTATCAGCCGCGTCCAGCCATTCTCGCCATCGGGGCGAAGAACCTGCGACTCCAGGGCTCGCTTGTCGAGCACGCTGGCCCCGATCGGGCAGGCGGCGCCCAGCATCATCATCAGGACCGCCCGCAGCCGAAGCATGTCCTGCAGGACCAACGGCTTTTCCGAAACCTTGGTCTGCATCTGGCTGCAGAACTTGATCGAGAACTTGGCGATGTCGGCTCTTGCTGCCAGGCGGGCAGCGATCGCTTCACGCGCTTTCTCCTCTTCCAAATGTCTGCGGCGCGATTCGGACAATTCCCCATCGGTCGGTTGACGCAGCGGTTCAAACGTAGCGGCAGCGTCCGCAGACACTTCGTCTCGCAACGCGAGTGCTTCACGGATGCGCGCGCCGTCGTCCACTTCGTCCTGATCGACCGCGATCGTACCCAGCCCGATGATGCGGTTGAGATAACTGCGCACCAGGTCCAGGTCGCTGCCCGCAAAGGCCGACTGGAAGATCGGCTTCCGGTCTTCCCGCAGCTTGCGCCCGGCGATGAACTCGTCGTAGCGCAAGGTCCTGCCGGGCGATGCGCCGGTGGGCCTGCTACTTCCGTGCCTGCGGGAGACGCGCGCGTCCTGAGTGCGGTGCGGTTTGGTTTCGAATGCCTCCGCCTGCATGATCAGGTCGATGAAGTCCATGATCCAGGGGCCTAGGCGCTCACGGCCATTCAGCCGCTCGGCCACTTGCTCCAACTGACGCGTTCGCGCTTCCCTCGTCTCCTGGCGCAGCACGTCCGGCATCACGATGACTGCAGTACACGAAACTTCGCGCCCGATTCGTACGCGCGCGAAATAGGCGGGCTCCGATGATTCATTGATCACGAAGCAGCGCAACCCATGCGCCGTTGTGTTTTGAAGCGCCAGCTCGACTGACACCGTGTCGCCGGTGCGCCCAAGCAACTCGACACGAGCGTCATCATTCGCATACGTATCGGTGGGCCACCAGAGTAACTGCGCGCCACGGATTACGAACCGGCCAGGATCCCGGCGAATTGCGGCTTCCAGTGGCACTTCGGGCCGCACTTGCCATGTCGGCAAGTCCTTTCCCTTGAGCACGTTCTCCTTCGCGATTGCAGACTCCAGGTGCAGTTCTCGAAGCGCCGCGCCGCGTTTCATGCGACGGTAGAGGCATGCCTCGTCGTTGCGCCCGGCGAATGCGCGCGCTGCGCCTATGCCTGCGACCGTGCAGTTCGCGCTGCCATACAGGACATGGTCGGCATCGCGGGTCTGGGCGATGACAACCTTGCCATGGACGAACCGATTATGCTCCGCGCCCAGCGCGAACAGGCGAATCGCGTCGCACTCGGCGAGACGCTGCGCTGGAAACGATGGCCTGTAGCCTCCGACGATCACGCTGACCTCGCGTGCGCCGGTAGACTCGTGCAAGTCCCGAAGCGCTTTCAGGTCCTCATCCCAGTAGGGGCTGACCACGACCAGGCGCTTGACAGGGTCCCCTCCGAGCAAGGTGACAAATCGTGAGGCGATCGTGCTGTTCCCGGCACCTTCGAGGAATGCCGCTGCCTCGCCATTGGCCAGGGGCACGACACCCTCCGCAGGCGCGATGTCCATCAGCCAGGCAGCCTGCTTGCGCATCCTTTCGACTTGGCAGGCGACAGCTTCCTGGCCTAGGTCGAGGAACCGTTCGACGTAGTGCCACGCCGACGCCAAAAGGCGTGATTCCCCGGAATCGTCCGGCGAAGCTGAGATGCAACCGATGACTTCCAGGTTGCCCGCAAGGCCCGGCGCCGTGAGGTTCGCCGACGACACGAAGACGCGGCCGGTTTTTCGTCCCAGCTGAAGGATGACCTTTGGATGGAAGCCCCCTTTCGATCGCGTGCCTGTGACCGTGTATTGCCTCCCGGCGTGTCGGGGCAGTTCGATCGCGCTCTCCAGCGCATGCGCGAGCATGCCGACGTCGACGATGACGAGGTTGTTATTGCAGCCAGCACCGCGCAGACGATGCAGAGCGATGCTTTCGAAAGCTGCGAAGTCGATGCCGAACGTGGTCATCACGCACGAGTGATAACCACGGTGGGCGAACTGTTCGAACAGCTTCATGCGGCTACCAAGGCGCGACGGCCGCGTTCGGTGGCGCCCTTCTCACTGAGCAGTCCGATGTCCTCGAGGAACACGATGGCATTGCCGAGCCGCGGACCAGTCCACACCGGGCCATCGTCTCCCCGCTTGCGTACGAGCCCGTCATCGGTGTCGATGAGGAAGGTGTAATCTCCGTGGTACTGCAACTTGCGCATCGCCACCCATAGATGTCGCCGAACGACCCTTTCCAGGAACAGACGCTGCAATAGCGCTTCAAAACCCATGTCGGCGTTGTGCTCCAGGAAAGCCAGTTCCGTCAGGAGCGAATGAAAGCCTAGTGGATCGAGATCGGAAAGCTCAGCGACCACCTCGACTTTCCGCGAGCGCATCCGTTTCTGCACGACTGCCAGAGCGCGTACCGCTGCGGCGCACTGCTCTGCCTCGTTCATGCCATGCTGGCTTTGCCGCATCCATGAATGGCGCGTCAACATCCATTCCGAGTTCGCATCAGTCGTACTCGAGGCATCTTTCGAAAGGCGCTGTGCTTCAACGAAGGAATTCCAGTCTTCAGGTTCTGTCTTGAAACATGCGCGCACTTTCGACGCTGCCTCAGCGATCAGCTGCTCCAGAGAGCACCCCGCAGGATAGGCTTCCAGCTGATTCAGCAGGCCCTTCAGCAGGGTTTCAAGTGCGATGTGGGCGATCTCATTAGCCTGGTAAACAGACCATCGGAGCCTGTGCGCTTCGAGGTAGTCCGGCAGCACCCACGACTGTCCTTCGTCCAGGCAAGCGGAATACATGCTCCACCGGAGTTCATCCGACCCCGGCTTCCTGCCTGTGGCGGCCGCCCAGTGGAGAATCAGCTGCAGTGTCCTGCGGCGCTCGACATCGGGGCTGTCGTTTTCCGCAGAAGAACGCAACAGCAATGCCTGGTAGCAATCGCGCTCACTTCCACGCGCGATGGACGAGGGCGCCATCGAGGACATCGCGTCCAGGTCCTTCCTCGATGTCCATCCGCGGTCCAGCGTCCCCAGGAAAAGATCGCCCATCTCGCCCACCGAAGCGGCGAACGCCTGCGCGAGTTTGTCGCCGACGCCTGGCGCGGGCGTGGCGATCTCATGCTCCGCCGCGTACGCCAGCAGCCCGATCGCGAAGAGCTGACTTTGGTAGGCCTGTCCGAAGACGCCCCATGGGTTCTGCAGATAATGCGTGTCGCTTCCCGGCTCGGTGTCGTCCCGGAAATCCAGCCTGCGCTCGCCCGCAGTAGCGAGGCGCTTTTCCGCCCACTCTGCGCCGCCGACACCTCTTTCCCCGCCCT
This sequence comes from Lysobacteraceae bacterium, assembly GCA_016789405.1. Classification (GTDB taxonomy): domain Bacteria; phylum Pseudomonadota; class Gammaproteobacteria; order Xanthomonadales; family Xanthomonadaceae; genus Lysobacter_I. Next base: position 95,244 of record JAEUPQ010000011.1, read on the forward strand.
TGACCTGCGCGATCAGTGCATAGAGCGCTTCCGCACGTCGGATCCGTCGTTGCCAGGCCGTCTGATCCGTATCGCCGATGTCGCGCGCATAACGGTCGGCAAGCCAGACGTACAAACCGTAGTAACGGATGCGCAGCGTTACGTTGCTGATGCCGGGAAGAAGCCGCTGATAGATACGCACGCTGGAGTTCTGCATTCCCAACGGATCGACACCCCGCTTCTTCGACAGCTTCGTCCACTGCGGAACGGCCACTTGTTCGATCTTGGTCACACTCGTCCCCAGAAAATCAAGGCGTGGCACGACACAGGATTCTTCAAGGCCATCAGCGTAATTTCCTCCCACCTAACTGCGTAGCCTACAGATCCCCAATGGCCCAAGCCAACGGGCCGCCCCTGTTCCGTCGGCCGCAAGCAGCGGGTCTTGCAATGTCAGCACCAGGCACAATTGGCCCGCTGCCATTCCCTCCCCTGCCCCTGATCAATATCGATCTGAGCGTCCCCAGTGCCTTCCAGCCACCTTATCGACCGCCGGTCGAACCCTTGCAGGCCTCGTAGACGCGGCTGTCGTCATGGCAGCGCTGTTCGTAGGTCGTATCGAGTCCTGCAGTATTCGGGCTTGTAGACCACTCCATCTTCGGCGGAGACCGGGAGTGTCGCGAAAAGGAGCAGGACGAACATGTGTCTGAACATGTGCCGGCCTTCGTGCTGGAGGGAACGGGAAGCTCGGTCTTCTTGGCGCATGCGTCCCGGGACGCATGCGCCTTGTCGCGTCACGCCGGCTGCAGCTCGTTGAGATCGAAGTAGCCGTTGTAGCCCTTCATGTACACCGCGGCGCGGTGGCCGAACAGCACCACGGCTTCGCTGCGGGTTTCGAGGCTATCGTAGTCGAACACCGTCGAACGGACGCGGGTGCCGACGGGATGGCGCTGGTTCCAGTCGGCGACCTTGATCGCGGCGTCGTTGCCGGCGGCGGTGGCCACGCTGCTGGCGACCGGGAACAGGCCCTCGAGCACCGTGTCCGGCGTCTGCTTGCGAATCGTGTCGACCATGCGGGTCAGCACTTCGCCCGGACCGAATTCGAGGAAGCGCATGTCCTGGCCGCGGCTGCGCGCCAGGGCCAGCAGGTACTGCACGCTCTCGCACCACTTCACGGTGTTGGCGATCTGGTCGGCCAGCGTGTCGAGGATGCCGTCGTCGACGTACGGGCGTGCGGTGACGTTGGCGATCACCGGGATGCGCGGCGCGGCCATCGGCATCGTCGCCAGGAAGGCACGGAATTCGCCCATCGCATCGCGCATGAAGCGCGAGTGGAAGGCGCCGCTGGTGTTGAGCGGCAGGAAGCGCACCTTGCCGAGGTCGCTCTTGAGCTTGTTGAACACGCCACCGGCCTTGCTGATCTGTTCGGCCGAGCCGGACACCACGATCTGCGAGGGTGAGTTGTAGTTGGCGAGGAAGATCTCGTCGAGGCCGTTCTCGTCGAGCGTGGCGCGGATGAGATCGGCCGGTGCATTGATCACCGCGGCCATGCCGCCGCCGGAGACCTTGCCCATCAGCGCGCCGCGTTTCTGCACGAGGCGCAGGCCGGTCTCGAAGTCGAAGCATCCGGCCGCCTGCAGCGCATTGAATTCGCCGAGGCTGTGGCCGGCGAGGAAGTCGGGTTCGCCTTCCCCCTCTTCGATGGCGCGGAGGTAGGACAGCGCATTGACGGTGTACAACGCCGGCTGGGTGAAACGCGTGTCGTTGAGTTCGCCGCGCGGATCGTCGAGGCACAGCTCGCGGATCGAGTAGCCGAGGATGTCGTCGGCCTTCGCGGTCAGCGTCGCGAAGCGCTCGAACAGCTCGCCGCCCATGCCTTTGTTCTGGGCCCCCTGGCCGGGAAAAATGCAGGTCTTCATGATGGTGTCTCCTTGGGGATGTGCTTGCGTCCGTGCGATCGAGCAGCCGTGCCGACAGGCGGGCTCAGCAGGCGAGCGCGCAGATCGCGGTGTTGATGCCACCGAAACCCATGCTCATGTTGAGCGCGGCGCGGATGGCGTGAGGTTCCGAGGTGTCGCCGACCCAGCGCAGTCCTGGATCGATCGGTTCGACGAGATTGCGCGCGGGATGCAGCCGCCCTGCCCGCATCTGCAGCAGCACGATGGCCAGCTCGACCGCGCCGGCGGCGCTCAGGCCATGTCCGATGAGCGATTTGGTGGTGTTGAGGCGGACATGCGCGAGGCCGCTGTCGCGCAGCGCCTGCACCTCGGTGATGTCGCCGATGTGCGAACCGGTCCCGTGCGGGTTCACGTAATCGATGCCTTCCGGCTGTACGCCGGCCATCGACAGCGCGCTTGCAATCGCGGTGCACTCCCCTTCCAACGAGGGATTAGGATTGCGGTTGCCGTCCATCGCGATGCCCCAACCCGCCAGCTCGGCCCAGGGCCTGCGATTGCGCGCACGCAGGCGGTCCGATCGTTCGACGACGAGCGCCGCGCAGGATTCGCCGAAGATGAAGCCATCACGCGCGGCATCGAAGGGACGGCAGGCGGCCGCTGGATCGTCGGCATATCGATCCGAACCCATCGCGCCGAGCGAACGCAGGCCCTGGCACTCCCAGTACGAGAGATCCATCAGCCCACCGATCGCGATGCATGCGTCGACGCGACCGGACCGTACGGCCTCCAGTGCGTGGATCACCGCGGCCTGGCCACTGGCCGAGGCGCCGCCGAGCGTATGCGCGAAGCCGCGGATCGGAAACGCTTCGGTGCACAGGCCGCAGAGGTCGGTATCCATGAACCCCAGGCCGTAGCTGGGCTTGAGGAAGCGTTCGCGGTCGCGATACGCGTCCTGCATCGCGACGAGTTCGCGCTGCTGCAGGTTGGAGCCGCCGACGACCAGCCCGATGCGCGCGGGGTCGACGCCATCCAGCGCCGCGTCCGTCCACGCTTCATGCAGCACCGCCAGCGCGGCCTGGCCCGACAGCGATGCGGTGCGCAGCATCGACGAGGACAGCCCGTCCGGCATGCGCAGGCCCGGGATCTCCGCACCGATGAAACCGACCGGCGCATTCGCCTGATCGTCCGGGGAAGCGCCGCGCGCCGGCAGTTGCCTGCCGGGTCGACGCATGTGGCCGAACGCGTGCCGACCGGCCATCAGCGCCTCGGTCACCGCATCGGCACCCTGGCCGATCGCGGTGACGAGGCCGAGTCCGCTGGCGACGAGGGCGTCGTCGTCAGGCCTTCGCATGGATGATGCCGGCCAGTTCGCCGATGTTCTCCGCCTTGGCCATCTCGATCAGCGGAATCGAGAGTTCGAGGGTTTCGAGGGTCATCATGAGGATGTCCGCGCGGTCTACCGAATTCGCGCCGAGCGCACGCAGGGAGTCGGTCGGCTGGAAGGCGTGGCCTTCGAGATCCGGGAGGATTTCCTTGGTGTGGCGGACGATGATCTCGAAGATGTGTTCTTTGCTCACTGCGTGTTGCTCCTGTGGTGGAAATTCGGCGTTGTCGGCCATGACCCTGCGGTCATTGCCCGAACAGCGCCTCGATGCGATCGCGCACTTCGGGTCGATGGAAGGTCCGTGCGTGCATCTCGACTTCGCGTTCGATCGCCTGCGGCAGCGCGTCGCGCAGCCCGGCGACCAGATGGTCCTTGAGGGTGACGAGGGAAAACCGCGGCTTGTCCGCGAAATCACGGGCCAGGGCCATGGCGTGCGGCAACACCTGGTCGCGCGGCAACACCGGGAAGGGAACGCCGCGGCGCGCCAGGTCTTCACCGCGATAGACACGTGCCGACAGCATCATCTCGTGGGCCAGCACCGGACCGAGCTTGTGCGGGAGGATCAGGGTCGAGCCCATGCCAGGGGTGAAGCCGTACTTCATGAAGTTCGCGGTGTAGATGCTTTCGCGCGACAGCACGGCCGCGTCGGCGAACATGCCGAGCACGAAACCGCCGCCGATGCCGTGGCCCTGCATGGCCGAGACCACCGGGATCGGACAGTTCAGCGCGAGGCTGTAGAGATCCTTGTCGGTGAACTTGAAGCGGCCTTCGAACAGGTCGCGCAGGCCTTCCTGCGTGCCACCGCTGGAGAAGTAGCTGTCGTACCCCGTGAGCACCACCGCGCGCCACTGTTCATTGGCGGCGATCGTGGCGAACATTGCCGTGAGATCGCGGATCAGCGCGTCCGTGAAGGTGTTGCGACCTTCGCGCTCGTGCATCTCGACGAGCGCGATCCCCGGCTCGGCTTCGCGCAGGGTCACGGTGGCCTGCGGTGCGAGGCTGCCGGGTGCGGCGATGCTTGCGGCCTCGGTGCTCATTCCGGCTCCCACGGGAACTTCCCGGTACGCACGTAGCGCGCGATGCGACGCAGGTTGTCCGGATCGGAGAACACCTCGCGATTCGCGGCCAGCGCCTTGGGACGTGCGCTGCGCAGGCTGTCGTCCAGCTCGTTCGCATAGCGCTTGTAGCGGACGATGCCGTCGCGGCCGATGCGACGGAGGCGCAGCAACTGCTTGCGCAGCAGGTTGCTGCCGTTCTCCTCGACGGCGTCGACGAGCCCCCATTCCAGGGCCTGCGCGGCCGAGATCGGCTGGGTCATCAGGGTCATGAAGTTGGCCTTCGCGAAACCCATGCGCCGCACGATGAACGGCATCACGCAGGCCGGCATCAGCCCGAACAGCAGTTCGGACAGGCTGAACGCGGCCTTCTCTTCCGCCAGCACGATGTCGCAGGCCGCAACGAAGCCGACGCCGCCGGCATTCGCGCGCCCGCGGACATGCGCCACGCTGATGAACGGACCCGTCGCGAGACGGTGCCACAGGTCGTACAGCGGACCGGGGTCCTGCTCGACCTCGGCATCGCCACGTTCGAAACGATCACGCAGCTCGCCGAAATCCGCACCGGCGCAGAAGACCTCGGGCGTACCTTCCAGCACGACGACGCCGGCCTGCGCACCGAACCTGTCGAGCGCGGTCGTCAGCTCGGCGATCAGCCGCGCATCGATGGTGTTGCCGGCGTCGGGACGGATCATCCGCAGGAAGCAGACCCCGTCCTCCAGCCGTGCGTCGATCGCCTGGAACGGCGCGTCGATGACTGCCGCCATGTTCACGACACCCACTCGTACTCGCGATGGAATTCCTTGATCTCCTTCAGGAACAAGGTCGGCTGGCCGAGTGCGCGCCGTGCCTCGGGCACGAAGTCGACGTCGGGCACCATGTTGCGCGTGCCGAACTTCAGGGAGCGACTCTTCTCGAGCAGCGTGTCGTACTGCGCCATGCTCATCTCGTAGCGCGCATCCAGGCGCTTGCCGATGCCCATCTCGCGCAGCCGCTGGCGACCTTCCGGGCGGGCGACGCCGCTGAAGAACTCCGAACAGCAGCCCGAGCCATAGGAGAACACGCCGATGCGCTGCGGCGCTTCGTAGTCGGCGTTCTCGATCGTGCTCGCCAGCGAGAGGGCCGCGGTCGCGCCCATGATGTTGCCCACGCGCTGGCAATGGACCAGGCCCGGCGTGACGCGACGCTGGAAGTCATCCTCGATCTCGGCGGGCTTTGCCTTCGCCAGCTTGCGCATCATGTTGCGATGCGCACCCTTCACCATGCCGCCGAACGGCGTGTGGTAGGCGATGTAGCCGAAGGTCTCGGCGAAGTGCGCGCCTTCGACGCGCTTCTGGTATTCCATGTAGGCGTTTTCGCAGCAGTTGAGATACGACAGCAGCGACAGGTCGGTATCGCCCGCGTCGCCATCCGTCGAGGGGCGGCAGGTATCCATCACCTCGTAGCCGTAGTAACCGTTAGCGCCGACATCGATCTGGAACACGTGCGGACGGTCGCTGACCAGCATGGCCACGGCGCCGGAACCGCCGCTGGGTTCGGCGAACGACCAGTCCGCGGACAGCGCTTCGCCGCCCTCCTCCACCATGAAGCGCGACACGTCGGTGGCGATCACCAGCACCTTGGCGCCGGGCGAGACGTTCGAGAGCACGAAGTTCACGGCCATCTGCAGGCCGGCGACGCCGGAATAGCAGGCGTTCTTCAGCTCGAACAGGCGGCAGTTGCGGTTCAGCCCGAGCAGGTCGTGGCAGTAGGTGCTCATCGATTTGCCGAAGTCGAACGCCGACTCGGTGCAGGTGATGACCATCTCGATGCGGTCCTTTTCCTGGGGCGACAGCGCATCGACCAGCGGCTTCGCCGCGTTCACCGCGAAGGTGATCGGGTCTTCGCTGGGCAGCGCGACCGATTTCTCCTTCATCAAGAGGTTCTCGAACCGGCTCATGTCCAGGCCGCGATGCCGCGCGAGCTTCGACACATCGATACACGCCGTTCCGGCGAACACGTTCATCGCTTCGATGCCAACCATACTCACTTCCTTTGACTGATGGATCCCGGCATCTGGCCGGGGTATAGGGTGTCCGGGACGGGCGCTCGCATCGAGGCCCGGAGGGTGTGCCGGGGACGTGCCGGTACAGGCACGCGTGCGCACGGCGAAATCCTGTGAAAGCGTCGGATCATTTGAAATCCAGCACCTTCCGACCGATCTGCCCCTTGCGGAGCCGGTACGCGGCGAAGGACTCGCGATCCGAGAATTGCAGATAAATGTTGCAACGCATGAGCTCAGCGAAACGCTGTCCGGGCGGACGCACATAGGTATGCCCGGGGAACACATGGGTGTGCGGCGCAAGCCGCTGCTTCAGGTCCTGCAGGCTGTCGTACATGCGATAGGCCGCATCCAGTTCGAAGCAGATGCCGCAGCCTTCGGCGAACAGGACGTCGCCGGTGAAGAGGTTGTCGCCGATGCGGTAGCACACGCAGCCCGGGGTATGCCCCGGCGTGAGGATCGGTTCGATGGTCATCGCGCCGACCTGCCACGGTCCGCCATCCAGCGGCAGCAGGCGCGTGGCCTCGAAGCCGGACCACGCGATTTCTTCCCGCGACATGCGGATCGGGCAGTTGTAGTGCTCCGATAGCGGGATCGCCAGGTCGATGTGGTCGTCGTGCGTGTGCGTGACGAGGATCTCGGACAGCGTCGCGCGCGTCGCGGCCAATGCCTCGGCGAAGACGTCGGGCTGCCACGCCGGGTCGATCGCGACCGCCTGGTGCGTGACCGGGTCGACGACGAGGTAATTGTTGTTCTTCATCGCGCCACGGGCGGTCTCCAGCAGGAAGACCTGCGGTGCCTCCGCATCCCGGAAGCCCGGGATGCCGTCTGCGATCGATGGCGACTGCAATTCCAATTGCGACTCCGATTGCGATTCCATTCCATGCCACGTCCGGGCATCCGTCATATCCATCGTCTGACCCTCGCCTTGTAGCGCAGGTAGACATCGCCGAACTTCGCTGCGAGGTAGGCTTCTTCCCGAAGCACTACGAGTTGCTGGATCGCGACGACGGCTGGAATGATAAACACAAGGATCCATGCGTTGTCGAGGAAACACGCGATCGCCGCCTGCAGCAGGATGAATCCGATGTAGGCGGGATTGCGCGAGTAACGGAACGGACCTGTCTCGATGATCGCGACCGTCTCGTACGAAGGGTCGAGTGGCGTGGCGTGGCGCTGGAATGCACGGAAGGTCGCCGTGCCGAGAACGGCCATCGCGAGGAGCGCGGCCGCACCGGCCGTGAGCGTGAACGGCCTCGGACCGATCGACCAGGGCAGCCAGTGATCGAGTCCGACGCCGGCCAGCACGGCGACCAAGCACGGCAAGGGGGGCGGCATGCGCGACTTCATGCGCTCCAGATCCTGCGGGGATTCGCCGGAGGAAACGTCGATCCGGCTCATCCCGCGACTCCTGCCGGCACGCCAGGTCTCAGGTGGGCGCCCGGCGGCAAGGCGCGGACGTAGAAGCCGTCGAGCGCGACCAGCCGTTCCCCACGCAGGGAGAGCAATTCCAGATCGAAGCGCAGCAGGCCGCTGCCAGCCGGGCCGGCCGCGGCACGTCGTGCCACGGCGTGGCATTCCGGTGTCAGCGGACGGAAACGTTCGATCGCATCCAGTGCGAACGGCAGATACGGCGTGCGCTCGCCGCTGCTTCCGGCATCGCCATCCAGCGCCATGCCCGACACCGTCTGCAGGACACCGTCGATCAGCGCCGGATGCAGGAGGTACTGATCGAACTCGGCGCGCAGGCCCGGATCCAGCACGAGGTGCGCGATCGCGATGCCGTCGCCGGTATGCAGTTCGCGAATGCTGCGGAAGCTCGGGCCGTAGTCGAATCCGAAGGCGGACAGCGCGGCATAGCACGCGTCGCCGGACGTCGTGCGCTGCGTTTCGCCCAGCAATGCCTCGATGTCGCGCACCTGCGGCGCAGCGTGCGCGGCGCGCCCGCGGCCGAAGCGCACGCGGCCTTCGGCATGCAAATGCGGCTGCATGTCCGCATCGAAGCTCCTGATGGCGAATTCCGCACCTGTACCGAACGCCACGAGGCGTGTCTGCAGCGCCTGGCTGCCGGTGAGCGCAAGCGGCTGGGCCCAGACCACGTCTTCGACACGGGCGACGGGTGCTTCGCCGGCGATGGCGGCAGCGGCTGCGGCGATCTCGAGGAAGCCGGCACCCGGGAAGAGCACAGAGCCTGCGACGCGGTGGTCGCGCGCGTACCAGGCCGATGCGTCGAGCTGCGAATCGAAGCGGACTTCGCGCAGGGTCGAGGCATTGCGCACGATCATCGGATGCAGTGTCGCCTGCGCAGGGTCTTCTCGACGCGGCGTGCTGGCAGCGTCCGCATCGATCGCCCCCGGCGGTCCCGGTGGTGGCGCATCGGTGATCCAGTGGCGCGTGCGCGCAAACGGATAGGTCGGCAGCGAGACGCGGCCGTCTCCACTGCCAGCACCGGAGCGCAGGCGCGACCACGGCACGTCCTGGCCCTGGACCCATTGCAGGGCCAGCGCGTCGAAGCGACCGGCCTGCCAGTCGGCGCGCAAGGCTTCGACGATTTCCGCGCGATTGGCCTTGCGCCGCTGGTGCGGCTCGACCCTGCCGGCCACCAATCGCTGCGAGGACTGCCCTTCGCACCATGCATCGAGCTCGCGGAGCAGCGAATCGAAGCCGTCCGCGACGACGGCCAGGCGTTCTTCCATCGTTTCCCGGCCCGCCTGCAGCGTCCAGGCGACCGCAGCCGGAGACGGCGCGATGGCGGGATGAGACAGCCAGTCCTGCAGGCGCGTGCGAAGCGCATCCACGCGTTCGCGCAGGCGCAGGCCATCGCGCGCGGAGAGGACGAACAGTTGCGGCGTCGGTGTCGCGGAGACGGATGCGCGCGCCGGCGCTTCCTCCAGCACCAGGCAGGCATTGACGCCACCGGCACCGAAGGAATTGACGATCGCGCGACGCGGAGCAGCGTTGCGCGGTGCGGTCCAGGATGCGAGCGCGTGCTGCAGGCGGAAGGGCGTCGCCTCGAAATCGATATCGGGATTCGCCGGCATGCTGTGCAATGTCGGCACGAGCATGCGATGACGCAGCTGGAGCAGCACGCGGGCGATGCCTGCGATGCCTGCCGCCGACTCGCCGTGCCCCACGTTCGCCTTGACGGAGCCGAGCGCGCAGAGTCCGGCGTCCTTGCTGCGACCTGCGAACGCGGTAGTCAGCGACAACAGCTCCAGGCTGTCGCCGAGCTGCGTGCCGGTGCCATGACCCTCGACGTAGCCGATCGCGTCGGCATCGATGCGGGCATCGGTCAGTGCTGCGGCGATGACTGCGGCCTGCGACACCGGGTTCGGCGCCGAATAGCCATTCGCACGACCGCTGTGCGCGTGCGCGCCACCCGCGACGATGCCATGGATGCTGTCGCCATCGGCCAGCGCTTGCTGCAGCGGCTTCAGCACCAGCGTGCCCACGCCTTCGCCGGGCACGAAACCATCGTCGCCCGCACCGAAGCTGCGGCAGCGCCCCTGCTCGGCCAGCATCCGCCTTGCGCACAACGAGTGGTATTTGGCCGGATGCAGGTACAGGTTCACGCCACCGGCCACCGCGATCGCGCACTCGCCACGTCGCAGGCTGTCGCACGCCATCTGGATCGCGACCAGCGACGACGAGCAGGCGGTGTCGATCGGCAGGCTCGGTCCCTGGAAGTCGAACACGTACGACACGCGATTCGCGATCGACCAGGGCATCGCGCTTGCGTTGACCGCGCGACCGCGCCGCCATTCCTCGGGCGTGAGCTGGCTGTAGGTGTTGGTGGTGACGCCGACGAACACGCCGGCATCGACGCCTCGTCCGCGCGGATGACGCTCGCGCAGGCCATCGCGGGTATAGCCCGCATCCTCGATCGCCGACCATGCCGATTGCAGGAACAGGCGTTCCTGCGGGTCCATCGCGGCCGCATCGGCATCGGTGATGCCGAAGAATGCGGCATCGAAGGCGTCGACATCTTCGAGGAAGCCACCGGTGCGGCAATAGATCCGGCCGTCCAACGCGCGTGCAGGATCGGCATCGTGGAAGGCGTCCGCGTCCCAGCGATTCGCCGGAACCGGGCCGATCAGGTCGACGCCGTTCTTCAGGTGTTCCCAAAATGCGTCCAGCGATGGCGACTGCGGCAATGCCACGTGGACGCCGATGATCGCGATGCGACCGTCGGACTGCACAACAGGCTGCGCCACAGCAGGCGGTGTCGCGACAGATACCTGCTCGCGAACGGATGCGACCGACGGCGTCACGGCCGGAATGGCGCGCGGCGTCGACGCAGGCGCAACCGGGGACGGGACGTGCCGGGCAGACGCCAGCGTTTCCAGGCCGGCGCCGAACAGGCGACGGAGCGCCGCGCCAGCATCGCGCACCAGGCAGGCCGCGAGGGATTCGATGTTGTCGTGTTCGTAGAACAGCGTCTTCGGCAACTCGCCGAGGTCGCGTTCCAGCACGGCGTTGATGCGCGCCACCATCATCGAGTCCACGCCATAGGCGTCGAAACGCTCCTGCGTGTCGACCCGCTCGACCGGCAGCTTGATCTCGGCCGACAGCAGTTGCTTCAGGTACTCCTCCATCCTGCCCTGCATCGCGCCTTCCGCCACTGCATCGACAGGCGTCGAGACGGGAGCAGGCCTTGTGCGTGCCGAAGTGTGCTGCGTGGCCGGTGCGTCCAGCGCGGCGTGGATGCGCGCGGTGTCGCCATGCACGACCACGGCATGGGACATGTCGGCGGCGAGCAGCGCATGCCATGCGGCAAGGCCCGCGTCGTCCGGGAGCGGTTGCATGCCAGTCCGCTGGGCCGCCATGCGGATCTCGTCGTCCGACAGGCGCATGCCGCCGGAGGTCCAGTACGGCCAGCCGATGGAGAGGCTGCGACCATGGCGCTCGCCCTGCGACACCTGCATCGCGCGACGCGCGGCGAACGCATCCAGGAAGGCATTGGCGCAGGCGTAATCGCACTGTCCTGCGTTGCCGAACGTGCCGGAGACCGAGGAGAAGCCGACGAACAGGTCGAGGGCATCGTCCGCGGTGGCGGCATCGAGGTGCAGCGTGCCCTGCACCTTGGCGGCGAGGACCGCGGCGATGGCCTCACGATCCTTGTGGATCGCGAACGCGTCGCGATGCACGCCGGCGGCGTGGATCACGCCATCGATGCGACCGAAGCGCATGCGTGCCGTGATGACGGCCTCGTGCGCCTGTGCTGCATCGGCCACGTCGGCCTGCACGTAGACCGCGTCCCCGCCGACGTCACGCAGCGACTGCAGCGTGTCCTCGCCGCGCGCGTCCAGCGGCGAACGACCGGTGAGCACCAGCCGCGCGGCATGGCGGCTCGCCAGATGCCTTGCGAACAACAGGCCCAGGCCACCCAGCCCGCCGGTGACCAGGTACACGCCGTGCTGGCGGATGGCATCGCGTTCGACCGAGGGTGGCGCGAAGGCGACGAAGCGTCGGCGCAGGCGCTGCGCATCCTTGATCTGGTACTCGCCACTCAGCCAGTCGCGTTCCCGGAGCTCGCTCGACAGCGCGGTCACGGCCGCAGTCTCGTCGCCGGTCGCGATCGCCAGCGTCTTCCACGCGAAGCGCGGGTTCTCCTGCGCGAGGCTGCGCAGGTAGCCTGCAAGCCCGGCGCGGACCAGTCCGGCAACGTCGTCGCCTTGCGAGGCGAGGACGAGGATGCGCGCGGCCGCACCCGGACGCAGGCGCAGCAGCGCGGTCGTCGCGGCGTGGAGGGGATACAGACTGCGAGCCAGCGTGACGTCGATGTCGTCGCCGTCCGGCAAGCGCACGACGATGGCTGCGGGCATCCGGTCGGCCGCGGCGAGGCGCGCCATCGCATCGGCGACGCTGTCCTCGTCCTGGCCGGCGCAGACCGCATCGATGCCGGTCGCAGCGGCGATCGACGCGGCCTGTTCGGGCGTGCCGATCAGCAGCAGCGGACCATCGAGCACGCGCGAGGACGTCACGCCCGGCACGGCATCCCATTGTTCCCGTGCGTGAACCGTCGTGGGACGCAGGGACGGCTGGGCGTCACGCGCCGAGACACCCGCGCCCGAAAAATCGAGGGTTGCGGGATCCGCTGCCTCGATCCAGTAGCGCTCGCGGACGAAGGGATAGGTCGGCAACGTCGCGCGCCGCACGCGCGTACCGGCATGCAGGCGCGTCCAGTCGATGCTGACGCCGGCGACCCAGAGCTTCGCCAGTGCATCCAGTGCGCGGGCGTCGAGCGTCGAGCGCAGGAAGGCCTCGCCGGCCTCGCCTTCGATCGCCGCCAGGGCGCCGGATCCCGCAGAACGGGCATTGCCTTCGAAGACATTGGCGCCAGCGGCCCGGCGTCCCTCGCGTGCCGCGTCGTGCCAGGCACGCAGTTGCGCACGCAGGGCCGGCAGGTTCGCCGCCTGGATCGCGAGACGCTCGTGGAACGCGGTTCGCCCGACCTGCGAGGTGTAGGCGATGTCGGCGAAGGCCGCTTCATCGGCCTGGTCCAACGCCGCCAGCATCCGCGCAGCGTGGATGAGCAGGGCTTCGCGGCTGCGGGCGGAGAGCAGGAACAACTGCGGTTCGACGCGCCCGATGGCTGGCGGATTGCCCGTCGATGCTTCGATGAATTCCTCGACCACCAGGTGCGCGTTCGCGCCGCCGGCACCGAAGGAGCTGATGCCCGCGCGACGCGGGTGCGATGCAGGGCGCGGCCAGTCGGCCAGCGTGCGCTGCACGCGGAACGGCGTGGACTCGAAATCGATATGCGGATTGAGCGTCGTCGCATGCAGTGACGGCACCCACTGGCCGTGGCGCATTTGCAGCAGCACCTTGGTCAGCGCGGCGATGCCGGCGGCCGATTCGAGATGGCCGATGTTCGACTTCACGGAGCCGATCGCGCAGGTCATGCCCTCGTCAGCGTTCGAGCCCGCGCCGGCTTCGCGCCATGCGCGCACCAGACCGGTGATCTCGATCGGATCGCCGAGGCTGGTGCCCGTGCCGTGCGTTTCGAGGTAACCGATGCTGCTGGCCCGAATGCCGGCGCGCTTCAGCGCCTCGGCGATCAGTTCGCCCTGCGCCACCGGATTGGGCACGGTGTAGCCGTTGGTCTTGCCGCCATGATTGATCGCACTGGCGCGGATCACGCCATGGATGCGGTCGCCATCGGCGATGGCCCGCTCCAGCGGCTTGAGCAGCACCGCACCGACGCCCTCGCCCGGCACGTAGCCGTCGCCACCTTCGCCGAAGCTGCGGCAACGACCATCGGTGGACGCGAAGTTGCCCTGGCTGAGGCTGAGGTACTTGGACGGATGCAGCGACAGGTTCACGCCGCCGGCCAGTGCGGCCTCGGCATGGCCGCGACGCAGGTCTTCGCAGGCGAGATGGATCGCGGTCAGCGAAGACGAGCACATCGTGTCGAGCGCCAGGCTCGGACCATGCAGGTCCAGCGTGTAGGACACCCGGTTGGCGATCGACGCGAACGACGAACTCGGCGCGCCGGCGGCACCTGCGCCCACGCCGTAGAGTTCGTACTGCCCCCACATCACGCCGACATAGACGCCGATGCGCTTGCCCGCGACGGCTTCGCGCGCATAGCCGGCGTTCTCGAAGGTTTCCCAGGCGGTTTCCAGGAACAGGCGTTCCTGCGGATCCATCAGCTCGGCTTCCTTCGGCGAGATCCCGAAGAACAGCGCATCGAAGCGATCGATGCCGTCGACGAAACCGCCCCACTTGCTGTACGTCCTGCCCGGCTGGTTGCGCTCTGGATGGAACAGGGCCGCATGATGCCAGCGCTCGTCCGGCACCTCGGTGATGCAATCGCGACCGTCGACCAGGTTGCGCCAGAAGGCATCCAGATCCGCAGCCTGCGGATAGCGTCCGGCGATGCCGACGATGGCGATCGGCGCGTCGTGCGTCGATGTCGACATCGACGTGGCAGCAAATCGGGTCGTTCGTGCGCGACGCGAAGGGCGGGCGGCATTGTTCGCGGCGAACGCGACAGGGCGTTCGCTCGTCGCGGGCTGCGTGGTCGTGGTCGATGCCGCGATGGCTGCGGTGTCGCCCTGCCCCGTCAGCGAACGCAAGGGACCCGGATAGGTCTGGACCAGGAAGGCGGCCAGGGCCGCGATCGTCTGGTACTCGAAGAACAGGGTCTTCGACAGCGTGCCGAAGCTGCGCTCGAGCTGGCCGGTCAGCTTCATCGCCATGACCGAATCCATGCCGTACTGCTCGAGCGGCGCGCGGGCATCGACCTCGTGTTCGGGCATGCCCATCAGACCCGCGAACTCGGCAATCAGATAGCGGCGTGCATGTTCGAGCAGGCGGGCGTCGCCGTCGCCTGCAGGCGCGGCAACACTCGGAGATGTCGAATCCGTTGCGGAGGTCGAGTTGGATCCCGACACCATGCTTGCCGAGCGCTGCACGGGTTCGCGCCCGCGCAGTGCGGTGCGCAGGCGTGCGGCGTCGCCTTCGACCACGATCACGCAGGCGGCATCCCCTTCGATCGCGTGGTGGAAGGCGCGCATCGCCGATGCGGTGTCCAGCGGGACCATGCCTGACGCCGCGGTCATCGCACGCTGCATGTCGGCATCGACATGCATGCCGCCTTCGCGCCACAGCGGCCAGAGGATGGACACGCTTCGACCCTTGCGCTCGCCGGCCACGCGAAGGGTTTCGCGGTGCTGCGCGAAGGCGTCCATGAAGCCGTTGGCCGCCGCGTAATCGGCCTGACCCGGGTTGCCGAAGGCCGAGCTCATCGACGAGCACAGCACGAACCAGTCGAGTGGGATGCCGCAGGTCGCCTGGTCGAGATGCCAGGTGCCGCGCACCTTTGGCGCGAGCACGGCGTCTGCATCGGCAGCGGATTTGCGCAGGATCAGCGCATCGCGCGTTTCGCCTGCGGCGTGGAGCACGCCATCGAGTCGACCGTGACGCTGCAGGAGCGTGGCGATCCCGCGTTCGACCGCCGCGCCGTCTTCGAGATCGAGCTGCAGGTAGTCGAGCCGGCCGATGTCCGCAGTGCAATCCTCGGCGAGCGTTCGCAGTGTGGCGCGACGCGCATCATCGTCGGTTCCGCGTCCGGAGAGCACGGCGACGGCACGGGATGTCCGCTGCAGCAGTTCCCGGGCGAAAGCGCGCCCCACACCGCCGAGCCCACCGGTGATCAGATAGACGCCGTCATCGCGGAACGCGCAGGTCGATGCCGCCTCGGCATCGAGCACGAGATCCTGCCACTGCCGACGGTGGCAGCACCCTTCGTCGTCGATCTTCACCAACGTGGCGCCGGTGACTTCCGCGTCGCGCAGGCCAACGGCAAGTGCGTCCTTCGAAACGGCGGGCGAGACCAGCACGAGCTGTGCGAGCAGACCGCTGCGCTCCTGCCTGGCCGTGTCGAGCAGGCCCGAAAGTCCGGACAGCAGCGCCGTTTCGCCTTCGTCGGCCACCGCGACCTGCACGCATGCCGGCTCGGCAGGCGGCAGCGCCTGGAGCAACGACAGCAGGCGCTGCGTCGCGTCGCGATACCGCTCGTGCGGTGCCTGGCCACCGGCGATCGTCTCGACCTGTGCGTCGATGACATCCGGCTCGGGCAATCCGGCGAGCAGCAGGATCCTGCGCATCGATGCGACCGGTGCCTGCGCGGGCGCGACTTCGCGCCACGTCGGGTGTGCCGCCAGCAGGACCTGCGGCGCCGACGTGCGCATGCGGCGCGCACTCAATCCACGGATCGAAACGCAGACGCGTCCCTGCGCGTCGCACAGATCCAGATCGAACTTGCGGACCTCCGCGCCCGGCGCGCTCGACTCCCGCAGCCAGACCCACATGCGCGCAGCCGGAGGCGCATGCACGGTGAGGGACTCCAGTGCGAATGGCACGGCCGGCGCGGACGCGTCGCCGGCATCGACCAGCGCCAGCGCTGCCTGCAGCGCGCTGTCGAGCAGCGCAGGCGGCAGGATGCAGGCATCGTCGGCCGCGCCTGGCGGTGCGAGTTGGGCCAGCACCTCACCCGCACCGCGATGGATCTCGACGAGGCCACGGAATCCCGGTCCGTAGTGCAGGCCCATGGTGGCGAAGCGTGCATAGAGCGCCTCGGGGGCAGGCCCCGGCGTCATGCGCCCACGCAGCGCGGCCAGGTCCAGCGAGGCGACTTCGATCGGCGCCTGCGCTTCCACGCGACCGCTGCAATGCTGTTCCGCGTCGTCTTCGGCGGCATCCGGCAGCAGGACGAACTCCACCGCATGCTCGCTCACCGCATCCAGTTCGAGCGCAAGCGCCACCGGTGCGTCCACCATCACCGGCTGCGTCCAGGCGACGTTGCGCAACACGAGCGTTCGCGGCGTGTCGGACGGCAGGGCCAGTTCGACCGCGGCGCGTGCCATTTCCAGGGCGACCACGCCGGGCAGGACGCGGCGCGCCAGCCCGGCCTCGCCGATGCCGGCTTTTCCGATGCCGGCTTTGCCGATGCGATGATCGGACAGGAAGGTTTCGCTGCCGTCGAACACGCTGACGTAGCGCTGTCCGTACAGGTCGGAGGCATTGCGATGCAGCAGCGGATGCGGTGCGGAGCTCGCCTGCCCCACCGGCGCGTAGACCACGCCGGCGCGACGGATCGCACCCGAATCGAACCGATACGACTGCCGATCGAAGGGATAGGTCGGCAGCGCGACCAGCGCGGGTCGCGCCTCGGACTGCAGCCGCGTCCAGTCGAGCGCATAGCCGCGGACCCAGAGCTCGGCAAGCTTCTCCAGCTTGCCGCGCGCGATCCAGCGGTCCACGGCCTCGGCCATGTCTTCGTCGCCGGTGAGCAGCGCGAGCGCTTCGTCGTCGCTGTCGACGCGGCCGGCATGCACGTTCGCAGGCGTTGCGCCTTCCAGGTATGCGGCCAGCGCATCGATGAGCGCAGGCACGCCGTCCGCGACCACCGCCAGGCGCACGTCCATGGCTTCCCGGCCATGGCGCAGGGTCCAGGCGAGCGCGCTGAAATCGATGGATTCGCTGGTGCCGCGCAGGTGCGCCAGCAGGTCGGTTGCGCGCTGCCGGAGCTGCCCGGGCGTGCGCGCGGACAGCGGCAGCAGGGTGCGGCCGATGGCCGAAGCATGGCGAGGCGCGAATCGCGCGTATTCCTCGATGACCAGATGCGCGTTGGAGCCACCGGCACCGAACGACGACAGGCCGGCGATGCGCGGGCGCTCGGCGCCATCGATCACCGGACGCAGCCATGGCTGCAAGGTCTGCACCACCTCGAACGGCGTCGAGGCGAAATCGATGTGCGGATTCAGGATCTTCGAATGCAGCGAAGGCACCAGTTGCCCGTGCTTCATCTGCAGCAGCACCTTGCTCAGTCCGGCAACGCCCGCCGCCGACTCGCAGTGCCCGATGTTCGACTTGACCGAACCGATCGCACAGAAGCCGACATCCTGCGTCGATGCGCGGAAGGCCTGTGCCAGGGCCGCGATTTCGATCGGATCACCGAGCCTGGTGCCGGTGCCGTGCGCCTCGATGTAACTGACGTGGCGCGGCTCGACGCCGGCCTCGCGCAGGGCCAGCGAGATCACCGCCGACTGCGCGCGTGGATTGGGCACCGAATAGCCGTTGGTCTTGCCGCCGTGGTTCAGCGCGCTGCCGCGAATCAGGCCGTAGATGTGGTTGCCGTCGCGTTCGGCATCGGACAGGCGCTTGAGTACCACCGCACCGACGCCTTCGCCCGGGATGTAGCCATCGCCGCCGACGCCGAAGCTCTGGCAGTGGCCGTCGGTGGAGACGTACTGCCCCGCGCTGAGGATCAGGTACTTGTTCGGATGCAGCGAGACGTTCACGCCGCCGGCGATGGCCGTGTGCGTGCGCCCGAGTCGCAGGTCCTGGCAAGCCAGATGGATCGCGGTGAGCGACGAGGAGCACATCGTGTCCAGGGTCATGCTCGGACCATGGACGTTGAGCAGGTAGGACACGCGATTGGCGACGCTGGCGTAGCTCACCGGCAGGCCGACGCGCTTGCCGAGCAGGCTCGATTCTGCGCCGAGCAGCTGGTATTCGCCGTACATCACGCCGACATAGACGCCCACCTGCCCCGTCTGCGCAGGATCGGCGGCGACCTGCAGCCCGGCACGCGTGATGCCCGCGTCCTCCAGCGCGCCCCAGGCATGCTGCAGGAACAGGCGTTCCTGCGGGTCGATCATCGGCGCATCGACCGGCGGGATGTTGAAGAACAAGGGGTCGAATTCGTCGACGCCCGCGATGAAGCCACCCCAGCGGCTGTAGTGCGCACCCTCAGCGGTGCGGTCCTCGCTGTAGTACTCGCGCCAGTCCCAGCGATCGCCCGGGATCTCGACGATGCAGTCGCGGCCTTCGCTGAGGTTGCGCCAGAACGCGGCGATGTCGGGCGACTCGGGATAGCGTCCGCTGAGGCCGACGATCGCGATGGGCTCGCGCGAGGCCGCCTGTATCGGCATGCCCCCCGGACCGCGTCGACCACGTCGGTGCGCACGCGCGCCTGTCGCACTCGCCTGTGCGGCAGCGGACATGGCGCCGTGTGCGTCGGCAAGCTTCGCAGCCACTGGCGCGGTCGGACCGGCCTGCGTGGCATCGGTCGCCGGGAACAGGCCACGCAGCGTGGCCTCGTGCGCCTGCACGAAATGGGCGGTGAGTTCGTCGATGGTCTGGTGTTCGAAGAACAGGGTCTTCGAGAGCGGACCGAAACTCTTCTCGAGCTGGCTGGTAAGATCCATCGCCAGCACGGAATCGATCCCGTAGCGCTCGAGCGGTGCGCGCGGATCGATCTTCTGGTACGGGAGCTTGAACAGCGAGGACAACTGCCTGCGCAGGTAGTCGCGGGTGCGCTCGACGAGATCGACATTGCCGTCGTTGCCGCTCGCCGTGGTCGCCTGCTGCGTCCGCATTTCCGCTGCGAAGCCGCCGGCGTCCATCGCAGGCCTGCCGAAGAGCAC
Source organism: Lysobacteraceae bacterium (assembly GCA_016789405.1). Classification (GTDB taxonomy): domain Bacteria; phylum Pseudomonadota; class Gammaproteobacteria; order Xanthomonadales; family Xanthomonadaceae; genus Lysobacter_I. Next base: position 114,536 of record JAEUPQ010000011.1, read on the forward strand.
CGTGCGGATCCGCGCGAGGTCGCCTTCGATCGCCACGGCCTGCGTCTGGCCTCCGGCCAGGCATCGCTGGAACGCGGCCATGCCATTGGACGTCGACATCGCCCCCATGCCGGTGGCATCGCGCATCGCCTGCAATTGCGCAGGCGGCATCCGCATGCCGCCATCGGCCCACAGCGGCCAGTTGACCGCCAGCGTGTGGCCACGGCGTGCACCGGCGTGCACGAGTCGATTGCGGTGCGTGGCGAAGGCATCGAGGAACCCGTTCGCTGCGGCGTAATCGCCCTGCCCGGCATTCCCGAGCACCGAGGCGCCGGAGGAGAACAGCGCGAAGAAATCCAGGTCGATCGCTGCGCTGGCCGCGTCCAGGTGCACCGTGCCGGTCACCTTCGGGGCCAGCACACGCACCATGTCTTCATCGCGCTTCTGGGCCAGCAGGCCATCGGCGACCATGCCGGCACAGTGCAGGATGCCGTCGACCCTGCCGAACTCCGCGCACAGCGATGACACCAGCGCCTGCGTGGCCTCTGCATCTCCGAGATCGAGCGCGCGGTAGTGCAGGCGCCCTGCCGCGACGGCCACAGCATCGATCGCTTCGAGTGCAGCCACGATGTCTGGCGTCGGTGCGCCCCGACCGGTGAGCACCACGCGGGCATGCGCGGTGCGGGCCAGGATGTCGGCGGCAAACAGCCTGCCCAGTCCGCCGAGGCCGCCGGTGATCAGGTATGTGCCGTCTTCGCGGTAGATCTCGCGCAACTCGTTCGACGCGGACGACGGAACCTCCCGCCAGCCGCGCACCCGGCGCATGCCGTCCGTGTAGCGCACCAACGCGTCGGCTTGCGCTCCAGACGACCTGCGCTCATCGCGCAGCCTGCTGGCCAGCGTTGCAGCGTCGCATGCGGTTTCGACCTGCAGGAGCTGCACGCGCAGCAGAGGCTGTTCGCGTGCCGCGGTGAGCAGCAGGCCGGACAACCCCTGCATCGGGATCGCGTCCGCCTGTTCGGCGACGACCAGCTGCAACCACAGCGGTCGACGCGTGGTATCCGAAGCAAGATCGCGCAAGGCCGTTCGCACGATGTCCAGCGCCGCGAGGGCCGCACTGCCATAGGCGCGATCCAGTGCGTCGCCAGTGGCATCGGCAAGGACATGGACCTGACTGTCCGGGCACGTCGAACGCAAGGCGGCGACCGTCGCATCGGGCAAGCCGCAGAGCAGCACGCGGACGCGATCCGGAGCCGGTTCGTCGGTCGACCCCATGTCCGCCGACAGGGTCTTCGGCACCCACTCGGGTTCGGCCAGCACAAGGCCCTCAGCGCCAGGCGCTGCAACATCGACCGCAGGCGGCAACGGAACGGACGTCGCCTGCGTGACTGTTCCCGCACCCGTCAGTGCGCGTGAAGCGAATCCGCGCAGGGACACGCAGACGCGACCGTCGTCGTCGCACAGATCGATGTCCAGCCGACTGACCTTGTCACCCGGCACGGAATCCGGCGAATGACGCAGCCACACCCAGGCCTCGCGCGGGCATGGGGCGTCGATGCGGACCGAGGCCAGCGCGAACGGCAGCGAAGGTCGATCCGGCAATCCGGCCGCCATGTCCAGCAGGCCGATCGCCGACTGCAGCGCGCCGTCCAGCAGGCTGGGATGCAGGACATAGTCGCCATGCGCATCGACTTGTGCCGCCGGCAGCGTCAGCCGCGCCAGCGCCTCATGCTTTCCACGCAGCACTTCGGCCACCGCACGATGGGCGGGCCCGAAGCGCATGCCCATGCGTGCATAGGCGCCGTACACGGCATCGGACACCAGCACGCCGTGCCCCATGCGGGTGCGCAGCATCGCGAGGTCCAGCGGCGACACCGCCTCGCCGACATGGCCGGCGCGTGCCATGCCGCGGCAGTGGACGAGTTCTTCGGCCGAGCCATCGACGAGGATGGCGACGGTGTAGATCTCGAACGCGACGCGGGCGCCCGGATCCTTCTGGTCATCGACGAGATCCAGCGCGACGAACACATCGCGCGGCGTGTCGACGGCGATGGGTTTGATCCACACCACATCGTCGAGATGGATGGCGGTCGCGCCGGACCATTCGGGAATCGCATCGCGCACCGCAGCGCGGGCCATCTCCAGATAGGCCACGCCCGGCAGCACGCGCACCGCCGCCTGTCCTTCCGGCGCCACCTGGTGGTCGTCGAGGAAGAACTCGCTGCCGTCGAAGGTCGAGCGATAGCACTGCTGGTGGATGTCGGAGGCATTCCGGTGCACCAGCGGGTGCAGTCGCGCGTCGCCCGCGGTCGATCCGAGCGAGAACTGGCGGATCAGGTTGAGCGCGTTGTCCTTCGAGAGCCTGCGGCTCCTGAGCTCGGAAACGACGTATTCGACGAAATCGATCATGGTGTCCCTTCTGCTTCCTTCTGAGCCTGCTCCCGGGGCTTGCGCCCCGTGAAGCCTGCGTTCCTTGCTTGTCCTTGCCGCATCAGACCAGGCGCTTCAACAGTTGCGCACCCTGATCCGGATCGATCGCGGAAGCCTCGATGCGCTCGAGGATGTCCTCGATCAGACCGAAATCCCGCGAGCGCGCGGCAACGTGGGGGGCGCCCTGCATGGACACCGCTTCAACGACCTGTCGCGACGCAGCCCCTGCCTTCGCTGGCTGCGTGTCGGTGAGCGTGTCGAGCCAGTATTCGTCGCGAGCGAACGGATAGCCTGGCAATTCCACGCGCCGTGGCAGGTCGGCCACGTACAGCCGCGACCAGTCGATCTCGGCGCCCTCGACCCATGAGCGCGCCAGATCCGGCAAACGTCGTGCGCGCAGGGCATCGGCCAGTGCCTCGGCGGCGGCTTCTGCCGTCGCCGCATCGCGTCGCCGCTGTACCTGGCCCCGGTAGTGCATGCCGGACAGAGGCAGATCGCCTGCGATCGCATCGAGCTGGGCGACGAGCGCCGGCAGGTCATCGACCAGCAGCGCGAGACGCTCCTCCATCGACTCCCGGCCGACCTGCAGCGTGTAGGCCACGTCGGCCAGCGCCAGGCCATCGCCCGAAGCGCGCAGCAGATCGCGCAGGTCCGCGGCCTTCTGCCGCAGCTGCTCCTCGCTTCGCGCCGACAGCGGCACCAGCACGCCGCCCGCAGGCGTCGCCAACCGGCGACGCGCCGAGGACGCGGGCATGTATTCCTGGACCAGGACGTGCGCATTCGCGCCGCCCGCGCCGAACGAGGAGATTCCGGCGATGCGCGGCAGGGTGCGCCCGTCGACCGTGGGACGATCCCAGGGCACCAGTCGCCGGTTGACCTCGAAGGCCGTGCGTTCGAAGCGGATGTGCGGATTGATGCGCTCGCAGTGCAGGCTCGGCACGATCTGCCCATGGCGAAGCTGCAGCAGCGCCTTCGTCAGGCCGGCGATGCCTGCGGCGGCCTCGAGGTGGCCGATGTTCGACTTCGCCGAGCCAATCCTGCAGAAGCCGGTTTCGTCCGTGTCGCGCGAGAACGCCTGCTGCAGCCCGGCGATCTCGATCGGATCGCCCAGTTCCGTGCCGGTGCCGTGCGCCTCGATGTAGCCGATCGCGCGGGCGCTGATGCCGGCCTTGTCGATCGCGCGACGGACCAGCTCCGCCTGCGCGGTCGGATTCGGCACGGTGAAGCCGTTGGTCTTGCCACCGTGGTTCACGTGGCTGGCCAGGATGACGCCATGGATGATGTCGCCATCGGCCTCGGCGCGCGCCAGCGGCTTGAGCACCACCACGCCCACGCCCTCGCCCGGGACGAAGCCGTTCGCACCTTCGCCGAAGCTCTTGCAGACGCCGTCGCGCGACAGCATGTGCTGGGACGACATGTCCACGTAGCTGGTCGGATGCAGGTAGAGGTTGGCCCCGCCGGCGATCGCGACGTCGCAGTCGCCGTTGTGGATGTGTTCGCAGGCCTCGTGGATGGCCGAGAGCGAGGAAGAACACATCGTGTCCACGGGGAGGCTCGGCCCCTGGATGTCGAGCAGGTAGGACAGGCGGTTCGCCACCGATGCGAAGGACGTGCGCGGCCAGAACTTCTCGTCCACGCCGACCGTTCCCCGGTACAGGCTGTAGCCGGCCCGCGTGATGCCGGCGAACACGCCGACCCTGCGCTGGAAATCCTCCCGGAGCGTGCGACGGGTGTATCCGGCATTCTCGAGCGCATGCCAGGCCGTCTGGATGAACAGGCGTTCCTGCGGATCCATGTTCATCGCTTCGCGCGGCGGAATGCCGAAGAACAGCGCGTCGAATTCGGCAAAGCGCTGCAGGAAGCCACCGCGCTTGCTGTAGCTCATGCCGAGTTCGACCGCGCGATGCTCGTCTTCTTCGTAGAAGCCCTCCATCGACCAGCGCCGCGACGGGATGTCGCCGATGCCGTCGTAGCCACGCTTGAGGCAAGCCCAGAACGCGTCCAGATCGTCCGCGCCCGGGTACATGCCACTGATGCCGACGATGGCGATGGGGCCGTGTCCGGCATGGGGCTGCCCGACATGCGGCTGCCCGGTATGCGCCTGCACGGCACGTCCGCGCGAACGCAGCGCCACTCGACCGTTGCGCAGAACCGCAGCCGGCCGTGCGGCTTCGGCGACCTGCGGTTGGCCGACACCGGGAAGAGCATCCGACGATGCGGGTGCGAGGATCTGCTCCACGCGGTCGCGGTGGACATCGAGCAGGTGATCGGCCAGGGCGTCGACCGTGCGATGTTCGAACAGCAGCGTGCTGTCGATATCGCCGAACTGCGACTGCAGTTCCTGGTTCACCAGGCCGACGATGATCGAGTCGATCCCGTAACTCTCGAGCGGCTCGGCGGCATCGATCTCGTCCGGCTGCAGTTTCAGCGCGCGTCCCAGCATCCGCTTGCAGAACAGCACGGTACGATCGCGCAGGCTCGCGGCCCCTGATGCGACCGCTGACGGACTGGCCTTCGTTGCGGGCGGCTGCACCGACGCCGTGCGTTCCGCAGCGACGAAGAATTTGGATTTCACCGGAGCGACCGTGGCCGATGGCGCGAGCAGCGCAGCGAGGCGCTCTTCCTGCGTTGCCAGCAGATGGTCGGCGAGCGCGTCGATCGTCTGGTGTTCGTACAGCAGCGTGCTGCCGACATCGCCGAAATGCGTGTGCAGCTCCTGGTTCACCAGCCCGACGATGATCGAGTCGATGCCGTAGCGCTCCAGCGGTTCGCCGGCATCGATCTCGTGTTCTGCCAGCTTCAGGGCCTTGCCCACCATCCGCTTGCAGAAGCGCACGGCCTCGTCGCGCAGCGTCGCCGTGCCGCGCCCGGCGACAGGCACGGCCTGTTCGACCGGGATGCCGTGAAGCACCGGTGCGACCGCCTGCATGGCCCGGGCCGGCGCGGGTGTCGGCAACTTCGATGCCCCAGGCACGCGAACAGGCGCGTGAACAGGCTTGCGCTGGCGAACCACGCCGTCCGCGAATGCGGCGACGATCTGCTGCCCCGCGAAATGCGCTTCGCGGCACGGGAACAGCACCGTGTGGAAGCCTTCGGACACCAGCACGTCGTGCCAGCGATCAGGGTACAGGCCGGGTGATCCGGGGATGCGGACCTCCTGGTCTTCGTTGAGCCACCAGCCATCGAGCAGGCCGAAGGTCACGTGGCCGCTGATCGAACGGTCGCTGATCTCGTTCATGAGCAGCAGGCCATCGCGACGCAGCAAGGCCTTCGCGTTGCGGATCGTGTTGCGGATGTTGCGGGTCGCGTGGATCACGTTCGCCGCGATCACCACGTCATAGCTGCCGATGTCGATGCCTTGCGCCGACAGCGGCTTCTCGACATCGAACAGGCGCGTGCGCAGGTACGGCGCGCCCGGTGCGTAGTGCGTTTCGGCGTGGAACAGGAAGGCCTTGGACAGGTCGGTATAGCAGTATTCGGCGATCCGGTCGGCATACGGCTCCAGCTTCGCGAGGATGCCGACGGTGGTCGCACCGGTTCCCGCGCCGATCTCCAGCATGCGCAGTCGCGTCCCTGGCGCATGCGCCAGCTGGGCCCGTACGGCAGCCACCAGCGTTTCGCTGAGGGTCTCGTTGTAGGCCAGCGACAGCGCATCGGTCTTGTAGACGCGCTCCACGAGTGCCAGCGACGAACCCGGGAAGATCACGTCGGTCGGTTTCCGTCGTCCCGCGAGGATGTCGGGCAAGGCACGCATGCAGGCATCGACCAGCGTGCACAGCGCGGCACGTCCCGCGTCCTGCGTCCACCCTGCCATTGCGGCATTCCATTCGTCCCAGAGCGTGCCCAGGGCGCTGCCGTCGTCCGCGCCCGTTGCCGCCACGATCGCCAGGCTTTCGGCACGCCAGCGCCTGAACGGCGGCGCCACGTCACCGGACGCCGCCAGGATGCCGGCAAGGAGACGGCACAGCAGCGGCTCCATCTCGGCGCCGGCCTTGGCCTTGAAGGGCGCGAAGGCCTTCGCGAAGTCCAGCGCCCGCAGCGCCTCCAGCGGTGCAGGCAAGGTCGCCGGACCTTGCAGGCGCAGGTGATCGCCCTGGTCGTCCGCATCCGGCTTGCGCACATGCCGGGTGATCGACAACTGGACGAAGTCCCCGGCCAGCAACCGCTCGAGGGCGTGCATGGCTTCTTCGGCTTCGAGCGGTCGATAGCCGCTTTCGTGGAAGTAGTGCTTCATCGCGTCGGTCATGGCATCGCCCGCGCCGACCGACCAGTAGCCCCAGTTCACCACCTTTACCGGACAGGGCCAATGCTGCGCCAGGCAATGCGCGAAGGCATCCTTGAAGCTGCAGCCCGCCGAGTAGCCGCTCATGCCCGCGCCGCGCGTGAACGACGCATTCGACGAGAAGAACACGGCGAAATCCAGCGACTCGCCGGCGAAGACCTGGGCCATCCGCACGCTCAGGTCGATCTTCGGTGCCAGCACGGCACGGAAATCGGCTTCCGTGATTGTTTTCAGGCTCTGGTCGAAGGCGCCGACCGCGGAATGCACCACGCCATGCACCGCCGGGAATCGACGACGTATCAGGTCGCAGGCAGCGCGGAGTTGCGTCTCGTCCGTCGCATCGGCCTGCACGTAGACTGGCGCAGGTCCCACCGTCGCGATCGCATCGATCTTCGCCTGCAGGGTTTCGTCCAGTGCACGACGACCGATCCAGACGACCTGGGCGCGATGGCGTTCAGCCACATGGCGCGTCCAGACTTCGCCGATGCCCCCTGCCCCGCCGATCGCGACATAGATGCCGCCTTCCCGGTAGGGCGACGCCATCTGCGGGACACGATCATCGGCTTCGATCAGGCGCTGGCGGAACCAGCTGCCGCCACGCAGCGCATGGCAATTGTTGCGCGCCAGCGCGGGCAGGCGGTCGAGTCCGTCGAGCGCGGTGTCGTCCACCATCGGCACGTCGACCAGCCGGATCTTCCAGCGCGGATAGACCTCGGCGAGACTGCCCGAGAAGCCCTGCAGCCCGGCATGGGTCGGGTCCACCGCATCCAGACGATGCGTGGGAATGCTGTTCGGCGCGATCATGTCCCAGCGCAAGACATGGGTCTCGTACCCGAGGGCGACCAGCGCACGCGCGATGCGGAACGCCATCAGGATGCCGAGGGATTGCCCTTCGACGATGCCGTCGAGGATCAGCCCCGTCTCGGTCGCTGCGGAGGGGCATTCGGTCCGGGCCTGCCACAGCAGGCGATCGACCCCTTCACCACCGAATTTCCGGACGATGTCCGAAACCTCATCGCCACGGTCCAGACTGACGAAGCGCAGCCGTGCTTCCGTGTAGTGCGCGAGCAGGGTTTCGCGCTCGCTGGCATCGAAGTTCACGGCGACCACACGCTCGCCTGCACTGCGATCAGCCGTTGCATCCAGCGCGCCGATGCTGTCCCAGACGGGCGCGGTCACATGAACCGCTGCCTCCTCTGCGGCAGACGGCATGCTCGCCACATCTTCGACCAGTTCGATCTGCTGCCGCGATGCGGACTGCAGGCCGAGCCATCGGGCCTGCACGACGCCATCATCGTCCAGGAAATCGATGTCGATCGAACCGGCAGCATCGCCGTGGCGGATCCATGCATGCAGACGCGGTGCTGCGCGACCCGTGGCGAAAGCCTGGGTCAGCGCGACCGGCGTCGCCCCGGGTTCGCAACCGAGCATGCCGCCAGCCACCGCCAGTGCCTGCTGGGCAACGAGGGGATGCAGCGCCCAGGCGCGGTCCGATGCCGTGGCTGCGGGCACCTCGATGGATGCCAGCGCCTCGTGATCCGCGCGACGCAGCGAGGCGGGGTCGGCCGCACGGGCCGGAATCCTCGCACGCAATGCGTCGAGATCGAGACGCATCGTCTCCATCTGCACGACTGCGACACGTCCCTGCACGTGCGGGTGATCGGATCGGTCACTGCGGATCTCGAAACCGTATTCCTCGTCGTCGATCGCGAACAGGTCGATGCGCAGTTCGACACCTTCGGCGTACGGAACGTGGGACGACCAGCTGACGTCGCTCGTTTCGATCGACGGGTGCTGGCCTGCCTCGTCGTGCAGGTCGGACGTGGCACCGGCCATTGCGGCACGCGCCATGTCGAGCAGGGCGCACGGAGACACTATGGCGATGCCGTCGGCAAGCATGTGCATGCCTGCGCCGTTGGCCGGGAGGCGAGCGCGATAGCGCTGGCCACTGAGGAGTGACACGTTTTCCTGCAGCAGCGGATGTCGTGCGGTCGCGTCGCCTGCGACATCGTCGCTGGCCAGCCAGTGGCGGTCGCGCGCGAACGGATAGCCCGGCAGCGCGACCGGCGCCGACGGACGCGCGTCATCGGAATGGAACATCCGCCAGTCCAGATCCAGGCCCTTGGCCCAGACATCGCCGAGACGATCATGACGACGTTCGGAGAGCCACTTGCCGACCACCGTCGTACGCACGTCCTCGTCCTGCAGCAGCAGGCCCAGCCCGGCGCGATCACGCTTGACCTGGCCTTCGAAGCGGATGCCCGGCTGCGCACGTTCGTCGAGGCAGGCATCGAGTGCGTCGCGCAGCCCCGCCACATCGTGCACCAGGAAACAGACGCGCTCGCCCATCGCGTGGCGGCCGGTCTGCAGCGTGCGCGCGATGGCGCGCAGATCCTGTCCGTCCGCGTCGGGGGTGTCGAGCCATGCACGCAAGGCGCGCACGCTTTCGCGAAGCTGCATGGCAGTGCGCGCCGACAGCGGCACCAGCACCGGGCCGGCCGCAGTGCGCGGCAACGCAGCCGCGCTGGCGGTCGATTCTGTGGCCGATTCGGAAATGACCAGATGGGCATTGGTGCCGCTGAAGCCGAACGAGCTGACCGCGGACCGACGACGCATGCCGGCAGGCACGGACCATTCGCGCAGACGGTCGTTGACGAGGAACGGACTGCCGTCCAGCTGGATGTGTTCGTTGATGCGATGGAAGTTCACCGTCGGCGGCAGCTGTCGGTGGCGCAGCGACAGCACCAGCTTGAGCACGCCGGCGATCCCCGCAGCCGTCAGGCAGTGGCCGATGTTGCTTTTCACCGAGCCCAGTGCGCAGAAACCGGCGCGCTGCGTGAACGGTGCGAAGGCAGCCTTGAGGCCCGCCACTTCGATCGGGTCGCCGAGCTTGGTGCCGGTGCCATGCGCTTCGATGAGCTGGATGCCGTCCGGATCGATCCCGAAGCGGCGGTAGACAGACTGCAGCAGCGCCGTCTGCGCGTCCTGGTTCGGCGCGGTGATGCCGTTGCTGCGACCGTCCTGGTTGACGCCCCAGCCTTCGATCACTGCGTCGATGCGGTCGCCATCGCGCTGCGCATCCACCAGGCGCTTGAGGACCACCACGCCGACGCCCTCGCCAGGCACGAAGCCGTTCGCGTCGGCATCGAAGGTGTGGCAGCGACCGTCGGCCGAGAGCATGCCCGCCTGCGCGGTCATGATGTGCATCGACGGGCCGCCCATCACGTAGACGCCACCGGCCAGTGCGAGGTCGCTCTGGCCCGAATTCAGGCTGTCGCAGGCTTGCGCGATCGCGACGAGCGACGACGAGCACGCGGTGTCGATCGACACGCAGGGGCCGCGCAGGTCGAGGAAATACGCGATGCGCGCGGCGAGGATCGAGGTCGCGGCACCGGTGAAGCCCTGTGCGCTGAGACGATGCTGCTCGCCGATCTGGTGGTAGTCGCTCGGCCCGCAGCCGACGAACACGCCGCAGCGCGTACCGGACAGCGCGTGCGGATCGCGGCCGGCATTCTCCAGCGCATGCCAGCAGGCCTGCAGGAAGACGCGCTGCTGCGGATCCATCGATTCCGCCTCGGTCGGCGAAATGTTGAAGAACAGCGGATCGAAGCGGTCGAAGTCCTCGAGCGCGCCGAGCCACTTGCTGTTCGTGAAACCGGCCGACGGCGCACCTTCGCGGTAGTACGCGTCCAGCGACCAGCGCTCCGGACCGACTTCGCCGATGCAGACGCGACCTTCGGCCAGGTTGCGCCAGAAGGCGGCCAGGTCCGGCGCCTGCGGGAAGCGACCGGCTTCGCCGATGATCGCGACCGCTTGAGTCATGGCATCGGTCGTCGTTGTCGTCACAACGGACACGACCTTGCCCTTGGACCGCCACGACACCAGCGGCGGCCGCGCTGCGGCAACTGCCACGGGTACCGACGGCTGCTGCGCCTCCACGGATGCCGCGACCGGAAGGTCGACCTCACGCGATGCGACGCGCTCGGCGCCGGCATCGGCCGCTGGCTGCGACGGCAGGGCCGCGGCCACGAGCGTGGCCAGGCGGCGCAGCGTCGGATGGCTGTAGACCTGCGTGGCCTCAATGTCGACGCCGTAATCGGCATTGATCCGGCGAACCCAGGTCACGCCGGTGATGGAATCCAGGCCGAGATCGATGAACGGCGTGTCTTCGTCGATTTCGTTCGGCTGCAGGAACAGCTCCTGCGCGAGCATGGCGCGCAGGGTGTCGACGAGTCCCGGCACACGATCGACCGGGCGTGCCGCCGTCGCTGTGGGTGCCGTGGCGGCCGGCGCCGCAGGCGCAGCCGTCATCGCAGGTGTCGACCCGGCAATGGCGTCGCCCAGCGCGGCAACGCCCTGCCCCGCCTCGCCCAGTTCGGCGATGACCAGCGCCGCGAGGCGGCGCACGGTCGGATGGCTGTAAACCTTCGTGGCTTCGATATCGGTGCCGTATTCGGCGTTGATGCGACGGATCCAGGTCACGCCGGTGATCGAGTCGAGACCGAGATCGATGAATGGCGCGTCCGGATCGATCTCGTCGGCGGACAGGAACAGCTCCTGCGCAAGCATCGCCGCAAGCTTCGATTCCAGTGTCGCTGCATCGATGGCAGGCACGGAAGCACGCGGCGCTGCCGGCGACGGAACGACCGCGGGCGGCAGCACGGGCGTTTCGCCGGGGGCGACCTGCGGCGTCGCGAAACGTGCCTGGATGGTCGCCAGCGTGTCGGCATTGCCGACGAAGGTCTGCGCATGCATCTCCAGCTCGCGCGCATACACCGCGTCGCGCTGCCTGCGCATGCCCTGCGTCCACAGGCGCTTGAGCGCCACGAGTTCGGCGCGCGGGCGCGACGCGATGGCAGTGGCAAGCGCGATCGCGGCATCACGCACTTCCCGGCGCGGCAGCACCGGCAGGGCGACGCCTCGCTCGCGCAGCGCCTGTCCGCCGATGTCTTCGGCGGTGAGCAGCGTTTCGCGCGCGAGGTCGTGGCCGATGCGCAGCGGGAAGGTCATCGTCGAGCCGGCGCCGGGCGTGAAGCCGTAGCCCATGTACGGACTGAGGTAGCGGCTTTCGGCGGACAGCAGCACGAGGTCGGCGAACATGCCGAAGGACCAGCCGCCACCGATGCCATGGCCCTGGATGGCGGCGATGACGGGCAAGGGGCAGTCCAGTGCGCGCTGGAACACGGTTTCGTCGGTGAAGCGCGACTGGCCATCCTGGATCGCCAGCAAGGTCTCGACCGTGCCACCGGCGGCGAACCAGCTGTCGTAGCCGGTGATCACGATCGCGCGGCAATCCGGCGATGCTTCCGCAGCAGCGAACGCGTCGCGCAGGCCCGAGACCAGGGCCGGCGTGAACATGTTCCGCGCCTCGCGGTCCTGCAGCGCGATCACCGCCACGCCATCGTCTCGCAGCGCGAGATCGACCACCGGGGATGCGAAGCCTCCCGCAGGCGGCGCAAGCGTGACGCTGCTCGATTCGTTCGAAGCGGCGACCAGTTCGCACAGCAACACCTCATGCCGTGCCGAGCGGGCCGCCTTCCACGCCTGCAGCACGGCCTCGGGCCAACGGGTCCAGCCGCCCGCCAGGGCCTGTGCGGCCACCAGCGCATCGTCGGCCACGTGGACACCCGCCATGGCCAATGCATCCGCCGGGCAGGCGCCGCCAGCGAGGCTGAGCCGGCGCGCAAGCTGCGCAGGCAGTCGCAGCGAGGTGAGGGCCACAGTTTCGTTGCGCAGCGCCGGATCGTGCCAGTGCATCGAAGTGGTGCACGAGGCATCGGACCGCAGCACGATGGCGTCGCAGGCCAGCGCCAGCAGCCAACCGGCGCCGCCGGTATCGCCATCGAGCGCGGCGATGACCGGCACGCGGCTGCGCACCACGGCGTCGATCGCGCGTCCCAGGGTTTCGGCGGACAGCGTGTCCGGAAGGCCACCCGGCGCACTGCAGGCCAGCACGATGGAAGCGACGGTCGTGTCGCCCGAAGCGCGCACGATGGCGTCGAACAGTGGCGTCAGCAGCGCGTCCGCTGTGGCCTGTTCGCAGAGACTGACGCACAGGACATCGCGATCGAGCATCCCGTCGCGCGCGAGCGGCTCGCGTGCGGACGCCTGCGCCACGGATCCGGCAACGACCAGGTCGTGCAGTCGCGACGAAAGTTCACGCGCAAGGTGGCCGGACAGCAGGCCAAGCGCCAGCGCGGACTTGCTCGCGAGCGACGCGCACAGCGCATCGGCCGAGGGCACGAGGTCGTTCGCGGGCACGAAACGCGCGGACCAGCCGGCATCGCGCAGCGCGCGTCCAGAGCGGCGGGTGCGGCGATACAGCAGGTCGTCGGCGAGGCCGTCGCCGATGCGGGCGCGGAACCAGGCGTCTTCCTGCGTCGTCGGGAACAGCGCAGCGTCCGGATCGGTGAAGCCGAACTCGGCACGCTCGTCGGCGACCAGCAAGGTGCAGGCGCTGGCAAGCAGCAGCCCCGCGCCGAGCGCATCGCCAGCGACCACGGCCAGTGTCGGAACAGCCGTTTCGGCCAGCCGCGTGAACACACCGGCCTGGACCATGGCATCGACGACCTCACGGCCGCCCTGCCAGGCCTGCGGGTGCGTGCCTTCGATGCGGATCACCCGAAGGTCTTCGGCCGACGCGGCCTCGTGCAGCGCGCCAGCGAGCGCATCGACGCATTCGCCCAGCGGCGCTTCGATGCGCACGACGCGCAGCCCGCCACCGTCGTCGAACAGCCGCACCATTGGTGCCTTCGTCGTCGAACCGTCCTGCACGGACGAGGTCGAGAGGGGCGCGAGTCGAACGCGGCCCTTGGCCGGGACCGGCACGAGCGGCACCTCGTCGGCATCGCGCAAGGCGATATTGGTCGGTTTGGCCTGCACGGGACCGAGCACCGCCTGCGGTGCATGGTCGCCTCCAGCCGGCGTCTCAGTCGCGCGAATCGAGAGCGGAATTTCACGCAGTGTCGCGGTGCGCGCCTTGCGGACGCTGGACGTCGTGGCGAGATCGGTCACGGTCGTCGCCACGATGGGCGCGGCCCGGACGGGCGTCGATGCAACGCCCGATGCAGCGGCAGGCGCGACTGGCGGCACCGGCATGGCCATCCGCGGACCCTGCCGGCGCCGGGCGATCGCCTGCAGCAAGACCTGCATGTCATCGGCATCATGGTTTTCGGGCGCGATCCCGAGCCCGATTTCGAGCGCGATCTCGTCCACGCCGCGGGGCATCAGCGCAACGTGCAGCGCGCGCCCGGCGACATCGCTGGCAGCGACACCCCACGCGACATCTTCGAGCGACCAGTGCGCACCGTCGTGGTCCGAGGCAGCCGTCGGCAGCGAAGCGAGATCGAGCGCAGCGATCGCCATCTCCGGGAGCGTGGCGTCAGGCAGCGCGCCAGCGACCAGCACCGGGTCACCCGCGGCAAAGATCGATTCGAAGCGCAGACCGTCGAGGCCAGAGCGATTGCGATGGACCAGCGGATGCAGGCTCGCCGTCGCACCCACGGCGCTCGACGCTGCGTCCGGCATCGACTGGCCGGGCGGCAACGCTGCCTTCGCCGCGGCGGCGACCGGGTCGCGCCAGTAGCGCTCGCGCGCGAATGGATAGCCCGGGAGCGACACGCGGCGTGGTGCAGGACGACCTGCGCGCAGGCGCGACCAGTCGATGGCGGCGCCCTTGGCCCACCATGCGGCGAGCCTTGCGAGGTCGCCCTCTGCGATAGAGCGGTCGAGCGCGGAGCGGTCGTCGTCCAGCGCGCCGATCTCGTCGCGATGATCGCGCACGTTTGCCCGATGCACGCCCTCGCCCGCCGGCATGCCGGCGATGATCGCGTCGAGCGCGGCAAGAAGCCCGGCGGACGACTGCGCCACGATCGCCAGGCGCGCATCCATCGCCTCGCGGCCGGTCTGCAGCGTCCAGGCCAATGCATCCAGCGGCAGCGTTCCGTCGGCGCGCAGTGCTGCGCGCAGGTCGCGGACGCGATCGAGCAACTGCTCCTGGGTGCGCGCCGACACGGGCACGAGTGCAGGCCTGGCATCGGTCGCGACGCGGTCATCGACCACGCGGTCGTCGACGCGGTATTCCTCGATCAGCACGTGCGCGTTCGAGCCGCCGGCGCCGAACGAGGAGATGCCGGCGATGCGCGGACGCTCGATGCCGTCGACGACCGGGCGCTGCCATGGGCGCAGCGACTGCACCACTTCGAACGGCGTCGATGCGAAATCGATATGCGGATTGAGGGTGCGCGAATGCAGCGACGGCACCACCTGGCCATGGCGCATCTGCAGCAGCACCTTGGTCACGCCGGCGATGCCCGCCGCGGATTCGCAGTGGCCGATGTTCGACTTGGCGGAACCGATCAGGCACCAGCCCGCGTCCTGCGCAGCATCGCCGCCACGGGCGTGGAACGCGCGGGACAAAGCGTTGATCTCGATCGGGTCACCCAGCTTGGTGCCGGTGCCGTGAGCCTCGATGTAGCTGACGTGGCGCGCATCGACACCCGCCTCGCGCAGCGCGCGGGCGATGACGTCGGCCTGCGCCTGCGGATTCGGCACGGTGTAGCCGTTGGTCTTGCCACCGTGGTTCAGCGCGGTCGCGCGGATCACGCCGAGGATGCGGTCGCCATCGCGCTCCGCGTCGGCGAGGCGCTTGAGCACGGCGATGCCCACGCCCTCGCCCGGGATGTAACCGTCGCCGCCTTCGCCGAAGCTCTGGCAGTGGCCATCGCGCGAGATGAACTGGCCGCCGCTGAGCATCGTGTACTTGTTCGGATGCACGCTGACGTTGACGCCGCCGGCCAGCGCGAGCGCGGTACGACCAAGGCGCAGGTCCTGGCAGGCCAGATGCAGCGCGGTCAGCGACGAGGAGCACATGGTGTCGAGCGTCAGGCTCGGGCCATGCAGGTTGAGGAAGTACGACACGCGGTTGGCGATGCTGGCGAGGCTGCCGGATAGGCTGTATTCGCCATACATCACGCCGGCATAGACGCCGACCTGCCCGGGCAGGCCGTGGGCATCCGGCACCTGCAAGGCGGCGCGGGTCAGCCCGGCGTCTTCCAGCGCGAGCCAGGCGTGCTGCAGGAACAGGCGTTCCTGCGGATCGATGCCGATGGCCTCGCGCGGCGAAATGTTGAAGAAGCGCGGATCGAATTCGTCCACGCCCTCGATGAAGCCGCCCCAGCGACTGAGATGCGCGCCTTCGGCGGCGGCGTCGCTGGCTTCCCCTTTGAACCACGCGGCCCAGTCCCATCGCGAGGACGGCACTTCACTGATGCAGTCGCGCCCGTCACGCAGGTTGCGCCAGAACGCGTCGAGATCGGGCGACTGCGGGTAGCGACCGCTCAGGCCGACGATCGCGATCGGCGCATCGACGGTCGCGAAGGCCGCCGCAGGCGACGGCACGTTGGCCGCGTCCCGCTGCCGGCGCCGTCCGCGTCCGGCACGCTGCGACACCGGCAGTTGCGTCGCCGGCGCCGATGTCGACGGGGCCGGTACGGCCGATGTCGATTGCACCTGTGCGAACAGCCGTGCCAGTGCATCGGCATGGCGGGCTTCGAAGTAGCCGGCAAGCTCGTCGATCGTCTGGTATTCGAAGAACAGCGTCTTCGGCAGCAAGCCGAAGGTTTCTTCCAGCCGCCCGGTCAGGCTCATCGCCAGGATCGAGTCGATGCCGTACTGCTCCAGCGCGGCGCGCAGTTCGATCCGCTGCGCTGGAATCTTCAGCACCGCCGAGAATTCCTCGCGCAGGAACGTGCGCAGTCGCGCGCCTACATCCGCGGGCGCGCCGACGCTGGCCTGCCCGGCCGATACGGCCTGTGATGCCGGTGCGGTCGCGGAGACCGATGCGACTTCGTATCGACGGCGCGCGTCCAGCGCCGCGAGCATGGCGGCTTGCTGCCCATGCATGACCATCAGCGCAGGCTGCGGCATCGCGAGCGCTGCGTGCAGTGCGCGGAGCCCCGATGCCGTGTCCATCGAGCGCAGGCCGGTGCGCTGTTCGAGCCGGCGCAGGCTCTCGGCATCGACGTGCATGCCGCCTTCGATCCAGTGCGGCCAGGCCAGCGTCAGGCTGCGCCCGTGGCGCTCGCCGCGCGCGACCTTGTTCGCGCGCCAGCCGGCGAAGGCATCCAGGAAGCCGTTCGCCGCGGCGTAATCGGTCTGGCCGAGATTGCCCGCCCAGGACGCGATCGAGCCGAACAGCACGAACAGGTCGAGGTCGAGTCCTGCGCTGGCCGCATCGAGCGCGACCGTGCCGGCCACCTTCGGCGCGAGTACTTCGGCGAAGCGATCCGCCGTCTTGCGCTGCAGGAAGTCGTCGCGCAGCACGCCGGCGCCGTGGAAGATGCCATGCAGCGCGCCGTGGTCGCGGACGATGCCTGCGACCAGCGCCGAGGCGTCGGACGCCAGACCGACATCGGCCTGGCGATACTCGACGCGACCCGCGTGCTCGCCGCCCGCAGCCTGCAGTCGCGCAAGGGCATCGGCAGCCGCGCCCTGCGGCGCGGACCTGCCACAGAGCACCAGCGTCGCCGACGGCACCTGGGCACGCAGGTGCGTGGCCACCAGAAGGCCCAGGCCACCCAGTCCGCCCGTGATGAGATAGACGCCACGCTCGCGCAGGCCGCCTGCCAGCGATGTTTCGGCTGCCACCGTCGCCGGAGACGCGCCTGCCATCCGCCAGCGGCGCACATGGCGACCGTTGGCGGCATGCCGCACCACGCGGTCGGGCGATGTCGTCGCCTCCGCGGCGAGGAGCCGCGCGAGCTCCGGCGCGGCGATGTCCTTCGGCACGAACACGACCTGGCCGCAGAGGTTCGGTTGTTCCAGCGTCGCGCTCTCGAACAGGCCGTCGAGGCCGGTGAGCAGGCGCGCATCATCGCCATCGTCCGCGACGACCCATTGCACCAGCCCGCGTCCGCGATCGCTCGCGCCCTGGCCGGCGTCGAGCAGGTCGCGCAGCTCCGCGAAGCCGCGCAACGCCGCAAGCGAGAAGCGCTCCGCAGGCGACGCGGTTTCGTCATCGGCCACCAGGCAGGCGACATCCGTCACGCCCTGTGCGAGCGCGTCACCGGCATCGCGCCCCCAGCCACTGAGCAGGACCCGGCGACGCGGGAACGCACCCGCCTCGCCGTCCGGCCGGGACGACGCGATCCATGCCGGTTCGGCCAGCAACGTCGTGCCGGCCGTGGGCCCGGGATCACGCCGCTCGCCCTTCTTGAGGGCGCGGATCAGGTCGAGCGCTTCGTCGCGACCGATCCGTCCGGTCGAGAGTTCGCGATAGATGTTCGCCAATGCTTCCTTCATGGGATCAACCTAGTTCCACTGCTTCGTCGGCAGACAGCTCGCGGCTGAGGACGCCGTCGATGATGTTGCGGTAATGGTCTTCGTCGAACGCGGTCGGCACGTCCAGCGTGCGTGCGGTGAAGCCACGCATGCGCAGACGGACGTCGCCATGTTCATCGCACAGATCGAGATCGGTCATGCGCATGCCGCCGGCCCCCGCGCGGCTGCGCACCCAGGCGTGCATCCGCGTGGTGCAATCGCCCAGCACCTGCAGCGACTCCACCGCGAACGGCACGCTGGGTGCGTCGCCGGTCGATGCATCGAGCAGCAGGATCGCGCCCTGCAACGCGCTGTCGAGCAGTGCCGGATTGAGCTGGGCGCCGTCGCGGGTGAAGCCGTCCGCCTGCGCCGCCTGCGGCAAGCGCAGTTCGACCAGGCATTCGCCCTCGCCCAGCGTCGCCGCGACGATGCCCTGGAACGCAGGTCCGTACTGCAGGCCCTGCGCAGCGAAGCGCGCGTAGAGCGCCTCCGCCTCGTGGCGACGCGGCATCCGGGCGCGCAGCGCATCCAGCGGCAGGCGTTCTGAGGCCGGCATCGGCGCAAGCGCGATGCTGCCGGCGCAGTGCAGCGGCGTCTCGCCGCCCGCGTCGTCCGCACCGAAGACCTCGAAGCCGAAGCGACCATCGTCGCCCTCGAACACCTCGACCGACAGCCCCGCCCCGCCATCCGCGAAGAGCGGCTGGGCGAAGGCGACATGGCGCAGTTCGATGACCTGGTCATTCGTGATCGCGACCGGCGATGCGTCGCGCAGCGCCGCCCGGGCGATCTCGAAGTACGCGACCGCCGGAAGCACCCGGCGCCCCGCCACGCGGTGATCGGCGAGGAAGAACTCGTTCCCGCTGAAAACACTGCGATACGCCTGTCGCGACAGATCGGAGACATTGCGATGCAGCAGTGGGTGCAGCATCGCCACGCCCGATTCGCCCCGGGCCGCGACACCGTCGATCCAGCAGCGCTCGCGCGCGAAACGATAGGTCGGCAACGCCGCCATGCGACGAGGCAGGCGCGCGCCATGCAGGCGACGCCAGTCGACCGCGTAACCGCGCACCCACAGGTCTGCCAGGCGGCCGAGCTGGCGCGTTTCGATCCAGCGATCGATGACCGAATGCATCTCGGGGTCTTCGGCGAAGGCCAGCAGCGCGTCGTCGCCCGCGATGCGCCCGCGATGCACGCCCTGCGCAGTCGCCTCCGGACGCAGCGCATCCGACAGACGCTGGGCGAGCTCCGTGGGCGTGGCCGCAAGGACCGCGATGCGATGGGTCATCGCGTCGCGGCCGACCTGCAGCGTCCAGGCCATGCGCGCGAAGGTGACCGGATCCAGCGCGTCGGCATGGGTGTCGACCCAGGCCAGCAGCGCACGCACCTGCGCTTCCAGGCTGTCTGCAGTCCGCGCCGACAGCGCCACGAGCACGCGACCATCCGGGGCGACTCCGGTCGCGACGTCCACCGCTGCGGACGCCGCCTCGGCGACGACGAGGTGGGCGTTCGTGCCGCTGAAGCCGAAGGAGCTGACCGATGCCATGCGCGGGCCATCCGCCTGCCACGGCGACAGTGCGGTGCCGACGCGGAAGCGCGAGGCAGCGAAGTCGATGTGCGGGTTCGGCGTCGTGTAGTGCAGCGATGGCACCAGGGTGCGATGGCGCAGGCAGAGCAGCACCTTGATCAAGCCCGCCACGCCGGCCGCGAAGCCGGTATGGCCGATGTTGCTCTTGACCGATCCGAGCACGCACTCGCGGCCGGTGGCGGTCTTCGGCCCGTGGACAGCACCGAGGGCGTCGACCTCGATCGGATCGCCGAGCGCCGTCGCGGTGCCGTGCGCCTCGACGTAGCCGATCTTCGCCGGATCGATGCCGAACCGGGCGTAGGTCGTGCGCAGCAACTGCTCCTGTGCGGTCGCACTCGGTGCGGTGATGCCGTTGGTCTTGCCGTCCTGGTTGATGCCGGACGCCGCGATCACGCCGAGGATCTCGTCCTGGTCGCGCTGCGCGGCGGCCAGCGACTTGAGCACGACCACGCCGCAGCCTTCGGAGAACACGATGCCGTTGGCGCCGGCATCGAAGGTGGCGCAGCGACCGTCGCGCGAGGGCATGCCGACCTGTGCGGTCAGGACGTGGCCGTGCGCGGTGGTCAGCAGGTTCACGCCGCCCGCGAGTGCCATTTCGTTTTCGCCGCTGCGGATGCTTTCGCAGGCGAGGTGCACGGCGACCAGCGACGACGAGCATGCGGTGTCGATCGCGAGCGCCGGCCCCTTGAGGTTGAGGTGGTAGGCGATGCGCGCCGCCAGGATGGCCGTCGACGTGCCCATGAATGCCGCACCGAGCCCATCCTTGCCCGCCGCGCCGAGCCGGCGCACGTAGTCGCCGGCTGCACAGCCGACGTAGACGCCACAGGCGAGACCGGACAGGCTGCCCGGCGCATGGCCGGCGCTCTCCAGCGCTTTCCAGCATTCCTCGAGGAACACGCGCTGCTGCGGTTCGATGATCTCCGCTTCCGCCGGCGAGATGCCGAAGAACAGCGGGTCGAAGGCATCGATGTCGTCGACCAGTCCCGCCCACTGCGAATAGGTGGTATCCGGATGGCGCGGATCGGGATGGAACCAGTTGGCCCGTGCGCCCCAGCGCGATTCCGGCACTTCGACCACGCAGTCGCGGCCGTTGCGCAGGTTGTCCCAGAACGCATCGATGTCCGGGCTCATCGGATAGCGGCACGCCATGCCGACAATGGCGACCGGCGCATCGCTGGCCATGCTCGCCGCAGTCGCCGAGGTCGAAACCGGCAACGCAGGCATCGACAGCGCGGACCTGGCCGCGCTCTCTGCCGAAGCCTGCAGGGTCGCACGGGCGACGCGCTGGAGCAGCACGCCTTCCATGATCGCGACTTCGCGGCCGCCAGCATCGACCAGCGCGATGTCGAAGCGCATGCGGTCGCGGTCGGATTCGCGCAAGGCGACGCGTGCCGTGAAGTCCAGCCCCGCGATCGCGGCGAGCGTGGCGAACCGCTCGATCCGGACCGGGAGGAATGTCTGGTCAAGTGCCGGGTCATCGCTGGCGCCATGGTCGCGGGCCGCACGCCAGTTGGCGTGGTTGATCGCGGTGCACAGCGCGCCGTACAGCGCGAACGGCTCACTGACGAAGCGCAGTGCATGCTCGGTGATGCGGAGGCGGCCTTCGGCGCGATCGTCGCCGAAACGCAGTTCCTGCAAGGGCGCATACCAGCGTCCGGCATTCGTCGGGATGTCGGATGCGACGCGAAGTTCGCGAACGGCGAACGTCTCCGCATCGACCAGCGGCGTGCGCGCGACGGCGGCGCTGCGGGCCTCGACACGGGCCTGCAGGTGGACGCGGGTCTCCTCCGCAGCGCCGGAACGCACGGTGCACAGCAGGCCGGCCCCATGGCGGCGGAACTCGATCTCGACGGCGGTGCCGCGACCGGGCACGCCGATCAACGGCGCGACGAGCGCGATCTGGTGCAGGGAGACCTCGCCCGCCGAGAAGCAGGTGCGGAACGCAGCCATCACCAGCTCCAGCCAGGCATCGGTCGGCAGCAGGTGCTGGCCGAACACGACGTGTTCGCGCAGGGACACGTTGCTTTCCGGTGCCAGGATGCAGCGGACGGCGATGCGCTCCTCTGCGGCGAAGTCGCCCTCGAGTCCGTCGACCGCGAAATAGAGTTCGCGGTAGGCCTGCGAGAACTTCGGTTCGAAGCGCAGGCCGCCTGCATCGCGAGCGCGCAGTGCACGCCGGCCGTCGACGACGCTCGGCGTCGGGGCGCGCAGTACGGCGACTGTCGTGGACAGTGCCGGGGCCGTGGCGGCAGCCGCTGCGGTCGCAGCGACGTCGATGGACGGCGTCGCTGACTCGACCGTGACGGCAATGACGGGCAACTGCGCGTGCAGATGCGCCGACAGCGCTTCCACCGTCGGATGGTCGTACACGCGGGTCGCGGACAGCGTGGTGCCGTGGCGCTGGTTCAGGGTCTTGACCCACTCCACGCCGATGATGGAATCGAGGCCGAGTTCGGTGAACGAGCGTCGCGGATCGATGTCCTCGGCGCGCATGAACAGCGCGTCGGCCAGGCTGTTGCGCACGTCGTCGCGGAGCTGGGCCAAGGTGATGGCCGGCATGGCAGCTGGCGCCGCCTTTGCTGCCACGGGGATTGCGGATGCGGGCGTCGCGGCCACCGCGGTGGCCGTCGTCGGGACGACGACGGGCGCGATGGCTGCGGCAGGCGCGATGGGAGCAAGCTGCGCGTGCAGGTGCTGTGCCAGTGCACGCACGGTCGGATGGTCGTAGACGCGGGTCGCGGACAGCGTGGTGCCGTGCTGACGATTGATGACCTTGACCCACTCCACGCCGATGATCGAATCAAGGCCCAGTTCCGTGAACGAGCGCTGCGGGTCGATGTCGCCAGCCGCTATGAACAGGGCTTCGCCGAGGCTTTCGCGCAGCGAGCGTTCGATGTCGGCGAGCGAAGGAATGTTCGCCTGCGCCGATGCTGCGACCGCCGATGCTGCGACGGGTGTCGGGACCGGCGCAGGACCCGCGACAGGCGCGGCCTGTGCGACCGGCGCGATCGCTGCCGGCGCGACGGGTGCCGGTCCGATTTTTGCCGGTGCCATCTGTGCCTGCAGGTGCGTGGCCAGCGCATCGACGCTGGGATGATCGTAGACGCGGGTCGCTGACAGCGTGGTGCCATAGCGCTTGTTGATCGACTTGACCCATTCCACGCCGATGATCGAATCGAGGCCCAGTTCGGTGAACGAGCGCTGCGGGTCGATGTCGGCCGCGCGCATGAACAGGGCTTCGGCCAGGCTCTCGCGCAGCTCGTCGCGGATGCGCGACAGCGGAACGGACGGCGTGGCGGCAACGCTTGCCTCGGCCTGCGGCTGCGCGACGATGACAGGCGTCGTCTGCGACGGCGTGGCGACGGTCATGGCCACAGCGGGCATCGTTGCCGAAGCATCAAGGGTCGTCGCATGCAGCGACAGCCCATCGAGCTGCAGGAAGACGCGTCCGGCCTGGTCTGCGATGCGCAGCGTGGCGAGGTCGCCCTGACGATGCACGGACAACCGGGCGCCGTCCGCAGGCACATCGCCGATGATGTCCAGCGAGGACACGAGGGTCGGACTGGCCGCGATGTCGTCCAGACACCAGCGCGCCACCAGCATCGCGGCATCCAGCAGCAGCGTGCGACGCACGTCCACATCGGTCGTGCGCAGGGATTCGGGCAGCATCAGGAGGCCTGATGCGCGGTCGCCAAGCCGCGAGACTTCGCGAACGGCATCCCGTGCCGCAGGCGCGACGCCTGGACAGGTTCGTGCAGCGTCACGGAACTGCGCGAGCAGCAGCGGATCCGAAGCGGTGTTGTCCGGAAGAACAGACGTGTCGAACGAAGCCGCCGGAGTGGCCAGTCCTTCGCAGTACACGCGGCCTTCGGCATCCAGCACGGCGAACGCCGCGCCCTCACCGTCCCGCGCGAGCGCGATGTCGACGACCTCGGTCGGCGCGTCGCCGGACCAGGCGATGTCATGCAGTCGCCACTGGCCACCAAAGGGCAGCGTGCCGGGCAATGCGTCGGTAATGGCGACGCGCGCCATCTCCAGGCAGAGTGCCGCCGTCGGCGACTGCAAGGCGATCACCGGCGAGCGCGCATCGAAACGACTGCGATAACGCTGTCCGTCGAGCGTCGACACGTTGTGATGCACCAGCGGATGCAGCAGCGCGATGCCCTCGCCCGCCGGCGACTCGACGTCCGGCGTGCCGTCCAGCCAGTAGCGGTCGCGCGCGAAGGCATAGCCCGGCAGCGCGACGCGACGCGGCGCCACGCCGGTCGCGACAAAGGCCGCGCCATCGAGTTCAAGGCCCTCGACCCAGAGTTCCGCGAGGCGATCGAGTTCGCCACGTGCGATCCACTTGTCGACGATGCCGCGGAAATCCGGGTCGGCCGAAAGCGCGGGCAACAGCCCGCGGCCGCCGCCGACGCGTCCATCGCGCACGCGCTCGGGCATGGCGCGCGACGCGTCATTCTCGCGTGCGATCCAGCTGCCGAGGCGGGACACAAGATCCGCCACGGACGTCGCGACCACGGCGAGGCGTTCGACCATGGACTCGCGACCGACGCGCAGCGTATGCGCGATGTCGGCGAGCGTGGGCGCCCAGGCGCCAGTGCCCTGCAGCGCTGCGTGCAACGCCTGCGCCTGGGCCAGCAGGCGATCGCGGCTGCGCGCGGACAGCATGACCAGTTCGGGACGCGTCTCGATGGGATTCGCCGTCGTGCCGTGCGCCGGGTACTCGGCGAGGACCACGTGTGCGTTCGTGCCGCTGAAACCGAAGGAATTGACCGCGGCACGACGCAGCTGGCCCGGTGCCACGTCCCACGCACGCAGCTGCTCGTTCACGTAGAACGGCGTGCCGCGCAGCGCGATGTGCGGATTGAGCCTCGCGAAGTTCGCAGCGGGCGGCAACTGACGATGGCGCAGCGCCAGCGCTGCCTTCAACAGGCCCGAAACACCGGCGGCCGTCAGGCAGTGCCCGATGTTGCTCTTGACCGAGCCGAGCGCGCACGAACCTTCCACCATGGCGTGGCCGGCGAACGAGGCCTTCAGGCCCGCCACTTCGATGGGATCGCCCAGCGGTGTGCCGGTGCCATGCGCCTCGATCAGCTGGATGCCGGCCGGGTCGATGCCGAAGCGCGCATGGACCTCGCGCTGCAGGCGCGCCTGGGAATCGGCGTTCGGCGCGGTGATGCCGTTGGTCCGGCCATCCTGGTTGACGCCCCAGCCCTCGATGACCGCCTCGATGCGGTCGCCGTCGCGTTCGGCATCGGCGAGGCGCTTGAGCAGGACCACGCCGACGCCTTCGCCATTGGCGATGCCGTTGGCACGCGCGTCGAAGGCGAAGCAGCGGCCGTCGGGCGATAGCATGCCGACCTGCGCGGTCATGACCTGCATGGCAGGTCCGGACATCACGTTCACGCCGCCGGCCAAGGCAAGATCGCTGCCCCCGCTCGCGAGGCTGTCGCAGGCGGTGGCGATGGCGACCAGCGAGGACGAGCACGCGGTGTCGATCGACAGGTTCGGACCATGCAGGTCCAGCACGTAGGCGATGCGCGCGGCGAGGATCGAAGGCGCGGCGCCGGTGAAGCCCTGCCCGCTCCACTGTTCACGACGCGAGCGCTGGTGGTAATCGCCCGCGGAACAACCGGCGAAGACGCCGCAGCGGCTGCCACCGAGCGACTTCGGATCGTGCCCGGCGTTCTCGATGGCGTGCCAGCAGGCTTCGAGGAAGACGCGCTGCTGCGGGTCCATCGCCCGCGCCTCGCGTGGCGAAATGTTGAAGAACGTCGCATCGAAGGCGTCGGCATCCGCCAGCACGCCCATCCAGCGGCTGTAGGTGCGCCCGGGGGCGACATCGCCGGCCTGGAAATAGGCGTCGATGTCCCAGCGATCGGCCGGCACTTCCTCGATGCAGTCGCGGCCTTCGGCGATGTTCCGCCAGAAGGCATCCAGGTCTGGCGACTTCGCGAACCGACCGGCCATGCCGATGATCGCGATCGGACCGGCACGGCCTGCGGATGCCTGTGCGCCGCGTGCGCGACGCGAGCGCAGCTCGACGACGGGACTCGCCATGATCCCAGGCGACGGCGGCACGACTTCAATCGCCGCCGGCATCGGAGCAGGCGCAGGCGCGACGTCCGCGGATGCCGGAGACACGGCGAGCAGGCCGGCTTCCTCGGCCACGTGCGCGGCGAGCAGTCGAAGCGTCGGGTAGCTGTAGACCCGGATCGCCTCGATGTCGGTGCCCCAGGTCTCGTTGATCCGGCGGATCCAGGTCACGCCGGTGATCGAATCCAGGCCGAGGTCGACGAACTGCTCGTCCTCGCCGATCTCCGACTCCTCCATCCGCAGTTCATGCGCGAGCAGCGCTTTCAGCTGAGGAACCAGTGCGTTTGCATCGACGGAAACAGAGGCGTTGGACGATGCGACGGTCGCGACGACCGGAGCTGGATCGGCGACGGGCGCGATGACGGCCTGGCTCGGCTGTGCCGCAGGCGAAAGTCCACCGGCCTTGGTCGCTTCCTCGGCCACGTGCGCGGCCAGCAGTCGAAGCGTCGGGTAGCTGTAGACCCGGATCGCTTCGATGTCGGTGCCCCAGGTCTCGTTGATCCGGCGGATCCAGGTCACGCCGGTGATCGAATCCAGGCCGAGGTCGACGAACTGCTCGTCCTCGCCGATCTCCGACTCCTCCATGCGCAGCTCATGTGCGAGCAGCGATTTCAGCTGCGGAACGAGCGAAGCAGCATCAAGCGCGGCAGGCATCGTCGACGGTGCCGCGACGACCGTGCGTGCCGGCATGTCCGGCGCAGGCGTGACAGGCACGTCGACCGGCGACGACACCGTCGCCTGCGCCGGCGAGAACCGCGCACGGATACGAGCGAGCGTGCCGGCATCTCCGACGAAGGTCGCGGCATGCATCGCGAGTTCGCGCGCGAAGACGTCCGCCAGCGCGATGCGCGCAGGCGCGGCCCACTCGGTCTTGACGGCCTCGAGCCAGGCACGCGGCAGGCGCGCGATGCGCCGTGCCTGGACCATGGCTTCGTCGACGACGCGCACGCGTGGAAACACGCGCTGGCGCAGGCCGCGCGCACGCAGGTCGTCGCCCGCGTACTCGCGCGCGGCGAGCAGCGATTCACGCCCGAGGTCCTGGCCGATGCGCGCCGGGAACAGGCCCGTGGCGCCCGCGCCGGGCGTGAAACCGTAACCCATGTACGGGCTGACATAGCGGCTTTCGCTGGAGAACAGCGCGTCGTCCGCGTACATGCCCAAGGCCCAGCCCGCACCGATGCCGTGGCCCTGCATGGCCGCAATGACCGGCACCGGGCAGAACAGCGGCAGCGCGAACACGGTGTTGTCGGTGAAGACTTCTCGGCCTTCCTGGATCGACAACAGCGTTTCCGGCGTGCCGCCGGACGCGAAGTAGTTGTCGTAGCCGGTCAGCACCACCACGCGACAGCGCGAGTCTTCGGCGATCCGCGCGAAGACTTCGCGCATGCCGTCGCTGAACGCTTCGGAGAACATGTTGCGCGCATCGCGGTCCGCCATGCGCACTTCGACCACGCCATCGGCATGGAGCGCCGCAGAAATCACCGTTGAGTCCAGCGTCCACGGCTCGCTGCCCACGTGCTCGCCGGACACGGCAAGCGAAGCGACGGCCGGCAGCGGTTCCGCCATCTTCAGAGCGTTCGCACGCTTCGCCAGCGTCGGCGCCAGCGACGACGCCGGCAGCGTCGCGATGGACGCGGCCATGGCCAGCGCGGTCGCCAGCACTTCGCTCGCCGCCACCACTGACAGCGCGGGGCAGCGGGCATGCAGCGCTGCGCCATCGGTCTCGCCCGCGTCGAGCAGCAGCGCCTGCGCCGTTTCCGCATCGAACGCGGTGCGCAGCAAGGCCGCGGTCGACGCGGCAAGCGGCGCGGAACGAAGCGCGGACTGCAGGGTGTAACGACCTTCACGGGCATGCACCACGGCGAACGCGTGCAACGCGATCCACCACGCATGTCCTTCGCACGCATGCCCTTCGATCGCCTCCGGTAGCGCGACGACCACAGGCAGTGGTGCATCGCGCAGGACTTCGGCCAGCGTGCGCGCATGCGCCTCGCTTGCGTCGGACGACAGCGCCTTGCCGGTGTCCCGATCCGTCAGGTCGAGCACCACGCAGCGCCAGCCACGTCGCGCGGCTTCGGCGAGCGACTCGCGCAGCGCGCTCGCAATCCCGTCGGTCTTGCGCGCCTTCTTCCCGGGAGTGGATGGCACGCGCGCCAGCAGCACACCGGCACCCTGTGCCTGAATCGACAGCAGCTTCGATGCCGACATGGCGGAAGGTTCAGCCGGCGATGCCGACGCCGTGACCGGCTCGACCGGCATGGCCCCGAGCGCCTGCACCATGTCCCGGGCGAGGTGCGTCTTCAGCAATCGCAGGGACCTGGGCGCGCCGGCGAGCAGCTCGCCGGCGATGGCGTCGAGGCGTGCATCCAGCGCAGTGGCGGTCGCCACTTCGCAGCACCAGCCGCGCGCACGCAGCTCGGCACCGGTCGCGCGCGGACGCAGGTACAGCAGGTCGCGCGCCTCGGCCTGGCCGAAGCGTGCGGACCACAGGGGTTCAAGCGCGGCCGGCGACGCCACATCGACCACATCGAAGCGTGCGGTGTCGGCAAGCAGCAGCAGGTCGGCGCATGCGGCGAACACAGCGCCGACGCCACGCGCGTCGCCGCGTACCACGGCGATGACCGGCAGGCTGCAGGAGACGATCGCGGCATACAGGCCGTGATGCAGGGCCAGCGCGTGCGACTCGGCATCTCCAGCGAGGAAGCCATCCACGCGCCCCTCGATCTGCAGCAGGCGGGCGTCGGCGATGCCTTCCGCAGCGCGCAGCGCGCCGAGCAGCGCGGCCAGCAGGCGTGCGTCGAGGTGATTGCCCTGCCCGGCGTCGATGCGCAGCACGAGAAGACCGTCATCGCGCGCTGCAAGCGTCACCTGCGACGAAGCAGACGCCGTTGCAGCCGGGATGTCGTTCCTGCTGACCGCAGCGAGCGAAGCCAGTGCCAGGCGCGGCTTGGCGGGCACATGCTCCCCTGTCCCTGGCAGAGCCAGCGACGCAGGTGCAGCAAGCACAACGCCCGTCGGCTTCGGGAGCACGCGATGCGCGAACGCCGGCGCAACGGCTGCCACGTCGAGCGCGGGCAGCACGATGCTCGACGGTTTCGGCAGCAGCGGCTGCTCATCCGCTTCGAGCAACGGTGTCGTCGTCGGTGCCAGCGCCAGGCCTGCCGGCTTGGCCGGCACCGGGCCGAGGTTGCCAGCGCCGGTCGAGACCGGCGCCGACGCGCCATCGACCAGCGCAGGCGCGAAGGCGATCGTGCGCCATTGCGAAGCCTGACTGGGAGCGGGCGTGCCCGCGGCAGACGAGGCCTTCGTCGCCACCTTGTCGATCGCAGTCGTGGCCGTCTTGCCGGAATCCACGACCTGCACGGTGCTTGCGGCCATCGTCGCGATCGAATCCGCAATCGAAGCCGAAGCACGGATGCCGCGCAGTTCGATGCAGGTCGTGCCCCTGGCGTCGCACAGATCGAGATCATGGGCGCCGGCACGCGCGTGCACCTGCGCTTCGCCAGCGCCCTGCAGCGGGAAGATGCAGCGCACGCTGTCGATCGCGGCGACCTGCGCGTTCGCATCGGGCAGCATCGCGCGGAACGCGACCTCGATCGCATGTGCAGGCAGATCCGCTACGCTCGAATTCGCCAGCCCCGGCAGCCCGATGTTCGCCGCGCTGCTCGGCGCGGGGATCGCAATGCGCGTGGCCGGCCCCGTCGCACGCATGCCGACGGGCGCACTGCTGCGCGACACGCGGCCCTGCGAAAGCACGCGCTCCGCATCGCCCTCGCCCATCACCAGCTCGAATGCCGCAGCCTGGCCATCCCAGTCGTGGAGATGGATCGTGAGCGGCTGCCCGACGACCGATGGCTGCGGCACAGACCAGCGCAGCTCGCGGAGTTCGAGCGCACCGGCGGCATCGCCCTGCGCGGCTGCCTGCGTCGCATGGCGGAATGCGGCGAGCGCCATGTCGAGGCTGGCGCCGAGGGTGAGCCGGCCGTCGCCATGCAGCGCCGAATCGCCGGCCGCGAAGCGGGCGCGATAGCGAACGCCATCGAGGCCCGAGGCGTTCTCGTGGAGCAACGGATGCAGCGGCGCAACGCCGGCTGCAGCGAGCCCCCGGCTGCGGATCGACGCGGCGGGATCGCGCCAGTGGCGCTGGCGCGCGAAGGGATAGCCCGGCAGCGACACGATCGCGGGCCGGCGCGGATGCAGTCGCGACCAGTCCGGCCGTGCGCCGCGCACCCACTCGGCTGCGACAGCGGCAAGATCGCGGGCATCGACGTGGCGCTGAACGTCAGCATCGGCCTCGTCGCGGGCGCGGACCGACAGGGCCTCGCGGTGCGGGCGCGCATCATCGTTCCAGACATCTCGTGCGGACCCCTCGGCAAGCCAGTCGCGCAGGCGAGCGACCAGGGTCGCGCGATCGTCCGCGCGTGCGATCCAGCGATGGTCCATCGCCTCGCGGCCGTGCTGCAGCGTCCATGCCAGCGACGACAGCGGGACGTCGGCCTGCGCATCCTCTTCGAGGAAGGCCAGCAGTTCCGACAGCTTCTGGCGAAGCTGGGCGGCATTGCGCGCCGAAACAGGGAACAGCAGCGCGCCCTGCGCCTCGACCACGGCCGACTGCGGCGCCTCCTCGACGATCAGGTGGGCATTCGAGCCACCCGCACCGAACGAGGAAATGCCGGCGATGCGCGGCATGCGCCGGCCGTCGACGATCGGCGCATCCCACGGGCGCAGCGACTGGTTGACGACGAACGGCGTGCTGGCGAAATCGATGTGCGGGTTGAGGCGTGCCGAGTGCAGCGAAGGCACGATCTGGCGATGGCGCAGCTGGAGCAGGACCTTGGTCAATCCGGCAATGCCGGCCGCGGCTTCGGCATGCCCGATGTTCGACTTGACCGAACCGATGGCGCAGAAGCCGGTGTCCTGCGTGTTTTCCTGGAAGACCTTGGCCAGCGCTGCGATCTCGATCGGATCGCCCAGCCGTGTGCCGGTGCCGTGCGCTTCGATGTAGCCGATGTGGCGCGGATCGACCTCCGCATCGCGCAGCGCCTGCCGGATCGCGCTGGCCTGCGCCTGCGGATTGGGCACGGTGAAGCCGTTGGTCTTGCCGCCATGGCTGAGCGAGGTGCCACGGATCAAGGCATGGATGCGGTCGCCGTCGCGCTGCGCGTCGGACAGGCGCTTGAGCACCACAACGCCCACGCCTTCGCCCGGGATGTAGCCGTCGCCGCCCTCGCCGAAGCTCTGGCAATGGCCGTCGCCGGAGATGAACTGACCCGCGCTGAGCATCAGGTACTTGTTGGGATGGATCGTGACGTTCACGCCGCCCGCGATCCCGAGCGCCGTGCGACCGAGGCGCAGGTCCTGGCAGGCGAGATGGATCGCCGTGAGCGAGGACGAGCACATCGTGTCCACGGTCATGCTGGGACCGTGGAGGTTCAGGAAGTAGGAGACACGGTTCGCGATGCTCGCCGGATTGCTGGCGAAGCCCATGCGCTCGCCGACGAGACTGGCCTCGGCACCGAACAGCTGGTACTCGCCGTACATCGCACCCGCGTACACGCCGACCTGCGCCGGCAGGTCGCGGCCTTCGGGATCGTTGCCATTGGCGATGCGCAGTGCCTCGCGCGTGTAGCCGGCGTCTTCGACGGCATGCCAGGCATGTTCGAGGAACAGGCGTTCCTGCGGGTCGATGTTCTCGGCTTCGACCGGCGAGATGTTGAAGAAGCGCGCGTCGAAGGCGTCCACGCCTTCGATGAAGCCGCCCCATTTGCTGA
The DNA here is from genome assembly GCA_016789405.1 of Lysobacteraceae bacterium. Classification (GTDB taxonomy): domain Bacteria; phylum Pseudomonadota; class Gammaproteobacteria; order Xanthomonadales; family Xanthomonadaceae; genus Lysobacter_I. Next base: position 146,001 of record JAEUPQ010000011.1, read on the forward strand.
AATGGCGGCCCTTCTCGCTGCGGTCCTCGCTGTAGTAGTCGCGCCAGTCCCAACGATCGCCGGGCACTTCGACGATGCAGTCGCGACCGTCGCGCAGGTTGCGCCAGAACGCGCGCAGGTCCGGCGATTCCGGGTAGCGGCCGCTGACGCCGACGATCGCGATCGGTTCGCGCGAGATCGTCGCCTCGCTGTCGGCCACCCGGCAGCGATTGCGCGTGCGGATGCTGGTGATGCCCTCGCCTTCGCCCTGTGCCTCGCGCGCGGCCGCCGGTGCGGCCTGCGCGGAGCCGCCGGCGAGCACGCGTTCGAGCGTGGCGGCATGCGATTTCGCGAAATAGCCCGCGAGCTCGGCGATGGTCAGGTATTCGAAGAACAGCGTCTTGGGCAACGCGCCGAAGCGCGCCTCGAGTGCGCGGGTCAGGTCCAGCGCGAGGATCGAGTCGATGCCGTAGTTCTCGAGCGCCGCACGCGTATCGATGCGTTCGGCAGGCAGCTTGAGCACGGCCGCCAGGATGTCGCAGAGGAAACGTTCGACGCGTTCGCCGTCGCTGCCACCGCTCGTGCTGGCCGTCGCCTTCTCCGGCTCGGGGAGCGTGCGCGCCGCATGCAGCATGGCGCCATGGCCCAGCGCACGCTGCATCGCCGCCAGCTCGCCTTCCATCACCAGGGCCTGGTCAAGGCCGCGCGCAAGGCTTCGGTAGAACATGCGCATGCCGGTACCGGTGCGCATCGGGTAGATGCCCGTCGTCTCGCGCAGCAGCTCGATCTCGGCCGGCTCGGGCTTCATGCCGCCGTGCTGCCACAGCGGCCAGCGGATCGTCAGCGTGTGTCCCTTGCGATCGCCGGCGCGCACCAGGCCGTTGCGCCAGCCCGCGAACTCGTCCATGAAGCCGTTCGCGGCGGCGTAGTCGGCCTGGCCGACGTTGCCGACCGCCGCGGTGAGCGAGGAGAACAGGACGAAGAAGTCCAGGTCGAGATCCTGCGTGGCCTGGTCGAGCAGCCAGGTGCCGCGCACCTTGGGCGCCAGCACCGACAGGAATTCGTCTTCCGTCTTGCGCAGGATGTAGTTGTCTGCGATGCGGCCCGCGCTGTGCAGGATGCCGTCGATCCTGCCGTGCTCGCGGACGATGTCCGCCATCGTGGATCGCAGCGATTCGAGATCGCCCAGGTCGAGGCTGCGGTACTCAACCGCACCGCCGCCTGCGCGCAGCGCTTCCAGCGCCGCCGAGGCATCCCGCGACCGTGCGACCTCGCCCGCCGAGGATCGGCCGCACAGCACCACGCGTGCCGTCGGCGTCCTCGAGAGGATCTCTCGCGCGAAGAGCTTGCCCAGTCCACCGAGACCACCGGTGATCACATAGACACCACGATCCCGGAACGCGCCCTCGTGCTCGAACAGGCTCGGCGCTTCGGACTTCAGCAGTTCCCAGTGTTCGACCTGGCGCACGCCGTCGACGTAGCGGATCAGGCAGTCGTGCGGGTGGCCGCGTTCTTCGTGCAGCAACTCGCCGAGTCGTTCGGTGCTGATGTCCTGGTCGACCAGGATCAGCTGGCCCGAGACGTGCGGGTTCTCCAGCCGCGCGGTGCGGAACATGCCGGCCAGGCCGGCCGCCAACGCAGCATCGGCCGAGGACGGCAGGGCGACCTGGACCAGGGTGCGACCTTCCGGCCGCGATGCGAACACCCGCTTCAACTTGGCGAAGCACACGCGTGCCAGCTCGGTGTAGCGATCGGCGATCGAAGCATCCTCATCGCAGGCGAGCAGCTCGCAGTCGCGCGCGATGCGCTCGGGCTGGATCTGCGGGAGCGCGCACAGCACCACGTGCTGCCCGGCATAGGCCGAGGCGACCGGCAGCGAGGCATCGGTGCGCCAGGTGCGCGTGGCGAGGAAGCTGCCTGCGGCGCTGCGACGCAGCGGTCGTGCCATGAAGCCACGGATCTCGACCAGCACGCGGCCGGTCTCGTCCATGAGGTCGACGTCGAGACGCGCCGACTTGTCGAAGGGGCGCGAGCCTTCGGAGTGCCGGGCCCAGACCCGGATGTCTTCCGGGCACGCGTCGAGGATGCGCACGCGCTCGAGCGCGAAGGGCACGATCGGGTTGACAGGCGGGCTTTCCGGATCGAAGAGCAGCGCCGTGGCTGCCTGCAGGGCGCCATCCATCAGGCTCGGATGCAGGACGAAGCCATCCGCCCCGCCCTCTGCCTGCGCGGGCAGTCGAAGCCGGGCGAGCACTTCGTTGTCGCCGGTGGACAGCGTGGTGATCGGCCGGTGCGCCGGACCGTATTCGAGGCCCATCGTGCGGAACGCATCGTAGAGCCGGGGCGCGTCCCACTGGGTGTCGCCCATGCGCGCCGAGAGCTGGCCGAGGTCATGGCAAGGCGCATCGACGGCGGCCACGTGACGGCAGCGGCCCTGGCAATGGATGCGGTCGTCGCTGGTGTAGACCTCGAAGTCGATGCGCTGGGCCGAGGCACCGCACGCGGCCCGCGCGACCAGCGCGATGTGCACTGACGTTTCCGCGGCCACCGAGATCGGATGCAGCCAGACCACGTCTTCAAGTTGCAGCACCGCGGAATCGCGATGGATGGGCGCCGCGCATTCGATCGCGGCACGCGCCATTTCCAGGTAGGCCACGCCTGGCAGGATGCGTTGCGAACGCGCGCCACCGCCCGACTGCCCGCCGATGCGCAGGACGTGGTCCCTGAGGAAGAACTCTTCGCCGCCGAAGCTGCTGCTGTACTTCTGCTCGTTCAGGTCGGAGGTGTTGGCATGCACCAGCGGATGCAGGCGCGAGGCCGGCGCAGCGGTCGCGGCTTCCGGGACCTCGTCGATCCAGCAGCGCTCCAGCGCGAAGGGATAGGTCGGGAGGCTGACGCGGTGCGGCTTTCCGTCGCCACGCAGCACGGTCCAGTCGACGTCTTCGCCGGCCTGCCATGTCGCGGCCAGTGCGGCCTCGCGACCCTGCGGCAGCGGCAGGGGCTCGTTGCGCAGGAAGGCATCCAGCGCCTCGAGCAGCGCATCATGATCCTCGGCCACGAAGGCCGCGCGACGCGCCATGTGCTCGCGGCCGACGCACAGCGTGTGCGAGATGTCGGCAAGGCCGGGGCGCGGATCGGCCTGGCGGATCGCATCCGCCAATCGCGTCGCGAGCGCATGCAGCGCCGCATCGGTCTTCGCCGACAGCGGCACGACCTGCGGCAGCGCCTGCAGCTTCGCACTGCGTCCCGTCGATTTCGACGACCTGCGATATTCCTCGAGAACGACGAAGGCATTGGTGCCGCCGACCCCGAGGCTGTTCACCGCCGCGCGCCGCGGCTTGCGGCCCGCATCCCATGCCACCGGCTCGCTGTTGACGTAGAAGGGGGTCGTTTCGAAACGGATGCGCGGATTGGGAGACGCGTAGTGCAGCGTCGGCGGGATGCGGCCATGCTTGACCGCCAGGGCCGCCTTGATGAAGCCCACGATGCCGGCTGCGGCTTCGAGATGCCCGATGTTGGTCTTGACGGCGCCGAGCGCGCAGTAGCCGCGCGCATCGGTGTATTCGCGGAAGGCCGCCGACAGCGCCTTCACTTCCTCGGGGTCGCCCATCGCGGTGCCGGTGCCGTGCGATTCCACGAAACCCAGCTCCGCCGCGTCCACGCCCGCATCGCGCATCGCGGCGCGGACGCAGGTGATCTGGCCCTTCGCGCTGCTGGCGGCGTAGCTCATCTTGCCGCGGCCGTCATTGGTGATCGCCGAGCCCTTGATCACCGCATGGATGTTGTCGCCGTCGGCGATCGCCGCATCGAGGCGCTTGAGCAGTACAAGCCCGAGTCCGTTGCCGAAGACCACGCCGTCGGCTGCGGCGTCGAAGGTGCTGATCCGGCCGCTCTTCGAGAAGATGTAGCCTTCGCGATAGCGATAGCCCTGCTCGTGCGGCACGCGGATGGTGACGCCGCCGGCCATGGCCATGTCGCACTCGCCGGCAAGCAGGCTCATTCGCGCCTGGTGCAGCGCGACCAGCGAGGTCGAGCATGCGGTCTGCACCGTCATGCTCGGCCCGGTGAGGTTGAGCTTGTAGGAGATGTAGGTCGACAGGAAGTCCTTGTCGTTGCCCAGGTGCGTCGCGCCGGCGGTGATCTTCTCGAAGCGCCGGGTCAGGTTGATGAAATTCGCGAAGTAGCCGGTGGTGACGCCACCTGCGCCCGCGAACACGCCGATGTTCTGCGCGTCGCGACGCGCGTAGCCGGCGTCCTCCAGGGTTTCCCACGCGCACTGCAGCAGCAGGCGGATCTGCGGATCCATGAGTTCCGCTTCGACCGGCGATATCTTGAAGAACGCCGGGTCGAACATCTCGACGTTGTCGATGGTCGCGGCGACCTTGACGTAGTCGGGATCGGCGATCTCCTCCTCGGTCACGCCAGAGCGCCGAAGCACTTCGTCGTCGAGCGTGCGGATGCTGCCCTTGCCTTCGAGCAGGTTTCCCCAGAACTCGGACACGGAATTGGCGCCGGGGAACCGTCCGGCCATGCCGATGACGGCGATATCGTCGTTCCTGCTGCTCATCGTGCTGACATCCCTACCAGTGAAACTCCAGGCGCCTGCCGGCGCCACCCGCCATCGACCTGGATCGCTGTGCAATCCAGGTCAACCACCAAGAACCTGCCGCCCTGTCGACGCGTCGCGGATCAACCCGCGCGGGCCATGCCGTCGGCGTAGACCCGGCACAGATCGCCGAAGGTGCGCACATCGGTGATCATCACGTCCTCGTCCTGGAACGGGTCGAAACCGAGTTCTTCCTCCAGGCTGGCGATCAGCGCCGCCACCACCAGGGAGGAGAAGCCCAGTTCGTCCACGATCTCGGTATCGTCGCGCAGCGCAGGCAGTGCCAGCCCGCGTTCTTCGGCGACACGACGGATGACGCGCTCGACGGCGCCCTTGATCTCATTGCTCATTGCATTGCTCCTTGCAGGATTGAAACGCGCTTGTACTTCAACGGCATGACTCAGACGGTCAGGCCGCCGTCGACGACGAAGGTCTGGCCGGTCATGAACGCGGACGCATCGGACAACAGGAAGCTGACCACGGACGAGACATCGTCGACGTTGCCGAGGCGACCCAGCGGCGTCTGGCGCACGATGCGCGCCTTCTGCTGCGGGGTGAGCTCGGAGGTCATGTCGGTTTCCATGAAGCCCGGGGCGACGGCGTTGACGCGCACGCCCATCGAACCGAGCTCCTTGCTGAGGCTGCGCGTGAACCCGTCGAGCGCTGCCTTGGTCGCACTGTAGGCGGCGACGCCCTTGAAACCGCGGACACCGACCACCGACGACACGTTCACGATCGATCCGAAGCCGCCGACCATCATCTGCTTGCTGCAGGCCTGGGTCAGCGCGATGGCGCCGGTGACGTTCACATCCAGCATGCGCGAGATCTCGCGCGGCTTCATCATCGTGAGCAGGCCTTCGTTGGCGATGCCGGCGCAGTTCACCAGGTAGCCGACACGGCCGTAGCGCTGCCTCACGCTGCGCATGAAATCGGCCAGTTGGCCCGGATCGGCGATGTCCACCGATTGCCAGTAGACGCGGCCTTCGCTGCGCGCGATCAGCGCTTCGATGGCTTCGCTGCTCTTGCGACTGAAGGTCGCGACCCGATACCCCTCATCGGCCAGGCGTTCGCAGATGCTGAACCCCAAACCCTTGCTGCCGCCGCTGACCACGGCGACCTTGTTCATGTCCTGCGTCATCGTACCTGCTCCATGTGTGTCTGCATTCCCGTCGCGAGCCTCAGGCGCCTTGCGGCACATCGGCCGTTGCCCTGTCACGGGCCGGTGCCGCATCGCCGGTCGCGCGACGGATCTTCTTGAACCTCGAACCCACGAATTCCGCGTCCTTCACGATGGTGACGTGGCCGGGGACCTTGAACGGCGCCAGCTGTGCGCTGCACTCGGCGAGCACGCGGCGCTTGAATGCCGCAGGCTCTTCCTCGCGTTCCAGCACGAACTCGGCCCAGATCATCTGGCCGACGATCGGACTGCGCTTCTGCCGAACCACGACGTCGCGGACGTTGTCGAGCGTGAGCAGGAAGCTCTCCACCTCGACCGGGAAGACCTTTTCGCCGGCGACGTTGATGATTTCCGATTCCCGGCCGAGGATCTGGAAGTACTCCCCGTCGGTCTCGACGCGGTCCCCGGTGTCGTACCAGCCTTCGGCATCGAAGGGACTCGGTGCATTCAGGTAACCGAGCATGGCCTGGGCGCTGCGGATCCACAGCCGGCCATCGCGCACCTGCACTTCGAAGCCGTCGCCGCCGATCTGCATCCAGCGCGACGACGAATCCTTCGAACGCGTCGAGAGGATGCCCAGCTCCGACAGGCCGTAGGTCTGCTTGAGCGAAACCTCCGGAAGCTCGCGGTGCAGGGTCGCCAGCGTCGAATTCGGCATGACCTCGGTGCCGTAGGTGATGACCTTCAGCGAAGACAGGTCGTGCTGCCGGTGCATGCCCGACATCATCAGCATCGTGAGGAACGAGGGTGTGGTCGGCAGCAACTCGACGCGATGGCGCTCGACGCAGTTGCAGATGTCCTTGGCCTGGCGCGAGCCGCAGGTGATGACGGTGCCGCCGTTGAAGATCACCGAGAACAGCGTGTTGAGGCCACCGATGTGGTCGAGCTTGAGGAACAGCAGCGTGCGGAAACCGCCGCGCACCGCGCCCCTGAACTTGCCGACCATGCGCGCGTACTCGAGCAGCACCGCCTTGCCCTTGCCCGTGCTGCCTGAGGTGAAGATCACCAGTCCAGCCCGGCCGCCTTCGACCAGCGGCGCCTGGAGCGGATGTGGCTCGGGATCGCCCAGCCGCGTCGCACGGGTGGTCTGCGGCGTGATCGGTCCCGTTGCCGGGGTCTCGATCAGCCACCCGGCGCGCACCGTCTCCAGGCGTTCGTCGAACAGCGCGCGATCGTCCTCGACCAGGGGCGTGACGATGCAGCCTGTGTCCAGGAGCGCCTGGAGCAGCGCGAGCGTGTCGACGTGGTAATCGCCCACCAGTCCGACGCTGTCGCCGCCGACGAGCCCCCATTCGCGCAGGACGTGGCGCCAGCGCAGGATGCGCTCGACGAACTGCGCGTAGGTCACGACGCCGTCGTCGCCGACGGCCATGTCGCGATCACCGAACTCGCGGAAACGCGCTTCGATCCACGCCGTTCCCGCAGCGCTGCCGCTGCTCGTCGTCGCATTCATCCCCATGTGCACCCCCGTGTGCATCCCTGTCCGCCTTCCAGTGTTCATCCCTGTCCAACTCCTTCCCTGCGCATTGCTGCCGCTAGCCCGCCGCCTGCCGCGTCGCCCCCTTGGGGGCGCGACGCGGCATCGTGCTCAGATACCCGCGCCTGCTGGACGCGGTGCACCATCGGTCGACGGTGCGGCTTCGGGCATCGCTGCGGGAGCGACCGGCGCCTGCGCCGTGCTCTTGAGGCCCTCGTCGACGAAGTCCAGCCTGGCGCTGAGGTACTCGGGACGACGCAGCAGCTTGGGCGTGTCCACGGTCAGCATCTTGTGCACTTCGCGCGGCGCGGCCATGTTCAGCAGGTGATGCGGGAACAGGCCTCCCATGTCGATGTCGTAGGTCAATTCAACTTCGACCGTGCCATCGCCGAGCGGGGTGTACTTGAAGACGTTGTGCACATGGTCGAGGCGAACGCAGCAATCATCCGTCGGGAGCTTGTTCGGCGCGGCGATGTTCTCCATCGTCAGCACCTTGGTGACCGGATCCTGGGAAAGATTGCCCTGCAACAGGATCTGCCTCGGCGAGAACGGCGGCATCTCCACGCTCCACATCGTCACGTTGTACGGCGAGTTCTTTTCCCACTTCTTGAGGATGCGGTACTCGAAGCAACCTTCCACCCACTGGCTGCAATCCTTCTGGATGTTCTCGTCGAAGAACGGCGCGATGTGGGTGCTGATGGTGAATTCCTTCGAACGGGTCACGCCGCGCACCTTGATCGAGCGATCGCCCGGAGCCTTGAGGGTGTAGACCTTGGTGCCGTCCTCGTCGATCTTGAGTTCCCACGTGTTGGAGCCCGACATCGTCCACGCCCAGTCGGCGACGACGTAGAGCAGGACCAGCGAGACTGAGCCGAGTGCGGCGAACTTGATCAGGCGGCGCGGCGAGAAGAATCCGCGCTTGGCGGGAGTAGCTGTGGTGTTCATGTCGTCGTTTCCTTGTGCCGGCTCACTTGCCGGGAAGTTCCTGGATGTCGTTGAAGCTGTCGATGCGGTAGCGCGGCTTGTCCATCAGGCTCTGCATGTCCTTCATCACCTGGAACGTGCCCTCCGTCAGGGCGAGGTTCGCCAGCGGATAGGGCAGCCCACCGGTATCGGTGTCCTGCGTGAACTCGATGTCGACGAAACCGCCGGGCTGCGGCGTGAGGCGCCAGGTGTTGTGCAGGTGGGTGATGCGGACGCAGCAGGGATCGCGCGGCGTCCGGCTCGGCGCCGCGATCAGGTCGACACGGATCTGCCGGGTTTCCGGATCCTGGAAGCGCTGCTGGAACAGCACGTATTCCTGCGTGTGGACGCCCGGGACATCGAACTTGAATCGCGTATAGGCCGCGTAGTGACCGGGAGGCGTCTGCTGCCGCTCGATGATCTTCTCGTCGTAGCAGCCGGCGTCGGCGCAGCTCATGCCTTCCAGAAGCCTGACCATGCCCGAGAGGCTGGCCTTCACCCGGACCGTGGACTTCACGAGAACCAGGTTCGAGCCGGGCTTCTTGAGCGTCCACAGCTTGACGCCCCCCTCGTCCTTCGAGAGTTGCCATTCGTTCGATCCCGAAAGCCTCCAGGCGAAATGCGCGATGAGGCCGACGGCCGCCAGCGCGATCAGGGCGTAGCCCGCGAACTTGAGGATACGGCGCGGAGCGAAGCGCCTGCGCGAGGGCGTTGTTTCATTGGTCATGTGTTCGTCCTGTTTCTGGTCATTGCGCCGGAAGCTCCCTGATATCCCTGAAACTTCCGATCCGGTACCGCGGTTTTTCCATCAGATCCTGCATCCCCCGCATGACCTGGTAGGTGCCCTCGATCAGCAGGAGATTGGCGATCGGGTATGGCAGGCCACCGGAGTCGGTGTCCTGGGAATATTCGATGTCGACGTGACCATCCGGCGTGGGCGTCAGCGTCCAGTGCGTGTGGAGATGGGTGATCCGCACGCAGCATGCGTCGCGAGCGACCCTGGAAGGCGCCGCGATCATGTCGATCGTCACCTTCCGGGTGTCCACATCCTGCACGCGCTGCTGCAGCAGCACGTAGTCCTGCGTGTGGATACCGGGAACGTCGAACTTGAAGCGGATATAGGCGGCGTACTGCCCCGGCGGCGTCGCCAGGCGCTCGACGATGGCCTCGTCGTAGCAGCCCGCATCCGCACAGCTCATGTCTTCCATCAGCCGCATCAGGCCGGCCAGCTTCGACTTCACGCGCACTGCTGCTTTCACCTGGACCAGGGATGACCCAGGCGTCTTCAGCGTCCAGAGCTTTACCTGGCCATCGTCCTTCGACAGGGTCCACTGGCCGGATCCGGAGCTGTTCCAGGCGACATGCGCGATCGGCAAGGCAAGGGCGAGGACGCAGAGCAACAGGCAGCACAGGCGAAGGACGCTCCGACCGAGCAGTCCCGGAACGCCTGTGGCGTTGCCTTCGTTCTCCGCATTCGATATCCACGCCGTCATGCCTCCGCAACGACCTCTCGGGCATCGCTGCGCAGCTGTGCGTCAGTGCGATCGGCCGAGGATTCGGAGAGCAGCATTTTCGCGAGGGCCCGCGCCATGCACACGATGGTCAGCGTCGGCGTCCCGCGCTGGTCGTCCGGGATCACCGATCCGTCGCAGACATGGAGGCCAGCGACTTCGGTCTCGAAGCGGCTGTCGACATGCTCGCCGATGCGCACGAGGCCGCCGATGCGACCTGCCGCGGTCAGGCCGAAGTCGGTGATGTGGCGAGCCCCGGCTTTCTCCAGGACGCGCAGGGCCTCGTTCCGCCCGAGAGCGAGCTTCTCGCGGTCCTTGTCGTCCATGCGCTTGTGGAAGCGTCCGTCCGGACGAAGTTCGCCGCCGAAACCATCCTTGACCTTCACGCCGATCCCGAGCGTGCCGGGGTAGGAAAAGAGGTGTCGCAGCTTCATGCCGCCGAGCATCATCATCCGATGCAGGCTGCGGTGGACATTGGCATCGCCCAGTTCGACCTCGGGCGAGATCTGCGCGGAAGAACTGCCGACGTAGCCATCGTTTCCGCGAAGGCCGGGCACGATGCCGTAGAGCGCATAGCCGGGATTGCAATAGAACCCGCGGGCGCCGATTCCCGCGATGCCGTTGTCGCGCAGCAGTTGCGGCGTCGCCATCTCGCCCGCGGCCACGATCACCTTGCGGCCATGGATGCGCTGCAATTCCTTTCCGAAGCCGCGCTTGCGCGCGTACTCCACGCCAACCACCCTGCCCTGTTCGATCACCAGCTTGCTGACGGTCGCACTCGTGACGAGATCCGCGCCCGCACTGATCGCATCATCCAGGAAATCGCGCGCCCGCCATTTCGCGTCATACGCATAGTCCGGATAGCGATCGAAGTCCACGAGCATCTCCCGACGCACCCAGGCGTGCCCGAGGCTCTCCGCGGCTTGCTTCAGTGCCAGCGGCTTGGCGCCCATCCTCGCTTCGGGCAGCATCGCGACGCCCAATTCGCGCTTGATGGCTTCGAGCTCCGTGGCGACATCGATGCCAAGCGCCGCGAACGAGGCGCAATCGGGGGAATCGGCGACACCGAAGTACAGGCTGGTCGAACCGCCGGCCACCAGGCCGCGCATGGACGACAGGCCTTCGTCGCCCAGCTTCACCTCGTTCGCGATCGCAACGAGGCTGCTGAATCGTTCGTCGAGCGTCCGATCCTGCCCGCGCTCCAGCACCAGCACGCGCCGTCCACCGCGTGCCAGCTCCCGCGCAAGCGTCGATCCGGCCGTTCCGGAGCCGACGATGATGACGTCGTATTCGCGGGTCTGTTCGAGTTGTCCTGCTGTCGCCTGCTTCATCGCGATTCGCTTCCGTGTGCTGAACGTATGCCGTCGATCCGTTTCATTGCCTGTCTCGCTTCAGAACTGGTACTGCACCCTGACCACGACCTGGTCCTCATCCCGGTACGGCCGGAGGCCGCTCCTCCGATCAGGCGCATCCACGTAATGCAGGTCGATCCCGAAGCTCAGGTTGTCGTCCCACTTGTACGCACTGCGCAGCGAGGACTGATAGCTTGCGTACGGCTCGCTCCAGATCGTCAGCCAATTGACCGAGAGCCGATCATGGTGGAACAGGAAATTGGCGTTGATCACCAATGACGCGGCGTTCTCCGGAACGCCGGAGATCCCGCGATCCCAGCCAAGGATGCGGCTGTTGACCCATTCCACGCCCAGCGTGTTGTTCTGGCCGAGCGAATAGGTCAGGCCGATCGCACTGTCCAGCACATCCTTCTCGACAAGGCCCAGCGATCGGTCATTGAACGCTCGCGATGACTTCAACGCGACTTCTCCCTTCACGAGCGACTTCCCGCGCGTGAAGCTGAAGGTCGATCCCAGCATCGTCATCCGCTGCGGGACGCGCGCGATCAGCAATCGTCCATCCGGAGCAATACCGTCCAGACGATAGGCGTAGTCGTTCTCGGTCAGCCGCGCAGCCATCACGCTGACATCGCTCTGTCCGAAGGTCCTGCGCCAGCGCATGCCGAATTCGTCGTCGCGAGCGCCTCCGCGGCTGTCGCGGACAATCGTCGATTCGCCGAAGGCGTCGACGAAGTATGCCGTCCCGCGCTCGGGGTAATCGTTGAAGCGCGGCGTCGGGACATAGAACATGCTCCAGTCACCGACGGGAGAGAAATAGTCGAACACCACCATGGCCTGCCCGAGCCTCGACTCCTCGAGCGGAATGAGGAAGAGCTCGGAGAAATTTCGCGGGCTGACTTCGTCGGTGATCGCACCGCCTTCCGACTCGCCCCAGATCAGTTTCTGGACGCCGACCTTCAGGCTGGTAGCCCCGCCTTGCCGGCTGTACTGGAGAAACGCTTCGGATGTGATGACTTCCGTTTCCATGGACTTGCCCCGCGCCTTGTGGTCGTTCGACCAGTAGGCGTTGAGCTTGGCATCCAGGCGCGCGTAGAAGCTTTCGCGGAAGAACGTCGAGTACTCCAAACGGGCCGAGGTGCGATTGTTGACCAGTTCGCCATCGCTGCCGAATCGACGGGACAGCTCATGTGCGAATGTCGCACGGTGCGTCGTATTGCTGCCGCTCCTGTTCCCACCTTCGTCCATCTCGAACGAATCGGCCGAAAAGTCGATCTGACCGTCCGGAACCGCTTCCGTGGAGGCAGGATCGATCTCGCCCATCTCCTCGGGCGCCGAGGCGGTCGTTACATCATCTGCCGCGACGGCAGACGCAGCCGCCCGAGCCGGCGGTGCTGCCGGAGCAGGCGCATCCTGGGCGCGGAGCGGCGTGCTCAGCGCCAGGAGGCATGCCAGTCCCGCGATGTCGCACACCGGCTTCATCATCGTCACTCGGCCTTCGACTTCGCCAGTTCGCCGCGGAACTGCGCCAGATTCCTCTCGCGGAAGGCGAAGTCGGTCAGGGCACGCTGCGTCAGGTATTTGTCGTCGACTTCGATGTTGCGCCGGATCTGGAACTTGTCCATGCGGCTGATGCGCGAAGAGGCGAAGTTCGTCACCGTGACGCGCGTCGCGCCGTAATGGCCGTCGATGCTGCGGATGCCCGACTGGATGCGCTGCTTGTGGACGCGACCGCCGCGGTAGTACTCCTCCTTGAGCACCATGAAATTGTCCTTGTCGATCCACGCCACGATCTTCTGGTAGCTGGTCTTGCGCGCCTTCTCTGCCGTGGGCGTCATCTCGATGACCCAGGCCGGACGCTTCTGGAAGGTGGCGTGCTCGATGATCTTGTACGTGAACTCGTGGACCTTCCTCGCCTCGGGGTTCTGGGTGCTCTCGACGGAGAACTCGGTGCCGAACACGCTTCCGCCTTCATCGTCGTTGGCGATCACGCGATTGACCTTGCCCAGGGCCGGGAGGTAGAGCCAGTTGTCGTTGTCGCGTCCCTTCTCGGCGTATTCATAGACGAGCAGGCCCGTGCCCTTGTCGCTCGCCGGTTCGCGAACGACCAGCAGGGAATGGACGCTGAACTTGTTGCCATCCTGGTAACTCTTCTTGGCGTTGTCCGCCACCACTTCGCGGGGCTTGTCCACGCATTTCGGCGCGCCCGAAACGATCTTGTACTTGCAGGTCGTGAGGCGGACGGCAGCGACTTCGCTGACATACGCCTTGCGCGCCGCGTGGTCGGCCTTCTCCATGATCTGGAGCGGCGTCAATGCCGCGTTCTGCGCCGATTCCGTGGCGTTGGATGCGATGGCGGCCGGCGTGGTCCCGGACATGGATCCGATCGCGACGGCGACTGTGACGATCAGTGAGGCATTGAATCCGTTCATTGTGTTCCCATCGATGCTGCAGTGAATGTGAGTAGTGCGAAATCAGGCGATCCGCCAGCCAGCGATGGCCGATGGCATCGGGAGACGGACAGCGCGTGGCGTCCACGTGGGTGAGGCCGTATCCAGGCTTTGTCGAAGCTGCGAGGGGTCCTGGTTGCCACCCGCGGAGGCGACTGCACGGAGTCGGATCATGCTTCCGGCGCCGCCGAGACCTCCTCCGGAAATGCCGCCGTGCTTTCCTTGCGGAAGTCCAGCTTGAAGACAAGGATCATCGCAGGCAGCAGGAACAGATCGTTGAGCAGACCCATCAGCAACGCGAGCGAACCGAAGATGCCGAGGTTGCTCACGCTGCCGTCGGACGCGAAACCCATGATGCCGAAGCCGAGCCCCAGCACCACGGTCGTGAACACCACGGCCTGCCCGGTGTCGTCGATCGTGTCGCGCAGTGCACGGCGGATGTCGCCGTGCGCGGTGACTTCGGTGCGATAGCGGGTCAGGAAGTGCACGGTGTCGTCCACGGCGATGCCGATGATGATCGGTGCGATCATCATGGTGGTGATGTCCAGCGGGATATCGAAAAGGCCGAGCAATCCGTAGGCCAGGATCGCGGGAATCAGGTTCGGGATCAGCGCGACGCCACCGGCCTTCAGCGTGCCGAACAGCAGCAGGAGGATGCAGCTGATCAGGACCAGCGCCAGGCCGAAGCTCGTGACTTCCGAGCGCGTCAGGTAGTCCGATCCCTTCATCATCAGCGCAAGCACGCCGGTGATCTCCACCTCCGCGTCCGGATACGTCTTGCGGATCGTCGCGACCGTGCGCTGGATGTCCTCGCCCATCTGCTCCCAGGTCCGTGCGTACTCGTACGACCCGGCGTTGTAGAGGCGCACGCTGATCCGCGACTTGTCGTAGTTGTCGGATACCAGCTTGCGTCGATCGTCCGGATTGGACTGATTGAAGAGGAAGAGGGTCTGGGAGACCGCTTCACGCGTGTCCGGCACGACGTACATCTCCTGCCGGCCTTCGTTGAGGACGCGGTACGAGCTCTTGACCGTATCCACCAGGGAGCTGGTGCGGACGACCAGCTCGCCGTACCTGGTTTCGATGCGCTCCTGCAGCGCGTCGATCTCGCGCAGGACGACCGGATCGTGGAACGCATTCTCCGTGCCGAGGTCCAGGTAGATCTCCATGCTCTGGGCACCCATCATGTGGGCATCGACCAGTCGCACGCTTTGCTTGATCCGGGAGTCCTCGGGGAAGGATCCGACCGGATCCGTGTCGACCTTGGTCCTCGTGGCGCCATAGATGCAGACGGCGAAGATGACCATGAACACCGCGATGAACGCCGCCGGACTGCGCTCGACCGCCGGCAGGACCTTCTTCAGCACACCGCCCAGCATGCGGTTGGCATTCGGCAGCAGGCGACCGATCAGGGTGCGGTCCACGTCGGCGGCCTTGCGCGGCGCCCAGATGTCGAGCATCAGCGGCAGCAGGTACACCGACAGCAGGAAGGGCAGCGCGACACCGAGCGCGCACATGAAGGCGAAGACCTTGATCGGCACGACGGGCGTGATGCTCAGGGCCAGTACCGCGAAGATGTTGGTCACGGATGTCAGCAGGCATGCGACGGCGACATGGCGGAACCCGCGCTTCATCGCCTCGGCGTGATCATGCCCCTCGTTTCTGGACGACATGTAGCCGGACAGGACATGCACCGTGTCGGCGACGCCGATCGCGAGCGTCAGCATCACGGCGATCATGACGAACGCGGTGATCGGCATGCCCAGCCACGCGGTGATGCCGACCATCCACACGACGCTGAGGATCACGATCAGGATCGGCCACACGACGGCGCTGAGCGAACGGAACAGGACCCAGAGCAGCAGCATGATGATGAGCAGGGCCGCCACGTTGAGCATGCCCATTTCGCTGATCATCTCGAGATTGAACTCGGCCGCCGCGATCGCACCGACCGGGTAGTACTCGAAGTGGGCGGCGTATTCGGGCTTGTGGATGATCGCCTTGATCTCTTCCATCAAGGCCATGTACTCGGCGAGGTCGGTCGGCTTGAATTTCGGCCGCTCTTCGACGGTCACGGCCTCGGTCGCGGCAGGCGCGCTGAAATCCAGGTCGTCCGCCGCGATGTCCGTCGTTGCCGCCTGCGTCTCGGAGCCGCCATCGATCGGGATCGCACCGAAGTCCGTCTCGACCAGCATTCCTCCGTGCTTGAAGTCCTTCGAGAAGTACAGCAGCGGGAAGGCGTCCTGCGTCTGCGCGATGGCGCGCAGGGCTTCACGCCCTTCCGCCGTCTCGGGCACCCGGGTGCCGACGAGCTTGCGGGAGATGAGCGCATCCTGCTCGGCACGCAGCACCGGCGCATTGATCAGCGACGTGACCTTGACGACATGCTTGAGCGCGGATGCGTCCCCGGCCTGGACTGCGGCCACCTTCGCTTCGATCTCCTGCTGCATGGCAAGCAGGGTCTTCAGGGATTTCTCCGAGAAGACGTCGCCATCCTTCGGGCGGTAGGCGATGTAGAGATGATCGTCGCTGCCGAACTCGTGATGGAACCAGTCGAGCGCGACGATCATCGGATCGTCCTGCTCGAACCAGCCTTCGATCGACGCATCGAACCTGGCACGACCGATGCCCATGGCAAGGAACACCGTGGTGGCAAGGAAGAACAGCCAGGCGAATGCCTTCCTTCGCCGCATCCTCTCCGGTACCTGCTCGAAGTACCGTGTCAGTCGATCCATCAGACGCTTCATCATGTGCTCCAGTGAAACAGGTGATCGCCGCTGTCAGGCCGTGATGCCGGCACTGTCGTGCGCTGGCTTCCTGGCCGATTTCGACGTCTTTCCGGACTTGGATGACTTGCCGGTGCCGCCAGCCTTGTCATCGCTCGGGGCGCCGGGAGCCTGCCACTGGCGGGCGACGCTGTGGATCGCGTCGTGCTCGAGCAGGCTGAAATGGTCCGCCTCGACTGCACAGATGCGCACGCCACCATCGACGAAAGCGTTCCAGCCGTAGTCTTCCGGGACATCCTTGAAGGCCGACGTTGCCCTGAACAGGGTGACCTTCGTCTGCTTCGGCAAGCGCGAGGGCACGTAGGCACGACAGGCTTGTTCGCTTCCAGTCGCGATCGCATAGGTGGCGAGGAACTGCCTGCGCGGCATCTCGATTCCCTGGGCGGCGATCAAGGCATGCAGGCGATCGCCGCGCTGGTCCTCGGGAATCGCGCGCAGGCCGTCCGCGTCGAGGTCGATGTGACCGCCGAGCGACGCGATGAAGTGCTTGAACACCTCGACGGTCATCTCTTCCATCGCTTCGCGCGAAAGCAGCGCGGGCGCAAGGCTGTCGAGCAGGGTCAGCGACTCGACGGACTCGCCCTGGGCCTGGAGCCGTCGTGCCATTTCGAACGCCACCACGCCACCATTCGAGTACCCGATCAGGCGGTAGGGACCCTGCGGCTGCACGGTCTTCATCGCCGAGATGTTGAATTCGGCGACGGCTTCGACGCCTTCGGCAGACACCGGGCGCCCGTCGAGTCCTGCCGGTTCCAGGCAGTACAGCGGCTGCTGCTGGCCAAGCGCATGGCCGAGCAGCTGCAGCGAGAGCGCACTGCCGCCGGCGCCGGGAATGGCGAAGACAGGAGGCTGGTCGCCACGGCTCTGCAGCGGGACGACGATTTCGCCCGGCGTCGCCGGGGCCGCGTCGGCAGGATCGATCCCGGGCGCCGGATCACGCACGTCACCGGCGGCCGGCGGCGTGTCCGACACCACCATCGCATCGAGGGTCTCGGTGCAGGTTTCCGCCAGATACTGCGCGAGCGAACCGATCTCCGGGTGCCTGAAGATCACGCCCGGCGAAAGATTGATGGCGAGGAGGCTGTCGATTCGCATGATGACCTCCGCCAGCCCGATCGAGTTCAGTCCCAGCTCGAGGAAATCCTTGTCGGTGGCGACTGCGTCGATCTCCAGGTCCAGCTGCGCGGCGATCTCCTGCTTGATGAACAGGCTGATCTTCTCTTCGGCCGACAGCGCCGATCCCTGCCCTCGCTGGCTGGCCGTTTCGGATGGCAGGTAGAAATGCCATTGCGAAGCCGTCGTCTCGTTCCTTTCCTGCGCACGCGGGATCACCGGTGCGGAGACGCTGTCCATGGACGCCACGTAGCGCGCGCCCTCGCCCTCCCTGCGCACGTCGATCCAGTGGCGGACGCGGGCAAAGGGATAGGTCGGCAGGCTGGCACGGCCGACGCCGCGTTCCCGCCAGATCGTTGTCCAGGGGATGGATACGCCGTTGACCCAGAGCAATGCAACCTGCTTCCACTGTCCGATCTGCAGGCTCTGCGCCAGCTGCATCTGCGCCATGTCCGGCGTGATGAGCCCGGCGACCGGGTTCTTGTCCGCGGCAGTCACGCGGTTGTGGAAGATCTCCTTCGATTCGAGGCCCAGCTTTTCCTTGATCCCGACCTTGGCGACCTGCTGGAGCTTCTCGAGAAGTTCCTTCCGCGAGGATGCAACGATGGCGAGGCGCTCGGGATGCGCTTCGCGACCGGTCTGCGCGGTATGGACGAGATCGGCGAAATCGATCGCGGTCGCTTCGTCCGCCAGGAATTCGACGTAAGCCTGCACGTAGCGCTCGAGGCGCTGCGCATCCCGGGCCGAAAGCACGAAGAGCTGCTTCCCGGCGACGGATTCGACGGAACTGCGCTGGCGCGGGATGTACTCCTCGAGCAGGATGTGCACGTTCGAGCCGCTGTCGGCGAACGAATTGACACCTGCACGCACCGGGGTGTTCTCGTCGCGACGGATCTCGTCGAACGGAATCTCCCGATCCGCGATGTAGAGCGGATGCGCTGCATTGGCGACGTCGAGGAAGGTATTCACCTTCTTCATCGAGATGGTGGCCGGGAATCGCTTGTGATGCAGGGACAGAGCCAGCTTGATCACGTTGGCGATGCCGCTGACCGACTCCACGTTGCCGATGTTGCCCTTCAGGCTGCCCATCGCAAGGTGCTTGCGCCCCAGCGTACTGGCCGAGAAGGCCCCCTTGATTCCCTCGTACTCGAAGGAGTCCGCCCATTTGCTGGCATAGCCATCGACTTCGACGTAGTCGATCGCGTCGGGCGACAGCCCGGCCTTGCGGTAACAGTCCTGCAGCACGCGCGTGATCGACTCGTGCTTGACTTCCGAAATGTTGCGCGCAGCGCCGCGATAGTTCTGGTGGCTGGCGCGGATCAGCCCGTAGATGCGGTCGTTGTCCCGTTCCGCGTCTTCCAGTCGCTTGAGGACCAGCGTGGCGACGCCCTCGCCACGGGTGAACCCGTTGGCATCGTCGTCGAACACGCCGCTGCTTCCGTTGGGCGACAGAACGCCGTACTGCGAGGCCGCGATGTAGTCCCCTTCGAACAGGTTGAGCGACGCGGCACCGACCAGTGCGACATCGCTTTCGTCATCGAGCAGAGAATGGAAAGCGCGATTGATCGCAACCGCCGAGGATGCGCAGTTGACGTTGAATGTTTCGCTGGGACCGCAGAAATCGAAGGTGTGCGAGATGCGGTTGGCCAGGTAGTAGGTCGGGCTGGATGAGCTGAACAGCGGTCCCTTCATCATGTCCTGGTTGTCGAGCTTGCGCAGGTGATGCTCGTACTCGGCGTACTCGTATCCGACGAAGACCCCGGTGCGCGACCCGGCCAGTGCGCGCATGTCGATGCCCGCATCCTCGATCGCACGATACGACTCTTCCATCAGCAGGCGCAGCTGCGGATCGATGCTGGCGGCTTCCTCGGGAGCGATCCGGAAGAAATCGGCGTCGAAGCAATCGACGTCATCGATCAGCGCGCCCCAGCGCGTCAGGCTCTTGCCCTGCGCAGGCGTCTCCGAGTAGTGGAGCTTCCAGTCCCAGCGGCTCTCGGGCACTTCACGCACGCTGTTCCTGCCGTCCAGGAGATTCTTCCAGAAGGCCTGCGGGTCGGGCGCATCCGGCAGGCGACAGCTCATGCCGACGATGGCGACCATCGGACGACGCGCCTGTCCGCCTTCCGAGCCTTCCAGCCCGTAATGACGGAGCAGCGCATCGCCGTGATCGATGAGCAGGGTGTCGACGATCTGGTCGAGCGATGCATACTGCCGACCGCCCAGGTCGACGGCGAAGGTGCGTGCGACATGCTCCAGCACCGGGGCGAACGCGCCACCGGCCGGCGCCCCTGGTCCATTGGCCATCGGCATCGTGGCGGCTGCGGGCGCGGCTGCCGTTTTCGGCGCCTTCTCCTCCAGGAGAGACTCGAGCAGTCCAGTGAGGCCACGCACGGTGTCGATGTTCGAGAACTGCGCCGGCGTCAGCGTGACGTCGAACTCCTTCTCGATGTTCTCCATCAACTCCATGACGATCAGGGAGTTCACACCGAAGCTTTCCAGGTTGGCATCGATGTCGACCTGGTCGGCGGGCACCTTCAGCGTCGACTCGATCAGGCGGATCACTTCCGCAAGGACGTCCATTTCAGCGGTATTCGACATGTTCAGTGACCTTTTCCGTTGAGACTGCGCAGGTCCGCAAGGATCCGTTCGCGAAGGATTTCGATCTGCGGCCGCGCGCTCTCCTGCGCCACTGCGGCCGGGGCGCTCGCTGGCGCGGCAGCGGCAGGCAGGTGTTCCGGAACGATCTCCTCGACCGGAGGTTCAAGGAAGAATCCGTGCTCGACCATTTCGTCGACACTCTTCCTGAAGGCTTCGATGACTGCGCGGATGTCCTCGTCCTTGTGCGACAGGTTGAGGAAGTTGTTGCCGGACGTCGACGTTTCCACGCCGTTGATCTTGAGCAGGATGATGAACAGCTCGCGGGTCAGGCCGTACGGATCGTCGGTGATGAACAGCCGGAACAGTGAACTGAAATGTTCAAGCGCCATGGGCACGCGTGCCGCCGCGAAATTCGCGTTGATCTCGGCGCACATGGCATCGGTCTTGCGGTTCAGGACGCCGATCGCGCAGTCGCAGGTCATCGGATCGCAGCTGCCGCCGCGATCGCAGATCCTCAGCATCTCCCGGCAGACCGCGAGCGTGGCCGAGACCTTCAGCGAATTCTGGGTGTGCGTGCCCGCCATCACTGCACGCCGCAGGCTGGGCATGCTGTTGTCGTCGAAGCCCCACACGCCGCCATCGACGTAGTCCATGTATTTCGCCAGGCCGGCGATGATGCCGGTGGGCATGCCGCCACCGGAGACCTTGCCGTACGTGGCGATGTCCGGCTTGATCTTGTAGAAGCCTTCGGCGCCCCTGCGACCCGCACGGAAGCCCGTCACCATCTCGTCGAAGATCAGGACGATGTCCTTTTCGAGGGTGATCCGGCGAAGTTCCTGGAGGTACTCCACAGGCTGGCGCGCCGGGAAACGCGACTGCACCGGCTCGGTCAGCACGCAGGCGATGTCGGCGGCATTCTTCTCGATGAACTCGAGATTCGAGTGGTCGCCGTAGTCGAGGATGATCAGCTGGTCGGCGAATTCCTGCAGCATGCCCAAGCCTGCCGACAACGTCACGCCGTTGCGGCCACGGATCGCCAGCACGTTGTCGGACAGACCGTGGTAGGAGCCATCGTAGATCACGACCTTCCGCTTGCCGGTGGCGGCACGCGCCATGCGCGTCGCCCACATCACCGCCTCGGTACCGGTCTGGGCGTACACCATGCGCTCATGGCCGGTGATTTCGCAGAACAGCCGTGCGGACTCGAACAGGTCCTCGCTGTAGGCGACGAGGGGATAGCCCTGTTCGAGCCGGCGAATCAGTGCGTCCTTGATGAACTGCGGCTGGTGGCCGAAGAAGTTGACGCCGTTGTCGCCGGTGATGTCGACATAGCGATTGCCGTCGACGTCGTAGAGATAGGGACCTTCCGCGCGATCGTACGTGAGCTGGAACTGCATCGACTTCAGAGGACGCTTGAGTCCAGCCACCTTGCGCTGGTCGACGAAATGCTTCTGGTGGACCAGCGCATTGTGCTTCGATTTCGCGGCACGGGTGGCGAAGCGCTGCGACAACCCAGCGAGGTACGCCTTCTGCGCGTCGCTGATGTCGCCTTCATGCACCGACTTCAATGTCGATGGTCGCGCGGCCGGCGCCGGCGCGGCCTCGGCCGCACCGTCGGCATCCGCGCCGGCTTCCTCCACATTCAAGCGGGTACGCAGTCCCAGCATCACCCGGCTCTTTTCCTCGTCCGAGAGTTCGTCGAATCTGCGCATCGCATCCTGCCTGTCGATCTTCCTGGCAAGGATGTTCTCGAGTACGTCGTCCACTGAAATCGCCATCTTGGTGTCCTTTAGAGAATCTCTTCCAGCATCTTTTCGAATGCGGCCTTCGCGGCATCGGCCGTTTCCGGCGACGTTGTCCCGGGAACCGCAGCAGGTCTGTACAGTGCATCCAGCATGGCCGCGAAATCTTCCGTGGCAGCCGTATCGTTCTCTGCGACGATGGTTTCCGGCACATCGAATGCCAGGCCTTCCATGCGCATGAAGATCGTGCCCTCGGAATCGATCAGGTCCATGTCAACGCGCACCTGGCCGGTTTCCGCACCTGTCCCCAGACGAATCCAGGCGTAGGCCTCACCCGCACAGGGCGCGAACTGGCGCAGTGCAGTCAGCGACGACGGCGGGTTCGCCGTGCCGGCCAGGATCGCTGCAGCCTGCAGTGCGCCGTCGAGCAGGATCGGCAGGTGCAACCCATCCGTCGTCCCCTGATCGTTCATGCCCGGCACGAGTCTGGCCAATGCCTGGCGATGTCCGAGATGGAACTCGCGAATCGATCGCAGCGAGGGGCCGCGCACAGGCGCAAGCCCATCGACGGCAGCGTCGAGACGTGCGCCATCGAACTGGCCTTCGCGCAGCAGGGCGCGCAGGTGGTGGACATCGAGTTTCGAAGCCGTGCCCGCGGAATGGTGTGCCGTGACCATGGCATGCGTGACGCGGGGCATCACGGCGGCATCGTCCTGGCTGTAGATCTCGCAGGTGATCGATCCACCACGCCCCGGGCGCACATCGACATGCAGCGGTGCACCGTTGGCGACGCATGGTTCGTACCACGTCATGTCGGTGAGCACGACATCAGCAGGATCGCGCGTGGCACCGTTCGCCAAGGCGATCGATGTCCGTGCGATGTCCATGCAGGCTGCCGGCGGCAGGGTGCGGGCGTGATCTGCGAGCAGCAGCTCCTTGCCGCTGAATCGCGTCGTGTAGCGATGCCGGTCCAGCGTGGAGGTGTTGGCATGGACCAGCGGATGCAGCACCGCCGCGGTGCCGGGCCTGGAGGTCGACTTGATCTCGATCCAGTGGCGGTCGCGCGCGAACGGATAGGTCGGCAGGCTGATGCGGCGCGGACTCGATGCCGTCTCCGTGGCATGCAGGATGCGCCAGTCCACCTCCGCGCCGTCCACCCAGGCGGTGGCGAGTTGCGCATGCGAGCGATCCTTCAGCCAGCCGGGGATGCGAGCAGCAACGTCATCGTCGCCGCCGAGCACGCTCAAGCCCTGGTCATTGCGCTTGTAGCGGCTGACCTTGCCTCGATGGACGCCTTCGACGCGCGTTTCGCCACCGAGGAAGCCCTCGAGCTTCCCGGCCAGCTCTGCCGTCGATGCAGCCAGTACCGCCAGGCGTTCTTCCATCGGGTCGCGACCGACCTGCAAGGTGTAGGCAAGGTCGGCGAAGGGCAGTTCCGGATGCTTGCGCAGATGCGCCAGCAGCACGCGGGCATAGTCCTTCAGCCGTGCTTCGTTCCTGGCGGACAGCACGACCGGCAGCGTTTCCCGTGCCGGCTCGATGCGCGCCGGTCGGCGGTACTCTTCCAGCACGACATGCGCATTGGCGCCTCCCCAGCCGAACGAACTCACGCCGGCGATGCGCGGCAACTCCGTGCCATCCGCTGCACGCGGCGCGGCCCAGTCGGTCGTGCGATCGGCGATGTAGAACGGACTGCCGTCCAGATCGATATAGGGGTTGAGCGTTTCGAAGTGCAGCAAGGCCGGAATCTGCCGATGGCGGATCGCCATCAGCGTCTTCAGCAGGCTGGCGATGCCTGCGGCGGGTTCGAGGTGGCCGATGTTGGTCTTGACGGAACTCAGGCCGCAATGCGGCTTCACAGGCGGCGTCGCACCACGCTTGCGGTAGAGATCGGAGAAGGACTTCTTCAGCGCCTGGATCTCGATGGGATCGCCGAGGCTGGTCCCGGTGCCATGGCATTCGATGTAGCCGACGGTCGTCGGATCCACCTCGCCCTTCTCGTACGCCTCGAACAGCAATTCGGCCTGTGCCTTCGGGTTGGGCGCGGTGAGCATCGTGACCCGCCCGCCGTGGTTCTCGGCGGTCGCCCTGACCACGGCATGGATCGGATTGCCATCGCGCAGCGCATCGGCGAGCGTCTTGATGAAGATCGCGCCGGAGCCCTCGCCGCGGACGTAGCCGTTGGCGTCCTTGTCGAATGTCTTGCACTTTCCGTCGACGCTGAGCATGCCGGCGGAGCTGAGCGAGATGTGGCCCACTGGCGTCAGCATCACCTGCACGCCGCCGACGATGGCCATGTCGCAGCTGCCGGTGTGGATCGATTCGATCGCCCGGTGCAAGGCGATGAGCGAACTGGAGCAGGCGGTGTCCAGCGGCGCGCTCGGTCCCCGCAGGTTGAGCAGGAACGAAACGCGGTTGGCGAGGATCGAATGCGAGTTCCCCGATGCCGAGAATCCGTCCAGCGAAGACTGGTTTTCCGCGAGGATATCGATGTAGTCCTTTGCGGACACGCCGACGAACAGGCCGGTTCGGGTGCCGGAGAGATCCGACACCTTGTGCCCGGAATCCTCGATCGCGGACCACACGGTTTCGATGAAGATGCGCTGCTGGGGATCCATCATCTCCGCTTCGCGCGGGGTGATGCCGAAGAACAGCGGATCGAACTTGTCGACTTCACGCAGGAAGCCACCCCAGCGCGAATTCGACTTGTTCACTTCCTTCACGGGGTTGCCGTCGTACTCTTCCCAGATCCAGCGATCGCGCGGAATCTCGGTGACCAGATTCCTGGCGTCGCGCAGGTTTTCCCAGAAGGCCTCGACATTGTCGGACTGCGGCATGACACCGGCCATGCCGACGATCGCGATCGGCACATCCCGGAAGCGACGATCCCGCGAGAAATCACCGCCAGTTCCTGCCGAAGCGGCTGGCGTCGGCTGGATCGTCCTGTGCGGACCGTCGCTCCAGCCCTTGTCGATTCCCGTGGACTGCAGCTCGTGCCCGCGGGAAGACTCGACAGGCGCGGTCTTCGTCGCGGCGACGGCCGCGGCCTGGGCAGGCTTGTTCGGCCCGCCTGCAGTGACGTGCGCAGCGGACACCGCGTCCGCATGCTCGGTGACGAGCACATCGGAAATGGCGTTGATCGACGGGTACTCGAAGAACAGCACGGGATTGATGTCGAGGCCGTAGCGCTCGTTGATCGCATTCGCGAACGTGGTGAGGCCGATGGAGTCGAAGCCGAGGTCGAGCAGGATCGCGTCCAGGGACAGGTCGTCGGCACTGAGCTTCAGCATGTCCATGACGATCGCCGACAGCGAGCCGACCACCTTGCCCCGCAGTTCGCCGTCCGCTGCGGATGCAGTCGTCGCGACCGGCGCGGATGCTGCCTCGCCGACGACCGCGGGTTTCTTCGCCAGTCCCCAGGCCAGTTCGATCTTGTCCCGCTGCCCTTGCAGCACCGCGATCTGGGCTTCCTGCGTACGCAGGCCGGATGAAAGAGCCGCGAGGCCGACGTGCGTCTCCAGCGGCAGGATGCCGAGGGTCCGCCGGAAGAACAGCTCGGTCTGCTCGTCCAGGCGCATGCCGCCTTCGGCCCAGAGCGACCAGTTGATGCTGAGCGTACGACCACGACGCAGACCGGCGGCACGCTGCCGTTCGCGCTGTTCGGCGAAGGCGTCCATGTAGTGGTTCGCGAATGCGTAGTCGCACTGGCCGGCGTTGCCGCCAACCGCTGCCAGCGATGAGAACAGCACGAAGAAATCGAGATCGTCGTCGCGGGTGAGCGCGTCGAGATGACAGGTGCCGAAGACCTTCGGCGCGAAGACATCGTTCATCTCCGCCACGGTCTTCTTGCGCAGGTACGAGTCACGCAGCGTACCGGCGGCATGCACGATGCCGTGGACGCGGCCGAAGGCGTCGCGTGCAGCGGCCACCGCCTGCGCGGCGCCCGCCTCCTGACCGACATCGGCCGCGACATACAGCGGCTCGGCACCGAGGGCACGCAGGCCGTCGAGGCGTTCGCGCAGTGCTTCGGACAGCGGCGATCGGCCGACCAGCACCAGCTTCGCCTTGCATGTGCGGGCCAGGTGTTCGGCGAACACCATCCCCAGGCCACCCGCACCACCGGTGATCAGGTAGACGCCGCCTTCCTTGAAGATCGCATCCTGGCCGGCCGCTTGGTTCGAGTCATCCTGCGCCAGCGGCTGCAGGCCGCGCACTTCGCGGCCCTGCGGGCCATGACGCACGACGATGTCGTCCTGCAGCGCAGGATCGAACTCGGCGAGCAGCGCATCCATGCCGGCGTCTGCCGCCATGCCGCGAAGTTCGACGGCCTTCGCGTCGCATTTGGGATGTTCCAGCCGCAATGTACGGATGAAACCGGCGATCGCCTCATGCTGCGGCGCCGAGACATGTTCAGGCACCGACCAGGCATAGGCGATGCGGGTACGGCGTGTCGTGCCCTTGCGCTCGACGACGGCACGGACGAGGTGGAGGAAGGCCAGGACACCATTGTCGAGAATCGACTGCAACGCTGCCGGGCTGTCTGGCGCTTCGGCGTCATTCCAGGCGAACGCGATGTCTTCGGGCTCGATGCCCCGCTCTTCGAGAACGTCGAACAGGCGGGCAGCGTGCGAGGGCTCGCGGGGGTCGATGCGGAGGGTATCGTCCGCGGAGGCGTCGAAGGTATCGCCCGGCAAGACAAGCACGGTCGTGACACCGCGCGCACGGGCGTGCGCCGCACGATGGCCATCGGTATCGAACAACAGCAGATGGCGCGGCGCATGCGCGCTTGCCTTCTGGCCGGCCTTCCATGCCCGGACGTAGCGCAGTTCCTCGAAGACCTCGTCCGCGCCCTGCCCCGCATGCGCGGCCGGCCCGCTGGCAGAGGTCGCTGCGGCTTGTGGCGCCTTGTCGTGAACCGCGGTCAGCGCAACGCCGACGGCATCGCGGATGCGGGCGAGCACGCGTCCCGTCTCGTCCGTGATGGTGACGTGCTCGCGCGACACGCTGCCCTGGCTGCGTTGCTCGCTCTTGACCACGTGGCTGTAGCAGTTCCGGGTGAGCGGATGGAGGATCTCGACTTCACCGATCGAGTACGGAACCTTCATCTCGCCCGTCGCATCGCCCAGTTGCCCGGCGACCCCCGCCTGCATCGAGGCATCGAGAATGCAGGGATGGAAGACGAAGGCATCGAAGTCCGCCATGCGTGCATCAGGCACGCGCAGGCGGCCAAGGATCGAATCGCCGTCGCGATACACGTCCTGCAGCAGCTGGAAGCTTTCGCCGTAGGACATTCCCACGGTTTCGAACAGGGGATAGGCCGCTGCGCGATCGAGCACCTTGCGGCTGCGACCGAGGATCTCGCTCACATCGATCCGTGCGTCTTCGGCAGTGGCCGGGTCCTCGGCCGAGAACACGAGCTTGCCCTGCGCGAACAAGCGGCGCTGGCCAGCGCCGTCTTCGGCGAACACCTCGAACATCGCGTCGCCAGACACCGGCCGGAGTTCGACGATGGCCTCGGTCACCGCTTCGCCTTCGGCACTGAGCGGACTGATCCAGGTGATGTTGCGAATGCGGCGAACCTTGCGACCGGTGGCCAGTTCACCGGCGATGCGCGCCATTTCCAGGTAGGCGGTGCCCGGGAGCGTCGGAACGCCGGACACGCGATGATCGGCAAGCACGAACTCACTGGCACGGAACGATTTCCTGAACAACTGTCGCTGGAAAGTCGATTCGTTGCTGTCGAGCAGCGGATGCAGGCCCGGTCGCGCGCCGATGGTCGCGTCGGACGCATGCGCAGGCGCGATCCAGTGCCGCTTGTCGGCGAAGGGATACGTCGGCAGAGAGATGCGCCGCCCAACCGAGAGGAAGCCACGGCAGTCCGACAGCAGCCCGTCGATCCACAGCTGCGCAAGTCGGCGCGGATCTCGACTCTGCGCCAGGAGCGCGATGAACTGTGTCTTCTCTTCGCGACCGAGCAGGCGCGTCACGCCGTCGGCGTTCTTCGCGTTGCCGACCAGGACAGCAGCGTCCGAGCGGCCATCGATGAATGCGGAGAGTGCGGAAATCAGGCCGCGGACACTGGCCGCGACGATCGCCATCCGATGTTCGAACGATCGCCGACCTTCCTGGAGCGTGAATGCGATATCGGCGGCATCGCGCTGCGGGTCGCGCTGCAGGTCGTCGCGGAGGCGACGTGCCATCTCGCGCAGTTGCTCCTCGGTCCTGGCGGACAGCGGGAAGACGTATTCGCCTGCATGCGCATGCTCCTGAACAGGCAGCCCATCGAAGGACTCGACCATGACATGCGCATTCGCACCGCCGGCGCCGAACGAACTGATGCCGGCGCGCAAGGGCAGGATGCGGCCATCGAGCGTCTTTGCAGCCCATGGTGCAAGCGACTGTTGCACCACGAATGGCGTTTCGGCGAAGTCGATGTGCGGATTCGGCCGCGCGGAATGCAGCGAAGGCACGAGCTGGCGATGACGGATCTGCAGCAGCGCCTTCGTGACCCCCACCACGCCGGCGGCCGCTTCCAGATGACCGATGTTGGTCTTGACCGAACCGATCGGACAGCTGCCCATCGGAACCGCGTCACGCTCGAATGCGGACGCCAGACCCGCGATCTCAATGGGGTCACCGAGTTCCGTGCCGGTGCCATGGGCTTCGATGTAACCGATCGTGCGCGCGTCGACTCCGGACCTGGCCAGTGCAGCGGCAACGAGATCGCCCTGCGCCTTGGGGTTCGGAACGGTATAGCCGCTGGTGCGACCGCCATGGTTCACCATCGTGCCGCGGATGAGACCGTAGATCTGGTCGCGATCCTCGATCGCGCGTGACAGCGGTTTCAGATACAGGGCACCGACGCCCTCGCCGGCAACATAGCCATTCGCACCTTCGCCGAATGCGCGGCACAGGCCATCCGGCGACAGCGCGCCACCGCCATGATTGATATCGAACTTGTGCTGGTGGAGATCGAGATTCACACCGCCGACGATCGCACTGGAACAGTCGCCGTTCCGGATCGCCTCGCAGGCGAGGTGGAGAGCGGTCAGGCTGGAGGAGCATGCCGTGTCGACGGTCATGCTCGGACCACTGAAATTCATCCAGTACGAGACGCGATTGGAGATGCTCCACAGGAAGGAATTCGAGTTCAGGTCGCGTCCGACCAGCTTCTGCTCGGCACCGACCATCTGGTACATCGCCCAGACCGCACCGACGAACACGCCCACGTCACGGCTGGCGGGATCCTGCGCCAGCATGTCGGGATGGTAACCCGCGTCCTCGAGCGTTTCCCACGCGACCTCGAGGAACAGGCGCTCCTGCGGATCGAGCACTTCGGCTTCGCGAGGGGAAATGTTGAAGAACAGCGAGTCGAAACGGTCGATCGCGTCGATGAAGCCGCCGCGATAGCTGCGCGTGAACGGATGCTTCAACCGCTTGTCAAGCCGTTCCTGCGGCAGGTCGGTGATCGCGTCGCGCCCGTCCCGCAGCAGTTCCCAGAATTCGACGACGCCATGCGCCCCCGGGTAACGACCGCCGATGCCCACGACCGCAATCTCTTGTTCGTTTCGTGCCCGGCGCGCAGCCGGCTCGGCATGCATCGACATCGATCCTGTCTCCATTGCCGCGACGGGAACATCCTTGTGGAATGACTGTGCGCCCATGACCGTCGCATCTGCATTCACAGCATCCTGCACGACCACGGATTCGGCTGTTCGAGCAGCAACAGGGTCGGTGACGGCCGCTGTCGTACTGCGATGCCAGCGCGAGACGGCATGGGCGGCGTGCAGGTCGCCCACGGTCGGAATACCCGACACGGGGGCGAGCTCGGGCACATCCCGCATCTCCCGCACGGCCCGGATCAATCGCGCGACCAGATCGTCGACTTCGGCCGGTTCCAGTCCGACGGGAAGGGCAAGGCGCACGCAGCCGTTGAGGCGCGTGCCCGACTGCATGCCGACGCTGTGCGCCCCGGCTCGAATGCCGGTCGCGAGATACAACCAGGCCACGAACGATGGCACCGGATGTGGCAGTGCCGAAAAGACGGGCATGGCCAAGACATCGACCAGCACGCAATGACCACCGACTGGCGAGAGCACCGGCAATCCCTCGGCGCGCAGCGCTTCCCACAGCCCTCTTGCCGATTCCATGCGACGGCGGCAACGACTTTCGATCTGCCCGGCCTGGCGGAGCGCCAGGGCAACCAGTCGACGCTCGATGACATCCAGGCCGCCGCCATCTTCATCCAGAATCCGCTGGAATCTCTCGGCGAGATCGGCATCGTCAGTCGCGATGATGCCGCCACGATCGATGCAGAAATCCTTGCACAGGCTCGCGTAGACCACGTCGCCCAGCTTGAGCGTCTCGCGAACGACATCCCAGGTCTTTCGTCCGGCATCTTCTACACGCTGGTCGATCAGCTGCATCGCGTTCTCGACGACGCGGGTGGCGTCGATCACCAGCGGGATGCGATGCGGGGCAAGCAGTTCGCGCACGGCGCGCAGATGTTCGTTCGACACCGCGGACCCACCTGCGGCGTTGTCGGCGACCTCGATGCAGACAAAGGCGATCGCCGACGCATCGGCCGTCAAGAGCGAGCGCAACGCGTCGAGATCGATGCCCGCACGATCCGGAACATCCTGTCCGGCGAGCAAGGCCGGATGGATGATCTCGACCGGCTCGAAGCCCTTGTCGAGCAGATGGTACAGACCGGTCGGGAACAACAGGTTCTGCGGCACGCGTCCACGGCGCGGCCATGCCTTGCACATTACGTGCTCGGCGCTCCTTCCCGAGTCCGTCAGGATGAAATGGCGGAACGGGAACACTTCCGCGATCGCCGAGGAGACATCCACCGGATGCTGCAACTGCGCGCGCAGCCGCGCCATCATCGACGCCTGCGCGGGAAAATCCAGCTGGGCCCAGGAATCCGTCTTCAGGTCATGGTCGACGTCCGCGGACGACAGATTCATCGGATTGAAACCCGCAGCTTCGAGTGCATGCAGGCGTGGCGAATGCTGCGGAGACAGGACGTCCTGCGCTTTGGATTCGCGTGGCGGCGACATGGCCGGCTCGGCGCCGTCATTCGCACGTGGTACGGCGTGGTGTTCTGCGTCCGACGACTGCCGATCGGGATCGGCGATCATCATGATGAGATCGAGCACGTTGTCCGCAGCAGAATCGACGACGGGCCGACAAAGATAGATCGTGCGGTTCTCCGGACGGAACTTGTTCTTGAACTGGAGGTTGCCCTCGTCGTTGAAGATGCCCTGGCTGTGGAGTGCGTCGAGCACGGCATCGACGGCCGGATCCGCGTGCTCCGAAGCTTCCAGCCGCACGCCGTAGGTGCCCCCGAGGCTGAGCAGGTCGCAGCCTTCTGCGGCCAGGGTTTCGATGATGCGGACGATCGCGAACTCCAACCCTCCCAATGGCATCTCGCGGGGGTAGAACTCGAGGTCCATGAGATAGCCGTTGAGCTCTCCGGACATCTTCGAGATCAGGATGACGTTCTGCAGTACGCCATCCAGGCGCGTCAGGAAGATCCTGTGCTGTGGATGCAGCGAACCGGCGAGGATCTCCTGGCGCACGATGTGGATCAGCGGATTGACCATCGGGCGGGCTTCGCACCATCGGTCGATGATCGATGCGATCTCGCGATCGACCAGGGGATCCGTGCCGCAGGCATATTCACGGGTATCGCAGGCGCCGGCCTTCTCGAACTTTCCGACCTGATAGCGCAGCCGGCGCATGGCGCCGCCTTCCAGGCTGAACGACTTGATGTCGTTGATGCGCTGGAGGATGCCGAACGGCGTCGCAGAAAACGAAACCCCGGCGATGTCGCTGACCGGGGCGTCCGTGAAGAAGTTCAGTTGCAGGCCATGGCGACGACAGTGCGCCAGCATCTCTTCGGCCACTTCGGCGAAGCAAGAGGCAGGACCGGTGTAGGCGTACACCAGGATCGCGTTCGCGGAACGGCCGTAGTTGAAGTACCCACGTCTGGAGCTGCCCACGAAGAGATTCGGCGCAATGTTGCGCGTGCCCCGCGACACGCTGCCCTCGTTCCTGTACTGGTCGTAGAGAGAAGACAGGATGTCCCGCAGACCGTCATGCAGATCGACATCGCGTTCGAGGAGCAGCAGGGGCGCGGCAGGATCGTCGGATCGGGCACAGGTCGTGGCCGCTGCGACGGCAGGCGAGACCGCAGGCGCTGCGTGCCGCACATGCGAGACCATGCGAGCTTCAGGCGCGATCGCCCCAGATGCGATCGGATCGCGCTCAGGCGGTGCTGCCGAAGGCGATCTTGTCACCGGTGTCAGAGGCTCTGCCCGGGATGTCTCGGGCAACGGCGCAGCCTTCGATTCGTCCGGCCCGGATCCGAACATGCCTGCCAATGTGCCGGCATGTCGCTGCACAAGCCATCCGGCCAATGCATCGACGTTGAAATTCTCGAAGAGCAAGGTCTTCGGCAATGCGCCGAAATCGGACTCGAGGCGCTTGATGATCTTCAGGACTCGAAAGGAATCGATTCCCAGCTCACCGAATGCCGTGGTGCCATCGAAATCCATCGTGAGCGCGGGTTGCGCGTCGACGAACAAAGCCTTGAGGTACGTTTCAGTCCTGTCCTGCAATCCAGCATCCGCCTGCATTACCTTTTCCTTGATCTTCCATGACGGCGAACCGCCGTTTCCATCCACGACCACGATCCTGGTACTACTTCCGAGTACGCAGAGGCATCCCCAGATCTACGGATACATGCATTCAGACTGGACAGCCCGCTGATCTTCCTGACCGAATCAGGAACGTAATCCAATCCCTTGATGGGACACGGGGCGCTCATGACACAAGGATCCACTCGCTTGCGACGGCAGCGAGCAAGGAATGATGGTCAAGGTGTCCGTCCATGGCGTAACAAACGCCGATGCTGCTGAGTTCCGCTTCCAGTGCGAAGTGATCGCGCTCCCTGTTCCTTGGTGCAGAGTCAGGTTAACAATGGCTTGCAAAGACCGTCAACAGCATGCCGACGGCCGGAAAACGAAAACGTATACATGACTCGACTCCGAATGAATGCAACGCATGACTTTCTCACTCCGCGTACCAACGGGTTGTTACGCCTGCAACCATACGCGCACTCCTTGTCTTCGATGTGACAGCGGACCATCTCGGCATGACTGTCGCAAGTCACGACAGTCGGACATCGGCACGGACACGCCAAACTGGTACAGTGCGCGCCGGTCATTCGCATGGATTCGAAGATGGCAGTGCCAGGAACGGTGTTCATGTTCTCGGGCCAGGGCTCGCAGTACTTCCAGATGGGACGAGAGCTTTACGACAGGCACGCGGCATTCCGGTCAGCCGTTCGTCGGCTCGATGCAATGGCGCATGCCTTGCTCGGACGCTCCCCCATCGAAGAAGCGCATCGTGGCGAGAAGTCGCAGAACTTCGATCGTCTGCGCTACACGCACCCCGCGATCTTCATCATCGAACATGCGCTTGCCGAATGCCTGATGGCGGACGACATTGTCCCGGACATGACGCTCGGCGCGAGCCTGGGTACCTTCGCAGCCGCTAGCACGGCCGGATTCATCGAACCGGAGCAGGCGCTGCGCACGATCATCGCGCAAGCCGAGGCCGTCGAAGCCAACTGCGAGCGAGGCGGCATGACGGCGATCGTCGACGATCCCGTGCTCTTCGAGGATCCATTCCTGCGCGACAGGACCACGTTGTCGGCAGTCAATTTCAATCGTCATTTCGTCGTCTCCGCCGGACCGGCCATCCTGGACGACGTCGAAGCGGAGCTGCGGAATCGAAGCGTGGTGCATCAAAGACTGGCCGTGCAGTACGCGTTCCATTCGCCCTGGATCGATCCCGCACGCGAAGAAGTCGACGCCCTGCTGCGTGCGCTGCACGTGACCAGCGGCCGGATGCCCATGGCCTGCTGCGCGTCCGCGACAGTGCACAGGAACGCATTCCCGAGCGACCACCTGTGGGACGTGGTTCGAAAGCCGATCCGATTCTCGGACACCATCACGCGTATCGAGGACGAAGGTCCATGGCGATACATCGACGTCGGCCCCTCAGGCACGCTCGCGACGTTCGCGAAATACGCAGTGCATCCGGATTCTCCCTCGACGACGAACGCAATCCTCACGCCCTTCGGACGGGACGTCAAGAACTACGAAGCATTGACGGGACGCAACGTGGCTTGAAGTGATGCCGTCACGACAGACGCACCATCACGCCGTTCGCGAACAGCAGCTGGATGCTGCATGCAGGCATCGACATGACATCAAGACATTCCATCGACATCGCCATCGCATCGCGGGACACGGAAGCCATGCACCGCACGCTCGCATCCCTGCCGGGCGACGCGCTGTATCCTGCCGCACCGGACCTGGTCCGACTGGCCGCCGGATTCGAAGCCGAAGGACGCCTCGATGACGCTCTGCTCTGTCGCGACCTGGTCGTGCGCGCGTGGCCAGGCCGCGCCACACCCTTGATCGACAGGGCTCGACTGCAACTGCGCATGCACCGGATGACCGAAGCGCTCGCGGACTGCGATGCAGCGATCGCATGCGATGCCGATGCAGGCGGCGTTTCCGTGATACGCGCACAGGCACAGGAAGCGCTCGGCAACATCGAGGATGCCATCGCATCGTATCGTGCGGCGATCAAAGAGTCTGGCGATTCCGATTCCGCATTGCAGGTGCGCATTCTCGCGCTCGATGCGATCTCGAAGGCGATACCGGACGCCATTCGATTCGACCCAGCCCTGCTCGTCGACCCGTCGATGCCCGCATCGGTCGATGCATTCCGACGCGATGGACTGGTGCAGCATCTGCGGCGATACAGTGCGCACCAGCATGTCCGCAATGCCATTCATCGACTGCAGGACGCGCATTGGCTGGCGCAATGGGATCAGGCGATCACCCAGTTGAAAGGACGTCGGGTCGCGATGCATGGCAGCGGCCTGGGCGTGCTTGCGCTTCGCGCACTTGAATCCGGGGCACGACACGTGCTTTGCATCGAGCCATCGGCACAGAACGCGCGGATTGCCGCAGGTCTCTCGCACAAGCACCATCTCGCGGCCTGGCATGCGTCTCATGGCGATTCCGTGAAACAGTGGGACGAAACGATGCAACGCGCCTCATTCGAGGCCTTCTCCGCAGGCATCGACGTCGTGGCGCTGGAAGACGCGTTCACGCCAATGCCCGACCGCGATGCCTTTGTCTTCACGGACTTCGACCACACCCTGCTCGGCACGGGCATCGTACCCGCCTTGCGCGCTTTTCTCGCAGGACGTGAAGAAAGTGCGGCGCCATTGCTGTTGCCAGCCAAGGCAAGGGTGCATGCCATGGCCGTCCAATGGTGCGATCCCATCGCAAGCACGGCGCCGTCTCCCCTGGATGCACGACGCTGGAGCGCATATCCGCAGCCTTTCGACCTGCCGATCACTTCATGGCGCGCGTTGACGCCTCCGACACCCATCATCGAGATCGACTTCGCGAGCTTCGCGCAAGACGATCATCATGTCGACCTGGAGATCACCAGCAACGGCAGTGCCGATGCCATCGTCTTCTGGTACGAACTCGAGATGGGCAACCTCGTGCTGTCGACTGCGCCTGAATCCCGCCTGGGCAGCCTTCATCCTGCCATTCAGTACATCGATCCTGTCGCCTGTCGTGCAGGTGAGCGGCTCCCGCTTTGCCTGAGATTGCGCGATACGCGCCTGAGCCTGTTGAGCATCCCTCCCCCCGCCCGAATGCGATCCGACTCGCTACCCGGCTGGTATCTGCCGATGCTGGCCGATGCGCATCGCGAAAGCGCATATCGTGCGGCCATCCATCGGGCCGTCGCCCGGATCCCGGATGCGCGCGTCCTGCATCCCGGCACTGGCTGCGCTTCCCAGGCGATCGCGACGAAGCAGGCTGGCGCAGCCGAAGTCGTCGCCACGGGTCATGTGCCCGCACTGGCCCGCGTCGGCGCCGAGATGATCTCATCGAACGATGTCGGTGACAGCGTCCGCCTGATCGCCAGGGACATGAGACGTCTGTCCATTCCCGAAGACATGCCTTCGCGAGCGAACATGGCCGTGTTCGACCAGTTCGACTGCAGCCTGATCGGCGAAGGAATCCTGCATTACCTGGCGCATGCCCGCACCCACCTGCTCGAAGATGGGGCACGCATCCTTCCGGCCACGGCAGTGCTTCGAGGCCGACTGATCGAATACCGCTTCGATCGCCTCCTCGGCTTCGATGCGAGCCTGCTCAATCCATTCCTCTACTCGCCGGGCTTCGTCAACGTCGATGCCGACCGGATTCCTTGGTCGCCGCTGTCCGAGCCGTTCGAGGTCTTCCGCTTCGACTTCCAGACGGCAACGCCGGATCCGCAGAGGATCCGCTTCGATCTCGATGTGCGAACGCAGGGCGTTGCCAGCGCAGTGCTGTTCTGGTTCGATCTCCGGATCGATGAGGAATCACATCTGTCCAATGCCCCGGGCGCAGTGCCTGCAGGTCATTGGCACCAGGGGCTGCAGTTCCTTCCGGAAGTTACGGCAGCGCCCGGCATGACGCTGCCCCTGATCGCGGAGCACGATGGCAGCGCCCTGAAATTCGCATGGGACCCGGAAGCGATCGACAGATCGCACCTGGTGCCGATGCCGCGTTTCGCCCCCCGCACTGCGATGGCAGCAGCCGAGCTGGAACAGAGAACCCGCGAGCTCCTGCAGCATTGCGCGCAAGCCCCTGAAGAACGCAGGCGCGTGGCCGAGATCGCGATGCGGGTTGCGGTGGATCCCGGCGCGCATCGCGTCGACCCCGTCATCGCCCAGCGTTTTCTGTCCCTGCTGATGAACCACTGATCGCACCATGTCCGTGTCATCCATCGATCATGGCGACATCGACGTCTGGTTGACGCGCTACGATCTCATCATGGACGACGCTCGCCTGGATGCCATGCGTGAGCTGCTGGACCAGGATGAGCGGCCGCAGGAGCACGTCTTCTATTTCGCGGACGACCGCAAGCGCTACCTGGTCACGCGCGCGATGGTCCGCACCGTGCTTTCGCGCTACATCCCGCTTCCTCCGGAGTCCTGGATCTTCACCAGGAACGAGTACGGAAGACCGGCGATTGCCAACGAGATCATCGACGCATGGCCTGAGGCACGCGGCCTGCGGTTCAACCTGTCGCATACCCGCGGCCTGATCGCACTTGCGGTCTCCCGCGATCGAGACGTTGGCGTGGACGTCGAGCACCTCTCGGTGAGAGAGGTGTCGCTCGGGATTGCACACCGTTTCTTCTCGGCAACCGAGGTGCGCGATCTGGCTTCCGTCCCCGAGAATGGTCGACAGGATCGATTCTTCGAGTACTGGACCTTCAAGGAGTCCTACATCAAGGCGCGCGGGATGGGACTCTCCCTGCCGCTCGACGGCTTCAGCTTCGAGTTCGCACAGCCTGACACCGTTCGGATCCGCATCGATCCGGCGCTCGAAGATGACGACGAACGCTGGATGTTCTGGCAGTTCCGCCCCTCGGTCGAGTACATGCTGGCGCTCTGCGTCGAGCGTTCGAACGACAGGCATCCCAGGATCGCGTTGCGCGCATGCGTGCCGCTCTTCGATGCACACGACATCACGCTGCCTGCGCTCAGGCGCCCCGGCATGGACTGAAGGACGACTACCGACAAGGCAGGATCAATTGAGTTCGTCGTCGAGTGCGAGCAGTGCACGAGCCGCGATCGATCCTTCCTGTGGGTAGCCGAAGGCATTGTTGACATAGACGACGCCATCGATGGAAACCCTTCGGTTGATATGGCTGTGGCCATACACATGCAGGTCGGCGCCGAGTGCCCGCAACTGCTGTTCGATGCCATCGCTTCCCAGTACGGGATCGAGCCGCCGCATGGCGCGCGGGACAAAGAAGGGAATCAGATCGATCCTTGGCAGGAAGTGCGAAAAGGTCACCACGCGACGAGCACCGTTCGGCAACACGCCGGGGTTCATGCGCAGAAAATGCTGGGTCACCTGCCCTGCATCCAATGCGTCCGGCCAGCGACAGGCCCTGTAATCCATCCACATCGCACGCAGTTCATCGCATGGCGCGCCGAAGGAATAGTCGTACCAGCCAAGCAGCGGCACGACGAGACTGTCCTGATGCATTCGTGGCTGCATCCATGCGCCTGCATCAGCCGCGATC
This sequence comes from Lysobacteraceae bacterium, assembly GCA_016789405.1. Taxonomy (GTDB): domain Bacteria; phylum Pseudomonadota; class Gammaproteobacteria; order Xanthomonadales; family Xanthomonadaceae; genus Lysobacter_I. The sequence goes on from JAEUPQ010000011.1 coordinate 183,940, forward strand.
GACAGCACTTCGTCGAACTTGCGCAGTGAGCAATCGATGTCCGGATCACGCCTCACCCACAGGTCATGGTTCCCGGGAACGAACAACACCTGGCGGAACTTGGAAACGAAGCGCTGCAGGCACCAGGCCAGGAGACGACGATCCTCGGTGAGGTCGCCTGCCAGGATCAGGGTGTCGTCGCGATGGTCCACGGAAGACAGCGCATCGACCCAACGCGCGTTGGCCGGGTAGTCCACATGGATGTCCGACAGGGCAAACAGTCTCATGGCCGCGGGGCCCCGGCATGGGGATCAGACACGACGGAATGGATCCATCCCGGGCTTGGATTGGTCATTGGGCAACGCTTCCTGCGAAGAATCAGTCGGTACGACACGCACCGACATCATCCCGGGCACGTTCGTGGTGGTCAACGGCTTCCACATGAAGGGCGAGGACCAGGCAGGACGCAGGCGATTCCAATTCCGGGATCGATCAAGCATGTGGGAGGCGGCGTCATGCAATACGCACGACAGCTGGACCAATGCACGAAATCCGATCTTGTTCCGGACCATGAATCAATGAGTTGCAGCTGGCACGCATCTTGATGACAACTGCGTCGAGCACTTCCGCTCCCTCATGCACACCAGGGTCCCCAAATGAACAAGCTCACCACCAGTCTCATGTCCGCGCTGCTGATCGCCTCGAGCTCGCTCGCGCTGACCGCATGCAATTCGAAGGAGTCCACCGCAGAGACACAGTCCGACGTCGCCGAGGCCCAGGCAGAGGGTCAGCAGGCCGTCGCGGAAGACGCGGCGGCGGCGGCCGTGGTCGCCGCCGAAGGCCGTGAAGACATGGCGAAGGCCGACGATGCCGCGGAAGTCCGTGAAGCGCGAGCCGACGCCATCGAAGACAATGCAGACGCACAGCAGGACGTGGCCGAAACAAAGGCCAAGGCGGACTATGACGTGGCTGTGCAGAAGTGCGATGCCCTTCCTTCCGCGCAGCAGTCCGCATGCAAGGACGCCGCTGAAGGCGCCTATGATGCTGCAAAGGCGAAGGCTGAAATGACCAAGGAACAGAAGGACGGCGTAGCGGATCGCGTCCGTCAGTAAGGAATCGGCGACCTGCCCATGTCGCCGAACATGCGAAGCAGGGGCGTCGTTCGCGACGCCCCTGCTTCGCATCCGGCGCGGCAATGCGACGCTGCGAATACTGCATCAGCCTGCTGGCAACATGCGCCATCAGCAATGATGCGGCTCATCACGGACGTCGATACGATCTGCGAAGATTTTCTTCGACAGGGAAGCCAGTTGCGCATACTCGATCTCACCAAGCTCGAACCTCAGACCCAGCCCATCGGGCAGCCCGAACAATGCTGCGACGTCCTGCGTGAAGACGATGAAGATGCGATCCCGCCAGAGGGTTGCGCGACTCACCCCGCCATATGCCGACAGCATCTGGTCATTCAGCTCGACGTAGTGCGAGTCCATGTCGTTCATCCGATCATGGTCATCGTACTCGAACGCATTCTGGCAGAGCAGATAGCGCGAAGGATGAGCAGCATCGTCGGCGAATGCGATCTGCCAGAAGCCTTCTTCCGTGGTCGCCGCAACAATGCACGCAGAATGGAAGATCATGTCATCCGGAATCATCAGGGACACTTTCCCATTGAACCAAGGGTTCGTCCACGTTCACAGCGCCTCATCGACCATGTGCGTGATCGAGCCTTCCCTGATGCTGAACGTGCCGATATTGGCCGAAGCGACCGGACCTTCGGCATGCCCTGAAATTGAACGCGAGATCGTTGTTCACCACTCATCACTTGCAGCCTTTTCGCTTCGAGCGTGCCCACTTCTCCTTGTTGCCAGGGCCGGGAAAACGTTCGGCAAGCCCGTCGACCGTGCAGCTCGGGCGTCTCGCAAGGGCGCGGACAACGGCGCCCTTGCGATTCTGCGATGACGGATCAGGGGTGCATCAATGCACCGGTCCGGGGGTCGACGATGATCTCGTAGTCATCGCTGACGATGTAGTCGATATCGGGGTGACTGCTGTCGAGAAACTCGACCAGTCGTTGTGCGCAGGCGGCGCGGCTCTTGGCCGAAAACGAGACATCGGACGACGACGTTCCCGTCGAGCTGCCCGTAGCCCTTCCGAGCGATTCCCGGTCGACGAGCGCTACGAGCGATTCGATGATGCGGGCCGACAATGCTTCGTCGTGAGGATGCCCCGCGTGCAGCATCACCCAGACGTCACCGCGGCTTTTCGGCAGCGCCATGACATGACGGACGCAAGTCCCGTCCGCGGGTGGCGGCAGCGGGGACGGATCCGCATCAGGGGCATCTGCCTGGAACGACTGCCGGAATGCGGCGACGCGCTCCGGCGTCAACCGACTGCTGAACTCGGCGGCCGCGCTCGAGAGCGTCGGTTTCCCCTTCTCCGTCAGTCCCCGTTCGATCATCGCGGATACGGCACCGAACACCGCAACGACCTGCGCATCTTCCGGGAGCTTCGCAAGCTGCTTGGCGCCGACAGCGCACTCCAGGCTGAATTGGCCGGTCTTCTTGACGAACTTGCCGGCTGCATCGCCACTGGCATCGCGCGCTGCGAGCATGCAGTCGACGTTGATGCGCTTCAGTTCTGGCCAATCCCTTGCGGCAACGATCTCCATGGCGGACGCGAGGCCTTCGGCGACCGCATCGAGCGCGGACGACAATGCGTCCGCGTCGATCGACGTTCCCTTGAGGGCTGTCGCGTCTTCATGCAGTGGAATCCAGATCTGCAACGCCATCAGTGGTTGCCCTTGTTGCCTCGCAGCTTGCATCCGCATTTCCTCGCCTTCTTGATCCTGCGCTCTTCTTCGTCGCGCACTTCGCCCTTGCTGTCGCCACGGTACACGATCTTGCACTTGTAGAGGTTCCGCCCCGCGTTCGCATTCAGCCTGTTCGCCTGGCGCTGGCAACGCTTGGACAACCCGGCGCTCGTGTAACCGGCACAGCTTTCGCCGATCTTGTAGAGGCTCTTGGCGCCCATCCAGATCTCATAGACGTGGCAGTTGTCCTTGCTGCGGAAGTCGCGGCAGTTCTTGTGCGGCGGCGGTTTCTTCGGCGTGCGCTTGAGGCCGAACAGGTCCTCGGACCCGAGCGGGTCGGCCTCCACGTAGCCATAGGTATTGATGCCTCCGTCGAGACCGATGGGATCGGATTCGACGTAACGACCGGCTTCCGGATCGTAGTCGCGGAAATAGTTGTAATGGAGCGCCGTCGCCGGGTCGTAGATCTGGCCCGGGAGGCGCAACGGATACTCGAAAGCGCCGAGCGCGCTTGGGTCGGTGTTCGGCGCGGTATCGCCGAACGGGGTGCTGCGCCACGACCAGACCTCGTCACCGTCGGCATTCACGATCACCCTGGGCGTATCGAGGTGGTCCGGATGCACGAAATACACGGCGACATCGCCGACGACCAGTCCACCATGCGTGGTCGCGCTGGCGGCAGGTTTCAGGACGGCGACGGGTGTGTCGTCGATCCAGACGAATTCGGACAACATCGATCCGTTGCCGTCGTACTCGCCGAGCAGATGGCCTTCGCCGTCGTACATGTAATGGCGGTAAGCGATGCCGTTGTCGCCTGCGGTCGGACACCTGCCGCCGGCGGATGCAACGCAGACACGCTCGCCAACAGCGTTGTATGCGTAGCCGGCGACACGCGCCACGCCCCTCCTCGCCTCGATCATGCGGCCGCGGCTCGAGTAGACGAAGGTGAGTCCGCTGGCGGAAGTCGCATTGCCGGCCGCGTCGTAATCCCATGCCGTGCCGTTGACGGCCATCAGCCGGTTGCTCGTTCCCGCGATGGTGTACGCGGACGAGACGCCGTCGACACGCTCGGCAAGTCGATTGCCGCTGGCGTCGTATTCCCAGCCGAGCGACATGGTGCCATCGGCCGCCGCAGTGAGCCTGTCGAGGTCGTCGTAGCCGTAGGTCCAGTCGTCCAGGCCAGTCAGTCGGCCGGCGACGTCGTACTCGATGTCCGCCGTCGAGTTTCCGGAGCTGAAGCTCTCGATGCGGCCATTGAGGTCGAAAGTGCGCTGATACCGCCCGGCGACCGTGTTCCAGCTTGCGATGTCGGTCGATGGATGGTATCGGACGCCCTCGAGGACACGCTGCCCGTTGACATGCACCTCGCCCGGCTTGCCGTCGGCGCCGAGCCTGTACGACACGGTCGCCCCGGACGGCATGGAGATGGCGCTGACCGCATCGCCTGTGTAGGCGAGACCGAGCGTCCTGCGCCCGGTCGCATTGGTGTCTGCGCCGAGCTGCTGCGTTTTCGCGATCATGCGTCCGTGCGCATCGTATGTGTACGACGTACGCCCGCTGCCGTCGCCCATGCTGGTCAGGCGCCCCCTGCGGCCTGCGCCGCCGGATGTTTCATCGTAGGCGTACGACAGCGTTTCGTCCGGGTAGATTGCGCTGAGCAGACGGTTGGACGCGTCGTAGGCATACGTCGATACGACGTTCCGGGCATCGGTCCGTCGCACCATGTTGCCTGCAGGATCGTATGCGTACTGGGCCGTCCCGGTATCCGGGCTGGTGAGCGTGATGAGCTCGTTGAAGCCGTTGTATGCGTAAGCCGTGCGCAGGCCGCGCGGATCGGTCACTTCACGCAGGTTGTCCTGGCTGTCGTAGCGGTACGCGACGCGACCGTTGAGCGGATCGATGGTGAGGCTCAGACGATCGAGAGCGTCGTACTGGTTGATGCGCGCCTGCGCCCGCCCGGCTTCCTGGATCGACGTGACGTTGTTGCTGCCGTCGTAACCGTAGCGGGTGATTTCGCCGACGCCGGCTCCCTTCGACTCGCGCAGACGACCGAGGTTGTCGTAGGCGAACTCGACCAGTTCGGCGAGGCGGTCCTCGGGATCGAAACGTTCTTCCTTGATCTGATCACCGGCATTGTTCAGCGTGTAGACGATGCGGTTGCCGAGATCGTCGCTGATCTGGCGCAGCCGCCCGGCGTCATCGTAGACGTAGTTCACGGCGCGGCCATTCGGCAGCTGCTCCCGGCGCAGTTGCCCTGCCCCGTCGTACGCGAACGCGGTGATTTCGGATGCGCTCGCTCCCGACGGTGTGACCGCGACGGCGACGACGCGGTCGCGATCGTCGTAGCTGAAGCGCGTGGTCGTGTTGTTGGAATCGATCATTTCGACCAGCTTGCCGACCGCGTCGTACTCGGTGTAGCGCGTGGTCAGCCCGACGGCGTCCGTCGTCGAAGCCAGATTGCCCTGTGCATCGTAGCTGAAGGTCTGCACGTCGCTGGCATCCGTCCGCGGACCGTCGATGCGCGTCACCTGTCCGCGGGTGTTGTAGTCGTACGTCCAGGTACGCGTGCGCCCGTCGGCGGTGACCGTACGGGTTTCGGGCAATCCCTGCCCGTTGTAGACATAGGACGTGATCAACGAGCCGGACGATGCCGATGGCTCGCTCATCTGGGTCATCAGGCGCCAGGTGGGATGCCACTGCAGCGACGACGTCTGCGCATCGCCGGAACCCGAACCGAAGGTGAGCTGGGTCGGCAGGCCGCGCGCGTTGAACGTGAGCGCGGTCTGGTTGCCCCTGAAATCCTTGATGAGCCGTGGATAGCCGTATCCGTCGTACTCGTAGCTGCTCGCAGACGCGCCTCCGCAGTTGGCGCACGGTTCCTCGGCCGCAGTCAGATAGAGATGGTCCTCGACCCGGCGGAAGCTGTAGGTGTTCGTGTTCTCGTACGGATCGGTGACGACCGTGCGCATGTCGCTGAAGTTCAGCCTGTACGACTCGACCCCGCCGGCCTTGACCGATTCGATCGCGCGATTCTGGTAGTCGTACTTCCACGTGACGTAGCGAATGCCGCGGCCATCGGTGATGCCGGTCAGCAGCGAGCCGCGACCGGGTGTCTCGTAGTGGTATTCGCGCGTCGTCGCACCGGGGTAGGTGACCTTCGTCAGGCTGCCGTACTCGCTGTACTCGTAGAGGTACGCACGATTCAGCGGGTCGCGCATCCGCACGACCTGTCCGGTCACCGGATCGTACTCGAAGGTGAGCGCACGTCCGGCATCGTCCTCGATGCGGATCAATTGATCGAGATCGTTGTACGCGAGCGATTGCTCGAGACCCGCACGGTTGCGGATGCGGACGAGCTTGCCCTCGTCATCGTAGGTTTCGAGTTCGTCGTCCATGTTGGCGTAGGTCCAGCCGGTCGTCCGCCCGAACAGATCGGTCTTGCGCTCGAGACGCTCGGCGAGACCCGGCGGTGCCGTGTACGCACCATTGCGGAACACGAACTGGTAAAGGCCGCCGTCGCCGCGCGCGGCAAGCGCGGCCTCCGGTACGTCGGCGGGCCTGGAATCCGGCGCAAGCCGGATCCGGCTGAAGTAGCGATTGGTCCATTTGTGGCCGAGCGGACTGCCGTTCGGCATGTTGCTGATGTAGCGACGCGTGAAACTCAGCGGGAAGGCGCCAGCCCCTTCGAAGTCGATTTCGTCCTGGATCTTGATGCCCTTGGCAATGTAGATCGGATTGCCGACACCCATGCCGCCACCGCCGCCGAAGCCCCCTCCTCCACCGCCTCCGAAACACGGCGGGCTGTAGTTGCAGACCGCCGCTTCCAGGGCATCGATCCCCAGCTCCGCCATTTCCTCCGGCGTGAGGTTCTCGATGCCGTTCATGACCATGCGGACCCAGTTCATGACCTCGATCGCAGTCATGATGATCTCGATGGTCCACAACACGGCGCTGACGACTGCGATCGCCGGCAACGCCGCCGGGCCGAGCACGGCTGCGACTGTCAGGCCGGCCAGCATGCGCGTCCCCCAGCGCGCGATGCGCCGGGTCAGGATCTTCATCATCTTCGAACGGCAGAGCAGTTCGAGCGAGACGGCCTTGGCGATGCAGCCGACGGTGATCGCGCCATTGAGACCGCCATCGATGCGGTAGAGACCGGCACCGGAGTCCGGATCGAGGATCACGTATCCCGCGCCGACCTGCCTGGTGTCCTGGTACTCGCGTTCGGGAACGATGGCGACGAGACCTGCCGATACGCTCTGCGCGATCTCGGATTCCGCATCTGCGCTGAGCTGCAGTTTCGGCATGATCGACGACAGGTTGTCCTGCGTGATGATGTGGATCGGCACCCGCAATTCGTTCGCATGCAGGAGCATGCTCGTCGCGGACATGCCATAACCCGGCTGCCCGCTGAGCAGAAGGTCCCAGGTCAGGCTCTCGTTGAACGAGGCCTGCGCGCCGTACTGGACCACCATCAGCCGGCGCTTCTCGGGATCGCTGTTGGCGATCGCGATGTTGTCGGACTTGATGTCGGTCGACTGGCCGGTGAAGAACCCCGTGCGCGGGATGCCGAAGAAATAGGTGACCTGCAGCGGAATGGCGAAGGCGCCCACGGACGGACGACGCAGGAAGCTGCCGCCCCACCCCTTCGCGCTCAGGTCGCCCTGCATGTCGCTCATGAACCAGTACTGCATGCCGGCGAGATGCAGGCCCTGCGCCACCGGCAGCGTCACGGTGTCCGGGAGTGGCTCGATGATTTCGCTCAACTGCTCGCGCGTCACGCCGCCGAGGTTGGGCGTGAAGCTGATCTGCGAACCGGCGGCGTACTCATGGGGCTCGGCACCGAAGCTGCCGCGACCATGCGGATCGACGATGCCCGCGGTCCACATCTGCATGGTGCCCATCGTGGCGTAGCCGCCGGTGCCGACGATCTCCTCGCCCACACGCAGCACCGGCCTCACGCTGAATGCGGACAGCGACAGGCTGGCGAGATTGCGGGCGGCATAATCCAGCAAGGTGTCACGCTGGGCCTGGGTCGCCGCTTCATAGCCGACATAGATGGAATGCCCGCCCAGCGCATGCGTCGGGATGCGCACCGTCATCGAAGGCGATTCCAGCGCGTAGTCGGTGCGCGTATCGAAGCGGTTGACGACGATGTGGTTCTTCAGGCGGTCGGGCAGCGTGTCCTGGGCGGTGCCGCGTGCAATGACGCGATACGGCAGCGTGCCGGCGAGCACTTCGTCGTTCAGCGGAATGATGGCCTGCGCACCGAAGACATCGTCGACGTTGGCGTCGGGAGCATTCGCATCGATGTGCGCGACGGCACGATCGAGGTAGGCGTCCAGCGAGGTCGAATAGTCGTTCAGATCCAGGCCCGTGATCGAGCCATCGGTGCCTCGCACGGCATTGTCGACCACGCGTTGCAGCGCGGTGGCCGGGTTCCAGCCTGTCGCCTGCAGCAAGGACATGGGCGCGCCATAGGTGTGCTGCTTGAAGCTGCCGTCGAGCGGCACCCACGTATCGGGGCTGCGCTCGATCACGCCACGCGAGGGAATGAAATCGACATGGACTTCCAGCCACAGGTGTTCGAAGCGGATCGCCGAGATCCGTCCACCCGAGGTGAGGTACTGCGCCGGGATGCCACCCATCAGCATCAGGTCGAGCGCATCGTCGCCGGTGCGGGCGTTACCCAGCCAGTTCTGCATCTGCGCGATCGGCACCTGCACGGTGCCGTAGACATAGCGCGTGCTGTAACCCGAGGCATTGAGCAGCGCGGCCAGCAGCGCGTTGGTGTCGTACGCGTTGCCCTGTCGCGCGATGAGCGTCTGTTCGGCGCCGCGCAGCACGCCGTAGGTCGGGGTGAAGCGGATGTTGTCGTGGACCCAGTTGTGGATCCGGATGGGACTGCGGCCGAGCTGCTCGGCCAGCGCCTGGATGCGCGGCGTCACTTCGGCGGGATCGCTGCTCAACGCACGCGTTCCGATGTCGTCGGTCGCAGCCGCGCCGACATCAGCGGTCGCTGCCGTCTTCGCGGATGAGAGCTCGGGAGCGATCGAAAGACGATCCAGTGCGTTGCGCGTCATCGCGGGTGCACGGTCGATCTTGCCTGTCACCACGCGCCGGACGCTGTCGGGATCGAGCGGCTTGAATCGGCCATTGAACTCCTGGTCTTTGATCGATTCAGCCAGGGCGCGTGCCGCCGACAACATGGCATCGGGCTGATTGCCGATACGCGCACCGTGCAGCCGGTTCGCGCGCTCGCGGAAGGCGACCATGCGCGCCACGATCTCGCGCTCGCCTTCGCCATGGAGGCTGCGCATCTCGTACGGCATGTCCTCGAGCGCTTCGCGCTTGTCTGCGCCAGGCGCGCCGAAGAGATACTCGATCGGCCCGAGCGCAACGACGGCCTGGCCCAATTCGTCGGAAAGCGACAGGAGTTCTTCTCTCGGCGCATTGGCCTCGTCCGCGGTACGCAGGGCGTGCGCGGCACGCGCAACACGACCGAAACGACGGGCGGCGTCCGCTTCGCCGACCGCTGCGGCGTCCAGCGTCGCTGGCGGCACCTCGACGGCCTCGGCAGGACGCGCCGCGACCTGTCCGAAGACCGGCTCGGGATGGGTGATACCGACCACCGAGACCAGTGCGGCCAGGGCGAGCGACAGTCCGAGATTGAATTGCTGCTTCATGCATTTCCCCATCGCAACCGTCCCCGGGGCACGCGCCCGCGGGGACGACCCAGCGTCATTGTTGCGTCGACTTGCGTTCGACGAAGGACAGATAGTTCGACAGTGCGAGGCGCGCGGCCGTGACGTCCACCGTGGTGACCTTGAGCAACGAATCGCGGGCGCGCAGGAGCACGCGGATCGCAAGGTCGTACTCGCGGGCGGCCACCTTGCCACGCGCCATCTCGATGTCCTCGCGCACGCTGCGCAATGCCTGGACTTCGTGCGCACGCGTCGGTCTCAGCGCATCGATTTCGGCGATCAGGTCGATGACCAGGCGTTCGCTCGACACCACTGTCACCGGCGTGGCCACCTGCGCCTGCGGACTGTCACCGACCACGATGCCCACGCCGGCAGTGGCTTCGACCACGTAGTCGCCATCCTGGTCCGGCGCGCGCAGCCAGGTGGTGAATTCGCGTTCCTGGGCCACGTCGAGATCGAAACGCCACGTCGCGGCGTGTTCGTCGCGGCTCAGCGCATCCGGATACGTGCCGAGGATCGACAGCGGCGAGGCCGCGAACACCCGCAGCCAGGCCGGCGTCGCGCCCGCCTGGTTCAAGACGGTGGTGAGCACGCCGAAGGTCTGTCCGGCAGAGAGTCGTCCCTGCTCACCCGACAGTGCGTAGGCTGTGGCATCGCGCAGGGTCTCGCGCATGGGTTCCGGCGACGTGGTGGTCTTGAGGGTCTCGACGAAATCGAAGCTCAGGGACACCGCGTGGCCGCGTCCGAAACCGCGCGTCAGCACGGCCGGGTCGCCGTTGCCGAAGCGGCCATCGATGTTCGCGCCTGCCAGCTGGAAGCGCACGGTCTTGTCGCGGATGTCGAACTGCGCGGGGTCGAAGGCCACGGTGTCGTCCACGTCGACCACGACCTGGCGCAGTGGCAGCTTGCCCTGGAACTTCACGCCCATGGCCGTATGCAGCAGCTGGTTGCGCGAGTCGTGCACGCCATCGACGATCAACCCGTCGCCGCGGAAAGTCGCTTCGATGACTTCATCCGCGAGGACCTGGTCGAGCTTGAGCGAGCCGCCCGATACCCAGTAGGCATCGAACTCGTCGCTGCGCATCAGGCGCATGAAGGTGTCGTAGTCGGTCGTGGCGACGTGCGGCACCTCGATCGAGGTGAGGAGCTGCTCGATCTCGCCCTTCCTGCGCGTGGCGCACTCGGGAGCTTCGCCCGGAATGCACGAGGCGAGCACCAGCAGCCGGCCTTCGTGGTGCAGGTTCTGCCTGAGCCCGACGCGGATGCTGCGCTCCCTGAGCCTGAAGCTGGTGCTGGACAGCAGACGCTCCTCGTCGTCGATGCGCAGCGACAGCGTGGCCACGTAGTCGCCGGCGGCGGCCTGCGCACTGAGCCACTCGCGATCCATGTCCTGCTCTGTGCCCATGGCGATGCTGGCCGGTGCCTCCCAGCCTTGCAGCAGCAGGCCGTTCTCGGGATCGAGCACGCGCACCACCAGCGTGCCGTTCCGCAGATCCGCATTGCCGGTGTTGGTGGCAGCAGCGTCGAGCGCGATCGGCGTGCCGATGTCCGCTTCGCGCGGGATCGCCGCGATCCTGCCGGAAATGCCGATGCCGGTTTCTGCGGTGGACACGACGACATAGCTGGTTTCATCCGTGTCGTAGACGCGGCCGGAAGCATCCTGCAGCACCTGTACGACGCGATACGAACCCGGGGCCGCGTTATTCAGCACCTGGTCGGCGGTGAACGTCCGCGTCGCGCCATGCAGCAGCATGCCGACCGTGTGGCCACCCGTGTATTGCAACGTGTCGGCAGCGTCGTAGACCCGCACCATCAGCAGCAGATCGGACAGGTTGACGTTGGCGGAACGGTTGACGACGGTCGACGTGATCGCAACGCGATCGCTGGGGTTGTACACCGCGCGATCGACCATCAGCCTGGCATCGGCCGCAGCCTGCTGGTTGGCCGGCAGCACAGCGAACGCGGTACTCGCCTCGGCGGTGTTCAGCGTGCTGTTGAGCAGCCGGGCGCGAACGCTGTACCCCGCCGGCAGGATGCTGCCGACGTTGTAGGTGTCCGGCACGGTCAGCGTTTCGTTCGCCGGGATCGAGACGTCACCCCGGTGGATCTCGTCGACCAGGATGCCGTTGGCGTCGAGGATGTCGAGGACCAGGGTGCCGTCCACCAGGCGATTGTGTGCGTTGCGCAGCGTCGTGGTGATGCGCACGGTCTCGTTGGCGGCGTACTCGGGCTTGTCGGTCGTGACCGACAGGTCCACGAGATCGGTCACGTTGACCTTGGGCACCTGCAGGGGCACGCGGTATTCGCCCGAGGTGAAGGAGTTCTGGAACGCGAGATAGCCCGAATCGATGGTCTGGCGCTGTTCGCCCAGCACGAGATCCTCGAGCGGCGTGCCGAAGTCGATCGACACGCCCTGCACCGTCACGTCGCGCAGGCTCCACACATACTCGGTCCGGCCATCCGCAAGCGGAATGGTCGCACTGGGCGGCATCGTGAAGCCGGTGAGCGACTGGCCAGGCTGGCTGAACAGGTGCGCGTCGACGCTGATCGCGCCGCAGGTCACCGGGATCGAATAGATCGCCGAGGACGAGTGGTCCCACAGCATCAGGCGCTGGCCGAACTTGTCGAACGCCAGGTAGTCGATGTCGGTCAGGCGCGGCACCGTGCGACTGGTGTCGACGAGCAGGCCGACATGGCCGGTACGCGAGACGATCTGCGCCAGCGTGTGTTCTTCGCCGTTCTGGCCGATCTTCGACCACTGCCAGGTCGCGATGTAGAGGTTGTCGCTGCAGTCGGCAGTGATGTTCGGGTAGCCGTCGCCTTCGAAGCTCGGGTTGTCGACGCCATCGCCGCCGGCATACAACTGGAACACCTTGCCGTCCGGCGTGACCTGCGCGACGAGGTTGTTCTCGTTCTGGACGTAGATGTTGTCCTTGCCGTCCACGGTGATGCCGCGCGGACTCGGGAAACCGCTGGTCGCCACCGTCGTGATCGCGCCCTGCGGCGTGACCCGGATCAAGCGATTTGGCGAGGCGACGAACACGTTGTCGGCGCTGTCGATCGCCACGCCCGAAGCCGATGCGGTATCGATGGTGGCGAAGATCGCGTACTGCCCGCTGGTATCGGCACGTGCGATGTCATAGCGACCCGCGGCATTGCGCTGCAGGAAGTACAGGCGTTCCTGGCTGTCGATGGCCAGGCCGAAGCGCACGTTGAGGCCACTGGCGATCGTCGTCCTCACGCCGGCTGGCGTGACCCTGTGCAATTCGGTCGCAGTGGTGAAATAGATGTTCCCCCCACGGTCGGCGGTGATGCCCGACGGGAAGGAGATATCGACCACCTTGCGCAGGCGGGCAAGCTCCACGCGGGACAGCGTCGTGAAATCGCCGCCGCTCAAGCTGAGGCGCATGCTCGCCGTCTGGTCGCCCGGCGGCAGTTCCTCCGGCGAGACCGTCAATGCACCCACGGCCGAAGCACCGACGTGGATGAAGTTCGTGAGCTTGCCTTCGACGCCGACGATCGACACTTCGATCTTGAAATCGCCCGCATAGGGCGGACGCCAGGTGCCGAAGTCGACTTCGAGCAGGTCGACTTCGGTCGACAACCCGCTGAACGGCACCGAGCGTTCGAACACCACCTGCCCCACATCGACCGGCGCCGTCGGCCGACTCGCGGTCACGCGATAGATCGTGCTCTCGTTCCGCGCTGTCGCCGGGTTGTAGCCATAGGCACTGACGTAGCTGACCGTGTCGGAGAACGCGTGGAGACCGTTGAAGGCGACGCCATGGACCAACGCGCCGACCTGGAGTGTCTGGAGATCCGCGCCCAGCAGGCGCGTGAGCGACGATGCAGTGCCTGCCGTGAAAGGCACGCCCTGCGGCTCGAACGACAGGTGGCGCGCATTCGGCACGCGGCCATGCAACTGGCGCAATGCCCCGCCGTCGAGCACGTGGGTGGCGTTGATCGTGCCATCGATCATCGCCGGCAGGCCATTCGTGGTCCAGGCCACACCCGTCGCGCTGCGCACACCGCCCGCAAGCAGTGTTGCGCTGCCGCCGACGCGGCCCTTGACCAGACCGGTGTTGTAGTCGGCAACGATGAGATCGGCACCGGACAGCTCGAAGTCGTTGGCGTTGACCGCCGTGTTGATGGCCATCGAGACCGTGGTCACGCTGCCGTCGGTGGCGACGCGACGCATGCCACCGCTGACCGAGATCCACAGCGCGCCGTCAGGCGCGTATTTGACGTAGCGCGGCGCGCTGACGCCGTGCACGACCTCGCCTACGACCTCGCTGCCGGTCAGCCGCACAACGGTGTTGGACACGTAGCTGGCGACCACGAGATTGCCGGAAGGGTCGAAGGTCAGGCCGCGCGGCGACACGAAGCCACCGTAGGTCGCCGTGATCGCGCCCGACTGCAGCATGTAGACCGCGCTGTTGGCGCTGTCCGAGATCGCGAGCCGCCCGTTGCCGAGCGCGGCGATCGCGGTGTACGTCGGTCCACTCGGCAGCAACGAGGTGTTGGTGACCAGCGTGGCGTTGCTGCGGTATTCCACGAAATAGCGCGAGTAGCCGACACCATAGGTCGAACCGTTGCCCGCATCGTGGGTCAGCGCGGTGGCGTAGAAGACGTCGGACAGGCGTGTCGGCATGGCACCGGCCGACGCCAGCTGGAGCAGACGATAGTTGCTGTCGACGATGCGCAGCCCGCTGCCGGTCCACGCCAGGCCACGAGGATTCACGAAGCCCGCTTCGTAGCCGACATTGGCGCCCGCCGCCGACAGCAGCGCGAGACCGTTGCCGGAGACGACCTGGAAACTGCCATCCGCGGCGCGCACGAAGGACGAGTTCGTCGAGAACTGTGTCAGGCGACGGGTGGTGATGCCCGTGGCGGGGTCGTACTCGTAGAGATTGTTCGAAGAGCCCTGCACCAGCAGCAGGTTGTCGCCGGTGACGCTGAACTGCCGGATGCTCTCGCCGTTCAGCGCCAGCGTGACGATGGTGTCGACATCGGCCGGGGTGATCCGGTGCAGTTCGTTGCTCACGCGGTAGTAGACGTTGCCGGCACCGTCGGACGCCATGAAGTTGGGGTTGCCGGCCAGCACGGCGACCAGGCGTCGCGTGCCCGCCGTCATGTCGAGCTCTTCCAGCTCGTAGCGCCCGTTGTAACGGACGACCAGCACCTTGTCGCCATCGCGCGCAGCCATGTTGTAGACGTGCGACGGCAGCGTGCGACCAAGCGCAAGCGTTCCGTTTTCGTCGTAACGCTGCACTTCGATGTTCGAACGCAGGACGTACAGGCCGCCCTCCGGGCGCACGGCCGTCGTCGACGCGGTGACGTTCGCGAAGCGTGACAGCGAACCGTCCGCGTTGCGCGCGCTGATGAAACCGCTGCTCGTGGTGTAGCTGCGCCCGTCCGGTGCGATCCGCATCAGGCTCGGACTGACGAACATGCTGTTCGTGTAGCTGCGGTTGTTCGTGGCCAGATCGATGTGGAGGATGCGATGACCATTGACGTCGCTGGCATGCAGGATGCGGTCGTCCTCGATCGCCAGTCCGCCGATCGCGCCGAGGCCATTGGCCAGCTCCGTCAGCACGCCTGCCGGCGACAGCCGGTAGATACGGCCCGAGCTGTTGGCGACGTACTGGTTTCCCAGACTGTCCGTGGCCAGTGCGCCTGTGGTGCCCAGTCCCGTCGCAAGCGCGCTGACGCTGCCTGCGCGCAGTCGCTTGAGCGTTCCGTCGCCGGAGTTCGCTGCGATCAGACTGCCGTCCACGTCGCGCGCCAGGCCGCTCGGCGCGTGCGCGAAGGCCTGCGCGTATGTCGAGACCTGCCCGTCCGTGCCGACCAGCGCAATGGTGTTGTTGCCCTGGTTGCTGACGAAGATGGCGCCATCGTCGCGACGCAGCAGGCCAACCGGCTGGTTGAGTCCCGTGGCATACACGCTGCGCTGGCCATCGCGATCCACGCGGACCAGGTTGTTGCCGCCGCTGTTGGCGACGAGCAGGTCGCCGCCGGGGAGCTCGATGAGATCGAATGGCCGGTCAAGCCCCGTCGCGAACGGCGTGACTTCACCGGAATCGGAGACGCGGTTGATGGTGCCGTCACCGTAGTTGGCCACGGCATAGCCGCCGGTGGACAGTCGCGCGATGCCGATCGGCTGGTAAAGGCCATTGCGCCACAGGACCTGCTCGGCCTCGCCAACGACGTAGCGCACCAGCAGATGATCGGTGCCCGACTGGGACGTACCGGCGACAAGCACGCGACCATTGTTGTCCACGTCGAGTGCGGAGCAGCTGCCCAGAGACGTCACTGTGTAAGCGCTCACCACGCCTTGCGGCGTCGTACGCGACAGCGTGCGCGCACTGCAGGTCCAGACGGTGCCATCGTCCTGCACGGCAAGATCGATGATCGCGGGAACGGTGGCCAGCAGCGTCACGGAGCCATCGGGCGCGATCCGGTTGATCCGGTTCGACTCCGCCATGTAGAAGTTGCCCTGCGCATCCCGGTCGAGATGCGCCATGCTCCGGTTCGGAAAGGTCGCGACAGGTTCGATCGTGGTGCGGACGACGCTGTTGCCATTGGAATCGGCGGCGTCGAGGGTGATCTTCAGGTCCACCTGGCCGGCAGCAATCGGTTCGTTGCCGAGGTTGGTCAATTCGGCGCGCAGGCTGACCGGCGTCGTACTGTCGACCTGGGTCAGCGGAGGGTCCGCGATCACTGCGCCGGCGAGGATCGGCATCGAATCGATGGTGAAGCGCGTGGTGCCTTCGGCACGGACATTGCCCTGTGCATCGCGACCACGTGCGATGACGGTGTACACACCAGCCTGCTGGCGCGCGATGACCCAGTCCATCTCGACTTCGATCAGCGTGCCCGGCTCGAAGCGCAACGGGCGGTTGGGCGGATTCTGCCCGAGGCCCATGGCGTTCGCCTTGAAGACGTGGACCACGTTGCCCTGGGGATCCTGGACTTCGGCATCGATGACCAGATCCGCCGCGACGCTGCCGCCATTGCGCACTTCGATCTCGAGCTCGACTTCGCCATTCGGTCGATACACGGGCCGGTTGGTCGACACGGACTCGAACACGATGTCGCTGTTGCCGATCGGCAACAGCTGGATGTCGAGCGTGCTCTGGCCGATCGCCGGCAGGGACAGGTTGAGACTGCGGCTGTTGTAGCCCTGCCCGCTCGCGATCACCGTGAATTCGGTCCCCTGGATGCCCTGGAGCAGGTAGCGCCCATCCGGGCCGGACACCGCCGTCGCGGTCTGACCCTGGACCACCAGCACCGCACCGGCGACCGGTGCATCGGTCTGCGCATCGGTCACGACGCCCGCGAGAGTCGACGTGTCAGGCGCGCGCGTGAGCGCGATCGCACCCACGTTGTTGATGCCCGCCACCAGCGTGACCGAGCCTTGCACGGACAGGTAGCTGGTCGCCTGCACGGTGAGGTTGTATGCGCCCGGTGCAAGTCCCGTGACCTCGAAGGCGCCACTGGCATTGGTCGTCACGTTGGAGGTGCCGACACGCACGCTCGCGCCCGGGATGGCCTGGCCCGTGGCCTGGTTCGTGACCGTGCCGCGAATGGTCGCGGTGGTCGGAGGCGTCTGTCCGGTGCTGTAGAGCGTCGGCGACAGCTGGTAACGCTTGCCGGGCTCCAGCGTCACCGGCACGTCCACCGTCCGGTATCCGCTGAGCGCGAAGGTGACGGTCGCTGCGCCTGCGTTGAGCCCGGTGAGGGTGTAGCGTCCCGCGCTGTCGGTGAAGGTCGACACCGTACCCGAGGACACGACCACGTTGGCGAGCAAGCTGCCTGCGCTGTTGCGCACGACGCCGGAAATCTCCGCGGTCAACGTCGTCTTCTGCAGCTGGATCTCGCCCGTGTTCGTCGTGTTGCCCGCAGTGACCGTTGCGGTGAACGATGTCGACACGTAGCCAAGTGCCTGGATATCGACTGCATGGGAACCTGGCGGCAGGCCCAGCAGCATGAACGTGCCGTCCGCCGCACTCGACACGCGGATTTCGGGCATTGCGCGCACGGTGAGCGTCACGCCGGGAACCGGGGCGCGGGTATCGCGATCCACCAGCGTGCCGGCGATGACGCCGGTGGTGCTCGGTGGCAGGCCGACCGTGGAGCGATACAGCGCGCGAAGTGCGATCGCGGTGACGTAGGGGTCGCTTTCCCAGCTGCCGCTCTCCTGCTGTGCGGTCTTGACCGCATCGGCCAAGGGCCCCAGCACGGCGTTGTCCGAGGTCTGCGTCGTGAGCGCGAGCAATGCGTTGGCGTTGTCGATGACGTTGCCGTAATGGCCGCTGGCGTTGCGCTGTGCAAGCAACCAGTCTCGTGCCGCTGCGACGATGTCGCCCACTTGATAGCGGCTCGACCATGCCTGTCCCGCGAGAAGCACCGCGGAAGTGACGTGGATGCTGGGATGGTCGCCGACCGGCCAGCCCGACGGCGACAACCGGCTGGTACGGAGATAGGTCAGCGCATTGGCGACCCGTGTGGTGTCGGCATCGGACGTCGCTGCCAGCGCGATCAATGCATACGACGTGTCGAGCGCGTTGCTGCCGTAGTCGCGGCGCGAACCGAAACCACCGTCGGCATTCTGCTGCAGCCCCAGGTCAGCGATGACCTGCTGGGCATCGCGGTTGGCCAGACGCAGGGCCAGCGCCTTGCGCGCCTGCAGTTCGGTGTGCTTCTGCGGCTGGGAGCCGATGAGGTTGGCCAGTTCCGCCGGGCGCGAATCCAGAAGCGCGAGCGTGTGCATGGCTTCGGTACGGACTTGTACCGGCAGGGCCTGGGAGGCGGCCTCGCCTGCGATCGTACCGTCGGCCTGCACCTGGGAACGGAGCCACGCGAATCCTTTCGCGACTTCGGTCGTTTGGCCGGATTGTTGCGCAGCCACCACGAAAATGGCGCACAGGAACGCCGCCAGCCAGACCCATCGCCGCATATCCATTCCCCTAGCAATGCTTTCAGACCACGTCCTTCGCCCCGCCCATTCTCCCCGGGCGACGATGACACGTTCGCGTCACGATCAAGCCCGGAACTTGCCATCGGCTTGTGACCGCTGTCAAGCTAACCACCGTTTTTCCATCACATTCAGAGGCTTGGCCAATGGAGCAGGCACCCGGGAACCCCGGTCGACGCAGGCTGTTGCTGGGGGGCGCAGCTGCGGGCGTCGCAGCCGCGGCAGGCTACTTCGGCCTGAAGTACCGTCCGGGCGCACATGGCCCGGGGCACGAGGGCAGCCGTTTCGTGAATCCGCTGCGCATCCCGGGCGCCACCGCGCGACTGGGTGAAGCCTCCGACGCTGCCGATGCTGGCATCGTGCTGCAGACCGGCATCCATCCCCAGCCGCTTCGCGAAGGCGCATTGTCCGACGTGTGGGCCTATGCACAGAAGACGTCTTCGGGCGCGGTGCAGCTGAATCCGACCCTGTTCGCACGCAGCGGCGGGAAGGTGAAGGTCACGCTGGAAAATCGCATCGGCGATGACACTACGATCCACTGGCACGGCCTGACGGTCGACGAACTCAATGATGGAAGCGGATTGCATCCGGTCCGCCACGGCGCCAGCCAGACCTATGAATTCGAGGTCCGGAATCGCGCCGGCTTGTACTGGTACCACGCACATCCGCACGGCCAGACCGGCCTGCAGGTGCACAAGGGGCTGGCTGGCCTGGTGGTCGTCGAGGACGACGAGGAACTCGCTTTGCAGAAAGCCCTGGGATTGACCTGGGGCGTGGACGACCTCGCGCTGTCGGTTGCCGACAAGCAATTCGGCCTGCGCAACAAGATCGTGCACGAAGTCGGTGCGGACGACTGGGTCGGCGACAAGGTGCTGATCAACTGGACACAGGATCCGGTGTTCGAAGCGCGGCGCGGCTGGCTGCGCCTGCGCCTGGCGAACACCTCGAACGCGCGCCTCTACTGCATCGGCTTCGACGACGAGGACAGGCAGCGACTGCCGTTCCACCTCCTGGGCACCGATGGAGGCCTGCTCGATCGCGCGCATCGCATGGAAAGCGTGTTCCTCGGCCCGGGGCAACGCATCGATATCCTGCTCGACCTGCGCGAGTACAGACCGGGCGATCTCCTGATGATGCGGAGCGTGGCCTACGATCCGATGGAAAACGATGCCGGCATCGGGCCGCCGGAAGATTTCGCGATGGAACATCCCGGCGCGATGCCGATGGGCGAGGACATGGCGCTCATGCTGATCCGCGTGAACGACAAGCCGGGCGGCGCGAGCGGCGCCCTGCCGGAACGGCTGTCCTTGCACGCGCTGGGCGTCCGCGAAGATGCCGTGCGCCGGCCATTCCGGCTGTGGATCCAGGATTCCGGCCGCTGGATGATCAACCACTGGAATTACCACCTCGCGCACGGCAGCGATGTCTTCGAGATCAAGCGCGGCAGCGTCGAGCGCTGGGACATCACCAACGACATGCGCAGCATGCCGCATCCGATGCACCTGCATGGCTTCCAGTGCATCGTCACCGGACGCGCCAACAGTCCGAAGCAGGTCGTCGACCGGGCGATCGACCCGCGCGGTCGCACGCCGCAGGACCTGGGCATGCTCGACACCGTGCTGGTCTGGCCCGGCGAAACCGTGTCGATCCAGATCGACTTCTCCCAGCCCTACTCCGGCCGGCAGCGCTACATGTTCCACTGCCACAACCTCGAGCATGAAGACCAGGGCATGATGATCGGATTCGCCGTGGTCGACTGAGTAGTCTGGCCAGGCTTCTTCGCACGGCTCTTCTTTCACAGTCCCTTGCACAGCGCCCAGACTTCGCGGTCGATCTGTTCGAGCGTCGCATAGCCGCGATTCAATCCCGCACGATCGAGCATGGCCTTGCGACGCGCCTTGGCAGACTTGCAGGGATCGGAGGCCGTACTTCCCGACCTCCCGGTCCGCGCCATGCGAGTCACGCGAACACTGCCGTTGCGACGATCCATGTCCTGCTCGATCCGCCGCGCTTTCGCGGCCACGGCAGGATCGATCGGCATGCTTCGGAACTGCTTGACATCGCGCGTGCGCTGCCCATTGCCGCAGGGCATGCCCTGGTAGGCAACCTGTCCGCGCGCATCCTCGCAGACGTGGACGACGGAAGTCGCCGGATCGGGAGGCGCCGCATCAGCGCGGACCGGGAAGAACCAAAGCAAAACGAAATGAATGCAGAGGCATGCGTTCAGCGGCGACATCGGAAGCTCCGTGCAATGGACACGGACAGCATCCACGCAAGGGCAGCGGGAAGGCATCGGGAAGTGCCGCGGCGTATCGTCGGAATTTTCCGACAGTGCGTCCTGCTGCATTCAATGCATGCGCAGCGCCGCCGCTGTGCGAGCACCCAGCCATACCAGCAGCAGACCTGCGGCGAGCGTCAACGCGAGATAACCGACCATCGCCCCGCTGCGTTGTGATTTGGCAAAGAGCAGGCATTCGAGCATCAGTGCGGAATAGGTGGTCAACGCACCGAGCACGCCGACGATCAGGAACGATCGCCAGTACAGTGCCGAAGGGCCGCGCCCTTCCAGCCAGATCGCGATGAAGCCCGCAGCGAATGAGCCTGCAAGATTCACGGCGAGGGTGCCCCAGGGAAGTCCGTCGCCGAACTGGCGCAGCAGCCAGCCACCGATCCAGAAACGCAGCATCGCGCCGAGCGCGCCGCCCCCCGCGACCAATGCCAGTTGCTGCCACCACAGGCTCACGATCGCCCTGCCTTCCGCCTCGCGGCTTCCCTGTCCGCGCGCAAGCGATCGAGCTTGTCCTTGAGCTTCAGTTCAAGGCCGCGCTCGACGGGGCTGTAGTACACCCGCTCGCCCATCGCATCGGGGAATCCGGTCTGCTCCAGGGCGACGCCGCCGTCGCTGTCGTGGTCGTAGCGATAGTCCTTGCCATACCCGATCGACTTCATGAGCTTGGTCGGCGCATTACGCAGATGCAGCGGCACCTCCTGGGTGCCGTATTCGCTGACGTCGCGCTTCGCCGCCTTGTAGGCCATGTACGCCGCGTTGGACTTCGCCGTGCTGGCAAGGTAGATAGCGACCTGCGCGAGCGCCAGTTCGCCTTCCGGGCTTCCCAGGCGCTCGAACGTGTCCCAGGCGTCAATCGACATCTGCAGTGCACGCGGGTCGGCAAGGCCGATGTCCTCGACGGCCATGCGGGTCAGCCGCCGTGCGAGATAACTCGGGTCGCAGCCCCCGTCGAGCATGCGGGCCAGCCAGTACACGGCCGCATCGGGATTGGAACTGCGCACCGACTTGTGCAAGGCCGAGATCTGGTCGTAGAACTGCTCGCCGCCCTTGTCGAAGCGGCGGGTGCGATCGGCCAGCACCTGTTCGAGGATCTCGTCGGTGATCGTCGACACACCCTCGCCTTCGCCCTCCGCCAGTTCCGCGGCGATTTCAAGCAGGGTCAGGCCGCGACGGACATCGCCGTCCGCGGCGGTGGCGATCAGCCGCAATTGTGCGTCGCCGATGCGCAAGCCCCGGCCGCCGAGCCCTCGCTCTTCGTCGTCGAGCGCGCGCTGCAGTGCAAGCGCAATGTCCTCCACGGAGACCGCCTCCATCACGTGCACGCGACAGCGCGACAGAAGCGCGGAATTGAGTTCGAACGAGGGGTTCTCGGTCGTCGCGCCGACGAAAACGATCGTGCCGCGCTCGATGTGTGGCAGGAAGGCATCCTGCTGGGTCTTGTTGAACCGATGCACTTCGTCGACGAAGAGCACGGTACGTCGGCCCTCCGCGAAACGCTGTGCGGCCTCGGCGAGCACCTGCCTCACTTCAGGCAGGCCGCAGAGCACGGCCGAGATGGCGCGGAATTCGGCATCGGCGTACTGCGCAAGGAGGAGCGAGAGCGTCGTTTTTCCGCAACCGGGAGGTCCCCAGAGGATCATCGAATGCACGCGACCGGATTCGATCGACTTGCGCAGGGCGGACTTCGCCGCGAGCAGGCGGCGCTGCCCGACCATGTCATCGAGCGTGCGCGGGCGCATGCGTTCGGCGAGGGGGCGGAGCGCGTCGGTCGGGGCGTCGAACAGACTCATGGAACAGACTCTGGTTTCCGTCGGGGAGGCCTGCGTTGCGGGCAGGCCTAAGGTATCACCAAGCCCTCGGCGCGGAGGATGCCCGGATCGGGATGTCAGGTTCCATGACCCGCACTCGTATGGAAGAAGGCGATGTGGAAGGACCGCATCGCGCGACGCGTTCCACGATGGAACGCGCCGCAGGACCGTCTCCCAATGACACAAGCAATGGAGTTGTTCTCATGATGAAACCCGCACTCACGTTCGCCGCGCTTGCTGCCGCCACCTCCCTCGCCCTGCTCGCCGCGTCATCGCCGAACGCCCGGGCCAGCGCCCCGACCGATTACGCCGAACGCCTTTATTCCGATTTCTCCGCCGCCAGCGACCACATCGTCGTTTTCAAGCTCAAGACCGTCGCCGAAGGTGGGATGGATCAGCTCGAAGGCCGCCGCTTCGCCGAGATCGCAGGCGAACCGAACTACCGCATCGCCTTCGATGAGACCCGCGACAGCAAATTCGTCGACGGAAGCTTCGACAAGACCTACATCGCGAAGGAGCGCTCGGAACTTGACGGCGGCGTCGATGATTTCGATGTCGTCGGCCGCCCCTACAAGGAGGGTCGCTATCGCCTGCTCTCGGTCACGGCGACGCTCAATGGCGAGACGCGACGCCACCAGGCCCTGGAATTCTGCTGGGACACGGACAATCACTGTGTCGTCTTCGACCCCCAGATCGAGCTGATGGATTCAATGGTCGCCAACTATCGCCAGGCGAAGGCCGAAGGCATCGGCCCGCAGGTGATCGAGGAGGCCGCGACTGCAGTGATCGTCGACGGCAAGGCCGCGGGATCCTGTGGCCTCGCGAGCAATCGCGGCATCAAGAGCCGCACGCTGTCGTGGGGAGCGCGCACGCTGACCTACAAGAACCTGTACGGCATCACCGTGGTCGTCAAGAACCTCGCATCGCAGCGCGCCGGCATCTCCTGCGATCGTTCGTGCATGCCGCAGATGCACGCCGACAGCAACGTGTCTTCGGCATGGGCGAACGTCGGCTTCAGCGCGACATGCGCGAATGCCTGGAACACCGGAACGACGGGCAAGAACGGCAAGGCCATCGCGGAAACGCGCTGCACCCACAAGGCGATCGGCAGCGCCAGCGCATCCGTCACGCATGTCGGCAAGGGCTCCGGCGTTTCCCTCGCATGGCACCTGAGCGGCAGTTCCGACGGCACCGGCGGTTCGCTCAGCGACAGTTGCTCGGTCTTCTGACGGACTTCTGACGGACAGCGCAGCAGTGGCGCCGCCAGCGGCGCCGCTGCTTCCGATCACGATCACCGTGCATCGCCCTGCCCCGCGCCACGTCTCACCGCCTACGCGGTCTATCGCATCGCATTGGACGAGACACGCGACGGAATGCCGATCGATGGGCACTTCGATCCGGCGAATCTTGCGAAGGATCGCACCTGGCTCGTCGCTCGCGTCGACGACTTCGATGATGCCTGCGTACTTTGTCGCGGCGTCACTCAGTACGACGGTGCCGATGGCATCGTCGTAACGCCAGGTCATCCTGCAGGTGTCGCGCCGGCCTGCACAGTGCTGCTTTCGAGCACGTAGGCCACGCGCAACCAGACCTTCTGTTCGCGGTCGTACAAACCTTCGATACGCGCAGGTGCGGCACCGTCACGGCCGAAGTCCGCGGTACCGGAGGCATCGATACGAAGATAGCGTCGACCGGATTCCACCGTCGCGATCTCGTCCAGTTGCAGCCAGACCTTCTGGTAACCGAATTCCCTGGCCAGTTGCGCCACGACGCGTTCCTCGGCCTCGCGGATCAGCCCCGAGTCGTTCGGTACCGTGCGTCCGCCGGGGCCGGAACTGCCGATGCTGAGCTCGGGGTAGCCCGCGCTTTCATACAGGCCGTCGTAGAGGGCGCTGAAGCGGAAACCCAGCCATTCGGGCGCACCATCGATCTGCAGTTCGCCCTGTCCGCTGACCACGCGGTCACGCAGGCTGGTCACGCGAACATCGATTTGACCAAGCCGGATCTTCACGGCGCGGCCACCAAGCTGTTCGGACAGTGCGCCTACAAGCGCGGCACCCACGACACCGTCCAGTGTCTCGCGTTCGCGTGCCTGCATCGATCGTGTATCCACGGCGGGTTTCGCAGCGCCGGCAGGCAAGGCCATGCCGAGGATCGTCGCGACAAGCAGCAGGAAGGCGAATCGGTTCATGCGACTGATAACGGCAAAACCCGGGACTTCGGGCCGGTCACTGCGCACCGACGACATCGACGCCCTTGGGCACCGCGAAACGGAACGTGTCCGCAGCAAACGCCGGATTACGCTTCCAGCCGCTGAAACGGATCTCCGTGCGCTGCCCGAGGGCATCGACGATCTCCATCCGGGCAAGCGCATTGCCGCCATCGAAACCCAGGCGCGCATTGCGGAAACCCGAATCGTCACCGCGCTTGGGCAGGATCTCCAGCCAGGTCAGGCCATCGCGGCTGCCGGCATCCTTGAGGGTGAAATCGCGATCCAGCTTCTTCGGATCGACCAGCGCGGCCAGGGGGCTGTTCTGTTCTTCTTCGCCCTGTGGGCGGGTGGTCGCCTGGGCCAGGTCCGGGTCGTAGACCCAGACGGCCTTGCCATCGGCCACGATCAGCTGGGCGGCGGGCTTCATGTACTCCCAGCGGAACAGGCGGGGGGCAGACATGGACACGCGCCCAGACGACGACTCCTTTCGTTGCCCCTTGCTGTCGAACACCTGCTGGCTGAACTGACCGTCCAGACCCTTGAGGCCACGCGTGAAGGCATCGAAGGACTCGCGTCCCCCGGCATGGACCTGCATGGCGGCAGCCAGGCCAAAGACGAGTGCGAAGACGGGAGACAGCAGGCGGGAGGTCGGGATCACGGACGGGCCTCGGGGAATGCGATGGGCGGAGTCTGAATGGAACTGGCTGAACATGGTTTGGATGCGTGGCCGGGCGCCCGTTTGATCGATCCGCAAAGGCGGTCCCAGCATGGGCCTTCGACCGGGGCGATGCTCCGCGGGCAGCCATCCGGCTGCATCAAGGACAGGAACGATCATGACGATGCGGACTCTGCTCAGGACCGGCCTCATCGCCGGTGGACTGCTGGCGATCGGCGCGGCGACGGCGAAATTCCCGCCGCCCGGCAATGTCTACGACGTGACCTACTACAGCGACCACACCCTCACCACGCGGGTCGGCAACGAGCGCTGGACCTGCGATGGGTATCTGCACTGGGGCCAGCGCACGATCCACAAGGTCGAGAATAGCTGGCCCTGCAATATCGAGGAATGAAGAAAGACCCGGCGCCGCCTCAGCGCGGAGGGGGCGGCGCCAGCACCGAACGATCGCCGTTGTGCTCGGGCGGCGACACGATGCCCGCCGCTTCCATCGCCTCGATCAGGCGTGCGGCGCGGTTGTAGCCGATCTTCAGGCGACGCTGGACGCCGGAGATCGAGGCACGACGGCTTTCGGTGACGATCTTGACCGCCTCGTCGTACAGCGGATCGCTCTCGTCGCCCGCACCGCCACCGGTTTCCGGCAGGCCGGTCGGGCCGACGACGACGCCGTCGCCCATCGACTGCACTTCTTCCAGCACGCCTTCGACGTAATCGGGGCCGCCGCCGGTCTGTTTGAGGTGTTCGACCACGCGATGCACTTCCTCGTCGCTGACGAAGGCGCCGTGCACGCGCTCGGGCATGGCTGTGCCGGGCGGCAGGTAGAGCATGTCGCCGTGGCCCAGCAGGGTTTCCGCGCCTGACTGGTCGAGGATGGTGCGCGAATCGATCTTGCTCGACACCTGGAACGCGATGCGGGTCGGGATGTTCGCCTTGATGAGGCCGGTGATCACGTCGACCGACGGCCGCTGGGTGGCGAGGATCAGGTGGATGCCTGCGGCGCGGGCCTTCTGCGCCAGACGGGCGATGAGTTCCTCCACCTTCTTGCCGACGATCATCATCATGTCGGCGAATTCGTCGATGAAGATGACGATGAAGGGCATCGGCTCCAGGGCCGGTGGCGCTTCCTGCAGGTCGGGGTTGGCGCGGAACAGCGGGTCCAGCATCGGTTGGCCGGCGTCCTGCGCGTCCTTCACCTTCTTGTTGAAGCCGGCGAGGTTGCGCACGCCGACCGCACTCATCAGTTTGTAGCGGCGCTCCATCTCGGCCACGCACCAGCGCAGGCCGTTGGCCGCTTCCTTCATGTCGGTGACGACCGGCGCCAGCAGGTGCGGGATGCCCTGGTAGACGCTGAGTTCCAGCATCTTCGGGTCGATCATCAGCATCCGCAGGTCCTTGGCGCTGGCCTTGTACAGCAGCGACAGCACCATCGCGTTCACGGCGACGGACTTGCCCGAACCGGTGGTGCCGGCGACCAGCAGGTGCGGCATGCGCGCCAGGTCGGCGACGGTCGGCCGGCCGGCGATGTCCTTGCCCAGCGCCAGGGTCAGCGGGCTGGTGGACTTGTCGTATTCCTTCGAACGCAGCAGTTCGCTGAGATAGATCATCTCGCGATGCGTGTTCGGGGTTTCCAGGCCGATCACCGACTTGCCCGGGATCACGTCGACCACGCGCACCGACTTCACGCTCAGGCCGCGGGCGATGTCCTTGTCGAGCGAGCTGATCGAACTGACCTTGATGCCCGGCGCCGGCTCGATCTCGAAGCGGGTGATGACCGGGCCGGGATAGGCACCGACCACCTGGGCGTCGATGCGGAAATCCTTGAGCTTGAATTCGATCTGCCTCGACAGCGTTTCCAGCGTGCTCTCGTCGTAGCCCTTCGGCTGCGGCTTGGGATCGTCCAGCAGCGACAGCGGCGGAACGCCGCTGGGATCGGCAACATGGAACAGCGGGATCTGCTGTTCGCGCTTGGCACGATCGCTCTTCTCGACGGCGGCCGGGGGCGGTGGCTCGATCTTGACCGGCTCGCGCTTTGCGCGCTTCTCGGTCTCGACCTTGCGCACTTCCTCGCGCTCCTCGCGCATCGCGCGCGCGGCCTGCCATTCGCTGGCCTGCTGCGAGCCCTTCCGGAACATCGGCGGGATCTTGAGGATCCAGTGCCCGATCCGGTCCATCACCGCCATCCAGGACAGATCCGTGGCCAGCGTGAGCGAAACCACGAACAGCGAGATCAGGAAGAGGTTTGCGCCAACCGGGCCGACCCATCGGAACAGGGAACGTCCGGTGACCTGGCCCAGGATGCCGCCGGCACCGGCCGAAAAGTCCGGCGCGGCACCGATCTTCATGTGCAGCAATCCCGCCGCGGCGACCAGAAAGCCGACGATGCCGACGAGACGCAGGGCGGGCCCGAGGTCGGCCTCGCCATCGCCGTCGGAGTCCATGCCGAACAGAGCGATCCAGGCGACGGCGCCGAGGATCAGCGGCAGCAGGAACGCCACGTATCCACACAGATACAACATCACGTCCGCCAGCCAGGCACCGATGCGACCACCTGCATTCTGCAGCGGCGCGGTGACGCTGCCCGAGTGCGACCAACCCGGGTCGGTGGGCGAGAAGGTGAACAGGCAGGCCAGGAGATACAGGAGGAACGGCGCGATGATGATCAGCGCGATGTCGCGCACCAGCCGCTGTCGCCGCGGGTTGCGGGCGGATGGTTCGGCCGCGGCCGTTGCCGCGGCGGTGCGGCGGGCAGCCTTGCTGCTGCGTTCGGAAAGCTCGCGTGCCACCGTGTCCGGATACCTGAAGAAGTTCGCCTAGGGGGCTGATGTTACAGGGAAAAAGCCCCGATCACATCGGCGGGGCAAGCGACTGTGGGCTCATCCTGCCACAGTCGTGCCGGCATCATGCCATCCGATCGCTGCCGGCAGCCCGACGTCGTCGGACGCACGCCGACTCATGCTGCCGTGCAGCATGCGAGGACCTCATTGCAGCCGGGACGGAAGGAAAAGGTTATTTGTACAATCGTGACCCAGTTCGCGATCCCGCATCCGCAATTCGGGTCGCTGCGCCGCACCGAATCGTTATCATCGGGGAGTCGCATGGGGGTGTGCGTGGCAATCCCGCGCCTGTCCACAATTTCCTGCAGCAACGTTTGCCGCAACAAGGGAGAGTCAGAGAAATGGCGTCAACCCGTTTTCCGAGCCGTGGCCGACTTGGCCGCGTCGCACTGGGCCTTGCCCCCCTCCTCCTCGCCGTTGTAGCGCTGCCTTCGTTCGCAGCCAGGAAGCCACCGCCGCCGCAGGTACCGGCCATCGACTGGGCACCCTGTATCGAAGGCGTCGAAAATCTCGACTGCGCCTACGTCAAGGTACCGCTGGACTATCGCAACCCTTACGGCCACAAGACCACGCTGGCCCTGGCGCGCATCCCGGCATCCGACCAGGCCAACAAGATCGGCACCCTGTTCCTCAATCCGGGTGGACCGGGCGCCTCGGGCGTCGACCTGATCTACAACGGCTTCGGCGACCTGCTCAACGAAATCCTGCGCGGCCGCTTCGACATCGTCGGCTTCGATCCGCGCGGCATCGGCGAATCGACGCCGATCCAGTGCTGGGACACCGAAGACGAGCGCAACGCCCATTTCCAGGGACAGCCGATCTTCCCGTACCGTGCCGCCCAGGAACGTCCGTTCTTCGAGGCGTACCGGAACATCGCCTACAAGTGCTTCGCCAACGCCGGCACCCAGCCGATCCTCAACTTCATGACCACGGGCGACGTCGCCCGCGACCTCGACCTCCTGCGCAGCGCCGTGGGCGACAGCCAGTTGAACTACCTGGGCTATTCGTACGGCTCGTTCATCGGCAGCACCTACGCCAACATGTTCCCGCGGAACATCCGCTCGATGGTGATCGATGGCGTGCTCGACCCGCGCCAGTGGAGCAGCGGCTGGCAGATCAAGACCGATCGCGTGGGCTCTTACCACGTGCTCCTCGAGTTCTTCCGCCAGTGCGACCTGGCCGGCAAGGACTGCGTGCTGCGCGGCAGCAACGGCTCCAAGGCCCGTTTCGACGCGATCCTGGCCGTGGCGCGACAGCAGGGCACGATCGTCATCGGCGAAGGCGACGACGTCTTCGAGTACGGCTACGACGAAGTGGTCGCGGACGCCTCCAGCCTGATGTACTCGCCGGAACAGTGGCCCGCGTATGCGAATTTCCTCGACCTGCTGAGCAACGCACTGACCGGCGACAAGCTTGCCCGCAAGCGCGCGCTCGCCAGCCGCCGCGCCATCGAGAAGGCGCTGACCGATGCCGGCCCGGTGCAGCGGGCGTTCTACGACAACAGCCTCGAAGCCTATTTCGGCAACCACTGCTCGGACGCGTCCTATCCCTACGGCTTCGAGTGGTACTCGGCGATAGGCAAGTACGCCGAAGGCGGCTCCTTCATGGGCCCGAACTGGTGGTGGATCAATTCGGCCTGCGCGGCATGGCCGAAGGGCCCAAACCGCTACACCGGCCGCTGGAAGACCGGCACCTCTTCGCGCGTGCTCGTCATCGGCAACTACTTCGACCCCGCCACCAACTACCGTGGTGCCGTCGAGACCCAGAAGCTGCTGCGCGGCAGCCGCCTGCTGTCGTATGCCGGCTGGGGCCACGTCGCCTCGTACACCGGTCGCAGCCAGTGCGTGGACGACATCGTCACCGACTACATCCTCAACGGCACCGTGCCGCCGAAGAAGATCGTCTGCCCGGCCGCGCCCAACCCCTTCGTCCAGGCGAAGGTCAAGGCTCGTGCCGGCAAGTCGATGGTCATGCCGATGACCGGCCTGCCGACGCTGAAGCCGCTGACCCCGATCCGCCGTCCGCGCTAACTCCCGGTCTCGCTGATTGTCCGAACCCCCGCTTCGGCGGGGGTTCGTGTTTCCGGAGTCCGGCAGGGGGCCGCTTCACCGGGACCCCACCTGGGCTTCCGGGTTACCCTATGCGGCCGCTTTCGCCCCACCCGCCCCCAAATGCGCCTCAACAAACACATCAGCGACACCGGTTTCTGCTCTCGCCGGGAGGCCGACCGCCTGATCGGCGAAGGCCGGGTGACCGTGAACGGCGTCCGCGCGCGGGTCGGCACAGAGCTCGCCGAGGGCGACGAGGTCCGGATCGATGGCGATGTGCTCCGCGCACGCACGGCCGCCAAAGGCCAGCGCCGCCACGTCTACATCGCGCTGAACAAGCCGGTCGGCGTGACCTGCACGACCGAGGAAGCGGTGAAGGGCAACATCGTCGACTTCGTCGGCCATCAGGAGCGCATCTTCCCGATCGGCCGGCTCGACAAGGACTCAGAGGGCCTCATCCTGCTGACCAGCAATGGCGACATCGTCAATGCGATCCTGCGCGCGGAGAACAAGCTCGAAAAGGAATACCTGGTCGCGGTCAACCACCGGATCACCGACGAATTCCTGCGCGGCATGAGTCGCGGCGTGCCGATCCACGGCGAAACCACCCTGCCTTGCCGCACTGCGAAGATCGGTCCCTTCGGGTTCCGCATCGTGCTGGTGCAGGGCCTGAACCGGCAGATCCGCCTGATGGCTGCGCATTTCGGCTTCCGCGTGAAGCAGCTGATGCGCGTGCGCATCGGCAACCTCAAGCTCGGCCGCCTCAAGCCGGGTCAATGGCGCAACCTGACGGATGCGGAACTGCGCGGCCTTCTGCCGAATCACCAGGACTGGTGAGCCGCCCGCGGGGCTGCAGTGTTCCGTCGATGGATCGCCCCAGCGCCTTGATCCACGCTCGCTTGACTACAATCTGATCCTGCCGCCCCGGCACGACGCCGCGGCGATCCTTACTTCCATCGAGTCCACATGAGCACGCCCAAGCACTCCAAGCTGATCATCCTCGGTTCCGGCCCGGCCGGCTGGACCGCCGCCGTCTACGCCGCACGCGCCAACCTCAAGCCGGTCGTCATCACCGGTCTGCAGATGGGCGGCCAGCTCATGACCACGACCGAAGTCGACAACTGGCCGGGCGATGCCCACGGCCTGATGGGGCCGGACCTGATGACACGCATGCAGGCGCATGCCGAGCGCTTCGAGACCGAAGTCGTGTTCGACCAGATCCACACCGCCGACCTGTCGAAGCGTCCGTTCCGCCTCAAAGGCGACAGCGGCGAATACACCTGCGACGCGCTGATCATCGCCACGGGCGCAACCGCCAAGTACCTGGGCATCGAATCCGAGGAACTGTTCAAGGGACGCGGCGTGTCCGCCTGCGCTACCTGCGATGGCTTCTTCTACAAGGACCAGGACGTCGCCGTCATCGGCGGCGGCAATACCGCAGTCGAAGAAGCGCTGTACCTGTCGAACATTGCCCGCAAGGTCTACCTCGTGCATCGCCGCGACACCCTGCGCGCCGAGAAGATCATGCAGGACAAGCTGCATGCCAAGGTGCAGGCCGGCAAGATCGAAACCGTCTGGTACCACACCGTCGACGAAGTGCTCGGCGACGACAAGGGCGTCACCGGCCTGCGCCTGAAGTCGGTGCAGGATGGCAGCACCCGCGACATCGACGTGCACGGCATGTTCGTCGCCATCGGCCACACGCCGAATACCACCCTGTTCGAAGGCCAGCTGGCGATGAAGAACGGCTACCTCGTCATCAACACCGGCCTGGAAGGCAATGCCACCCAGACCTCGGTGCCCGGCGTGTTCGCCGCCGGCGACGTCGCCGACCAGGTCTATCGCCAGGCCATCACGTCCGCCGGCTTCGGCTGCATGGCCGCGCTGGACGCAGAGAAGTTCCTCGACAAGGGCGAATGACCGAGGCAGGAGCTCACGGCATGCTCAGGACCAGCGCGGCGTTCGACGATATCGACTTCGCGCGGGTCCATGCCTATCTGTCCCGCGAATCCTACTGGGCCGCGGGCATCCCGCCCGAAACCCTCGAACGCGCGCTGCGGCACTCGATCTGCTGCAGCGGCTTCGTCGACGGCGCCGGGCAAGTCGCCTTCGCCCGCGCCGTGACCGACCATGCCACATTCGCCTACCTCGCGGATGTCTTCGTGCTCCCGGAACACCAGGGGCGCGGCTACGGCCGAGCCATCGTCGAAGCCCTGATGGACGACCCACGCCTGCAGGGCCTGCGCCGCTGGCACCTGGTCACCCGCGACATGCAGCCGCTGTACGCCAAGCTGGGTTTCGAACCGCTGGCCCAGCCCGAGCGGCACATGCAGATGCACGATCCGGATGTGTATCGCCGCGGATCTGCGACATGACCCCTGAGAAGGATCTGGTTGGACGCGTCCTGTCCGCTCGCACAGGAACCGTGTGCGCCGCCATTGCGGGCATGGTGTCTTCGCGCAGGTGGCTGATTGACAAGCAGATGCGGCAACGCTTGGAATCCCGCGAGGACGCGGACATCGATGCGTGGCTCTTCACCTATGACGTCTGCTCCCTCACCGCCGCACTTCGTGAGGAGTCGATCCTCGCGGGCTTGAAAGCAGCAAATGCTCGGATCCGTGAGCATGCATGCGACCTGATCGGCGATCTTGGGCTGCTCTCCCTGATCGAAGAGTTGCCTGCATTGTTCGTGGACGACGACGAAGGTGTAAGAGACGCTGCGCACTACAATCACGACATGCTTGTGAGCTGACCTCCATGCCGTTGAGAACGTCGGTGCTTCGGGGACTGCAGGATGTAACACCCTCTGACTGGGACGGCCTGCACGACGGCCGCAATCCTTTCGTTTCCCACGCCTTCCTTGCCGGCCTCGAAGCCCATGGCTGCCTGCGCGCGCGCTGGGGCTGGGTACCGCTTCACCTGAGCGTCTGGGAAGACGACTCACTGGTTGCCGCGGCACCGGGATACGTGAAGACCAATTCGCACGGAGAATTCGTGTTCGACCACGCTTGGGCGCGCGCATACGCGCACTACGGTCAGGACTACTACCCGAAGTGGCTCTGCGCCGTGCCCTACTCGCCGGTGAGCGGGCCACGCCTCCTGGCGCGCGATGACGAGGCGTGCTCGGCGCTGGTGCGCGCGATCCCGGACCTTGTACGCGCAGCGGGATGTTCGTCGGCGCATGTGAATTTCATTGATGCGCGTGGAACCGGCGCGATCGACGAGGCGGACGGCTGGATGTCACGCGTCGACGTGCAGTATCACTGGCGCAATGATGCCGGCTGGTGCGACTTCGGCGCCTACCTCGCGGCGATGGATCACAAGCACCGCAAGAACATCCGCCAGGAACGCGCGAAGGTCGCGCGTGCGGGCGTGATCTTCCGGGTGCTGCACGGCGACGAGGCCTGCGACGATGATCTCGCCGCGATGCACGGCTTCTACCTGCAGACGTTCGCCGACTACGGCAATTCGCCCGCACTGACTCTCGATTTCCTGCGCCACCTTGCGCAGGCCATGCCGCAGCAACTGGTGCTGATCCTGGCGGACCACGATGGCGAGACCATCGCGGGCGCCCTGTGCCTGCGTGGTGGCGACACGCTCTACGGCCGCTACTGGGGCGCGACGCGCACCCTGCCCGGCCTGCATTTCGAAACCTGCTACTACCAGGGCATCGACTACTGCCTGCGCGAAGGACTTACACGCTTCGAACCCGGCGCCCAGGGCGAGCACAAGATCGCACGCGGCTTCCTGCCGACAGAAACGCACAGCCGCCACTGGGTCGCCGACGCCGGTTTTTCCGACGCCCTGTCGCAGTGGTGCGCGGAGGAAACCGACGCCGTGCGCACTTACGCGCGGCAGGTCGCCGAACGTTCACCCTTTCGACAGCCCCTAGAGTCGAACGCGTGACACTGCGCCTGCATTGGCTGCCGGCAGACCCGCGATCGCCCTTCCCGCCGGTCGAACAAGCCCTGCGCGACCTAGATGGGCTGCTCGCCGCCGGAGGCGACCTGCATCCGCTACGCCTGCTCAATGCCTACCGCCATGGCATCTTTCCGTGGTTCACCGACGAGCAGCCGATCCTGTGGTGGAGCCCCGACCCTCGCACCGTGTTCCGCACGGACGGCGTGCATCTTGCCCGTCGCTTCCGCCGCACCCTGCGTGCCAGCCCGTGGATCGTTCGGGCCGACACCGCATTCGCCCGGATCGTCGACGCCTGTGCCGAGCAGCCGCGCCCGGGCCAGGACGGGACCTGGATCACGGACGACATGCGCGCGGCGTATCTCGGCCTGCATCGCCTCGGCCATGCGCACAGCATCGAGGTCTACGAACTGGATTCGGCCGGCGACGAGACGCTGGTGGGCGGGATGTATGGCATGGCGGTCGGCCAAATGTTCTTCGGCGAAAGCATGGTCAGCCTGGCGTCCGGCGGATCCAAGACCGCGCTGCTGGGGCTCGCACTGCGCCTTCGGCAATGGGGCTGGCCGCTGATCGACGCGCAGGTGGAAAACCCGCATCTGTTCCGGATGGGGGCGTTGTCGATGGGTCGAGCCGACTTCGTCGCGGAAATCGGGATCCTGACCGCAGAACCCGGCAGGATCGGCCCCTGGACGGCGGATTTCGGCGAGCTGACGGCTGCCGAGATCGCCGGGAGCTGACGTTTTCTTTGCGATCCCCGGCCGGGCGTGGCAGAATGCGCGGCTTCGTCGGGCATTTGGTCCGGCATCCCTCACGGCAGCGAAAGGCGCATGGCGAAAGACGACGTCATCGAATTTGAAGGCACGGTCTCCGAAACCCTCCCGAACACGATGTTCCGGGTGAAGTTGGAGAACGGCCACGAGATCATCGCCCATATCTCCGGGCGCATGCGCAAGAACTACATCCGCATCCTCACCGGTGACAAGGTCAAGGTCGAAATGACCCCGTATGACCTGACCAAGGGTCGGATCACCTACCGCATGAAATGATCGGCACGGGATGAGCACTTCATCCCCCTGATCCAGAAAAGAAAAAGGCGACCTCCGGGTCGCCTTTTTCGTGCGCCGCCGTCTTGCAGACGACGCGTCGGGACGGAAATCACTCCACCGTCGCGGGCAGCAGCTTCTCCGGTTCGGCCTGCGATTCGACGACCAGCTCGTTGTCGCGCACGTCGATCGACACCCGGCCTCCATTGACGAGCTTGCCGAACAGCAGCTCGTCCGCGAGCTGGCGCTTGACCTTGTCCTGGATCACGCGCGCCATCGGACGTGCGCCCATGAGCGGGTCGAAGCCATGCTCGGCCAGCCAGTCGCGCGCGGCCGGCGTGGCCGACAGCGACACGTTCTTGTCGTGCAGCAGGGTTTCCAGCTCGATCAGGAACTTGTCCACGACGCGGAGGATGTGGTCGAAGCCCAGAGCCTGGAACTGCACCACCGCGTCGAGGCGGTTGCGGAATTCCGGGCTGAAACTGCGGCGGATCACCTCCATCGCATCGGTGCTGTGGTCCTGCTTGGTGAAGCCGATCGAACGGCGGGCCGCCTGGGTGGCGCCGGCATTCGTGGTCATCACCACGATCACGTTGCGGAAATTCGCCTCGCGACCGTTGGTGTCGGTCAGGATGCCGCGGTCCATCACCTGCAGCAGGATGTTGAAGATGTCCGGATGGGCCTTCTCGACTTCGTCCAGCAGCAGCACGCAGTGCGGCGTCTTGACGATCTTCTCGGTCAGCAGGCCGCCCTGGTCGAAGCCGACATAGCCCGGAGGCGCGCCGATCAGGCGGCTGATCGAATGCGGCTCCATGTACTCGCTCATGTCGAAGCGGACCAGCTCGATGCCCAGCTGCAGCGCGAGCTGGCGGGTCACCTCGGTCTTGCCGACACCGGTCGGGCCGGCGAACAGGAAACTGCCGATCGGCTTGTCGGGATTGGCCAGCCCGGAGCGCGCGAGCTTGATCGCCGAGGTCAGCGTCTCGATCGCCGGATCCTGACCAAAGATGACCATCTTGAGATTGCGTTCGAGGTGCTGCAGCACGTCCTTGTCGGAGGCACTGACCTGCTTGGCGGGGATCCGCGCCATCTTGGCGACGATCAGCTCCACTTCCTCGACGTCGATGCGCTGCTTGCGGTTCTCGGGCAGCAACAGCTGCTGGCGCGCGCCTGCCTCGTCGATCACGTCGATGGCCTTGTCGGGCAGCAGGCGGTCGTTGATGTGCTTCACCGACAGGTCCACGGCCGCCTGGATGGCGTCGTCGTTGTAGGTGACGTTGTGGTGCGCCTCGTACTTGGTGCGCAGACCACGGAGGATCTCGACCGCCTCGCTGATTGTCGGCTCGACCACGTCGATCTTCTGGAAGCGACGCGCCAGGGCGCGATCCTTCTCGAAGATGCCGCGATATTCCTGGAACGTCGTCGAACCGATGCAGCGCAACTCACCCGAAGCCAGCGCGGGCTTGATCAGGTTGCTGGCGTCCATCGTGCCGCCGCTGGCCGAGCCGGCGCCGATGATCGTATGGATCTCGTCGATGAACAGCACGGCCTGCGGGATCTTCTTCAGCGCGCCCAGGACCGACTTCAGGCGCTTCTCGAAATCGCCGCGATACTTGGTGCCGGCCACCAGCGCCCCGAGATCGAGCGAATAGATCGTGGCGCCGCCCAACACGTCGGGCACTTCGCCGTCGACGATGCGGCGGGCCAGGCCTTCGGCGATCGCGGTCTTGCCGACGCCGGCTTCGCCGACGTACAGCGGATTGTTCTTGCGGCGGCGGCACAGGACCTGGATGGTGCGCTCGATTTCGTCCGCGCGACCGACCAGCGGGTCGATGCGGCCTTCGCGCGCCATCTGGTTGAGATTGGTCGTGAATTCCGACAGCGGATCGTTGCGGCCTTCGCCCCCTTCGCCTTCGCCGGTCTGCTCGGACTGGTCCGGGTTCTGGGCTTCGCTGGCGTCGCCGGCCTTGGTGATGCCATGCGAAAGGAAATTGACGACGTCCAGCCGGGTGATGCCCTGCTGGTTGAGGTAGTAGACCGCGTAGGAGTCCTTTTCGCCAAAGATCGCAACCAGCACGTTGGCGCCGGTCACTTCGCTCTTGCCGCTGGACTGCACGTGGTAGACGGCGCGCTGCAGCACGCGCTGGAAGCCCAGCGTCGCCTGCGTGTCGCGGGTGTCGTCCTCGGCGAGGGTTGCCACCGAGGTCGATATCGCATGCTCCAGGTCGCCGCGCAGGCGCTGGAAGTCGGCGCCGCAGGCCTTGAGCACGGTCTCGGCGGAGGGATTGTCGATCAGGGCGAGAAGCAGGTGCTCGACCGTCATGTACTCATGACGCGCTTCGCGAGCGTGCTTGTAGCACTGTCCGATCGCGTATTCGAGGTCTTTGCTGAACATCGTCGCTGCCCTCCGATTGGGGTTGCCGTTCGGGACCAAGTGTGCCGTGCGTGGGCACATCGCGTCCCGGTGATCGCAGGATGGGTACGTGCATCCTGCAGCGGAATACCGAAGATCTGGAACACTGCATCGCAAGTGCCGACTGCCTTCGAACCCCTTACGTCACCTCCGGGGATCAAGATGCACTCGCTGCGGGCATCGATGCAAGTTCCGCGCCATGTTCCGCAGGCGCCGCGGTCGCGGAGATCTGGGGACGGTCTCAGGTCTTTTCCATGGTGCACAGCAGCGGGTGCTGGTTCAGCCGCGCGAATTCGTTCACCTGCGCGACCTTGGACTCGGCGATTTCACGGGTGAACACGCCACAGACGCCCCTGCCACGGGTGTGGACGTGAAGCATGACCTGGGTGGCCTTCTCGAGGTTCATCGTGAAGAAGCGCATGAGGACTTCGACCACGAAGTCCATCGGCGTGTAATCGTCGTTCAGCAGCAGGACGGAATACAGCGGGGGACGGGCAAGCTCGGGCTTGCTGGTCTCGACGGCAATGCCGTGGTCGTGATCGCGTTCGTGGTCGTGCTGGCCGGTCATCCCGTCATTATAACGGGCGTCGCCCGGCAGGCATCGCCTGGAACCTGTCCACAGGTCGGCATGCCGCCAGGCTTCGGGGACATGCGCGTCGGCACCCGATGCTCCGTCAACCACCGCCCGCGCCATGCGCCCGGGCATGGACGCGATTGCGGCCTCGCATCACAATGCAGCATCGCGCCGACCAACCCGGTCGCGCCACAAGGGGAACCCTCCATGACGAAGCCCGTTTGCGCCTTCATTGCTTCCCTGCTGCTCGCCAGCACCGCCTTGCCGACCGCACACGCGTCCGATGCATCGGTCAAGACCCGGCTCGAAGCACGAGGCATCAAGTACGAGATCGACGGCGACGGCGACTACAAGGTCACCTACAACTATTCGAAGGAAGGCCGCACCCAGCTGGTCTTCGTCAGCGGCGGGACCGAGAGCGTCAGCGGCTTCCAGGTCCGCGAGGTCTTCTCGCCGGCCGCGCGCGTGCAGAAAGACGGCATCAACGGCGCCAAGGCGCTGGAACTGATGGCCGAGAGCCGCAAGAACAAGCTGGGCAGCTGGGAACTGGCCGGCGACATCCTCTATTTCGTCATCAAGGTGCCGGACAACATGGACGCCGCGCAGCTCGAGTCGGCCATGGACATCGCCGCGCAGACCGCCGACGACATGGAACTGGAAATCAGTGGCGACCGGGACGACCTGTAAGGCAGGCGCCCAGTGACCTATCGCGAGGGCCGCTTCTGGCAGCCGGACGTCACCGTGGCCACCGTGGTGGTCGCTGACGGCCGGTTGCTCTGCGTGGAAGAGCGCGTCAACGGCCGACTGGTGATCAACCAGCCGGCCGGCCATCTCGAACCCGACGAAAGCCTGGCCGATGCGGCGCTGCGCGAGACCCGCGAGGAAACCGGCTGGGACGTGCGTCTGACAGCCTTCCTCGGGGCTTATCAGTGGAAGGCCGAGGAAACCGGCAGGCACTACCTGCGTTTCGCCTTTGCTGCCGAACCCGAGCGCCACGACCCGTCGCGGACGCTGGACGAAGGCATCGTGCAGGCGCTGTGGCTGACCCCCGACGAACTGCTGGCACGGCGCGACCAGCACCGCAGTCCGCTGGTCTGGCAGGTCGTCTCCGACCATCTCGCGGGACAGCGCACGCCCCTGTCGGTGCTGCAGCACCTGGCATGAGCCACGCGGCATGAATCCACTGGCATGAGTGCGCCCCGCATCATCGTCGGCATGTCGGGCGGCGTCGACTCCTCGGTCGCCGCCCTGCTGCTGCGCGACCAGGCATTGGCCGATCCGTCGAGATCGGTCGCTGGCCTGTTCATGCGCAACTGGGCCGACGACGGCAGCGGCGACTGCCGCGCGGAAGACGACCGCCGGGATGCCGTGGCCGTCTGCGGTCGGCTCGGCCTGCCGATCCACTTCCGCGATTTCTCGGGCGAGTACTGGGCCGGGGTGTTCGAGCATTTCCTCGCCGAATACGCGGCCGGACGCACGCCGAACCCGGACGTGCTGTGCAACCGCGAGATCAAGTTCAAGCATTTCCTCGATGCGGCGCATGCACTCGGCGCCGAGTTCATCGCCACCGGCCATTACGCCCGCGTTCGCCAGCGCGACGGCGAGTGGCAGTTGCTCCGCGCGGTCGACCGGAGCAAGGACCAGAGCTATTTCCTGCATCAGTTGGGACAGCACCAGCTCTCGTCGACGCTGTTTCCACTGGGCGACCTGATCAAGACCGACGTGCGCCGCATGGCAGCGGAAGCAGGATTGCCGACCGCCGCGAAGAAGGATTCCACCGGCATCTGCTTCATCGGCGAGCGCGACTTCCGCGACTTCCTGTCGCAGTACCTGCCGGCGAAGCCCGGGCCGATGCTCACGCCGGACGGCCACCGCGTCGGCGAACATCCGGGCGTGTTCTATTTCACCCTCGGCCAGCGCGAGGGATTGCACATCGGCGGCGTGAAGGGCTTCGCTGCCGCCCCCTGGTTCGTGGTCGGCAAGCGCGTGGGCGACAACACGCTGATCGTCGACCAGGGCACCGATTCGCCCTACCTGTTCTCGAACCGGCTGTGGACCGAATCGGCGCACTGGATCGCAGGCGCACCGCCCGCGGCCCGATTCACCTGCACCGCGCAGACCCGCTACCGCCAGCAGGACGAAACCTGCGAGGTCGTGGTCGAAGCCGATGGCACGGTGTCGGTGACGTTCGAGCGGCCGCAGCGTGCCGTGACGCCCGGGCAATCGCTGGTGCTGTACCGGGACGAGGTCTGTCTCGGCGGCGCCGTGATCGCCGCGACCGATGCCCCACTCGAAGCCGCCGATCGCACTCCCCGCTCCCCTGATTTCCGCCCCCCAGTGTCCACGGAGTTCACCCGCACATGATGCGCCCCCGCGTCCTCGCCCTCGCCGGCATGGTCCAGTCGCTCAAGCTGGTCCGCCAGATCGCCGAGACCGGCCACGCCGACAGCAGCAGCCAGCGCATCGTGCTCGACAGCGTGTTCCGCATCGATGCCGACTCGGTCGATGCCGTCTACGGCGGTCGCGGCCAGCTTCGCCACGGGCTCTTGACGATGCGCGATCATCTGGTCGATCGCAGCGGCGACGAAATGCTGCCCAAGCTCGGCATGTCGATCCTGCAACTCGAACGACGCTTCGTCGGCGACGACGACATGGCCGAGCAGGTCGTCAGCGGCATCCGCGCGCTCGAAGCCGCTGCACAGCGGCAGGGCAGCATCCATCCCGAAGTCATCGGTCGCCTCGGCCAACTCTACGCCGACACCATCAGCCACCTGCGTCCGAAGGTCATCGTGCAGGGCAATCCGCACTACCTGCAGCAGCCGCAGGTCGTCGCGGAGATCCGCGCCCTCCTCCTCGCCGCCCTGCGCTCAGCCGTGCTCTGGCGCCAGGTCGGCGGCAGCTACTGGGATTTCGCCCTTCGTCGTCGCGCGATGATGCAGGTGGTGGAGGAAGAGCTGGGATGAGCGGCAGGAGAGCCAGAGATGCGCGCGATCGATGCCGAACACTACCTGCTTGAAGTCGCGCTCAAGCGCGACCGCGTTCCCGGTTTCGATCGATACCCGTATTCGCTGCCAGCAATCCGCCAGCTCGGAACGCTGGAACTCCATCCCAAGGTCACATTCATCGTTGGCAAAACGGCAGCGGCAAGTCGACGCTGCTCGAAGCCATCGCAGTCGCCTGGGGATTCAATCCCGAAGGCGGCACCCGCAATTTCAATTTCGAGACACGCGCCTCGCATTCGCAACTGCATCAGGCACTGAGGCTCGTTCGGGGGATTCCCCGGGCAAAGGATGGCTTTTTCCTCCGTGCCGAGAGCTTCTTCAATGTTGCGAGCAACATCGACGAACTCGGTGTCGTCGCCGGATACGGCGGCAGATCACTGCACGAGCAATCCCACGGCGAGTCGTTCCTGACCCTCATGATCGAACGCTTCCGCGGAAACGGGTTCTACGTGCTGGACGAACCGGAAGCGGCGCTCTCCCCGCAGCGGCAGCTGTCTGCGATCACGCGGATCCACGAACTGCTGGGCATGCGCTCGCAGTTCGTGATCGCCACCCACTCGCCGATCCTGATGGCGTACCCGGATGCCTGGATCTACCAGGTCGGTCCGGACGGAGTGCAGCGCGTCGACTATCGCGACACCGAACACTACCGGGTCGCCAAGGCCTTCCTGCAGAATCCCGATGCGTTCCTTCGCGAGTTGATGGCCTGAGGGACTTCGTGTTCCGCCACCGCACGATGATGCGGGTGGCGCAGGAGGATACGTTGGGGTGAGGCTGATTCTCAGCGCGATCACTCATCTTGTTCAAGTCGCGCCTCGGTGCGCGCCAGTCGCCATTTGAACCAACGCATCAGCGCAAAAGCGAGCACGAGGGTCAGCGGCATCGGATAGACAAGAAGGGCCAAAGCGCGCGCCCAATCCGACATCTCGGGCGAGTACAGTGCGCGCGGCGAGGCAATGCCAAAATTGAGCGCGAAGAACGCGACAAAATGACAAGCGCAGATAACAGTCGCTCGAAAGAACCATCGCCGCGACCGTATCGGCGATGAAAGGCCATCGAGTGTGCGCTTCAGATCTTTCGCGACAAGCTCTCGATAATGACGCGAGCCGGGCAGATTCCCCTGGTTGCGCGGCAGCAGGACTACCCAGGAAATCAATCCCGCGATGAAGATCACGTAGAACACGAGATTGGACATGATGTCATTTTCCCGTTCCTGACACAGAAACCCGGCTTTCGCCGGGCTTTATTGTTCTTGTAGAGCGGAGCATGCTCCGCTCGATGCCTTTCGAGCGCGATGAGCGGAGCAAGCTCCGCTCTACGTCGCGGCATCAGGCGGTGACGGTATCCGCCACGTCCTTGTAGTCCGCGATCTGGTCGAAGTTCATGTAGCGGTAGATCTCGGCGCCCTTCTCGTTGATCACGCCGATGTCCGCCATGTACTCCTCCTTGGTCGGGATGCGACCGAGGCGCGAGCAGATCGCGGCCAGCTCGGCGGAGCCGAGGTAGACGTTGGAGTTCTTGCCCAGGCGATTCGGGAAGTTGCGGGTCGACGTCGAGAACACGGTCGCGCCCTCGCGGACCTGGGCCTGGTTGCCCATGCACAGCGAGCAGCCCGGCATTTCCATGCGCGCGCCTGCGGTGCCGAAGGTGCCGTAATGGCCTTCCTTGGTCAGCTCCGAGGCATCCATCTTGGTCGGTGGCGCCACCCACAGGCGCGTCGGGATGTCGCGCTTGCCTTCCAGCAGCTTCGCGGCGGCACGGAAGTGGCCGATGTTGGTCATGCACGAACCGATGAA
Source organism: Lysobacteraceae bacterium (assembly GCA_016789405.1). Taxonomy (GTDB): domain Bacteria; phylum Pseudomonadota; class Gammaproteobacteria; order Xanthomonadales; family Xanthomonadaceae; genus Lysobacter_I. The sequence continues at coordinate 227,023 of JAEUPQ010000011.1, forward strand.
CACTTCGTCGATCACCGCGCCGGACACGTCCGACAGCGTCTTCACGTCGTCCGGATCGTTCGGGCAGGCGACGATCGGCTCATGCACGTCGGCCAGGTCGATCTCGATGACGGCCGCGTATTCGGCGTCGGCATCGGGTTCGAGCAACTGCGGGTTGGCCAGCCACTGTTCCATCTTCTGGATGCGGCGACCGATCGAACGCGGGTCGGCATAACCCTCGGCGATCATCCACTTCAGCAGCGTGATGTTGCTGTTGAGATATTCGATGATCGGCGCTTTGTCCAGGCGCACGGTGCAGCCGGCGGCCGAGCGCTCGGCCGAGGCGTCGGACAGTTCGAACGCCTGTTCGACCTTCAGGTTCGGCAGGCCTTCGATTTCGAGGATGCGGCCGGAGAAGATGTTCTTCTTGCCCTGCTTGGCGACGGTCAGCAGGCCCTGCTTGATCGCATACAGCGGGATCGCGTTGACGAGGTCGCGCAGGGTCACGCCCGGCTGCATCTCGCCCTTGAAGCGGACCAGCACCGATTCCGGCATGTCCAGCGGCATCACGCCGGTCGCAGCGGCGAAGGCGACCAGCCCGGAACCGGCCGGGAACGAGATGCCCACCGGGAAGCGGGTGTGCGAGTCGCCGCCTGTGCCGACGGTGTCGGGCAGCAGCATGCGGTTGAGCCAGCTGTGGATCACGCCATCGCCCGGACGGAGCGAGATGCCGCCGCGGGTGGAGATGAACTCCGGCAGCGTGTGGTGGGTCTTCACGTCGACCGGCTTGGGATAGGCCGCGGTGTGGCAGAACGACTGCATGACCAGGTCGGCGGAGAAGCCGAGGCAGGCGAGGTCCTTCAGCTCGTCGCGGGTCATCGGGCCGGTGGTGTCCTGCGAGCCGACCGAGGTCATCTTCGGTTCGCAGTAGGCGCCCGGGCGGATGCCCTGGCCTTCGGGCAGGCCGCAGGCGCGACCGACCATTTTCTGCGCCAGCGAGAAGCCCTTTCCGCTGTCGGCAGGCTGCTGCGGCAGGCGGAACAGGGCCGAAACCGGCAGGCCGAGCGACTCGCGCGCCTTCGCGGTGAGGCCGCGACCGACGATCAGCGGAATGCGGCCACCGGCGCGCACTTCATCGAGCAGCACGTCGGACTTGAGCGCGCTTTCGGCGATCTGGCGGCCGTCCTTGAACGCGGTGACCTTGCCGCTGGCATGGTCGATCTTCAGCTCGACCACATCGCCCATGTTCATGTCGGCAACGTCGATTTCCAGGGGCAGCGCGCCAGCGTCTTCCATCGTGTTGTAGAAGATCGGCGCGATCTTCGAACCCAGGCACACGCCGCCGAAGCGCTTGTTCGGAATGAACGGGATGTCTTCGCCGGTCCACCACAGCACGGAGTTGGTCGCGGACTTGCGGCTGGAACCTGTGCCGACCACGTCGCCGACGTAGGCGACCAGATGGCCCTTGTCCTTCAGGTCGAGGATCTGCTGGATCGGGCCGCGCTTGCCGTCTTCCTCAGGCACGAACGGCGCGCCCTCGCGCTTGTTCTTGAGCATGGCGAGCGCGTGCATCGGGATGTCCGGGCGTGTGGTCGCATCGGGCGCCGGCGACAGGTCGTCGGTGTTGGTCTCGCCGGGCACCTTGAACACGGTGATCGTCAGCGAGGACGGCACTTCCGGCTTGCTGGTGAACCATTCGGCGTCGGCCCAGCTCTGCAGCACGGCCTTGGCATTGGCGTTGCCGGCCCTGGCCTTCTCTTCCACGTCATGGAAAGCGTCGAACATCAGCAGGGTGTGCTTCAGCGCTTCGGCCGCGATGGTGCCGACGACGGCGTCGTCGAGCAGTTCGACCAGCGGGTGGATGTTGTAGCCGCCGAGCATGGTGCCGAGCAGTTCGGTCGCACGCTCGCGGCTGATCAGCGCACAGGATTCGGTGCCGAACGCCACGGCGGCCAGGTACGAGGCCTTGACCTTCGCGGCATCGTCGACGCCGGCCGGCACGCGATTGGTGATGAGATCGACGAGGACGCTTTCCTCACCGGCCGGCGGCGCCTTCAGCAGCTCGATGACCTCGGCGGTCTGCTGCGCGGTGAGCGGCAGCGGCGGGATGCCGAGCGCGGCGCGTTCGGCGACATGTTGGCGATAGGCTGCGAGCATTCTGAAGACTCCTGGTGGCGGCTTGCTGCGAAATTCGGCGGCTTGCGGTGAAGTATTGGTGGACTGCGTCGGGATTCAAACTGTCGGAACGATCAGCTTGAGACCCTTGAAGTATTCGCGGAAGAAACGGTCGTCGCGGGTGATCAGGCCGTTGCACTGGAGCAGCGCGTGGGCACCGATCAGGAAATCGGGCGCGGCACGAAGCCCGCCGCCTGCACGCTGTCGGTGCCTGCGCTGCATCTCGCCGGCACGCAGGGCCGACTTGGCTTCCAGCGGACTGAAGCGGATGCTCATCTCCTCGAGCACCGCCATCGCCTCGGCACCGTCGCGCAACGCACCGCAGATCTCGGCCAGAGCCACGTCGCAGACCACCACGGGCCCGGCACTGAGGCATTGGCGCAGGCAGGCTTCGGCGGCGTCCGCGTGCGGGCCGTCGGCCAGCAGGTCGATCAGCACAGGGCTGTCAATCGCGATCATGTTGCGATCATCCCTCGCCAGCCCCCTCGGCCCCGCCCTCGCCTTCCTCGCCGGCAGCGCGACCGCGCACGGCCTGCATCGCCTCATCGGTCGATGCGAAGCCGTCGAGCTTGAAGCGGCCGCGCGCACGGGAAATGGCGTCGTCGACGCTCTTGCGCAGGATGATCCGGCTGCCTTCCAGTTCGACCTTCAACACGCTGCCCTTGGTGAGGCCCAGGGCATCGCGGACGGCCTTCGGCAGGGTGATCTGGCCGCGCTCGGCTACGGTGGCTTCCATCGGAGACCCCTCGACTGGTATGGGCGAATTTTACATACTTTTCCTTGCATACTCCACGGCACCCCGCTGAACGGTGGGTTCCGGCCATGCCAGGCCCGGAACGCCCCCGAAACACATTCCAAGCGGATAATCGAGACATCCCCCATCCAAGGAGAGAGCCATGCGCGATTCCTTCGGCACCCGCACCCGCCTGCAGAACGGCGACCAGTCCCTGTCCATCTACAGCCTGCCCGCGCTGTCCCGCAGCCTCGGCGCGACGGACGCCCTGACCCGGCTGCCCTATGCGATGAAGATCCTGCTCGAAAACCTGCTCCGGCATGAGGACGGGATCAGCGTCCTGCCTGCGCACATCCGCGCCGTCCTCGATTGGAAACCGACTGCGGAGCCGGACACCGAGATCGCCTTCATGCCGGCCCGCGTGGTGCTGCAGGATTTCACCGGCGTGCCCTGCGTCGTCGATCTGGCGGCGATGCGCGACGCGATGCGCGCCCTCGGCGGCGATCCCGCGAGGATCAACCCGCTGATCCCCTCGGAACTGGTGATCGACCATTCGGTCCAGGTCGACGTCTTCGGCAAGCCCGAAGCGCTGGACCTGAACGGCCAGATCGAATTCTCCCGCAACCGCGAGCGATACGCCTTCCTGCGCTGGGGCCAGAAGGCGCTCGACAACTTCAAGGTCGTGCCGCCGAACACCGGGATCGTCCACCAGGTCAACCTGGAGCATCTGGCACGCGTGGTGATGACCCGCGAAGTCACCCTGCCCGACGGCAGCGTCGAACTGCAGGCGTTCCCGGACACCGTGTTCGGCACCGACAGCCACACCACGATGATCAACGGCATCGGCGTGCTCGGCTGGGGCGTCGGCGGGATCGAGGCGGAGGCGGCGATGCTCGGCCAGCCCAGTTCGATGCTCATCCCGCAGGTGGTCGGCTTCAGATTGACCGGCAGGCTGCCCGAAGGCGCGACCGCGACCGACCTCGTGCTGACCGTGACCCAGATGCTGCGCAAGCTGGGCGTGGTCGGCAAGTTCGTCGAATTCTTCGGTGATGGCCTGCAGCACCTACCGCTCGCCGATCGCGCGACGATCGCCAACATGGCGCCCGAGTACGGCGCGACCTGCGGCATTTTCCCGATCGACGCCGAGTCCATCACCTACCTGCGCCTCTCCGGTCGCGACGAAGCGCACATCGCCCTGGTCGAAGCCTATGCGAAAGCGCAGGGTCTCTGGCACGACGCCGACACCCCGCACGCGAGCTACAGCGCCACGCTGGAGCTCGATCTCGCCAGCGTGCGCCCGTCGCTGGCCGGTCCCAAGCGCCCGCAGGACCGCGTCCTGCTCGAGGACGTGAAAGCGGACTACCGCAAGCATGTCACCGGGCTCACCGCGCAGCGCAGGCCGAAGGATGCCGCGGTCTCCGAATTCATCGAGGAAGGCGGCGCGCAACCGCAGGCCGACCATCTCGCCATCGCACCGCGGGTGAAGATCAGGGTCCGCGATCGCGACGGCGAGTTGACCGACGGCTCGGTGGTGATCGCCGCGATCACGTCATGCACCAACACCTCGAACCCGGCGGTGATGCTCGGCGCCGGCCTGCTCGCGCGAAACGCCGTGGCCAGGGGCATGAAGCCCGCACCGTGGGTGAAGACCTCGCTCGGCCCGGGCTCTCTGGTGGTCACCGACTACCTCAGGAAAGCCGGGGTCCTCGACGACCTGGAAAGCCTCGGATTCCACGTCGTCGGCTATGGCTGCACCACCTGCATCGGCAACTCGGGTCCGCTGCCCGACGAGGTCTCGAAGGCGATCGCCGAAGGTGACCTCGCGGTGGCGTCAGTCCTCTCGGGGAATCGCAATTTCGAAGGCCGCGTGCACCCCGAGGTGAAGATGAACTATCTCGCTTCGCCGCCGCTGGTCGTGGCCTATGCGCTGGCCGGCACGGTCGACATCGACCTGACCCGCGAACCGCTCGGCACAGGCAGCGATGGTCAGCCGGTGTTCCTGCGCGACGTCTGGCCGACCAACAAGGAGATCGGCGACCTCATCGCCTCGACCGTCGGCCCGGAAATGTTCGCCCGCAACTACGCGGACGTCTTCCGCGGCGACTCGCGGTGGAACGCGATCGCAGCTCCGGATGGCGACGCCTATGCCTGGGACACCGCCTCGACCTACATCAAGCATCCGCCGTACTTCGAAGGCATGACCATGACCGTGGGACGGATCGAGGACATCCATGGCGCGCGCGTGCTCGGCCTGTTCGGCGACTCGATCACCACGGACCACATCTCACCCGCCGGCAACATCAAGTCCAGCTCCCCCGCCGGGCGCTTCCTCCAGGAGCGCGGCGTCCAGCCGGCCGACTTCAACAGCTACGGCTCGCGGCGCGGCAACGACGATGTGATGGTGCGCGGCACCTTCGCGAACATCCGCATCCGCAACCAGATGCTCGGCGGCGAGGAAGGCGGCAACACGCTGTATCACGGCGCCGAGGGAGTGCCCGAGAAGCTGTCGATCTACGATGCGGCGATGCGCTACCGCAAGGACGGCGTACCGCTCGTCGTGATGGCTGGCAAGGAATACGGTACAGGCTCCAGTCGCGACTGGGCCGCCAAGGGCACCAACCTCCTGGGCGTGAAGGCGGTCGTCGCCGAAAGCTTCGAGCGCATCCATCGTGCCAACCTGGTCGGAATGGGCGTGCTTCCACTTCAGTTCGCGCCCGGAGAGAACGCACAGACGCTCGGCCTGGACGGCAGCGAAGTCATCGACATCCTCGGCCTCGAGGACGGCGCGGGCAGGACGGCCCGCCTGTCGGCACGCCGTCCCGGTTTCGAGCGGACGTTCGAAGCGCAGGTCCTGCTGCTCACGCCAAAGGAGGTCGAGTACTTCCGCCACGGCGGCATCCTGCACTACGTCCTGAGGCAGCTCGCGGCGCACTGATGGATTCACCGCTTCGTCTCCTGGCGGAAGCCCGGCCCTCGCGCCCTGCGCGAGGGCGCTCGACGGCGCGCGAACCGATGGTTCGCGAACGCGCCGGCTCGCCCGCCACGGCGGCATCCTGCACTACGTCCTGAGGCAGGTCGCGGCGCAGCAAAGCGCTGCGGATCTCGAAGGGCAGCAAGACCGCACCGCTGCAGCGCCCTCCAAGGGAAACATACGGAGGCGTCTTGCGGCCCCCGGGGGGCTATGCTCCAATCGGTTGGAACAGCCAATGAACGGCCCGAAGTGGCCGCACTCCAAAAAGAGAGAGGGGATCACATGAGTCAAGACCGCCCGTGGTTTGCGAGCTACCCGGCTGACGTGCCGCAGGAAATCGACGTCGACGAGTTTCCGTCGATCGTGGCCGTGCTGCAGTCGTCTCTGGAGAAATACAGCGATCGCCCAGCGTTCTCGAACATGGGCAAGTCCCTCACCTATGCTGAGGTCGACCGCTACAGCAAGCAGTTCGCCGCCTACCTGCTCGGCGAACTCAAGCTCAAGAAGGGCGACAGGGTCGCCGTGATGATGCCCAATTGCCTGCAGTACCCGATCGCGACGTTCGGCATCCTGCGCGCTGGCCTCACGGTCGTGAACACCAACCCGATGTACACGCCCCGGGAGCTCAAGCATCAACTGGTCGATTCCGGTGCCAGCGCGATCCTCGTCCTCGACAATTTCGGCAAGACCGTGCAGACCGTTCTGGCGGACACCCAGGTCAAGCAGGTCATCACGACCGGACTGGGCGACATGCTCGGCTTCCCCAAGGGCAACGTCGTCAATTTCGTGCTCAAGTACGTGAAGAAGATGGTGCCGGATTACGAGATCCCCGGTGCGGTCCGCTTCCGCAACGCACTCACGCTCGGGCAGATGCATACCCTGCCGGCAGTGGAGATCGGCCCGGAGGACATCGCCTTCCTGCAGTACACCGGCGGCACCACCGGCGTCGCCAAGGGCGCGATGCTCACGCATCGCAATCTCGTCGCCAACATGCAGCAGGCGTCGGCATGGATCGGCCGCAACGCGAAGATGGGCGAGGAAGTGATCGTCACCGCGCTTCCGCTGTACCACATCTTCGCGCTGACCGCGAACGGCCTGGTCTTCATGAAGTTCGGCGGTCACAACCATCTCATCACCAATCCTCGCGACATGCCCGGCTTCGTGAAAGAACTCTCCAAGATTCCCTTCACCGCCATCACTGGCGTCAACACCCTCTTCAACGGCCTGCTCAACACGCCGGGCTTCGACAAGGTCGACTTCTCGAAACTCCACCTCACGCTGGGTGGCGGCATGGCCGTGCAGCGCGCCGTGGCCGAACGCTGGAAGCAGGTCACGGGCGTGACCCTGGTCGAAGCGTATGGCCTGACCGAAACCTCGCCCGCGGCATGCATCAATCCGATGGACCTCGCCGACTACAACGGCGCCATCGGCCTTCCGATTTCTTCGACCGATGCCTGCGTGAAGGATGAGGAAAACCGGACGCTGGGCGTCGGCGAAGTCGGCGAACTCTGCATCAAGGGGCCGCAGGTGATGAAGGGCTACTGGCAGCGCCCCGAGGAAACCGCGAAGGTGCTCGACGGCGAAGGCTGGCTGCACACCGGCGACATGGCGAAGATGGACGAAAATGGCTTCTTCTACATCGTCGACCGCAAGAAGGACATGATCCTCGTCTCCGGTTTCAACGTGTACCCGAACGAAATCGAAGACGTGATCGCGCTGATGCCAGGCGTGCTCGAGGTTGCAGCCGTCGGTGTGCCTGACGAGAAATCCGGTGAAGCCGTGAAGGTCGTGATCGTGAAGAAGGATCCGAACCTCACTGCGGAACAGGTGAAGGCGCATGCGCGCGAGAACCTGACCGGCTACAAGCAGCCCAAGTTCGTCGAGTTCCGCACCGAACTGCCCAAGACGAACGTCGGCAAGATCCTGCGCCGCGAACTGCGGGACCAGGCCTGCGCCTGATGCATTGCACAGGCACCGCGTCAACAATGACGCGGTGCCTTCTCGCCTCCCGGCGACATTCTTCCCCGTCCTCGCGCCCCTGGCTGGCGCCCCGGAACGTCGACCACCCCCGACGCTCCCCTCTTCCGCAGAATCCACATGCATCGGCCACCACCTTGCGCATGGCCGGGTTCTTTCGCGCGCAGCGTAAACGTGTCCGGAACGAGCACGCGGTGAGGCTTGCGTCGACCGATATTCCGGAACACGCCCCCTCGCCCATGGGCCATGGATAGATGGTTTGCCGGCGGATATCAGGTCGATCCATCGAAAACTTTCAGCGCGCAAAGAAATGAACAATGGAATTCGATGAAGACAATGCGATCGCATTGCCTGTCGCGGATATTGCGAGACAGGTTGCACCGCCATCAAACAAATTTCTTCCGGGCTGCAGTCGGTGATTGGATAAGCGTCACGTGCGCACTGGATCCATGCGCTTCACGCCAAGCGCGATCATCATCAATCCGATAATGCACCACACCGCGACACGTGTTAGCAAATCCGCACTTTCGCAGCCGAAATGGGCATTGCGGTAATACATGGAATACGAGCGCTTCCTCGGAACACTTCGAAAAGCACAATCGATCGAGCATACACTCCAGCTTTTGCGGCAGATAATCGGCGGACAGGCATACATTTAGAGACAGGCATCGCATTTTCACGCAAAAACGCCCCGAAAATGCCCCCGACCTGTCGAAAATCCCGGGGCGGCCTGTCTTGCAGTTTCCTTTCGTTCGGAGCATACAGACAGCATCGGAGCCATCGTCTTTTCGGGGCGACACCAGTAGTCGCGATGGCCGACTGCGATAGAGCCGCCAGGCGCACGTCGTCCGGCATATGCTTGTATTGATGCATGGGGAAATGATGGCAACTCGAATGGATTCATCTAATCGTCGCCCTGTGCGATTCAAAAAGAGATCGCCCTCTCAACTGCATTGATCCATTGCCGTAGGCTTCAAGAACATGAGCAGCAACGCAATCGCCATCACCGGACTTGGCGTCCTCTCGCCGATCGGCTGCAACATCGCGGAACTGGCGGATTCCATATCGACCGCGCGCTCCGGAATCTCGCTGATAGACGCACCGCCGCTCGCAAGATCATTCGCTGCCGGCGTCATTGACCGGGACTTCACCAAGCTGTTCAAGCCGCTGGAAAGGCCGTTTCTCGATCGTTGCCAGCAAATGGCGATCCTTGCCGCCGACCAGGCGATCGAGCACGCAGGGCTGGGCGACCTCTCCGAACTGGGCGTGCGCGCAGGCGTGCACTATGGCAACGTCAATGGCGGCGTGAGCACCGCCCAGGCCTGGTACCAGCAGTTGCTCAACAACGGCGCCCAGGCGGCGCGTCCGTTCTCCGCGATGGCCATCATGGGCAATGCCGGAGCAGCCCACATCTCGATCAGGCATGGCATCCGCGGCCCCGTGCTCACCCACGCCACGGCCTGCGCGTCCTCTGGCGTCGCGATTGCCGAGGCCGCACGCGCCATCGCGACGGGTCGACTCGACGTCGCGATCGCCGGCGGCGCCGAAGCGCCACTCACGGCCAGCCTCATCGGTGTTTTCGATGGAACGCGCGCCCTTTCGAAGCCCGATCCCGAGGATCCAGCTCGAACCTGCAAGCCATTCTCGATCGACAGGAGCGGGCTCGTTCTCGGCGAGGGCGCCGCGTTCCTCGTGCTCGAATCGATTGCCCACGCGCAAGCAAGGGGCGCAGACATCATCGGCTATGTCGCAGGCTCAGGCATCGCGAGCGACGCCCATCACATCGGAATGCCGCAATCCGAAGGACAAATCCTGACATTGCGCGATGCACTTCGCGACGCAGGTCTTTCACCCCGCGACATCGATTACATCAATGCACATGCCACCGCGACGAATGGTGGCGACGAGATCGAATCGACATCACTTCGTACCGTTTTCGGCGATGGCTCGGATGCGCCGCGCGTCAGTTCGACCAAGTCCGTCCACGGACATCTCCTTGGCGCGACAAGCGCGCTGGAAGCCGTGATCACGCTCGTTGCGATGGAACGGTCCATCCTTCCCGCAACCGCACACCTCGACAACATCGACCCTGACTGCGCCCTACGCCATATCCAGGTCACCCCGGTTCCCGACCACCCGATCCGTGCGGCACTTTCGTTCTCGTGCGGATTCGGTGGAACTAACGTCGCACTCGTATTCACTCGGGAGCATTGGTCATGACACCTCAAACACAATGGAGCCACCCATGAACGCACACGTCCACACCAACATCGACACCTTCGAGCCGTTCTCCCACGCACGACGCACCACCACGGAACTGCATCGAGGAAAGAACGACAGCCTCTGGCTGACGCTCCATGCGGATGACGAGCGCGGCATCAACAATTTCACGCCGACGCTCCTTTCGGAGCTGCGCGAAGTCATCGGCGCGCTGAAGCGCGATGACGGACGCTGGGATACCCTCGCGGGCCCGCGCAATGTTTCGTACATCGTCGTCAAATCGAGCGATCCGGAGTACTTCAGCGTTGGCGGAGACCTCAGCTACTTCCGGAGGTGCATCGCCGAGCGCGATGCCGATGCGCTCCGCGAGTACTCGACGCACTGCCTCGACCTCCTCATGGACTGGAGCACCCTGATGAAGGACCGCATGACCACGGTATCCCTGATCCAGGGACGCGCACTTGGCGGCGGCTGGGAAATGGCGTTGAGTTGCGACTACATCATCGCGGAAGAACACAGCAGCTTCGGCTTTCCGGAAATCATGTTCGGCCTGTTCCCGTGTACCGGCGCGATGGGGCTGCTCACGAGGCGGATCGGCGCGGTCCAGGCCGAGCGCATCATGACGAGCGGCCGCGTCTACACGGCTCGCGAGTTGCATTCGATGGGACTCGTCGATGAAGTCGTTCCCACCGGCTCAGGCGAGCGTGCCGTCGAGGACTACATCGTCCGGCATGGCAATCGCCGCGAAGCCTTCCTCAAGGTCCAGCAGAGCAGGATTCGAATGGCGCCGCTCGATTACATCGAAGGCATGCGCATCGTCGACGACTGGGTCGAGCTGGCCATGCGGCTTTCACCTGCCGAACTGCGCTCGATGGAAATGCTGATCATGATGCAGTCCTCCGCAATACGCGGGGACGCCCAGAGGAAGGCAGCATGAATTGCACAGGGCGCGCTCAACCGGGGTCGCCCGGGTTCCCATTGCCCTGCAAGACCCCGTTGAGCGCGCTCACGCTGCGATCGGTGAGTTCACGCACGTCGCGCAACCAGGCCTGACGCGTGGCCGTCAATTCGGTAGCCGACATCGTCATCAGGCGACCTGCCAGGGATGCCAGGCGCACGGCTCCCACATTGAGGCAGACGCCTTTGAGGGAATGCGCGATATGGCGGACCTCTTGAACGTCGATCTCCCCGCGCTCGCGCGACAAGGTATCGACGAGTTTTTCGATATCGGAAATCGCATCCTTCAGCATGGCCTCGAGGAACTGTCGTGACGGATTGACTTCCCTGAGGTTATCCAATGCGTCCTGACTGATGTATTCCATCGGAACGAGCCTCAGATGCCCCGCTGCAACGGTGGGGCCGGCATCCTTGGGATCGACCGTCCGCGACTCGGTCCAGCCCCCGGTGGCATTCACGCCTTCGGGCACTTCCGCGGGAATGACGTCCCCGAGCATGACTTGCTCGGCACCGCGCTCGACGGCCAGGGCAACCCTCAGCTTCTGAAACGTGATCGGCTTGTGGATCAGGCCGCTTGCACCGGTCGCGAGCAGCCGTTCGGAAGTGGCCGCAGAGGTGTCCGCGGTGATGAAGAATGTCGGCGCCGTCTGGATTTTTCCGAAGCGGTACAACTGGTACACGCTCGCCCCATCGATGTCGGACATGTTGAAATCGAGGAATATCGCATCGAAATCGCTTTCGGCAAGGCAATGCAGCGCCCCTTCCCCCGACGCGACCGCAGTCACCTGATGACCGTCCTTGGCCAGCATCTCGTGCAGCAGACGCAAGTTCACGGGATGATCATCGGCGATCAGGACCCTCCGCGGCGGCATGGCCTCGGCGCGCGGCTCCGCGACCGAAGCATGTGACTCGATGTCCTTGCCGATGGCCGAACGCTGCAGCAGGAGATCGAACCAGAACGTGGTTCCCTTCCCCGGCTCGCTTTCGACATTGAGCTCCCCACCCATGCGCCGCACGTGCTCGTAAGCAATCGACGTGCCCAGCCCGGTACCGCCGTACTTGCGCGTCGCCCCCGTCTCGACCTGATAGAACGGCTCGAAGATCCTGGCAAGGTGTTCCGGTGCGATTCCGATGCCCGTGTCGGAAACACGAAACGCGACCACATAGCGATCCGCCCGTTCGGACACCAACTCGATCCTGATGACCACCCGGCCGCTGTCGGTGAACTTCACCGCATTGCCGGCGAGGTTCATCAGGACACTGGAAAGCTCGTACTCGTGGCCGATGACGCGATCCTTGATCCGTCCATCGAAATCCACGGTCATCTCGATTCCCTTGCGCATCGAAACGGGTTCGAGGGCGAGTTTCACGCGCTCGACGATCTCCACGAGGTCGAAAGGCTCTGCTGCGCCCATCACGCGGCCGGCCTGCATCTTCGAGATGTCGAGCAGTTGCTTGATCTCGCCGTCGAGCACGCTGGACAACCCAAGGATCGCTTCGACCCGCGCGTTGACAGCCGGATCGCGGGTCTCGGCCGAGATGAGTTGTGCCGAAGACACGATCCCGGTCAAGGGCGTGCGCAATTCGTGGCTGACATTGGCAAGCAATTGCGACTTCGCCCGGCTTTCGCGCTCCGCATGGTTGCGGGCTTCATGCAGGTTTCGAATCAGTCCCGACGCATACACGGGCACGATGAGGAGCAGCAGGCCATGTGATGCCGCAGCCATGAGCTCGGCCCGCCACATCGGCGAGACGTATACCAGCACACCGAGCCCCAGCATCGATACCGATTGGCACAATTGCATCGGTTTCACGCCGATCCGGAAACCGAAACCCAGGATGGTGAAAAGGTAGAAGCAGGCGAAGAAGATGGAGGCTTCGCCCATCAGCAGCAACCAGCAGGTCAGCATCAGCGGATCGAAAACCGCCGTGGAATTCACGATCCTGCGCGCACGCACGATCGCCGTCTTCCGGACCAGCCACAGTACGAAAAGGCAGTAGATCATGTAGATCGTGGCCATGGCCACGATCTCGAAGGCGCCGATGCTGGGCGACGACGTACCCGCATACAGCGCGGTACCCACCATGAGCGCGTCGACGACAAGACCGAGCTTCACGCGCAACCATGCCTGCGCGCGAACACTGCTTTCCAGATGGGGTTGCACTTGCGCCGGAACGCTCACGGCAGGCTCCAGACCGCGTGGTAAGATGCGACAGCGGACACCGACTCGCGGTGACGGCATACGAAGACTTCGAGAACGCGAAAGCGACAGGGGCGAAGCATGGACAAATCCGAGATCATGGCGCAGCTCAAGCGCCTCCTCCATTCACAGTTCGAAATCGACCCCGACTCGATCGACGGATCAACCAGGCAGGCCGACCTGGGAATCGATTCGATCCTGATGGTGGGCCTCATGCTGGACATTGAATCTGAGCTCGGGTTCTCGTTCGACATGATGGACCTGCCCAAGAATCCCTCCCTGAACGAGATCTGTGACCTCGTCTATCGCAACCTGAACAAATAGCACCTGCAGAACCCGTTCACGAATTGCTGGAGACGCCCCCTCGCGCTCCATGTGAACGGCACAGGCAAGACCGACCTCATTCTAGGCCGGGTCTTTGCGAGACGGTGGAAAACCGCTCGCAGATGTCCTGCAGGCGCTCGCGGTGATCGAGCAGGACCTGGACGCATTGCGGATCGAAGAGTTTCCCGCTTTGTTCCACCAGGAAGTCGAGTGCACTGTCGAAGCTCCAGGGCGCCTTGTACGGCCTCGGCGAGATGAGGGCGTCGAAGACATCGGCCACGGCCACGACACGGGCCTCGATCGGAATCTGCGCACCGCTGAGGCCGTCCGGATAGCCGCTGCCATCGAAGCGTTCGTGATGGCGCAAGGCGATCGTGGCTCCGGCCTGGATGAAGCGGTTCTGGCTGCCGCTAAGCAGTTCGTGCCCGATCTGCGGATGGCGGCGCATGATGCTCAACTGGTGCTCGTCGAGCGGGCCGGGCTTGAGCAGCACATCGTCGGGAATCGCGATCTTGCCCATGTCGTGGAGCGGCGCGGCCAATTCGATCAGGCGAACCTCATCCTCGGGCATGCCGAGGCCTTCGGCGATCAATCCGGCGATGTGGGCCATGCGCTCGAGATAGGCACTCGTGCCGATGTCCCGGTACTCGATCGCACGGGCAAGCCGCGACAGCGTTTCGCGCTCGCGCTCTTCGACTTCATGCATGCTCGACAGGAGACGCTGCTCGAGCGAGAGGGCGCGCTGCTTGATCGATTCGGACTGCTGGCGAAGCTGCAACAGGTTACGGCACCGGGCACGCAACTCGCGCGGCCGGACCGGCTTGACCAGGAAGTCGATCACGCCGGCATCCAGCGCAGCTTGGCGGATCGGTTCGTCGCCGACCACGGTGACCAGCACGATCGGAACATCGCGATTGCTCAGCGACCTGCGGAAGCGCCGCGCGAATTCCAGGCCATCGATGACCGGCATGCGGTAGTCCAGCAGGAGCAGGTCCGGTCGGTTGTTCTCCGACCATCGCAGAGCCTCCTCGGAATCGCCGAAGTCGAACACTTCCAGCTCGGGGCTGATGTCCTCGAGGATGTGCCGCAGCATGGTGCGTGCGGATGTCTGGTCGTCAACGATGACGATTTTCACGGAATTGCCCCACATGCGGATACCGTGCGTCCTTGCGGTTCGTGAAGTTGCAGGCCTATACGCTGCGCCGAATTTAAAGCAATTTCAATGCCATGGCTCGCATGTGACTGAATTGCCTGTCCATTCTAGACCGCATGCAATGCGAGTGTGAACCACGCGGCTTGCTTCGAGCATTCTGGCGGCTGCGTGGCGGAACCGGGACAAGCGTCCATGCCCGCACCTGCAGGCAGGCGTAAGCGATTGATTCGGCGCAGATGAATGATGGCAATGCACGCTGCGCGTTAGCGAGACAGCGACAAAAGTTATCGAATTGGCCCTGCAAGACTCGACAGGGTCGACGGGCAGCCTCCTGGCCGCCCGTCATCTCGCGTTGTCAGCAGAGCTCCCGGCGCGGAATCAAGCTTCGGGACGCATGTAGGGGAACAACAGCACGTCGCGAATCGACGTCGAGCCGGTCAGCAGCATGACGAGGCGATCGATGCCCACGCCCAGGCCGCCGGTCGGAGGCAGGCCCACTTCCAGTGCGCGGATATAGTCGGCGTCGTAGTGCATGGCTTCGTCGTCGCCGCCTTCCTTCGCCTCGACCTGGGCACGGAAGCGTGCCGCCTGGTCTTCGGGATCATTGAGCTCGGAGAAGCCGTTGGCGATTTCCTTGCCGCCCACGAACAGCTCGAAACGATCGGTGATCCCCGGCTCCGAGTCCGACTCACGGGCGAGCGGCGAAACCTCGACCGGGTAATGCGTGATGAAGGTCGGCTGGATCAGATCGGCCTCGACCGTCTTCTCGAAGATCTCGAGCAGCAGCTTGCCCCAGCCGTAGGCCGGCTTCACGTGGATCTTCAGCCGCGCGCAGTGCGCGGCCAGCGCCTCGCGGTCGCGGCAGTCGGCGACGGAGATTTCGGGATTGCATTCGCGCACGGCTTCTTCGAGCTTCCAGCGACGGAACGGCTTGCCGATGTCGATCACATTCCCGTCCCACTCGACGGTGTCCACGCCGATCACCTCTCGGGCGACGTCACGGATCATGCCCTCGGTCAGATCCATCACTTCGTGGTACGTGGCGTAGGCCTCGTACAGTTCGAGCATGGTGAACTCGGGATTGTGCCGCGTACTGACGCCTTCGTTGCGGAAATTGCGGTTGATTTCGTAGACGCGCTCGAAGCCGCCGACGACCAGGCGCTTGAGGTACAGCTCAGGCGCCACGCGCAGGTAGAGATCGAGGTCGAGCGCGTTGTGATGGGTCTCGAACGGCTTCGCGGCAGCGCCACCGGCGATGTAGTGCATCATCGGCGTTTCAACTTCCTGGAAGCGGCGCTGGTCCAGCCAGCGGCGGATCGCGGAGATGATCTTCGAACGCTTCACGAACACTTCGCGCGCTTCGCGGGTCACGATCAGATCGACATAGCGCTGGCGGTAGCGCTGCTCGACGTCGCTGAGGCCGAACCAGGTGCTCGGCAGCGGACGCAGGGACTTGGTCAGCAGGCGCAGCGTCTCGGCCTTGACCGACAGTTCGCCGGTCTTCGTGCGCATCACCGGTCCCTGTGCGCCGATGATGTCGCCGATGTCCCAATGCTTGAACGCATCGTAGGTTTCGCCCAGTGCATTGGCCTGGAGGAACAACTGCAGCGTGCCGCTCATGTCCTGGATCTGCACGAACGCTGCCTTGCCCATGATGCGCTTGGCCATGATGCGACCGGCCACGGCCACGCGCAGGCCTTCGGCATCGAGCGCTTCGCCGGTCCAGCGTTCGGCATCGCCATAGGCATCCTGCAGGTCGCCTGCGTAGTGCGTGCGCGCGAAATCGTTCGGGAACGCCACGCCCTGGCCACGCAGGGATGCGAGTTTGCCGCGACGCTCGGCGATCAGGGCGTTCTCGTCTTGCGGCAGGGTCTGTTCATCGGTCATGGCGGTGGCGTTCCGGAGATGGTCGTGGGAGTGCGATGCTGCAGGATCGCAAAGGCCACGATGTCCGCGGCCACCGCCGCTCCTGCCGCGACGGTTTCAGTCGTGGATGATGCGTTTTTTCGAGATGCGGCAGGCAACCGCGCGGACGCGGTCGCCTGCGGTGCGCGCTGGCTGTGCAGCCATCATGCGGCGTCGATCCGCTTGGCGCCGGCTTCGAGGCCGGACTTGAGGCTTGCTTCGACGAATTCGTCGAGGTCGCCGTCGAGCACCTTCTGGGTGTCGCTGCGCTCGATGCCGGTGCGCAGGTCCTTGATGCGTGACTGATCCAGCACGTAGTTGCGGATCTGGCTGCCCCAGCCGATGTCGGACTTCGTGGCTTCCAGGGCGTCGCGCTCGGCGTTGCGCTTCTGGATTTCCAGTTCGTACAGCTTGGCCTTCAGCATCTTCATCGCCATGTCGCGATTCTGGTGCTGGCTGCGGCCGTTCTGGCAGGCCACCACGGTATTCGTCGGCACATGGGTGATGCGCACTGCCGACTCGGTCTTGTTCACGTGCTGGCCGCCCGCACCCGAGGAGCGGTAGACGTCGGTGCGCAGGTCGGCCGGATTGATGTCGATGTCGATGTCGTCGTCGACTTCCGGGGACACGAACACAGAGGTGAACGAGGTGTGGCGGCGGTTGTCCGAATCGAACGGCGACTTGCGCACCAGTCGGTGCACGCCGATCTCGGTCTTGAGCCAGCCGTAGGCGTAGTCGCCCTCCACCTTGATCGTGGCGGACTTGATGCCCGCGACGTCGCCGGCGCTGGCTTCCATCAGTTCGGTCTTCCAGCCACGCGACTCGCACCAGCGCAGGTACATGCGCAGCAGCATTTCCGCCCAGTCCTGCGCCTCGGTACCGCCGGCGCCGGCCTGGATGTCGACGAATGCGTTGCAGCCGTCCATCTTGCCGGAGAACATGCGCTGGAATTCGAGCTGGTCGACGCCGCGTGCATAGCGCTCGACATCGGCCTGGATGGCCAGCGCGGTATCGTCGTCGGCCTCCATTTCGACCAGGTCGAGCAGTTCGCCCGCCCCGACCAGGCCATCCTTCAGGTCGCGGATGCCGTTGACGGTCTTGTCGAGCAGCGACCGCTCGCGACCAAGGGCCTGCGCGCGTTCCGAGTCGTTCCAGACGTCGGGGCTTTCCAGTTCACGGTTGACTTCTTCCAGACGCTCGACCTTGGCGTCGTAGTCAAAGAAACCCCCTCAGCGCATCGAGCCGACCGGTAAGGTCGGCGATGCGCTGGCGGATCGGGTTGAGTTCGATCATGGCGGATGTGCGGTTGCAGCAAAGACCCGGGATTCTAGCAGGCCGACCGTCGCTTCCGGGACTCCGTGGAGCCAGAGGCGGCCCGGACGGCGTTCACTCTGCCCCGAAGCGTGACCGCAGGCTCTCGCGATGCGTCCGGCTACAGGGCAGCACGCCACCGTCGTGCAGGTGCAGGCGGGCATCACCGCTGTCCAGGGGTTCGATGGACGCCAGGCGGTCGAGATTGACGATGTAGCTGCGGTGCACACGCACGAATCGCCCCGGATCCAGACGCCCCTCGATCCCCGCAAGCGTGCTGCGGAGGGGGTAGTCATGCCCACGAACCCGGAGATTGACGTAGTTGCCGGCGGCCTGCAGCCACTCGATGTCCTCGGCGGCGATGAGGAAGTCCCGGCCGAGCTTCCTGACGAGGAAACGGTCGGGTCGATCCACTGGATCGACCGGCTCACCTTCGTCCGGCCGTCCCAGCAAGGCGGCCTCGCCCTGCTGCCGTCGGCGGACGAAGCGGTAGACCTCGATGATCGCGACCATGCTGGCGTAGCTGCGGATGTCCTTCAGGTATTCGTAGAGCAGTTCGGCCGGCCAGTCGCCGAAGTCGTAGCCGAAGCCCTGGCTTGAATACACCAGCTTGCGCAAGGCGACCATGCCAACGACATGGATGATCGAGAAGACCACGCTGCCCAGCAGGTGGAGGCCGAGGAGGCGACGCCACGTATCCCAGTGCAGCGGAAAGCGCCGGGTGAACCAGATCAGCGCCGGGACCAGCGCCAGCATCATCAGGCCGCTGGACCATTCCCAGACCGCAGGCTCCCAGTCTGCGAAGTCCAGGCCGAGTTTGCGCACGTCCATCAGCACGGTCGCGCTGTTGGCGAATCCGTTGACGGTGGTGAGCGCGACCCAGAACCCGATCTCGAGCGGACGGCGCCAGCGCTCGTGGCCCGGGATCGTCGCGGCGGGGGGAGCGGTATCGACGGTCTCTGACATCCGCGCATTGTAGTTGGGCGCCGTCGAACGCGATCCGATTTGGTCCCGGCAGTCCCGCGACTCGTCCCTCGACGTCCCCCATCCGACCCTTCGTGGCGCTGGCGCCGGCGGGAATCCGGAGACTGGCGCCTTCTTCATCACCGGACGCCCTCATGTCGCAACGCCGCCTGGACCTGGACTGGATCCGCATCGCCGCCTTCGGCCTGCTCGTGCTGTACCACTGCGGCATGTACTACGTGAGCTGGGACTGGCATGTCAAAAGCCCCCACGCCGCCGAAACGCTGGAGCCGCTGATGATGGCCAGTTCACCTTGGCGTCTGTCGCTGCTGTTCCTGGTCTCCGGTACTGCCACGGCCTTCCTGTTCGCGAAGCGATCGGCCGGCTTCCTGGGTGGACGGTCATGGCGACTGCTGGTGCCGCTGGTGTTCGGCATGCTGGTGATCGTGACGCCACAGGCCTACTACGAGGTCGTCGAGAAACTGCCGGGCGGCTACCACGACGGCTACCTGGCGTTCTGGAGCCGCTATCTGTCCGGAGATGGCTCGTTCTGCCGGGACGGCGACTGCCTGGATCTGCCCACCTGGAACCATCTCTGGTTCGTGGCATACCTCTGGGTCTACACCGTGGTCGCGTGGGCCCTGCTTCGACATGCACCTCGGGTCATGTCCAGAACCGGGGACTGGCTGGCAGCCCGGCTGTCCGGGGCGGGCGTGCTGCTGTGGCCTGCCCTGCTGCTGGCCGTGGCACGCATGGCCCTGGTCGGCCGCTTCGAGTCGACCCACGCGCTGGTCGACGACTGGTACAACCATGCCCAGTACCTGCCCTTGTTCCTGCTCGGCGTGCTGATCGCGACCCGCGACGACGTCTGGAACACCCTCCAGCGCCAACGATGGTGGTCACTGGCGCTGGCAGTCGCCGGGTATGCCTTCATCGTCTGGTATTTCTTCGGCAGCGGCTACGACGACGAGGGGACACCACCGCCGGACGCGCTGCGGATGCTCCAGCGCGCCGTCTGGGCGATGTTCCAGTGGTCGACCATCGCCGCGATCCTCGGCTTCGCACGCGGCATCGCCTTCCGCGACACCGCAACGTTGCGCTACCTGCGCGAGGCCGTGTTCCCGGTCTACATCCTCCATCAGACCATCACGGTCGTCCTCGCGCACAACCTGCAGCGCTTCGGCATCGACCCGGTCATCGAAGGGCCCTTGCTGGTGATGGCGACGTTCGGTTTGAGTTTCGCAGGCTTCGAAATCGTGCGTCGGGTGCGCTGGTTGCGGCCCCTGTTCGGATTGAAGGCATCCACGCCCGCACCCGTCATCGCGCCACCGGCAGGCGCGATGACGGATCGATGATCACTTCACTTCGAACTCGCCGACGAACACCGTCTCGCTCTGGCCACTGAGGCGCAGCGTCACGACCTCGTCCTTGCGGCGCGGCGTACCCCAACCCGAGCTCAGTCGCAGGTTGAGGGTGGTCGCGCCAGTGACGATCTGCTGACGATCACCGAAGAAATTCGCCTCGACCTTGTACTTGCCCGGCTTGGCGTCCTTGAGCACGAATTCCTCGGGACCGTAGCCACCGGTGAAATCGTCGCTGAGCAGGCCGCCCTGGAAGGTATTGCGGTTGCCGTAATAGCACTTCTCGCCATTCGGATCGGTAACCCACAGGTCCATGTCGCTGTTGTCGCTGTCCCAGGCCAGCACGGCGCGCAGATCCAGCGGCATGTTCTTCAGCAGGCGACGATCGATGAAACCGGTGTCGAGCGGCGTCGGACTGGTGGAGATGATCTCGTTCATCTCGTTGAGCGCGACCAGCTCCACCTCGGAGAAGCGGTCGTCCCAGGGACGCGCCGCGACTTCGTACAGCCGTTCGATGGCCTCCTGGCGCTGCCCTGCCCCGGCCAGTGCCAGGCCCAGGTCGCGATGGCTCTGCGGCTCTTCGTCTGCCAGGCGCAGCACCTCGCGCAGCACGGCGATCGCATGCGGCCAGTCCTGGGCCTGCATCAACCGGTAACCGAGCACGCGCAGCACGTGGCGGTTCTCCAGCTTAAGTTCGGCAAGATTCGACAGCACGCGCAGCGCCTCGGCGCGACGGCCCTTCTGCAGCAGCAGATCGGCGACATCGAGATAGAAGGCTGTACTGTCGGCATGGCTGTCCTTTTCGTCGAGATACAGCGCGTACAGGTCTTCCGCCTTCGCATCGCGCAGGCGGCGCGCATAGGGCGAATCCGGCGCCCAGGCCTGCAGGCGGATGGCGACGCCTTCGCCGGCGCCATCGGCCTCGATCGCCTTCGCCGCTTCCTGCTCGGCCTGTCGGCGTGCGCCGGCCGGGGCTGCAGCACGTTGCTGCGAGGCGCGTTCGGCCATCGCGCTTTCGCGCGCGCGGGCCAATTCTTCCGCGGCCACCGGAGATGGCGGGGCGGATGGTGGCGGTGGCGGTGCGAACATCATCGGCGCGGCAGCGTCGGCGGCGACGTAACCCAGCGCTTCGCCACGACGGTCGCCCTTGGGTTTCGCTGGCGAGGTCTTCGGGAAGGTCTTGCCCCACCACTCGACACGCTCGGCGAAGCGCCTTGCCACGATCTCCAGCCGCTCGCTGCGGCTCTGCTCGCGCGTGCGGTCGCGGGTGCGCTGCAGCGCCGCGACCTGTTCGTGCAGCGCCGGCGGCGCGGGAATGTCGTAGCGCACGTAGTCTTCGGGCGATTCGAGCACCAGCAGCGAAGTGCCCGGGGTCACGATGCCGAACCGCTGGCCCAGCCGGGTGATCGCGCCGCGATGGCGCTCGGGCTCGGCGGCCTTCGATGCCACCTGCCAACTCGCCCACAGCGCAGCCGCCTGCGCGCTGGCGGGCGCATGGGCAGGCACCGATGCTTCGAGCGTTCGAACCCTGGTGCCATCACGCAGTCGCACGCGCAGACTGGCCGTGGATTCGGTCATGCGACCGGCAACGCGCAGCAGGCCCCCGTCGATATCCCACGTCTGCGGCAGCAGGTCTTCGATGCCCTCGCCTTCCAACGCGATCACGCGACGCCCCGTGCCGAGCAATGCGTCGGCTGCCGCACCCAGACCTTCCCGTCCCTGCCAGCGCACCAGACGCCCGCCACGAACCTGCGCCAGCGCCGACAGACGCGTCGCGTCGACATCGGCGCCCGACGAGGCAAGCGCATACAGCGCCTGGCCTGGCGCCAGCATCGGGAATGCACGCTCGCCGTAGTTGTGCAGGCCGTCGGACACCAGAAGGTACTCACCAACTCCCGGGTCAGGCGTCCAGTCGGCCAGGTCGCTGGCGCCATCGTGCACCAGCGCTTCCAGCGCATTGCGCAGCGCGCTCCAGTCGCCGCCGCGAACGTTGAAACGCCCGCCATCCTCACCCACGTCGCGCAGCACGCGCAGGCGGACTTCGCCATCGCCCATCGCCGCAAAATAGCGGTCGAGCACCGCGAATTCGCCCTGCCGATCGCGATGGCGCGCGGAGGCAGAGGCGTCCCACAGCAGGCCGACCGACGAGGGCACGCGACGCTTCGCGACTGCGGCGGATGCTTCGGGCAGCGGGATGTCGATCAGCGCGAAACGTTCGCCATCGAAGGATTGCACGACGACCTGCGGATCGGCGCTCGCCGGCAGGCGCAGGGCCAGCGTCGACGCCGGTCGCGTGCGTCCGCCGGCCACGCGTTCGCGCAGCATGTCGTGCCTCGCCATGTAGGCACCACGATGGCGCTCGAAACGCAGTGCATCGAATCGACCGCTCTGGGTCGGTGCGGCGCTCAGGCCATCGGCGGCAATCATCAGTGATGCGCCGTAGGCCTCGTCGAGCAGGTGCACCGGCACGTCGAGTCGCCAGGCATCGCCTTCGCGGCGCATCGCCTCATCGATCACCAGCCGCACCTGGCGCGTGCCACGCGCCGGTATCGGATACACACGCAGCCTGAAATGATTGCCGGCGGTCTGTTCGAGCAGGCCCGGATCGACATTGCGGCGCTCGATGCTTTCAAAGACCTGCTGCGCCTTCTGCTTGGGCACCGGCACCGCGTCGCGCAGCACGCCGTCGATGTCCAGCGCGAAGGCGCTGACCTGCTGTCCGGGCTGCAGGGGGAATTCGAGGTTGCCTTCGAGCAGGCGATCATTGGGATTGTGAAGCGTGAGCAGCAGCGTGGTGCGTGCGAGGCTGCCGTGGGTATCGACGTCGAGCCGGGCTTCGCGCAGCGCGATCGGGATCTTCGCTTCCGGTGCGCGGATCAAGGGTGGCGCGGTCAGCGCATCGGGAATGACGACCGGGACTGCCGGTGGCCTGGGCGGCCGTGGCGTGCGCGCCTCGCCTGGCAGGCTCTGGCCCAGCAGCAGACCGAGCGCGAGAGTGACGGTAGCGGTCGTGGTGAAGCCTCGGCGCATGGCGATGTCCCGTTGGGAATGTGGCGTGTCGAACGACCCAATGCCGTCGAAGGGGTTGCCCCGTTCGCACGATGCTACCCCAAGCCGAGCCTGGCTCAGTCTCTACCCACTGGCTCGCGATGCACGACGATCAATTGCACGGCGTCACCGCCACGCCAGTCGTCAGGCTGCAGGCGATACGCAGCACGGATGCGCGATGGCGGCGGCGTGCCGTCCCAGCCTGAGAAGTGGATGGCGGGAATGCGTCGCGACGTGCCGGGCCAGGCCAGATCGAGCTTCAGATGGGTCTCGCCGACCGGGCGCCACTGAACCACGTCGAACACGTCGTCGAACAGCGGCTCAGGGAAGGCCTGTCCCCAAGGTCCACCATCACGCAACGCCAGCGCGGTGCCGATCGCGCAGGCCTCTGGCGGAATGGCGCCATCGCTCAACACGATGTCCTGCAGCAGTTCCGGCGAGAGCATCTCGGCGGCGCAGGCCTCGAAGGCGCGCTGGAACGCAGGCAGATCGACCAGGCGCAGGCTCAGGCCCGCAGCCATGGCATGACCACCGAAACGACCGATCAGGCCTGGATGACGCGCATCGACCATGGCGAGCGCGTCACGGATGTGAAATCCAGGGATCGAGCGCGCGGAGCCGCGCAGTTCGTCGCCGCCTGGCTCGCTGGGTGCGAACGCGATCGTCGGTCGATGCACGCGCTCCTTGATCTTCGACGCGACAAGGCCGACGACGCCGGGATGCCAATCCTCGTGATGCAGACAGACGGTCGCGCGTGCGGTGTTGCCATCGAACGACAGCGAAGACAGCGCTGCTTCAGCATCACCAACCATCTGCGCCTGCACGCCCTTGCGTTCGGCATTGATGCCGTCGAGGATTTCAGCGAGTTCGCGCGCACGTCGCGCATCGTCGGTCAGCAGGCATTCGATGCCGAGCGTCATGTCTTCCAGTCGCCCTGCCGCGTTGATGCGTGGCGCCAGGGCATAGCCGATGTCGGTCGCGGTCAATGCGGATTCGCTGCGCTTCGAGACCTCGACCAATGCCCGCAAGCCCGCGGAACCGCGGCCGGCGCGCAGTCGACGCAGGCCCGCGGCAACCAGCGCCCGGTTGTTCACGTCCAGCGGCACCAGATCGGCGACGGTTCCGACGGCGACGAGATCGAGCAGGACCGACAGATCCGGCGGATCGCCGGCGAAACAGCCGTCGTCACGCAGGCGGCGGCGCAAGGCCAGCAGCACGTAGAACAGGACGCCGACCCCCGCCAGGGATTTGCTGGCGAAGGCATCGCCACGCAGATTGGGATCGACGATGACATCGGCCGGCGGCAACGCATCGCCGGGCAAATGGTGGTCGGTGACCAGAACCCGCCAGCCTCGCGCCTTCGCTGCGGCGATGCCGGCATGACAGGCGATGCCATGATCGACCGTGACCAGCAGGTCCGGCGACAACGCGGCAAGTTCGTCGACCAGCGCAGGCGACAGGCCATAACCGTGGACCATGCGGTTCGGCACGGCGTAGGACACATGCGTCGCACCGAGCAGGCCCAGGCCGCGCACGGCGACCGCACACGCCGTCGCTCCGTCGCAATCGAAATCACCGACGACCAGGATGTGTCTCTGCGCCGCGATGGCTTCGGCAAGGAGAGCTGCCGCGTCCTCAATGCCGTGAAGGTCATCCGGCGGGAGCAACTGGTTCAGGCGCGGCTGCGCCTGGGCGTGCGTTCGCGCGCCTCGTGCGGCGTAGACACGACGCAGCAAAGGCGACACATCGGCGGGCCAATCCTGCGCGGAACCAACAGCCTCGTGCTCGACACCAAACTCGACGCGCCTGCGGATCGTCCGCATCAGGCAGCGTCCGTCGCGTTCGGCATCGACCAGGGCTTGCGCCAGAATCGCCAGCGTTGCGGGCGACGCAGCCGCAAGCCCCTGCCGTCGGCGCAGTCGACGATCGCGCTTTCACACCGCCCCTCGCCCACCGCACGCAGCATCGGCAGCAGCCAGTCGCGCTGGAGCACCGCGAGGTCGCGCACGCGACGCAGGTCGAAAAGCGTCCTGCCATCGACCAGCGCCTCGATGGGCAGCGATGCCGACAGCCGGACGGCATCGCCACCAGCAAGCCTGGTCAGCGCACATGCCAGATCATCGTCACTGGCGCAGTAGGTCACTTCGCTGCGCACCGACGTCGGCAGGACGCCACCACCCCACAGCCACAGCGAATTCACAGGTACGAGACCGCGTTCCGCGCGACGCGCGTTCCATGGATGGTTGTGGAGAATGATCTGCGCTTCGTTGATCAGCGCACGCCAGCGCCGCCCTTCCGGGCCCTCGGGCTGGTGTTCGAACAAGTCCGCGCCGATGGCGTCATCCGGTGCGCTGAATGCGGGCAGCCTGGCCTCGCGAGGCAGACGCAGGTACCAGTGCGTCGGTGACGGTGCATCGAGTTCGAAACCGGCATCGCCGAACACCGGCTTGAGCGCGGGCAACAGCGCTTCGACGTCGGAACTGTCGAGACCCAGGCGTTCGCCGATGCCGAGCAGCCGCGCGCCATTGATGTCGGGTCGGACATGGGCAGGATCCGCGCGCAGCCAGGCCGCGCCCACGGCATCGCCCACTTCGACCTGGCGGGTCAGCGCCGCGGCGGCCAATCGCGCGGGAACGATGCCGAACACGCGCAGCAGCTGCGCCTCGATGCCTGCCTCGCCATCAATCGAAGCATCCGCACGCCCGAAAGCCGAGGCTACCTCGGGCGCAAGCGCCTGGCGGCCGAAGACCGACCAGGCGGGGAGCAACAGATGGATGGCGCGATCGCGCGACATGGTGGCGTCGCGATCAGCCTTCGTACGCGACCTGGATGAGCTCGTACTCGCGCTTTCCGGCAGGTGCGTCGATCTCGACGGTATCGCCTTCGTGCTTGCCGATGAGCGCGCGTGCAAGCGGCGAGGAAATCGCGATCAGTCCCTGCTTGATGTCGGCTTCGAGGTCGCCGACGATCTGGTACCGCTTCTCTTCGTCGTTCTCGACATCGGCCAGGGTCACGGTCGCGCCGAACACCACGCGGCTGCCGGCGTTGAGCGTGGACACGTCGATGACCTGCGCATGCGACAGCTCGGCCTCGAGCTGCTTGATGCGGCCTTCGATGAAACCCTGCTGCTCGCGCGCGGCATGGTATTCGGCGTTCTCCTTCAGGTCGCCGTGGCCTCTCGCTTCGGCGATCGCGGCGATCACCGCCGGGCGCTGGACGCTCTTGAGGTTTTCCAACTCGCTGCGCAGGCGCTGCGAACCCTTCAGGGTAATGGGTGCTCTGGTCATGCTTGCTCGAGTTCCTTGTGCAGTTCCTGCAGCGCCCACACCGGGCCGCTGTCGCGGAAATCGAGAGAATGCAGCAGTGCCTTCGCACCTGCAATCGTCGTCGAGTAGGTCACCCGTTGCTGCAGGGCTTCGCGACGGATCGAGAACGAGTCGGCGATGGCCTGCTTGCCCTCGGTCGTGTTGACGATATAGGTGATTTCACCGTTCTTGATGAGGTCGACGATGTGCGGACGTCCCTCGACCACCTTGTTCACGACCTCGCAGGCGACGCCCTGCTCGCCCAGCCAGGCCGCCGTGCCGCGGGTGGCGACAACGGTGTAGCCACGCGCCACCAGGTCCTGCGCGACGGACAGCACGCGCTGCTTGTCCGGGTCGCGCACGGAAATGAACGCCTTGCCCTTCGGCGGCGCCTTGATGCCGGCAGCTTCCTGAGCACGCGCGAACGCCGCGCCGAAATTGCGGCCCACGCCCATCACCTCGCCGGTCGAGCGCATTTCCGGCCCGAGGATCGGATCGACGCCCTGGAACTTGGCGAACGGGAAGATCGCTTCCTTGACCGAGTAGTAGTCCGGCACGATCTCCTTCGTCGCTCCCTGCTCGGCCAGCGTCTTGCCGGCCATGCAGCGCGCGGCGATCTTCGCCAGCGGCATGCCGGTGGCCTTGGACACGAACGGCACGGTGCGCGAAGCGCGCGGATTCACTTCGAGCAGGAAGATGGTGTCGGTACCGTCTTCCTCTGTCTGGATCGCGAACTGCGTGTTCATCAGGCCGACGACGTTCAGCGCCTTGGCCAGCGCGACCACCTGGTCGCGCAGGCGGCCTTGCGTGGGCTGGGACAGCGAGTACGGCGGCAGCGAGCAGGAGGAGTCGCCGGAATGCACGCCGGCTTCCTCGATATGCTCCATCACGCCGCCGATCAGGACATTGCCGTCCTTGTCGGCGATGACGTCGACGTCGACTTCGACCGCGTGGTCGAGGAAGCGGTCGAGCAGCACCGGTGAATCGTTCGACACCTTCACCGCGTCGCGGATGTAGCGCGACAGGTCGGCGTCGGAATACACGATCTCCATCGCACGGCCGCCGAGCACGTAGCTCGGACGCACGACCAGCGGATAGCCGATCTCGCCCGCGAGCGCGATGGCTTCGTCGGGATTGCGCGCGGTGCGGTTCGGCGGCTGCTTCAGGCCGAGCGCTTCGACCAGCTTCTGGAAGCGCTCGCGGTCCTCGGCGAGGTCGATGGAATCCGGCGAGGTGCCGATCACCGGCACGCCGTTTGCTTCCAGCGCCTGGGCGAGTTTCAGCGGCGTCTGGCCGCCGTACTGCACGATCACGCCCTTCGGCTGTTCCAGTTCGACGATGGCCAGCACGTCTTCCAGTGTCAGCGGTTCGAAGTACAGGCGATCGGAGGTGTCGTAGTCGGTCGAGACGGTTTCCGGGTTGCAGTTGACCATGATGGTCTCGTACCCGTCCTCGCGCAGGGCGAGTGCCGCGTGCACGCAGCAGTAGTCGAACTCGATGCCCTGGCCAATGCGGTTGGGCCCGCCACCGAGGACCATGATCTTGTCGCGGCCGGTCGGCTGCGCCTCGCACTCGTCCTCGTAGGTCGAATAGAGATAGGCGGTAGTGGTGGCGAACTCGGCGGCGCAGGAGTCGACGCGCTTGTAGACCGGGCGCACATTGAAAGCCTTGCGCAGCGCGCGCACGGCGGTTTCGTTGGTGCCGGCGAGCTGAGCCAGGCGCGCATCCGAGAAACCCTTGCGCTTGAGCGCGCGCAGGCGCTTCGCGTCGAGGCCTTCGAGGCCGCTGGCGGCCACCTCGCGCTCGCAGGCGATCAGCTCCTCGAGCTGGTCGAGGAACCACGGATCGACGAACGACAGCGCATGCACGTCTTCCACGCTCATGCCGGCACGGAAGGCATCAGCGAGGTAGAACATGCGCTCCGGACCGGCTTCCTTCACTTCACGGCGCAGTGCGGCAAGACCTTCGGCAGTGCCGAGATCCAGGCCGGTCGGGTCGAGGCCGACCTTGCCGGTTTCGAGGCCGCGCAGCGCCTTCTGCAGCGATTCCTGGAAGGTGCGGCCAATCGCCATCACCTCGCCGACCGACTTCATCTGCGTGGTCAGGCGCGCATCGGCGGCCGGGAACTTTTCGAAGGCGAAGCGCGGGATCTTGGTGACGACGTAGTCGATGCTCGGCTCGAACGACGCCGGGGTCAGACCACCGGTGATCTCGTTCTTCAGCTCGTCCAGCGTGTAGCCGACGGCCAGCTTCGCCGCGACCTTGGCGATCGGGAAGCCGGTGGCCTTCGAAGCCAGCGCCGACGAACGCGACACGCGCGGGTTCATCTCGATGACCACGACCCGGCCATCCTGGGCGTTGATGCCGAACTGCACGTTCGAGCCGCCGGTGTCCACGCCGATCTTGCGCAGCACAGCGATCGAGGCATCGCGCAGGCGCTGGTATTCCTTGTCGGTCAGGGTCTGCGCCGGCGCGACGGTGATGCTGTCGCCCGTATGCACGCCCATCGGGTCGAAGTTCTCGATCGAGCAGACGATGATGCAGTTGTCCGCGGTGTCGCGAACCACTTCCATCTCGAATTCCTTCCAGCCCAGCACCGATTCCTCGATCAGCACTTCATGCACCGGCGACAGGTCGAGGCCGCGCTTGGCGATTTCGACGAACTCTTCCTTGTTGTAGGCGATGCCGCCACCGGTGCCGCCGAGCGTGAAACTCGGACGGATGATGGTCGGGTAGCCGACCTTGGCCTGGATCTCCAGCGCCTGCTCGAAGGTCTTCGCGACCTCGGCCTTCGGACACTCCAGGCCGATCTCCTGCATGGCGACGCGGAACAGCTCGCGGTCTTCAGCCATGCGGATCGCGTCGCGCTTCGCACCGATCAGTTCGACGTTGTACTTCTCGAGCACGCCATTGTCGGCAAGGTCCAGCGCGCAGTTCAGCGCGGTCTGGCCGCCCATCGTCGGCAGCAGCGCATCCGGGCGCTCCTTCTCGATGATCTTCTCGACCGTGCGCCAGTTGATCGGCTCGATGTAGACCGCATCGGCCATGTTCGGGTCGGTCATGATCGTCGCGGGATTGCTGTTGACCAGCACCACGCGATAGCCCTCGTCGCGCAGCGCCTTGCACGCCTGGGCGCCGGAATAATCGAATTCGCAGGCTTGGCCGATCACGATCGGACCTGCGCCGATGATCAGGACGGTCTGGATGTCAGTGCGCTTGGGCATGGGGTCCTCGGTAAAGTCTTTCGTGTCTCGTCTATCGATTCAGTACCACCGGTCCTGCCAGCGCTCAGGCGGCAGCCAGGTGATCCTGTCCTCGTCTTCGATCGTCACGCCACCGGCCTCGACAGCCTGCAGCACGGCGGCATTCATCTCGTTCCAGTTCCGCGCATCGGCGCCGATCCGGGCACCGATGCGGTTGTTGTGCACATCCATGAGCCGCGCGGCGTCGCCGCGGCCATCGCCTTCCATCACGAACGTGACCCAGTCCACCCAGCGCGCAGACCCGGTATAGGCCACGGTGGCGCTCGCCAGCGTGTGGCGATACGCGTCCTTCGGGCCATGCCGGCCTCCCGGCAGGTCCGAGCGGGACGTCGCCATGTAGACGGTCCCCAGGACGAAAGCCGGATAGAACGCGAACGACAGCACGATCAGCAACACTCGCCGCAGCCAGCGGCGGTGCGGTCTCGCTCGCGATGCACCGGCCACCGTACCCATCAGTTGAACAGGGCTTCCATCGAGACCTTGCACTCGCCCATCGCACGCAGCATCACCTGCGTCGCGAGGTTCTCGCCTGCGGCTTCGCCGCTCTGCTCGTTTTCCGACGCCGATTTCGACGTCGAAAAGGCGTTCCCGATCCCGGAGAGCTTGCGCAGGGCTTCATGGTCGGGTGCGGTCATGAAGGCCATGAACGACGCGAGTTGCTCCGGCGTGGCGCCTGCCAGCACTTCCTGCTCGCTCATCTTGACGCCGGTACGTTCACCTTCGGCGCCCGCCATCATCAAGCGCCCCATGAGTGCAGCGGCGCCGCCTTCGAGCAGCTTGACCTCGGCATCGATGCGCGAGGGATTTTCGGCGACGTATTCCGCCACGTCCTTGCGCTTCGCGCGACGGTATCCCGTATTGCTCAGCTCGGCGCGCAGGCACGACAACTGCACCGGCGTCACTGCTTCGGGCTTGTCCTGCACCGGCCACTTGGGATTGTCCTTCGCCAGCATCTCGAAGATCTTGCCCATCGGCACCAGTTCGACCATGAGGTCGGTGAGGCGATCGGTCTTCGCGCCACTCGACGCATCCTTGGGACCCGCGGCTTGCGCGGCGCCCGCCAGGGCAAGACCTGCGAACAGCGTCATGACGAATGACTGGATGGCACGTTTCATCGGAACCCCCTGAAATTGGATGGGTGGATCACATCTGTCGACGACGACTCACGCAAGACGCAGTATCAGGCGCGCGACTGCATGGTCGCCACGAACTGGTCGAACAACGGAGAGACATCGTGCGGCCCCGGGCTTGCTTCCGGATGGCCCTGGAAACTGAAGGCCGGCGCATCGGTCAGGGCGATGCCCTGGTTGCTGCCATCGAACAGCGATCGATGCGTCACGCGCACATTGCCGGGAAGAGTGGCCTCGTCGATCGCGAAGCCGTGGTTCTGCGACGTGATCATCACGCGACCGCTGTCGATGTCGATGACCGGGTGGTTCGCACCGTGGTGGCCGAACTTCATCTTCAGCGTCTGCGCGCCCGAAGCCAGTCCGAGCAACTGGTGGCCCAGGCAGATGCCGAACACCGGCAGCTTGCGCGCGATGAACTCGCGGATCGCTTCGATGGCGTAATCGCAGGGCGCCGGGTCGCCGGGGCCGTTGGACAGGAACACGCCATCGGGATTCATGGCGAGGATATCGGCAGCCGGCGTCTGCGCCGGTACCACGGTCACGTCGCAGCCGCGTTCGGCGAGCATGCGCAGGATGTTGCGCTTCACGCCGAAATCGTAGGCGACGACCTTGAACTTCGGCTCTGCGGTGACGAAGGCATTGCGGTCGAGATCGAGTTGGCCTTCGGTCCACGGATACGCATCTGCGGTCGTGACGACCTTGGCCAGGTCCATGCCCTTGAGACCCGGGAACTTGCGAGCGGCTTCGAGCGCCTTCTCGACATCGATGTCGCCAGCCATGAGCGCGCCGTTCTGCGCACCGCGATCGCGCAGCAGGCGCGTCAGCTTGCGGGTGTCGATCTCGGCGATCGCGACGATCCCGCGGGCCTTCAGCCATTCGGGCAGCGCGACCTGGCTGCGCCAGTTGCTCGGGCGACGCGGCACGTTGCGAACGATCAGGCCGGATGCCCAGACCTGGCCGGCTTCGTCGTCGAGATCGGTGCAGCCGGTGTTGCCGATATGCGGATAGGTCAGCGTGACCAGTTGGCGGGCGTAGGACGGGTCGCTCAGGACTTCCTGGTAGCCGGTGATCGCGGTGTTGAACACGACTTCGCCGACGGACAGGCCGGGCGCGCCTACGGATTCGCCCTCGAATACGGTGCCGTCTTCGAGGACAAGGATTGCGGTTTCGGTCACGGGGTTCGCCTTTGTTGGGGCTGACGGCAGGTTGCAAAAAGCCCCGGGCGCGGTCTGTAACCGGCCCGTGGCTTCTGGAGTCAGGCGAGCGAGAATTGTACCGGCGCAAGCCGTCCAGCGCCAGCAGGAAATGCGGCACTGCATCAAATTCGCCGGAGTTCGACTCAGTCGAGCAAGTCGCGCAATCGATAGCTCGCTGGTGGGCGCCCTGCCAGTCGCGAGGCCGCATGCAGCGCCCCACGGGCGAAGATGTCCCGATTGGTGGCGCGATGGATCAATTCGATCCGCTCGCCCTGCCCCGCGAACTGCACCAGATGCTCGCCGACGATGTCGCCGGCCCGGAGGCTGGCGTAGCGAGGATCGGCGCCACCGCGACCGGCGGCCGCGCCGAGCGTCAGCGCCGTGCCGGACGGCGCGTCCAGCTTGCGGGTGTGGTGCGATTCGACGATGTCGCAGTCCCAGCCGGCCAGGGTCTGGGCGGCGCGTTCGACCAGATCTTCCAGCACCGCCACGCCGAGGCTGAAATTCGAGGCCCAGAGCACCGGGATCTGGGCCGAAGCGCCCTGAAGCACGGCGCGCTGCTGGGAAGACAGGCCCGTCGTTCCGGACACGAAGGCCGCTCGCCGCTGCACGCAGAGCGCCAGGATGCCGTCGAACGCGACCGGGAGGCTGAAATCGATGGCCACGTCGAACTCGGGTACGTCCGCGAGTTCGGAGGCTGGGTGGAAAGGCTGGCCGAGCAGGTCGGATTCAGGCACCGGTGGCGCGACGGCGGCGGCAAGCGTCAGCGACGCTTGCTCGGACATCAGGCGCAACAGGGTTTGTCCCATCCGACCGCTCGCACCGTGGATCAGGACACGGGTGGGAGCATTCATGCGCGTAAGCTACCGGTCCCGTCACCGGGTGACAACAAATCCGGCCCGGTATGGATGCCCGGTGCAGCCTGTCCCTCCACCCTCCGCCTTCTGGCCTCTTCTGAGCGCTCCATCAGCGCGCGGCTTGATCGGCACGCAGGATCACGACCTGCGCACGCAGGTTCTTCATGATCTGCGCCATCAGTCGTCCATAGGCCGCATTGTATTCGGCCGTGCAGACCGGGCCGGGCGTGCGGTCGTCCAGGGTGCGCTCTACGATCAGCCGCTGACCCTCGAGTCGGTGCCGCGCCGTATAGCTCACGGGCCCCTCGCTGAGACTGACGTCCGGCGGCACGGCGGCGATGCGCAGCGACGGCGCCAGCGTGTACTCGTACGACTCCTCCGAACGCGTGCCGCCGCAATTGGTCTCTCCGGCGGGCCGCACCGGGTCTGGCAACTGGGCGGACACGATCGAGGAAATGGCCATGGGATTCATGAACCATGGCGAGACCATGAACCCGCCCGGAAGCACGACCATGTCGTCGACCTTGTAGTCGACATCCAGCGTGATCTGCTCGGGCATGGCGTCCGGCGCCTCAACCCGCACCGTGCCATCGGCGATCATGCCGCTGCTGCGGAAGTAATCCCGCACCATGTCCTTGCGGACCCGATCGCCTGCCTCGCGAAAACTCTCCCGTACGGCGACCGCGACGCGTCCATTGATGTGCATGTTCACGTCGCCCTGCACGCTGCCGTCTTCTGCGATGGCCATTCGCGCACGCATGCGCTGGCTGTTGTTCCCGCGCTGCGGCATCGGCGTGGCGGTGTCGTCGCGGTAACCGCGCACCAGCAGCACGCGCTTGCCGGCGACCGACGCCGGCAAGCTGCCGAACGGCTCGGTGGAGGACGTCGAATCCATGTAGAGATCGAGCGATGGCACGTAGGTGATGACGTGGTTGACCATCGACGCTACGGGCGTCTTCGGCAGCACATGCACATCGCCCGCGTTGACCAGCGCCTGCGTGCTGTCGATGCCGCGCGCCTTGAGCAGGGCCTGCAGCAGCGTGGCGTGGTCCTTGCAGTCACCCATGCGGTTGTCGAGGACGACGTCCAGATCGCGTGGCACCACGGCACCGAGCCCGATGCAGTTGCCAGCGTAGGAGATCTCGCGGGAAACGAAGTCGTACAGACGCTTGGCGACCTCGCGTGGCTCGCTGGCATCGCCTGCCAGTTCCTTCGCGAGTGCATCGATCCTCGGGGTGACGGCCGCCTTGGCATCCGCGCGCGCACCATACGCCTGCGCGATGTCCGCGTAGCCAGCGAAGGTCGAGAACGCATACCCGGGATAGCGTTCGACATCGAAGGTCCTGTCGCGCAACGTGTCCTCGTCGACCGGCTCGCGGTTCTGCCAGGACCATTCGAGGACCCGGCGGCCGCCTTCGACCCCGTTCCGGACCTCCTTCAGCTGCCAGGCCTGGTGGCTCGCGCGCAGGGACGCAGGCGCGTCGATGACGATCTTCACGTCGCCGTAGTAGCGCGCGGGGCTGAAACTGTCGATCACCGAGAAGTGGCCGTCGAACATGGCGGCCTTGGCAGTGAGGCGATAGCGCAGGACCGTCGTATCGCCGACGGCCAGCTCCGGAAAGACCACGGTGAGGCTGGAGCGGTCGGAGTAGATCGGCGAGTCGCCGGCACGGCCCTGGTTGCTGCTCACCTGGAAATTGCCGGGCGGCACCACGATGCGGCGGCCATCCGGCTTCAAGGTATAGGCTTCCAGGACGTCCGCCTGCTGGATGCTGGTGCTGTAGCCGATCGAGCCGTCCTTGGCGAAGGACAGGCCGCTGGATTTCAGCACCTTGATCGCGGTCTCGACGGTCTCGACGTAGCGTCCGTCGGCTTCGACCACGTAGGCATGATGCTGGCGTTCGATCCGGACCGGCCACTCTTCGGGGTCGGATGCTGCCGCATGGTTGGAACACAGCGAAAGTGCGAGGCCGGAGAACACGGCCAGAGACCGAAACGCGTGCATGAGATCCTCTCGTCCGCGGGGAATGGACCCAGTGTCCATCCGTTCTGTGAAGAAGACGAGAAGTCTACCCGCCGGCGACGACGGCCGGCAGGACACGGAAGGCCAGGAGCGGCCCTCGAATCAGGACGTCATCCGCTCCCAGAAGCTCTTCACGCCATCCATGAAGGTGCTCGATCGCGGGGAGTGGCGACGCGCCTCTTCGCCGACGAAGGTTGCCTCGAACTGTTCGAGCAGTTCGCGCTGCTGCGTGGTGAGGTTGACCGGTGTCTCGACCACGACGCGGCAATAGAGGTCACCCGTGCCTCGGCTGCGCACGGAACGCACGCCCTTTTCGCGCAGGCGGAAAACCTTGCCGGTCTGGGTCTCGGGCGGAATGCGGATTTCCGCTTCGCCGCCGAGGGTCGGCACGCGCACCGTGTCTCCGAGCGCGGCCTGGGAAATGCGGATCGGGACCTCGCAGTGCAGGTCGTCGCCGTCGCGCTGGAAGATGTCGTGCTCGCGCACGCGCACGTCGACGTACAGGTCGCCCGGAGGCGCACCGGCGGGACCGGCTTCGCCCTCGCCCGCCAGGCGGATGCGATCGCCATTGTCGACGCCCGCCGGGATCTTGACCGAGAGGACCTTGTCCTCTTCCACGCGCCCTGCGCCCTTGCAGCTCTTGCATGGCGTCACGATGCGCTTGCCATTGCCGCCGCAATGCGGGCATGGCTGCTGCATCGCGAAGATGCCGCGCTGGAAGCGGACCTGGCCGCGTCCCTGGCAGGTGGCGCAGGTTTCGACCTTGCCGTCTTCGGAGCCACTCGCCTTGCAGGGCTTGCAGTCGACGAGCGTCGGGATCTCGATGCGCTTCTCGATGCCGGCGACCGCATCTTCCAGATCCAGTTCGACCACGCAGCCGATGTCGGCACCGCGGCGCGGACCACGCGATCCGCCGCCACCGCCGAAGATGTTGCCGAAAATGTCGCCGAAGATGTCGTTGATGTCGGCGCCATGGGCGCCACCGCCGCCGCCACCCATGCCGTGTTCGAACGCGGCATGGCCGTGCGCGTCGTAGGCCCGGCGCTTGTTGGCGTCGGACAGGACTTCGTACGCTTCCTTCGCCTCCTTGAACGAGGCCTCCGCAGTGGCGTCATCCGGATTGCGGTCCGGGTGGTACTTCATCGCCAGACGGCGGTATGCCTTCTTCAGCTCGTCTTCGCCGGCATTGCGGGCGACGCCCAGGACTTCGTAGTAATCGCGTTTGCTCATGGGTGCTGGAGACGTGTGTGCTGAGGGCGCTGCATCGGAATTCCGGGGCTTTCAACGCGGAAACGGGAGCGCGCGGCGGACCACGTCTCCCGTTTCCCCTGCCCCTTCGAGGGGATTACTTGTTGTCGTCCTTCACTTCGGTGAACTCGGCGTCGACCACATCGTCGTTCTTCGGCGATGCGGACGGGCCGGGACCGGCGTCGCCCGGACCCTGCTGGCCGGCGTTGGCAGCCGCCATCAGCGGCTGCACGGCCTCTTCGAGCGCCTTCGACTTGGCCTCGATCTGCGCCTGGTCGTCGCCCTTCATCGCAGTCTCGACTTCCGCGATCGCGCCTTCGACGCGACCGATCATCTCGCCCGGGACCTTGTCGCCATGGTCCTTGATCGCGCTGCGGGCAGCGTGGATCAGGGCATCGGCGTGGTTGCGCGCCTGCACCAGCTCGTGGAACTTCTTGTCCTCTTCGCGGTGCGCCTCGGCGTCCTGGACCATGCGCTGGATCTCGTCGTCCGACAGGCCAGAGCCGGCCTTGATCTCGACCTTCTGTTCCTTGCCGGTCTTCTTGTCCTTGGCGCTGACGTGCAGGATGCCGTTGGCGTCGATGTCGAAGGTCACTTCGATCTGCGGCATGCCGCGCGGCGCCGGCTCGATGCCCGACAGGTCGAAGCGGGCCAGCGACTTGTTGTACATCGCCTGGGCACGCTCGCCCTGCAGCACGTGGACGGTCACCGCGCTCTGGTTGTCGGCCGCGGTCGAATAGGTCTGCGTGGCCTTGGTCGGGATCGTGGTGTTCTTCTCGATGATCTTGTTGAACTCGCCGCCCAGCACTTCGATGCCCAGCGACAGCGGGGTCACGTCGAGCAGCAGCACGTCCTTCACGTCGCCGGCCAGCACGCCGCCCTGGATGGCCGCACCAATCGCGACGGCCTCGTCCGGGTTCACGTCCTTGCGCGGTTCCTTGCCGAAGAACTCGGCCACGGCCGCCTGCACCTTCGGCATGCGGGTCTGGCCACCGACCAGGATCACTTCGCTGATGTCGCTGGCGCGCAGGCCGGCGTCGTTCAGCGCGGTGCGGCACGGATCGATCGTGCGCTTGACCAGGTCTTCGACCAGGGCTTCGAGCTTGGCGCGGGTGAGCTTGATGTTGAGGTGCTTCGGGCCCGAGGCATCGGCCGTCACGTACGGCAGGTTGACCTCGGTCTGCTGCGACGACGACAGCTCGATCTTCGCGCGCTCGGCGGCGTCCTTCAGACGCTGCAGGGCCAGCGGATCCTTGCGCAGGTCGATGCCCTGGTCCTTCTGGAATTCCTCGACGAGGTAGTCGATGACGCGCTTGTCGAAGTCTTCGCCGCCGAGGAACGTGTCGCCGTTGGTGGCCAGCACTTCGAACTGCTTCTCGCCGTCGACGTTGGCGATCTCGATGATCGACACGTCGAAGGTGCCGCCGCCGAGGTCGTACACGGCGATCTTGCGATCGGCGCCGTCGGCCTTGTCCAGGCCATAGGCCAGCGCAGCCGCGGTCGGCTCGTTGATGATGCGCTTCACTTCGAGACCGGCGATGCGACCGGCGTCCTTGGTCGCCTGGCGCTGGCTGTCGTTGAAGTAGGCCGGCACGGTGATGACCGCTTCGGTGACGGCTTCACCGAGGTAGGCTTCGGCGGTCTTCTTCATCTTGCCCAGCACTTCGGCCGAGATCTGCTGCGGCGCCATCTTGCGGCCATCGCTGGTCGCGACCCATGCGTCGCCGTTGTCGTGCGCCTGGATGGCGTACGGCACCAGGTCGAGGTCCTTCTTGACCTCGGCGTCGGTGAACTTGCGGCCGATGAGGCGCTTCACCGCATAGAAGGTGTTCTTGGGATTGGTGACGGCCTGGCGCTTGGCGCTGGCGCCGACCAGGACTTCGCCGTCCTTGGTGTAGGCCACGATCGACGGCGTGGTGCGGTCACCTTCGCTGTTCTCGATGACCCTGGCCTTGCCGCCTTCCATGATCGCGACGCACGAGTTGGTCGTGCCGAGATCGATACCGATGATCTTGCCCATGACGGGATTCCTCTGAGTCTGTTGGATCTGTTGTTTTGGGGGCGGTCTGGCCGCCGATGTTTCGTATGTATGGCGCGGTGGCGGGGTTTCAAGCGCCGCCTGCCGCGTTCGTCGGGCCGCTGGTCGCGTCGCCGTCCCCGGCGTCCCCCGCGACCGCGTCCCCGACGGGTGCTGCGTCAGTCCTGCTTCGCGACCACGACCAAAGCCGGGCGAAGCAGGCGGTCATTGAGCAGGTAGCCCTTCTGGAAGGTCTGCGCGACCGCCCCCGGGGCGACGCCCTCCGGCGGGTCGATCATGCTCATCGCCTGGTGCTGTTCGGGATTGAAGCCTTCGCCCGGCGCGGGCGCCACGGCCACCAGGCCGTTGGCTTCGGCGATGCGCTGCAGCTGGCGAAGGGTCAGCTCCATGCCGGCACGCAGCGGGTCGCCTTCGGCGGCAGCGGCCAGGCCGGCTTCCATGCTGTCGAACAGCGGCAGCAGATCGCCCAGCAGGCGCTCGTTGGCGAACTTGCGGGCCATCTCGACCTCGCGGGCCAGGCGCTTGCGCTGGTTGTCGAGATCGGCGCGCTCGCGCAGCGATTCGGCGCGCAGCTGTTCGAGTTCGGCCTTGAGGCTTTCGATCATGGCCTCGGGCGTGTCTGCGATGGTGTCGCTGGCGGCATTGCCGTCGCCCTGGGCCTGGGCGTCCTGTGAAGTCTGGTCTTGGGTCATGTCCGGTCCGATGGCGGGCAAAGGGAAGGGAAACCCCGCCGACCGCCGAGGGATGGGGACAGCTGGCGGGGAATCAAGGGCTCAGGTGGCCGGACGGCCGTCTTCAGGGCCCAGCGCCTGGCTGAGGACGCTGGCCGCCGCCTCGACAACCGGAATGACGCGGTCGTAGGCCATCCGGGTCGGGCCGATCACGCCGAGCACGCCCAGCGTGCGTCCTGCGGCGCCATAGGGCGCGGTCACGAGCGAGACGCCGTCGAGGGGCGCCATGCCGGTTTCCTCCCCGATGAAGATCCGCACCCCCGGCGCGCGCAGGGTGCGTTCCAGGACCTGCAGGATCTCGCGCTTGCTGGCGAATGCTTCGAACAGCTCGCGCAGCCGGTCCAGGTTCGACAGGTCCTGCACGCCGATCAGGCGGGTCTGCCCAGCGACCAGCATGTCCTCGGCATCGCTCGCCAAGGCCTGATCGGCCAGCTCCAGTGCGCGGGTCATGAGCGACTCCATTTCCTGCCGCGCGCTGCGCAGGTCGTTCAGCAGCAAGGCGCGTGCCTCGGCAAGGGGCCGGCCGGCGAAATGGGTATTCAGGTAGTTGGCGATCCGCTCGAGCTCGCCGGGCTCATAACTGCGGCGCGTATTCAGGATGCGGTTCTGCACGTCGTTGTCGGCGAAGACCAGGATCGCCAGGACCCGCTGACCGTCCAGAGGCACGAAGTCGACATGCCGGAACGCGAACTGCTCTCGCTTGGGCACGCTGACCACGCCCACGAAATGGGTCATCGCCGAGACCAGTTCCGACGCGCTGCCCAGCAGGCTCTGCGTGCCGGCACCCGGCGACAGTTCGGCGCGCAGCCGCCCCAGCTCGCCATCGGCCAAGGGCTGGATCTGCAGCAGGCTGTCGACGAACACCCGGTAACCCTGGGCGGTGGGCACCCGCCCGGCGGAGGTGTGCGGTGCCGCCAGGAGGCCCACGTCCTCCAGCTCGGCCAGGATGTTGCGGATGGTGGCCGGGCTGACATCCAGCCCGGCATGGCGGGCCAGGGTCTGCGAGCCTACCGGCTCGCCGTCACGGATGTAGCGCGAGATCAACGTGCGCAACAGCAGGCGTGCGCGCGGGTCGAGCACGAGCGGATCGGAACCTGGTTCAGCCGGGCGATTCATGGGCATCGGTATAGGCGCTGTCGCCGGCATGCGCAAGCTTGCGCTGCATGCGTCGTCTCCGATGATGAGACGGGCCCGAGGTGAAATGACGATCACGGACCCGCTGCACCGGTGGGAGCTGCCCGCGACGAGTCCCTCGCCTCGGGTCGCCCCGCTCGCTGTCGGGCCCGGCCTGTCGCACTTTTGATGCACAATCCGCCGCATGCTGACACGCCTCACGCTTCGCGACTTCGCCGTCGTCTCCTCCACGGAACTCGAATTCGGCCCCGGGATGACCGTCATTTCCGGTGAAACCGGTGCCGGCAAATCGCTGCTGGTCGACGCACTGGGCTTCCTGTCCGGCATGCGCGCCGACAGCGGCATGGTTCGCCACGGCGCTGAGCGGGCCGAACTCAACGCCGAGTTCGACCTGCTCGATCGTCCCGAGGCCATGGACTGGCTGAAGGAACACGAGCTCGACGACGAGCAGGCCTGCCAGCTGCGGCGCACCTTGCGCTCCGATGGCGGGTCACGGGCCTGGATCAATGGCCGTCCGGTCACGATGGCCCAGCTCGCCGACCTCGCCGGCCTGCTGGTGGAAATCCATGGCCAGCACGAACACCAGGCCCTGCTGTCGAAGGCCAGCCAGCTCGAGCTGCTCGACGCGTACGGCCGCCACGGCGCAGAGCTGAAGGCCGTGCGCGAGACCGCCGACGCCTGGACCGCGCTGCGCCGCGAACGGGACAGCCTTGTCCGTGCCGGCGACGTGGGCGACCGGATCGAACTCCTCGACCACCAGTGGCGGGAGCTCGACAAGGAAACACTGGAGCCGGCATCGATCGCAGAACTCGCGGCGGACCACCGCCGGTTCGCGAATGCGGCCGGCCTGATCGACACCTGCGAACGCGCCCTGGCCCGCCTCGAAGGCGACGACGCCCCCTCGCTGCTGCAGACCATGCAGCATCTGCGCGGCGAGATCGCCCGGGCACGCAACGACGAACCACGTCTGGGCGAAGTCGACGGCATGCTCGATGCCGCCGCGATCCAGATCGACGAAGCCACCCGCCTGCTGCAACGCATCCGCGACGACCTGGATCTGGACCCGGAACGCTTCGAGGCGTTGGAGGACCGGATCGGGCGGCTGCACGAGCTCGGTCGCAAGCATCGCGTCCCGCCCGAGTCGCTGCACGAGGTCCGCGACCGCATCGCTGCCGAACTCGACACCCTTCGCCACGCCGGCGAGCGCCTGGTTGGGCTGGACGACGAGATCGAGGCCGCCGCAGGCCGCTGGCGCGAGGCTGCCGACAGGCTCGGCACTGCCCGGCGCGAAGCCGCTGGCCGCCTCTCGCGCGCCACCACGGAGCTGATCGGCGACTTGGGCATGGGCGGCGGACGATTCGAGATCGCACTCGAACCGATCGACGACGGCCGCCCCGACCCGCAGGGCGCCGAGCGCGCCGAATTCCTTGTCTCGGCGAACGCCGGCCAGCCGCCGCGCCCGCTCCGCAAGGTCGCCTCGGGCGGCGAGCTGTCGCGGATCTCGCTCGCGATCGAGGTCGCCGCACTCGGACTGGACGCGGTGCCGACCATGGTCTTCGACGAAGTCGATTCGGGGATCGGCGGCGCCGTGGCCGAAATCGTCGGCCAGAAGCTGCGGGCGCTTGGCGCCAAGCGCCAGGTTCTGTGCGTGACCCACCAGCCGCAAGTCGCGGCCCAGGGCCATGCCCACTACCGGGTCAGCAAAGCCGAAGCCGATGGCATGACCCAGAGCGCGGTACGTCGGCTCGACGCCAGGGAACGCCAGGAAGAACTGGCGCGGATGCTCGGCGGCGTGGAAGTCAGCAAGGAAGCGCGCGCGGCGGCGAAGCGGCTGCTGGAAAACGTGTCCTGAATCCGGGGTCATCTGCGATGTCGAAAGACCCGAAACGCCCGAAGTACAAGCGCGATGGCATGTCCTTTGTCTTCGGCCTGGTTTTCACCATCGTCGGCGCGTACGGCATCTGGAATGTCTTCGAGGTGCTTGATCGTGCGCGTGCCGGCGCCGACGTCATCCACGGCGGCATCAGCAAGTACACCATCGTTACCTTCCTGATCCTGCTGTGGGGGCTGTACCTGCTGGTGTTCGGGCATGGGTCGCCACCGCCTCGCCCAGGTGAAATACAGCCCAGGACGCCGATCCGGGATGGGCTGGTCATCGTATTGCTCGTCGCCGCGCTGCTGGCCGGACTCGGCCTGAAAATCTGGGGCGACGCCGAACTCGAGGCGCTCGGATACGAAAGAAAGCCGCTGTTCGCGTCCTGAGCATCGGCCGAGTGTGCCGGCGCCGCCATGCGGCGCCGGAGCCGGTCATTTTTTCTTCCGCACGTACAGCACCAGCGCGTGGGCCTCGATCTCGTAACCGTATTCGGCGGCGATCTTGTGCTGCAGGGCCTCGATCTCGGCGTTCTCGAACTCGATGATCTTGCCGGTATCGATATCGACCATGTGGTCGTGGTGGTCGCCGCGATCCAGTTCGTAGACGGCGTGGCCGCCCTCGAAATTGTGCTTGAGTACCAGGCCAGCGGCCTCGAACTGGGTCAGGACGCGGTAGACAGTGGCCAAGCCGATCTCGTCGCCGTCATCGACCAGCTTCCGGTAGATGTCCTCGGCGGTCATGTGCCGGGGGCGCGACTGTTCGAGCAGCTCCAGCACGCGCATGCGCGGGTGGGTCACCTTCAGGCCGAGCTTGCGCAGGTCTCTGCTTTCCATGTGGCGCTCCTGGAGGCATCCGCGGGCTTCGCGGGCGGGGTTCTCGGTCGATGTTCCGGCGAAGGGGCGTCCAACCCGCGATGAATGGGGCTTCCAGGCCCGAGTGCCGGCAGTGAGGGCGGTCAGTGTATCATCGCCCGACGCGTGCCCTTCCCTCCTGCCGGTTGCCTCATGCCCATCACCACCCGCTCGTTCCGCGCTCCGCTGCTCGTCCTCGCCGTCGCTCTCGCCACCACCGGCTGCGGCATCGTCTACAAGCAGCCGATCTACCAGGGCAACCTGATCGAGA
This sequence comes from Lysobacteraceae bacterium, assembly GCA_016789405.1. Classification (GTDB taxonomy): domain Bacteria; phylum Pseudomonadota; class Gammaproteobacteria; order Xanthomonadales; family Xanthomonadaceae; genus Lysobacter_I. The sequence goes on from JAEUPQ010000011.1 coordinate 270,224, forward strand.
AAACCGCCGCGGACCAGCTGCAGGTCGGCATGACCAAGCAGGATGTGCAGGGCCTGATGGGCTCGCCCTCGATCGCCGACTCGGCCAATCCCGACCGCTGGGACTACACCTCCACCCAGCGCACTGATCGCCGCGGCAATGTCGTCATCAAGAATTTCACCGTCCACTTCGAGAACGGCCTCGTCACCAAGTGGGAAGGCGAATACTTCCCCGAGCAGGACGACGAACTGGCTCGCAAGGCGCGCCGCGAGTTCGGTCCGAACCTCGCCAAGGACGACAAGAAGAAGCGCCGCCGCTGATCCGCGCGAGCGCTACTTGACGGCCCGGCGCCGCCGGGCCTCCTTCGGATCCATCGTCAGCCGCCGCAGCAATTCGACGCGATCGCCCTCGCGCAGCGCGTGCGCGGCATCGACCTTTTCCCCGTAGATCGCCACGCCGACGTGGTCCTCGTCGCCCATGCCCGCCGCGGCCACCGCATCGGCCACGGTCGCGCCGGCGGGAAGATCCAGCACTTTCGACTCATGCCGCCGGGGCCACGCGCGGATCACCTCGACGCGCACGCGTCAGTCCTCGCCCCGATCGGCCACGCGCACGAAATCGTCGACCATCCGATCGGCCAGGCTCTGGAAGCCCAGCACGAACGCCGGGCCCAGTAGCTTCGAACTCGGCTCGAAATCCAGGGTCAGCGTGACCTTGCAGGCCGATTCGTCCAGCGCATGGAATTGCCAGCGCCCGGTCAGCTTCCGGAACGGTCCGTCGCGCAGCACCATGTCGATGTGGTGCGGCGGCGACAGCGTGTTCTCGGTCGTGAACCAGGTCCGCAACCCGGCCATGCCCAGGTCCAGGCGCGCTACCAGGCGCTCTTCGCCCGATTCCAGCACCTGTGCGGACTCGCACCAGTCGAACCGGCGCGGATAGGCGGCGACGTCGTTGACGAGCGAGAACATCCTCGCGGCGGAGTGTTCGACCAGGGCGGAACGTTGGATGACCGGCATCGTGCGGGACTCGCAGCAGGAACTCGTCGGGTGGAAGGGACATCGGCGCGGAACGCTCGCCTGACGGCCCCGCATCGGGGACAATGCCCGGATGAGCAAGCAGAAAGCGCAAAAGGATAAGGCAAAGGGCGGCGATAAGCCCGCCAAGGCCGCTCCGCCGATCAAGACCATCTCCCTCAACAAGCGGGCGAAGCACGAGTACCACCTCGAACACCGCTATGAAGCAGGGCTGTCCCTGCAGGGCTGGGAGCTGAAGTCGATCCGTGCCGGCCGCGCCAACATCGGCGACAGCTACGCCATGGTGGACGACGGCGAACTGTTCCTGTACGGCTCGCAGATCACACCGCTGATCCAGGCCTCCACCCACGTCATCGCCAACGACCGCCGCACGCGCAAGCTGCTGCTGCATCGTCGCGAGATCGACCAGTTGGTCGGCAAGATCCAGCGCGACGGCTACACCATCATCCCCACCGCGCTGTACTGGAAGGGCAACAAGGTGAAGCTGGAAATCGCGCTCGCCAAGGGCAAGCAGGCGCACGACAAGCGCGACGCCGCGCGCGACCGCGACTGGGCCCGCGAGAAGCAGCGCGCGATGCGCCACCGCAACAAGGATGCGTGATCGGGTTCGACAGGGGCAGGCGGACTTGAACCGCCCTCCCCCGACCCCCATACTTCCCACGTCGATCGAAAGAACGACTCCATCGAACGAATTCCCGGCTCACGGGGGTGCATTGGCTTCGACGGGGGTTGCGAAATCGCACGGCGCATGCCGAGGGGGCAGCTTTCCTCGTTAATCCAGCGGCAAAAACTCAGACGCCAACGACGACGTCTACGCTCTGGCCGCTTAAGGCCTAGCCCCGAACCCACTTGTGCCTGTGCTCGTGGATGTAGGGTCATCATCACAGGATCGGACCCGGCGGCGACCCGTCAACCAGGGCCTAGATCAAGCGGGTATGTCCTGCGGTGTGCTTCGCACACCGTGTTGCCGCAGGGCGAGATCGAACGGTGAGCTAAGCATGTAGTGCCGGGCATGGAGTGCCTTCGGACGGCGGTTCGATTCCGCCCACCTCCACCAAACGAAAACCCCGGGCGAAAGCCCGGGGTTTTTCTTTTCGAGTGTCAGCTGCTTCAGCCTGCGCGCTGCGTCAACGGAAGCACGCGAATCTCCACGCGTCGATTGCGCGAGCGGCCGTCGTCGTTTTCGTTGCTGGCGACCGGGTAGCGCTCGCCCATGCCAACGACTTCGAAGCGCTCGCGGACGAGGCCCTTGCCGACGAGGTAGTTCGAGACCGAGCCGGCACGCTCTTCGGACAGGCGCTGGTTGTAGGCGTCGCTACCGACGGCGTCGGTATGGCCGCTGATCTCGACCACGGTCTGCGGATATTCGGCGAGCGTCGAGGCAACGCCGTCGAGGGCCGGGCGGAACTGGGACTTCAGCGATGCGCTGTTGAAGTCGAAGGTGACGGCATCCGGCAGGTTGAGCTTGATGACATCGCCGTCACGCGTGACATCGATACCGGTTCCCGCCGTGCGACGACGCAGTTCCGCTTCCTGACGATCCTGGTAGGCGCCGACCGCACCGCCGGCCAGTGCGCCGACACCTGCGCCGGTCAGTGCGCGCTGGCGACGTTCGGTCGCGTCGTCACCGCTGAGCAATCCCGCGACCGCGCCGATGGAGGCACCGATCAATGCACCGCGGCCTGTGCGATTGGGGTCATCCGGCGCATTGGTCTGGCCGGTGTATGTCGCGCAGCTCGACAGCGTCAGGGCAGCGGCGAGCGCGGTGGCGATGGACAAGGTGGATTGACGCATGACGTGGCTCCTGTTCGATGACGACCTTCGATGGGTCGGTGGCCGAACACTAGATGCCGTTTCCTGACGCCCAGATGTCCGCGACATCGACGCGATTCGTCGCGTTCAGGATCGTTCGCCATGCACGATCGAGCACGGCGCGTCATGCGAAATCGAATGCGGTTTCATGCGCGATGCACGACCACCGATAACGCCCTATCCAGTCATCCGCCGATGATGCGCGGCATCGCGGCGTTGATTGATCAACCTGTCGGCGGATTCGGCACTTGGCTGACCATCGTCTTTTTCGCATCAGTGGCGTCCGGAAAACTGCCGGCCCAGGTCTGGGATGGCGCGTCGAACGCGTTCTGCAGCACGATGATGTAGTTGAGCAGGGCGTGGCGCGACAGCGGGTACAGGTCCGGCAATGTCCTGCGCTCGAACCAGACCGGAAAACCGCTGCCGACATCGTGATAGCCGAAATCCTTGGGCGGCACCTTGGGCACCAGGTCCTGCTGGTTGTATACGCGGATGCTGTTGGCGGACGGGATGCGGGCGTCGTACGTATCGCGCCAGCCATCGTCACCGACACGAGGGCTGGCGAACGTGGTGAGGCGCGTGAACGCCGCTGCGTACGGCCCGAAGCTGAGGTCGAACGCGAACAGGTGCGCGAGCGCACCGCCGAGGCTGTGTCCGGTCACGTAGACGCTGCTGGGCGAGTCCTTCGCCAGCAACTGCTGCAATTGCTGGCGCATCGATTGCGTCATGCCTGCGCCAGTGTCGTTGTAGATGCCGTAGAAGCCGGCTTCCACCTGCACGGACGTCGAGAGCGTACCGGCGCTGGGCGTGAACGCCCTCTTCGGAACATCGCCGTCATCCAGCACATCATCCAGCGAGGCAGTGCCGCGAAAGGCCACGATGTACGCGCCGCTGCCATCGGTCGCGCGCAGCAGCAGTCCGTATTTTTCCTCGCTGCCCCCGCGGAACACGGGGTCCCATCCGGTCCAGCGACCTGCGAGTTCCCAGCCCTGCGGCAGGCGGAGCGGCTTTCCGTCGAAATCGTCGTAAGCCGCCTCCGAGGCAAGGGCCAGTGCCAGGGTCAGCGTCGCATCGAGAGTCGGCGTGGCGGTGGCAGAAGCGGCTGCGGTCGGCGATGTCTGGGTCATGGCGGCGTCCTTGGCGCTGCGCCCGGCGTGGGCTCTGCGGGGAGCGTAACCGAAGCCAAGACGTCGCTCGGCGGCTGATCCGCAACTGATGCCGTTCCCAGCCCTTACGGAGATCTCCCGACAGGCGGCATTGCACTACTGTTTTCCACACAGTATAGTTTGCCACACACTACAGGGCAGCACGATGGTCGAGATCAAGGACAATCCAGGGACAAAGCTCGAGCTGGAACTGAGAAGGGGCGCCCTTGTGCTGGCGGTGCTGTCGCAGCTGCGTAGCTCCCAGTACGGCTATTCGCTGCGCCAGGCACTGGCCGAGCGCGGCATGGCGATCGAGGAAGGCACGCTCTATCCCCTCCTCCGTCGCCTCGAGGGCCAGGGGGTGCTGGTCTCCGAGTGGCGGATCGAGGACGGGCCGCCACGGCGCTACTACCGATTGAACGACGCAGGCGAGGCGCTCCTCGCCGAACTTACCGGCTCGTGGAATGCACTCGTCGCAACCATGGGCGGACTGTTGAAGGGAGATGGAACATGAATCCGAATGACGTGATCGAAGCGTTCGTGCGCGACGTGATGCGCAAGGTCCCGGCGAAAGACCGGAACGACATCGGGCTGGAGCTGCGCGGACTGCTTTCGGACATGCTGGAGGACCGCGCACATCGCGAAGGCCGCCTGTCCGATGATGCGATGACGTTGTCGATGCTGCGGGAGTTCGGCACGCCATCCGAAGTCGCGGCACGCTATCGGCCACCGGGCCTCGCCGTCATTCCTCCGGAGCAGACGCGGACATTCGCGCTGCTGTCGCTGGTCGGCATTGCCTTGCAATGGGCCGTGACCCTGCCACGCGTGTTCGACGGCCAGCCGGTCGTGACCTGGTGGTTCGGCGCGGGACTCGGTGCGCTGTGGTGGCCGGGCTTCCTCCTGATGATGGCGCTGCTGATGGCCGGTCTGCGGCACATCGGCTGGTATTCGCCGAAATGGACGCCGCGCACGGTCGATCCCGATCGCGTGCACCGTGGACTGGGCGTCACCGGCCTGGTGGGGATCGCGCTCGGCGCGATCTTCATGATCAGCCTGCCTTGGCTGGCCGCCGCGATGCCTGCACCGTTCCCGCGTATCTTCGAATTCGACGCCGAATTCCTGCGTCTTCGCGCATGGCCGGCGGTCCTGTTGTGGGTCGTCACCTTCGCAACGCATGCCTTCGCCATCAGACATGGTCGCTGGACGAAGACGACCCGTCGCGTGGAACAGGCGTCCACGCTCGGTTTCATCGCCCTGATGGCGTGGTGGATCCTGGCCGGGCCGATCTTCGTCGCGCCCTTGACCGATGAAGGCGCAAAGGGTGCGCTGGCCCTGGTGGTGTTGATCTCGTTCGTGAGCCTTGTCGCCAGCGCTTACCGCGAACGCACGCAGATCAGAACGCTTGGCACGACAGCAGGCTGATTTCGACGAGACGGCACGCCTGCAAACAAAAGGCGCCCATCGGGCGCCTTTTTGCATTGTCGGTCCCATCATGCGCAGGTCAACTTCAGTGGGCGCTCCTCAGGGCGCATCTCCGCGCAGATGCGCATCGAGGAACTGCAGCACCTTGCCGTAGCCTTCGATCTGGCTCTTCTTCTTCACGAAGCCGTGACCTTCATCGGGGAACACAACGTATTCCACCGGCACGCCGTTCTTGCGGACTGCGGCCACGATCTCGTCCGACTCGGCCTGGATCACGCGCGGATCGTTCGCACCCTGCAGCACCATCAGCGGACGGCTGATCTTGTCGGCGTGGAACAGCGGCGAGGTCGCGATGAGGAAGTCGCGCTGCGTGGCCGGATCTCCGATCTCCTTGTAGAGCGCGGCACGGAAACTTTCCCAGTACGGCGGGATGCTCTCCAGCGTCCGCAGCCAGTTCGTGACGCCGAAGATATCGACACCCACCTTGAACTCCTGGGGATGGAAGGCCAGCGCGGCAACGGTCATGTAGCCGCCGTAGCTGCCACCGATGATGCCGATGCGATCGGGATCGACGTAATCCAGGCCCTGCAGGTACTTCTTCGCTGCAAGCGTGTCCCAGAGCGGTTCGCGGCCGTGCTTGCCGTCGTCGGCGGCGAAGAAGGTCTTGCCGTAACCGGAACTGCCGCGGTTGTTGATGCCCAGGACGACGTAGCCGTGGTTCGCGAGATACTGCAGGAACGCGCTGTGGGCGCGCGTCGTCTGTCCACCAGGACCACCATGCACCCACACCAGCGCGGGCGCCTTCTGCTGCGCGGTGGCCTGGTGGGGTTTCCACAGGATGTTGGGAATCTCCATGCCGTCGAAACTCTTGAACCGCACGACCTGTGAGGGCACGAGGTCGGCCGGATCGATGGCCGGATTGAGCGAACGCGTGAGCTGCTTGGGCGACTGATTGAAATCGAAGACGAACAGGTCGTTGGGCTGTGCGTCGCCGTTGAGATAGAACGCAACATACTTTTCCGAGCGGGAGATGACGCCGCCCGTGATCGTGCCAGCCGGCAATCGCGGCAGCGCGACCGGCTGGTTGCGCGCCACGTCGAGCACTTCAAGCTTCGAGCTGCCATCGACGTTGATCGAGGTCATGCGGTACTTGCCCGAGTGCGAGAACGCGGTGTACTCGATATCCCAGTCGGCACGCTGCACGGGTTCGTGCTTCCATGTGCCAAGCTCGACCCGACGCAGCTCGGCGAACTCGCCACGGTCGTTCGCCGTGTAGTAGAGCCATTTGGAGTCAGGGCTGAAGGTCTGGCCGCTGAAACTGGCTTCGCCGGTGTGCTCGGATACCTTGGTGACGCGGCTGTCGGCCAGGCTCACGAGGAACAGGTCGGCATCGTTCGTCGTATTGGAACGCGAAAGCGCCAGCCACTTCTCATCGCGGGACAGCGGCCCGATGTCGTGCCCGCCTTCGTTCCTGTACAGCAGGGTCCGCGCGTAGGTCGTGCTGTCGTACCGATACAGGTCGAAGAACTTCGGATCGCGCTCATTGCTGATCACGTAGAAATGCTTGCCGTCGTGGCTGAAACCGTTGAACTCGGCACGATGGCCCTTGCCGGGAGTGAGGTCGTGGTCCTTCCCGTCGGCCCCGACGACGTACAGGTGGTACAGCTCGTCGCCACCGCTGTCGCGGGTGATCATGGCCCGGTCGTCGCTCGGGAAATAGGCCACGGCGTAGTTGTTGTCCGTGGTGGACGCGGTCAGCGCCGTCCATTCCCCGCCATCGCGCGGCATGGAATAGACGTTCCAGATACCGGTCTTGTTCGAAGCAAAGAGGATACGCGACTCGTCGGCGCTGAAGGAGGCGCCGCGGACCCCGACCGTTTCGATGAAGTCCTCGATGCTGTACTGCTTCGTCGGGCGCTGGATCGGCGGCGTGAGCGCCGACGCTGGCATCGCTGTCAGTGTGAGTCCGGCTGCGAGTGCGCCAGCCAAGATGATCGTTCTGAGCATGTGTAGTCCTGGGAGAGAGAGGAATGCGCCGGGCAGTGCACGATGCAGTGGATGCTGCGTCGCGGCATTGTCGGACATCGGTGCGGTGACCGGAAGCGCCGTGATCGATCGCATGCGATACCGGCCCGTCCACTGACACGACGCAGCTCGTCAGGAACCGTGACGCGTCGATGTCGCCTCCCGGGCGCTGCACGTGCGCATGTCGCAATGCACAAAGCTGTCATCTCGCGACCTCACACTGTCGAACGCTCGAAGAACTGCAGGATGCTGCATTGCAGCGTATGCGCGTGTTGACCGCGCGCCGAACAAGACGCTAGCGTATGGTCAGGCAGGGAGCGGTCCCCCACACGGTCCGAATGCCGACCACGTTGTCGATCACGTGACGCGAACCCCCGGTTTCGCGCACGACCACACCGTCATACCACCAAGGATGCAGAACATGACCCGTCGTTCCGGCAAGACCGCCCGTACCCTGTTGCCTGCGCTCGCACTCCTCGCCATCGGCACCACCTCGGCGAGTACGCTCAACCAGAACGTGTCGTGGACGATCGATCGTTCCGGCACCACCGCCAAGTACCGCCTGGTCGCCTACGGCGATTCGATCTACGCCGGCTACAACGGTTCGACCACCAGCGCCGCGAAGTATTCGGCGCCGACCGTCGATGCCGAGTACCTGGCCGCGCTGTGGAACGCCGACATCGAAAGCGTGCGCCGCACGAAGTCCGGCGCGGTCGCATCCGACGTCTACAACAACAAGATCGTCGCCGAGCGCTCCTACATGCAGGCCACGTCCACGCGCGTGGTGACCTTCGAAATGTGCGGCAACGACGGCCTGCAGGCACGCTCCAGCTTCAAGGGTCAGAGCGGCAGCTGCAACTTCGGCGTGCTCGACACCGCCGTGAACAACTGCAAGACCTACGTCGCGCGCTCGATGGACTACATCAACGCCAACGCCTACTCGGGCGTGAAGCTGAAGGTCATCGCCAACCTCTACTACCCGGGCTACAACGCCGACAACGTGCTCAGCACCTGCACGGACCCGGGCACCGGCGCACGCGTGAACATGCGCGACAAGTTCCTGCCGGCGCTGGCGAAGATGAACTACTGGATGTGCGAATACGCCCGCCAGAAGGGTTTCAAGTGCGTGGACAACTTCGCCGACTACATGGGCGCGGACTACGATACCAATGGCGACGGGCAGGTGGACTCGGCCGCGCTGCGCTACGTCGCGGGCGAAAGCGAGTCCAGCTACGTGACCCGCATCACCTCGACGCTGCGAAGCACCCTGCGCGATGCGAACACCCACTTCGTGTCTTCGTCGAGCAGCTACGACTACATCCAGTCCGACGACGTGCATCCGACCTACCAGGGCGGCACGGTCAGCGCCGGCCTGTTCGGCGGCACGACCGGCACCGGTGCCGCGCGCTACACCTCGTTCATCAACGGCCGCAACCCGGTCTGGAACCAGTACGGCCATGAGCGCATGGGCTGGGCCCTGTCGGTGTTCAGCCCGGTCAGCCCGTTCTGATCGGCTGATCGCGGATGACCGTGATGTCCTCCGGCAATGACCCCGCGCCACCGTCGCCGCAAGGCGATGGTGGCGTGCGCGTCACGGCTCGCCAGGGCAAGGGCGCGCGCAGGCGCGCCCTGTATCTGCTGCTGGGGTTCTCGCTGCTGGCGGTCGGCGTCGCCATCGTGCTCATCAAGCGCGATGGTGGCCCCCTTCCCCTTCGCACCCGCGCGGCAGCGAATTCGACCGGGGCTCCGGAAACGCCTGTCGGCACACCCGCGCTCGCGGTCCAGGCAGAGGCGCGCATGCGTCGCGATCCCGACGACCTCGCGAACTACGTGTCGCCCGACGATCGCGCGCCCACCATGGGTGAAGTGATCGACAAGCTTCACGATGCCGGCATCCACACGGGTCTCGGTGCCTTCAATCCGCCCGGCACGAGTCCGCCATTGGTGGGACTGGCCGTGCCGGAGGATTTCCCGCTACCCGAAGGTTACGTGCGCCACTACCAGGCCACGGACGATGGACAGCGCATCGAGCCGATCCTGATGTTCTCTCCCGATTTCGATTTCCGCGACGCTTCGGGCCGACCGATCGCGATCCCCGACAACCTGGTCGTGCCCCCCCATCTGGCGCCGCCCGGACTGCCGCTTCGACCGATCGAGATCCCGCCACCGTCCGATCCACACGCCCCGCAACGAGGTGCCTGACGCGTGAGCGTGTCGATCCTGTCCGGCTGGCGCACTGTCGCCGGCCTTGTCCTCAGTGCGGCCCTGTTCGGTGTGTATGCCCATGGCGGCCCGGCGTGGCCCCTGGGGTTCATCGCCCTCGTTCCTTGCCTGCTGGCATTCGACACCGCGCGTGGGGCCGGCGGCGCCCTGCGCGACGGCCTGCTCATGAGCATCGCCTTCGTCGTCGCGGTGTTCACCTGGTTCGGTTTCGCGATCGGCACCTTTACCGGTATCGGCCCGGCTGCCGGCCTCGCGGCACTCGTGCTCGCCGCACCGTTGCTGCAGCCGCAATGGATCGCGTTCGCGCTGGTGCGTCACGTCGTCGGCCGCCGCCACGGCGCACTGCTGCGTGCGCTGGCCGGTGCGTCGGCCTGGGTGGCGACGGAGTGGCTGGTGCCACGCCTGCTCGACGATACGCTCGGCCATGGTTTGCACGCCTCGCGGGTGCTGCGCCAGAACGCCGACCTTGGCGGCGCGGTCGGCCTCACCTTCGTGCTGATCCTGGTCAACGAAGCCATCGCCACGGCCATCACGCGACGCCACGAAGGTGTGCGCGCGCTTGCAGCGCCACTGTCGATCGCGTTTCTGCTGCCGATCGCCATGACAGGCTACGGCCTGTCGCGCCTGTCATCGCTCATGCCCTCGCATCAGGAGGACGTCGTCGCCGTGCGAGTGGGCATGGTGCAGGCGAACATCGTCGACTACGAGCGCCTGCGTCGCGAGATGGGCGCGTTCGAAGTCGTGCGCCACGTCCTGGACACCCATGCGCGACTGTCGCGCATCGCGACCGAACAGCATGACGTCGACGCGCTGCTGTGGTCGGAAACCGTGTATCCCACCACCTTCGGCAATGCGAAGAGCGAAGCCGGCCAGGAATTCGACCAGGCCATCCTTGACCTCGTCGCGCTGGAACGCGTGCCGCTCGTGTTCGGCACCTACGATCGCGATGAAGCTGGCGAATACAACGCCGCTGCCTTCGTCGAACCGGGCAAGGGCTTGCTCGGCTTCTATCGCAAGACGCATCCCTTCCCCTTGACCGAATTCGTGCCGGCATGGCTCGATGGTCCACGTTTCCGCGCGCTGTTCCCATGGGCAGGCACCTGGCGCGCAGGCGATGGTCCCCGCGTGTTCCCGCTGCGCACCACGGACGGTCGCGAGGTCCAGGTGATGCCGCTGATCTGCCTGGACGATGTCGACAGTATGCTCGCGATCGACGGGGCGCGGCTTGGCGCGCAGGCCATCCTCGGCATGTCGAACGACTCATGGTTCACGCGCCATCCGCTCGGCGCCGAACTGCATCTCAACGTCGCCGCATTCCGCAGCATCGAAACGCGCCTGCCGCAACTGCGCGTGACCGCGAACGGCATCAGCGCCGCGATCGACGCGCGCGGCGAGATCGTCGAGCGCACCGCGATGGACCGGGAAGCGGTGCTCGTCGGCACCCTTCACGCGCGGACACCCGAACCGACGCTGATGGTGCGCTGGGGCAACTGGGTCGGTCCGACGGCATTCGCCTCGTTGTTGCTTTACGGCCTCGTCGCGATGATGGGTTGGATACGCAGGCATTGGCGCTCACGGCATGCGCGACAGGCCACGATCGCTGACGATGCACCGCTGGACGTGGCGATGCTCACGCCCTTCTGGCGCTTCGTGATCGCTTCGCTGCGCGTCGTGTCGCGCGGTGGCGTGCTCTGGATGGCGCTGCAGGCACTGACCAACGACGGCACGCCCATCAACCCGGTCGCGCAGGTCTGGACCTTCGTCGGCCTCGTCCTGTTGCCCGAAGCCGCCTCGTGGAGCCTGATGCGCGCATTCGCTGCAGTGCTGCGCATCGAGGACAACACCTTGGTCATTGAGCAACCGTCCCGTCGTTTGGAGATCGCGACGAGCGACATCGTCGATGCGCACGTCTGGCACGTGCCGCTGCCGACCACTGGCGTCCAGCTGCATCTGCGTGCCGGTCCATGGCGCCATGCCATCGTCGGCATCGACCCCTTGCGCGTGATCCAGCGCCTCCGCGATGCAGGTGCAGCCGGAGTGCGTGACAGCATCCTGGACGCACGCGCCGCCCATCACGGACATGCGTTGCACTCGGTCAGGCATCGGCTGCTCGACCATCCGTTGTTGAAGTTCGGCCTGTTTCCCCTGTTGCCTGCCCTGCCCGCGTTCCGCCTGCACCAGGTCATCGCCTATGGCGGCACCTTCGGCGAATGGCAGACCTACGGCGCCAAGGCCTGGCTGCTCGCGCTGTTCGTCTGGTGGGCATCGTGGGCCGTGAACCTGGCAATGATCGCAGCTGGCCTGCGCGTGCTCGTCGAAGCAGGCACGCTGCTGCCGCTGGCGGTTCGCCCGCAGAAGACAACGGATGTCCGGCGCATGCTGGAGATTGCTGCGAGAGCGCTCTTCTACATCGGCGTGCCGCTGTGGTTGGCGATGCGGCTGTGGCCGTGGTGAATGCCCTCCGGAGGCATCGGGCGTCGTTGCGCTTTGAACGCCGCGATAAGTGCATGCACCGCTCACTGCACGAGAAGCGGGATATCCCGGCAAAGAAGGCGTTCATTCGCCAGTATTGACCGAAATTCGCAGGCAATGGCCGTTATCCTGCAAGCAACCCATCGTGCCTGAAAGTGCCTCATCCCGGTTTGATATCGGGGCATGTACACCCCGATAAGAGATATCAGGGTGTGCCTGCCGTGTATTTCGGCAAGACGCTGTCGGCCACAGGCTCGCGCCATGAGGCTATCTCGCTGATCCCTCTGGAATTTCTCCGATTGACGAGTCAGAGACGCCTGTGGCAGCCTCTGCGCTACACCCCAATTTGGGGTCTACTTGTAGTTAGGCACCGTGCACCAATTCTCTCGGCAATCGAACCATGGATGAAAAGCTACTCAGAAGGTATCGCGAGTACGCAAGTACAGAAGAGGCATTTGCCGTACTTCTAGTGAAAAAACATCTTGCACAGGCAAAAGGCCACTGGGTTGACGTGGTTAATTGCCGTCGCTACGAGATGTCTCCCGACAACATGCACTTCCGATTTGTCATCGGCGGCCTGTTCAAGAGAACAATCCATCCTAAATATCCGCCGCGATCGGACTACACGACTAACGGAATATTTGACGAGCGCGCCTACTACTTGATGACACGCGCCATCACTTGGGAAACGGCACACACGGACATCGAGCAGCAGAAAGCCAAAAGGATCTCGCCCCTCAAATTCGAGATCAAAGGTGTGAGCTATGACAAGAATGCTGGAAGCAAAGGTTTCTTCAAAAATGACGCTCCACCAGAGATCAAGGCTCTGGCGGAGAATCTTCTCGACCGTACAGACCCGCTCTGGGATAAGGCCCTGCAGTACGCCAATGCACCAGAGTATGTTTATGAGGTTCGACAAGCACGGGTTCTTCCGCCCGGTGCCTAACAATTCATTCAAGCCGACGCCGCTTCGCGGCGCGGCTTAATTCAGGCGTTAGACGTCAAGCATGCAATACGGCGCTGGCTGGATCGTTCTGGAGAACCTTTACCCCGAGCCAGTCGAGAGGCTGGTCTCCGTTGTTTCGCCTCGACGATCCTCGGGCCAGGTGGCGCAACTCATTGAGCAGCTTTACGTTGATCGTCACGGCTCTATTCGTGAGCGCCTGGAGTACAAGAAATCACCAAAGAACTACCCTTACCGCACGCATGTCGGACTTTACTCTGGCGTCATGCACTGCGGCCAAAGCCCTGTACTACACGCAGTGTATGCGCACAAGATCTCACTAAAGGATGGGCTCCTCGATTTCACCTACAAGGTTCTCGTGCGAGAAGAATCCGGCCACATTCCGGTCTTTGAAGATAGGCGTCGTACCATCGCGGTTGACGTCTAACAATTCATTCAAGCCGACGCCGCTTCGCGGCGCGGCTTAATTCAGGCGTTAGGCCCCACATGGAAATTCCAACCATCGGTCCGCTGCGACAAGACCTCGCTCTAGGCGCGCGTGTCTTGGTTTCCGGTCGCTGTGCGGGCTGGCGCGAAGATTCCTTTGGGGTCATCTGCAGCGGCCCCGAGCCGGTCGAAACAGTGCAGGGCTTGGATTACTTCTATTGGGTGCAGTTTGACTCTCCTCAGCACGACCTCAGCGAGGATGGGCCGTACAGCAAGGCTCAAGTCCTGGGCCGGTGCCTTGCCCCAGCACCGTAGCGCGCACTCCGGTGGGTACACTGGGGCCTAACAATTCATTCAAGCCGACGCCGCTTCGCGGCGCGGCTTAATTCAGGCGTTAGGCACCAAAATGAAGCGTGTCGCAACGATCAATACTTCTAACGGCGTTCCTCCACGCAACTGCTACTGTGATCTGTGGGAGAAAAGCCCTGAAACGCTAGAGG